>JAPSLP010000004.1:0-6292 GCA_031180665.1 Cupriavidus sp. | reverse complement strand
GGTTTTTTTGGGGGGGGGGGGGGGGGGGGGGGTGGGTGGCTAGTGGCGGCGGGATGCAAACCACCCCCTCTCCCCAGCCCTCTCCCCCTGAGGGGGAGAGGGAGAACACAGTTGGTTTGACTGTGGTCTCCCTGAGACGAGAGGGAGAACACAGTCGGTTTGACTGTGGTCTCCCTGAGGCGGAGGAGAACCCAGTTGGTTTGACTGTGGTCTCCCTGAGGCGGAGGAGAACACAGTTGGTTTGACTGTGGTCTCCCTGAGGGGAGGAGAACACAGTTGGTTTGACTGTGGTCTCCCTGAGAGGAGAGGGAGAACACAGTCGGTGAACCGTCGGTTTGCTCCCCTCTCCCGCTTGCGGGAGAGGGGCGGGGGAGAGGGCAACGGCGCCCGCTGAGCGATAACGCTCAATCGAGCGCCCTGCCCCCACGAAACCCATCCCGCAGCTCGCGCTTGAGCACCTTGCCGATCGCGCTGCGCGGCAGTTGCGCGCAGAGCTCCAGCGCGGCGAGCCGCTGGGTCTTGCCGACTTGCGCATTGACCCATTCGCGCAGCGCCTCGGCATCGACCGCAGCACCCTCGCGCAGCACCACGAAGGCCACCGGCGTCTCGCCCCAGCTTTGCGACGGCACGCCGACCACCGCGCATTCGACCACGTCGGGATGCGGCTGCAGCACCGCTTCAAGGTCGCTCGGATAGATGTTGAAGCCACCGCTGATGATCATGTCCTTCTTGCGGTCCATCAGCGTCAGGAAACCGTCCTCGTCGAAGCGGCCGACGTCGCCCGTACGGATGAAGCGCTTGCCGGTGGCGTCGTACCATTCGGCGGCGGCGGTCTTGTCGGGCTGCTTGTGATAGCCCGCCATGATGGTGTTCGAATGTCCCACCACCTCGCCGATCTGGCCGACCGGCACCTCGTTGCCCTCGTCGTCGATCAGCCGGATATCGTGGCCTTCCATCGGCTTGCCGACCGTATGGAGCTTGTCCGGAAACTCGTGCGCGGCCAGCACGCAACTGCCGCCGCCTTCGGTCATGCCGTAATACTCGACCAGGCCGCCCGGCCAGCGGCGCAGGATGTCGGCCTTCAGCGCCGCACTGAGCGGCGCGCTGGTCGAAAACTTCATCCTGAACGAGGACAGGTCGTAGCGATCGAAATCCTCCCGGGCCAGCAACCGCTGGTATTGCACCGGCACCAGCATCGCGTGCGTGACACGATGCCGCTCTGCCAATTCCAGATAGCGCTGCGCATCGAACTTCGGCATCAGCACCACGGTGCCGCCCAGCGCGAGCGTCGGGATGAAGCTGACCAGCGTGGTGTTCGAATACAGCGGCGTGGCGATCAGCGTCACCGCGTCGGGCCCGTAGCCGCCGCTCTCGTGCGTACGGCGGATCTGGTTCCAGCGCAGCGCGTGGTCGTGCACGATGCCTTTGGGCGCGCCCGTGGTACCGGACGAATAGATGATGTTGAAGACCTGTCCCTGGCCCAGCGGCGTCTCGCGCGGCCGGCTGCCGGCCGGCACCAGCCAGTCCGCGAAGGCGGTACCGGTCTGCGCGCCGTCCAGTCCGATGCGCGGCACCGTGGCCTCGATGCCGGCGCCCTGCAGGGCATCGAGCACCGCTGCGTCGACGAATAGCAGCCGTGCATCCGAGTCGGCAATCATGCCGGCCAGCGCCTGCGGCGTCGATGACGGTGCCAGCGGCGCAATGGCAACGCCGGCACGCAGCCCGCCGAGGAACACCGCCGCGTACTCGATCGACGCGGCGGCGCAGATCGCCAGCGCATCGCCGGGCTGCAAGCCATCGCGCTGCAGCGCCGTCGCCACGCGATCGACCAGCGCGTCGAACTCGCGGTACGACAGCGTGGTGCGATGGTCGATGACGGCGGGATGCCCGGGACGGGCGTTAGCGTGGGCACGGACGCAGTCGGCGAGATTACCGAGCGGCTGGTCCAGCAGGGACGCGATCTGCATGGCGGGATGTCTCCGTGAGGGGGCCGGCCCGATGCGTGCGGCGTTGCGAGGTGCATCCACGCGACGCACGCAAGGCACGCGAATCCGGCCGACCTCTTTTTCGAATTCGGTCAGCGCTTCCACGAGTATGCGTGCCCATACCGTAAGAACGAATTGGCGTTTGGAGCAGCTCGATCGGCTTGATCCCCTACCTCAGCTTGATCGCCTTGCTCGGCTTGATCAGCTCGACGATGCGGCCTGCCCCTGCCGTGCGGCCTCGATCGTGGCGACGTCGATCTTCTTCATGGTCATCATCGCGTCGAAGGCGCGCTTGGCGGCCGCGCGATCGGAGCCGGTCACCGCATCGAGCAGCGCACGGGGGGTGATCTGCCATGACAGGCCCCACCGGTCCTTGCACCAGCCGCATTCGCTTTCCTGGCCGCCATTGGAGACGATCGCGTCCCACAAGCGGTCGGTCTCGGCCTGGTCCTCCGTCGTGACCAGAAAGGAGAAGGATTCGTTGTGCTTGAAATGCGGGCCGCCGTTCAGCCCGAGGCAAGGGATGCCGATCACGGTGAACTCGACCATCAAGGCATCGCCTTCCTTGCCGTCGGGATAGTCGCCCGGTGCACGGTGGACGGCGCCGACGGCGCTGTCGGGAAAGGTCTGGGCATAGAAGTTGGCGGCGTCAAGGGCGTCGCCGTCGTACCACAGACAGATGGTGTTCTTGCTGATCATGTCGCGTCTCCTGGGGAAATGGGCGCCGGCATCGGGCCCGACATCGGCACGATCCAGCCTATACCCATTTCCGCGGACAGGAGGTATCCGCTGGGAGACTCCCGACCGGAGATGTCCGGCGGGAGACGTGCGAACGGAGACGTCCGCCGCCCAGCCCTACTTGATCCGCTGCTTCTCCAGCTTGCGCGCCAGCGTGCGGCGATGCATGCCTAGCCGGCGCGCCGCCTCGGAGATATTGAAGCCGGTCGCGGCCAGCGTCTCGTGGATGTGCTCCCACTCGAGCGTCTTGATCGACGTCGGACGACCGGTGACCTCGACGTCCACATCGCCGGTGGCGCGCTCGAAGGCGGCCTCGATATCGTCGGTGGTCGATGGCTTGGCAAGATAGTGGCAGGCGCCGAGCTTGACCGCCTCGACCGCGGTCGCGATGCTGGCGTAGCCGGTCAGCACCACGATCAGCATGTCGGCATCGTGCGCGTGCAGCGCCTGCACGCAGGCCAGGCCCGAGGCCTCGCCCTTGAGCTTGAGGTCCACCACCGCATAGCCGGGCGAATGCTCCTTCAGCAGTTCGTTCATCCCTTCGAGGCTGGTCGCATGCAGCACCTGATAGCCGCGCCGCTCGAACGAGCGCCGCAGCGTGCGGGCGAAGGCCGCGTCGTCCTCGACGATCATCAGCACGCGCCCGGCCCCGGCCTGCGCCTGGGTAGGTTGGTCGGCCGCGGCGGGGTCGCGCTCGGCATCATTGGGCTGCATCTTCGGCCTCCTCTTCCAGCGTGATTGCCGCCAGCGGCAGCTTCATCGTCACCATGGCGCCGCCTTGCGGACGGTTGTGCGCGGCGACGCTGCCGCCCAGCGTGCGGGCGACGTTGACGACCAGGAACAGCCCCAGTCCGCCGCCCGGCCGGCCCTTGCTCGACTGATAGGGCTTGCCCAGCCGCTCGAGCATCTGCGGCGCGAAGCCGGGGCCTTCGTCGAGCACCGACAGCACCAGCGTATCATCCTCGCGCCGCACGTCGAAGCCGACCCAGCGCGGCGAGGCCTCCAGCGCGTTGTCGAGCACGTTGCAGACCATCTGCTTGATGGCCGAGTCCGACAGGATCGGCAGGTCCGGGCCGAAGCGGTATTCGTACGAGAACTCGGCGACCGGCCGCGTCGCGCGCCATTCGGCCACCAGATCGTCGACGAAGCGGCGCACCGTGGTCTCGGTCAGTGCCTCGCCGCGCGCCTCGCCCGCCGACAGCAGGATGCCGCTGACGATCGACTTGCAGCGCTGCACCTGGGTCTGCATCTCGCCGAGCTCCTGCAGCAGTTCCGGGTCCTTCGAGAATGGCTCCATGCGCCGCCAGTCGGACAGGATCACCGCCAGCGTGGCCAGCGGCGTGCCCAGTTCGTGCGCGGCGCCCGAGGCCAGCAGGCCCATGCGGACGATGTGTTCTTCCTCGGCGGCGCGCTGGCGCAGGTCGGCCAGATGCTCGTCGCGGGCGCGCAGATTGCGCATGATCCGCGTGATGAAGACCACCAGCAACGCCGCGTTCAGCACGAAGCAGATCAGCATGCCCTGGATATAGAGGCTGGCGAGACCTTGCTCGTGGTCCGGCGGCAGCGCGAGCGGTTTGCCCACCAACGCCAGGCCGGCGAAGCACGATGCCGTGACCACCACGATCACCCAGATCGACCATGCCTGCAGCAGCACCGCGCCCAGGATCACCTGCAGCAGATAGAGGAAGACGAAGGGATTGGAAGCGCCGCCGCTCAGATACAGCAGCGCGGTCAGCATGCCGATATCGACCAGCAGCGAGACGAACAGCTGGGTCTGCGAAACCTCGGCGACGAAGCGCAGCCGCAGCAGGCTGAGCGCATTGAACGCAATCAGGCCGAGCAGCACCGCCAGCATCTGGTTGACCGGCAGCGGCACGTCCAGGCCGAAATGCACCACGCTGATGGTGGCGACCTGACCGAGCACCGCGATCCAGCGCAGCTCGATCAGCTGCTCCATGTTCTTGCGGGCGGTCGCGTCGCGCGCGCGCTCGCCCCGCAGCGTGGGGGCCGGGGCGCCGTTGGCGGTCGCCGGCGCCGGGCCGGCGGGCTTCGGAGGGGAATCGGTGGAAAGAGGCATCGTCAGGGTCGAAGCAGGATGGCGCCGGCGATCGAGGCGCACCGCCGCGGCGCCGCGGGCCGGTGCATGCCGGGCGGACCGGCATGCACCGCATTGTCCCTCATCGGCTGCGGCGCAGCCGGAGTTCCTCGCGGCCCACGTACCAGGCGGCGCCCAGCACCATCAGCGCCAGCCCGTACCAGGTCAGCGCATAGACCAGATGGCTGTTGTGGAAGGTCACCACCGTCAGCCCGCCCACCGGCCAGCGGCGCGGCGCGCCCGACGCACCGAACGCTTCCTGCGGGCCGGCATCGGCATCGATGAAGTAAGGGGCGACCCGTTCCAGTCCGCGCGCGGCGGCGATGGCCTGTACATCGCGGGAATACCAGAGATTGGCGGCCGGATCGTTGCGGCGCAGGAAGCCGCCGCCGGTCTGGCTGATGCGCAGCAGGCCGGTGACCGTGGTTTCGCCGGACGGCTCGTCCTTCGCCCGGCTCTCGCGCGAGCGGAATTCGGGCGGCACGAAGCCGCGGTTGACCAGCACCACGGTGCCATCGCGCATCCGCATCGGCGTCATTACCCAGAAGCCGCCGCCGAGCGAGGTGGTGGCCTGCACCAGCGTCTCGCGATCGTGCAGGAAGGTGCCGGTCGCGCGGACATGCCGGTATTCGTCGGCCGCGGCGCTGACCAGCGGCCAGCGCTCGGGCGCCGGTGCGTCGACCGGCGGCGCATGCACGCGCGACTCGACGCGTTCGATCAGATCGAGCTTCCAGGCCCGGCGCTCGACCTGCCAGGTGCCCAACGCAAACAGCCCGGCGAAAGCCAGTACCGCCAGCAGCGCCAGCACCGCGAGGGCGGCCGGGCTGCGGGGAACGGGCTTGCGATCCGGGCTGTGGTTTGCGGGTGCGGGCGTGGTCAAGGCATCGATTTCATGTCGTGCGTCATCACCGGCATCATATTCGTGTTCATGTGATACATGACCCAAAGCGAGCCAGCCAGCGTGATGACGACCAGCACGATCGTGAAGATCAGCGCCAGCATGTTCCAGCCACCTTCGGACTTGGTGTTCATGTGCAGGAAGTAGATCATGTGGACCACGATCTGCACGGCGGCAAAGCCGAGAATCACCAGCGCGGTGGTGTTCTGGTTGTCGATGACCTTGCCCATCACCAGCCAGAACGGGATCGCCGTCAGGATCACCGACAGCACGAAGCCGATCACATAGCTCTTGAGGGTGCCATGCGCGGCGCCATCGTCGTGGTCGTGGTGATCGTCGTGGTGACCATGGCCGTGACCGCCCTGGTCGGCCAGGTTCGAGAACGAATAGTCGTGGGCGCTCATACCATCACTCCCATCAGATAGACGAAGGTAAACACGCCGATCCACACCACATCCAGAAAGTGC
This sequence comes from Cupriavidus sp., assembly GCA_031180665.1. Lineage (GTDB taxonomy): Bacteria > Pseudomonadota > Gammaproteobacteria > Burkholderiales > Burkholderiaceae > Cupriavidus. Next base: position 109 of record JAPSLP010000004.1, on the reverse strand, counting down.
CAGAACAGCGACAGGCACATCAGGCGGCGCTTGTTGGCCGCGATCAGGCCGTGCTTGTTCAGCTGGAACATCAGCGTGATCAGCCAGATGATGCCGAAGGTCACGTGCA
>JAPSLP010000079.1 GCA_031180665.1 Cupriavidus sp. | reverse complement strand
CATGCGGGAGTAGCTCAGTTGGTAGAGCGCAACCTTGCCAAGGTTGAGGTCGCGAGTTCGAGACTCGTCTCCCGCTCCAGTCCGAAAGGGAAGCAGCGCTTCCCTTTTTAGTTTGCGATGCTGCCGCATCGGCCTCCGGCGCCCGGAAGCCTCAGCGGCTACAATCCAGCATCCAGGTCACCCGGCGGGGTGGCAGAGTGGTTATGCAGCGGCCTGCAAAGCCGTGTACGCCGGTTCGATTCCGACCCCCGCCTCCATCGATTTTCCCCACCTGTCGCGCCCGATCCGCGGTTTCGCCGCCGATCCGTGCCTATCCCGGCATTCCCCGCGCCGCTTTTCGCCACCATTCGCGATCTTTCGCGGCCTTTTTTGCGCCCTGATCGCGGCTTGACCGCGTGGCGCGCGTGATACATTACGTCTATCGCACTTGTCGTCGCCGTTGCTGGACCATGCCGGCAGCGGTGCCCGGGCCTCGCGCCCCGGGCACCGCTGCCGGTGGCGACGACTCCCATTCGGTTTCAATTCCGCAGACTGTCCGCCCGGGCGGCGCCGGCACCAGGCCCCGTCGATGGCGGCGTGTCCGCGTCGATCGGGACCGGATCGCCGTTCGACTCCCCGGTGTCACGCCGGCCATCAGAAGGAAACCACCACGCATGCATCACGCTACTCCGCTCATCAGCACCATCGTCGGCGGCATTGTCCTGGCCTTTGTCCTCGGTGCGTTGGCGGGGCGCCTGCGGTTGCCGCCGTTGATCGGCTACCTGTGCGCGGGCGTGGTGGTCGGACCGCATACGCCGGGCTACACCGCCGACCAGGCGCTGGCGCCGGAGCTGGCCGAGCTGGGCGTGATCCTGCTGATGTTCGGCGTGGGCCTGCATTTCTCGATCCGCGACTTGATGGCGGTGCGAAAGATCGCAATTCCGGGCGCGGTGGCGCAGATCGGCATCGCGACGCTGCTCGGCATGGGCGTGGCGTGGGGCTTCGGCTGGAGCTGGGGCCAGGGTTTGGTCTACGGGCTGGCGCTGTCGGTGGCCAGTACCGTGGTGCTGCTCAAGGCGTTGCAGGACCGGGATCTGGTCGATAGCGAGCAGGGCCGCATCGCGGTCGGCTGGCTGGTGGTCGAGGATCTGGCGATGGTGCTGGCGCTGGTGCTGCTGCCGGCGCTGTCGGGCCTGTTGGTACCGGCCGGCGGCACAGGCGAAGCGCCGGCGGCCAGCGTCACCGACATCCTGCTGACGGTATCGCTGACGCTCGGCAAGGTCGCGGCCTTCGTCGCCGTGATGCTCGTGATCGGCCGCCGCTTCATTCCTTGGATGCTCGAGCGCATCGTCTGGACCGGCAGCCGCGAGCTGTTCCGACTCGGCGTGCTGGCGACCGCGCTGGGGGTCGCCTTCGGCGCCTATTCCCTGTTCGGTGTCTCGTTCGCGCTGGGGGCGTTCTTCGCCGGTATGGTGCTGGCGGAGTCGGAGTTCAGCCATCGCGCCGCCGAGGAGTCGCTGCCGTTGCGGGACGCCTTCGCGGTGCTGTTCTTCGTCTCGGTCGGCATGCTGTTCGATCCGATGGTGCTGGTGCGCGACCCCTGGGGCGTGCTGGCGACCGTATCGATCATCGTGGTGGGCAAGTCGGTGGCGGCCCTCGGCATCGTGCGGATGTTCGGCTATTCGAACCGGACCGGCATGACGATTGCCGCCAGCCTGGCGCAGATCGGCGAGTTCTCGTTCATTCTCGCCAGCCTCGGCGTGTTCCTGCAGATCCTGCCCGAACGCGCCCAAAGCCTGATCCTGGCGGGCGCCTTGCTGTCGATCGTGCTCAATCCGCTGCTGTTCCGCTGGCTGGACCGCTATGTGGCGCGCCAAAGCGAGGCGGGCGAGGCGCAGGCAGCCTGATCGGTTCGACAGGGCCCGCGTCCGGGCCCCGATTGGTGCGCTGACTGGATTGCAGATCGGCTTTCATCCCTCGCGCTTTTCCAGTTCTTCCAGTTCCAGTTGTGGTGCGGTCCGGCGCAGGTATTCGGTAAAGGCCAGCAGGCCCTGGGTCGGGTACTTGTCCTGGTGGACCACCAGGTGCCAGGGCCGCACCAGCCGCGGCAGGCCACGGCGCAGCGCCACCAGCGTGCCGCGCTCCAGTTCGTCGCGCACCACATGCAGCGACAGGCAACTGACGCCAAAGCCGCTCATCACCGCGCGTTTGATCGCTTCGGCGTTGCCGAGCTCCAGCGCGAAACGAAGCGGCCCGAGCAGTGGCGCGAGCCGTTGCTCGACGATCTCGCGGGTCCCGGAGCCGCGCTCCCGCACCAGCCAGTCCGCTTCGCGCAGCGCGCGCAGATCGCCATCGGCCCGCGCCAGCGGATGCCCGGCGCCCACGACCACCACCATCTCGTCGTCGCACCAGTGCACGCTGGTCAGCTCGCGCTCGTGGCAGGTGCCCTCGATCAGGCCGATATCGGCCTCCAGCCGCAACAGCTCCTGCAGCACGTCATGGGTATTGCCGATGCGCAGGTCCAGCGCGCAGGGCTGTTGCTGCGCCTGACGGAAGCCGGTCAACAGGGTGGGGAGCAGATAGCTGCCGATCGTATTGCTGGCGGCGATGCGCAACTGCACGCCGGCGTCCGCGGCGAAGCGTTCCAGTTCGTGCGCCTGGTCCAGCAGCGACAATGCGCGGGGGAAGAACTGGCGTCCGGTCTCGTTGATGGTCAGCCGTTTGGCGACGCGGTCGAACAGGCGCCGGTCCAGCGCGCGTTCCAGATCGGCCAGCGCCGCGCTGACGGCGGACTGCGACATCGCCAGCGCATCGGCAGCGGCGGTCGTGCTGCCGTGCTGGACCACGGCGACGAAAACGGCAAGCTGACGCAGCGTCAGCCGCAAGGGGCGATGTTGCATATCTATAAACCAGGTAAGAAATAACGATATTACCTGTTTTACAGATGAAAGGGCGGTTGTTACGCTGGCGTCATTCCTATACGCCCGTGTCGTCCCTGCGCCATGCCGACCACTTCGATTCCTGCCGCCGCCCCCGCCACCGCCCCAACGCCGTCCATTTCCTGGCGCTACCGATTGCTGACGCTCGCGCCGCTGGGCGCCATTGCGTGGCTCGCGCTGGTCCTGTCCGGGCTGCCGGCGCTGTCGCGATTGGGCGTCAGCCCGCTGATGCTGGCCATGTGCGCCGGCATGGTGGCGTGCAATACCTTGCCGCGCCACTGGCTGGCGCCGCTGGCGCCCGGCATGCAGCTGGCCAGGCAGACCTTGCTGCGTCTCGGCGTGGCGCTGTACGGCCTGCGGTTGACCTTCGGCTCGATCGAGGCGCTCGGTGTCGGCGGGGTGGTGGCGCCGTTGCTGATGCTGGCGGCGACGCTGTGCGTCGGGGTCTGGGTCGGCACCCGGTGGCTGGGCCTGACGCGCCGCGAAGCCGTCGTGGTCAGCGCCGGTAGCGCGGTATGCGGCGCGGCGGCGGCGATCGCGGTCGCCTCGATCGCGCGTACCGACGACCGGCAGACCGCCGTCGCGGTGGCGACGGTGGTGCTGTTCGGCACCGTCGGCATGCTGCTGTATCCGTATCTGTACGAGCTGGTGACCAACGTCTGGCATTGGCAGGTCGGCGAGCGGGCCTTCGGCATCTACACCGGCGCCACGCTGCACGAGGTCGCGCAGGTGATCGTCGCCGGCAAGGCGGTCGGCGAGACGGCGGGCGACGCCGCCGTGCTGGCCAAGATGGTCCGTGTGCTGGCGCTCGGACCGCTGCTGCTGATCCTGGCCCTGTGGCCGCGTGCCGAGGACCGGGCGCAGGGTGCAACGGCCGGCGGTCGTGGCATCGACTGGGCCAGGATCCGCGCGGCGATTCCCTGGTTCGCGCTCGGCTTCGTCGCCGTGCTGGCGATCAACTCCTTCGGCCTGGTGCCGGCCGAATGGAAGCCGGGTCTGGTTGCCTTCGACAACTGGCTGCTGGCCTGCGCGATGCTCGCGATCGGCCTGCACACGCGGATCGGCGACCTGCTGCGCGCCGGCCGCAAACCGATGCTGCTGGCCGCGCTGCTGTTCGTGTTCCTGGTCGGCGCCGGCGCGCTGCTGTGCGCCGTGCTGCTCTGAACCGGTTAGCGGATCGGGCGGTAGGAGGGGGTAGCGGGCGGGGCTGCAAGGGCCCCGCATCGGCCCGGGGCGCCGGGTCGCGCGGTAGTACGGCGGGGCGGCGTGGTTGGTGCGGCCGACGGGACTCGAACCCGTAAGCCCGGAAAGGCGGCAGATTTTAAGTCTGCTGAGTCTACCAATTTCTCCACGGCCGCACGGCAAGCCCGGTATTGTGGGCGGTCGCCGCCCGGGACGCAAGCGTCGCATGATCGCTCTCGTACCCTTCCAGGCAAGGATGTTACTGACGGTAACAATGTAGAACCCGCCGTTGCACCTGTGATTCAGCCGGGGCCTAGAATACGGGTATCAAGATCAACCTTGCGAGGAGCAAGATCATGAAACGTTGGTTGCTCGCAGGGCTTGGCGTGCTGGCTGCGATGGCCTCCGGCGCGGCGATGGCCCGGGTCGACGTCGGCGTGGTGATCGGCGTGCCGGGCGTGGTCGTCGGCGGTCCGGCCTACTATCCCCCGCCGGCCTATGTCGCGCCGCCGCCCGTGGTGGTGGCGCCGGCGCCGGTCTACTACGGTCCCCCGCCGGTGGTGGTACGGCCGCCGGGTTACGGCTACTACGGTCCTCCGCACTATGGTCCGCCGCGCTACTACGGCCCGCCGCGCTATTACGGTCATCCGGGCCGGCACTACCACGGCGGCAGGCACGGCCACTGGCATGGCGGTCACGGACATCGCCATCATCGCCACTAAGCCGGCGATCCGAACGATCTGAAGCAAGGGCCCTGCGGGGCCCTTTGCTTTTTTGGCATGGCTGTTTTGCCCGACAAAGGCGCCCCGCGTCATGGTCACCGAAGTGGTGCCGGCGCTATACTGCCGGCTCATTGTTTATCGATTCCAGGAGAGTGGTATGCAGCAAAAGTCCGTGCTGACTGCGGAAGACGTGAAGAAGGTGATGGCCGCAGCCGAAGCCGAGGCCAAGGCCCATCACTGGGCAGTCTCGATCGCCATCGTCGATGACGGCGGCCATCTGCTGGCCCTGCAGCGGCTCGACGGCGCTGCGCCGATCTCCGCCTATATCGCGACCGAAAAGGCCCGCACCTCGGCGCTGGGCCGCCGCGAATCGAAGATCTACGAAGACATGATCAACAACGGCCGCAATTCGTTCATGACCGCGCCGGTGCTGCAAGGCATGCTGGAGGGCGGCGTGCCCATCATCGCAGGCGACCAGGTGGTCGGCGCGGTGGGCGTGTCGGGCGTCAAGTCGAGCGAGGATGCGCAGATCGGCCGCGCCGGCATTGCCGCGCTGGGCGTCTGAGCTGGCGGCTTCGGCCTGATCGTTCCTCATCGGCCGCCGGTAATCGCGGCGGCCGGGCCCGCTCCGTCCTGGAGCGGGCAGCCCGATGCCGGAATGCCGCGCGATGCGGCATGCCACGGCGAGCGGCTTATTTCGTCAGAATCAACTTTCCGTAACGCGTCTTGCGCAGCGTGTAGACCTCGCCGTTATGCAGGATCGGCAGCGTGGTCGCGCCGCGCATCAGGACTTCCAGCGGCACCGCCTCCGCCGTCTGCGCGGGGGCCGCATGGACGGCCGCATTGGCGTTGCGATTGTCGCGCACCAGCGCTTCGAGGCGGGCCACCGCCGACTTGACCGTCGCCATCGCCGACGGCGCCGCGGCCTCGCGGCGCGCGTCGGGCGCCGGATTCTGGTTGACCACCACGCGGCGCAGCGACAGGCGGCGGCGGGTGACTTCGCGCGGTTGCGTCAGCGGCAGGGCTAGGGTGCTCATCGATGGGGCTCCTGTTCGGGGATGGTCGGTTTCACGGCGCCGGGATGGGCGGCTGCCGTCGTGCCGTTCATATTAAATGAGAATCGTTATCATTACAACGACTCCCTGCATGATATCGGGCAGCCGGAGGCAGTGCTGCCAAAAAACGCATTTGGTTTCATTCGAAACACAAAAGAAAAAGCCCCACCGCTGGGTGGGGCTCGGGCAAAGCGGCGCGGCACTGCGCGCCGCTGGGGGACCTACTGCTTCGGCTCCGTGATGAAGCCGATCTTGCCCAGACCGCCGTGCTGGGCGGCGGCCATCACCTCGGCCACGCGCTCGTAGCGCACGTCGCGGTCGGCACGCAGATGCAGCTCCGGCTGCGGCTGTTGCTGCGCCGCCTGCGAGATATTGTTCTGCAGCGTCGCGTCGTCGATCTCCTGCTGGTTCCAGAACACCTTGCCTGCCGCGTCGATCGACAGGTTGATGCTTTGCGGCTTGGGATCGTTGGGCTGGTTGGTCGCACGCGGCAGGTCGATCTTGACCGCGTGATTGATCACCGGAATGGTGATGATGAAGATGATCAGCAGCACGAGCATGACGTCGACCAGCGGCGTCATGTTGATCTCGCTCATGACTGCGTCATCGTCATCGTCGAGAGTACCGAATGCCATGATGACTTCCTTTCGAGCGGAGGGCGGTCCGCGTCAGTTCAGTTCTTGACCGCGAGGCGCACCGCGTTGTCGTCGGCGACCCGCGCGCCGGTCGGGCGTACGCGGGCGCCGGTGACGAAGTAGGCGTGCAGGTCGTGGGCAAAGCGGTTCAGCTTCGAGATCACCGCCTTGTTGCCGCGCGTCAGCGCGTTGTAGCCGAGCACCGCGGGGATCGCCACGGCCAGGCCGAAGGCGGTCATGATCAGCGCTTCGCCGACCGGACCCGCGACCTTGTCGATGGTCGGCACGCCTGAGGCGCCGATACCGATCAGCGCGTGGTAGATGCCCCACACGGTGCCGAACAGGCCGACGAACGGCGCGGTGGAGCCCACCGAGGCCAGGATCGCCAGGCCCGATTGCATGCGCGAGACGGCTTCATCGATCGCGCTCTTGAGCGAGCGGGTCAGCCAGTCAGAGATATCCATCACGTCATGCAGCTGGGGCTGGCTGGCGCGATGGTGCTGGGCCGCTTCCTTGCCGGTCAGTGCCAGCGTGCGGAACGGATTCGATTCGCTGCTGCCGAGCGTTTCGAGCGCATGGTCGAAATCGTCCGAATGCCAGAAGCGCTTTTCCGCGCCCTGCGCCATTTTCTTCAGGCGGACCAGATCCCACGCCTTGGTGAGGATCACGATCCATGACGCCAGCGACATGACGAGCAGAATGATGGCGGTCGCACGCATGACGAAATCGCCTTGCGCCCACAGATGGCTGAGTCCGAGGTCCTGCATGATGGTTCCTGGTAAGTCGTAAATCGTATGGAGGGTTCAGTTCAAATCAGTTCAGCTCGAAAGCGATCGGCTGCTGCGCGGTGACCGCGATCGCCCGACCGTTCTCGACATAAGGCTTGCAGCGCATCCGCTGGACCGCGTCGATCGCCGCCTGGTCCAGGCGGGATGAACCGCTGGAGCTGACCACGGCCGTCTTGACGACCTTGCCGGTATCGTCGGTGGTCAGGCGTACCACGGTCTTGCCGGTCTCGCCCATCCGCCGCGATTGCGACGGATAGGTCGGCTGCGGCGGCGTGCATTGGATCTCGCCGATGCCGACGGCGCGCGGACCGGTGGCGACCGGTGCCGGCTCGGGCGGCGGCGGGGCGGGCGGCGCTGGCGGTGCGGGCGGCGCTTCGACTGCGGTCGGCGTCGGCGGCAGCGCCGGCGTCGGCTCGATCCGCGGTTCGGGCTTCGGTTGCGGCTTGGGCTGCGGCGTCGGCTTGGTGACCTTGACCTGCTTGGGAGGGGTCTCCGGTTTCGGCGTCGGCTTGGGCGGCTCCGGCGCGGGCTGCTGCGGCGGTTCCAGCGGAATGATACGGGCGATGATTTCGGGCGCGATCACCGCTTCGGTCATCTTGCGCGCGAGCCCACTCTGGATCAGATACAGCAGGCCGGCGTGGAAAAGCAGAACGG
>JAPSLP010000037.1 GCA_031180665.1 Cupriavidus sp. | reverse complement strand
GCGGGCGCACGCAAACCCTGCTCTATCTGCGCGGCGACAACCTGACCAACGAGGAGGCGCGCAATTCCGCCTCGATCCTGCGCGACATCGCGCCAATGGCAGGCCGCAGCGTGCGGGTGGGCCTGCGCACGACGTTCTAGCGGCGGGCGGCGGCTTTCCCGTTCAGATCCTGTCGAGCAGGCGCAACATGATGATTTCCGCCGCGTCCTCCATTATGACGGCAAGCTGCGGCATCGCCAGGAATTTGGCCTCCATATGGTCGGCATCGGGCAAGCGCTGCAGCGCTTGCCGCCATTGCGCCTCCGCTGCCGTCAATTCGTCCTCCTCAGGCGGCGCCCAGTAGGGGGACGCGAAGACGCCACCGACAAACCAGTCCGTGGTCGCGCACAGCAGGGGGGCGAGATATTCCGGCGGCATCCGCAGGATCGCCTGCCAGACGGCGCGCCGTGGCTGCCAGCCATACGCGCCTTGCCGCTCCCGCAGCGCCAGCGGCGCGACGGCGGCCACGCTGTTCCTGAACGTATCGGCCTCGGCCCACCGGCACAGCACGTCGACGCGATACGCGGGCGGCAAGGATTCGGCGATGGACAGGATCCATTCGGTACTCGCGTTCATGCTGTCGAGCTCGTTGAACTGCGGCGACGGTCCCTGCCCGAGCTCCAGCAACACCGTCTGGCGCGCTTCCATCGGCAAGCCCCTGACCGCCGAGGTCAGCATCTCGGCAAGAGCCCGGAACAGGTGCGCCTGTTCGCTGCCCGGCTGTGCGCGGAAGGACTGCCAGCCCACCACGATTGCCAGGCGTGCAAACTCCACGGCCAGCATGGGTCGGGAGGCGAGGTCGATCTGGCCGGCCCACGTCGGCAAATCGGCGGCCAGCGTGAGCCAATCGGAGTGAAGCAGCGAGGGCCATTCCCGAATGCCGCGCAGCACCTGCGCGAGCACGGCGCAGCCCTCGTCCGTCAATGGGCCGGCCGCCTTCAAGGTATCCAGGAACTCCTGCATCGTGGTGGAAGGCCTGGCCGGCGGATCCACCTGAAGCAGCCGCGCAAGCAATTCCGCACGCTCCAGTGGCGCGAGCGCAGCCAGACGCGGCACGACGATACCGGCATGCAGCTGGGGATTGACCGATGCCAGTAGATCGCTCAGGAGCTGTCCGCGCCAGGCGGGCGGCAACCGGTCGATGCAGCCCAGCAGCCGATCGAGGGCCGCCGAACGTTGCTGCGGCGGCAGCTCCAGCCGCCTGTTCGCCACGATGGAGCACAGCGCGGCGGCCAGGCTGGCGGCGGCGCCGTCATTTCGCATCAGTGCGGTTTCGATCGCGGCCAGTCCCATGTCCCACGCGGCCAGGCCCCATGGCTTCTGTTGCACGCCGGCCGCGGTTTCGAGGAGCGCCGCCAGACAGCGGCGGCGGGCATGCGTCACGCCTTCGGCGGCACACCGCTCCAGCAGCGCTTGCCACAGCGCTTCCCACTGTCGGGGCGCCAGCCAGGCCCCGCATGGGGCCAGCATCTCGGCGCGCTGCTCGATATCGAGACGCAAGTCCAGACCCAACTGCCGCAGTGCAGCGATGCCCTGGCTGCGAAACGGTTCAGCAGCCCAGCCAGCCCTCAGGCATTGCGCCAGGCCGATGCCGACGCTGGTCGCCTGCGCCGCGGGCAGCGTCCGGGCCCACTCGATGGCCTGCTGCCACGCCAGCTGCGGCGCCTCCAGCGCGCTGAGCAGCCGTGGACCTTCGATGGTTCGGGATGCCAGCAGCGCCACCAGCGTCCACGCGGATATCGACGGCTGGCCGACCCCGCGGGCCGCGGCGAAGCCGTTGCGCCAGAACTCGAGGGGCGTGCCGGGACTGCGAAGGTGGTAGCCCACCGCAAGCTGTGTGGCCTCGCGGTGTTGAGCGGCCGGCAACAAGGGCACCAGCGCCAGATGACCTGCCAGATCGAACGGCACCCGCGGCGGCGGTTCGACGTCCGGTTTGCCGCCCCGCGCCGGCTCGCGTGCGCGCAGCAGCGCGAAGGTCAGCGCCGCTCGGCCAGCCGGGGGCAGGGCGTTCAAGCGCCGATCCAGCATCGCCAGCCAATCCTTGACGTCGCCGTCCCCCCAGCCTTGGTTCCGAACCACCTGAGGCACCCGCACCACGCTCGGCACGCAGCACAGCCGCATCAGCACAGTCGCCCTCGCCGCCGCGGGCAGCGCGTCACACGCCTGCAGGACTCGCCGCCATGCGCGGCGACGGTGCGGACGCGCCAGACAGCCAGTGCGCCGCGCCAGCGCTGTCAATACCGACGTGCGGTCATTGACGTCAGGCATCGCATCGATGCGGCCGAGCACCGCCGACAAGCCGCCCAAGGTCGACACCTGCCGCGCGCGCTCCAGCGTCGTCGCAGCGAGTTGGCCAAGCGCGTCGCGCACGGCATGACTGGCCCGCGACAGCGCGACCCGGTCGCGCAGAGGCAAATAGCCGGCGATCTGCTTCATCGGGTTGGCCAGCAGCGACCAGCGCGGGTCCTGCACGGCGCCGGAGCGAGCCGGAACCAGCGAAATGCCGGCAGCCAGGGTAGAGGGAAGCAGCGTGCCGCCTGGCGCGGGCGCCGCGCCGGGCAGAAGGTTGCCGCCGGGCCGGTTGGCCTCGACGGGCGTCGGCCAGGCGGCACGGCCGAAATTCTCGAGAGGCATCGTATTCCTCGACAAATGGGTTCAAGGCGCTGGGCATCGCGCCGGACGGGCATTGTTGCCGGTCCCGTCGTCCCGGTCTGTCGACTACTGCCGCGACGTTTCATCGCGGTGCAACAGGCACCCGCACGGAGCGCATCGGCGTTGCGAAGGGCCCGGGGTGCGCAGCCGCGGTGCAATACCGCGCCACGGGTCTATCCGTCTTGACACTCCAAGAACGCAGTCCAGACAATGCGCCACACCACATACCCGACGGGAGTGCCTGATGCCATTCGTTCGTCGTACCCTGCGCGCCGCGGTGCTGGCCACAAGCCTGGCCTTCGGCGCCGCCGCCCTGCCCGCGCACGCGGCCAGCCTGACCATCGGCCTGTCCGGCGATATCACCTCGCTCGATCCGCACTATCACAACGTCACGCCCAACGCGAACGTCGCCGAGCACATGTTCGAGACGCTGATTGCCAAGGACGAGAAGATGCGCTTCAAACCGGCACTGGCGCTGAGCTGGCGCGCGGTCGACGAGACCACTTGGGAGGTCAAGCTGCGGCCCGGCGTCAGGTTCCACGACGGCAGCGAATTCACCGCGCAGGACGTGGTGTTCTCGCTGGCGCGGCCGGCTATCGTCAAGAACAGCCCGTCGCCGTACACGATCTACACCAAGGGCTTCAAGGACGTGGTGGCCGTCGACAAGCTGACCGTGCGTATCACCACCAACGGCGCCTACCCGCTGGTGCCCAACGATCTGTCGACGATCTACATGGTCTCGAAGAAGGTCGCCGAAAACGCCTCCAGCGACGACTTCAACAGCGGCAAGGCGATGGTCGGCACCGGACCGTACAAGTTCGTCAGCTTCCGCAAGGGCGACCGCGTCGAGCTGGCCCGCAACGACGCCTATTGGGGCAACAAGCCGCAGTGGGACAGCGTGTCGCTGCGCATCCTGACCAACGACGCGCCGCGCGTGGCGGCGCTGCTGGCCGGCGACGTGCAGGTGATCGAGAACGTGCCGACCTCGGATATCCGCAAGCTGTCGGCCGATCCGGGCGTGTCGGTATTCAAGGTGCCGACCTTCCGCATGATGTACCTGCATATGGACAGCGACCGGGAGGTCTCGCCCTTCGTCGCCGACAAGGCCGGCAAGCCGCTTCCCCGCAATCCGCTGAAGGACGCGCGCGTGCGCCAGGCGATCTCGAAGGCGATCTCGCGCCAGGCGATCGTCGACCGCGTGATGGAAGGCGCGGCCGAACCGACCGGCCAGCTGGTCAACAGCTCGCTGTTCGGCCACGTGCCGGGCATCAAGCCCGATACCGCCGATGCGGCCGCGGCAAAGCGGCTGCTCGCCGAGGCCGGCTATCCCGACGGCTTCCAGCTGACGCTGCATACGCCGAACAACCGCTATGTCAACGACGAGCAAGTGGCACAGGCGATCGCCTCGATGCTGACCCGCATCGGCATCCAGACGCGCGTCGAGGCGATGCCGTCGGCGAGCTTCTTCACGCGCGCCAACAAGCTCGATTTCTCGTTCCTGCTGGCGGGCTGGGGCGCCGACACCGGCGAGGCCGGCTCGTCGCTGAAATCGCTGCTGGCGACCTACGATCCCGGCAAGGGCTGGGGCGCATCGAACCGCGGCCGCTACAGCAACCCGGCGCTCGATGCCAAGCTCAGCGCCGCGCTGACCACGATCGACGACCGCGCACGCGAGAAGCTGCTGCAGGAGGCCACCGAGATCGGCATCAAGGACTACGGCGTGATCCCGCTGTACTACCAGATCAATGTGTGGGCGGCGAAGAAGGGCCTGACCGTGATTCCGCGGCAGGACGAACGGACCTACGCGTTCAGCATCACTCGCTGACGGCCCGGGACGAGGTCAGGGTCGGGGTCGGGACGGAAGGCATCACCGACTCCGGCACCAGCGAGTAGATCGCCGCGCGGCAGGGCACGCCGCGCAGCACCAGCCGGTTGCGCGCGATGCATTCGAGCAGTGCGCCGGTCTTCTCGGCGACGCGGCGGCTCGCCAGGTTCTGCTCGGCGGCGACGATCTCGATGCGGGTCAGATGCAGCCGGTGAAAGCCGAAGCCGGCCATCATCCAGGCAGCGCGGGTAGCCAGCCCCTCCCCTTGCCGGCTCCTGCGAACCCAGTAGCCCAGGTTGGCCATGCGGTTCTCGGCGGAGATCTGGTTCAGCGCGACGCCGCCGAACAGCACGCGGCCGTCCTGCGAATAGATGCCGATATCGTAGGACAGCCCGGCCGACAGATTGTCCGCGCAGGTATCGATCCACAGCTGCGCGTCGCGCACGCTGTAGCGCAGGTGAGCCCATGGCATCCATGGCGCCAGGCTCGACATCGATTCCTGCACCGCGGCGGCGAACTGCTCGGCGTCGGCCTGTCGGAATGGGCGCAGCGAAAACCCGTCGCCACGCAGGATCGGCACGGTCCCCATCGCGTTCAATCCGAATTGCACACCGTCTCGCCGTCGACAGTGGCCGCACCCGCCTTGGCGAGGCCGGCCACGACCTGCTCCAGCACCTCGGGCAGCGGCGCGCCGTCCAGATAACGCAGCCGCACGCGCTCGAGCAGCGGTGCCTGCGCCATCCATTGCAGCAGCGCGTCGCGCGTCATGCGCCGCTGCTCCAGCAGCTTGAACTTGACCAGCACCTTCAGCGCGTGTGCGGCGTTGCGGCGCGGATCGGCACGCAGATAGTCGAGCCGGCCATTGGCGCGCTCCAGTGCCGGCCCGACATCGGTGAACGGACTGCCATGGCCGGGAATCACCAGCCGCACATCGAGCTCGGCGATCCGCCGCAGCACGGCGTCCTGTTCGGCGAAGCCGCTGTCGCCGTCGAGCTCGGGAAAGATCACGCCGAAGCCATGCTGCCACAGTGCGTCGCCGGAGATCAGGATGCGCTCGGCCGGCGCGAACAGCATCACAGCGTGAGGGTCGTGCCCGGGGGCGGCGATGACCTGCCAGTCCAGGCCGCCCATCCGCATCGACTGGCCATCCTCGAGCAGCGCATCGAAGGCGAAGCGCTCGCACTGCTGGCCGGTGGCGCGGTAGGTCAGCGCATCGACGTCCCACTGGGCCACGGCGCGGGCCTCGGCCGCCGGAATCCACGTGCGCGGCCCCCAACGCCGCTGCAGCAGCGCATTGCCGCCGCAGTGGTCCGAATGCAGATGGGTATTGATCAGCCGCTTCAAGGGCTTGCCGTCCAGCGCGGCCTCGACCAGCGCCAAGGTCTGCTGCGCGTGGCTGACATAGCCGCTGTCGACCAGCACGGTATCGTCCCCGTCAATCAGCAGCACATTGTTGGCCGACAGCCAGCCGCGTTCGAACACGCAAATGCCGGCGGGCAGGCTGTCGGCCGAGGCGCCCCGCTCCATCGCCATCGACCGTGTCATGGCCGCCCCGCCCGCACGGTGTCGGAGGTACCGGCCGCGTCCGCCGCATCCGCCGCGGCGGCGCGTTGCGGCAGCGTCTGCCAGATGGCGCGCTTGTCGTCCTCGCTACGATTGGCCCAGCCCGCAATCTCGTCGATGGTCCGGAAGCAGCCCTCGCAATAGCCGTGCTGGCCCATACGGCAGACATCGCGGCACGGCGAGGCCACCGGCTTCGCATATTGGGCGGCAAGCGCGCGGCGGCGCAGGTCGGCGATCAATTTGGGGTCGGCTGACATGGGAACGAATGGCCTGGCTGATCGACGCAGTGTAGCGCCATTGGCCGGGCGGCACAGCCCCGCGGCTCGCCGGTGGTCGACCCGCCATGAGCGCGCGATCGGCGCAACCCCGCGAATCAGTGGAACCAGCGGAATCAGCGCAAGACCGGTACCGGACGATGATCGGCAGGCAGGGCTTCGACCAAGGCAAGGTATTGGCGGCGTGCATCCGTCCACATCCGGCGACTGACCGCGTCCACAGGTGCACGGGCGAACCAGCGAGATACCTTGTCGAGCAGGCCGGCTCGGGCCCGCTCACGGGCCGGCAGCGCCGCGATCGCCTGCCACAGCGCCTGACGGCAGTCGTCGAAGCCGCGCCAATCGCTCGGCCGCGCGCCTATGAGCCCGGACTCCATCTCGATCAGCATCGGCAGCAAATCGCCTCGTTGCCGGGGCGACAACGCCGGCAACAGCGCCATCGCACGCCGTACCGTGGTCAGATGAAAGTGCCGCTCGTATGACACAGCGAAGGGCTCGCGCACCCCGCACAGGGTGGCGATCATGCTCAGCGCGCTGGCAAAGGGCATCTTGCCCACCCGTCCCCATACGGCATCGACGTAGGCAGGGATCGCGTCCGCGGCCCAGGCCGGCCTGGCGGCCTTCGCCACGCCGTCGTGCAATAGCAGCATGGAGTTGCCGATGCCGATCAGCGCCGAGATCGCCCCTGTGTCCAGGCCGGGCGCCGTGCCTTCCAATTGTGTCAATGCCCTGGTCAGGCCAGCGACCCGCGGTTGCCAGGCTTCATCCAGGCGGACGCCGCAACGATAGCACTGCAACGCCACGGCACCGAGCAGCGACGCTTGCAACGCCGCGTCCGGTAGCGGCTGCTCCATCGCGGCCAGTGCCACATCGATCCACAGCTCGGGCACCACGCGATGGCGCGACAGGGCAACGATCCACTGCGCCTGCTCGATTGTTGGCAGGCAGATCAGCGCGCTGTCCAGTGCCTCGCTGTATTGGCCGTAGTCCGCCAGCGTGCGAGCGCGGTGCCACAGCGCCAGCGGTTTCAGCAGGCGATGACGGACCGCCAGGTCCACCACCTGCTCGAACAGTTCCATCGAATGCGGCCCCTCGTACAGGTACGCCGGCAGGTTTGCCAGCAATGCCGCCTGCTGCTGCGGCGGCAACGGCGCGAGCCGGGGCAGCAGTATCGATTCCCACTGCCCGGCATCGGCCACATGCGCCAGGCATTTGGCGACCTGGCTGGCATCCGCCTCCGTGGCGCCGTCCTGCGATTCCGAGCGCTCCAGGGCCGCCCACATCGTGTTCCAGGCGGCGAGCCGGGCGTCCCGGGCCAGCAGCGCGAACAGCAGCACCTCGATGGCGCGGCGGTCGTGGCTCGGCAGGTTGGCCGCGTTCTCCAGCCATTTGCCTGCCGCGAGACGGGCTCGATTCTTGACGGCATGATCCGGCAGAACGGACAACGCTGGCAACAGCCCCTGGACGAGAATGGCGGCCGCCTCGGTCGGCCACGTGGTCGCCGTCGCCATCAGGTGCTCCCATACCGCCCCGTTCATGCCGGACGCCGCTTCGCCACCTTGCGCGTCGGACCGCCCGCCGTGCATCAGCATGGCGGGCGACGATATGCGGATCAGTGCGACCAGTGCATGCGCGCCGGCGGTCGGATCGAGCTCGGCCAGTTGCAGGGCCTGCAGGGCCATCGGCACTGCCTTCGACGGTGGCACCGAGGACGGCCCGGCAAGAAGGCTCGCCAGCACGTAGACGGCACGGCGCCGCTCGACCTGCGGCAGCACCCGCGCAGCCAGTACCCAACACGACTGCGGCACCAGCAGCGAGCGAGCGCGGTCGGTTACGCCCAGTGTCGGATTCCGGGACAGCCAGACTGCCGCATCGAACCGATCCGCCAGTGGCACCCGCTCCAGCGCACGACAAAGTTCGTACGCCAGACACCGGACCTCGTATTGTTCGGCACGGTCCGCACATGACAGCAGCGCCAGCTGGGAGGCAAGCACGCGCAGGGGTACTGCACTGCCGTCGCCGTCGGGAAACGCCTGCCGAATCGCAGCCAGCACGATGCGGTGGCCCGCCAGGCGCTGACGGCTGCCACGCAGGACCGGGATGCGGCCGGCCGCCAGCTTCAATGCCGTCGCCCGTGTCGATCGGTCGAGCGGAACGGCGAACGGTGCGTCCGCTTTTTCTTGCAGCACTTGGGCGAGCGCTCGGCGCAGTCCCGCCAGCGTCGTCCACGATGTCGCCTGCAGCAAGGGCACGCAGTGCGCCATCGGCTTGGCCAGGCGCGAGCAAACCTGCCGCAAGGCATGGCAATCCTGCGGACTGAGCCCCGCGCCGATGCCCTGCAGCAACGGCAGCGGTAGCGCTTCGAACCGTGACAGCGTGCTGGCGTCGCGTCGATCGCGCATCGCGGCCCATTCGCGCTGGCATCGTACTTCCTGCTGCATCGCGTGCGCGGACAACGCGAACATCCAGGACTCCATCTCGCGACAGTCGCGCCTGTCCAGCTTCCACCGCGCCCCACCCTCCAGGCGGAACAGCGCCCGCACGACGTCGAGCAGCCTGTCGAGCAAGCGGCGCGGCCGAGCCTGCGCATCGAGCCGGGTCGCCACAAACGTGTCATGGTCCAGGCGGTCGATACGGACCGGATCGCTGCCGCGGAAGCGGAAGACGCCGACGGTTTGCGCGCCACCCGGCAGCGGACGCCCAAGGCGGGACCGCGCGGCAATGCTGTCCGCGTGAGTCGCGTCGTAGCGGTATTTGGGCGGTAGCGGCATGGGCGAAGCTCGTCGGAGCGGAAAGGGGCACGGCATCAACCCGGTGCCGACGCTGCGATGCGGCTCGGGTCGACATCGGGAATCGGTGCATCGAGACCGGCGGACGCCGCCGCTGGCGACGACAACGCCGCCTGCACCAGGCCGCGCCAGTGGGCGATGCAGGCCTGGTCCACGCCTGGAAGGCGATCGCACAGCGCCGCGTATTCGGCCAGGCAATCGAGCCACATCGACAACAGGCCCTCGTCCTTGGGAGGACGGGTCATCCACGGTGCCGCGGCAGCCAGCATGCGCAGCCTGTGACTCGGCGGCACGGCGCTGCGCAACAGCGTCCACTGCGCCTGGCGCGTGGCATCGAAGCCGGCACTGCCCCCTTCGATGTGCGCGCTGGCCAGCGCGATCAGCAGCTCGCCACGCTGTGCGGTCGGCACGCTCGCCGCGCTGCGCGAGGCCAGTCTCATGATATGAGCGAGGCTCGCTCGTGACAGATGGTCGTAGACCGTGGCAGTGTTGCCCCGCGCCGCCGGATTGCGATCGAGCAAGGCCTGGACGATCGCCGCCAGCATGGGGACCGGCGTCCGTTCGATCCAATACCAGATCCGCCGCACGATCGCGTCTGCCGCGGGCACTGGACTCTTGCACAGGCTTGCCGCCATGGCCAGCGTGTTGCCGAGCACGGCCATGGCGATGGCGAATTCCGCCTGCGCTTGCACGGGAGCGCTCGCGCCGAGTTCGTCGGTCAAGGTTCCGACGTGACCGAGCCGCTCGACCAGGGCGCTGCCCGTGCGGATCTCCTCCTCGTAGTGCCGGGCCAGCAGCGTGGCCAAGCGGATGCGGGCGGGGACCTGATACAGGTTCGTGCGCGTCTTCCCCAGCCAACGGATCGCCAGCGTGGCGGCGTGAGGCGAGCGGGGCTCGCCCCGCATCAACTCGGACAGCGCGTCGAACAACCTGCCCGGCTCCATGCGGCGGAGCAACGACTTGACTTCGCGTCGCAGCGCGGGAGCCAACGCGCCGGCCATGTACCACCACAACGCCGCTGTCGGGCTGTCGTGATGCGCTGCCAGCCGCATGGACTGCCCGACCACCGCGGCCAGGCAGGCCGGTTTGTCGCGCATGGCCTCGAACGGCACCATCGTCAACAGCCTGGCCCGCAGAGAGGGCGCGAGGGGAGCGAGGCCGCTGCGATCGTTGAGGGCTTCCGGCCAGCCGCCCAGTGACGGCACGCACTGCAGCATCCTGATCAGCCGGTGGGCGAGGCGAATGGCGTGCGCCTCGTCGTCGAATCGGCCATTGCGCCAGTCGGCCCATCTTGCGTGCCAATAGACGGCACGGTCCTGCTGCGGCAGAAGAGGGATCAGTCCCGTGCCGAGGTCGATCCTCTGCGACGCCGACAGCGATGCCGTCTCGAGCCAGGCGCGGACGGCCGATGTGCAGGGCGGCACCGCCCCCTTCGGCAAGTCACTCAGCCTGTCAAACAAGCGGTGCATCAGCGGTTCGACCAAGCTGGCCGGCAGCGCACAGGCTCGCTGGAACAGGGATCGCCACCGTGCCCCTTCCTGGTCGGCATCACCACTGACAATCCATACGTTGTCCATGGTTTCCAGGAAGGTCTCCCTGAAGGCGGTGTAATCCGCAGCGGACCGTTCCGCATCGGCCACCATGGCGTCCACGATGCCCGTGGGCGGCCTTCCGTGGCCGGCGTGGCCGGCGTCTCGCACGAGCACGGCAAGCAGCAGGTTGTCTGACGCGCGCCCCCGCTCCGGCGCCGGCAGCCGATCCACCGCGGCAAGCCACTGTTCAGCGGTGCCGGCGAGCGCCGTGGACGCGGATCGCGCTTTCCGTGGTTGGGGACTGTCCAGCACCGCGGACAGCGTCGCGTACTGCAGATCGTCCGGCAAGGCGACGATCATGCAGAGCAGGCGGTCGGCGACGGCATGACGGTCGGCATCGCACAAAGGATTGAGCGCGCGGGCAATCGCGGCAAGCAGGCCGGCGCGCGCGCCGGCATGGTCCAGGCGCTGCGCGGCGTCGACCAATGCCGCGCAGGCGGCCGTCCGCTGTCCATGCAGAAGGACGCGCACGCGCGCGGCAAGCGCGGCGAGAACGGTTGCCCGGTCGACCAGGGTTACCGGCCATGTGGGGTCCTGTCGCCCAGGCCAACTGGCCATGTCGTCGATGACCGCGAGCATGGCCGACAACGACGCGGTATTCGAGGCATCGCGCATGGCGCGCGCGACCAGCGACTGGCTGACGATGGCGCGCGTCGCGTCCTTGCTGACCGTGGCAAGCGCAAGCACATCGTCCGGCTGGAGGAATCTGCACACGTGGCGCCAGACGATCGAAGGAACGTACGCTTGCACGGGCGGGCAGCGGGCACCGGAGCTCGGGAGGACTTCCGCGCCCGCCGCAGTACGATCCGTCGCGGCGTGCCCCTCCGGTTGACGGGCACGCCGCCACGCCCGCTCGATCCATTGCCGCTGCTTGATCAGGCTGCGGGCGTCGCGCGCACCGATGGACCAGCTACGGCCTCCCTCCATGCCAAGCAGGCTGCGAAGCCAATCGATCAGCCGCGCCCATCGCGACCCCGGCACGGCGCCGTGCACGCGTTCGGCGCGCACCGGCTTCCCGTCGAGCCAAACGATGCGGACAGGGTATGCGCGCCGGAAAACAGGCTGCAGGTTCTGGACATCTTCGAGGCGCCGCGGCGGCGGGCCGTGGTAGATGTACTTGATCGATCCGGGCATGGCGTTCCGGCTGGGCCGGTGAGCATGATGTGGGAAAGCGGGCCTGACCCGGTATTGTTCCCACACGGCGCCTCGCCGCTTGTCAAAACTGCGGCAAAGGCAAGCCTTTCAAGCAACATAACGCCATGACCCGCTGTTGTCTCACCGATCGCCCGTTGCGGGCCCCGGGTAGCAGCGCCGAATCCTTACGCGCCGCTCGCGCGTTCCCGCTTGGCGGCAACCTTGTCGTTGAAGCGCGCCGCGTCGATCAGATGGCGCTCATGTACGCCTTCGGAGATCTTGTCCTCGCCATCCCAGGCGGACAGCTCGAAACGCAGCTTGCGGCCCTCGATCGCCGTCAGCACGCCCTTGACCGTGACGGTCATGCCCGCCGGCGTCGGCGCCAGATGCGTGAAGCTGACCAGCGTGCCGAGCGATTGCTCGCGCGGCCAGTCCAGGTGGTCGCGCAGCATCTGCAGGCAGGCGCATTCCATGATGCCGACCATATAGCCGGTGGCCAGCACATCGGGCATCTCGGGACAACCGGGCACGTCATCGTAGAGATTCGGTACCGTGGCCTTGGGCGGCACCGTATAGCGCCAGGTGAAAGCCAGCCCGGGTTTCAGATCGGGACTCATGCCGCGCCCTCCTGGGCCACGTCCGCCACTTCCGCGCCGGTGATGGCTTGCAGTTCCTGCGGGGTCAGATTGAACACCGCGTGCGGATGGCCGGCCGCCGCCCACAGGCTGCCATAGCGGAACAGGTCGCGGTCGAGCAGCATCACCGGCGCGACCGCATGGCCGATCGGGCAGACGCCGCCGATCGCATAGCCGGTCTTCTCGCGAACGAAACGGGCATCTGCCTTGCCGAGCGCGCCGACGCGGGCGGCGACCTTGGCCTCGTCGACCCGGTTGCTGCCGCTGGCGATCACCAGCACCGGCGCATCGTCGTCGAGCCGCCGGAAGATGATCGACTTGGCGATCTGCGCGACGGCGCAGCCCAGGCCGGCAGCGGCCTCGGCCGAGGTCTTGCCGGTCGAGGGCAACATCACGATCGGCTTGTCATGGCCCAGCTCGGCAAGCAGGCGCGCCACGCGCTGCGCGGATTCGGGCAAGGCGGCCTCGGCGGCGGCGCCTTCGGACAACGACAAGGGTCGGGCGAGATTCTGCATCGGGCTTCGATCTCCGTGCGTTTCTGGTTCTTGTTCGGAAGGCCGGGCGGACATCAGACGCAGGCCGCGGCGTTGCCCTCGGCCTTGTCGGCCGCCCATTTGGTCAGCAGGGCACGGCCGACCCGCGAATTGTTGGCACGTCCGATCGCCTGCGAGATGAAGTCGCCGGCGCGCACCACCTGCTCCAGGTCGATGCCGGTGCGCACGCCCATGCCGTGCAGCATGTACAGCACGTCCTCGGTCGCCACATTGCCGGTCGCGCCCTTGGCATAGGGGCAACCGCCCAGGCCCGCCACGGAGGCGTGGAAGATCTGGATGCCGACGTCGAGGCTGGCGAGGATGTTCGACAGCGCCTGGCCATAGGTATCGTGGAAATGGCCCGACAGCCGGTCCAGCGCGAACTCGGCGGCGGCGGCGCGCATCACCTGCTGCACGCGCGCCGGGGTGCCGACGCCGATGGTGTCGGCAATGTCGATCTCGTCGCAGCCGAGATCGCGCATGCGGCGCACCACGTCGACCACCGCGGCGACCGGCACCTCGCCTTGATAAGGACAACCCAGCGAGCACGAAATGCTGCCGCGCAAGCGGATCCCCTTTTCCTTGGCTGCCGCCGCCACCGGCTCGAAGCGCGCGATCGATTCGGCGATCGAGCAGTTGATGTTCTTCTGCGAGAACGCCTCGCTGGCGGCGCCGAAGATCACCACCTCATCGGCGCCCGCCGCCACCGCGCCCTCGAAGCCCTTCATGTTCGGCGTCAGCACCGAATACAGCGTGCCGGGCCGGCGCTGGATGCGCGCCATCACCTCGGCGCCGTCGGCCATTTGCGGCACCCATTTGGGCGACACGAAGGAAGCCGCCTCGATATTGACGAAGCCGGCCTCGGTCAGGCGGTCGATCAGCGCGACCTTGGTGTCGGCCGGCACCATCGCCTTTTCGTTCTGCAGGCCGTCGCGCGGCCCGACTTCGACGATCTTCACGTAGTTCGGTTGGTTCATCGCTGCTCCTCGTCTGGGTGGTGGCCGCCGCTCCGGGCGGCGGTCCGATTTTGTTTTGCCTCGCGCCGATCAGTAACCGCGCTGCAGATCGACCACGCCGGCGATCGGCTGGCCGGCCCGCAGGGCGCGGATCTTGTCGGCGATCTGCGCGATGCTGTCCTCGCGCAGGGTCAGCGCCGAGATATGCGGCGTGATGGTGATGCGCGGCTCGCTCCAGAACGGGTGTTCGGGCGGCAGCGGCTCGGTGCGGAACACGTCCAGCGTCGCGCCGGCGATCTGGCCCTGCTGCACTGCGGCCAGCAGATCCTCTTCGACCAGGTGCGGGCCGCGCGCGACGTTGATCAGATAGGCGCCCTTGGCGAGCCGGTTCAGCAGGGCCGCGTCGATGATGTTCTCGGTTTCCGGCGTCAGCGGCAGCACGTTGACCAGCACGCGCAGTCCTTCCAGGAAGGTGGCCTGCCCGGCCTCGCCGGCATGGCACTGCACGCCCTCGACCGTCTTTGGCGAACGGCTCCAGCCGCGCACCGGGAAGCCGAACGAAGCCAGCGTACGGGCGATATGCGCACCGAGCGTGCCGACGCCCATCACACCGATGGTGAAATCGGCGCGGCGATTCGGCTTGAGGAATTTCCAGGTGCCGGCCTGCTGCTGCGCCGCATAGTCGTCCAGCCGGCGGAAATAGCGCAGGACCGCGTGGGTCACGTACTCCGCCATCTGCGCGCCCATGCCGGCATCGTCCAGCCGCACGATCGGCACGCCGGCGGGCAGCGCTTGCGGATCGGTGTCGCGCAGCCGCAGGATGCCGTCCACGCCCGCGCCCAGATTGAACACGGCCTTCAGGTCCTGGCGTCCCTTGAGCATCTCCAGCGGCGGGCGCCAGACCACCGCATAGTCTGCGGGCTGTCCCTGGCTCTGCTCCCAGGTGACGCACTGCGCCTCGGGCAGGGCCTGTGCAAACCCCTCGATCCACGGCGCATAGCGGCCGTCCGGCACGTACAACTGCAACTTCATCGCTTCTCCACGTCTTCGGTCTTGTCCCGGCGTATTGTCTCAGACTCCGTCGGCGTCCCACCGGATGCCGCCGCGGCCAAGAAGTATGCGGGATCGCGCCTCATCTCGGACCCATCCAGAACGCGACAACCTGGCGCGCCGCCTCGTACCGTCCCTTGGGCAGCCGTCGCACCCGGGCGACGAAGGCGGCCCTCACCTGCTTTTCAGGTGCCTCGAGGTGCGACTCCCTCCAGCCATGGAACCACATGGCGAGGCGCTGTGCGACCACGGCAAATTGCTCGTCGGGCAACGCCATCGCCTTCGCGTAGATTTGCGCTCTCGGAGCGCTGAGGCGAGCCGCCGGCCCGAGCAGGCCATCGAGGGCGGTTTGGGCGCACGCCAGTCTCTCGAGCAGGTAGGCGCAGCCCGCCATGTCCTTCGATATTGCCTGCGCCGCGCGAAGCAGCGTGCTTTCCGCCCAGAATGACAGCCAGCGGTTCGTCTCGTTCGACGGCCGCGGCCCCTTCAGCGCGATAAGGCTGGCGAGCATCGCGCTGCGGTTGTCGGCTGGGAGGTCGTCCACGAGCGCCCACGTCGCCTCGAACAAGGGGTCGATGCGAGCGTCCTTGGGCCCATCGTCCCACCGGTCCTTCTCCACCAGCATGATGGTGTTGACCAGTTGAGCCAGCCCTGCCAGCGCGGCACCCGTGGCGTCATGACGGCACGTGGCCTGTACCAGCGGCAGCAACGCCTGCGCCAGCACCAGACCGGACTCCAAATGCTGCTTGCGACTCGTCACCTGCATATCGGCCCATTGGGCCACCGCGATCGCCACGCGCCGTCCGGCATCGCGCGCCGCGCCGTTGCCATCATGCCGTATATGCGCGACCAGCCTTTCCATGTCGGGTCGGAGCGCGACGAGATCCTCCAGACCCCAAACCACCGACAAAATCCGATGGTCGCGATACTCGAGCCATTGCACGAGCGCCTGGCAATGAAGCGGCCAGTCCAGATGCCGGCGGATGACCCCGGCGCTTTCGACCTTCGGGCGCCACTGGCATCGCAGCAGCGGGGCGACCGGTCCACCGCGCTCCATCACATCGTACGCTGCCTCGTAGAGGCGGGGCTTCATAGCCTCGTCGCGCAGGTCGTGATAGAGGTACCCAACCATATCGACGAAGTCGATCAAGACGAGCAGCATATCGGCGCGATGCTGCGGGGATGCCTTGCGGGGGTCCTCGCACAGAGCCAACACGCGCTGCCAGCCCTCTTGCGCCGGTACCCACGCCAGCTCGCGCGCCGCCTGGGCGCCAAGATGACTGAGCTGCTCGGTTTCGATACGGTCCCACACCTTCGACCAGCGTTCGACCAAGTCCTCCATCCATCCCATGTACTTGAGCCGGGCCAGAAGGCCGACGTCCTGTTCGCACGTCAGCCTCACGCTTGCTTGCCAGTCATCGAGCAACGCCACCGCCTTCGCACGCTCGATGCTGGCGGTCTTCGTATGGCCGAGACTGCGGGCCAGGGTGCACGCCAGTTCTACCGCCTCCGCCACGGGCAAGCACTTCAATTGCTGCTGGAGGACGTGCCAGCGTTCGAGCGCGACCGCGGACAGCTCCCGATTGCCGGGCCTACCCGGATCGAGCTTCTTCAGGCATACGGCCAGCGCGAGGAGTCGCCGCGCCGCCAAGGGGGGCCGTGCAACAAGGTCGCCCTTGGCGTCGGCCAGCAGTTCGTCCCAACGGCTGACAGCCGCCCCGGGCGGGCCAGGCTTGCCCAGAAAATCGCGGGTGATGTTGGCAAGCCACTGTCGCTGTTCCTCCGGCGTCAGGGCCCGGATCAACGATGCGTAGCCCGCCGTGTCGGGCACCAGCACCGGGGCCGCCATTGCGCGCTGCGCGATGGTCAACGACATCAGCAGCACGGCGCGTAGCCGTTGCCCGCTGCGGCCATCCATCGCTGTCGCAAGCCCGCAGAGGTAGTTGATGGCAACGTCGCGCTCAGCGACAAGCATCGGGACGCGTTTGGCAAGCGCTGCCATGAGCGCCTCCTTCTGTCGTGACGCCAGCTGATTCTCTCCCGCAGGCTCCCCTGGCAGGCTGGTGTCCAGGCCGTAGTCCGCCGCGATCTGCTGCAGGTCCGGCAGCGAGAACGCTGCGCCGATCCGGACCAGCGCCCTTTGGAGAGCCAGCTCCCGCTGCATCGAGCGATACAGGTCCTTGGAGGCCAGTGCGAGTGCTGCTTGCTCCCGCGTATCAAGACATTGCAGCAAACGTGCCCAAGCCGGTTCGGCGGCGGGAAGCACCGACAGCTTCTCCGCTGGCGGCGGCAGGAAGGACGCAGTGAAGGATTGCAAATGGCATTGCCTGTGCGCGGCCCAGCTCTGTCCGATGACCTCGGCGCTGTCACGCTTGTCCAGATACCACGACGCTCCCCCCTCGGCCTTGAAAACCGACTTCAACCAGTACAGCAGCGCATGCCAGGGACTGGGCCACGCCACCGCCTTGACCAGGCGTTCGGCCCGCATGCCGTGGTCGTCCATCTTGATGGAGACGGCATAGCCATCGAAGCGGAACACCCCGAAATCGCCTACGGCGGACTCGGGAGAAGTGTGGCTTGGCACCGGGGCCTGCGGTGCCTGCGCAAAAACATCGAGGATATATCGGGGCATCGGAAGCTCAAGGCAGTCGATCGAGGATCTCCTTGTGCCGCGAAGCCAGGCGATGCGGTGGCGACGCACCGATGGCGCCGGTCGTGCGAGGCCGGCAGCCCCGGCTACCGGCTTCGCGAAGACAAGGCAATCGGAGATTGTCAACGCGACGTCGCCGCCCGGCTTGAGGGAGGCATCCGATTCTTGGCATTTCGGAATGCACGTCCCGCACGTCCCGCCTCCCGCGAGACTCAGCCCGCCTTCGCCTCAAACCCGAGCAACTGCTCGCCCTCGCCGACCTGATCGCCCACCCCATACAGGACTTCGCCGACCACGCCGTCGGAGGGCGCGCTGATGGTGTGCTCCATCTTCATCGCCTCCATCACCAGCAGCGGCGTGCCGCGCGTGACGCTGGCGCCGGCCTGGACCATCACGGCGATCACCTTGCCCGGCATCGGCGCGGTCAGCTTGCCGCCCTCGCCTTCGGCGTCGCCGGCGTGCGCCAGCGGGTCCTGCCATTCGAGGGCGACATGCCGTCCGCCGGCGAATACATGGAAGACGTCGCCGTCGCGATGCACCTGGCCGTGCGCGCGGCGCGTGCCGAGATCGACATGGACGTCGTCGGCGACGCAATGCGCGCGGAACGGCGCGGCCTGGTCGGCATAGAACAGCGTGCTGCCCTGCGCGTCGGCCTGCAGCGTGACCTCCAGCGTGTCGGCGCCATGCGCGAAGCGCAGCACGCGCTGCGCGCCCGCGTTCAGCCGCCACGGGCCGGCATGGGTCCACGGCGAATGCAGGTCGGCCGCGTCGATGCGGCGCTCGCGCGCCTCGGCATCGAGCAGCGCGGCCACCGCCAGCGCGATCAGCTCCATGCCCACCGGCGCCGGCGGCGCGAACAGCGTGGCCTCATGGCGTGCAATCAAGCCGGTGTCGAGGTCCGCCTTGGCAAACGGCTCGGAGGCCACCAGCCGCTGCAGGAAGGCGATATTGGTCGACAGGCCCACCACGTGATACGCGGCGAGCGCCTGCCGCATGCGCGCCAGCGCCTCGTCGCGATCCTTGCCCCAGACGATCAGCTTGGCGATCATCGGGTCGTAATACGGGCTGATCGCATCGCCCTCGCGCACGCCCGAATCGATCCGCACGCCGGCGGGGCCATGCACGTCTTCGCCGCGCATGAACTGCACCGCGGGCGGCGTGCGCAGGTAGCGCAGCGTGCCGGTCGAGGGCAGGAACTGCTTGTCGGGATTCTCGGCGTAGACGCGTGCCTCGAGCGCATGGCCGTCGATGCGCAGCGCATGCTGGGACAGCGGCAGCGGCTCGCCGGCGGCCACGCGCAATTGCCATTCGACCAGGTCCTGGCCGGTGATCATTTCGGTCACCGGGTGTTCGACCTGCAGCCGGGTGTTCATCTCCATGAAGTAGAACGAGCCATCCTGGTTGGCGATGAACTCGACCGTGCCGGCCCCGACATAGCCGACCGCCTTGGCCGCGGCGACCGCCGCCTCGCCCATCGCGCGGCGGCGCTCCTCGGTCATGCCGGGCGCCGGCGCTTCTTCCAGCACCTTCTGATGGCGCCGCTGCACCGAGCAGTCGCGCTCGAACAGGTAGACGCAGTTGCCCAGCGTGTCGGCAAACACCTGGATCTCGATATGGCGCGGCCGCGTCAGATACTTCTCGACCAGTACCTTGTCGTCGCCGAAGCTCGCGCTGGCCTCGCGCTTGACCGAGGCCAGCGCCGCCTCGAAGCCGGCAGCGTCCTCGACCACGCGCATGCCCTTGCCGCCGCCACCCGCGCTGGCCTTGAGCAGCACCGGATAGCCGATGCGGTCGGCCTCGCGGCGCAGCAGCGCCGGATCCTGGTCCTCGCCGTGATAGCCCGGCACCAGCGGCACCGCGGCACGCTCCATCAGCTGCTTGGCCGCGCTCTTGCTGCCCATCGCGCGGATCGCCGATGCCGGCGGCCCGATAAAGACCAGCCCGGCCGCGGCGCAGGCTTCGGCGAAGCCCTCGTTCTCCGACAGAAAGCCGTAACCCGGGTGGATCGCCTGCGCGCCGGTCGCGCGCGCCATCTCGATGATGTGATCGCCGCGCAGATAGCTGTCGCGCGCCGCGGCCCCGCCGATATGCACGGCCTCGTCGCAGTAGGCGACATGGCGCGCCTGCGCGTCCGCGTCGGAATAGACCGCGACGGTGCGAATGCCCAGGCGCCGGCAGGTGGCGGCGACACGGCAGGCGATTTCGCCGCGATTGGCGATCAGGATCTTGGTGAACATGGCTCCTCCTTGTGGATGGGGAACGGCGACCGGCTGGCTGCCGGGGTCCGCGCTGCGAACAACCCCCTGTCGTCCCCGCGCAGGCGGGGACCCAGCGGCTTGCCCCAGTCGCTGGGCCCCCGCTTTCGCGGGGGCGACGGGAATACCGCAGGCGCGGACACCCTCGTCATTGCGCGTGTCCTTCCGCGCGGATGCCGAGCCGGCCCAGCAGCGCGCGATCGCGCTCGGCCTGCGGGTTGCCGGTGGTCAGCAGCTTGTCGCCGTAGAAAATCGAATTGGCGCCGGCCAGGAAGCACAGCGCCTGCAACGCTTCGTCCATGGCCTCGCGGCCGGCGGACAGACGCACCATCGCGCGCGGCATCGTGATGCGCGCGACGGCGATGGTGCGGACGAACTCGAACGGGTCCAGCGGCGCGGTGCCGGCCAGCGGCGTGCCCTCGACCTGGACCAGATTGTTGATGGGCACCGATTCCGGATACGGGTCCATGTTGGCCAGCTGCGCGATCAGGCCGGCGCGCGCCTCGCGCGTCTCGCCCATGCCGACGATGCCGCCGCAGCAGACGTGGATGCCGGCCTCGCGCACATGGCCGATGGTGTCGAGCCGGTCCTGGTAGGTGCGCGTGCTGATGATCTCGCCATAGAACTCCGGCGAGGTATCCAGATTGTGGTTGTAGTAATCGAGGCCGGCGTCCTTCAGGCGCTGCGCCTGCTCGGCGCGCAGCATGCCGAGCGTGACGCAGGTCTCCAGGCCCATGGCCTTGACCTCGCGCACCATGTCGATCACGGGTTCGAGGTGGCGGTCCTTCGGGCTGCGCCAGGCGGCGCCCATGCAGAAGCGCGTGGCGCCGTTGGCCTTGGCGGTGCGGGCGGCCTCGAGCACCTCGTCGAGCGCCATCAGCTTGCCGGCCTTGACGCCGGCGTCGTGGTGCGCGCTCTGCGGGCAATAGCCGCAATCTTCCTCGCAGCCCCCGGTCTTGATCGACAGCAGCGTCGACAGCTGCACGGTGTTGGCGTCGAAGTGCTCGCGATGGACCTGCTGCGCGCGGAACAGCAGATCGTTGAACGGCAGCGCGTACAGCGCGGCGACCGCGTCGACGGTCCAGCGGGCGCTGCTGCCGTTGGTCTCGTGGATGTCGTTGGTGCCGGTGGCGCCGGCCTGAGCGGCCTGCTGGCGCGCGCTCTGGCGCAGCGAATCGGCGGAAATGGTGGCGATGGTGGTCATGTCGTGTCGAATTCTGTTGTCAGGCGGCGCGCTCGAAGGGCGCGTCGCCGGGATGTCGGTTGGAGTCGAGCAGCGGGGCCGGATCGAGGCAGCGCGCGGCCTGATCGGCAGGCAGTTGCCAGGGCAGCGTGCCGAGCCAGGGCGTGCCGATCGCGTCGAAGGCATCGCGCAGCGTGGCGACGTTCTCGTCGGCAAGCAGCATGTCCGGATCGATCCGGTTGGCGATCCAGCCGGCCAGGCGCAGCCCGCGCGCGCGTACCGCTTCGGCCGTCAGCAGCGCGTGGCTCAGGCAGCCCAGCCGGATGCCGACGACCAGGATCACCGGCAGGCCGAGTCTGACTGCGAGGTCGGCGGTGTCCCAGCCGTCCGGGCCGGTGGCGAGCGGCACGCGAAAGCCGCCGACGCCTTCGACCACGACCGCGTCGGCCTGCGCACGCAACGCGGCAAAGGCCGACAGGATCGGCTGCGCTTCGATGCGAACGCCGTCGGCCTGGGCCGCAAGATGGGGCGAGCACGGCGTGCGCAGCAGCCAGGGACAGGTCTGTGCGAGCGGCACGTCGACGCTGCTGGCCGCGCGCAGTTGCGCGACATCGTCGTTGTGCCACTGGCCGTCGCGCCAGTCGCAGCCACTGGCAACCGGCTTCATGCCGACCGTCGTGCGGCCTTGCGCGGCCAGTGCGTGCAGCAGCGCCGCACTGGCGTGGGTCTTGCCGACGCCGGTATCGGTGCCGGTCACGAAACAGGCGAATGCGGGGAGCCGGCTCATGCTGCCTCCCTGCACGAAGGAATGGCCCGTACCGCCAGCGTGCCCAGCGCCGCCAGCAAGGTCCGGACATCCGCTTCCCGATGCGCGGCGGACAAGGTGATGCGCAGTCGCGCGGTGCCCTCGGGCACGGTCGGGGGACGGATCGCGCCGACGCGGATGCCGGCCTGCTCCAATCCCGCCGACAGCGACAGCGCCGCGGCGTTGTCGCCGACGATCAGCGGCTGGATCGCGGTCGCACTGTCGGCCAATTGCCAGCCGGCCTGCGCGGCCATCGGCGCCAGGCCGGTCCGCAGTTCGGCGATGCGCTGCCGCAGCGCCGCGCGCCGCCGGGCGCCTTCGTCGCCCTCGATCAGCGCGAGGCTGGTCAGCAGCGCATGGGCCGCCGCCGGCGGCGCCGCGGTGGTGAAGATATACGTGCGCGCGGTGTTGACCAGATGCTCGACGATCAGCCGGTGCGCGGCGACGAAAGCCCCCGCCACGCCGGCCGCCTTGCCGAGCGTGCCGATATAGATCAGCCGCTGGGACGACAGGCCCAGTGACTCCAGTACGCCGTGGCCGCGTTCGCCGAGCACGCCGAAGCCGTGGGCATCGTCCACGATCAGCCAGGCATCGTGCCGCTCGGCCAGCGCCAGCAGTTCGGCCAGCGGCGCGACATCGCCGTCCATGCTGAAGACGCCGTCGGTGACGATCAGCTTCAGTGGCGACGCGCTGGCGGCCAGCAGCGCGTCGAGCGCCGCGACATCGCCATGCGGGTAGCGCTGCACGCCAGCGCGGGCCAGCCGCGCGCCGTCGATCAGCGAGGCGTGATTCAGCGCCTCGCAGAACAGCGTGGCATCGGCAGCGCCGAGCGCGGTCAGCACCGCCAGGTTGGCCATGTAGCCGGTGCAGAAGGTCAGCGCGGCCGCGTCGGGAATCGAGTCGGCGTACCAGCGCGCCAGTTCGGTCTCGAGCCGGTGATGCGCGAGGCCATGGCCCGTGACCAGATGCGAGGCGCCGCTGCCGGCGCCCCAGCGCCGCGCGCCCTCGGCGAAGGCTTCGACGATGGCCGGATGGTTGGCGAGCCCGAGGTAATCGTTGCTGCTGAAGCCCAGCAGGGAACGCGACTCGGCTTCGCTGCCGTCGGGCAGCAGCGCGCCGACGGTCTGCCGGGGCGCGCACGGCGTCCGGGCGATGCGACGAGTCCGGGTCAGCGCCTGGCGTTCGCGCTGCGCGGCGGCCTGGGTCAGTCGATCAAGCAGCATGGCGCGCCTCCTTGCCTGGCCCGGCCGGTGCGACCACGGCGTCGAGCGCGGCCAGCAAGCGCTCGCCGAGCCAGTTCGCCAGCGGCGCGTCGAAGACGTAGGGCGGCATCACGTACAGCGTGCTGCCGATCGGGCGGATCAGCACACCCTGCTGCAGCGCGGCTCGATGGAAGTCGGCGGCGAAGGCGTCGGAGGCCAAGGGTTCGCGCAGATCGGCGGCCCAGATCAGGCCGCGCTGGCGCACGTGGCACAGCCGCGCATCGGCGGCCAGGCCGGCCAGCCCGTCGGCCAGCCATTGCGCGCGCTGCCGGTTCATCGCCAGCACGTCCTGCTGCGCGAACAAATCCAGCGTGGCCAGCGCGGCGCGGCACGCCAGCGGATTGCCGGTGTACGAGTGCGAATGCAGGAAGCTGCGCGACAGCTCGTCGGCGACGAAGGCCTGCTGGATCGCGCCACGCGTCAGCACCAGCGACAGCGGCAGATAGCCGCCGCTGATGCCCTTGGACAGGCACAGGAAATCGGGCCACTGCTGCGCGCCGAGCGGGGCCTCGCCACGCGACTGTTCCCACGCGAAGAAGGTGCCGGTGCGCCCGCAGCCGACCGCAATCTCGTCGGCGATCAGATGGACGCGGTAGCGGTCGCACAGTGCGCGCACGCCGTCCAGATAGGCCGGATCGTGCATCGCCATGCCGGCCGCGCATTGCACCAGCGGCTCGACGATCAGCGCCGCGACGCTGGCGGCGCGCTGCTGCAGCAGCGCTTCGAGTGCGTCGAGCGCGCGCTGCGCGACCTCGCGCGGCGATTCGCCGGGCCCGGCCTGGCGCGCGTCCGGGGACATCGCCACGTGGGCGCGCATCAGCAGCGGATCGTAGGCATCGCGGAACACCGCGACATCGGTGACCGCCAGCGCGCCGACCGTCTCGCCGTGATAGCCGTGGCGCAGACAGACGAACTCGCGCTTGCCGGGCAGGCCGGTGTTGCGCCAGTAGTGGAAGCTCATCTTCAGCGCGATCTCGACCGCCGAGGCGCCGTCCGATGCGTAGAACGCATGGCCGAGCGCGCCGCCGGTCAGCGCCGACAGCCGTTCCGCCAGCTCGACCGCCGGGCCGTGCGTGCAGCCGGCCAGCATCACGTGTTCGAGCGTGTCGAGCTGGTCCTTCAGCGCGGCGTTGATGGCGGGATTCGCATGGCCGAACAGATTGACCCACCACGAGCTGGTGGCGTCGAACAGGCGCCGGCCTTCGTCGTCGTAAAGCCAGGGCCCTTCGCCGCGCAGCACCGCCAGCGGCGGCCGATCGCCGCCGGGACGCAGGCGCGTGCAGGGGTGCCATACCGCGCGCAGGCTGCGCGCGGCGAGCCCGCCGCCGTCCTGCCGCGCAGGCGCGGCGGGCTGGTCGGCATGGGCAGTGAGCAAGGACTGGGTATGCAAGGGAGTCCTCCATGGTTGGCCAGCCGCGCGCGCGCCGTTCCGGGTGGACCCGGGGGGCGCGGCGAACGCGGCTGGATTGGGAGAACGCATGGTAGGAAGGTCCTTGCGGGCTTGGCAAACGGCCGTGGATTTGCGCGTTATAGGCGTGTTGACGTCAGATTCCGTGCATTTCGCCGACGAAGCCGCAATCGCCCACGCCTGCGCGCGCATCTGCGCACATCGTCGCCGTCGGCATCCGGGCCATCGTCGACATCGTCGGCATCGTCGGCATCAGCCCGGCCGCCACGACGGGCTGCGCTTCTCGAGGAAGGAGCGCACGCCCTCGCGGCCCTCGTCGGAGGCGCGGATCGCCGCGATGCGCTCGGCGGTATCGGCCAGCAGGTCGTCGTCGACGGCCCGGCCGGCGATGTCCTGCACCAGCCGCTTGCTTTCGCGTACCGCGTTCGGGCTGTTGGCCACCAGCGCGGCGGTCAGCTCGGCGACCTTGGCGTCGAGCCCGTCGGCCGGCACCACCGCATGCACGAAGCCGAGGCGCAGCGCCTCGGCCGCATCGAAGCGTTCGGCGGTGATGAAGTAGCGGCGCGCCGCCTGTTCGCCCATCGCGCGGATCACGTACGGGCTGATCGTCGCCGGCAGCAGTCCCAGGCGCGCCTCGGACAGGCAGAAGTGCGCGTGGTCGGCCGCGACCGCGATATCGCAGGCCGCCACCAGGCCGACCCCACCGGCATAGGTATCGCCGTGGATGCGCGCGATCACCGGCTTCGGACACGCCCAGATCGTATGCAGCATCTGCGCGAGCTGCAGCGCGTCGGCACGGTTCTCGTCGTGCGAGTAGCCGGCCATCTTCTTCATCCAGTTCAGGTCGGCACCGGCGCAGAACGCCGGCCCTTGTCCGGCCAGCACGATCGCGCGGACCTCCGGCGTATCGCCCAGCGCGCGGAAGGCGCCGCTCAGCTCGGCAATCACGGTCTCGTTGAAGGCGTTGCGCACATCGGGGCGGTTCAGCGTCACCGTGGCGACATGGCGCTCCACGGTCACGGTCAGGGTGGTGAATTCCATCGTGGTCTCCTTGCAGTTCTGCTTTGATTGGCGTTTGCGGCCGGCTATCGCCGGACGTCGTTCGCCGCCGCGGGTCGGTTCAATGGCCGCGGCTCGAAGCCGGCATCGCGCAGTGCCTTCTCGGCCAGCGGCTTCCAGTGCGCGAGGCCCCGCGCGAACAGCTGGTGGCCGTCCTTCCCGAAGGCAGGCAGCGCGTGGTACTTGCCGACGCCGCCGGCGCCGCGAAAGGCGTCGAACCATTGCGCCGGATACGGTCCCATGTAGCGATCGT
Organism: Cupriavidus sp.; assembly: GCA_031180665.1. Lineage (GTDB taxonomy): Bacteria > Pseudomonadota > Gammaproteobacteria > Burkholderiales > Burkholderiaceae > Cupriavidus. Next base: position 26,271 of record JAPSLP010000037.1, on the reverse strand, counting down.
TGGTCGTGTAGATCCAGTGCGTCGGCACGCGCGCACTGCGGCCATATTCGGCGAACAGCGCCGCCTGCTGCTCGGGCGCGCACGGCTCACGCGGATGCAGCCGCGGATCGCCGCCGCCACCGCCGGCAAAGTTCAGCACCAGCCGCACGCCCGGCGGGTTCTTCGCCGCCAGCGCGATCACCGCCGCGCCGCCGAACGACTGGCCGACCAGCACGACGCGCGACACGTCGATCTCCGGGCGCGAGCGCGCCATCTCGATCACCTGCAGCATCTGCTGGGCGGCCACCTCGAAGCCGGGCCGATAGTTCTTGCGCGTGCAGCTGCCGGTGTTCTCGATGTCGTCGCCGCCGCTGGCGCCATAGCCGATCCGCGTCGGCACCAGCACCTGGAAGCCGAGCGAGGCGAAATACGCGGCCTGCTCGGCCAGCCGCACGCGCCCCAGCCTGGCTCGCGCATAGGGATCGGGCGCGCGGCCATGGTTCAGTACCAGCAGTGGATAGCGCTGATGGCCGGGCTCGCGGAACGCGGTGACGACGATGCGCTGCGAGACCTGCCGGCCATGCGCGTCAGTGACGCTCACCGGCACCGACCAGGTCTCCTCGAGCGGCGCGGCGCCGGCCGGCAGCGCGGCCCATGCCAGCAGGCACAGCACCAGCCGGGCAAACGGCAAGCACTGCGCGGCATCCTGGGCACCGGGCGCGCGGCAACGACGCAGCATCGCTTACATCCGGAAGACGCCGAACTTCATCTCGTCGATCGGGGCGTTGAGGCTCGCCGACAGGCCCAGGCCCAGCACCGTGCGGGTCTGCGCGGGGTCGATCACGCCGTCGTCCCACAGCCGCGCGCTGGCGTAATACGGATGGCCCTGGTGTTCGTACTGCTCGCGGATCGGCCGCTTGAAGGCCTCCTCCTCGTCGGCGCTCCAGCTGCCGCCGCGGCCTTCGATGCCGTCGCGCCGCACCGTGGCCAGCACGCTGGCGGCCTGCTCGCCGCCCATCACCGAGATCCGCGCGTTCGGCCACATCCACAGGAAGCGCGGCGAATAGGCGCGGCCGCACATGCCGTAGTTGCCGGCGCCGAACGAGCCGCCGATGATCACCGTGAACTTCGGCACCTGGGCGGTCGCCACCGCGGTCACCATCTTGGCGCCATTGCGCGCGATGCCCTCGTTCTCGTACTTGCGGCCCACCATGAAGCCGGTGATGTTCTGCAGGAACACCAGCGGGATCTTGCGCTGGCAGCACAGCTCGATGAAGTGCGCGCCCTTGAGCGCCGACTCCGAGAACAGGATGCCGTTATTGGCGACGATGCCGACCGGGTAGCCCCAGATCCGCGCGAAGCCGCACACCAGCGTGGTGCCGTAGCGCGCCTTGAACTCGTCGAAGTCCGAGTCGTCGACGATGCGGGCGATCACCTCGCGCACGTCGTAGGGCTTGCGCGTATCGGTCGGGATCACGCCGTACAGCTCCTCGACCGGATAGCGCGGCTCGACCGGCGCGTGCAGCCGGATCTGGTCCGGCTTGCGGCGGTTCAGGTGCTGCACGATATTGCGCGCGAGGCCGAGCGCATGCGCGTCGTTCTGCGCGAAGTAATCGGCCACGCCCGAGAGCCGCGTGTGCACGTCGGCGCCGCCCAGGTCCTCGGCGCTGACCTCTTCGCCGGTGGCCGCCTTGACCAGCGGCGGGCCGCCCAGAAAGATCGTGCCCTGGTTCTTGACGATGATCGACTCGTCGCTCATCGCGGGGACATAGGCGCCGCCGGCGGTGCACGAGCCCATCACCACGGCGATCTGCGGAATGCCCATCTTCGACAGGTTGGCCTGGTTGTAGAAGATGCGGCCGAAGTGATCGCGGTCGGGGAACACATCGTCCTGGTTCGGCAGGTTGGCGCCGCCCGAATCGACCAGATAGATGCACGGCAGATGGTTCTGCTCGGCGATCTCCTGCGCGCGCAGATGCTTCTTGACGGTCATCGGGTAGTAGGTGCCGCCCTTGACCGTCGCGTCGTTGCACACGATCACGCATTCCTGCCCAGCCACGCGGCCGATGCCGGTGATGATGCCGGCGCCGGGCGCGGCATTGTCGTACATGTCGTAGGCCGCCAGCTGCGACAGCTCCAGGAACGGCGTGCCCGGATCGAGCAGCTGCTGCACGCGCTCGCGCGGCAGCATCTTGCCGCGCGACAGATGCTTGTTGCGCGCGTCTTCGCCACCGCCCTGCGCCACCTGGGCGATCTTCGCCTTCAGGTCGGCGACCAGGGCCTGCATCGCCTCGGCATTGGCCTTGAAGGCCTCGGAACGGGCATTGAGTTTGGATTCGAGCGTGGGCATCGGGTCTGTCTCTTCCTGATCTTGTGATGCGTTGCGATGAGTGCGTTGCGATGGATGCGTCGGTTCGCGGTGCGGATATTCAGCGTGCGGCGGCGGCGAGATTCATTTGCTTGCCCGCGGCGCTTCCTCGCTGATCTCCCCGTCCAGGTACAGCCAGCGCGGCGCTTCGCCGGGCACGCGCGGCTCGCGCACGAAGCCGCTGCGCTCGTGCAGCCGCGACGCGCGCCCGCCGACCTTGTAGCGGGCGACGAATTCGACCTCGGCGTGCGTGTCGTCCTGCGGGGCATGCGCGACGATGGTCAGGCCCAGCCACTGCGTGCGTGCGCCGCGATGGTCCTGCGCCGCGTCCTGCGCCAGATCCTGCTCCAGCGTCGCCGGGCAGGTCGACGGATGCCAGCTCTGGCGCAGCCACTGCGCGTCGTTCAGCACGTAGGCGCTGTAGCGCGAGCGCATCAGCTGCTCGGCGGTCTCGGGCAGCGCCTCGCCGCGATGGAAGCGCCCGCAGCAGTTGGCGTAGCTGGCCCCGCCGCAGGGACAGGCGTCCTCGCGCGAAGACGCTGCCGCCCGCTTCATGCCACCAGCTCCGGCAGCTGCCGCATATCGGTGAAGATCGTGTGGGCGCCGGCCTCGCGCAGCATCGCGGAATCGTTGCGCGCGGCATAGCCGAACACCGTCATGCCGGCCGCCACGCCGGCGGTGATGCCGGCCGGGCTGTCTTCCACCACCGCGCAGCGCGACGGCTCCACGCCCATCGTGCGCGCCGCCAGCAGATAGACATCGGGCGCGGGCTTGCTGCGCTCGACCTCGGTGGCGGAGAACACGTGCTCGCGCTGCTGGCCGTCGGCATCGTGCTGGAACAGCTCCAGCAAGCCGGTGCGCGTCAGTTGCAGCTTGACCTTGACGCGGTCCGCGCCCGAGGCCACGCACAGCGGCATGCCGGTCGTGGCGATCGCGGCGATGGCGTCGCGCACATGTGGCACGGCCTCGACCTCGGCCTCCAGCACTTGATTGCGCCGGGCCAGCCAGTGCGACAGCCAGTTCTCCGGCAGCGGCGCGCCGCGCATCCGCTCGATGGTGTCGAGTTCCTCGCGCACGGCGCGGCCGAGGAACAGCGCGGTCGAATCCTCCAGCGAGATCGCGATGCCGAGCTCGTTGAGCATCTGGTTCAGCACGCGATTGACGATCGGCTCGCTGTCGACCAGCACGCCGTCGCAATCGAAGATCACGCAGTCGAAGCGGCGGGAAGGCTGGGCGCTGGCGCGGTCGCGGGAGGGGGAAGCACTGAGGGTCATGCGGGTTTCTTTTCCTTGAAATCGGGGGTCGGCACGGCCCGCAACTCGGTGGGCGTGCCGCTCTTGAGCAGGGCCTCGATCTGGTCGAAGCGGTCGAAGCCCCAATAGGGTTCGCCATCGACGATGACGAAGGGCGAGCCGAACACGCCCTTGGCCATCGCCACCTCCATCTCGGCCTTCAGCTGGTCCTTGACCGGCTGGCTGCTGGCGCCGGCGTCCATCGCGTTGGCGTCGAGGTCCAGCGCCGCGGCGATCTTCACCAGCTCGGCCGGCTCGGCGATGTTGATGTCGTCGACGAAGTAGGCGCGGTACACCGCCTTGGCGAAGCGCACCGCCACCTCGGCGGCGTGATGGTTCTGCAGCCACAGCATCGCGCGCGCGGCCTGGGTGGTGGGCAGCGGGAAGTTCGACGGCCGGCGGTAGGCAATGCCGTGGTGGCGCGCGGTCCGTTCGAAATCGCGCCAGCTGTAGTCGCCCTTGAGCGGAATCTGCGGCAGCGGCGCCATGCCGGTGGTCTTGAATACCACGCCAAGCAGGATCGGATGCCAGGCGACGCTGCGACCGTACTGGCGCGCGAGGTCGTCGATGCGCGTGCTGGCGAAGTAGCCGTAGGGCGACGAAAAGTCGAAATAGAAGTCGATGGGGGCAGCGGTCATGTCAGGTCCTGGGCGAGGGGTGCGGCGAACAAAGCGGCGAACAAAGCGGCGAACGGGAACGGCAGCGGGAACGACTGCGACTTCGAACGACCGGTTGCGCGCGGCTCACGCCAGCGCCCGCGCGATCAGCATCTTCTGGATGTCGCTGGTGCCCTCGTAGATCTGGCAGACCCGCACATCGCGGTAGATCCGCTCGACCGGGAAGTCGCTGACATAGCCATAGCCGCCGAACACCTGGATCGCATCCGAGCAGACCGCCTCGGCCATCTCGCTGGCATTGAGCTTGGCCATCGCGGCTTCCTTCAGGCAGGGCCGGCCGGCGTCCTTCAGCGCGGCGGCATGCCAGATCATCTGGCGCGCGACCTCGATGCGCGTCGCCATCTCGGCCAGGCGGAACTGCACCGCCTGATGCGCAAAGAGCGGCTGGCCGAAGCTCTCGCGCTCCTTCGAATAGGCCAGCGCCGCCTCGAAGGCCGCGCGCGCCATGCCGACGCTCTGCGCGGCGATGCCGATGCGACCGCCTTCCAGCCCGGACAGCGCCATCTTGTAGCCTGCGCCCTCCTCGCCCAGCAGATTGGCGGCCGGCACGCGGCAATCCTCGAACACGATCTGCGCGGTGTCCGACGAATGCTGGCCGAGCTTGTCTTCCAGGCGGGCGACGACATAGCCAGGGGTATCGGTCGGCACCAGGAAGGCGCTGATGCCGCGCTTGCCGGCGGCCTTGTCGGTGACCGCCATCACGATCGCGACATCGGCGTGCTTGCCGCTGGTGATGAACTGCTTGACGCCATTGAGTACGTAATGATCGCCATCGCGTGTCGCGGTGGTGCGCAGTGCCGCGGCGTCCGAGCCGACATGCGGCTCGGTCAGGCAGAACGCGCCGAGCATCTCGCCCCTGGCCAGCGGTACCAGCCACCGCTGCTTCTGCGCCTCGTCGGCGAAGGCCATCAGCATGCTGCAGACCGGGCAGTTGTTGACGCTGATCACGGTCGAGGTACCGCCGTCGCCGGCGGCGATCTCCTCCAGGATCAGCGCCAGCGACAGGTAGTCCAGGCCCGCGCCGCCATAGGCTTCGGGCACGGCCACGCCATAGGTGCCCATCGCCGCGAGCTCGCGGTGGACCTCCTTCGGAAAGGTCTTGTCGCGATCCCACGCCGCGGCCTGCGGCGCGATCACCTCCTGCGCAAACTGCCGCACCGCATCGCGGATCATTTCCTGTTCGGGACTGAGCAGCATCGGGACCTCACCAGGGCAGCACGCTGCCGTCGTAGTTGCGGAAACCGCCGTTGTCCTGCGCGGTGGCGCCGGCCAGCACGCGGCGCATGCCGGACACGCTCTGCTGCGGCGCCAGGTCGGCGCCCGTGCCGCCCATGTCGGTCCGGACCCAGCCCGGATGCAGCGCGAGGCAGACCGCATGGCGCGCGTCGAGCGACACCGATTTGAGCGCCGCGTTGACCGCCGCCTTGCTGACGCGATACAGCCAGCTGCGATTGCTCTCCATCGCGCCGATGCTGCCCATGCGCGAGGACAGCACCGCCAGCACGCCGCCCTTGCCGCCGCGGCCGGTTTCGACGAAGGGCAGCACCAGCGGCAGCGCCATCATCGGCCCGAGCACATTGGCATGCATCACGTCGTCGAACTCCTCGACCGAGACCGGCTGCGCGCCCTCGGTGCGCGGGCCGATCACGCCGGCGTTGTAGACCGCCACGTCGAGCGATTCACCGTCCAGCGTCCAGCCCAGGCCCGCGACCTGATCGGCCTCGGTCAGGTCGACGCGGTGCGCCTCCGCGCCCAGCGATTTGAGCGCGGCCAGCCCTTCGTCGCTGCGGGCGGTGGCGATCACGCGCCAGCCGTCGGCGCGGTACTGGCGGACGAACTCCAGGCCGATGCCGCGCGAGGCGCCGAGTATCAGTGCGGTTGGCAAGCTAGCCTCCTGTCAGGTCGGGGTGCAGGGACAAGGGTCCGGGTGGCGTTCGGGCCGGCGGCGCTCAGACGAGCTCGATGCCAACCGCCGTCGCTTCGCCGCCGCCGATGCACAGGCTGGCCACGCCGCGCTTGCCGCCGGTCTTGCGCAGCGCGCCGATCAGCGTGGTCATGATGCGCGCGCCGGAGGCACCGATCGGATGGCCGAGCGCGCAGGCGCCGCCGTGGATATTGACCTTGTCGCGCGGGATCTTCAGTTCGTGCATCGCGGCCATCGGCACCACGGCGAAGGCCTCGTTGATCTCGAACAGGTCGACGCTGTCGCTGTTCCAGTCGAGCTTGCGATACAGCTTGGCAATGGCCTCGACCGGCGCGGTGGTGAACCAGCCCGGCGCCTGCGCATGGCTGGTATGGCCCAGCATCCGCGCCAGCGGCTGCAGGCCCAGCGCCTTCGCGGTCGATTCGCGCATCATCACCAGCGCGGCGGCGCCGTCGTTGATCGACGACGACGAGGCCGCGGTGATGGTGCCATCCTTGGCGAAGGCGGGCTTGAGCGACGGGATCTTGTCGACCTTGATGCGGCGCGGGCCTTCGTCGGTGTCGATCACCACATCGCCGCCCTTGGCCGCCACCGTGACCGGCGCGATCTCCCAGCGGAAATCGCCCTGCTCGGTGGCCTGCTGCGCGCGCCGCACGCTCTCCATCGCGAAGGCGTCCTGCGCCTCGCGCGTGAAGCCGTACTTGGCCGCGCAGTCCTCGCCGAAGGTGCCCATCGCGCGGCCCTTCTCGTAGGCGTCCTCGAGGCCGTCGAGCATCATGTGGTCATAGATCATGCCGTGACCGATGCGATAGCCGCCGCGCCCCTTCGGGATCAGGTACGGGGCATTTGTCATGCTCTCCATGCCGCCGGCCACGGCGATCTCATAGGAGCCCGCCACCAGGCTGTCGTACACCGTCATCGCGGCGCGCATGCCGGAGCCGCACATCTTGTTGACGGTGGTACAGGCGACCGACAGCGGCAGCCCCGCGCCCAATGCGGCCTGGCGCGCGGGCGCCTGGCCCTGGCCGGCGGGCAGCACGCAGCCGAACACCACCTCCTGGACCTGCTCCGGCTGGATGCCGGCGCGCTCGATCGCCGCGCGGATGGCGGTGGCGCCAAGCTGCGGGGCCGTGACGCTGGCGAACTCGCCCTGGAATGCGGCCATCGGTGTGCGGGCCGCGGATACGATCACGATCGGGTCTTGCATGGTGGTCTCCTTGCTTGTTGTCCTGCGGTTTTGGCTACTCCCCGCTCCCGCTTGCGGGAGAGGGGGCGGGGGAGAGGGAAAGCGGTCGTTCTGCCGACGCCTTCAGCGCTTGCCAGCGCCCCTCCCTCTCCCCCAGCCCCTCCCCCGCAAGCGGGGGAGGGGAGCGTGTCATCGGTGCGCTTGACGCCTCGTCACTGAATCCTTCCTCACCGCACCGGAATATGCGGCGGGTCCCCGTACTGCCGGTAGGCCGCCTGTAATTGCGCGCGCAGTTCGTCGTTGTTGCTCGCCGCCATGCCCAGGTCGCGCAGCAGGCCGTCGGACACGCCGTAGATCCAGCCATGCACCGTGACCTGCTGGCCGCGCGCCCAGGCGTCCTGGATCACCGTGGTCTGGCAGACGTTGTTGACCTGCTCGATCACGTTGAGCTCGCACAGGCGGCTGTGCGCATCGTCCTCGCGCACGATGGTGCCCAGGTAGGCGTCGTGCTTGTCGGCCACGTCGCGCACATGGCGCAGCCAATTGTCGACCAGACCCACGCGCTCGCGCTTGAGCGCGACCTTGACGCCGCCGCAGCCGTAGTGGCCCACAACGGTGATATGGCGCACCTTCAGCACCTCGACCGCGAACTGGATCACCGACAGCGCGTTCAGGTCGCTGTGCGCGATCACGTTGGCGATATTGCGGTGGACGAACACCTCGCCCGGCGCCAGTCCCAGGATCTGGTTGGCGGGCACGCGCGAATCGGAGCAGCCGATCCACAGATATTCGGGCGCCTGCTGGTTGGCCAGGCTGGTGAAGAAATTCGGATCTTCCGCGTTGACGCGGTCGACCCATTCGCGGTTGTTGCGAAACAGCTGGGCGATGGCGTCAGTCATGCTGCCCTCCTTGCCGGCTCGTCGCCGGATTCGGTTGGGCCGTATCGATGGATAAAGCGTTCCGATGCATGGTAAGCGTAGAAGTCATGAACATGTCCGGCCAGCAGCCGGTCCTTGTGTCCCTGCCACAGGGCAGGATCGAAAAAGTCCGCATGGTGCCGCAGGAAGGCCGCGCGCACGCGCGGGTCCCCCAGCAGGAACGTGCGGAAGGTTTCGGGAAAGATGTCGTGGCGGCCGACGCTGTACCAGACCTCGCCCGACATCTCCTCTTCCTCGTTGCGCGGGGTTGGTACGTGGCGGATATTGCAGTCGGTCAGGTATTCGATCTCGTCGTAGTCGTAGAACACCACGCGCCCGTGGCGCGTGACGCCGAAGTTCTTGTACAGCATGTCGCCGGGGAAGATGTTGGCGGCCATCAGTTCCTTGATCGCATTGCCGTATTCGATGATGCCGTGCTCGACCTGCTCGTCGGTGCCTTCCTGCAGATAGATGTTCAGCGGCGTCATGCGGCGTTCGATATAGAGATGGCGCACCACGATTTCCTCGGTGCCGTCCTTGGCGCGCTGGTATTCGATCATCGACGGCGCATGCTCGTGCAGCTCGCGCACCAGCGCATCGTCGAAGCGCGACAGCGGAAAGGCGACGTCCGAATATTCCAGCGTGTCCGCCATGCGGCCGACGCGGTCGTGCTGCTTGACCAGCTGGTACTTGGACTTGATCAGCTCGCGCGTGGTTTCCTTCGGCGCCGGATAGAAGTCCTTGATCACCTTGAACACATAGGGATAGGACGGCAGCGTGAATACCAGCATCACCAGCCCACGGATGCCGGGGGCGATGATGAACTTGTCCGACGAATGCTGCAGGTGGTGCAGGAAGTCGCGGTAGAACAGGTTCTTGCCCTGCTTCTGCAAACCCAGCGAGGTATAGATCTCCGCGCGCGGCTTGCGCGGCATGATGTCGCGCAGAAAGGTCACGTAGGCCGACGGGATCTCCATGTCGACCATGAAATACGAATGCGTGAACGAGAACAGGATCAGCAGCTGTTCCTTGCGCAGCAGCACGGTGTCGAGCGCCAGCCTGCCCGACGGCCCGTGCACGATCGGGATCGCCAGCGGATACGTGCGGTCGCCATTCAGCACGCGGCCGATGATGAAGGCCGACTTGTTGCGGAAGAACAGCGACGAGAGCACGTGGATCTGGAAATTGGGCGCAATGCGGAAGTCGCCCAGGTGCTCGGTGACCGCGCGCACCACATAGCCGATATCGCGCTTCAGGTCCTCGTACGGCCGCTCGAGCTGGAAGTTGTGCACGATCCGTTCGAAGCAGTCGGCCATGCCCTCGCGGCTGCCCGGATAGTAGGCGCGGAAGGTCGGACGAGTCGGCGATTCCTCGTTCTCGATGTATTCGGTCGAGATCGCCGGGCGCACGAAGATGAAGTCGTTGTTGAAGTACGAGCGATGCAGGATGCGGGTGAAGACCGAATTGAAGAAGGTCTCGGCCAGCTCGGGCTGGTGGTGGTTGGTCAGCAGCCCGATGTAATGCAGCTTGATCTGCTGCCAGATCTCGTCCTCGATCTGCTCGGCGTCGTACTCGTCCTCGAGGATCACCGTGGTTTCGCGCACGCGCTCGTTGTAGAACGCGATGCGGTCGCGCTGCAGCTGCTGCAGCCCGGCCCAGTCGCCCGCCTCGAAGCGGACCTTGGCCTGGATGCTGACCTCGCGAAACAGCCGGTAGTGCTTGTCGAACCCGTCCAGCATGGTGCGCGCCACATCGTAGGCGATCTGCGACGACAGCAGTTTCGGGAAGTGGGACATGGCTGGGACGGACTACCTGGGCGCGGGTGGGATTCGGACGGCGAAATCGGCTGGAATATCGGCTGGAATATCGGCTGGAACCCTGTCCATGCAGCGCTCGCTGCGGCGAGGCTGGATATCAGGGGTGATTGTAAGCGCTTCGGGCGAGGCATCGGTGCCGCCGCCCCAACCGCGGAGCGGCGCACCCTGCACGGCGCTCGCTTGTCCTTACCTCGCCGTCACATCGTTTCGGAGAACAGTTCGCGGCCGATCAGCATGCGGCGGATCTCCGAGGTGCCGGCGCCGATCTCGTACAGCTTGGCGTCGCGCCACAGGCGGCCGGTCGGATATTCGTTGATATAGCCGTTGCCGCCGAGGATCTGCACCGATTCGCCGGCCATCCAGGTCGCCTTTTCGGCCGTATAGAGGATCACCGCCGCGCAATCCTTGCGCACCTGGCGCACGTGCTCGCTGCCGAGCGCGTCCAGGTTCTTGCCCACGGTGTACAGATAGCTGCGCGCCGCCTGCAGCGTGGTGTACATGTCGGCGATCTTGCCCTGGATCAGCTGGAATTCGCCAATGCTCTGGCCGAACTGCTTGCGGTCGTGGATGTACGGCGTGACCACGTCCATGCAAGCCTGCATGATGCCGACCGGGCCGCCGGACAGCACCGCGCGCTCGTAATCCAGGCCGCTCATCAGCACCTTGGCGCCGCCGTTCTCGGCGCCGAGGATGTTCTCGGCCGGCACCTCGACGTCCTGGAACACCAGCTCGCCGGTATGCGAGCCGCGCATGCCGAGCTTGTCGAGCTTCTGGGCGACCGAGAAGCCCTTCATGCCCTTCTCGACGATGAAGGCCGTCATGCCGCGCGCGCCGAGATCGGGCTCGGTCTTGGCGTAGACCACCAGCACGTCGCAGTCCGGGCCGTTGGTGATCCACATCTTGGTGCCGTTCAGCACGTAGCGGTCGCCCTTGCGGTCTGCCCGCAGCTTCATGCTGACGACATCGGAACCGGCATTGGGCTCGCTCATCGCCAGCGCGCCGATCCACTCGCCCGACACCAGCTTGGGCAGGTATTTCGCCTTCTGCGCCGCCGTGCCGTTGCGGTGGATCTGGTTCACGCACAGGTTCGAGTGCGCGCCGTACGACAGGCCGACCGAGGCGGAGGCGCGGCTGATCTCCTCCATCGCGATCATGTGGGCCAGATAGCCCATATTGGCGCCGCCGTACTCTTCGGCGACGGTGATGCCGAGCACGCCGAGGTCGCCCATCTTCTTCCAGCAGTCCATCGGGAACTGGTCGGTGCGGTCGATCTCGGCCGCGCGCGGCGCCAGCTCGGCCTGAGCCCAGGACTGCACGGACTCGCGCAGCATCTCGATGTCTTCACCCAGGTCGAATTTCAGGCCTGGCAGGGTCGCGGTCATGGTTTGTCTCCTGTTGGAATCCGGATTCGATAGCGAATGCGGCGGTGGGGGCTCAGACGTGGTCGAGCGTGCGCACCACGCACAGCGTCATCAGCATGGTGGCCACCGCCTTGCGGGTGCCGCCGGTCTCGGTGAACACGTCGCCCTGGGCGACGATCAGCGTGCGGCCGGGCTTGAGCACGCGGCCCACCGCGATCAGCCGCTCGCCCTTCGCCGGCGACAGCAGATTGATCTTGTACTCGGCGGTCAGGCCGGCCTCCCCCTCGCCGACCATCGACAGCGCGGCATAGCCGCAGGCGCTGTCGGCCAGCGCGCCGACCACGCCGCCGTGGAAGAAGCCATGCTGCTGGGTGACGCCCTCGGACCACGGCATCGCCAGCTCGACCTCGCCGCGCTCGACGCGCACCAGCGAGGCGCCGAACGTCGTCATCAGGCCCTGGCGGGCGAAGCTGGCGGCGATCGCCTCGGCGCGGCTTGGGGACAAATCCAAGGCGCCGCGGCCCGGGGCATCCGCGGGATGGTCTGCGGCGTCTGCGGCGGCGTAGGTTTCAACATCCGTGGCGGAATTCGGCATGGCAGCTTCCTGTCGGCGCCGGCACCGCGTGCTGCGGTGGGCTGTCGGCCTATTTTATTTACGTTTACGTAAACGTCAATCAAATTTGTCGAAGGATCGGCCCGAAACCGAAAGGCCAGCGTGGTCTCGGCCACATTCAGGCGCCGGCCGTGCGCTCCCGCTGCGGCTCGGCCGCCGCCAGCAAGGCGCGGCACTGGCGCTCGTGCTGGTCGATCTCGGCCAGCTGGGCCTGCAGGTCCTCCATCTGCCGCTCCAGCGCCTGTCGGTGCTGCGCCAGCGAGGCCAGGAAGCGCTCGAGCTGGGGCACCGTGTCGCGGGGCGATTCGTACAGATCGAGGATCTCGCGGATTTCGTTCAGCGTCAGGCCGAGCCGCTTGCCGCGCAGCGTCAACTTCAGCCGGGTGCGCTCGCGGCCGCTGTAGAGCCGCTGCCTTCCCCCGGCGCCGACCCGGTCGGGCAACAGCAGCCCCTGGTCCTCATAGAACCGGATCGCACGCGGCGTGATGTCGAACTCGCGCGCCAGTTCGGTGATGGTGTAGGTGATCGCCGCTGGCTGGTTGGCGGACATCGCGGAGGGGGTGGCGGAGCTGGGCATGAGCGCCTGTAAAAGAGAACGAACGTTCGATACGCGTGGGCGTTTTCGCTTAAGATGGCAACAGGCCGTCCGAATTGACGTTTACGTTAGCGTCAAGCAGCGCGCCTGGCAACCGCCCCGACGCCGCCCGCGCATGGCCTGCCCCGGCGTCCGGCATCCGGATCGACGACGAGAAAGCCCACCGCAGGGCTTCGCAACCGAGAGACTCCCCGATGAACGCACTCGAACACCAACTCCAATACCCGTTCGGCGAGACCATGCCCGAGCCCGGCGCGCGCCAGCAGGTCGCCCCGGGCGTCTACTGGCTGCGCATGCCGCTGCCGTTCGCGCTCGACCATATCAATCTATGGCTGGTGCGGGACCGTGTGGACGGGCGCGACGGCTGGACCGTGATCGATTGCGGCATCACCAACGACACCATCAAGGGGCACTGGGAAACCGTGTTCGCCCACGAGCTGGAAGGACTGCCGGTGCTGCGCGTGCTGGTCACGCACTGCCATCCTGACCACGTCGGGCTGGCGCACTGGCTGTGCCAGCGCTGGGACGCGCGGCTGTGGATGAGCCTGGGCGACTATATGAGCGCCCGCGTGATGGGCGGCGGCAACGGCGTCGGCTCGAACGCCGGCGGCGACTTCGCGGCCAGCCACTTCGCCCGCCATGGCCTGGCCGACCCCGACAGCCTGGAAAAGCTGCGCGCCCGCAAGAGCTACTACGCGACGCTGGTGCCCGACCTGCCGACGCAATACCGCCGGCTGATGGACGGCGATACGGTCACGATGGGCGCCGATCCCGCGGCGGCCAGCTGGCGCGTGATCACCGGCCACGGCCACGCGCCGGAACACGTCGCGCTCTACAACGCCGGGCTCAACGTGCTGATCTCCGGCGACATGGTGCTGCCGCGAATATCGACCAATGTCAGCGTGTTCGACATGGAACCCGAGGCCAACCCGCTGGCGCTGTATCTGCGCTCGCTGGACCGCTACCAGGACCTGCCCGAGGACACGCTGGTGCTGCCATCGCACGGCCGGCCGTTCCGCAACCTGCAGACCCGTATCGGGCAGCTGCGCGAGCACCATGTCGAGCGCCTGGCCGAAACGCGCGCCGCCTGCGCCGAAAAGCCGTGCAGCGCGCGCGATATCGTCAACGTGATCTTCCGCCGCCAGTTCGACATCCATCAGATGACCTTCGCGATGGGCGAGGCGCTGGCCCACCTGCACGTGCTGTGGCATGCCGGCGAGTTGCTGCGCGCCACGGACGACGATGGCATCATCCGGTTCCGAGCCAACGCCTGAGCCGCCTGCCGGATCGCCGCCCATGTCCACCACCGATAGCGTCTTTGCCCAGACCCCGCCGCCGCCCTATTACGCGGTGATCTTCACGTCCACGCGCACCGGTGCCGACGTGGGCGGGGACAGCCACGAAGCCGACTACGGCGAGATGGCGCAGCGGATGGTGGAGCTGGCGGCGACCATGCCGGGTTTTCTGGGTGTCGAGTCGGTGCGCGACGGCAGCACGCCGGGAGCGCCCGGCATCACGGTGTCGTACTGGCGTTCGCTCGAGGACATCGCCGCCTGGCAGGCGCATGCCGAGCACCGGGTTGCGCAGCGCCTGGGGCGCGAGCGCTGGTATCGGGGCTTCCAGTTGCGCGTCTGCAAGGTCGAGCGGGCCTACGGCTTCGAGCGCTGATCTTCGTTGTCGTCCCCGCGCAGGCGGGGACCCGGCGACGTTCACCGCGCTGGAGCAAAGCCACTGGGTCCCCGCTTTCGCGGCGACGACGGTCCGCGGGACTCAAGCCTGGCGCGCCAGCGTCTCCAAATACGCGATGCCGTCGATCGCGCGGCTGCCGTACCACGACACCATCTCCCCATCGACCAGCAGCACCGGCAGGCCGAGCTGGCGCTCGAGCGCATCGGCGTGGTCCTCGGTGAAGCGATAGGGCTCGGTCGACAGCAGCACCAGGTCGAGCTCGCGCACCAGCGCCTCGCTCCAGCGAAAGCTCGGATAGCGCTGCCCCGGCGCATTGGGCCGCGCGCAATCGCCATCGACGCAGGCCTGCAGCGCGGCGCCTGCATCCTGCGCAGCGGGCCAGGTCTGCCAACCGATCAGCGCCAGCATGCGGCTGATATAGGTATCGCGCGACACCGTCATCCATGGGTCCTGCCAGATCGCGTACAGCACCCTGCGGGTCGGCCACGTCTGCGCTTCGAGGCGCGCCAGCGCCTGCTCCAGCCGCGCGCATAGCGCCTGCGCCTGGGCCTCGCGATCGAAGATGCCGCCCAGCAGCCGGTACAGCTCGAGGTTGTCGCGCGGCGCGCACGGATGGGTAACGATCACGTTCGGTACGAAGCCGCGGATCTCTTCGACGGTCTCGCGCCGGTTTTCGTCGATGTTGACCACCACGTGGGTGGGCGCCAGCGCGCGCAGCCTGTCGAGCTGGACGTCCTTGGTGCCGCCGACCTTGGCCACCGCGCGCACCTGCGGTTCGGGATGGATGCAGAAGCCGGTGCGCGCCACCAGCCGGTCACCGAGCCCGAGCGCAAACAGCAGTTCGGTGACCGATGGCACCAGCGAGGCGATGCGCGCATCGGCAGCGGCGCGCGGGTGTCGATGCCCTAGCGCGTCCTGCCACATCATGTGCTCCCGCTGCCGTCGCCGGCCGGGTCCGCCGGGCGCTCCGTCTCGCGCGGCTTGCGTGGCGCTCGCGTGAACAGCGCGTCGTAGAGGCAGCGCGGCAGCACGTGCAGCACCGAGGCCACCACCCCCATCTGCCACGGCACCACCGCAAAGCGCCGGCCGGCGGCGATCGCACGCACCGCCTTGCGCGCGAAAGCGTCGGCGTCCATCAGGAAGGGCATCGGATACGGATTGCGCGCGGTCATCGGCGTGCGGATATAGCCGGGCGCGATGGTCACCACGCGGATGCGGTGCGGGCGCTGTTCCAGCCGCAGGCTCTCCAGCAGCTTGATCACCGCCGACTTCGACGCGCTGTACGCGCCTGCGCCTGGCAGTCCGCGCACGCCGGCGACGCTGGCAATGCCGACCAGCGTGCCGCGCCACTCGCGCGGCCCCACGTCCCGCGCCTGCATCGGCGCCAGGAACGGCTGGAAGGTGGTCAGCACGCCGAACCAGTTGGTGTCCATCACGGCGCGGAAGGCCTCCAGGTCCTCGCGTTCGCTGGCCACCGTGCCGACCGACACGCCGGCATTGGCGATCACGACATCGGGACAACCGAAGTGCGCGAGGAAGTCCTGCGCGGCGCCGAGCATGGCGTCGGCATCGCGCACGTCGGCCGCATAGACGCGGGCGGCATTGGGATTGGGCAGGGTGGCGACGAACGCGCGCAGCGCATCGCCGCGGCGGCCGACCAGGCCGAGAATCGCGCCCTGCCGCGCATATTCGCGCGCCAGGGCCTGGCCGATCCCGCTCGATGCGCCGGTGAGAAAGACTTTGACGGGTCGCATCGGGCGGCGGGGGACGAGAAAGACGAAGCGGAAACGGCAGCGCGCGCTCAGCCGCTGGCCAACCGTGTGTCGGTGGCAACGGCGGCGCGCGGCATCATCACAGCTTCTTGTCGCGGACCTGGGTCACCAGGTAATCCATCGTCTGCAGCGCGGCGCCCTTGCTGCCCGCGATGGACGGCGAGGTCACGTACTTGCCCTGGATCACGATGGTCGGCACGCCGTCGATCTTGTGGGCGTCGGCGATCTTGTTGGCGCGCGTGGTGTTGGTCGACACCGAGAACGAGTTGTAGGCCTCCAGGAAGGCCTTGCGGTCGATGCCGTTCTTGGCCATCAGGTCGGCGATCTCGTTCGGGTCGAGCAGGCGCTTGCGCTCGGCGTGGATCGCGCTGAAGACCTTGTTGTGCATGGCGTCGAGCTTGCCCATCGATTCGAGCGCGTAGTAGATGCGCGTGTGCGGCAGCAGGTCATCGCGGAAGGCGACCGGCACGCGCTTGAAGACCACGTCCTTGCCCTGCTTCCGGACCCAGCCTTCCAGCTCGGGCTCGAAGTCGTAGCAATGCGGGCAGCCATACCAGAAGAACTCGGTGACTTCGATCTTGCCCGCGGTGACGGGCTGGGCCGCCTTCAGGACCTGGTATTCCTTGCCTTCGGCCGGCGCGGCCTGGGCGGGCGATGCCATCATCAGTCCCGCAGCGGCGGCGAGCGTGGCGAACAAGGCGGCGATTTTCTTCATGGCGCGAGAGAAAAGTGAAACGGTCTGCGTATGACAGCGATGCGCCGCGCGGGTTCAGCCCGCACCGGCGCCGCCGTCTCCTGGCTTACTGCTTGGTGAAGCGGATCACCGACGCCTCGAAACCGGCCGATTGCAGGCGGTCGCGCGCGCGGTTCATGTCTTCGATCTTGTTGTACGGGCCCAGCCGCACACGATACAGCTTGACGCCGTTGACCTCGCGGTCGGTCACCTTGGCCTCGAAGCCCTGCATCGCCAGGTTGGCCTTCTGCCGGTTGGCGTCGTCCTGCGAGCGGAAGGCGCCGACCTGCAGCAGATAGCCGACCTTGTTGGCATCGGCCTGGGCGATCTCGGCGATCGGGTCGGCGACCGCGCGCTCGGCGGCTTTTTCCGCCGGCTTCTCGGCGATCTTTGGCGCAGGCTTGGTGGCTTCCTCCGGCGCCGGCCTGGTTGCGGGCGCGGCGGGCGCGGCGGGCGCGGCAGGTGCCGCCGGCGCGGTGGGTTCCCGATGCGCCGGCTCCGCGGGCGGTCCGACCGGCTTGGGCGGGGTCTTGCTCCACAGCGGCTTGTTCGGGTCCGACGGCGGCTCCTGCACCGGCGACGGCAGGGTGCCGACCACATTGCCGGGCTCGGCCGGCTTGGGCGTGCCCTTGCGCTGGAACGGCGTCGGTGCCTTGGTGATATACAGCGCCACCACCACCGCGATGGCCAGGCCGATGATCAGGCCGAGCACCAGGCCGAGAAACGTACCCCCGCGCTGCTGGGCGCGGCTGGCCTTGCGCGGGGCACGCTTGCGTTGCTGTTGCATGGAGTCCTCTTGGATATTGCCGGGAGATTATAGAGCCAGTGCCCCGCACCGCGGCCGGTCGGCCGAGCGACGTGGCAGGCCTGGCGGCGGCCCGCGGTCAATCGCGCGTCGCAGGCCGCCGTGCCGCCTCACATGCGCTGCGGCGCGGACACGCCGATCACCGCCAGGCCGTTGCGCAGCACCTGGCGCGTGGCCGCCAGCAGCGCCAGCCGCGCCAGCTTGACCGGCTCGTCGTCGACCAGCACGCGGTCTGCGTTGTAGAAGGCGTGGAAGTCGCCGGCCAGATCGCGCAGGTAGAAGGCCACCGCATGCGGCGCCAGCTCGTTCGCGGCCTGCGCCAGCATCTCGGGGAATTCGGCCAGCCGCTGCGCCAGCGCCAGCGCCTGCGGGCTCGCCGCGGCGCCGGTCACCGGCTCCAGGTCGGCGCCTGCCAGCTCGGCCAGGCGCTGCTGCCACAGCTCGCCGCCCCAGGACTCGAAGATCGAGCAGATGCGGGCGTGCGCGTACTGGACGTAGTACACCGGGTTCTCGTCGTTCTGCTTGAGCGCCAGGTCGACGTCGAAGACGAACTCGGTATCGGCCTTGCGCGACAACAGGAAGAAGCGCACCGCGTCGCGGCCGCGCGTGAAGCGCGCCGGCCAGTCGGCCACGCCCGCATCCAGGCAGCCGCGGATGGTCTCGTCGCCGCCGTTGCTCCATTCGATCAGGTCGCGCACCGTGACATACGAACCGGCGCGCTTGGAGATCTTGACCTCCTCGCCGTTCTTCATCACGGTGACCATCTTGTGCAGCACGTAGTCGGGATAGCCGACCGGGATGCCGATCTCCAGCCCCTGCAGGCCGGCCCGCACCCGGGCGATGGTGCCGTGGTGGTCGCTGCCCTGCACGTTGATGACCTTGTGGAAGCCGCGCTCCCACTTGGTGGTGTGATAGGCAACGTCCGGCACGAAGTAGGTATAGCTGCCATCGCCCTTGCGCATCACCCGGTCCTTGTCGTCGCCGTCGTCGGTGGTGCGCAGCCACAGCGCGCCTTCGCTCTCGTAGGTCTTGCCCTTGGCGATCAGCGTCTGCACGGCCTGTTCGACCTTGCCATCGGTGTACAGCGACGACTCGAGGTAGTAGCGGTCGAACCTGACGCCGAACGCCTGCAGGTCGATGTCCTGCTCGTTGCGCAGATAGGTGACGGCGAACTTGCGGATCGAATCCAGATCCTCGACGTCGCCCGAGGCGGTCACCGGCTCGCCGTCGGAGGCGCGCACGCTCTTGCGGGCGAGAAAGTCGGCGGCGATGTCGGCGATGTAGTCGCCGTTGTAGGCGGCCTCGGGCCAGCCGGCCTCGCCCGGCTTCAGGCCGCGCGCGCGCGCCTGCACCGAGATCGCCAGGTTCTGGATCTGCACGCCGGCGTCGTTGTAGTAGAACTCGCGATGGACCGCGTAGCCCTGCCACGACAGCAGATTGGCGAGCGCGTCGCCCAGCGCGGCCTGGCGGCCATGGCCCACGTGCAGCGGGCCGGTCGGATTGGCGGACACGAACTCGACCAGCACCTGGCCGCGCGCCCCCTGCTGCTGCGCGCCGTAGCCGTTGCCCTGCTCCAGCACCGCGCGCAGCGTCTCGGCCTTGGCCGCAGGCGTGAGGCGCAGGTTGATGAAGCCGGGGCCGGCGATCTCCAGGCTCGCCACCAGCGAGGCGGTACGCGCATCGGCCTTCACGGCGTCGACGATCTGCTGCGCCAGCTCGCGCGGATTGCGCTTGAGCGTGCGGGCCACCTGCATCGCCAGATTGCAGGCGAGATCGCCGTGGGCGGCCACCTTGGGCCGTTCGAAGGCGACAGCGGGCAGCACGGCATCGGCCGGCGCCAGCGCGCGTACCGCATCGGTGAACGCGGCGGCAAGTTTGGAGGTCTGAACAGGCAGCATGAGTGTCTGGGCCCGCGCACCACGCCGGGACCGCGATGGCTTCGGCCATAGTGGCGGCGCCATCACCGGCAGCGTAGCGATGCCGCAGCGCGGCACGGGCAATCGATTGCAGAACGCGGATTTTATCAGGTGCTATGCTGACATCATCCGCAGGAGCCAGTCGGCCGGCTCGCGGCACGCCGGAGCAGGACGGCTACCATCCCAACAAGGCTGACAAGGAACCACCATGCTGATCACGTTCAAATCCCACGCGGCGCAAGACCTGATCATGATGAACGATCTCGCCGTCACGTTGCTCGGCATCATCGGCAAGCATGTCGGCGAGCGCGGGGTGATCACCAAGGAAGAGCTGCCGCGCGCCATTCACCGGCTCGAGGCCGCCGTCATGCAGGCCAAGCAGTCTCCGGCGCAGAGCCAGCTGCCCGAGGATCAGCGCGGCAAGAGCAGCGAGTACGACGATGACGAAGAAGAGCCGCTGCACCTGGGACAGCGCGCCTATCCCTTCCTCGACATGCTGCGCGCCTCGCAGCGCGAGGGCTGCGACGTGTTGTGGGGCGTGTGACAGCACATGAGGCGATCCGAAGGCGTCTGAGACGCCCGCTTCCCGGCAGCCCGATCCGGCATCCGGGTTTCCCCGCCCCACTCTGACCGGTTCTGCCGACCGGCCTTACCTCTCTCCCCCCAAAAAAAACAGCCCGGCCGCTGGGGGCGGACCGGGCACCGGACCAGGGGGGATCCGAAGAGGGGGTACTGCGATATTGCGGCGTCGGGGGAGGCACCGCAATTCCTTGTCCGGCGCTGCCGATCCCTCATCGGCCGCGCCCGCGACATTCCTGCTGGCGGCATGCACTGCCGCCGTGGTTGACCGGAACCGTTACTCCTGGCTCAGCATGTCGGCCAGTTCGTCGGCATGCTCCTCCTCGACCGCGAGGATCTCCTCGAGGATGCGCCGCGTGGTCGGGTCGCGCTCGCCCATGTACTGGATCATTTCGCGATAGCTCTCGATCGCGATGCGTTCGGCGATCAGGTTCTCGCGGATCATGTCGGTCAGCCCGTTGGGCGCGACATATTCCGAATGGCTGCGTGCCGACAGGCCGTCGGGCGAGAAGTCCGGCTCGCCGCCCAGCTGCACGATGCGCGCGGCGATGCGGTCGGCGTGCGCCTGCTCTTCATCGGCATGCACCTTGAACTCGGCCGCGATCGGCTCGGCGTGGATGCCCTTGGCCATGAAGTGGTGGCGCCGATAGCGCAGCACGCAGACCAGCTCGGTGGCCAGCGCCTCGTTCAGCAGCTTGAGCACGGTGGCGCGATCCGCGTCGTAGTTCTCGGTGACCGCACCGTCCTCGATATGTTTGCGGGCACGTGCGCGGATGGTGGCGACATCCGACAGAAAGCCCTGGGTCGGCCCCTTGCCGGTGGAGGAGGCATCGGTGCGGGAAGAGGCGGCGCCCGTGGTCTGGGTGTCCATGTATGCGGTTCTCCTGTCAGTTGCTTGGTGGGGTTCGCGGCCGCAGGTGCGTTGCCTCGGTCGCCGTCGCTGGGGTGCCCTCGCTCAGTTGCCGTCGTAGTGCCCGTCTTCGCTGCGGCGGCGGCTACTGCCGCCCACCAGCAACAGCGCGGCAATTGCACCGACTGCCGCGGCGATCGCGATGGCGCGGAACGGTGACTCGGCAACGCGATGCTGTACGCCCACGACCGCCTGGTCGACACGCTCGCGCGCACGTCCGGCGCTCTGCACCGTGGCCTCGCGCGCCTGATCGGCCAGCATGCGCGCCCGCGTCTGCAGCCGGCGGCTGGCCTGCGCGGCCTCGGACGAGCCTTCGCGCGCCAGCACCTCGATGGTGTGTTCGAGGGCCGAGATCAGTCCCCTCACTTCGTCCACCACCGGCGAGGCGGCCTCGCGCGCGGCGCCGCTGGTATCGCGGGCGGCATGGCGCAACTGGCGAACCGTGTCGCTGGCGCAATCGGCAAGATGGCGGACTTCCTTCTTCACCTTCGGATTGTGGGTCAGCATGGGACTCTCCTTAAAGACGCGCGTCGGCCAACGCGCGGCGCGACGCGCCGCGCTTGGCCGACGCAATGCAGGCGACCTGCCGCAGGGCCTGCCGACGATCAACGGACCATCAACGGCCCTTCATCGGCCTTTGCGGACCAGGCTCATGACGAAGGTCACCAGCGCCACGACCAGGAAGATGAAGAACAGGATCTTCGCGATTTCGACCGCGCCGGCAGCGATGCCGCCAAAGCCGAACACGGCGGCGACCAGGGCGATGATGAAAAAGACCAGTGCGTAGTAAAGCATGGTGAAACTCCCCTAGTTGAATCGAACTGCTTCAGCACAACTGCGCGAAAGCACGAGCGGTGGATCGTCGTTAAGCCGTCATTTGACGGACTTGAAGATCGTTACCCCAAGCACCAGGAACAGCACGAACAGAATCAGGAACAGGAAGAACAGAACCTTGGCGATGCCCGCCGCGCCCGCCGCGATGCCGGTGAAACCAAGCAGCCCCGCGACGATGGAAATCACGGCAAAGATCAGCGCCCACTTCAGCATGGTGTTTCTCCTGTTTCGCGGCTCGGTGCTTCGGTGCGCCAGGCCATGCAAGCATGGTAGGAATCGCCACTTCCGCGAGGCACCGACCTTGCACCGATTCCCCTGTCAGTGCTTTCCTACAGGTCCGGCGCAGCGCCAAGTCTCTTGCGGTGCACCGCTTTTCGGCGCCCGCGACCGGGCCGGTGGATCGGTTGACCGGGCGCAACCGTTGTGATTCCATCGGCGCAGTCACCGCGCGCGACCGCGAGCGCGCAATCCAGGAAATTCCATCATGTTGAAGCTATCGTCGTTGCGGTCCACCGTGCTGCTCGCGGGTGGCATCCTGCTCACGGTGGTCGTGCTGATCGCCTCGGAGGCCGGCGATATCCGGCTGCGCCAGGGGTATTCGCAGGTCATCCGCTCGCAGAACGTGCAGAGCGACATCAGCGCGCTGCTGGCCGAGCTGGTCAATGCGGAGGCAGGCCAGCGCGGCTACCTGCTGACCGGCAAGGAAAGCTATCTGGAGCCGTACCATCGCGCCATTCCGCGCATCAACACGCTGATGAACGACATCCGCAACCGCTTCGCCGACGATCCGGAGGCGTTGAAGCAGTTCGGCGAGGCGTCGCTGCTGATCAGCCGCAAGCTGACGGAAATGGAACTGACGCTGATCTACGGCAAGCGCGATGTCGAGGTGGCGCTGGACCTGATCCGCACCGACTTCGGCAAGCAGACCATGGAGAAGGCGCGGCTGGGCCTGGAGACGCTGCGCGCACGCTCGGCCGCGTCGGTATCGCGCCATCTGGAGAACGCGGACCGCGACATCAACCTGTCGCGCTATGGCATTGGCCTGCTGACCGCGATCAACATCGTGCTGCTGGTCATCGTCGGCTTTCAGCATTCGCGGCGATTGGCGGTGTCCGAAGCCGCGCGCAGCGAGCTCGAGGAGGAAAGCGCGCGGCTGGATCGCATGGTGCGCGCGCGCACGCGCCAGCTGTCGGCGCTGGCCTCCCACCTGCAGCGCGTCACGGAGGACGAGAAGACCCGGCTGGCGCGCGAGCTGCACGACGAGCTGGGCGCGATCCTGACCGCGACCAAGCTGGACATGCACTGGATCCGCCGGCGCCTGCAGAACGACTATCCCGAGATCCAGGAAAAGATCACGCGCGTGATGCTGCATGTGGACCAGGGCATCCAGATCAAGCGCCGCCTGATCGAGGACCTGCGCCCGACCGTGCTGCTCAATCTCGGCCTGAAGGAGGCGATCGCCCAGTTGGTCGAGGAGGTGGCCACGCGCAACCACTGGCACACCGAGGTCGAGCTCGACCCGTCGGTGCCGCCGCTGCGCGATGCCGCGGCCATCGCGCTGTACCGCATCGTGCAGGAATCGCTGACCAATGCGACCAAGTACGCCGAGGCGAGCCGCGTGTCGGTCGCGCTCACGCGCACCGACGACCATCTGCTGCTCAAGGTCAGCGACAACGGACGCGGCCTGCCGGCCGATATCGAAACGCGCCGCACCTCCGGCCACCATGGCCTGCTCGGCATGGAGCAGCGCGTGATCGCGCTCGGCGGCACGCTGCAGATCGATTCGACTCCGGGCGCGGGCGTCACGGTATGCGTCGAGGTACCGCTGACCGACGCCGTGGTGGCACCGCCGCCGTCGCTCGACGAGGGCGACGAGCGGCTGCCGCACGAGTTGCCGATGGGCGGCCCGGCGCAGACGGGGCTGGCGCAGACGGAGCCGACGCCGGACCGGCCCGCCGCGGACGCCGGCACCGGGCCGTCGCCAGCCGGCCCCGCCGGTGCCCCGCAGCACGGGCACGGGGCGTAAAAAAAGGAGCCTGGAAAGGCTCCTTCTTCCTGATGGCTGCGCTTGGGCGCATTACATCTTGCGTTTGGTTTCCTCCGCCGCTCCCTGCACCTTTTCGCCGCCCCTTTCGACGTCCTTGCCGGCACCGGCGATGGTGTTGCAACCCGTAATCAGCGTGACACCGGCAAGAGCGAACAGCGCGATCAGCTTTTTCATGACGATCTCCTTTGCTTAGCGAGGGGGTGCGGCGCGTTGCCGCGACAGGGAAAAAAGTTGCTGCCCAAGGATCGGTCGATGGAGCGCAGCACGAGTCGTCGTCGCTGGCCGCCAGCCACAAGTCGTTCGTTCGAACTCAGGACGGGGCCTGGGCGTATTCCTCGATCACGCGGAATACCTGTTCGAGCTCGAGCGACTTGTCGAAAAAATAGTCGGCTCCCGCCTCGGCGCACTGACGCCGGTAGGTGGGCACCTGCGCATGATTGGTGTAGACGATCCGGATGCCCGGCGCCTGCGCCTTCTGGATCGCCCGCAGCACGTTGATACCGTTGCCCTGACGCAATTGCAGGTCGACGATGACGACCTCATACCTGCCGCTTTCGAACAGGCGGATGGCGGTGCTTTCGGTATCCGCCCAATCGACGGTCTCGACGAAGGAGAATGCGTTCAAGTACTCCAGCAACATGCTCCGCAGGACCGCCGAGTCCTCGATCAGTAAGACCCGCAGCGTACGGTAGGGAGTTGCCGCGGCTTGATCCAACATGGTTCGATGGTAGCAATGGGGCCAGGGGCCAGGTATCCGGGTCCGTCCTACAGCACCGCCGCCGGCCTGTTCCATGCCGGCACGGACGGCGTGCCGCCTACTCGACCAGGCCGTTCTTGATCGCGTAATAGGTCAGATCGGCATTGGTCTTCATCCCCATCTTTTCCAGGATGCGCGAGCGGTAGGTGCTGACCGTCTTGACGCTCAGGAACAGCTCGTCGGCAATCACCGAAACGGACTGTCCGCGCGAGAGCTTGCAGAAGATCTGGAATTCCCGTTTCGACAGGGTCTGGTGCAGCGGCTGGTCGGTCGGCTTCTCCAACCCGCCGATCAGCAACTCGGCCACGGTCGGGCTGACATAGCGCCGCCCCTGGGCGACGGTGCGGATCGCCTTGACCAGATCGTCGGGCGCGCTCTCCTTGGTCAGGTAGCCGGACGCGCCGGCACGGATCAGATTGATCGCGTACTGGTCCTCGGGATAAGTGGACAGGATCAGCACCGGCAGGTCGGGATGACGCTGGCGGATCAGCTTGAGCACGTCGATGCCGTTGCGGTCGGGCATCGAGATGTCGAGCACCACCACGTCGAACTCGGTTTCGCGCAGCCGCGCCATCACTTCGTCGCCGCTGGCCGCTTCGCCTTCGACGCGAATATCCGGTTCGTCGGAAATGAACTGGCGCAGACCGGCACGGACGATCTGATGATCGTCGGCGATCAGGACGCGAATCATGAAAGTTTCCCCCTGCGATGGTATTGCCCGGACGCCGGGGCCAGGCTGTGTTTGGCCTGTTGCATTGTAGTCATTACAATGCACCGGGAATGTCGGTGTCAGGCTGACAATGCGCCGCTTGGCGGACCGCCGCCATGGGAGGCGTCAGTTGAACGCCAGTGGGAAACGTGTGATGGCGATGGACGAACGGCGCCATGAAAAAAGGGACGGCGGGCCGAGCCCTTCCGTCCCCTGGCAGGCGCGGCAGTTCGTCCGCCGCGCGTGCAGGCGCCCTGGCCGGGCGCTTCCCTTACTGAACCTTCGCCGAGGCGCCTGCGCCGACGGTGGCCGAGGTGCCGCCAGTCGCGCCGCCGACCAGGCCGCCTACCTTGCCGGCCGTGCCGCTGACGGTGTCGCCAACCGCGCCGACCGTCTTGTCGGCGGTGCCCTGCACCGCACCGACGGTGTCCTTGGCCTTGCTCCTGGTCTTGCCGTGCGCGTCGTGGGCCTTCGACTTGGCCTTGCTGCCGGCGGTGGCGGCACGATCCTTGGCGCTCTTGCGGGCGTCGTCGATTTCGCCGGCCTTGTCGTTCAGGCCGGCCTTGACGCCGGTATCCATGTTGGCGCGGCTTCCTGCGACTTCAGCGCCCGCATTGACGCCAGCGTTGGCGCCGGCCGACGGCGCCGTCGCCGTCGGTGCGGTGAGCGAGCCGGCGGCGCCGCCGGTCGCCCCGGCTTGCGTACCTTGCGCCATGGCCAGCGACGAGGCGGCGGCGATCGACAGGGCGGACAGCGAGATCAGCAGTTTCTTCATGGAGTACTCCTTTCGA
>JAPSLP010000036.1 GCA_031180665.1 Cupriavidus sp. | reverse complement strand
CCTTGTAGGTCGGCGCCAGCGAGCAGCCTGCCAGCACCAGCGCGGCGGCCAGCGTGGCCAGCCGCGGCATCCACGATTGCAGGTTTGCTGTCATGTCGTTGTTCCTTGATTCTCGTTCTTTGGCTCGTTGGTGTGCCGACTGCCGCGGGCGGGAGAGCGGCACACCTTCACTGCGGCTCAATGTTGCGGTTCAGCCAGTGCCACGCTGTTGTCGGGCTTCGCCTCCGGCGCCGGCTCGGGCTGCGCCTGGCCGCGGGTGGCCAGCTTGCGCAGCGCCACGTAGAACACCGGCGTCAGGAACAGGCCGAAGAACGTCACGCCCAGCATGCCGGCGAACACCGCCACGCCCATCGCCTGGCGCATCTCCGCACCGGCGCCGGTCGACACCACCAGCGGCACCACGCCCATGATGAACGCGAACGAGGTCATCAGGATCGGACGCAGACGCAGGCGGCTCGCCTCGATCGCGGCCTGCACGATGGTGCGGCCCTGATGCTCCAGCTCGCGGGCGAACTCCACGATCAGGATCGCGTTCTTCGCCGACAGGCCGACCAGCACGATGAAACCGATCTGCGTGAAGATGTTGTTATCCCCGCCCGACAGCCAGACCCCGGTCAGCGCGGCCAGCAGCGACAGCGGCACGATCAGGATCACCGCCAGCGGCAGCGTCAGGCTCTCGTACTGCGCAGCCAGCACCAGGAACACCAGCAGCACGCACAGCGGGAAGATCCATACGCCCGCATTGCCGGCCAGGATGTCCTGATAGGTCAGCTCGGTCCATTCGAACTTGATGCCCTTGGGCAGCGTCTCGGCGGCGATGCGCTCGGCCGCGGCCTGCGCCTGGCCCGAGGAGAAGCCGGGCGCCGGTCCGCCGTTCATGTCCGCGGCGGTAAAGCCGTTGTAGCGCACCACGCTGTCCGGGCCGAAGCCCTGCTTGACCTGCACCATCGACGACAGCGGCACCATCTCGCCGGCGGCGTTACGCGTCTTCAGCTGCAGGATGTCCTGGGCATGCTGACGGTAGCTGGCATCCGCCTGCACCTTGACCTGGTAGGTGCGGCCGAACTTGTTGAAGTCGTTGACGTAGGCCGATCCGAGATAGGTCTGCAGCGTGTCGAACACGTCGGTCACCGGCACACCGAGCTGCTTGGCCTTGACGCGGTCGAGCTGGACGTCGAGCTGCGGCACGTTGACCTGGTAGTTGCTGAAGATGCCCGCCAGTTCCGGCGTCGCGCGCGCCTTGGTGGCGAACGCATTGGTCGCGGCGAACAGCGCGTCGTAGCCGAGCGCGGCGCGGTCCTCGATCATCAGCTTGAAGCCGCCGATGGTGCCCAGGCCCTGCACCGGGGGCGGTGGGAACACCGCGATGAACGCGTCCTGGATCGCCCCGTACTGCTGGTTCAGCTGCGCCGCGATGGCATTGCCGCTGAGATCTTCCGACTTGCGCTCCTCGAACGGCTTGAGCGTGGCGAACACGATGCCGGCGCTCGGGCTGTTGGTGAAGCCGTTGATCGACAGGCCCGGGAACGCCACCGCCGATTCCACGCCCGGATGCTTCAGCGCGATCTCCGACATGCGGCGGATCACGTCCTCGGTGCGGTCCAGCGTCGCGCCATCGGGCAGCTTGGCGAAGCTGACCAGATACTGCTTGTCCTGCGCCGGCACGAAGCCCTTCGGCACCAGCTGGAAAATACCCCAGGTCAGCGCCAGCATCACCGCGTAGACGCCGAACACCGCGCCCTTGCGACGGACCACGCCCTTGACGCCGTGCCCGTACCGCTCGGAGCTGGCGCCGAAGAAGCGGTTGAAGCGCTTGAAGAAGCCGCCCAGCACGCGATCCATGCCGCGCGCCAGCCAGTCCTTCGGCGCGTCATGGCTGCGCAGCAGCAGCGCGGACAGCGCCGGCGACAGCGTCAGCGAGTTGAACGCCGAGATGATCGTCGAGATCGAAATCGTCAGCGCGAACTGCTTGTAGAACTGCCCGGTCAGGCCCGTCATGAAGGCCAGCGGCACGAACACGGCGCACAGCACCAGCGCGATCGCGATGATCGGGCCGCTGACTTCGCGCATGGCCTTGTAGGTGGCCTCCTTCGGCGACAGTCCTTCCTCGATGTTGCGCTCGACGTTCTCGACCACCACGATCGCATCGTCGACCACGATGCCGATGGCCAGCACCAGTCCGAACAGCGACAGCGCGTTGATCGAGAAGCCGAACGCGTACATCAGGCCGAACGTACCGACGATCGACACCGGCACCGCGAGCAGCGGGATGATGGAGGCGCGCCAGGTCTGCAGGAACAGGATCACGACCAGCACCACCAGTGCGATCGCCTCGAACAGCGTGTGCGTGACCGCCTCGATACTGTGCCGCACGAACTGCGTCGGGTCGTAGACGATGCTGTAGTCGACGCCGTCCGGGAAGTTCTCCTTGAGCTCTTCCATGGTCTTGCGCACATCGTCCGAGATCTGGATCGCGTTCGAGCCCGGGGCCTGGAAGATCGGAATGGCCACTGCCGGCTTGTTGTCGAGCAGCGAGCGCAGCGCGTATTCGGACGCGCCCAGTTCGATGCGCGCGACATCGCGCAGATAGGTCACGCCGCCGTCCGGCGAGGTGCGAACGATGATGCCGCCGAACTCTTCCTCGGTGTTCAGGCGGCCCTGCGCGTTGACCGACAGCTGCAGATCGGTGCCCGGCAGCGACGGCGAGGCGCCGATCACGCCGGCGGCCACCTGCACGTTCTGCTCGCGGATCGCGCGCACCACGTCGCTGGCGGCGAGCTGGCGCTCGGCCATCTTCTCGGGATCGAGCCACACGCGCATCGCGTAGTCGCCGGAGCCGAACAGCTGCACCTGGCCCACGCCCTGGATACGGGCCAGACGATCCTTGACGTTGATCACCGCGTAGTTGCGCAGGTAGGTCATGTCATAGCGATCGTTCGGCGAGACCAGGTGGACCACCATGGTCAGGTCGGGCGAGCTCTTGACGGTCGTGATGCCGAGCCGGCGCACGTCCTCGGGCAGACGCGGCTCGGCCTGCGACACGCGGTTCTGCACCAGTTGCTGGGCCTTGTCCGGGTCGGTGCCCAGCTTGAAGGTCACGGTCAGCGTCAGCAGGCCGTCGCTGTTGGACTGCGAGGACATGTACAGCATGTCCTCGACGCCGTTGATCTGCTCTTCCAGCGGCGAGGCGACGGTTTCGGCGATCACCTTCGGGTTGGCGCCGGGATACTGGGCGCGCACCACGACCGATGGCGGCACGACCTCCGGATACTCGGAAATCGGCAGCTTGAACATGGCGATCGCGCCGATCAGGAAGATCAGCACCGATAGCACGCCGGCGAAGATGGGCCGGTCGATAAAGAATTTCGAGAGGTTCATGACGGGTCTCGATAAAAAAGGGAGCCCCCTGGCGGTCCGTTTCCTGGACGCCATGGAAAAGCATTTGGGCGATGCGGCTGGCTGGCTAGATCAGCTCAGGATGCCGCGGCGGGCGGGGGAGGGTCTCCCTCGCCCGCCTGCCGGCGAGGCGAGAAAATCAGGCTGGCAAACGTCATCCGACCGACTCCTTCTTCGCCGGCTCGGGCTGGTTGTCCGCGCTCTTCTCGGTGGCATTGCCGCGCTCGAGCTCAC
Source organism: Cupriavidus sp. (assembly GCA_031180665.1). GTDB lineage: Bacteria > Pseudomonadota > Gammaproteobacteria > Burkholderiales > Burkholderiaceae > Cupriavidus. Next base: position 48,597 of record JAPSLP010000036.1, on the reverse strand, counting down.
GCTTGAGCGCCATGCGCACCGGCGTCGGTGCGACCGTGTCGCCCGGCCGCACGCGCTGCAGGCCGTTGACCACGATCACCTCGCCCGCCTTCAGGCCGGAACGGATCACGCGCAGTCCGTCGTAGTTCGGCCCCATCTGCACTTCGCGATAGTTCAGCTTGTTGTCCTTGTCGACCACCAGCACGAACTTCTTGCCCTGGTCGGTGCCGATCGCACGGTCGTTGATCAGCACCGCGTCGTGCGGCGCGTTGCCGCCGAGCTTGACCTTGGCATACAGCCCCGGCAGCAGACGCCCGTCCGGGTTGTCGAACACCGCCCGCACGCGGATCGTGCCGCTGCGCGGATCGAGCCGGTTATCGACCGACTGGATGCGGCCCTCGTGCGGGTGGCCTTCCTCGTTGGCCAGGCCAAGATAGACCGCCATGCCCTTGCCGTTGGCGCCGCCCGCGGCGCCCGGCGCCGTATAGCGCAGGTAGCTCTGCTCGTCGATCTCGAAGCTGGCGTAGACCGGCGACACCGACACCACCGTGGTCAGCGCCGGGGAATTGGCGCCCGGGGCGACCAGATTGCCCACCGTGATCTCGGCGCGCGAGACACGGCCGGTCACCGGCGAGGTGATGCGGGTGTAGGCCAGGTTCAGCTTGGCGGAATCGAGCGCCGCCTGCGCGGCGCGCACGTTGGCGTTGGCCTCGCGCGCCGCGTGGATGCGTTCGTCGAATTCGCGACGCGAGATCGCGTTGTCGTCGAGCAGCCGCTGGGCCCGCACCTGCTCGCTCTGCGCATGGCTGGCACGCACTTGCGCGGCGGCCAGCGCCGCTTCCGCGCGTGCCACCTCGGCCGCGTACGGCCGCGGATCGATGGTGAACAGCAGGTCGCCCTTCTTGACCATCGCGCCTTCGCGGAAGTGCACCGCGTCGATGGTGCCGCCGACGCGCGGGCGCACCTCGACGCGGTCGATCGCCTCCAGGCGGCCCGAGAATTCGTCCCACTCGGTAATGGTCTTGCCGATGGCGGCGGCGACATCGACGGCCGCCGCGCTGGCGGCGGGGGTCGGCACGGCTTGCGCCTCGCCGGCATGCCAGGGGCGCAGGATCGAGGTTGCCAGGCCGGTGCCCAGCACGACCACGATGGCGACGGCGATCAGGCTACGTCGGGATTGCAGCTTCATTTCTTCACTCCGTTTCGGGTTTTCTTCAACCGGAAAAGCAAAAGGACGAACGCCGCCCGCCGGGCCCGTTCGACGCCTTGCGGATGAGTACACCCTGGGGCGCCGACGCGGGGTCCGGAGACATTCACACGCGGCTGACTTCTCGAATGGCGGCCGGCGCTAGCGTGTCGAACACTGGCGCGGCCGCAGGCACGTCACGGCGCCCAACCGGAAGGCTTGGCTGCCGGCCGGCGTCCGTCCTGTGGCGAGGCGTCGTCGCTGTCCGCGAATCGTTCTCGCAGAAAGCGCGCGCCTTCATCGACCCATACCTGACATCGGTCGTGGGATGCTTCGACACCGGCGCCGCAGGCGCCGGGCATGATTCGGGTTTCCGCCGCCACGCCGCGCTCGATCAGCTTGCGGCCGAAGGCCTCGCCTTCTGGCCGCAGGGCATCGAGCTCGGCCACCTGGATCAGCGTCGGCGGTAGGCCGGCCAGACGCATCGCATGCGCCGGCGCGGCGTAGGGATGGACCGACGCGGCGGGCGTCGGCAGGTAATCGCGATAGCAAACGGCCATGCGCTGCAGCGTTTCCAGCGGCACGTGCGCCTGGCCGGCGCAGGAGGCGTGCTGCAGGCACGGGTCGGTGACCGGGCGGATCAGCCATTGCGCGCGCGGCGCTGGCAAGCCGCGATCGCGCAGCATCTGCGCCACGGCGATCGCCAGATTGCCGCCGGCTTCCTCGCCGACCAGCGAGAAGCGCATCTTGTCGACCTTGAGCCGGCGCGCCTGGCGCAATACCCATTCGGCGGTATTGAAGGCGTCTTCCGGCGCGGCCGGGAACGGATGGTCCGGGGCCAGCGAGTATTCGGGCGCCACCACCACGGCCGGCACCGCGCCGGCCAATTGGCGAGTCAGATGGGCCGCCTTCTCGATGCCGCCCTCGACGAAGCTGCCCGCGTGCAGATACAGCAGCCACGGCAGCGGCGATGGCGCCCAGGCGGTCGGATACCCGGCCGGATAGCACACGTGCACAGCGATGGTGCGCTCGCCGCTGACGATTTCATGCCGCACCACGCGCGCCGCGGCGCCGGCCTTGGCGGGCTGGGATGCGGTACCTTGCGTCGGTTTGGTCATGGTCTGGGTCCCGTTGCGCCGGCCGGGAAAACGGCACGACGCATGGTTTGCATGTTGCGTTGCATCGAATTATGGTGATTGACGTAGACGGGATAAAGGCGCAGTTTGCCAACGCACTATTCTGCGGATGGAATAATCGCGCCGGCCCCGGGTCTGTTCCGGTAGATCGTCCCCTTTTGGCGAATAACCGCTGCACTGTTGCGGTTATGCCAATGAAAGACCCTACCGTGCATACGCCTAGCAGAGTGAGTAAGATTCGCCCTCGCCAGCCGCGCGGCGCCGTCCGCTCGCAATGGCTTCTAATTGGACCGCCGCCATGGACCGCTTCGTCTCAATGCAAGCCTTCACCCGCGTCGTCGATGTCGGCAGTTTCGCCCGCGCGGCCGAATCGCTCGATTTGCCCAAGGCCACGCTGACGCGGCTGATCCAGAATCTGGAAACGCATCTGGGCGTCAAGCTGCTGCACCGGACCACGCGCCGGATCAGCGTGACTTCCGAAGGCGCCGCTTATTACGAACGGTGCGTCCGCATTCTGGCCGATGTCGACGAAGCCGAGCAATCGCTGACCCATCAGAACCAGACCCCGCGCGGCACACTGCGGGTCGATACCGTTGGCGGACTGGCGCGCCTGGCGCTGGTGCCCAATCTGCATGAGTTCTTCGCGCGCTATCCGGACCTGAAGGTCGAACTGACCATCAATGGCAAACCGATCGATCTGCTCAAGGAAGGCGTCGACGTGGTCATCCGTGTCGGCGATACCGTCGACGATACGATGGTGGCGCGCCGCATCGGCCAATTGCGGCTGGCGTTCTACGCGTCGCCGATTTATCTGAAGCAGCACGGCACACCGACCACGCCGGATGAATTGATGCAGCATCGCGCCATCAATTACCTGTCGACGCGAACCGGCCGCGAAATGCCATGGATCCTGACGCGCGGCGACGAGCGCCATGAATTGCTGCTGCCGTCGGCGATCTCGACCAACGACCCCGAGGTCTATATCGGCTGCGCGCTGGAAGGACACGGCATCGCGGTGATCTCGCGCATCATGGCGCAACCGTATCTCGAAAGCGGCCGGCTGGTCGAAATCATGGGCGACTGGCAGGAAGAGGTCATGCCGATATCGGCCATGTATCCGCAGAACCGGAATCTGTCGGCCAAGGTGCGCGTCTTCGTCGATTGGGCCGCAGAGATATTCGCGCGCGATCCGGAAATGGGGTATCGCGATTCGTTTCCGGGACCGCGGCCGGTAGTGGCGCCGGTGTTGGAGGCGGTGTCGTAGGGCTGGTCTGCCGAAATCCCCTCGGTGCAGTGTCAGACGTGCCGGACCGGGCCGGGATATCGGGCGACCACCGGATCCGCGGTAATCAGCGCCATGTCTTCCACGATGGCTTGTACGACCAGCGCACGATCGAACGGATCCTGATGTAGTAGCGGCAGCCCTTCCAAGGCCATGGCGTGCTCCGAGACGATCGGCAATTCGCGGTAGCTGCTTTCCAGCAGACCGCGGCGCATGATCCTCGGGTCGACATCGATGTCGATCGTGCGCATGTTGGCCCCTCCAAAGTCGATGGGCCGATCTAGGGGACGTGCGAACGCGCCGCAAGTCTGCGGCGCGCGTGTGCGAAAAGTCGCACGCGAACGCGTGCACCGGATGCGCCCGCGCGGAAAGTTCGCGCGGCGGGCGCACCGGCCTCAATGCAGCTTGCCCAACTCCCGCGAAATCTCCGCCGGGGAATCGTAGTCGCGCTCGGGCAGTTGCTCCAGTTCGGCCATCACTTCCTCGCTGGCGCCGCCGTCGCGGGCACGCGCGAGGATGTCGTCCTTGGTGGCGGGAAAGTCAATGCCCTTCAGGGACTTCTGCACATCGATCGGGCTCGGCTCTTCGCGTCCGCCCCCTTCGCCCTTGCCGCCCTGCGCGGCGCCCTTGCCGCTCGATCCGCTCTTGCCTTGGTCGGTCTGCTTCTGGGTCATTGCATGCTCCTCGGATTGCTGTTGCCCGAGCCTGGCGCTCGCGCCGGGTCGGATGTTGCCGCCGGCGTGTCGGCGCCGTCGAGCCGGGTATCGATCAGCCGCCGGCCCTCGAGCAGGCAGGCCTCGACCGCCGTGGCCGCGTTGTCGAACGCCGTCTCCACATCGGAGGCGAAGGACGTCGGCAGATCCTGCGTCGTGGCCGCACGCGCGCCGGCCGGCAGGATCTCGCCCTGGTAGCCGTAGCGCACGCCCGCGCTGGCGCCGACCGGCACCGCATGGGCGGCGATCAGATGGTCGCGATAAAACATCTCCTTCATGCGCTCTCCTTCAGGGGGGCGGCACCGCGGCGGCGCCGCGGCGATCCGCCCGGGTCCGTCTCGCCCTAGGTCGCTTCCGTGATGACGGCGCGCTCCAGCCACTGCCGGATCGTGGCCATGTGGTGCTCTTCCTCCGTCAGCGCCTGCTGGAACTTCTGTGCCATCTCGGTATGGCCGGTCCCGGTCGCGAGCTTGATCAGCAATTCCCAACCGGCGTTGTCGGTCATCTCGGCGGTCAGCAGTGCATTGAGACATTGCGCGAAGTTCGTGCGCGGATCGGCGATAGTCTGCAGCACGCCCATCGCAGTGACGCCCGCCACGTCGGCGCAAGGCGTGACCGCGGTCGGATCCGCGCCGATCGCCCGCATGGTCTCGTCGACCATCGCGAAGTGCTGGGCCTCCTCATCGTGGAATTGCATCAGCGTACCGAGCACGTCGGGATCGACCGCGCTGGTATCCATCTCCTTGCACTTGGCGATCATCATTTCGTAGAGGCGCGTACCGGTGCGTTCGAAAGCCAGGCGCTCGCCGAGCTTGTCGATCAGCACCTCGGGGCGGTTGCCGGTCAGCTTGTCCATGGTGGTGCTCATTGCGCCCTTGAGCGTACCGGGCAGCGGCACCGAGCCGACCGGGTCGGCCTCATCGATGTATTGGGCGCGCATGTCGGCGGCCGGCTGCGATTCGGCCGGCACGTTCATGTCGTCGATACCGCTGTCCGGCCCCATGTTTTCCGCATAACGCTCCATGGTTTCGGTGTCGATCGGCGACATCTGCGCGCCGGTGCGGTTGACGCCCATCTGGGTAGTCTGTTGCATGCGTTCTCTCCAGTTTCAGTTGTCCAGCTCGGTTGTCCAGCGTGATGGCTTGGGCGGCGGCGTCGGCGATCGCCTCAGGCGCTCGTGTGCATCCGCGCCAGCTCGGTGCCGGGCGACCAGACATAGCCGGCGGACACCAGCTGCGACGGCGAGCCATCGGCATTCATCACGCGGCGGTATTCGATCGAGGCGGGGCTGTCCTTGTCGAGCGTCACGAAGTCCATGCCGTTGGCGCGCAGGTCCACCTCGTCTGCGAGCACCTTGCGCACGAAATCGCGTTGGCTGGCGAAGTCGATGGGCTTGGGCAGCGGTCCGGCAAGAATCTCGGCCGGGTCGCGATTCTCGTGGCGCTTGAGCATTTCGCAGGCCACGTGCAGATGGCCCAGCTCGTAATCGAGGAAGCGTTCCCAGATCGCCTTGATGCGCGGGTTGCTCTCCTGTTGCACGCAGCTGTAGTAGTTGTAGGCCTCCATCGCTTCGTGGATCACCCACTTCTCGATCATGCTTTCATCGGGGTCCATCAGCGAGCCGTACTGCGTCACGTGCTGTTCCTCGATCGAGGCGATCTCGGCGTACAGCTGGCGCGCCAGCGGATCGGTGAACAGCGGCCCGATATTCATGTAGTAGTCGTGGGTCTGGTACTCGGCCGCGGTGATCATCGCGGCGTGGATCTTGGTGATCAGCGCGGCGTTGGCGCGGTCGTAGCTCTCGCGCACGTCGTCCTGCGGGGCACGATGCTCGACCCAGGTCGAGCGTCCCGGCACGATGTCGGTATGGCCCTGCGTGATCGCGTTCGCGTCCTTGCCTTCGAGCCGGTCGAGCAGCGCGCTATAGCGGTACAGGTGGTCGAAATCCTCGAGCAGCCCGAAGCGATAGGCCTGCGCCTGGTACGGATCGGGCTCGGTCTGCGCGACGGCCGCGGTGACCTCGATGGCCACCTGCTCGTAGGCGATCGTGGTCTCCAGCGGGGAATGGTCGGCGCCGATCAGCCAGTTGATCATCGTGGCCTGGTGATGCTCGACGCGGCGGATTTGCGCGAGCGGAATCCGTAGTTCCCGATTGCAGCGCGACATGATGTGCTTGAGCCGCAGCGCGTCGGATTCGATGCCATTCATCAGAATGATCCGGACGCGGGTGAACGCGTCGTCGTCCAGCTTGCTGATCGGCGCCTGGACCAGGTCCTTCCAAGTGAAATGTTGCTGGCCCAGCGGGCAGCCCTTGGCATCCAGCAGATCGGTCAAGGTGTCCATGGAAACTCCATTGTGGGGTGAGCGAAAGACGCCGTGCGGCGAGCCGCCGGCGACGCGTTTCTAGCCCTAGCAACGGGCGTGCCGATCCCCGCTGTGCGCCAGCACAGGCCACACGTTGTGAATCCGGCAGACAATCCCTGCACGCCTTGCAAAACTTGCGCTGGCGGCTCGCGCAGCGTTGCGCGAAAAAAATGCGCCCGCCGGTTGTTGGCCGGCGGGCGCATGGGAGCAGCGGTATGGCGCTGGTTTGAATGGAACGACTGCGGAACGGAACTGCCGCGGAAAGGGGATTACCGCGGAATGCGACTGCTGCGCTATTGCTTGCCGATTTCCTGCAGCATGCGCGTCATCAGATACAACCGGGGCACGATCGAGTCGATCTCGATGTACTCGTCGCGCGCGTGATAACCGAAGCCGGCCAGTCCAAAACTCTCCACCACAGCCGGCTTGCCCGACAGCGCGGCATAGCCCGCGTCGGTGCCGCCACCGGTTCCTTCCGCCAGCGCGAGCGGGCGGCCGTCCAGTTCGGCATAGATCTGCTGTGCGCGCTTGGCGAGCGCACGGCCCTTATCGTTGACGACGAAGGGCGGCCGCCCTTCCTCCATCGACACCGTGGTGTGCGTATCGGGAATCAGCCGGCTCTCGGCCACCTTGCGCTCCAGCGCCGCCTTCAGCTTCTGCGGGCCGTCCTTGACGGTGGTGCGCACATCGGCGGTCGCCACCGCGACTTCGGGAATCTGGTTGCGCACGACGCCCGCCTGCGCGCCGGTCCAGTTCAGCTGCGTGCCGGGCACCGCCTTGGCGATATCGCGCGTCTGCTGCAGCTGATGGGCGAGTTCGAGCAGCGCGTTGCGGCCGTGCTCGGGCGCGGCGCCCGCATGCGCGGCGCGCCCCTTGACCTCCATCGTCGCGCTGGCGGTGCCGCTGGCGCCAAGCAGCAGCGCCTCGGCCTTGACCACCGCCTTGGCCGCCGTCGGCTCGCACGACAGTACTACGTCGTGCTGCTCGCCGAGCGCGGCGATCAGCTCGCCCGAGCCCTCCGAGCCGATTTCCTCGTCGGCGTTGAGCAGCACCGTGATGCGCGCGTAGTCGCGCCAGCCGCTCGCCTGCAGGATCTCCAGCGCGTGCAGGATCACCGCAATGCCGCCCTTGTCGTCGGCGATGCCCGGCCCATACAGCTTGTTGCCGTCCTGGCGGATCGGCTGCGTCGCCAGCGTATTGGGTGGATAGATGGTGTCCATATGCGCGATCAGCATGATGCGGGCCTTGCCGCTGCCTGTCAGCGTCGCCTTGACGATCGGACTGTCGCCGCTCTTCGGCTTGACGCGCTCGGTGGTCGCTCCCAGCGCCGCAAGCCGCTTCTCGGCATATGCGGCCATCTGCGCCAGTCCGGCCGCGTTGCGGCTGCCCGATTCGATCGACACCATCTCCTTGAGCGATTCGATCAGTTTCGGCTGCGCGGCGCGCGCCGCTTCGAACAGGGTCGCATCGGGCGCGGCCTGCACGCCGGCGGACGCGGCGGCGGTACAAGCGAACAGCGTCGCCGCGGCGAGGCGGCGGACGGCGGGTTGCAGGCGTCGCTGCATGAAGTCTCCTGAAGTAAAGGCCCGGATCGGGAATGTCGGTGGCGGCAAGCGCCGCTTTGTGCCGGGAGTCAATCCGGGATGCTAGGGCTTGTCCGCCGCATCGGGGAGGACCAATATCGCCATTTCCGATGTCGATCCCGCCATGCCAGCACCACCGCCGCCCTGCCCCGACGACGACGCCACTGCGCCGGATTTGCCCGAACCGGACGCTCTGCCGGTCACCGACCGGCCGACGCCGCAGTTGCATGTGCGGCTGCTGTGGCTGCCCCATGCCATGCCCGGCTCGCTGTTTGCCGCACTGGACGTGCTGCGCACGGCCAGCGGCATCGCGCAGTTGCAGCGCCCGGGCCGCGACTGCGGCCTGAGCTGGCAGGTGATCGGCGAAACGGGGCGGGCGCTGCCGATGCCGGTACCGGGGCTGGCCCGGCCACGCCGGCGGACGCGCGCGGCGCAGACTGCCCGCGCGCATGGGCCAGCGCATTCCCTGCTGGTGATCCCGGGCGTGATGGCGCGCAACGCGCCGCATCTGGGCGAACTGTTCGAACAGCAAAGCGCCGTGCTCAAGCTGGTGGAGCGGCATGCGCAGGCGGGCGGGTGGATCGCGGCGTCCTTCAACGGCATCGCCTATGCCGCCGAACTGGGACTGCTCGACGGCGCCCGCCTCGGTGCGCCGTGGCTCTATCAGAGCTGGATGGCGCGCCGCTATCCGCAGTGCGACTTCACCGACGAGGAGCCGATGGGCGTGCATGGGCGCGTTTTCCACAGCGTGGCGCCCGCCCTGCAGAGCGAATTCATGCTGCGCGTGCTGGGTCATCTGCACGATCCCGACCTGGCCCAGGCCAGTGCACGCGTGCTGCTGTTGCAGGCCGAACGCCAGCAACTGGCACCGGTGCTGACGGCGCAACGCTGGCTCACGCCCACCGCGGACAGCCCCGTGTTCCGCGCCAAACGCTGGCTGCAGGACCATATCGGCGCGCCATACCGGCTGGCCGACGTGGCGGGCGCTGCCGCGGTCAGCGAGCGCACCTTGCTGCGGCATTTCCGCCAGGTCACCGGCGTGACGCCGCTGGCGTACCTGCATGCGCTGCGGATCGAGCGCGCGAAGACCCTGCTGGAGGTATCGCTGCACGGCACGCAGGCGATCGCCGAGGCGTGCGGCTATACCGATGCCGCCACCTTTCGGCGGCTGTTCCAGCGGGCGACGGGGATGTCGATGTCGCACTATCGCGCCCGCTATGCGCTGCGGGCGCGGCGGCGCTATTGGCGCGTGGAGGACGCGCTGCGCGCAAATGCCGCGGCCTGAGCGGCCGGGCCGACCGGAAACGGGGCAAACCCGTCGGCAGCGCTTGCAGGGGTGTCAGACGGCATCGGGCCGGCGTTCGATCCGATTGACCACGTCCTCGACGCCGTGCAGATACCAGGCATCGCGTTCGGCCTGGCGGCGTGCGCCCTCGCCCGCATAGCCCTCCAGCGTGACCACGCGGTTCTCGGTGCGGATGGCGATCTGGTCGGCGTTCACCAGCGGGTCGGACTCGAGCACCAGGCGCAGCGCCTCGGTGATCTCCTCGTCGTTGTCGCGCTCGGCCGGCGCAATCTCCAGCTCATTGACCACGCATTGGCAGCCGGGCGACCACCACGCCAGCACACCGGCGAGCCGCATATGGGACAGGCTGATCACCTGACCGCGCAAGGTCACGATGCCATCGACCGTATTGACCTCGATCCAGCCGCTGCGCTCGCCGACCGCCTCGCGCAGCGTTTCCAGCCTGCCCTTGGCATGCACGCAAATCTTGCAACTGCGGAAATCCACCGCCTGCAGCAGCCGCTGGCAGACGGCATTGCGCAGTTCGCCATCGCCGGCGGGCGCGGCGCCGTTCGCCACGCGCAGATGGTCGATCACGCACGATACGCCGTCGATCTTGCGCATCCGGGCCGCTGCCCGGGTCTTGGCGACGATATCCGGTACGTCGCCTTCGAGGATCAGTGCGCCGTCGGACAGGCGCAAATGAATGGTGGGATGGAGATGCTGGCCGTGGAACGGCAGATTGGCCAGCGCCGCGCGGGCCTGCGTGAGCACCGCTTCGCTGCTCTGCATGATGATGCCTCCTGAGGTGGCGGGCAGCAGCGCCGGATGGCGGGGCGCTGCGCCCTGTCCATTATAGAAAGCGCGTTTCGCGCCCGGTTCCCGCGAATCTGGCCGCCGGGCCGTTTTGGCACGGCACGGCGGCGAAGCGGGCGTCAGGCATTCAGGGTGGCATTCATCGTGATCGGTGCCTTCAGCAGCTTGGACACCGGGCAATTCTCCTTGGCGGTCTGCGCGCACTTGTCGAAGGCGGCCTGGTCCGCGCCGGGGATGCGCACCGCCACGTCCAGATGGACCGCCGTGATACTGAAGCCGCCGCCTTCCTTTTCCAGCGTCACGGTGGCCTTGGTGTCGATGCTGTCCGGCACCATGCCCGCCTCGCCGAGAATCAGCGACAGGGCCATCGAAAAGCAGCCGGCATGCGCGGCCCCGATCAGTTCTTCCGGATTGGTGCCGGGGCCGCCCTCGAAACGCGCCTTGAAGCCGTATGGCGCATCCTTGAGCACGCCGCTCTCGGTGGAGATCGTGCCGCCGCCGTCCTTGATGCCGCCTTGCCATCTTGCCGATCCAATCTTCTGCATAGCCATGCGCTCCGTCAGTGTTGTTACAAACCACGGGCCGGCCGCGATCCGTCCTGACCGACCCAACCACGTCCCACAATAGGACGCGGACGGACGATCGGCCAGCGCAGGGCGCCACCTCAGTGTCTTGCGTAGGGGCGCACGGTGCGCACGATCCTTGCTACGCAGTGATCGTTCCGATTCCTGCCGCTGCGCACCCAGCCGATGCTTCCCCCTCCCCGCGTCTATCTGTATCTCGACACCGTGGCCCGCTGCGGTTCGATCCGCAAGGCGGCCGAACAGCTGCACGTCGCCTCGACCGCGCTGAACCGCAAGATTCTCGAAGTGGAGCAGCAGATCGGCACCCCGCTGTTCGAGCGGCTGCCGCGCGGCGTGCGCCTGACCTCGGCCGGCGAAGTCCTGGTGGCCACGATCCGGCGCAGCCTCGCCGATCTGGACGCGGCCGCGGCGCAGATGGCGCAGTTGCGCGGGCTGGTGCGCGGCTCGGTGCGGATCGCCTCGGCGGAGTCGGTGGCGACCGATTTCCTGCCCGATGCGATCGGCCGCTATCAGGCGCGTCATCGCGGCGTGCAATTCCATGTCGCGATCGGCGGCACCGATGCGTCGATCGCTGCGCTCAAGCAGGACGACGCCGACCTGCTGCTCGCGCACGATCCCCCTGCCAGTCCGCTGCTGCAGGAACTCGCGGTCGCGCCGCAACCGTTCTGCGCGATGATGCGGCCCGACCATCCGCTCGCCGCACGACGCTCGCTGCGGCTGGCCGACTGCGCGGCCTTTCCGGTCGCGCTGGGCCCGCCCACGTTTGCCAGCCGCCGGCTGATCGAGGCCATCGCCGCGCGCAATCGGCTGCATCTGTCCGTGATGCTCGAAGCGACCACGGTCGAAACGCTGAAGGGTTTCGTCCGGCAGACCGATGCGATCTGCTTCCAGTTCCATGCCGGCACGCTGCGCGAAACGCGGCAGGGCACGCTGACCGCGGTGCCGCTGAGCGACCCCGAACTCGCGCTGGGCCGGCTGGTGCTGGCCACGCGCAAGGGCCGCGCGCTGCCGCCGGCCGCCGCTGCATTCGCCGAACATCTGAAGACAGCCATCGGGGCGCTGCATCCGCCGTTGACGTTGGTCGCCTAGCGCGATAGCACGGGCGGGGTCGATCCGCTCGAGCTAGAGCTGCACCCCACCCCAGATCCCTGCACCACCACCGCACACATTTTGTGAGCGCGTCGCGCGAAAAATGATGGTGGTCGGTACCGACCGATTTGCGCACACTGCTCCGAACGCCCCGTCAATCGGCAGAGCCAGCCGATCGGCGGTCGACGCGCGCGATCGCGACGATGTCACGACGACAACATGAGGACATCCACACCTCATGGCAACAAGGCACGAGAGAAATCAGGGTCAACGATGGAGGTTCGCATGACAACAACGAAATTCGGGCCGGCGCGCGCGCTGGCAGCTGCCATGGCGGCATTGGCAAGCGGGGGCGTGCTGGCGCAGTCCAGCGTGACGCTGTACGGGCAAGTCGACACCTACGTCGGCAGCAACAAGGCGGTCGGCGGCGAGCGCGCCTATGTACTCGGCGCCGGCGGCATGCAGACCTCGTATTGGGGCATCAAGGGCACCGAGGAGCTGGGCAACGGCCTGAAGGCGATTTTCGATCTGAACGGCTTCTATCGGGCCGACGGCGGCCGCGCGGGCCGGTTCGATGCCGACGGCATGTTCACGCGCAGCGCCTACGTCGGACTGCAGAGCGAGAGGGCCGGCACCATCCGCCTCGGCCGCAATACCACGCCCTATTTCCTGTCGACCATCCTGTTCAATCCGCTGGTCGATTCGTACCATTTCTCGCCGACCATCTTCCACACCTACGTCAGCAGCAATGGCGGCACGGTCTACGACCCCGGCATCGTCGGCGATTCCGGGTGGAGCAATTCGCTGGTCTATTCATCGCCGAAGTTCGGCGGGCTCAGCTTCAATGCGATCTACGCCTTCGGCGAGCAGGCCGGCGACAACGGCAAGAACAAGTGGGGCGGCAACGTGCTCTACTTCAACGGCCCGTTTGCCGCGACCGTGGCTTTCCAGCAGGTCAAGTTCCACAACACGCCGGGCGACGTGACCTCGCCCGCGGCGATGGTGGGCTTTCGCAAGCAGAACGCCGTACAGGCCGGCCTGAGCTACGACTTCAAGGTGGTCAAGCTGTTTGCGCAGGGCCAGTACATCCAATCGGATATCGACAGTGCGAGCGGCGACATCAGGCACAGCAACGGGCAGCTCGGCGCGTCGGTGCCGATCGGCGCGGGCAGCCTGCTGCTGTCGTATGCCTACGGCAAGGTCAGGAACGATGTCGCCGACGTCGAGCGCAACACCGCGGCGGTGGCCTACGACTACAACCTGTCCAAGCGCACCGACGTCTATGTCGCCTATTACTACGACAAGGTCGGCGGGCTGTCCCACGGCAACAACTACGGAGTTGGCGTGCGCCATCGCTTCTGATGGCCCGGCATGGCCCGGCGTCGCCGGTCGCGGGCGAGGCGCGTGGCGGCTCTGGTCAACCGGTGACGTCGCGCGTCAGTTCGCCCGTCAACCAGGCCTCGAAGCGGTGCACCGCGGGCCGTGACTGTGCATGGTCCGCGATCACGACCTGGTATTCCATCCCGTCGATTCCGGCGTCCGGCAGTACCACCTGCAGCTCGCCGCGAGCGAGCAGCGGCAGGATCAGCGGCGTGCGGCCGATCGCCACGCCCGCCCCTTGCGCCGCCGCGGCGACGACGTGTTCGTAGCGCGAGAAATACAGGCAGGGCTGACTGGCGGCCGCCGTCAGCCCCAGGCGGCGATACCACTCGCCCCACGACATCCAGCCGAAGCGCGCATGGGGATCGTGATAGACCAGCAGCGTCGCGGCACGGATGTCGCCGGCGCGATGCACGCGCGCGGCGACCGATGGCGCGGCGACAAGCATCAGCCGTTCGCGCAGCAGCGCGGTGGCGGCCTGCCCCGGCGGGCTCAGCCGGATTGCCAGATCGAAGCCATCCCTGTCCAGATTGGCGACCGCCTCGGAGGCGTCGATACGCACGTCGATATCGGGCGCCTCCGCCTGGAACCGCGCCAGGCGCGGCACCAGCCAAAGCGAGGCGAACGATGGGGTGGTGGTGACCGAGATCGCGCTGCGCTCGGGGGCGATCAGGCGTTCGACCGTGCCGGCCAGCTGTTCGATGGCCTCCCTGGCGGCCTGTTGCAGCAGACGCCCCTCGGATGTCAGCGACAGCCCCTTGGCACCGCGCAGGAACAGCGGCACGCCCAGCGCGTCTTCCAGACTCTTGATCTGCTTGCTGATGGCCGACTGCGTCAGGCACAGCTCGTCGGCCGCCGCGGTAAAGCTCAAATGACGCGCCGCGCTGTCGAATCCGCGCAGCGCGTCGAGGGACATCGCGCGCAGGGCCTGCGAAGCGGCCTGGCTGATCTGGGTCATGGCTTGCCTATGCGGACATGAGCGGACATGAGCGGACATGGGCCGAGATGGTGGCGATGACTTGTCATCGGCGCCGGCCATGATGCGCCGGAATACCGGCGATGCCGAAACATCCGGCCAGGGGATCGGGCGCTTGACCACAATGACAAGGCGCCCGCCCGATGCGGGGCACGCCAGGAGACTGCCATGCATGTATTCGCCCGACTCACCGGAATGGACGGAACGGACAGGCTCGATGGAATCGGCTGCATTGGCCAGATTGGCGCCGAACCGCTTCGCCTGATAATCGGCCAAGGATACACCGTGCTTTGCCTGCAAGGCGCGGTATGGCTGACCTGCGAATCGGACGATCGCACCGAAGCGGCGCGGGATATCGTATTGGCCTGCGGCGAGCGTTTCGATGCACGGCGCACCGTTACCGTTATCGTTTCGGCAATCCGGCGGCGGCCGGCCCGTATTGCGTTGACCCGGCGCAATACGGAGGATCGGCTCGATTGTAAGAAAAGACTTAACTGAGTGCCGTCAATGTCTTGCCCATTGTTGCCCATTGTCTTGTCGCAATGTCTTCTTGCAAGCAGAGCGGAACCGGTGCAAAAGGCGGGGACTCCCGCAAAAGACCGATGGGTATGCCGGCGCGGATCGGTTATCGCACAGAATCGCGGCCTGGCTGGCGGCAAATCGCGTCTTCCGGCCGGACACCGGCGGCGCCGGATTTTGCGCTCCGACGCATTACCGTTCGCGAATTGCAATAACGCACGACCTTACTCGGCGATCAGGAAGCGATCGCGGTTCTTGCCCAGCCATGCCGGTGCACGGCCACGGCCGGACCAGGTCTTGCCGGTCTTGGGATCCCGGTATTTGGCGGGCGCCGGCGTGCCCGAGCGGCCCGCCGATTTGCGAGGACGGCCACGGCGGCGCGGCGCCAGGTCCTCGGCCGTCAAACCGTAATCCTCCATCAGTTGCTGGATCTGGGCGATCACCGTCGCCACTTCGGTTTGCCTGGCTTCCTCAAGTTGTGCTTCGAGTTTTTCCTTTTCTGCCAGTAATTGTTTGTAAGTCGCCATCGTCATTCCTTGCCAGTTGTAGGGTGCCGTTATGCTAGCTCACGGTTATGTGCGCGTCACCATAAAAAATGTAATCCATTAAGACAGAATCACAATATTCGGCAATTACATAATAATGCGCACCCCCGCAATGTCGAGGCGGGGATGCGCGGCAACACGCATAACGGCCATGGCAAGGAAGGCCGCCACGGCGGCATTTAACCGGCTCAGGCGCGCAATCTGGCTTGTGCATCGCGCAACGCGGTGCGCAACCCTTCTTCGATCACCGGGTGATAGAACGGCATCGCCAGCATCTGGTCGATGGTCAATTGCTGCTGATAGGCCCATGCCAGCAGATGCGCGATATGTTCGGCGCGCGGGCCGATCCATTCCGCCCCGAGGAAACGGCCGCTCGCCTTGTCGGCATAGACATGCATCAGCCCGCGATTCTTCAGCATCACGCGGCTGCGCCCCTGGTCCTCGAAGCTGACCTCCCCGGTCACGAAGCTGTCGGCCGGCAAGTCGGCATGGCACTGGCCGACCATGGCCAGTTGCGGGTCGGAGAACACCACCGCGATCGGGGCGCGGCGGGGCACCGGAGACACGTCTGGCCAGGTGGCGGCATTCTCGCCGGCGCTCTTGCCCTCGTCGGCAGCCTCGTGCAGCAGCGGCAGGACATCGTTGGCGTCGCCGGCGATGAAGATCGGCGCCGAGCCGCACTGCAGCGTGGCCGGGTCGAATACCGGCACGCCGCGGGCGTCGAGTTCCAGGCCGGTGTTTTCCAGGCCGAGGTTGCGCACATTGGGCTGGCGGCCGGTGGCGGCCAGTACATAGTCGAAGCGCTCGGTGACCGCGTTGCCGTCGCGGTCGACGAACGAGATCACCGCCTCGTCGCCTTCGCGCGCCATGTCCGTGACCTTGGCATCCGGGTCCAGATAGAACTCCTGCTGGAAGGCCTGGGCGGCATAGGCGCGAATCGCCGGGTCGGTCAGCGGGCCGACGCCGCCGCGCACGCCGAACACGCGCACATGCACACCCAGCCGCGACAGCGCCTGGCCCAGTTCGAGGCCGATCACGCCGGGACCGAACACCGCCACGCGTCGCGGCAGGTCCTGCCAGTCGAAGACGTCGTCGTTCACCACCAGCCGGTCGCCGAACACGCGGAACGGCTGCGGTACGGCCGGGCTCGAGCCGGTGGCGATCACCACCCGGCTGGCGCGAACCACGGTGCCGCTGGCTTCGTCGCCGACCTGCAGCACCGTGTTGTCGATGAAGCGGGCATAGCCGCGCAGGCGGTCCTGCTCCGGAATATTGTCGACGCCGCGAACCACGAAGCCGACGAAGCGATCGCGCTCGCGCCGCACGCGGTCCATGACCTCGCGGCCATCGATGCGGATCGGGCCATCGACATGCACGCCGAACGGCGCGGTATGGCGCAACTCGTGAGCAGCCTCGGCCGCCGCGATCAGCAGCTTCGACGGCATGCAGCCGACGCGGGCGCAGGTGGTGCCGTATTCCCCGCCTTCGATGATCACGGCGCGCTTGCCGGCGGCCCTGGCGGCGCGATAGGCCGCGAGGCCGGCGGTGCCGGCGCCGATGACGGCGATGTCGGTGGCGATCGTATGCATGGCGAAATTCCTGTTCGGAGAAACGATGGGGGTATTCGGGGCGGTTCAATCCACGGACCCGAGGGCGGCACGCCGCCATCGGGTCCGGCGACTGCCGGACCGCGCCACGGAAAAATCAGTGGAATCGGGGAGAAACGGCGCTGCGCAAGATCAGGCGGCCAGGTACTGCTCGACCTGCTCGGCGCCGCCGATCAGCTTGCCGTTGATGAACACCTGCGGGGCGGTCATCGTGCCGGACACCGCGCCCAGCACCTTGCCGCGGATCTTGTGTTCCAGCGGCACGTCGATGTACTGGTAGCCGTTGTCCGCCAGCAGTTGCTTGGCCTTGGCGCAGAACGGGCAGCCTTCCTTCGAGAACACCACGACCTGGTCCGGCTTCCTGGCGTCCGGGGCAACGTAGGCCAGCATCGTGTCGGCGTCGGACACCTTGAACGGGTCGCCCGGCTCTTCCGGCTCGATGAACATCTTGTCGACCACGCCGTTCTTGACCAGCATCGAATAGCGCCAGCTGCGCTTGCCGAAGCCGAGATCGGTCTTGTCCACCAGCATGCCCATGCCGTCGGTGAATTCGCCGTTGCCGTCGGGGATCATCACGATGTTCTCGGCTTCCTGGTCCTTGGCCCACTCGTTCATCACGAAGGTGTCATTGACCGAGACGCACAGGATCGCGTCCACGCCATGCGTGGCGAAAACGGGCGCCAGCTCGTTGTAGCGCGGCAGGTGGGTCGACGAACAGGTCGGGGTGAACGCGCCGGGCAGCGAGAAGACCACGACGGTCTTGTTGTCGAACAGCTCCGCGGTGTTCAGGTTCTTCCATTCATTGTTCTCGCGGACGCGGAACGTGACATTCGGGACGCGTTGGCCTTCACGGGATTGCAGCATTGGGATCGCTCCTGATTGAGTGTTGAGTGTCTGGGGTCGAGATTCCTGGGCTGCGTGCGCTATGTCTCGCAGCGAAGGCCCCATTCTGGCGATGCCCCCTCGATTTGTACAATTTATCGTTTATACCGCCATCATTAGATATAGCTATTGCCAGCCCTCCGGCGACGCTGCGACCTTGCCCGGGTCCCCGGCCCCGCCCGCGTCCGGCCAGGCGCCGGCATAGACCTCGACGAAGCGGTCCGGGTCCAGATAGCGGCGGATCGCCGCATTGACCTGCTCCACCGTGGCCTGGTCGATGCGGCGCTCCAGCTCTTCCGTAAACGCCATGGTCTGGCCGACGAACAGCTGGTAGGCCAGTATCGAGGCCAGTGCTTCGTCGCGGCTGCGGGTGACCAGCCCCTGTTGCCGCAGTCCGCTCTTGGCCTCGGCCAGTTCGTTCTCCGTCACGCCCTCGCGCAGGAAGCGCCGCAATTCGCGCTGCACCCCGGCCTTGAGCCGCGGCAGGTTCTGCGGGGCAAAGGAGGCCTGGATGCCGAAGCGCCCGGCGGTATCGAGCGCGCCGATCCGCAGATAGCTGGTGGCGCCGTAGCTGATGCCCTCCTGCTGGCGCAGGCGATCGGCCAGCCGGCTCTTCATCGAGCTGCCGCCGAAGATGCGGTTGGCGATCGCCAACGCCGCATAGTCGGGATGGTCGATCGTCATGCCGATCGGCAACGCGGCGATGAAGCTCGCATTGGCCTTGTGCGGCGTCGGCACGGCCAGGCTTGCCGGATGCAGTGGCAGGAAATCGCGCTCGACGCGAGCGAACGGCATCGGCGCGCTCCAGTCGCCGAACAGCGTCTGCACCTGCTGCCGCACGGCCTCGGCATCGAAGTCGCCGACCAGCGCGAATTGCGCATGGGCCGCGCCGTAGAAACGCCGATGGAAGTCGCGCACCTGCTCGAGCTGGACCCTGCGCAGCTCGGCGATCGATTCCTCCAGCGTGGGCACATAGCGCGGGTCGCCCTTCGGATAAGGATTGCCGTGCCGGCCGAGCACGACCGGCGCGAGGGCTTCAGGCTGCCGTACCTGGCTCTGGATGCCGGCGATCGTGCTGGTGCGCAGCACCTCGAATTCGGCCGCCGGCAGGTTCGGTTCGCGCAGCACATCGCGCAGCAGCGTCAACACCTGCGGCAGATGCTCGCGCGGCGCCTGGAAGCTGACGGTCACGCGTTCGGCATCGCCGGAGACGCCGACCGTCGCCCTCAGCGCCTCGAAGGCATCGATCAGTTGCTGGCGATCGCGCCCGCCCGCGCCGCGCATCAGCATGCCGGCAGTGAGCGTGCCCACCGCGTCCAGGCCGCGCAGGCTGTCGACATCGCCCATGCGCAGCACCAGCTGGCCTTGCACGCGCTGCCCACGCGTGGGCTTTGGCAACATCGCCATGGCCATGCCGTTGGGCAGCGTCGCGCGCAGCGTATGTGCCTCGATATTGGCGGGCGTGGGCGAGAATGGCGCCACTGGCGCGGCGCCCGGCTTGCCCTGATAGTCGCGCGTCAGCGCGGCGAGGTCCGGCGCGGGCGGTATCGCCACGTAGCTGGGCACGTCGACCGGAATGAACTGGCCCAGCGTGCGGTTGGCGCGCTGCAGATAGTGGCGCGCGACGCGATTGACGTCGTCGACCGTCACCCGCTCGATCTGATCGCGGGCGATCAGCATCAGCCGCCAATCGCCCTTGGCGATGGCCTCCGACAGCGCCACGCCGTAGCTGGCCGGATCGTTGAGCATGCGCTCGTAGGCGTTGCGCGCGCGCCGTTGCGCCCGGTCGAGCTCTTGCTGCGTGACCGGTTGGCTGGCGATGCCTTCCACCAGCTCCAGCAATCCGGCGCGCGCCGGCTCCAGCGGCTGCGCCTTGCCGACCTGCGCGAGGAACACCACGCTGCCCGGCTGCTTCAACGCCCGCACAAAGCCGGTCTGCGAGGCGGCCTTCTTCTGCTCCACCAGCCCGCGATACAGCCGGCCTCCCGGGATGGCAGTGAGGATATCGACCAGCAGCGTCATCGCGGCGGTATCCGGATGCGCGCCCGGGCCGATGTGATATTGCGCGGCCACGACCTGGATATCGCCGGGCCGCTGCAGCAGGATCTCGCGCGGTCCCTCCTGCGGCGGCTCGACGGTGTACTGTTCCGCCAGCACGCGTGCGGGCCTGGGAATGGCGCCAAAATGCCGCGTCACGCTGGCCAGCGTGCGGGCCGGATCGAATTGCCCGGTGATCACCAGCACCGCGTTGTCAGGCTGGTAGTAGCGGCGATAGAAGGCCTGCAGCGCGTCGATGCCCACGTGTTCGATATCGCTGCGCGCGCCGATCGGCGCCTTGCCGTAGTTGTGCCAGTGATAAGCGCTGGCGGCCAGCTGCCGCAGCAGCACGCCCGTCGGGCTGTTCTCGCCGCGTTCCAGTTCGTTGTGCACCACCGTCATCTCGCTGTCGAGCGCGCTGCGCGAGATCGTGCTGTTGACCATGCGGTCGGCTTCCATCCGCAGCAGCCAGTCGAGGTTTTCCTCGCTGGCGGCAAAGGTGGCGAAGTAGTTGGTGCGATCGTGCGCCGTCGTGCCGTTGAACTGCATGCCCCGGCTCGCCATCTGCCGCCCGGTGGCGCCATCGGGCAGGCTCGGCGTGCCCTTGAACAGCAGATGCTCGAGCAGGTGCGCCATGCCGCTTTCGCCATAGCTTTCGTGCCGGCTGCCGACCAGGTAGGTGATATTGACCGTGGTGGTCGGCTGCGCCGCATCCGGGGCGAGCAACACGCGCAACCCGTTGGGCAGGCGGTATTCGGTGATGCCTTCCGCGGTGGCGACCGGCGTGGGCAAGGCCGGGGTGGTCGCGCCCGCCGCTGCGGCCGGCGGCACGCCCGGCGCTTCGTTCAACGGGCGCGCCGCGTGGGCCGGGCCAGGGCCGCACAACGCGGCGCCGAGGACGGCGCTCATGACGGCGCTGCGGACAGCGCCAACGACACCAATCGGGACGGCGGACAGGAGCGGGCGGGCAGCGCTGGTACGCATGGGATCTCCGTGGAGGACCGGACAGACAGGCGGACACGCCAGCGCTGCCCTTCCCGGCGCGCATCGCATCGGATGCGCGCCGTCACCGATCGTACCAAACCCCATGCGCCAGCGCGGCCGCGGGCCTGCCGCGGCGCGAACGGCTCAGACCACGTTTACCACCGCCGAGCCCGCCGGCACCTCGACCGTGGTGACGCTGGCCGTCGCCGGCTGCGGCGGCGCATTGCCGTCGACCAGTCCCTTCATGATATGGAAGGCGCAATTGAGCTTGTCCGGCGTCAGCGTGACGATCGCATAGCCGGTGACGTTGGTCTCCGCGTAACGCATCCACGGATTGAAATGCAGCAGCGTGCGGTTCAGGGTATTGACCAGCGCGCCGCTGACTTCCTCGTAGATCAACGCCTTGATCTCGGCAAAGCGCGGATCGTTGTCGACCACGCTCTTGTAGGTGCTCATCAGCGTATTGCTCGACAGCCCTGCCCCGACCAGATCGACCATCACGGGCGTCTGCGTCGCCGCGTCGAAGTCGTCCATCACCACGCCGGCAAAGAAGGCATGGATATCCCCGGTCAGCGCCACCACATTGCGCACGTTGTTCGTCTTCAGGAAGGCCATCAGGTTGCGGCGCTCCGCGTCATAGCCATCCCACTGGTCGGCGTTGAGCACATAGGTCGCCAGCAGCGAGGCCGGCGGCAGGCGGCTGTCGAGCGTCGGCTTGATATTGGCATCGAAGCTCGCGCTGTCGATGCCGGCCTGTGTCGACAGCAATTGCCGCAGATTGGCGTAGGCAACGTTGTTCGGATAGGTCCCGGACGCCAACGCCGCGCGCAGGTCCGCGGTCAACGCCGTTTCCATCTGGTCGCGCAGCGGGGCCAGCGCCGTATTGCTCGCGATCAGCCGCAGCACCATCAACTCCGCGATGGCCTCGGTCAGATCGATCTGCATGCGCAGCAGCGAGACCTGGTTGCCCCACAGCTTCCACGTTGTCGCCGCGCCGCCCACACGGTCCTGCCACCACGCGCGCTGCGCATCGCCCAGCATCGATACCTGCGTCAGCGCACCCCCCGCTGCGGCGATCTTGGAGTCCTCTGCCGCCTTCAGCGCATCGCGCCGGATGAAGAAGCGGCTGCCGACATCGCCGCCGGCATTGGCCTCGGAAATCAGATGGTCGGCGCGATACAGCCTCTCGTCGGTCATCAGCAGCGTCGCCAGATTGCCGAACGTGAAGGCGCGATAGATCTGGATGTTCTGGAACGAGGGGTTGTTCAGGTCCAGCGTGACATCGGCCGGCAGGTACTCGAACCAGGCCTGGTTGGCGCTGCGCCGCCGCGCGGTCTGCGGCGACTGGTCGTCGTCGGCATCGTAGCTCTGGCGGTCCTGCCAGCAGTCGTCGGAGAACTCGTGGTCGTCCCAGATCGCGATCATCGGGAAGCGCGCATGCAGCGCCTGCAGGCGCGCATCGCTGCGATAGGCCTTGTACAGATAGCGGTAGTCCTCCAGCGTGGTCGCGTAGCGGAAGCCGCTCGGCAGCGTCGTGCCATTGGGCAGCGATAGCGGCGTATGGCGGCTTTCGACCAGATTGACCGGCGCGCCGTCGGCCACCGCCTCGTAGATGTAGTCGCCGGTGTGCACGATGAAATCGAGGTCCTGCTGGGCAAGTTCCTCCATGCCGGCCCAGTGGTTGATGCTCCAGTCCTGGCAGCTGACAAAGGCAAACTTCAGCTGCGACAGCGGCGTGCCGGCCGCGGGGGCGGTACGGGTGCGGCCGACCGGACTCAACCGGCTGCCCACGCGGAAACGGTAGTAGTAGGTGGTCGCGGCGCTCAGGCCGGTGACCTTGGTGCGCAGCGTGTAGTCCCACTCGGGCAAGGCCCGCAGAAGGTCGTTGACGACCAGCGTGGAAAAATCCTCCTGGGTGGACACCTGCAGGCGCACATTGACGTGCCGCCTGCCGTTGTCGCCTTCGACTCGGGTCCACAGCACGACGCTGTCGGGACGGGGATCGCCGGAGGCGACCCCATGGCGGAAGTCGAACAGATCCGGTTCGGGCGGATCGGGATTGTCATCGCCACCGCCGCAGCCGGCCAACCCCGTGGTGGCGACCGAGACGGTGATGAAGCTTCCCCATTTCAAGAACTGGCGGCGATCCATGTTGTTCTCCTTGTCAGGACAGGGACAGGTGAGGGGACACAGGCAGCATAGGAAATCGATCCGCCGATCGCGAGGGGTTCGCCGCCGATGCGCCGGCGAGGCCGCGGCGCACTGGCCTCACCATTGGGGTACTGCTGGCAATTGCCGCTATCCGCCCCTGTTCGGCATCGATTTGCCGCGCAGGGGCGAATTCGTATAAGGTGCGCCTCATGGATGAACAGAAACGCAACCCGAACCGCAATGCGAATCACCACGTGAATCACCACGAGAATCGCAGCCTGTTGCGGCAGGCCCTGACGCACCTGCCCTACAAGACCATCGGCGCCGCCGCCGTACTGACGGCGGCCGGCTTCCTCAGCTACTGGACCTACCTCGGCATCAATCAGGGCCGCCTGCTGTTCGACGCGCGGCGGCGCCCGCCGCGCGAATTGCCCGAGGGCATCACGGCCTATTCGCATACCATCCCGGGCGGGATGCTGCGCGGCTACGTGTATCGGGGCGATGCGCACTGTGCCGTCACCGATCTATTGTTCTATTTGCCGGGTCGCGGCGAAGACGTGCTCGAGACCATGCAATTTCTACACTGGCTGCCGCCCGAAGTCGGCTTTGCCACCTTCGACTATCGCGGACTGGGCCATTCCGACGGCAGCCCCTCGGAGGCTGCCGCCGTCGCCGATGCCAGCCAGTTCCTGCTGCATCTGCGGCGCGTGCTGCCGGGCACGCGGGTCCATGTGGTCGGCCGCAGCCTGGGCACCGGGGTCGCGATCCAGCTGGCCGACCTGCAGGACTTCGAGAGCCTGCAATTGATCACGCCCTACGATTCGCTGCTCGAGCTCGTGCGCAAGCGTTTTCCGCTGGTGCCGCTGCGCCAGCTGATGCGTCATCACTTCGATTCGATCTCCCACTGCAAGAAGGTGGTACAGCGGACCAAGGTGCTGCTTGCCGAGGTCGACGACGTCGTGCCGCATGCCTGCTCCGAGCGCCTGATGGCGGCGTGGCCCGGGCCCGTTGCGGTCGAAACCATTCCCGGCAGCAATCATTCGGACATCATTGCGCACCAGAGCACCTGGCGGGCGTTGAGCGAATTCGCGCTACTGTTCGCGCGCCGGCCCGACCTCGACGCGCACGGCAATCGCCTGGACGAAACGCCGACACCCACGCACATGCCCGCCCCCACGCTGACCCACGCCGCCGCCCACGACACGGGTGGCGGCCAGGAGCCTCCCGGCTTGCCCGTCGCCGCCGCGCCCCTGCACACAGACGGCGCCAGCTGAGGCTGCCTCGGGCACAGCGAGTGGTGGCCCCTGCCTTGTCGCGGGCCACGGGTCAGCCGCCTGCCCGTCATCTGGACAGGTAGATCACGATCGCGATCAGCCCGATCGCGGCGAGGGTGAGCAGCACATAGGTGAGCACGGTGCCACGCTGTCAGTCGTTTTCCCCGGAGTATTCCGCAGGAAACCGGGCAGCGACGTCGGCGGGCGGCTGATTACGGCAAGGATTCGTCCTACAAGCAAGGCCGAGCTTGCTTTCGTGGGGACGACGGCGACGCCAACGTTATGCGCATTCGGCATGACCCCGCGCGAGCCGCTGTGGAACAATGCCTCATCCCTGTTCCCTCGAACTCGAACTCTCGCGAGTCCACGCAAGCCATGACTTCCAGCTCCGACGCCATTGTTTATCTGAACGGCGAATTGACGCCGCTGTCCGAGGCACGCATCCCCGTGCTCGACCGCGGCTTTATTTTTGGCGACGGCGTCTACGAGGTGATCCCCGTCTATGCCGGCAAGCCGTTCCGCGCGGCGCAGCATCTGGCCCGGCTCTCGCGCAGCCTGGACGCGATCGGTATTCCGAATCCGCATGACCAAGGCCAATGGACGGCGCTGATCGCGCGCGTGATGCAGGCCAATCCGATGCCGGACCAGATGATCTATATCCAGGTCACGCGCGGCGTCGCCAAGCGCATGCACGCCTTCCCGAAGGAGGTGACGCCGACCGTCTTCATCATGACCAATCCGATGTCGCTGCCGCCGGCCGCCGCGACCGAGCGCGGGGTGGCGTGCGTCACGATGGAGGACAAGCGCTGGCTGCACTGCCAGATCAAGTCGACCTCGCTGCTGGGCAATGTGCTGGCCGCGCAGAATGCCGCGGAGCATGGCGTCACCGAGGCCATCCAGTTCCGCGACGGCATGCTGACCGAGGCGTCGGCGTCCAACGTCTGGGTCGTCAAGGATGGCGCCGTGGCCGCGCCGCCCAAGGACAATCTGATCCTCGAAGGCATCCGCTATGGCCTGATCGAAGAACTGTGCGCCCGCTTCGAGATTCCGTTGGTCTGCCGCCCAATCGCTCGCGACGAGGTGTTTGCGGCCGACGAAGTCCTGCTGTCGTCGGCCAGCAAGGAAATCCTTCCGGTGGTGACGATCGACGGCAAGACGATCGGCAGCGGCGCTCCCGGACCGGTATTCCAGCGCCTGTACGCCGCCTATCAGCAAGCCAAGACAGCCTGAAGCCGAATCGACGGAGGGCGCGGCGATTGCCTCGCAGCAATAGTTGCCCTCGCGCTCCGATGGCGACACCGGCTCGCGCTCGCCGGCGACCGAGACGCACACGGCCGCGTGCGCGCTGTCGCGCACGTTGCCCGGCAGCCCTGACGCCGCGCCGCTCGCAGCTGACGTTCGAGTATTACGCCGGCCGCGCGCTTGCCGCGGCACGCGGCCAGGCGGTGGCGCCTGGCGTCCGAACCATGCCGCGCTAACCCGCTTCGCCCACGCGGGCGCACAGCACGCGCAGGCCGCCGCCCGCGGTCTGCAGGCCGTCCTTGCGGCGGGGGAAGTAGCGTGCGTTCAGCGCCGGCGCGTCCAGATCGGTCACACCGCCAAAGCCCATGGCAGTCAGCCGTTGCACCAGTCGTTCCGGCACAAACGCCGACAGCCAGGGCTCGCCCAGCGCGGCCACCTGCCCGGCCATATGCGCCGCCATCACGCGCTCGAACGGCGGCAACACGCCGGCGTCGACGCGATAGTCGAACACGATGCACGTGCCCCTGGGCAGACTGGCGACATAGCGCAACGTGCCCTCGATCGCGGCCTCCGTCAGATACGGCGTCACGCCGAGCCACACGAAACAGGCGGGCCGGTCGCCACGAAAGCCGGCGTCCTCCAGTGCGGCTTGCAGCGAGCCATGCTGAAGGTCGACCGGCACGGCACTGGCCCAGTCCGGCATGCTCAGTCCGGCCTGCCGCAACAAGTCCTGCTTCCATGCCTGCGTAGCGGGATGGTCGACTTCGAAGACGCGCATGCCGTCGGCCGCGGCGGGAACGCGCCAGGCCGACGTATCGAGGCCGGCGCCGAGCACCACGCATTGGCGCACGCCGGCGCCTGCCGCCTCGGCCAGCTCGGCATCGGCCACCATCGCGCGCGCCACCGCTGCCGCGCGCATCGGACGCGCCATCGGGTCGTTATAGCGATAGGGGTCGTCGCGGACGGCGCGTTCCAGCGCGGGGCCGAGGATCGGCAACGCGATGGGGTCGGGCAACACCAGCGGATCGTCGAGCAACTGGTGAACGGCGCGCGCAATGGCCATCATCAGCGCGGTCGTGCTGGGCCGGCCCTGGGCCAGCGCAGTGGTTTCGGTTCGGGACATGATTGGCTCCTGCTGCGAAAGCCGGGCAGCATAGAGCCTGACGTGCGCGTCAGGGTCAAGCGCCGTCCGTGCGTACGGGCTGTGGCCTCATGTCACGGCGTGACCGGATCGTCAGTACCGCCGCGGCGCGGCCTCACCGGCATGCGTGCGTACCGCCTCGACGAACTGCCGGACTTGAGCATCGACCATATGCCCGATCTGCAGCAGCGGCTCGTCGCGATAGGCCTTGAGCAGCTTGTCGCGCAACCCGGTGTCGTGATCGGCCATCCGGTCGACCAGCGCATCCCAATCGCGCAGCAACGTGCGGCTCGCCGCCGCGCAAGGATCGGCGCTGGCCGCGATCAGGGTGCGGGCCCGCTGCGCCAGCGCCTGCCATTGCGGTTCGAGCCGCTTGTCCAGCCGCGCCAGTTCGTCCGGCGACAGATGCCGCAGCCACGCTGCCATGCGCAGTTCGACGGCGGCCTCCATATAGCGAACCATCGCGGCGTCGATGCCGCCAAAGCCCTGCCGCGCGGCCCGCTTGATCATTTCGCCCCAACGGACGGCCCGCTCCATGTCGCCCTGCATCCAGCGCATGGCCAACTGCATCCAGCGTGCGGCCAGCGCCTGCGTGCCGATCGCATCCGCCGGCCAGTGCTGGGCCATTGCCTCGCGCACCTCGGCCAACATCGGCTGCCATTGCGCCTGCGTGGCGATCCACTCGCGGAAGATCGAATCGAGCTCCGCCTCGCTGAAGTACTCGCGATACGCGCGCATCTCGCGCAGGGCCCCTAGCCAGTGCTCGATCTCGGGCTCGCCACCCGCGGCCAGCACAGCCTGTAACAGAACCAGACGGCCACGCAGTTCGGTGGCCCGCGCGATCTCGCGATCGAGGGCCTCGATCTGCTGCGTGACCATGCGATGCCGCGGCGGCCCCTCACCCGCCAGCAGCGCGGCGATCGCGGCCAGGGACAGGCCGGACTGCCGCAGGACCTGGATCGCATGCAGCCGCGCCACGTCGTCGCGGTTGTAGAGGCGATAGCCGGCGGCCGAGCGGCCGGAGGGCTTGAGCAGGCCGATGCGGTCGTAGTGATGCAGCGCGCGGACGGTCAGGCCGGTCTGCTTGGCGAGCGTGCCGACTTTCAGGAGCATGGGGAAGCGACGGACAATGAATCGACAAACGGCGTCGACGCGGCCCGTTGGCCGCGACGGGCGTCATTGTCGCTTAGTCCTGCTTTACCGGGCGGCAGTGGCCTTCTTGACGGCGGGCGTCTTTGCGGCCGTGGTTTTCTTCGCGGCGGTGGTTTTCTTCGCGGCGGTGGTTTTCTTCGCGGCGGTGGTTTTCTTCGCGGCTGGCGCCTTGGCGGAGACGGCCTTCCTTGGGGCAGCCGTTTTACTCGCGGCAGCCTTCTTCGCCGAGCCCGTCGCCGGGCTCTTCGCCGGCGTCTTCGCCGCGAACTTCGTTGTCGTCCTGGATGACGCCCTGCGCCGGCCGGCGCCGCCACCGAAGTCGAGCGTAATCCAGGCCGGTGCATGATCGCTCGCCTGCGCCGCGCCGCGGACCCAGCGGTCGACGCCCGCCTCGCGCAGGGCCGGCGCGAGCGTCGCGTTCAGCAGCAGATGGTCGATGCGCAGGCCCGAATTGGTCTGCCAGTGCTGGCGAAAGTAATCCCAGAAGGTGTAGATCCGCTCGTCGGGATATTTCGCGCGCAAGGCATCGACCCACCCCTGCTCGAGCAAGCGTCGATAACGGGCGCGGCTTTCGGGCTGCAGCAAGGCGTCCTTGAGCCACGAACGCGGGTTATAGATGTCCTCGTCGGTCGGCACCACGTTGTAGTCGCCGGCCAGCACGACGGGATGGCCGCTGTCGTAGAGCGTGGCCGCATACTTGAGCAGGCGCTCGAACCAGGCGAGCTTGTATTCGAATTTCGGCCCCGGCTGCGGATTGCCGTTGGGCAGATACAGACAGCCGACCAGCACGCCATGCACCGCTGCCTCGATATAGCGGCTCTGCTTGTCGCCATCGTCGCCGGGCAGGCCGCGCCGGCTTTCGATCGGCTCGGTCCCGCGCGACAGGATCGCCACGCCGTTCCACGACTTCTCGCCATGCCAGATCGCGCCATACCCCGCGGCACGAATCGCATCGATCGGAAAACCGGCATCGGCCGTCTTCAATTCCTGCAGGCAAACCACATCGGGCGCCTCGCGCTCGAGCCATTCCAGCAATGCCGGCAGGCGGGCGCGAATGCCATTGATATTGAAGGTGGCGATTTTCAGCATGTCGATAGGCGAATTGGCTTGCCGATGCTCCCTTTTTAGGAGAGACGCACCGCCGCGGCAATCGGGCGGCGTCCCACAGGGGAAAGCGCCGCGCCGCATTTTTTACCCGACAGGCTTGTGCGTACGCAAAAGCTTCTCTATAATCCGCGCCTTCCACAGGCTCGTAGCTCAGCTGGTTAGAGCACCACCTTGACATGGTGGGGGTCGTTGGTTCGAGTCCAATCGAGCCTACCAACGCAAATCGACGACGGCGCCGGAGGCATGGCCATCCGGCGCCGGCGACGACCTTGTCACCGGGACCCGTTCCGCATCCCGGTTTCCACTCAGCCGTTCCGTTCCCTGTTCCGTCGCCATATCGCTGCGGCATCACGCCGGGCTGCATGACGCCATTGCACCGCGCGCCTCGTCGACGTATTCCCTCGCCTTTCCGAATTACACGCCGCTGTAAGTTCGCGTTCGCGCGGTCCTGTCGATGCTGCTCGCCATGCGGTGGACGGGGCTTGCCCGGCCCTCCTTCCGCCCGCCCCGACTGGCACACCTGATGCTCTGCGCATTAAGCGCGTTCCCGCCGCCGGGGCAGGGAGCGCGAAGCCATTGTCCCAAGGAGGCGCAAATGAACGACGGAATGCACGAGCAACGGCGGGAAGGCATGCAACGCGAAGCGCACGGCGGCAAGCCTGGCCTGTTGGCATTTGCGGTCGCGGCGGCGGTTGGCGCGGCGATCATGTACCTGTTCGACCCGGAAACGGGCCGCCGGCGCCGCGCGCAGCTGCGCGACAAGGCCGAGGCGAGTCGCCATGACATGCAGGATCTGGCGGAAAAGCAGGCCAAACGGATCACCGACCGCATGCAGGGCATCGCGGCCAAGGTACGCAGCGCGACCGGCCTGGGCAAGCCCTCGGCCGATGACGACACCGTCGCCGAGCGGGTTCGCGCGGAAATGGGACGTCTGGTTGGCCATCCCGGGGCGATCGACGTCGCCGTGGTCGGCGGACGGGTATGGTTGAGCGGGCACATCCTGTCATCCGAGCACGAGGCGCTGCTGGCCGCGGTGCGCGGCATCGCCGGCGTGCAGGATATCGACGACCGCCTGACCGTCCACGAGGAAGCCGGCAATGTGCCGGAGCTGCAGAGCTAGCGGTATCGCGCTGGGGCGCGCCGGGCAAGGTGACCGGCCGCCCGCGGCGGGGGCGGCCGCAACCTGATCGACAGCCGCTGAACGCGCCGGCTTGAATGCCGCGTCACGAGTTCTGAATGCCGCGCCGCTTGATGAACTCGCCCCAGACCTTGGCGTCTGTCACGGCGCGCTGCTTGATCGCCTCGGCCGAGCCCGCCAGCGGCTCCAAATAGAGCGAAGCGAGCTTGCTCTTGACCTGCGGATCGGACAGGAAGGCCTGCACCGCGGCATTCAGGCGCGCCACCACCTTGGCGTCCATATTGGCCGGCCCGAGCAGGGCATACCAGCCGGGCATCACCGGCACGTCCAGACCCGCTTCCTTCACGGTCGGCACATTGGGCAACTCCTTGGCGCGCTTCTGCCCGACGATCGCCACCGGCACCACATTGCCGCCCGTGATTTGCGGCAGCGCCGAGCCGACCACGCTGACCATCGCATCGACTTCGCCGGCGATCACGCCGGTCAGCGCCGGACCCGATCCCTTGTACGCGGCATGCGTCAGCTTGATGCCGGCCTTGTCGGCCAGCATCTCCATCGCCAGATGCGTGGAATTGCCGACCCCGGCGCTGCCGAAGGTCAGTCCGCCGGGTTTGGACTTCGCCCGCTCGATGAACTGCGCGATCGACGTGATGCCGCTGGCCTTGCTGGTCACCAGCACGAACGGCGTATCGACTACCGGGGCAATGAAGGTGAAGTCCTTCTGCGGATCGTAGGGCAGGGACTTGTAAAGATGCTGGTTGAAGCTGACCTGCGACACACCGGTCAGCAGCAGCGTGTAGCCGTCGGCGGGCTGCTTGGCCACGAACGAGGTGCCGATGATGCCGTTGGCGCCGGCG
This sequence comes from Cupriavidus sp., assembly GCA_031180665.1. Classification (GTDB taxonomy): domain Bacteria; phylum Pseudomonadota; class Gammaproteobacteria; order Burkholderiales; family Burkholderiaceae; genus Cupriavidus. The sequence goes on along the minus strand of JAPSLP010000036.1, from coordinate 17,588 downwards.
CGATTGTCCACCACCACCGATTGCCCCAGGTCCTGGCTCAGCTTCTCGCCGAGCATCCGCGCCACCACGTCGCCGCCCGAACCGGCCGACTGCGGCACGATCAGGCGGACAGGACGGTTGGGATAGGCGTCCTGGGCGATCGCGGCGCCGGACAGCGTCATCAAGGCCACCATCGCGGCGCCCATCAAGGAACGGTACATCTGCAGTTCTCCCCAAATCATGCGAACGGAATTGGTCTCGATGGCGGCGTTCGCAACGGCGCGCCATGCGCTGTCCATCAGCGCGGCGCACCGCCATCGAGCCGGCTCGTAGAGCGATGGTAAGAACTTGCGCGGGTGCCAACCAATACGGAATCTCGATGCCGTCATAGGTGGAGCCTATGGCGGGTTGCCGGCTGCCCCGCTCCAGGGCACGTCGAATCGCCGCGGTGCATGCCATGCGCTTTTAGTCGGCATTCAGCCCTGCTTCCGGGCATTTCGATCGAGGGGTGGCCGCGGCCAGGTGTCCCGGTGCAGCATGCCATAGGCCAGCCCTATGTCCATATCGGCATTTCATCTTTCCGCGGCTCGGGGGGCGCTGCTTACCATTGCCGCAAACCCAACGACTTCAACGCAAACGTCATGTCCGATATCGATCTCCGCGGCAATGCCTGGAAAACGCCGGCCAGCGCCTATCTCGAAACACGCCCTTCGCGCTTTGCCATTCCCGATTCCCCGCGGTCCTGTCATGTGACGATGCGCGACGGATGCCGGCTTGCGGTCGATATCTTCGTGCCGCAGCCGCTGGAGAGCGCAGGCTCGCCCCTCGGCAACGACGTGCCGGCCCGCTATCCGACCATCGTCATCTTCACGCCGTATTTCCGCCGTTTCCGCCTGCGGGAGCCGGGTGCGGAACCGAGCCCGAACACCGCCAAGTACCGCGACGCCTTCGTCCCGAAGGGCTATGCCGTGGTGGTGGTCGACGTACGCGGCACCGGCGCGAGCTTCGGCACCCGCGACGCGCTGCGCTCGCCCACCGAGCGCGACGACTATTTCGAGATCGCGGATTGGATCGTGGCGCAGCCCTGGTCCAATGGCCGCATCGGTTCGACCGGCATCTCCTATCTGGGAGCGGCGGCCTGCTTCCTGGCGAGCACCGGGCACCCGGCCGTCAAGGCGATCGCCCCGCTGTTCGCGGTCTCCGATATCTACAGCGAGCAGCTGTACCCTGGCGGCCTGCTGTCCAAGGTCTGGGTGCAGGCCTATGACGAACTGATGGTTGCGCTCGATCAGGACGACCGCGGCCTGCTGGCCCGCTACCCATACTTCAACGATCCGCGCTTCGATGGACCGGAGCGTGTCGACGCCGACACCGATGGCGGCCTGGTACAGGCGGCCATCGAGCAGCACCGCAATAACTTCGCGCTGGCCGACCTGGCGCCCGAGTTCGCCTTCCGCGATGGCGCCACGCAGCACGATCCGTCGCTCGATTCCGGCAGTTGCAGTCCGTACCGCTATCTCGACGGGATTGCGCAGGACGTCGCGGTGTACTCGGTCTCGGGCTGGTACGACGGCGGCGGCTACGCGAACGGCGCGATCACCCGCTTCCTGTCGCTGCCCAGGCACGACAGCCGGCTGCTGCTGGGGCCGTGGGACCACGGGGCACGCACCAATATTTCGCCGTGGCGCAGTCACGCCGCATCGGACTTCCCGCTCCTTGCTGAGGTATTGCGCTTCTTCGATCATCATCTGATGCAATTGCCCACCGGCCTCGAGCGGGAAGCCCGCGTTCACTACTACAGCGTGCATGACGAGCAATGGCATGCGGCCGCGACGTGGCCGCCGGTGCAGGACACGCAGCGCTTGTATCTGGCCGCAGAGGCAGAGAGCCTGTCGCCGACATGTCCGCCCGCCGAAACCGACCGGGACACGATGGCGAGCTTCAACTGGTCCACCGGTCGTCAAACCCGCTATGAGCGGCTCGGCGCGGCCAATATCGAGGACTATTACCCGGACTGGAGCGTACGGCAGCAGGAGCTGTTGTCCTTCGATGGCGCAGTGCTCACGGCACCGCTGTCGATCGCCGGCCATGTCGTTGCGAACATCGGCCTGGCCAGCTCGCAGCCCGATGCCGCGCTGCATGCCTTCCTGTCCGAGGTCGAGGCCTCCGGGCAGGTGCGCTATATCACCGAAGGCATGCTGCGCGCGCTGCATCGCAAGACCGCGCCGTGCCCGCCGGAATACCGCACGACATGGCCCTACCGCACCTTTGCGGCAACCGACGCGGCCCGCCTGGTGCCGGGCAAGACCGAGCGCATGCACTTCGCCATGCTGCCGGTGGCATGGACGCTGGCGGCGGGAAGCCGGCTGCGCCTGTCGATCGCCGGCGCGGACCGTGGGCACTTTCCGCAAGTACCGCACGGCCGCCCACCGCGGCTGTCGATCCGGCTCGGCGGCGAGCTGGCTTCGTATCTCGATCTGCCGGTTCGCGGCTAGTCCCGGGGCCGATGCCGGGGCTGGCCCCGCGGTTGGACCGGGCAGCGGGGCGCCGCCGGAATGCTACATTGCCGGCGTGCCCCGCCACCGGTGCGGCCGCATTCGCGGCCGATTGGCGTGGGCCACCATGCCACCGCCTCGCCGACTATGGACCTGAAGCAGCTGCGCTATTTCGCGCGCATCGTCGAACTGGAGAGCATCACCGCCGCGGCCGATGCGCTCCATATCGCCCAACCGTCGCTGAGCCAGCACGTCGCCAACCTCGAAGCCGAGCTCGATGCCAGATTGCTGGTGCGCGGACCCTCGGGCACGAGACCGACGGAGACCGGCCACATCCTCTACCGCCACGCCAAGATGGTGCTGCGGCAGATGGAAGAGGCCAAGGCCGCGGTGCAGCATGGCCGCGACGTGCCGTGCGGTCATGTCACCGTGGGATTGCCGACGAGCACCTCGCGCGTGCTGGCGCTGCCGCTGCTGCGGCATGTCTCCGAGCACTTCCCCGACATCACGCTGGAAATCGTCGAAGGGTCCAGCGCCGATCTGGCGGAATCGCTGGCGCTGCAGAAGCTCGACCTGGCCGTGGCGATGGACGTACAGCAGCGCCCCAACATGCAGTCGACCCCGCTGCTCGACGAGCAACTGATGCTGGTCGGACGACCGATTCCGGGACATCCGCACGCCATCACGCTGGCGCAGGCCGCGGCACTGCCGCTGCTGTTGCCCAGCTTCCCCAATTCGGTCCGCGTGCTGTGCGATCGCGCGCTGGTCAGCGCCGGATTGCAATGCCGCCTGGTCGCGGAGACCAGCGCGGTATCGGTGCTGCTGTCCGCGGTACGCGAGGGACTGGGGTGGACCATCCTGCCGTGGTCCGCGCTGGCCGGCGACGAAGACGACGCGCTCGCCGCGATGTCGATTGCCGACGCGACGCTGGAGCGGCGCGTCAGCCTGTGCCTGTCGTCGTCGGCGAGCCTGAGCCTGGCGTGCCGCAGCGTCGAGGCCGCGTTGCAGACCATCGTGTCGGAGATGGTCGCGAGCGGGCAGTGGAAGGGCGTCAGGCTGATCGGCGGCGCTTCGCCGGGCCAGGCCCCGGCGGGCAATGCACTCACGCCTCAGCGGACGAGACCGGACGCTCCAGGTAACGCGCCACCTGGCGCCTGAGCACCGGCAGCTTGCCGCTGAAGAAATGGTCCGCACCGGGCACCACCACGACCGGCAACTGCTGCGGGCGCGCCCAATCGAAGATGGCCGTCAGCGCGACGCGCTCGTCGTTCTCGCCATGAATCACCAGCGCGTTGGCCGGCACCGGCGGCGTATCGTAGTTGCGATGATTTGCGACGGGGCCGGACGGCATGCCGGTGAATATCAAGTGATCGATCGCAATGCCGCGCTCGGCCAACTGGACCGATGCCAGCGCCGCGACGAAGGCACCGAACGAGAATCCCGCCAGCGCCAGGGGCAGATCCGGGTATTGCTCGCGAAGCTGGTCGACCACCGCCAGCATGTCGCTCGTCTCGCCGACACCGGCGTCGTGCTCGCCCTGCGTCGCGCCGACACCGCGGAAGTTGGGCCTCACTGCGAGAAAGCCATGCGCAGTCAATTCGCGGGCCAATTGGTGCGGAACCTTGTGGTCGGCGGTGCCGCCCTGCATCGGATGAGGATGGCCGACAACGGCAATGCCCTGCACCGCGTCTTTCGGCGAGTCGATCAGCAATTCGATATCGCCAGCGTCGCCGCGAATCAGTGTGCGGGTCGTCGTTCCGGGGGGGATTGTCAGTGCCATGGCTTGTCTTCGATCGTTGGATGCGGAGGTGGTCCGCTCTGCAATGACCGAATGGTAAGGCAATTGGGAAATGCGGGCCTCCACGGCTCGGGTTGAACTCCCAACTCGCTGATCCAGCCGATCTGATTGCGCAGCGAACATGGCCGAAAGCTGGCGATGGCTCGCAGGGGGTGAACGTCGAGGTGAAGCGGGTAGGGTTCCGTGGCCGCTACGCACACTCCGCCAGCCACTTTCGCGGGGACACCCCCATCCGCTGCCGGAACGCCTTCGAGAACGACGACGCGCTGGCAAATCCGAGTTCCGTGGCGATCAGGTTCACCGGCCGCCCGGACCGCATCATCGAAGCGCCAAGACTGAGCCGCCAGTCGGTCAGGTACGCCGCCGGCGTGGTACCGGTCGCATCCTTGAACGCCGCGGCAAACGCGCTGCGAGACATGCCCGCGGTCGAGGCCATCCGCGCCAGCGACCAGTCCTCATACGGCGAACGATGCAACGCGACGAGCGCCTTCGCCAGGCGCGGATCGGACAGCCCCATGATCAGTCCGCTGGTCACGCCCACCTGCGCCGGATGGTCGATGATCCAGCGCAGCAGCTGGATCAGCACGACCTCGAACAATCGGTCGGCCAGTACGCGGGAGCCGCAGCGGACGTGATCCGCCTCGGCGAACAGCAGGTCCAGCGCGGGCCGCAATCCTTCCACCGCGTCCAGCGGCACCCGCACCAGTGAGGGCAGCGATTGCACGATCGGGTTGCGTTCGCCGCCGTCGAAGTCCAGCGTGGCGCAGGTGAAATCCGAGCCGTCCTCGGGCGGATTGACGAACTGATGGTGCACGGGGCGCGGATACAGCAGCAGCGTCGGCTCCGCAAGATGGAAACGCGGCAGGTCGGTATCGCCGGGCCGGTGCCGTACTTCCATCTCGCCACGGCGAAGCACGTGCAGGAAGGCGCGTCCCGGCAGCGGCTCGAAGGTCGATCGTCCGCACAGCTTGCCGGTATGGAACAGCTTGGTGCGGACACGGAATCGGTCCAGCAACGCGGTCAGCCGATCCACCGGGTCGGGCGTCGGTTGGGCAAGCGTTTCGGATGGCAGGACAAGTTTCATGGACGTTATTGCACCTCGCGTCCAGCCATTCTACCTACCATTCCATTCGACCGCTCCATTCGGACGGCAGCCATCCACGTCAAGGAGGTACCGTAATGTCCCGCGTCCCGCTGATCGATCCCAATCACACCACCCCGGACCGCCAGGCGCTGCTTGCGCAGATCCATGGCGCGTTCGGTGCCACGCCGAATATGTTCAGGGCCGTGGCCAACTCTGCTGCGGCGCTGCGAAGCATGTGGGGCAGCTTCGGGGCGCTTGGCGGCGGCGTCATCCCTGCCCGGCTTGGCGAGCAGATCGCCGTGGCGATCGCCAACCGCAATGCGTGCGAATACTGCCTCGCTGCGCACACGGCGCTGGGTCGCAAGGCGGGCGCCAGCGCCGAGGAAATGTCGGCCGCGCAGGGCGGCGCGTCCACCGATCCCAAAACCGCGGCGGCGCTGCGCTTCGCGCTGACCGTCGTCGAGGCGCGCGGGCAGGTTGGCGATGCCGATGTGCGGGCCGTTCGTGAGGCCGGCTTCAACGACGAGGAAATCGTCGAGATCCTCGCGCACGTCGCGCTGAATCTATTCACCAATTACGTCAATGTCGCATTTGCCGTGCCGGTGGATTTTCCGGCGGTGAAGCTGCGCGCCGCGGCGTAAGCGGACCCGCCATGGCGGCAGGCCGGGCCTGAGCAGCCGCTCCGCCCCGCCGATCGAATTGCCAGCCAATATCGCCAATCGTCCGATTGGAATGGAGCAGAACCGCATGATTCGCACCGCGTTGGCGATCCGCCATGTCGCCTTCGAAGACCTGGGCATCGTTGAACCGCTATTGATCGAACGCGGCTATACGGTCCGCTATCTGGAGGCCGGCGTCGATGCGATCGACAGTGCGACGGTGACGGCTGCCGATCTGTTGGTGGTGCTGGGCGGCTCGATCGGTGTGTACGAGACCGATCGCTACCCTTTTCTCGCCGCGCAGAAGGACGCCATCGCGGCGCGGCTCGGGCAGAACAAGCCGACCCTGGGCATCTGTCTGGGCGCGCAACTGATGGCGAAAGCGCTGGGCGCAACGGTAACCGCGACCGGCAAGGTGGAAATCGGCTACGGCCCACTGACTCTGACCGCGGAGGGTCGAGCCTCGCCGCTGCGGCATCTGGGCGACATTCCGGTACTCCATTGGCATGGCGATCAATTCGCGATTCCCGAGGGGGCGTCGCGGCTGGCCGAGACGCCCGGATTTCCCAATCAGGCGTTTGCGTCAGGGCCGCGCATCCTCGGCCTGCAATTTCATCTCGAGGCCGATCACCGGCAGATCGAGCGTTGGTTGATCGGTCATGCGCACGAGTTGGCGGCGCATCGGCTGGATATCGCTGCCATTCGCGCGGATGCCGCGCGGCATGGCCCGTTGCTGGAGCGCGCCGCTCGAGGCGTCATCGGCGACTGGCTCGACCAATTGCCATTCGGATGATTTTCCCCAGGGACAGGTTGGCCCAGCCCTACCTGTCGCGCGTGACGCTGACGCCGGCGTCGACGGTGCCGTACATCGTAATGCCGGATTGCCTGTCATCCGGCGCGCGGGCGCTGCTGCAGCCGGACACGATGCCCAGCAGCAAGACCAGACTCACGGCACTGAACACGATTCTCTGCATGGCGGTTCTCATATCGGTCCGAATCCAGCTTGGACGATCTCGACCCGCGTGAGTTTCCCGACATGCCATCGCTTACGACGAATATTGTTCAGGGTGTCCTTCCACCACCGTCTGCGCCCATTGCAGGATCGGTGCGAAGCGCGGCGGCAGAAGCGCCCGCGCCGCGGCAAACGACACCCAGCGAAACTCGTGATGCTCCGCCCGTCCTAGCTCCGCGCTGACGGGAAGGCTGACCTCCCCTTCGCCGGACAAGGCAATGTAGAAGCGCGCGACCTTGCCTTTTGCATACGGCTCGGTCTCACGATAGTCATCGCCCCAAGGCAAGGTCAGCGCCGACAAACCCGTCTCCTCGGCAGTCTCGCGCAGTGCCGTCTGCAACGGCTCCTCGCCGGGCTCTGGCATTCCCTTCGGAAGGTCCCAATTGCGGTACGCGCGCAGGACAACGCAGCGCCATTGACCGCCTATCCAACGCACCACCACCAGCCCTGCCGAACGCCTCGCGATTGTCATGTTTCCCTCCGCTCGACTATCCGGCGACTGTAACCCGATTGGCTCGAACGCATCACTGTTCCGGCTTGTGGCGTTGCGCAGCACAGTGAGCGGAAATGACACACGGCGCGCTGGCAACAGCCTGTCCGGCGCGCCTGCGCATCGCTGACCGATTCCGCAACAACTGTCCTCGTACGACGCATCGACCGGCCCTCGAACGCAGCCTCTCGCAACGCCCATGGCGAGCGCTCTGCTTCGTTTTTCCGCATCGATGCGCACTGCTGCTTCAAGCGTGCGCATCGGTGCCCCACGGCGCCACAGCGCTTCGTTCCGGTCCTGTCCGTCATCTCCCCGGCACGCCGCTTGCGCAATGCGCCCGGCCGGAAAAAGCCGGCCGCATCAAATCAACAACACCAGAGGAGACATCCATGCATCAGCAACACCCGGTGGGGACACCGCGCCAGCAATCCGTTCGCCTTGCCTGTATCGTCGCCGCGCTGGCCTGCACCGGTCATGCGGCCGCGGCGGAGTTCCAGGCCGGCGACTGGACGCTGACGGTAGGCGGCAACATCAATGCCTTCTATACGACGAACTCGTGCTCGGGCGACAACATCGGCGGCCTCGCGCTTGGCAGTCGCGCACTGGCTTGCGGCGGCAAGGACAACAGCACGGTGATCGGCAATGGCCTGTTGCCGAGCTATCTGTCGGTCGGCGCGAAGTCGCGCCAGGACGATTACGATGTGGCCGCGCTGATCGGTATCGGCGCGGCGGCCGCCACCGGCGACGCCATCTCGCAGAACAACGTGGTGGACGTGCGCCAGGCCTACCTGACGTTCGGCAACAGCAGCATGGGCACGGTCAAGCTCGGCCGCGACTATGGCCTGTACGGCTACAACGCGATCATCAACGACATGACGCTGCTCGGCGTCGGTGCCGCAACGCGTGCCACGCAGCGCGGCCGCGTGTCGCTCGGCCATATCGGCGCAGGCTACGCCTATGTCGGGACCTATGGCCAGTTCGTCTACAGCACGCCTTCCTTCAGCGGCTTGTCCGTCGACGTGGCGGTGATGAGCCCGGTCGACCAACAGCCGGTGATCGGCGTGCCCGACTACACGGCGAAGAACACGCCGCAGTTTCAGGGCCGGGTCAATTTCGGCACCGACCAGTACAAACTGTGGCTCGGCGGCAAGTCGCAGCGTCTGGAGGATGCTGCCGGACGATCGCTGAACATGGCCGCGGTGGAAGTCGGCGGCTCCGTGAATGCAGGGCGCTTTGGCCTGCTGGCAAACTTCCAGACCGGCAAGGGCCTGGGCATTCTGTCCGATGCCGACCAGGGCGACGTGCGAACTTCCGCCTATCTTGTGCAGGGGACCTACAAGGCAACGGACCGGATCAAGCTGGGGCTTGGCTATGGCCAGAGCCGCAACAGCGACAATCCCGGGACCGGCCTCAAGTCCAATGCCAATCTCACCGCGGGCCTGTACTACAGCCTGACCAAGAGCATCACGCTGGTTGCCGAGATCGGCGAGACGCGATCGAAGTCGTTCGACGGGCTGTCGGCAAGACAGCGCGGCGGCGCGTTGGGGGGCATCCTGTTGTTCTGACTGCGGTCCGTCAGCCCGCCGACGTACGAATTACATCGCGGCAGGGAACAATTTACCGCCAATCATCGGCCTTGAGCCGGTGCCTGCCGCACTGTACTGCCACCGCAAGCCGGGCGCCGTCCGGGAACGCGTGTTGCATGACGGCGCATGGATCACGAATCCGGAACCGCCTGGCCGCGATGGTGTGAGTATGCTGGGCCGACAGGCGGACCTCGGGACGCGATCGCCGACAACCACCTCGGCATGCAGAGCGGCGGCGCTTGATCGGAATGCGCTGTCTGGCAAAAGGGGCACCATGATCGGCTACAAGGACTCCCCGTCTCGCGATGCGGCGCCGTCGACGTCGTCGGCGGCGCCAGCGCTGGCGAATAGATCAGCGAAATCGCCCATCGCCATTTATGGAGCGATCGCGGCCAACTCCGCCATTGCCATCACGAAGTTCATCGTGGCGGGCTTCACGGGCAGCTCGGCAATGATCTCGGAGGCCATTCACTCCACGGTCGACACCGGCAACGAGGTACTGCTGCTGATCGGGCTCGCGCGCAGCCGCCGCGCCGCCGATCCGCAGCATCCCTTCGGCTACGGCAAGGAACTGTACTTCTGGAGCCTGATCGTGGCGGTGCTGATCTTCGGCGTCGGCGGCGGCATCTCGGCATACGAGGGCGTGCTGCACATGATGAATCCCGAGCCATTGCGCGACCCGCACTGGAACTACGTCGTACTTGCCAGCGCCGCGGTGTTCGAAGGCATCAGCTTCGGCATTGCGTTGCGCCAGTTCTACCGCGAAAAGGGCGACGTGCCGTTCTGGATCGCCCTGCGCGCGAGCAAGGACCCCACCACCGTCACCGTGCTGGCCGAGGACGCTGCCGCGCTGGCGGGCCTGGCAGTCGCTGCGTTTGGCGTATACGCGAGTCATCGCTGGAACATGCCGGTGCTCGACGGCGCGGCATCCGTGGCGATCGGTGTGCTGCTGGCCGGCGTTGCGACAGTGCTGGTCGTCGAGAGTCGCAGCCTGCTGGTCGGCGAGAGCGTCAACCGGGAGATGGCGCTCGGAATCCAGCGTCTGGCACAGGACGATCCGTGCATCGAGCGCGCCGGCAGGCCGCTGACCATGCATTTTGGTCCCGACGACGTACTGGTCACGTTGGACGTGCAATTCATGGCCAGCGCCGGCCGGGACGACATAGCGCGCTCGGTGGAGCGCGTCGAGCGGCAGATCCGCGCTCGCTACCCAGCGGTCAGGCGCATCTATATCGAGGCGCGCCTGTTGTCGGCGGCCGTACAACGTCCCAGCGCGCCCGCGGGCGGAACGTCCGGCACATGAATGGGACATGAGGCCAAGGGCTGGTCTAACGCCAGCCCCATCCATCGGAGATTGCGCGCGTCTGCTATGCCCCAGTGCAAGCGAATGCGGCCTCTTTGTCCGCAGCTGGTCGAAGCTACTCACATTCCCCGCGGAAATGTCAAATAGCTCTCAGAGTCCCAACCGGCTTCCTAACTGAAAGATCGGATAATGCAAGGGCTGCGACGTTTGCCGACGGGCCCGTTGCACGCGGTCTTATTGAGCAGCGTAGGCGTTAGCTCAAATATGGTGAATCCTTTTCCCCATGCAGGTTTCAGGTCCTTTTTCGCCTCAGATGGCGTAACGGGCCGGCGGGACACATCTTCCCTTACCGCAGATAGTTGAACAGATTCATCCCCTGGATCTGCATGAACGACTGCTGCGCCGCCTGCAGCGCCGTCTGGCGCTGGTAATACTCGGCAATCGCCGACGCATAGTCCAGATCCTGCAGCCCCGACAGCGTCTGCTCGTAGTTCAGGTCGCGGTTGGCGCCGATGGTGTCGAGCGCATCGAGTTCCTGCATCCGCGAGCCGACCGATGCGCGCACCGTCAGCACGTTGTCGAGCGAATTGGACATCTTGCGGTTGGCGGTGGCCAGCGCGTTGTCCAGCCGCGCGCGATCGGCCTCGGTGGCCACCGGCTGCTTCAGCGCATCGATCGCCGCCTGGATGTTGGCGAAGATGTCGGTGCCGGCCTGCTTGGCCGGGGCCAGCGTCATCGAGTCGCCGTCGGCCGGCGCGCCCTTGACGGTAAACGACACGCCGCCGAACTCGATCGCATCGCCGGCGACGTACGGCGTCGCAGGCCCGATGGGCGCGGGCGGCACGGCGCTGTTGTCGGTCACGGTGTAGCTGGTATTGCCGGAGCCGTCCACCGTGAAGTCGATCGAGAACGCATGGCCGTACAGCGGGTCGGACGGGTCGGTGACCGACAGCGCGCCGTAGATCGCCGTGCCGGCGTTGCCGCTCTGTTCGGTCATCACGTAGTCGGCCGAGCCGGTGACGCTGAGGAACACATCGCGGCCGTTGTCGCCGGCAGCCATCTGGCGGGCGACGTCGACCTGCAGCAGCTGCGAACCGGTGTCGCCGACGTATTGCACCGTGCCGCCACTGGCCGCGAACGGCGGCGTGCCCGACTTGAAGCCGGCAAACAGGTACTGGCCGTTGCCGTCGTCGGCATTGGCCAGGCCCACCAGCTGGTCGTAGTTGCTCTGCAGTTCCGCTGCGATCGAGGCGCGGTCGGCGTTGCTGATCGTGCCGTTGCCGCCGGAGACGATCAGCGTCTGCACGTTCTGGATCGTGGTGATCACGCTTTGCAGCGTCTTTTCCTCGAGCGCCAGGCTGATATTGGCCTGGGTACGCGAGGTGGCGTATTGCTCGTTGACGGCGCCGGCCTGGGCCACGCCCAGTGCGCGCGTGGCGGCGATCGGGTCGTCGGACGGGTTCAGCACGCGACGGCCGGTGCCGAGCTGCTGCTGCACGTGCAGCAGCGAGGACTGCTGGCCGTTCATCGCGGACAGGCCGAGCTGGTAGAACGTGGAAGTGGCGACACGCATGATGGTTTCCTGGTCTCGGTAGGCGGGTGGCCCGTCAGCGGATATTGATGATGGCGTCGAACAGCGACGAGGCGGTCTGGATCACCTGGGCGCTGGCCTGATAGAGCTGCTGGAAGCGCAGCAGGTTGACGGTTTCCTCGTCCATATTGACGCCGGAAACCGACTGCTGGGCGGTACGCACCTGGGTCGTGATGCTGTCCTGCGAGGTCGACGCGATGTCGATCGCCTTGGTGCGGCTGCCGATGTCGTTGACCAGCTGCGCGTAGGCGTCGTTGAAGCTGGACACGCCGTTGATGGTCTTGGCGGTCTGCAGCTTGGCCAGCACCAGCGCATTGCCGTTGTCGGACGAACCGCCGACGTTGGAGCCGATGGTGAAGCTGTCACCGACCTTGGGTGTGCCGTCGAAGCTGACCGTCACGCCGCCGAACGTATATTCGATTGCGCTGCCATTGACGACCGGGGCGGCGTCTGGCGTCACCGGATTGCCGGCGGCGTCGGCGAAGGTATAGGCGGTGCCGTCGAAGGTCGCGACGATCTTCGAGGGCGGCACGTTGAAACCCTGGGCGACGTTGCTGACCTTGGCGGTGCCCGTGCCGACATTGGAGGCGCTGCTTTCGGCCAGCACCGGCGAGGCCGCGGCGACCTTGGCGGGGTCGGTGATGGCCAGGTCGAACGAACCCGCGACATTGCGGGTCGGCTGGATCTGGAAGCTGTCGCCGGCGTTCAAGCCGCCGACCGTGATGCTCAGACCGTCGGCCGTGAAGGTCGGGCCGGCGCCGCTGGCGACCACTTCGTTGTCCGACATCCGCACCAGGCTGTAGCTGGTGCCGTCGTACGTCACCGTGTAGTCGCTGGTGGTCAGCGCGGTCGCATCGACGACCGTGGGGACGACGGTGCCGGTGCCGGTATTGCGGGCGTTGCCAATCACCGCCGGCGAGCCCAGCGAGAACATGTCGCCGCCGATCTGGCCCTTCAGGTCCATGCCAAGGCGGTGCTGCGCGTTGAAGGTCTGGCCGATCGCCAGCGACAGGCGGCCGATCGCGTTCTGCGCGGCGTCGAGCGTCTCGCTGCGGAACTGCATCAGGCCGCCGATGCTGCCGCCGCTGAACAGCGCGTCGTCCATCTCGATCGCGGTACCGTCCGGCAGCGTATAGGCGATGCCCATCCGCGACGGGTCGGCCGCCGAACGCACGGCCTTCAGGTCGTAGGAATTGGCGCCGACGACCAGCGGCTGGCCGTTGCCGACGAAGACGTTGTAGCTGCCGCCATCCTGCGCGACGACCTTGACGCCGACGACCTTGTTCATCTGCGCGATCACTTCGTCGCGCTGGTCCAGCAGATCGTTGGGCGGCTGGCCGCCGCTGGCGGCGGTGGCCTTGGCGATCTCGCTGTTCAGCGAGGCGATCTGCTTGGCATAGGCGTTCACCTGCGTGACCGAGCTCTGGATCTCGCTGTTGATGCCTTCCTGCTGGTTCTGGAAGTACGAGGCCGCGGAACGCAGCTGGCCAGCCAGCGACTGCGCGGCATTCAGCATGTTCTGGCGCACCGCGGTATCGCCCGGCTTGTCGGCCACGCCCTGCACCGCGGCGAAGAACTTCTGCATCAGCGGCGCGATGCCGCCCTTCTGGTCGGCCAGCAGGCTGTCGATCTGGCTGATCTGATCCGAGTACGTCGCCAGGTGCGCGCTCGACGTCTCCGCGCTGCGAAGCTGGCCGGTCAGGAATTCGTCGTAGACCCGCATCACCGTGGTAGTGGTCGAGCCCTGGCCGAAGAAACCCTGGCTGGTGTACTGGCCACCCGACGAGGCGATGATGGTGTTCTGGCGCGTGTAGCCGGCGGTCGCCGCGTTGCTGACGTTATGGCCGATGGTCGTCAGCGCGTTCTGTGCCGTGTTCAGGCCGGACAGGCCGATATGGAAGAGAGACATGCACTAGCCCCGGATTCTGTTGGTCGCCATGGGCACGCGATGCAGTCGCGGCCGTGGCGGTGGATGAGGGTGGTAACGGCAGATTGGGCGGTGGACTTTAGGGTGCGGGCTGGTTTTTGGGACATGGCGGCACGGCGACCGCCGCTTGCCTCTCCCCCGCCCGTCTCCCCGCATGGGCGAGAAGCAACAAATCCGTGCAATACCGGCCCTTAGACCGGTACCTTCCGCATGATCCTGACCAGCTTGGCCCCGTACTCGGGATCGGTGGCATAGCCGGCGCGCTGCAGGCCGTGGGCGGCTTCCTCGGCCGAGCCGGCCGATACCACGCCGGCATAGCGCGGGTTGTTGGCCAGCAGCCGTGCGTAGTCGGAGAAGGCTTCCTCATACGAGCCGTAGGCGCGGAACTTCGCCTTGATCTTCTGCGGCTCGCCGTCGACGTATTCGGTGGTGGTGATCTCGGCGACCGGGCCCTTCCAGTTGGCGCCGGCCTTGATGCCGAACACATTGTGGGTGGTGCTGCCGTCCGCATGCGTGATCTCGCGGCGGCCCCAGCCGGACTCCAGCGCGGCCTGGCCGAGGATAAGCCGTGCCGGCACGCCGCTCGCGCGCGAGGCGGCCACCGCGGGGCCGGCCATGCGGCTGACGAAGGCGCTGATATGGGACGGCGTGTCCTCGGGCATGGCGCCGCCGCCCTGCCACTGGCTCGGCTGTTGCGCCTGGTATTGGCGCAGGCCCGCGGTCGGGTTCCAGTTGCCGCCAGGCACCACGGTGCCCGCGCGCGGCACCTGTTCGTCGTCGCCGCCCGCGGCGGCGGTGCTGCGTCCGTCCAGCAGCGGACCGAGCTTGCCGGCGACGTCGTCCATGCGGCTGGCGGCGCTGGCCTCGGGCGGCAGCGGCTGGCCGCTGGCACGCGCCAGCTGGCGCGCCATCACCTCGGCCAGGCCAATGCCCTTGGACGACAGATGCTGTGCCAGCTGCTGGTCCAGCATCGACATATAGAGCTTGGTCTGCTCGTTGTCGAACAGTCCGTCCTGCGGCGTCGCCTCGCGCATGCTCTTGAGCACCATCTGCGTGAAGACGGCCTCGAACTGCTTGGCGGCCGCCTTCAACGTGTCGGCGCTGCCGTCGCGTGCGCTCTGCTTGAGCGCTTCGAATCCCTGCGTGTCGAGCGCGAAGCGCTGCGACAGGTCGGCTTGAGCGTGGATCGGTTGGCTCATGCGATGGCCCGTGGCGATCAGATGATTTCGAGCTCGGCGCGCAGCGCGCCTGCCGCCCGCATCGCTTCCAGGATGGTCTGCAGATCGGCCGGCGTCGCGCCCAGCGAATTGAGGCCGCGCACCACCGCCGACAGCGAGGCGCCGGCGCGCACCAGCTGCAGCGAGCCGCCGTCGCGCTTCAGGTTGATCTCCGACACCGGCGCCACCACGGTTTCGCCGCCGCTGAACGGCGCCGGCTGGCTGATCACCGGCTGGGTATTGATGACCACCGACAGGTTGCCATGCGCGATCGCGCAGTCCTGCACGGTGACGTCCTGGTTCATCACGATCGAGCCGGTGCGGGCGTTCAGGATGACCTTGGCCGCGGCACGGGCCGGCGTGACGTCGATGTTCTCGATGCGCGCCAGCATCGCCACGCGCTGCGACGAAGCCTGCGGCACGCGCACCTGCACCACCCGCGCGTCGAGCGCGCTGGCCACGCCGCCGCCGAGGTTGCGGTTGATCGCGTCGACCACGCGCTCGGCGGTGCCGTAGTCCGAGCTCTTGAGCTCGAGCGTCAGCATGCCGTTGTCCGACTGGAAGGCCGGCACCGCGCGTTCGACGATGGCGCCGTTGGCAATGCGGCCGACCGCCAGCTGGTTGATCTGCACCTTGCTGCCGTTCGCCGACGCGCCGGCGCCGCCGACCAGCAGGTTGCCCTGCGCGATGGCATAGACCTGGCCGTCGGCGCCCTTGAGCGGCGTCATCAGCAGCGTGCCGCCGCGCAGGCTCTTGGCATTGCCCATCGACGACACCACCACGTCCAGCTGGCTGCCGGGCTGCGCAAACGGCGGCAGCGTCGCGGTGACCATCACCGCAGCCACGTTCTTGAGCTGCATGTTGCGGCCGGCCGGCAAGGTGATGCCCAGCTGCGACAGCATGTTGGTCAGGCTCTGCGTCGTGAACGGCGTCTGCATGGTCTGGTCGCCGGTGTTGTCCAGACCGACCACCAGGCCGTAGCCGACCAGCGGGTTGTCGCGCACGCCCTGGAAGGTCGCCAGGTTCTTCAGGCGCTCGGCATGGGCTGCCCCTGCCGGCAGAAGCAGGCCGACGGCCAGCACCATTGCAAGCGCGAGCAGCGGCAGGGAACCCGCCGCGGACACGCCGGGACGGCTAGAGCGGAAGCAACCGCGAAGGCAGACAGCCAGGCGCAAAGACATGACGCGATTCAGAACGGTGAAACGTTGAGGAAGAAGCGCTGCAGCCAACCCATGTTCTGCGCTTCGTCGATATAGCCCTTGGCGGTGTATTCGATGCGCGCGTCGGCCACCTGCGTCGACGGCACCGCGTTGTCGCCGGTGATCGTGCGCGGATTGACCACGCCCGAAAAGCGGATGAATTCCGCGCCCTGGTTGATCGCCATCTGCTTCTCGCCGGAGACCACCAGGTTGCCGTTGGCCAGCACCTCGATCACGGTGACCGTGATGGTGCCGTTGAAGGTATTGGCCGCGCTGGAACCGCCGCTGGCGCGGATCCCGTTCTCGCCGCTGATGTTGGCGTTCTGGCTGGCGCCGAACAGGCCGCCCAGCGCGCGTGGCACCGCGTCGAAGGCCAGCGCCGCGTTGCCGGTGCGCGAGGCGTTGGTGCCCGAGTTCTTCGACGCGTTGATGTTCTCGCTGATCACGATGGTCAGGATGTCGCCGACATTGCGCGGGCGACGATCCTCGAACAGCGGGTTGCCGGCGTAGGAGTTCTGGTAGATCGAACCGGTCGGCGAGATCATCGGCCGCTGCTCGGCCCGGGCCGTGGTCGGCATCTGCACCAGCGGCTCGCGCGGCACCAGCGCGCAGCCGGTGGCCAGCAGCGGCCCGAGAATGCAGGCCAGACGGCAGGCCGAGCGGCCCAGACGGAACAGCATGGCGTTCATGTTCAACCCAGCTGAGTCAGGCGTTGCAGCATCTGGTCGGACGTCTGCACCGCCTTGCTGTTGATTTCGTAGGCGCGCTGGGTCTGGATCATGCTGACCAGCTCCTCGACCACGTTGACGTTGGACGCTTCGACGTAGTTCTGCTGCAGGATGCCGGCGCCGTTCAGGCCGGGCACGGTCGGGTTCGGCGCGCCGGACGCGTCGGTCTGCACGTACAGGTTCTCGCCCAGACTTTCCAGCCCGGTCGGGTTCATGAAGGTCGCCAGTTGCAGCTGGCCGACCTGCACGTTGTTGGCATTGCCCGGCTGCGTCACCGACACGGTGCCATCGCGCGCGATGGTCAGCGAGGTCGAGTTCGCCGGAATGGCGATGGCCGGCTCGATCACGAAGCCGCTGGCGGTCACCAGCTGGCCGTTCTGGTCGACCTGGAACGAGCCGTCGCGGGTGTACGCCGTGGTGCCGTCCGGCAGCGTGACCTGGAAGAAGCCCTGGCCGATGATGGCCACGTCCTTGGCATTGCCGGTCTGCTGCGGATTGCCCTGCGTGTGGATGCGCTCGG
>JAPSLP010000078.1 GCA_031180665.1 Cupriavidus sp. | reverse complement strand
GCAAGTCGGAACCACCCCTTCCCATCCCGAACAGGACCGTGAAACGACTTCGCGCCGATGATAGTGCGGACTACCCGTGTGAAAGTAGGTCATCGCCAGGCTCTCCATTCCCAGAACACCCCAGATCCCAACCGGTCTGGGGTGTTTTGCTTTGTGCTGCCATCTCGCGATCGGCAACAGCCGGCGCCGGTCAGCAATAGCGGAAATCGCCTCCGTAATGCGTCTCCGCAAACCGCTTGTCGGCCCTCAGATGGAAGCACGACCCTATTCCCCACAACGTACCGGCCGCGATCAAGCAGCTGTAAGCAAACGGCTCGTCGGGGGCGATCACTGCCTGGGCGATACCGCCCGCAATGGCGCCCAGCGACGGTCCGAAGTAGAGGAGGTTGCGCAGCCAAGGGTGCCGTACCGACCAGTTGGCTTGCTGGCCGCTGACGGACTCTGTTGCCCTCTCGAGATCGATTTGTGCACAGCGCGCCCGCAGGAATTCAGTCAGCTCGTTTTCCGTTGCGGTATGAGCGGCGAAAGTGCGGCTGGGCGTCGTACTGCTCGTACTGCAGCCATTTCCTAGCAATCTGCTCGTTTCCAATTCAATCTCCCTGATATGTAAAGTTGCGCGGGATCGGATCGGGTCACCCGCGACCACATGGTGCGAGGGCGTACGTTTCTCATGCGCTGAAAGAGCGTCGAGGCGGAAGATTGGTGAAAGAAGTGGCCGAAAAAGACTCGTCCGAAGGCCGGGCGGCCGTTGTTCGGCAGATACAGGCGTGCCCAGCATTGGGACCGGCAATGTACTTGGCGGGAATGGCTCTGCTAAGGTTGCGCTCTGCTGGTGCAGAGCATGCGCACGCGGTGCTGAGCGCTCCGTTCAGGGCATTGCCGGCATCGTCACGCAATGCGCCCGGCCAACGACGGCAGGGCGATCGGAAGGTTTCGGGGAGGCAGGGATGGCCGCAAACAGGGCCTCGAAAATCGGCGCGAGCCTGTGCAGGCCTGCGATCGCCGGCGCCGTCTTGGCGTTCGCGGCGGCATTGGCGGGATGTGCGGGTCCCGCTCCCCATATGCCTGATATGGCAGCGGGCACCGGTTCGGCCGGCGTGGTGGCCAAGGTCGCACCGCTCGACTGCCGCAAGTATCATCAGCGGCTTGCCGCCTCCACCGGCAGGCCACTTCAATCCGCTGCGTCCGGTTCATTGAAACCAGTGGATCACCGCAGCGACATCGAAGACGGCGAAGCGAAGCCCTTGCCGCATCTGCCGCTCTTTTCGACATTCGATCCCAATCAAACGCTGCCGCCCGGCTGGCAGAGCTGGACGGTCAACCGCAGCAAGACCCCGACGCAATACGCCTTGACCGAAGTCGAACAGCGGGTTGTCTTGCATGCCCGCGCCGATGGCTCGGCCTCTGGCCTCTACGTTCCGCTGACACCGCGCGAGCCCGGCAAGCTGCGTTGGACCTGGAAGACGCGCGACGTCATTCCAGAGGGCGACAACGCCAGCGGACCACGCGAAGACGCGCCGCTGAGAGTGTTCGCTGCATTCGACGGCGACAAGAGCACGCTGTCGCTGAAGGACCATCTGATGGACGAGATGGCCCGCTTGATGACCGGTCGCGACATGCCCTACGCGACCCTGATGTACATCTGGGGCGCCAAACGTCCGGAAGGCTCCGTCATTCCGAATCCCCATACCGAACGCGTCCGCATGATCGTGGTCGATTCCGGCACGCGCCACGCCAGGCAATGGCGTTGCCACGAGCGCGATCTGCGTGCCGACTATCGCGCCGCCTTCGGCAAGGAACCGGGCCGGCTGCTTGCCATCGGCATCATGACGGACACCGACAATACCAAGAGCCAGGCGGAGGCTTGGTATGGCGATATCGCTGTGGATTAGCGGCAGCGTCAGATGTCTTGCCCGTCCGCCAGCGCGGGGGCTCTAGACTGCGCTGTCCCGGCGCAATCATCGAATGCTGTTATCTCGGCGTAATTGGAAAAGACGAGCCCACGCGGTACAGGCATCCTCCCGCTCTTCGTTTACGACTTGGAATGAGCGACGATCCATGATGCATGGCAACACAATTTCGGCCCGATACACGCAAGCGCGAGTCCAACACGTCGATCAGGTGCCGTCACGCGGAGACGACGTCCCGCCGGGCGACGACGTGCCAGCGCTATCGGCAGCGCGAGGCTTTAACGCCGATGAATTCGAGGTTTGCGTGCCGAGCGCCATCGCCGACTTGGAGTGCGCACTGTCCACCGCCACGGGAATGCCCCCGCACCGACTGCCCCGGCTGGCGTCGGATTGTCTGGCGAAGCTCAACGCGCTGCACCAGTTGGCATGTCGCTGGCGGCAGTCGCTCGCCAGCGCCGCATTGGGCCTGCAGCGGCAGTCATCGTGGACCGCTGCGGATGAACTCAGGCCCGCGTTGACCAGGGCGTTGGCGGAAGCGAGGACCAGCCTCGACGCCTTGGTCGCTGCTCATGCGGAAGGCCAGATTTTCGACGGGACCGGGCGGAATGGAATTCGAACTGCTTCGCAGGTCCTGCGCGAAGCATTTCGTGCGATCAGAACCCTATTGTCGCCCGCATACGCGCGGCCCACTGGCATCGCGCCATGGCTGGAGCGCATCACGGAGTCTGGCGCGGATCGGCTGGCAAGGCCCGTCGCCGTGCTGCGTCGGCAGTTGGCCAACATACAGACAGTGGCCTATCCGTCGTCGCGTCTGATTCGGGGCAGGTCGGCCCCTGAAGGCGCCCCTTTGGTGGACCAACTGGTCGCCTCGTACCTTCCCTTGCCGGCCCTGGCCGCTCTCCGCCAGACATGTCGCGCACAGGTCGAGGTGGCGCGGCAGGCGCTGTACGAGCGCTCGAAAGCAGTGTGGCGATGCGATCTCGAGGATATTCGGCGGCTTATTCGACACAACGAAACGCGCCACATGGTGCTGCGCGATCGACGAGCCATGGCAAGACTGGATGACCTTGAGTTGCTCCCGCTTCTCGATGACCACGAGACCGCATTGATCGTATTCAACGATCCCACCTTGCTTGCCAAGGCTGCCGCAGCCGCAAAGCTGGTGGAGCGGCAAGCTGTTCCGGGGGAGCTCCTATTCTCCCAATGGGACGTCATCGCGGCGAAACATCCGCACGGTCCCGACAGCGGAGTCTGCAGCCTGGTCGGCAACCGGGAGTTCATGCTGTCGGTCTGCCAATCCGATGCGTTAAGTGGCCTGGACCAAGGGTTCTTCGTCCGGTCCCGGTCGAATCTGGCGTTCTTTCGCGCACTAAGCCAGGTCGTACCGCGGCTGACGCTGGGCGATGCCGCATTGCCGGATAGCCATCCGTCCTTGAACCAGTTAAATGGCATCCTGGCATACGCCCGCACGGAATGGTCAGATGGCGCCGCGTCATAGCTGACGCGGCGCGCGCAGGGTATGGCGCGCAGGGTATGGCGATATCGCCCTGGTTGAACGGTGTCGCGCGTTATGCGACACCGTTGCGAAAAGAGCCGCGAGTGGCGTCTTGCGCGTTCACATCGACACAGCGTCGGTCAATGCCAATGCCGCGAACGATGCCAGCCAATGCGTACCGACATAGTCCCCGCTGACCGCCTGCGCCAGCGACGCATCCAGATGATCCACCCAGGCGCCCGCCGCCTTGGTCCGCAGCGGTTCCGGCAGCGAGGGGCCGAGCAGGCGCCAACACCAGGCGCGAGAGAGGTTCAGCCCGTCCAGATGCACCAGCTTCGGGTCGGTGCGATCCCCGACCACGACGGGGGTCAGCCACGTTGCCAGATCAGCCGGGGCCGGAGCGAACACGTCCCACCATGGCGCGAACCCGGCGTCGTCCAGCACCCGGCGCATCAACACCGCCTCCATCAGGCCGCCTGACAGAAACTCGTCGCCGCCTGGTTCATAGCGGGCGGGGTAGCGCTGGTCGTGGCCGAACCAGCGGTGTGCCCGGCGGGCGATGGCGCGTCGCAGCGTGGTGTCGCCTACTGCACGGGCATAGCCGTCGGCCAGCACCAAAGCGAAGGCGCTGTTGGCATGCGTGCCGGTGCGGACCGGGAAATCGGCAATGTCGAGATAGTCTGCCAGCCGGCCGGCGAGGTAGGTCGCCAGCGGTTCGCAGATCCGCGCCCAGCGCTGGACTTGTTCGTCGGCCTGCGGGAATTGGCGCAGTTCCGCCTGCAGCCGGAGAACCCAGGCCCAACCATAGGGCCGCTCGAAGGTCGCCGCCCCGCGCCGCCGGAAATAAGCCAGTTCCGCTTGCACCGCGGCTGGCTGCCACTGGATATCCAGCGTCGCGCGGATCACGCCCGCCTCCGGCAGGTCCGGCCGATGCGCCAGCAAACGGACCAGCAGCCAGTGCATATGCACGCTCGAGTGCCAGTCATAGCTGCCGAAATAGACGGGATGCGCGGCGCGCGGCTCGGCGAGATCGCCCGCGCCCATCATCATGTGGTCGACCCGGTAGGGATAGGGCCGCAGGATGTTTTCCAGCGCGACCTGGGCGAAGGCGCTGGCGGTCGCGATATCGAGCGCCGGCAACGCCTGCGCGGCGCTCACGCCGGCGTCAGCCATTTCTCGACCAGCTTGACGAAGAAGGTCGAGCCCACCGGCAGGATCTCGTCGTTGAAGTCGTAGCTCGGGTTGTGCAGCATGCAGGGCCCGATGCCATGGCCGGCTTCACGGTGACCGCCCTCGCCGTTGCCGATGAACAGGTAGCAGCCGGGCCGCTCGAGCAGCATGAAGGAAAAATCCTCGGCGCCCATGGTCGGTTCGATATTGGCGTCGACGTTGTCGACCCCGACCAGCTCGCGCGCGACCTCCACTGCGAAGGCCGCTTCGGCGGCGCTGTTGACGGTCGGCGGATAGTTGCGCTCGAAGTTGAATTCGATCGTGCAGTCGAAGGCCGTGGCGACGGCGCGGGCCACCTCTTCCATGCGGCGCTCGATCAGGTCGAGCACCGGCAGCGTGAAGGTGCGCACGGTGCCGCCGATCCACGCCTCGTTGGGCACAATATTGGTGGCATCGCCGGCGTGGAACTGCGTGACCGAGATCACCGCCGCGTCGATCGGCCGCTTGTTGCGCGTGATGATCCCTTGCAGTGCGCCGACGATCTGCGCCGCGGTGAAGACCGGATCGTTGCCGTTATGCGGCATCGCCGCATGTGCGCCCTTGCCGCGCACGACGATGCGGAACTCGTTGCTCGAGGCCATCAGCGGTCCGGCGCAGGTTCCGAACGAACCGGCCGGCATGCCGGGCCAGTTGTGCATGCCGAACACCGCATCGCACGGAAAGCGCTCGAACAGGCCGTCGCGGATCATCTCCCGCGCGCCGCCGCCGCCTTCTTCCGCGGGCTGGAAGATCAGATGGACGGTGCCGTCGAAGTTGCGGTGCCGCGCCAGGTAACGCGCCGCGCCGAGCAGCATCGCGGTATGCCCGTCGTGGCCGCACGCGTGCATCTTGCCGTCGTGCTGCGAGCGGTGGCCGAAAGTATTGGCCTCCTGCAGCGGCAGCGCGTCCATGTCGGCGCGCAGGCCGATGCTGCGCGCGCTGCTGCCGTTGCGGATCACGCCGACGAGGCCGGTCTTGCCGAGCCCGCGATGCACCTCGATTCCCCACTCGGCGAGCGTGCGCGCGACCACGTCGGCGGTGCGCTGCTCCTCGAATCGCAGTTCCGGGTGAGCGTGGATATCGCGGCGGATCGAACGGATCTCGTCTTGCGCCTGGAGGATTTCGGGGATCAGTGTCATGGCCGTGGCAAGAGCGGTAAGCGGTGATAAACGAAAGGGTAGAAAACCAGGGCGGGAAAACCCCGGTCGCATAAACCGTATGGGGAAAACAGCAGGGGTGGAATATCCGGATCATACGATGCCCCGCCCGAATGCGCCAAAACCATCACGGTACGAGGTTTCCCCGGGATGCTGCCCAATATACCGTCCAATATGCCGCGCCGGTCGGGCGCTGCCATGGCCGGAGGTGGGTTTCCCCGCATTGCAGCCGGTGCTTCTCTACTGGAACAGTTAATGCTTGCCGTACCGCGTCCGAGAGCCGGGCCCCGCTTGTATCACGACGCCTGCACCAATTTGCGGCGTCGCAGCTTGCGACGGTCACAGGCCGCTCGTTATAGTTGCCCCCACTTTTCGGGAGAATCGCTCGATGCCGCTTCGCCACCACCAGAAGGCATTTGCAACCGCCCTGCTCGCCGCAGCCATCAGCTTCGGCGCCGGCGGTCAGGCACTGGCAGCCGATTTCAAGCTGGCCATGAGCTCGCCGCCGACCTCGATGGACCCGCACTTCTACAACCTGTTCTCGAACATCAACGTGTCGGAGCACATCTTCGACAGCCTGATCAAGATGGACGCGGACAGCCGCATCATTCCGGGCCTGGCCGAGTCGTGGAAGCTGGTCAACGAGACCACCTGGGAGTTCAAGATCCGCAAGGGCGTCAAGTTCCATGACGGCTCGCCGCTGACCGCCGAGGACATCGTGTGGTCGCTGGACCGGCCGGCGACGATCCAGAACAGCCCCGGCAAGTTCGACGTCTACACCAAGGCCATCGTCGCCAAGAAGATCGTCGATCCGAACACGATCCAGCTGATCACCGCGCAGCCCTATCCGCTGGTGCTCAACGATCTGACCTCGATCTTCATCGTGCAGAAGAAGGCCACGCAGGGCCTGAACTCGGACGATTTCGCCCAGGGCAAGGGCATGGTCGGCACCGGCCCGTTCAAGTTCGTCAGCTACGCGCGCGACGACCGGGTCGAGCTGACGCGCAACCCCGACTACTGGGGGCCGAAGCCCGCCTGGGACAAGGTGACGCTGCGCTTCATCCCGAACCCCGCCACGCGCCTGGCCGCGCTGCTGTCCGGCGACGTCCAGGCGATCGAGAACGTGCCGACGCCGGACCTGCCGCAGGTGCGCAAGAATCCGAAGCTGTCGTTCTTCTCGAAGATCTCGCACCGCGTGATCTACCTGTATTTCGATGCCAAGCGCGACAAGTCGCCGTACGTCACCACCAAGGACGGCCAGCCGATGGACAAGAACCCGCTGAAGGACGCGCGCGTGCGCAATGCCATCAGCATGGCCATCAACCGGCAGGGCATCAAGGACAGGCTGATGGAAGGCCTGTCCGAGCCGACCAACAACCTGGTGCCGGCGACGCTGTTCGGGCATAACCCGGACCTGAAGACGGTCAAGTACGACCCCGAGGGTGCCAAGAAGCTGCTGGCCGAGGCCGGCTATCCGAACGGCTTCGGCGTGACGCTGCATACGCCGAACAACCGCTACGTCAACGACGAGAAGATCGCGCAGACCGTCGCGCAGAACCTGACGCGGATCGGTATCGCCACGCGTGTCGAAGGCATGCCGATGGCGACGTATTCGTCCAAGGGCATCAAGCACGAGTGGTCGTTCGGCCTGCTCGGCTGGGGCGCGCAGACCGGCGAGGTCAGCTCGCCGCTGCGCGCGCTGCTGGCGTGCGAGGATGCCAAGAAGGGCTTCGGCACCACCAACTGGGGCGAGTACTGCAATCCGAAGATGGACGCGGTACTGGAGAAGGCGCTGTCGACCGTCGACGACGCGCAGCGCTCGAAGCTGCTGCAGGAGGCGACCGCGATCGCGATCAACGACGGCGGCATCATTCCGATCCATCAACAGGTGACCACCTGGGCCACGCAGAAGGGCATCACCTACGTGCCGCGGACCGACGAACGGACCTACGCGCACAACTTCAAGCCGCAGCAGTAAAGGCTGGCGGCAGGCTGTTCACTTGACAGCCCCGGTGTGCGCGGTGCCCAATGGCGCCGCGCGCCCGACCGGCCCGCGCCGCGCAGCCGGCCCCGCCGCCCGCGGGCCCGGCGATGCGCCGATCGCCACGAAAACAGCCGCCCGGCGATGATCGGGCGGCGATAGCCGTCAGCCGGAGCCGCGTTCCGCTGCATGCCTTCGCGCGAACCCTCGCGCAAGTCATGGCGGTGCGCAGTGCCGGCGGCGAAGGAATAGCGTCCCGACTATGCTGGTCTTTATCATCCGGCGCCTGATGCAGAGCGTGGTCGTGCTCTTCGTCATGTCGCTGCTGGTCTTTCTCGGTGTGTTCGCCATCGGCAATCCGGTGGACATCCTGATCA
>JAPSLP010000035.1 GCA_031180665.1 Cupriavidus sp. | reverse complement strand
GTCCGAAGTGGAGCGGGTTCATGTACAACGAGACCCGCGGCAAGATCCACTTCTGGGGTTCGATCATCTTCTTCAACATCGCCTTCTTCCCGATGCACTTCCTCGGGCTGGCGGGCATGCCGCGCCGTTATGCGGACTACGCGATCCAGTTTGCCGACTTCAACGCGATCTCGTCGCTGGGCGCGCTGGGCTTCGGCCTGATGCAGGTGTATTTCTTCTTCTTCGTGGTGCTGCCGTCGTACCGCGGAGGCGAAGTGGCCGCCGACAAGCCGTGGGAAGGCGCCGAGGGCCTGGAGTGGACCGTGCCGTCGCCGGCGCCGTTCCACACCTTCGAGGTGCCGCCGCAGGTCCGGTAACGGCATCCGGCAAGGCGGGGCGGCGGGCCGAAAGGTCCGCGCTCCGCCCGCGGTGCCGGACGCGCCGGCCCGCACCGGCCAACACGGCCATCACCTATCCGAGAATTCGATGCAGCATCCAAAAGAAAGCCCATCGCCGACCGATCGCAAGGCCGCCAATCGCCGTCTCGGCCTGATCCTGCTGTCGATCGTGCTGGTCTTCTTTTTGGGTTTCTTCGCCAAGATGACCTGGTTTGGCTGAGTCCCGCTGCAAGGTATCGAGATGAGCACGAAGCAGCCGGTTCCCTCCGGCGACGTCGAGGACAAGCGCTACAACCGCGGCATGATGCTGCGGCTTCTGGTGATCGTGGGCGTGATGTTCGCCTTCGGCTATGCGCTGGTGCCGCTGTACAAGAAGATCTGCGAGATCACCGGCATCAATGTCGTCACCACGCGCGAGCTCTACGGCGCCAGCGCCGGCAAGGTCAGCCAGAACACGCAGGTCGACACCAGCCGCACCATCACGGTGGAGTTCGATTCCAACGCCCGCGGCCCGTTTGCGTTCCGTCCGGTCAAGAGCAGCATGCAGGTCCATCCGGGCGAGATGGCGACCATCGTGTACGAGGTCGCCAACGGGCAGGCCCGGGATATTTCGGCGCAGGCCATTCCGAGCTATGCGCCGAAGCAGGCCACCCAGTATTTCAAGAAGCTCGAGTGTTTCTGCTTCCAGC
Organism: Cupriavidus sp.; assembly: GCA_031180665.1. Lineage (GTDB taxonomy): Bacteria > Pseudomonadota > Gammaproteobacteria > Burkholderiales > Burkholderiaceae > Cupriavidus. The sequence continues at coordinate 52,203 of JAPSLP010000035.1, read as the reverse complement.
AACAGACGCTGAAGGCGAAGGAATCGCGCGAGATGCCGGTGGTGTTCGTGATCGACCCGGATTTGCCGAAGGACGTCGAGAACATCACCTTGTCGTACACATTCTTCGAGATCGGCACGCCGATGGCGCCAGCGCCGCAGGGCCATCTCGACCAGCCGCCGGCCCGCGCCGGCAGCTGACGCAGTAGAGGAGGCTGCCATGGACGAACTGAAGGACGCGGTCAAACGCAAGATGTCGTTCTGGCAGACGTTGCGCGCGGTGTTCTGGTCGTTCATCGGCCTGCGCAAGGGCGCGGAACACGATCGCGACATGGCCAACCTGAACCCGATCCATGTGATCGTCGCCGGCGTGCTGGGCGCGGTGATCCTGGTGGTGGTGCTGATCGGCATCGTCCGCCTGGTGGTTGGCGGATAGGCGAACAGGCAGGCCGGCCGGAACAGGCAACAGAAGACAGAGCGTCGTCCGCCCTCGGGCAGCCGGCGTATAACGATGAATCAGAGATCTGAGCTGGAGAAAACAGAATGAGTGCGAATCGCGCAAACGCTCCGTACTACTTCGTACCGGGCCCGTCGCGCCATCCGATCACGGCAGCCCTCGGCCTGCTGCTGACCGCCGCCGGGGCGGCAGGGTGGGTCAACGGCCAGCCGTGGGCGCCCTATGTCTGCGTGCTGGGCATCGTGTGGTTCCTGTTCGTGCTCAAGAGCTGGTTCGGCGACGCGATCGGCGAGTCGGAAGGGGGCATGTACGGCCGCCGCATCGATGTCTCGTACCGCTGGTCGATGGGCTGGTTCATCTTCTCCGAGGTGATGTTCTTCGGCGCCTTCTTCGGCGCGCTGTTCTACGCCCGCGTCTACACGATGCCGTGGCTGGGCGACCTGAACAACAAGATCCTGTGGCCCGATTTCGCCGCGGTGTGGCCGAACGCCGGTCCGGCCGGCACGGTCGAGCCGTACGAGGCGATGGGCCCGTGGCCGATTCCGACCATCAACACGGCGCTGCTGCTGATGTCGGGCGTCACGCTGACCTGGGCGCACCATGCACTGCTGGCCGGCAAGCGCAGCCAGGTGGTGCAGGGCCTGGTGCTGACCATCCTGCTGGGCGCGGTCTTCATGGGCTTCCAGGTCTATGAATACATGCACGCCTACAGCGACCTGAACCTGAAGCTGACCTCGGGCATCTACGGCTCGACCTTCTTCCTGCTGACGGGCTTTCACGGCTTCCACGTGACGATGGGCGCCATCATGCTGACGGTGGTGCTGTTCCGCGTGCTCAAGGGCCATTTCACGCCGGACCATCACTTCGCCTTCGAAGGCGCTGCCTGGTACTGGCACTTCGTCGACGTGGTGTGGCTGTTCCTCTACGTCGTGGTGTACTGGCTGTAAGCGGACGCCAGTTCGAAGGAGCGGGAAACGGGGGGCGCATCGCGCCCCCGTTTCGTTTGCCGCGACCGGCACCGCTTCGGGGCGCCGGTCGATCCTTTAGAATGCGGGCATCGCCGTGCGTTGCCTGCCAGTCCAAAAAGCAAGCGCCGCAGGAGTCCAATCCTTGCGGCGCTTGCTTTTTGTCCGGCTGTGCGGAAGGTGCCCGGCGCTACGGCCCCGTGCGGATGCCGGTGCTTTCGATCCATCCCATCCAGTACGAGAACAGGATGAACAGGAACAGCGCGATCGAGAGGCCGACACGTACCGTCAGCGAACGGACCATATGCGCGCTCGACTTGCCGCGGTCGCGCATCATAAAGAACAGGGCGGAGGCCAGGCTGGAGACGATCAGGATGAAGGCAATGACGATGACGATGCGCATGGCGGCGGTCGGGACAAAGGTGCGCCATTATCGCACCGCGTTCCCGCGGCCGTTCGCGCCGCTGCGGCCATTCCAGCCGTTCCAGCGATGACGCTGCTGCGCGCCCTGAGCCCGGTGCCGACGGTGGCGGCGCTGGTCGTCATCGCGGTGACCAGCGCGCTGGGCAACTGGCAGCTCGGCCGGGCCCACGACAAGATCGCGCGCGCCGAGCGGCTGCGCGCGCTGGCCAATGCGCCGCCGCTGCGGATCGGCACGGCGCCGCCGCCGCTGCCGGCGGCCGAACTGGTCGCGCGCAACGTGGTGGTGCGCGGCCGGTTCGATCCGGCTCACACCGTGCTGCTGGAGAACCGTCCGCACGGCAATGGGCAGGACAGCCGCAGCGGCTTCCTGGTGCTGACGCCGCTGCGACCAGACGATGACGCGGGCGCCGACGGCAACCGCACCGCCGCCGCCACGCAAGCCCCTCGCGCCGTGCTGGTGCTGCGCGGCTGGCTGCCGCGCAACGCGCAGGACCGCACCCGCATCGCGCCGTTTCCGACGCCGGAGGGCACGGTGACGCTGCAGGGCGTGGCACTGGCCGATGTGCCCAGGGTCTATCAGCTCGGCGGCGACGATGCCCAGCGCGGCGAACGCATCCGGCAGAACCTGGACCTGGAGGCCTTCGCCGCCGAACTCGGTACGCCCCTGCAGCCCTTCGTGCTGCAGCAGCGCAGCGACAGCGGCGATGGCCTGGCGCGCGACTGGGCGCGCGCGGACCTGGGCGTCGAGCGCCACTACGGCTATGCCTTTCAGTGGTATGGTCTGGCCGCGCTGACGCTGGTACTGCTGGTGGTGCTGACCTGGCGGCGTGCCCGGCGGCTGGCCATGCCGGCCGATGCCGGCCGGGCCACCGGCGCGGCCCCTGCGGGCGGTGCCCGCAACGACGATTAATCACTCCAACGACTATCCATGCCTTCCGATCCCGCCACGGCCAAGCCGGCCGCGCCGCAAGACTCCCGCAGCGATCCGCGCATCGATGCCCGCACGCGCCGCGGCCGGATCCAGATGCTGTTGCTGCTGCTGGTTTGTGCGTCACCGGTCATCGCCTCGTATCTGACCTACTACGTGTTCCGGCCGGACGGCGGGCAGACCAACTACGGCACGCTGATCGAGCCGCAGCGCCCGGCGCCGGCCGTGCGCGTGACCGACGAGCGCGGCCAGGCGGTGCCGCTGCAGGACTTCAAGGGCAAGTGGCTGCTGGTGTCGACCGACAGCGCCGCGTGCGACGAGGCCTGCGCGAAGCGGCTGTTCACGATCCGGCAGATCCGGGCCGGGCAGGGCAAGGAACGCGAGCGCATCGTGCCGGTCTGGCTGGTCAGCGACGACGGTCCGATCGATCCGCGCCTGACGGCGGCCTACAACGAGCCCTATGCCGGCGTGCGCTTCCTGCGCATGAACCGCGAGCAGATCCGCGGCTGGCTGCCGCCCGCGGAGGGCCAGGCCGTCGAGGCGACGCTGTATCTGGTCGATCCGCTCGGCAATCTGATGATGCGGTTTCCCAAGGACCCGGACCCGAAAAAGGTGCATTCGGACCTCAGCCGCCTGCTCAAGTACAACCGCATCGGCTGATGGAGGGCCCATGCTGACTCAACTCGCCCTGATCGGCCTGCTGCTGGCGCTGCTGCCGCTCAGCTATGTGCTGGCCCGCGGCAGCCGCGACAAATACCGCAAGCTGGTCTGGATCACCGCGTTCCTGACGCTGGACCTGATCATGTTCGGCAGCTTCACCCGGCTGACCGACTCGGGGCTGGGCTGCCCGGACTGGCCCGGCTGCTATGGCCATTCGAACCCCTATGCGGCCGTCGAGCACATTCGCGCGGCGGAAACGGCCCTGCCCAGCGGGCCGGTGACGTGGGCCAAGGCCTGGATCGAGATGCTGCACCGGTATTTCGCCATGGCGGTCGGGGTGCTGATCATCGCGCTGGTGGTGCTGGCCTGGAGCAAGCGCCGCGAGCTGAAGCAGTCGCCGTGGTTCGCCACCGGCGTGCTGCTGCTGGTGTGCGTACAGGGGGCGTTCGGCGCCTTCACCGTCACGATGAAGCTGCAGCCGATCATCGTGGTCACCCATCTGCTGCTGGGCATGGCGCTGCTGGCGGCGCTGATCTGGCTGGGCTCGCGCAGCGACCCGCCGCGAACGATCGCGCCGGCGGCGGCTGGCTTGCGCTGGCCGGGACGGATCGCGCTGGCACTGCTGGTGATCCAGATCTTCCTGGGCGGCTGGGTCAGCACCAATTACGCGGTGCTGGCCTGCACCGACTTCCCCCTGTGCAATGGGCAATGGATTCCGGAGATGGACTTCCGCCATGGCTTCACGCTGTGGCGGCCGCTGGGCATGACGGCCGACGGCGACTACATCCCGCATTCGGCGCTGGTGGCGATCCACTGGGTGCACCGCGGCTTTGCGGTGGTGGTGCTGGGCTATCTGGCCTGGTTCGCGCTGCGCACGCGCCATTTCGCGCCGTTGGCGCGGGCGTCGCACTGGCTGCTGGCGGTACTCGTGTTGCAATTGGCGACCGGTTTGTCGAATATCGTGCTCGATTGGCCGCTTTTGCCGGCAGTCGCCCATAACGGCGGCGCGGCGGTGCTGCTGATGCTGTTGGTCAGGCTCAATTACAATATAGGGCTCGCGACCCGTGCCGCCACCGCTGCGGCCCCCGGTTCATTCGATCGCGCCCCCGCTGCCGCCCCTGACGCCCCGGCTCCCGATGCCGCCGGCGCAAATCGCCCGGCCGACACGGCGCGCGCCTCATGAAAGACAAGACTGCTCCCGTGGCCACCACCGCTACCCAGACCCAGCAACCGCCCAGCCGGCTGCGCCACCTCGTCCGCCAGTACGCCGCGCTGACCAAGCCGCGCGTGACGCAACTGGCGGTCTTCTGCGCCATCATCGGCATGTTCCTCGCCACGCCCGGCATGGTGCCGTGGCGCGTGCTGATCGGCGGCGCCGCCGGCATCTGGCTGCTGGCCGCCGGCGCCTTCGCGATCAACTGCCTGGTCGAGCAGAAGGTCGACGCGCTGATGCGCCGCACCGCGTGGCGCCCGTCGGCCACCGGCGAGATCGGCACGAGCCAGATCCTGGTGTTCTCGCTGGTGCTGGGCGGCGCCGGCATGTGGCTGCTGCACGTGTTCACCAACGACCTGACCATGTGGCTGACCTTCGCCACCTTTGTCGGCTACGCCGTGGTCTACACGATCCTGCTCAAGCCCGCCACGCCGCAGAACATCGTGATCGGCGGCCTGTCGGGCGCGATGCCGCCCGCGCTGGGGTGGGCCGCGGTGGCTGGCGACGTGCCGGCCGAGGCCTGGTTCCTGGTGCTGATCATCTTCACCTGGACCCCGCCGCATTTCTGGGCGCTGGCGCTGTACCGCCGCGCCGACTATGCGAAGTCGGGCCTGCCGATGCTGCCGATCACGCACGGCGAGCGCTTCACGCTGCTGCACATCCTGCTGTACACGCTGGTGATGATTGCGGCCACGCTGCTGCCCTTCGTCTACGGCATGAGTGGCTACATCTATCTGGCGGCGGCGCTGGTGCTGGGCGGCATCTTTCTCGCCTACGCGTGGAAGCTGTACCGGCAATACTCGGACGCGCTGGCGCAGCGCACCTTCCGCTTCTCGATCGTCTATCTGTCGCTGCTGTTCGCCGCGCTGCTGATCGACCACTACTTCAAGTTCGTGCCACAGCCGTGATGGCGGCCGGGCCGCGACAAGATGTCGCGGCCACGGTACGGTGCGCCGCGATCGGCGATACTAGTCGCCGCTGCCGGGGGCCTGCCGCGCCACTTCAGACCTCGGGCACACGCAGACAAGCGACCACAAGCAGCAAGCCACGCAAGCCACGCAAGCCCAAACCGATCCGACACCATGCGCACCGCCTCGTTTTCCCCGTCCGTCTTTCCTTCCCTGGCCAACCTGCGGCGCTTTCTGACGATCGCGCTGCTGGCGCTGGGGCTGGCCGCCTGCGGCCAGCAGAAGCCGACCTTCCAGAATATCGACGTGACCGGCGGCAGCGAATTCGGCAAGGACTTCAAGCTGACCGATCACACCGGCAAGCAGCGCACGCTGGCGGACTTCAAGGGCAAGGCCGTGGTGATGTTCTTCGGCTACACCCATTGCCCGGACGTCTGCCCGACCACGATGGTCGAGTGGAAGACCGTAATGGAGCAGCTCGGCCCCGACGCCGATCGCGTCCAGGTGCTGTTCATCACGGTCGATCCCGAGCGCGACACGCAGGCGCTGCTGGCCCAGTACGTGCCGGCCTTCGATCCGCGCTTCCTGGGCATGCGGCCCGCCGACGAAGCGGCGCTGCGCCAGATCACCAAGGACTTCAAGGTGTTCTACGCCAAGGTGCCCGGCAGCGCGCCGGGCAACTACACGGTCGACCATTCGGCCGGCAGTTATGTGTTCGATCCGGAAGGGCGCCTGCGGCTGTTCATCCGCCACGGCCAGGGCACCGAGCCGATCGTCAAGGACATGAAGCAGCTGCTGTCCTGAGGCGAGGTGCGGCTCAGCCCTTGTTGAAGATGCTGTAGAAATCCGGGGCGCCGACCTCGGTCACGGTCAGGTCCAGCGACCCTTCGATATGCTCAAGGTGCTCGCGCATCACCGCGCGGGCCGCGCCCTCGTCGCGCTTCTCGATCGCCGCGATCAGGTCGCGATGCTCGTGCTCGGGGCAGGCGGGCGCGCCGGGCCGGTCGTACAGCGTGATGATCAGGCAGGTCAGCGAGACCATCTCGCGGATGACCTTCTCCAGGATGGCGTTGCCCGCCATTTCCGCCAGCAGGATATGGAATTCCCCCGATAGCCGGATCACCGCGGCGCGGTCGCCGCGTGCGCGCGCCGCGTCCTCTTCCTGCACATGCCGCTGCAGGCTGCGAACCTTGGCGGGTGTCGCGTGGCGCGCCAGCGTGGCGGCCAGTTCGGGCTCGATGACCTGGCGCGTCTGGAAGACCTGATGCGCCTCCTCGACCGTCGGGCTGGCGATGAAAGCGCCGCGGTTCGGCACCAGCGTGACCAGCTTCTCGTGCGCCAGCCGGGCGAAGACCTGGCGGATGCGGGCGCGGCTGGCCCCTGTGACCTCGCATAACCGCTCCTCGACCAGCTTGGTGCCGGCCAGCAGCCGGTGTTCCATGATGGCCGACAGCAGGCTCAGATAGATCGCCTCGGTGGCCGAGGCCTCGGCGGTGCCGTTCTCCGGGCTGTCGGGGGTGTTGGCCGCGGCATCGGCGGCAGCGTTGCCTGCCGTATTGGTTGCGGCTGCGGCGGTCATGGCCTGCGCGTCCTCAGTGGGCGAGGCGGCGCCGCGGGACGCCGTCCTGCGGACAGCGGGTTTGCCGGCGGCGGTCTTGCGGGCGGCCGGCGTGGTCGCCGAGGCGGCGGCCGTCTTGCCGCCGGTCGGCTTGCGAAGTGATGGCATTGTGACGATGCGCGGTGGACTTTGTCACCGCGATTGGCGACGAACGATCCGCATATCGTACACAAAGCCGGCGGCACCGGTCCGAAACGCTGCCAGGTGCGCGCACCGATCCGGCGATCGGGCCAGGCACCACGACGGTGCGCGCCGGCAACCATCCCGCCATCCGCACCGCGTCTTCAGAGCGCCAGCGACAGATCGCCCTGCACGGCCGCCGCCATCGGCGGGCGCGACGAGCCCACATGGGGATGCGTCTCGATCCAGTGCCGCGCGATGTCGATGCGGCGCGCGATCCAGACCTTGTCGTGCGACTGCACGTAGTCCAGGAAACGCTGCAGCGCGCGAAAGCGCCCGGGGCGGCCGAGCAGCCGGCAATGCATGCCGATCGACAGCATCTTGGGCTGGTTCAGCCCCTGCGGGTCGCCTTCGGCGTACAGCACGTCGAACGCGTCCTTTAGATACTGGAAGAACTGTTCGCCGGTGTTGAAGCCCTGCGGCGTGGCAAAGCGCATGTCGTTCGAGTCCAGCGTGTAGGGCACCACCAGATGCGGTTTCGTCTCGCCGTTGCTCGTCTGCACCTCGGTCCAGAACGGCAGGTCGTCGCCGTAGTAGTCCGAGTCGTAGACGAAGCCGCCGTGCTCGACCACCAGGCGCCGCGTGTTGGGGCTGTCGCGGCCGGTGTACCAGCCCAGCGGCGCGCTGCCGGTCAGCTCGCGGATGATCTGCATCGCGATGCGCATGTGCTCGCGCTCGGTGGCCTCGTCGATGTTCTGGTAGTGGATCCAGCGCCAGCCGTGGCAGGCGATCTCGTGGCCCAGCTCGACGAAGGCGCGGGTCAGCTCGGGATGGCGCTGCAGGGCCATCGACACGCCGAAGATGGTCAGCGGCAGGCCGCGCTGCTCGAACTCGCGCAGGATGCGCCAGACGCCGGCACGCGAGCCGTATTCGTAGATGCTCTCCATGCTCATATGGCGGTCGGGGTAGGCCGCCGCGCCCACGATCTCGGAGAGGAACTGCTCGGAGGCCGCGTCGCCGTGCAGCACGCAGTTCTCGCCGCCTTCCTCGTAATTGAGCACGAACTGCAGCGCCACGCGCGCGCCGCCCGGCCATTGGGCGTGCGGCGGCTGCGCGCCGTAGCCGATCAGGTTGCGGGGATAGGGTTGGCCGGCGTGGAGTGGGACGGCATCGGCGCCGGCCGGCGAGCGGGAAGGAGAGAGCGGAGTGGACATGATCGGCGAAGGCGGAAATCGATGAGGGGGGCGTCGTCTCAGTTGATCGCGAACGGCGCCAGCATGCCGGCGTAGGCCTTCGGCAAGGGCCTGGCCCAGTCGCCACGCTTGCTGGTGCGCAGGCGGATCGCGACCAGCGACTCGACCATCTTGACCGCCGACACCACGCCGTCGATGACCGGCGCGCCGATCGCGTCGGCGATCTCCTCGCACAGGTCGGTCATGCCGGCGCAGCCGAGCACGATGCAGTCGCTGCGGTCCTGCGCCAGCGCCTGGCGGCACGATTCGGTGATGATGCGGCGCGCGTCCGAACCCGGCCGCTCCAGCTCCAGCACGGGCAGATCGCAGGCGTGCACGTTGCGGCAGAAGCGCTCCATGCCGTAGCGCTCGGCCAGATGCCAGGCGATATTGCAGGTGCGCGCCAGCGTGGTGACGACGCTGAAGCTGGTGCCGATCAGGCTGGCCATGTGCATGGCGGCCTCGGCGATGCCGATCACCGGCCCGCGCGCCATCTCCCGCGCTGCGTACAGCCCCGGATCGCCGAAGCAGGCGATCACGTAGCCGTCGACGCCGTCGGCCTCGCCCAGCCGGATTTCCTCGAGGATGCCCGGCACCGACAGCGCTTCGTCATAGTGGCTCTCGATGGAAGCCGGACCCATGCGCGGGCTGACCGCGACGATGCGCGTGTCGGACGAGGCCACGGTGCGGGCGCATTGGCCGATCTTGTCGGTCATGCTTTGCGTGGTATTGGGATTGATGATCTTGAGCTTCATGGCAAACGTCGGTGGTCGGATCGTCGGGGGCGGGTGTCAGGCGGTCGCGAAGAAGTGCGGCATCATGCGGCGCGCCAGCACGCGGTACAGCACCAGCGCGATGCCCATGCCGATGAACCAGCTGTAGTTGGCCAGGCCCTGCCAGGCCGGCACCACCACGCACAGGATCGGAATGATCGCGGCCGGGATCATGGTGGCGATCGCCACCGGGTTGTAGCCCTTGGTGTACCAGTACTTGCCTTGCGGGCGCATCGTGTACAGCTCGTCGACGTCGACCCGCTGGCGGCGCACCAGGTAGTAGTCGGAGATCAGGATGCCGAACAGTGGCCCGATGAAGGCGCCCAGCACGTCCAGCGTGTAGTGGATGACCTGCGGGTTGTTGTACAGATTCCACGGCGTGATGAAGATCGAGCCGACCGCGGCGATCATGCCGCCGGTGCGCCAGCTGATGTGCTTGGGCGAGACGTTGGAGAAGTCGAACGCCGGCGACACGAAGTTGGCGACGATGTTGATGCCGATGGTGGCGATCATGAAGGTCAGCGCGCCCAGCACCATCGCGAAGGTGCTGTCGATATGGCTGACGGTCTCGACCGGGTCGGTGATCAGCTTGCCGAACACCGGCAGCGTGGCCGAGGTGGTGATCACGGTCAGCAGCGAGAAGCCGAGGAAGTTGATCGGCAGCCCCCAGAAGTTGCCCTTGCGAACCGCGCCGAAGTTTTTCGCATAGCGCGAGAAGTCGCCGAAGTTCAGCATCGGGCCGGAGAAGTACGAGACCACCAGCGCGATCGCGGTCAGCATCACCGGCACCGCTTCCCAGCCGCTGTACTTGACGAAGCTCAGCGTGAAGCTGATGTTGCTCCAGCCGGCCTTGTTCACCAGCCAGATCGCCAGCAGGATCATCACCACATAGACCGCGGGGCCGGCCCAGTCGATGAACTTGCGGATCGTCTCCATGCCGGTCCAGAACACCAGCGCCTGCAGCACCCACAGCGTCATGAACGCGGCCCAGCCCAGCGTCGACAGCCCGGCGAAGCCATGCAGCTTGACGTCGGCATAGGGCGCCAACGACGGGAAGAAGTGCAGCGCCAGGATCAGGAAGGCCGACGAGGCCAGATAGGTCTGGATCCCATACCAGGCCACCGCGATCAGGCCGCGGATCACCGCCGGGATATTGGCGCCCAGCACGCCGAACGAGGCGCGGCAGATCACCGGGTAGGGCGTGCCGGTGATCTGGCTGGGCTTGGCCACCAGATTGCAGAAGAACTGCACGATGACGATGCCGACCAGCAGCGCGACCAGCACCTGCCAACTGCTCAGGCCCAGTGCGAACAGGCTGCCGGCGGTGATATAGCCGCCGACGCTGTGCACGTCCGACATCCAGAAGGCGAAGATGTTGTAGGTGCTCCAGGTCTGCTTCTTCAGCGGCGCGAGGTCTTCGTTGGTCAGCCGTTCGTCGTACGACGGCTTGATCAGCGCGTTGCCATGGTGGACGGACGCGCTGTCCTGCAGCTCGGCGGCAGGCGCGGTGGTGTGCATCATGCTTGTCTCCTCAAGGCGATGCCATGCGGTGGTCGGCACGCGGGGCGCGCCGGGCGGGCGGTATGGATCGAAGGATCGGGAATCCGCTCTCAGGATTTCTTGTAGACAGGATTGTCTACAAAATCGTTTGTAGTTGTGTACGGATTTGTAGATCACGCCTTGGTGATTGTCAACATCACCGCTGGCGGATACGGGCAAACCCCGAGAAGGGAAAGGCGCGCGGGTGCGGGGAAGGGAGGGACGGGCCGCGGGTGGCTTTGGTGGCTTCGGCGGCTTCGGCGGCGCGGCGCGAGGCAAAAAGAAAAAGGGCCGGGTCCTTGCGGAACCTGGCCCTTCGCGCCGTCGTCCCCGCGCATGCGGGGACCCGGCGGCTTACGGCTTGCGGCTTACGGCTTGCCGTTGGCGTCGATCAGGCGAAGGCCTGCAGCGCGCCCTTCATTTTCTTCATCGCGGCGGACTCGATCTGGCGGATGCGCTCGGCCGAGACGCCGAACTCGTCGGCCAGTTCGTGCAGCGTGGCGCCGCCCGAGCCGTCGTCGTTGACCTGCAGCCAGCGCGCCTCGATGATGCGGCGGCTGCGCGGATCGAGCTTGGTCAGCGCCTGTTCCAGGCCTTCCACCTGCATCCGGTCCTGGCGCTTGGCCTCGAGCACGCGGGTCGGCTCATTGTGGTTGTCGGCCAGGTAGGCGATCGGAGCGAACTCCTCCTCGCCGTCGTCGACCTGGCCTTCCAGCGCCAGGTCGCCGCCCGAGAGCCGGGTTTCCATCTCCATCACTTCCTCGGGCTTGACGTTCAGCTCGCGGGCGACCGCGTCGATCTCGTCCGGGGTGAAGGTATGGGCACCCTGCTTGTGGCTGCGCAGGTTGAAGAACAGCTTGCGCTGGGCCTTGGTCGTCGCGACCTTGACCATGCGCCAGTTGCGCAGCACGTATTCGTGGATCTCGGCCTTGATCCAGTGGATCGCGTACGACACCAGACGCACGCCCTGGTCCGGGTCGAAGCGCTTGACGGCCTTCATCAGGCCGATATTGCCTTCCTGGATCAGGTCCGCGTGCGGCAGGCCGTAGCCCAGATACTGGCGCGCGATCGATACGACCAGACGCAGGTGCGACATCACCAGCCGGCGGGCGGCCTCGACCGAGTCGTGGTCGCGCAGCTCGCGCGCGAGCCGCTGCTCCTCCTCGGCGGTGAGCATCGGAATACGGTGGACAGCCTGGATATAGCTGTCGAGATTGCCCAGCCCGGCGGGCAGGGTCAGGGCCATGCTGTTGGCGCGTTGGGGCACCATCGGCAGGGTGTTGTTCATGGTGATCGAATCGGCAGACAGGACTGCGTTCACTCGGGGCTCCTTTCGCATCCGGCGGGCGGCGTGCCCGCGTGTCGGAAGCATCAACGGCGTCGTCGCCGGCGCTCCCCACACTGCAATGCAACGCATATTAGCACTCCAGCCGGGTGAGTGCTAATTGGAGTCCGGCCCGCCGCGATAGTTCCAAGGTATCGGGGAAAATATTCCATAGCGCTCTGTGGCACCTGGAAGTCGTCTGGAAATCGCGGCGGAGACGGACACGAATTCGTTAGAGGTCCGGCAACGGCCCAGGTTCTGCTGCAGGGACTATGCCATGCGGCCGCAAAGGCTACACTTGCCAGCATTGCGTCGATTCGCCACGCCTTTGGAGTGTCTGCCATGTCCGCCATTGAACATTTGTTGAAACCGCACGTAAGAGATATCGGCGATTTTTCGGTGCGGCGTGTACTGCCCTCCGCGGCCGCGCAGACGGTAGGGCCGTTCATCTTCTTCGACCACATGGGTCCGGTCGAACTGCCACCCGGCAAGGGCATGGATGTGCGCCCTCATCCGCATATCGGCCTGGCTACCGTTACTTATCTGTTCGAAGGCGAAATCGTCCATCGCGACAGCCTGGGCAGCGAACAGACCATCCGGCCCGGCGACGTCAACTGGATGACCGCGGGCAGCGGCATCGTGCATTCGGAGCGCTCGCCGCAGGCCGCCCGGGACGCCGGGCCGCGCCTGCACGGCATCCAGACCTGGGTCGCGCTGCCGCGTGAACACGAGACCGTCGCTCCGTCGTTTTTCCACCATCCGGCGGCGACGCTGCCGCGGCTGGTTCACGGCGGGGCCCGCATCACCGTGATCGCCGGCGACGCCTTCGGCGCGCGCTCGCCGGTGCAGGTGTTCAGCCGCACGCTCTATGCGGCGCTGGAACTGGACGCCGGCGCCAGCCTCGCGATCCCGCCCGAGCACGAGCAACGCGGCCTGTACCTGGTCGATGGTGCCGCGGCGATCGACGGCACCGCGCTGCCGGCCGAACACCTGGCGGTGCTGACGCCTGGCGCCGAGGCGACCGTCACCGCGCTGGAGCCGTCCCGCCTGATGCTGCTCGGCGGCGAGCCGGTCGACGGCCGGCGGCATATCTTCTGGAATTTCGTTGCCAGCAGCCGTGAGGCGATCGAGGAGGCGGCGCGGCGCTGGGAGAACGACGAGTTCCCGCATGTGCCGGGCGAAACCGAGCGGATTCCGCTGCCGCCGCGGCGGGTCTGAAGGCGGGCGTCGGTCGTTTGCTTCCCTCGCGCATCCGGCAGAGGGCTGGGGAGAGGGAAAAGCCTTGCTACAGCGGACTGACCCAGCTGACCCGCGCACTCTCACGCAGGCAGCCGCGGATCGCCTCGATCTGCGTCGCGATCGGTGGGGGCACCGGCACGGCGCCCGCCAGGACCTGGCGGATCCACGCCGCCGTCAGCGCCACGTCGGTGCCCGGCGGCAGCGCCGGCACGTCGGCAACGGAGCCCGACATCGGATCCACCAGCGTGCGCTGATGGCCGTCGTGCAGCCAGTCGATGCGGCTGCCGCGGCGGGCGTCCGCCACCACTTCGCCCTCCGTGCCGCGCGCCAGCAGCACGTTGGCCGGCTCGTGCGAGAAGTAGTCCGTCAGCGTTTCGCGGTATTCGGGATGGGTGTAGCTGTACAACCGCAGCGCCTCGGCCGGCGTATGCGCCCCGACCGGTTGCAGCATCTTGACGATCGTGTGCGAGGAATTGCGCAGCCCGATCACGGTGCGCTTGTCGAGCAGCGCCGACAGGGCCGGCGACAGCACGTCGATCGGCAGCACCGCCAGCGGGCCGGGATCGGCATCGCTGCCGCCGCCGGGCTGCGCGAGCCGCCGCGCGGCGCCGTCGACCGTCGCGCACGGCGGGATTCCCAGCGCCTCGAACAGCATGATGCTGGTGACGCGCTGATTGAATTCCCGCGTCCCATGCACCAGCACCGGGATGCCTTCGCGCGCGAGCAGCAGCGCCAGCAGCGGGACCAGGTTGGGCTGCTTGCGCGCGCCGTTGTAGCTCGGAATGACCACCGCCTGCCGCTCCGGCGCCGGCAGCGGCAGGCAGTGCGCGTGCGCGGCCTCCAGCATGCCGGCCAGCTCGTGCGGGGCCTCGCCCTTGATCCGGTACGCCATCAGCACGGCGCCCAGCTCGAGGTCCGACACGCGCCCGGACAGCATCGCGTCGAACAGCAGGCGTGCATCGTCGCGCGGCAGCGCGCGCGCCCCGGCGACGCCGCGGCCGATTTCCTTGATATAGGGCGCCGCGGAAAAGGCGGGCGAGGTGTCGTAGCGGTCAGCGGGCATGTCGGTGCGCTAGGGGTAGGGCAATACGGTAAGGGCGGTGCGCCAGGGGCATTGCGCGGCCATGTGCGCGCAATGCGGTAGGGGCGGTGCCGCGAGGGCGGCGCGGTCAGGGCGCTTTCGGCCGATGATAGCGCGTTACGCGCAGGCGGTTCGCAGGCCGCGCCCGGATACCCTCAGGCCTTGATCGCGAAGCCGTCGGCATAGGCCTTCGGGTCCCGGGTGGCGTCCCAGACCACGCCGTCCATCAGCCTGGCCGTGCGGAATTCGCTGGCGGGCAATGGCACCTGCGCGGCCGCGGCGGCCTGCCGGTAGATGTCGGGCCGGTTGACCTTGCGCGCCACCGCGAGATAGTCCGGGTGTTCCTTCAGCAGCCCCCAGCGCTTGTGCTGGGTCAGGAACCACATGCCGTCGGACAGGTAGGGATAGTTGGCCTCGCCGTCCCGATGAAACTGCATCGCATCGGGGTCGTCCCAGGTCCTGCCCAGCCCGTTGGCATAGCGGCCCAGCATGCGGTCCAGGATCAGGTCCACGCCGGCGTCGACGTAGGACGGCGCGGCAATGGTCTGCGCGGTCGTGCGGCGGTTCGACGCCGACGCGTCGATGAAGCGCGAGGCCTCGAGCACCGCCGCCACCATCGCGCGCGCGGTGTTCGGATACTTCTGCACGAACTCGGCGGTGGTGCCCAGCGTCTTCTCGGGATGGTCGCGCCAGATGCCCTGCGTGGTTTCGGCGGTGAAGCCGATGCCGTCCGCGATCGCGCGCGCGTGCCACGGCTCGCCGGCGCAGAAGCCGTCCATATGGCCGAGCCGCATATTGGCCACCATTTGCGGCGGCGGCACGGTGATTGCGCGCGCCTCCTGCATCGGATGGATGCCGTTGGCCGCGAGCCAGTAGTAGAGCCACATCGCATGGGTGCCGGTGGGGAAGGTCTGCGCGAAGGTGTACTCGCGCCGCTCGCGCGTCATGTAGGCGCGCAGGCTCGCGCCGTCCCTGACGCCCTTGTCGGCCAGCCTGGTCGACAGCGAGATCGCCTGGCCGTTGTGGTTCAGGTTCATCAGCACTGCCATGTCCTTGCGCGGTCCGCCGATGCCCAGCTGCACGCCGTAGACGAGGCCGTACAGCACGTGCGCGGCATCGAGCTCGCCGTTGACCAGCTTGTCGCGCACGCCGGCCCACGAGGCTTCCCGGGTCGGCGTGATCCGGATGCCGTACTTGCGGTCCAGCCCCAGCTCGGCGGCCATCACCACCGAGGCGCAATCGGTCAGCGGAATGAAGCCGATGCGGACCTCGGGCTTCTCGGGCGCATCCGAGCCGGCCGCCCACGCACCGGCGCGCACCGTCGGATCCACCAGCGTCATCACCGTGGCGCCGGTGATGGTCGGCGATGCGCGGCGGCCCTGGCTGGCGGGCGGCGCGGCGGCGCCGCGGTCCCGGGGATCGGTAGCGATCGCCGGGCGCCGGGGTTTGGCGGGGCTGGGGCGAGAGGGCATGCAAGGCTCCAAATGAAAAGCGCCCCATCGGGCCGTGCGAGCACGGGCGAAGACTGGGGGCGCCGTTGTCCGGGAATGCGCGCACCGCCATTGCCGGCGCGCCGGCGCGGCAGCACAGAGGCGGGATGCGCGGGTTCGGGCGCGGGTTCGGGCGCGGATCCGGGCGCGGGATAAGACATGGGACAGCGCGAGGCCACGAGGCACCCTAGCCCATCACGTCGATCACGCGCTGGGCGGCATCGACCAGCTTGATGCCGCGCTCCATCGCCATGGTGCGCAGGCGCTTGTAGGCCTCGTCCTCGCTGAGGCCGCGCGCCTGCATCAGCAGGCCCTTGGCGCGCTCGACCAGCTTGCGCTCGGTCAGCTTCAGCCGGGTCGCATCGAGCTCCGCGCGCAGCGCCTGGTCCAGCTGGAAACGCGCGTAGGCGACGTCGAGCACGGTCTTGACCCGCTCGGCACGCAGGCCGTCGACGATATAGGCGGTGATGCCGGCCGTCAGCGCGGCCTTGATGCGCTCGGCATCGTCGTTGTCGGTGAACAGCACGATCGGGCGCGGCGCATGCTGGGTCGATACGCACACGTGCTCCACCGTATCGCGCGCGGCCGACTCCGAAGCAATGATGATCAGGTCCGGCTGCCGCGCGGCGATGACGTCGGGCAACGCCAGGTCGGCGTCGACCGTCTCGACCTCGCTGAAGCCGGCCGCGGCCAGGCCGGCGCGGATCGTGTCGACGTTCAACGGATCGGCGTCGAGCGGATCGCGCACCAGCAGGATCCGCAGCGGCCGCCCGCTCGAAGCGGGGGCGGCCGATGATACGGCCGATGGAGCGGAACGCGCGGGCGAGGGAGGGGACGGGCGGCGATTCATGGTTCGGTCAGGCGGTGGCCGACGTTCGGTGGCCGGCTCGTTCGCCGACTTTCTGGGGCCGCTTGCGCGGCGGATGTCTACCTTCGGTTCATGCAAGAATCACGCCGGGTTTTGGGGCACTGCCTTGCCCCGCGATGGGGCGGCCGGTGTATGCTGATGCCCTGCCGCGAGGCCCAGGGCACCCCTGACGCCATTGCCGGGCACCCTCGCGGGCCGGTCCCGCGCGGCGCTCGCCGCACCGTCCGGACCGCCCTCCGATTACCCATTCAAATCCATCCAGTGGAGAGATGCATGACCGAGGAGTTCGTATTCCAACCCCCCGCGCCCACCGGCGTGCCGGTGCGCGGCAGCAGCGCGCGTTTTCCGGTGCGGCGGGTCTACTGCGTCGGGCGCAACTACGCCGCCCACGCACGTGAAATGGGATCGGACCCGGACCGCGAACCGCCGTTCTTCTTCTGCAAGCCCAGCGATGCGGTCAGCCCGGTGGCCGATGGCGCCGAGGGTACGTTCCCGTATCCGCCGGGCTCGCACAATGTGCACTATGAAGTCGAGCTGGTGGTCGCGATCGGCAAGGGCGGCCGCGACATCCCGGTCGAGCAGGCCGCCTCGCACGTGTTCGGCTATGCGGTGGGTCTGGACATGACGCGCCGCGACCTGCAGAACGAATCGAAGAAGACCGGCCGTCCCTGGGAGACCGGCAAGGCCTTCGACCACTCGGCGCCGATCGGCCCGATCGTGCCGGTGCAGGTCATCGGCCATCCCGAGCGCGGTGCGGTGACGCTCGCCGTCAACGGCGCGCAGAAGCAGCGCGGCGACCTGTCGGACCTGATCTGGTCGGTGCCCGAAATGGTGTCGTATCTGTCGAAGCTGTTCGAACTGCAGCCGGGCGATCTGATCTATAGCGGCACGCCCGAGGGCGTGGGGCCGGTGGTCAAGGGCGATCGCATGCAGTGCGCGATCGAAGGCGTGGGCGAACTGGCGGTCAAGGTGGTCTGAAGCGATGCTCAAGCTCTACAGCTATTTCCGTAGTTCCGCGGCGTTTCGCGTGCGCATCGCACTGGCGCTCAAGGGCCTGCCCTTCGAATACGTGCCGGTGCATCTGCTCAAGGATGGCGGCCAGCAACTGAGCGAGCAGTACCGCGCGCTGAACGCCAATGCGCTGGTGCCGACGCTGCTCGACGACGACCACGCGCTGTCGCAGTCGATGGCGATCGTCGAATATCTGGACGAGACCCATCCCGAGCCGGCGCTGCTGCCCGGCACGGCGCTGGACCGGGCCTACGTGCGCGCAGTGGCGCAGTCGATCGCCTGCGAGATCCACCCGCTGAACAACCTGCGCGTGCTCAAGTATCTGAAGCACACGCTGGGTGTCAGCGAGGAAGCGAAGGACGCCTGGTATCGCCACTGGATCGAGATCGGCTTCGACGGCCTCGAAGCCACGTTGGCGCGCGAGGGCAAGGCCGGCCGCTTCTGCTTCGGCGATACGCCGACGCTGGCCGACATCTGCCTGGTGCCGCAGGTCTTCAACGCGCAGCGCTTCCAGGTCGATCTGGACCCGTATCCGACCATCGTGCGGATCTTCGACGCATGCATGGCGCTGCCGGCATTCCAGCAGGCCGCACCGAAGGCGCAGCCCGACGCTGAGTAGCCGGCGCCCGCAGGCGAAGGGCCGTCCATAAAAAACGGGCGCCGCTGGAAACAGCGGCGCCCGTTTTCTTGCCGTCGCGCTCGACGCGAGCTCAGTCGCCCAGCAGCGCCCGCGCGAACTCGTCGGCCCTGAACGGCTGCAGGTCCTCGACCTTCTCGCCCACGCCGATGAAGTAGACCGGCACCGGACGCTGGCGCGCGATCGCGGCCAGGATGCCGCCCTTGGCGGTGCCATCGAGCTTGGTCACGATCAGCCCGGTGAGCTGCAGCGCATCGTCGAAGGCCTTGACCTGCGCCAGCGCGTTCTGCCCGGTGTTGGCGTCGATCACCAGCAGCGCTTCGTGCGGCGCGGTGGGCATCGCCTTGCCGATCACGCGCTTGACCTTCTTGAGCTCTTCCATCAGATGCAGCTGCGTCGGCAGGCGGCCCGCGGTGTCCGCCATCACGATATCGACGCCGCGCGCGCGCGCCGCGTTGACCGCGTCGAAGATCACCGCGGCCGGGTCGCCGCTCTCCTGCGAGACCACGGTGACGTTGTTGCGCTCGCCCCAGATCGTCAGCTGCTCGCGCGCCGCCGCGCGGAAGGTATCGCCCGCGGCCAGCAGCACCGATTGGCCGTAGTGCTGGAAGTGCTTGCACAGCTTGCCGATGCTGGTGGTCTTGCCGGCGCCGTTGACGCCCGCGATCATCATCACCATCGGCTGCTCGCGCCCGAGCTCCATGGTCTTTTCGAGAGGACGCAGCAGTTCGGTCAGCAGATCGCGCAGTGCGACGCGCACGCCCTCGGCGGTGTCGATGCGCTCGCTCCTGACGCGGCGGCGCAGCTCGCCGAGCAGGTATTCGGTGGCCTCGACGCCGGCATCGGCCATCAGCAGCGCGGTCTCCAATTCCTCGAACAGCGCCTCGTCGACCTTGACGCCGACGAACAGCGTGCTGATGCCGCGGCTGGTCTTCGACAGGCCGGTGCGCAGCCGCTGCATCCAGCCGCGCTTGGCTTCCTCGCTCGGCGGCGGGACCGGGACCAGCACCATCTCGTCGTCATCGCCATCGCCGTTGTCCGTGGCGGCGGGCGCGGCCGGCGAATCAGGCGTGGCTTGCGGCTGCGTGGCCGGGGCCGGTTCGGGTGCGAGGGCGCGCGGCGGTTGCGGTGCCGCCGGTGGTGTCGCGGGTGGTGACGGCCATGGCGCGGCTTGCGATGCGGGTTGAGGCTCGGCCTGCGGCTCTGGCTCGGCCTCGCGCTGCGGCTCTGCCTGCGGCAACACCTCCGGCAAAACCTGCGGAGCGGGTTGTGCCGTGGGCTGCGAGGATCGCGTGAACCAGGACAGCGGCGACAGCCGGGACGGTGCGGGCTTCGCTTCGGCGGCCGGTGCCGGCGCCTCGATCGGCGCGGCTGGCGCCACCGTTTCCGGCTGCGGCGGTGCGGAGTTGACCGGCGGCGCTTCGGCGGCCGGTGCCTGCGCCGCCGGGGCCGATGGTGCCTCGGTCGGCGCCTCGGCCGGCTCGGCCTTGCGCTTCTTCCAGAAACTAAACATTGGGAAAGGGGTCCATACCCCGGTAGAATCAATCGCCAAAATTCTAGCAGACGGGGTCGCATGAACCATCGCGCAGGGTCGACCGCGGCGTCGACGTGGCAGGGCGCAACGCCCGCCCAGCAGCATGTCTCCGGCGGTGCCGATCGGCGCCGGCATTCCTCTTCGCCATCATGGCGGCCTCATCGTCCGGCCCGCCTGGCCTCGCTCGCGCTGCTCGCTGCCGCTGCCTGGCTGCCGCTGGCGCATGCGCAAGCCCAGGGGGTGGCGGTCGACGCGCCGCCGGCTCCCGGGGCCGCAGTACAGGCGGCGATTCCCAATGGCGGCACCACTGAATTCAAGCTCGCCAACGGCATGCGCGTGATCGTCAAGGAAGACCACCGCGCGCCCACCGTCGCCCATCAGGTCTGGTATCGCGTCGGCGGCATCGACGAGGTCAGCGGCACCACCGGCGTCGCCCATATGCTCGAACACATGATGTTCAAGGGCACGCCCAAGGTCGCGCCGGGCGAGTTCTCGCGCCAGATCGCCGCGCTCGGCGGCCGCGAGAACGCGATGACCAATCGCGACTTCACCATGTACTTCCAGCAGATCGCCAAACAGCATCTGCCGCGCATGATGGAGCTCGAAGCGGACCGCATGGCCAACCTGGTGATCCGCGCCGAGGACTTCGAGCGCGAGATGAAGGTCGTGATGGAAGAGCGCAGGCTGCGCACCGACGACTCGCCGCGCGGCACGGTCTACGAGCAGCTGCTGGCCACGGTCTATACGAGCGCGGGCTATCGCCATCCGGTGATCGGCTGGATGAACGATCTGGTCAATATGCGCGTGGACGATGTCAGCGCCTGGTATCGCCAGTGGTACGTGCCCAACAACGCGATCCTGGTGGTGGCCGGCGACGTCAATCCCGCCGAGGTACGCGCGCTCGCCGAGCGTACCTACGGCAAGCTCAAGCCCCGTGCGCTGCCGGTGCGCAAGCCGCAGATCGAGCCGCCGCAGAAGGGCGTCAAGCGGATCTGGGTCAAGGCGCCCGCCGAGAATCCCTATCTGGTGCTGGCCTACAAGGTGCCGCGCCTGCGCGACGTCGAGAAGGACATCGATCCGTATGCGCTCGAGGTGCTGGCCGCCGTGCTCAACGGCTACGACAATGCGCGGCTGACGCGCGACCTGGTTCGCAAGCAGCGGTTGGCCGACGATGTCAATGTCGGCTACGACGGCATCAATCGCGGCGAGTCGCTGTTCGTGCTCGACGGCACACCGGCCAACGGTCATACGACGCAGGAGATCGAGAGCGCCTTGCGCCAGCAGATCGAGCGGATCGCGCGCGAAGGCGTGTCCGACGAGGAGCTGCGGCGGGTCAAGGCGCAGGTCGTGGCCGGCCAGATCTACAAGCGCGACTCGGTGTTCGGACAGGGCATGGAGATCGGCGTGGCCGAGATCGCTGGCATCTCGTGGCAGCAGCTGGACCGCATCCTCGAACGGATCAAGCAGGTCACGCCCGAGCAGGTCAAGACGGTGGCGGGCAAGTACTTCAGCGAGGACAACCTGACCGTGGCGACGCTGCTGCCGCAGCCGATCGATCCAAACCAGCCCAAGCCCCAGGCCCCGTCCGGCCTGCGTCACTGAGGACCGCCGATGTTCGCCATGGATTCGCTCTCGTTTTCCCGTCCCTCGGCGCGCCTGCGCCAGGCGCTGGCGGTGGCCGCCGGCCTGCTGGCCGGCCTGGGCGCCGCCAGTGCGCAGGCGGCCATTCCGATCGAACACTGGACCGCGTCGACCGGCGCCCGCGTCTATTTCGTGCGCAGCCCGTCGATTCCGATGCTCGATATCAATGTCGATTTCGATGCCGGCAGCCGTTATGACCCGCCGGGCAAGGCCGGGCTGGCGACGCTGACGGCCGCGCTGCTCGACAAGGGCACCGGCACCGTGGAAGGCCAGCCGGCGCGCGATGAGGCGCAGATCGCCGACGCCTTCGCCGATACCGGCGCCAGCTTCGGCGGCGCGGCCGGCGGCGACCGTGGCGGCATCGGCCTGCGTACGCTGACCTCCAACCCGGAACTGACGCAGTCGGTGACACTGGCCGCGCAGCTGATCAAGGCGCCAACCTTCCCCGAGGCCGTGGTCTCGCGCGAGAAGGAGCGGATGATCGCGGCGATCCGCGAGGGCGATACGCGCCCGGGCGTGATCGCGGACAAGCTGCTGTCCAAGGCAATCTATCCCAACCATCCCTACGGCATGTCGGCAACGGCCGAGTCGGTCGCCTCGGTCACGCGCGCCGACCTGGAGCGCTTCTGGCGGGCCAATTACGCGGCCTCGCGCGCGGTGGTCACGCTGATCGGCGCGATCGATCGCCGCCAGGCCGAGCAGATCGCCGAGCTGCTGACGCGCGGGTTGCCCGACGGCGTTGCGCCTGCGCAGATGCCGCCGGTCAAGATGGACATCGGCGCCAGCGTGCAGCGCGTCCCGCATCCGGCCCAGCAGGCCACCGTGGTGCTGGGCCAGCCGGCCATCGCGCGCGGCGATCCCGACTATTTCGCGCTGCTGGTCGGCAATTATGTGCTCGGCGGCGGCGGCTTCAGTTCGCGGCTGACCGAAGAGGTGCGGGAGAAGCGCGGCCTGACTTACGGCGTCGACAGCTATTTCGCGCCGTCCAAGCAGCCGGGACCGTTCGGCATCGGCCTGCAGACCAGCAAGGCGCAGACCGACGAGGCGCTGGCGCTGGTGCAGCAGGTGCTCAAGCGCTTCGTCGAGGAAGGGCCGACGCAGGCCGAGCTCAAGGCGGCCAAGGACAATCTGATCAACGGCTTCCCGCTGCGCATCGACAGCAACCGCAAGCTGCTGACCAACGTCGCCAATATCGGCTGGTACGGGCTGCCGCTGGACTATCTGGATACCTGGACCGCGCAGATCGCCAAGGTCGATCGGCAGCACGTCAGGCAGGCCTTCCAGCGTCATGTGCGCCCCGACGCGATGGCCACGGTGATCGTCGGCGGACCCACCGGCGGCGCGCCGACTGCCGCGGCGCGTTGAGCCGGTTGAGCCGGTTGAGCGCGGCAACGCACCGGCCTGGCGCCCATCCGGCACCAGCGCAGGCGCTGCGCTCGGTGCGCTGGCGCGCATAGCGTTCCC
This sequence comes from Cupriavidus sp., assembly GCA_031180665.1. Classification (GTDB taxonomy): domain Bacteria; phylum Pseudomonadota; class Gammaproteobacteria; order Burkholderiales; family Burkholderiaceae; genus Cupriavidus. The sequence goes on along the minus strand of JAPSLP010000035.1, from coordinate 29,100 downwards.
GCGCCTCCTGCGCGCCGGCGCCAGCCGGCGGCGCGCCAGGCTCTACAATCACGGAATGAGTCCGCGTTCCCCCTTTCCGCAGCCCGCCGCCGGCGGGCGCCCCCAGACCGCGCCCCGTGGGCGCATCCCCTCGTTCTCCTCCCGCCAGGCCCCGGCTCAGGTGCGCATCATTGGGGGCCGATGGAAGCGCACGCCGCTGCCCGTGCTCGACGCCGAGGGCCTGAGGCCCACGCCGGACCGCGTCCGCGAGACGCTGTTCAACTGGCTCGGCCAGGACCTGAGCGGCCAGCGCTGCCTGGACCTGTTCGCCGGCTCCGGCGCGCTGGGCTTCGAGGCCGCCTCGCGCGGGGCCGCCCATGTCTCCATGGTCGAGGCCAATCCGCGCGTGGTACGCCAGCTCCGCGAGAATCAGACCCGGCTCGGGGCCGAGCAGATCCAGATCCTGCAGGGTGATGCATTCGCCATCGCGGCGCAGATGCCGGCCGCCAGCTTCGACGTGGTCTTTCTCGATCCACCGTTCGCCGAGGACTGGATCGGCCCGGCGCTCGCCCATGCGGAGCGGCTGACCCACGCGGCGGGGCTGGTCTATGTCGAATCGGAAAGCCCCCTGAACGGCGCCGATGCGCCGGTGCCCGCCTCGCTGGAAATCGTGCGCCACGCGCGCGCCGGCGCGGTGCATTTCCATCTGCTGCGCCATCGCGGCGCCGCCGACTGATATCGGCCGCTGGCGCATCGCGCGCCGGTGCGCGATGATCGCCCAGGGTGCTCGCGCCGGCCTGGCGCCGCGGCTTTCAAGCCGTGCATTTAGGGGTACACTACGCCGCTGTCGCCAACGCTCGCCTGGCGGCATCGGCGCAAGCCGGCTGCAAAGCCGGTGCCGGTGCGGCTTGCCGGTTCACGGCAGCGGGCAGAACAAGGAGGAAGCATGGTCGTCGCGGTCTATCCCGGCACGTTCGATCCATTGACCCGGGGACACGAGGATCTGGTGCGCAGGGCGTCCAATATCTTCGATGAGCTGGTGGTCGGAGTCGCGCATAGCCCCAACAAGCGCCCCTTCTTCTCGCTGGAGGAGCGCATCGGCATCGCCAAGGAAGTGCTGGGCCACTATCCGAATGTGCGCGTCGACGGCTTTTCCGGCCTGCTGAAGGATTTCGTGCGCAAGAACAATGCACGCGTGATCGTGCGCGGCCTGCGCGCGGTGTCGGACTTCGAGTACGAGTTCCAGATGGCCGGCATGAACCGCTATCTGTTGCCTGACGTCGAGACGATGTTCCTGACGCCGTCCGACCAATACCAGTTCATCTCCGGCACCTTCGTGCGGGAGATCGCGGTGCTCGGTGGCGACGTCAGCAAGTTCGTGTTCCCCTCCGTCGAGCGCTGGCTCAAGGAAAAGATCGGCAAGGCCGACTGATTCCTCGATCGCCGCCTGCCGCTGCAGGTCAGGGCCGGCTCGGCGGGCCGGCCCGAAAACGCCTAGAATACGGGGTTCGGAAACCGTCAGGACGCGGCCAGTCGGGCGCGGGCGGGTTCCGGCGGCCGACCGCGCGGGATGGCGCGGCGATGGCCGGATAGCACAAGGAACCACCATGGCGCTGATCATCACCGACGATTGCATCAATTGCGACGTTTGTGAGCCCGAGTGCCCGAACGAAGCCATTTCGATGGGGCCCGAAATCTACGAGATCGACCCCAACAAATGCACCGAGTGCGTCGGCCACTTCGACGAGCCGCAATGCCAGCAGGTGTGCCCGGTCGCATGCATTCCGCGCGATCCGAACCGCGTCGAAACCCATGAGGTGCTGATGCAGCGCTACCGGCTGCTGACGGCCGCCAAGCACGCCGCCTGAGGCGGCGCGCGCTACGCCGGGGCTCTTGCAGCACCTGGCATCACAAGCCGCAGCAAGAACCCCGCATCGCAGATGGCGGGGTTTTTTTTACGTTGCGAGCTCACTTTTCGGTTGCCCAGGCCGCACAAGTCCGTATTGATTGCGTCGACTGCAATCAAAAGTTGTCAAACGTCAAGACTTTGTTAAGCGCAGGCGCACGCCACTATGCAACGTGCATGGCATTCCTACAGCTCGGGAGAGCGCCATGCCGCAAGTCTGCACCGAGGGTTATCCAATCCCGGCGTTGCCGGGTACCAGCACCTATGAGATGGCGTCCTTCGGCCGGTCCAAGGGCCGGCTTGGGATGGACGGATCGGCCATCGCCTTGCGTGACAATCCGCATGGCGTCATGGCGGCTCTGACGAAGGCGTTTTTGCGGTCGGAGGGCCCGCGACGCACGCCGGAAGCCGAAAACAAGCATATCGCCGCTCTGCCGAAGGCGGCTACCGACAGGATCATCACTTACCTTGCCGATCCCTTCGAACGGGCGACGCTTGCTATGACGTGCCGGCTTCTTCATCAACAACTCAAACCTTATTGGCCCGAGTTTCAGTTGTTTCGGGAGTTGATTGCGAGCAAGAAGAGCCTGGATTTCCGGTCGCAGTCGCCATGCATGAAGGACGTATCGCTTCTGCTCAACTTCTTCACCGGGTACCGATGGAATCGTTGGCGTGCCAGGACGATATTCGAGGAGACCTTCAGGCGCCTCGGCAAAATGTACCCTCGTATTCCGGAACGGGTGTTCCACGAGGTCTGGCCGTTGTTCCACAAGCTGTCGGAGAGCGCCAAGCTGGAGGTTCTACACAGCGTGTTCCAACATGCCATGGCTCGTTCCCCATATTGGGCCATCACAGTGCTGACGGAATTTGCACGCCGCGCACCTTGCGAAGGTGTAGGAGCAGACTTCCACGACACGCTGCTTCGACTCGCAACACCACTACTGCTCAACGCGAACACGGCAAAGGAGGCCGAGCCATTGCTTGGCGCGATCGCACAGGCCCAGCGGCTAGGTGGCGATACGAGGGTACAGGATGAGGCGAGATGGAAACGAATCCTCGAGCTGATCCCACCTTCGACGCCCATCAAATCCGCCGCCGTACTTGGTTTGGCCGTTACTGCTGCCGTTATTCAACGACGCTGGGAAAAACACGGCATGGATCCGAAATATGGCTTCCCTGCTGTAGATATGGTGCGGAATCGGTTTAATGGATTTCCCTCGTGCGTTGCAATCAGAGAATCCACAATTCCTATATATGCACCGGATGAGAAGGAAATAGATAACCGGCGCCTATTGCGATACATGGCTAGTCCGCGGTACGCCATAGATCGGACCAGGAGGCAACGTCGGCACCAGGAAATTGTCGGCACTATGTATTCGCGTAACGTTGTTCCGTGGTGTGAAACCGCTGGCGGTGGTGGCTCCTAAGGATAAAGAAAGAGTTCCAATGGCGTCGTGACCAAACAAATGCCGAATAGAAATCCAGGTTCGACAGAACGCTCGTCGCACTTGGCAGACTCAGGAGGAGACGATCCATGGGAAGCGTGCGCGGCCATGTTACCTATGTGAGCTGGATTGCCGACCGGCGTGGAATTTTGCCGGGAGAGCGGCAGGTTGCCCTGGCCAATTCGGGTCTATATTTCGTCTGGAGCAGCATTGCTCTGTGCAGGGTCGGTGTATTTGTAGAGTCCATCACGACCTTCTTCCGCGCAAATCCAACATCAGCACTCCTTACCACCCGATTTACCGCTGAGGGGGCCAGGCATACCGTTTCGCAAGCCGGAATTGCGCTCGGTAGCGTGGCATCGTTGGCCGAAATGATCATAACGTCCGTTGTATTTGGAAGGCACGCTTACAGACATCAGTGCACCGGGCAGCAGATCGACGATAACGGGGACAGGCATCGGGCGTTCGCAGACTACATTCGAGGCAAGAAATTGGGAGCCCAGAGTGGGAGGCTGAAGGGTGCACTTGCAAACGAAGGCATAGAGTCCGATCCCGAAGTTCCCCCTGCATATGCTCGGGACGGCGGCACTGCTGGCACACAGTCTTCAACACACGGGGAGGCCGATGAAAAGCCGATGCCTGAGTTGGCAGTAAGCTACCTTGAGTATGAAACGGCGCAAATAGGCCATCGCGATGCCACCGATACCTTGAAGCACTCCTCCGTCATGTTCACGCGCGACGGCATCTTGCAGGGTGGTGGCGTTGGCTGCAACCTGGCGTTGCTATGGGACGGCTTGAAGGTCAGCGAGCTGTTGCACCTTGCGGCCGTGCCGATTAACGCTACAGCGACGGCAATTTGCGGTTTTGCCTTTAGCCTCGGATGTGGCGCCCTCCATATCGTCGCGGGTGCACTGCGATGGAATGACGGATTGAAGAAGCTCGCGGCGGCGAGCGGCGCCCTGGAAGCAATCGAAGAGGCCAAAGCGGGACTCAAAGAGGCAAAGGAGAGCCAGCAGGCCGAACTGTCGAATGCCGGCCGGCTTGCAGAGTCATTGCTCGAACATGCCGAGCGCAACGAGGCCAAGGCTCAGGACGACGCAAAAAACCAAATTCGCGTGGGTAAATGGCGGATCACCTATGGCGCTGCGGCGATGGCAGTCGGCGGGGTCTCCCTGGCCCTGTTCCTCATAGTGGGTGGGGTCTCAACCGGCGGAATTCTGTTCGGCATCATCGGTGGTCTGGCATTGGCGGGTTGGACGTTCTTTGCCGGAGTTCGCAATCGCAATTCCGCGAAATCCATCCAGGCCGCGATCGATAAGGCCAATGCGCTGCCTTCGCTCGATGACATCATCGACCAGACCGTCCGACTACTCGACAGGGGCGGCGAATCGGATGTCGAGGCGCGACGGCTGATCAAGCACACCCTGAAACAGATCGGCTTGACGCGCGAAGACCTTTGGCCGCTGCGATTTTGCTCCCCTGATCCCGCTGTCAGAGGCCCCGTTGTCGAGGAATTGAAGATAAAGATTCGCAACCTCGTGGACGGCGATGGTGCCCGCTGCGCTGCAGAGAAAAGGGTGGCCCCTCGTCCCGAGACAAAGCCGGTCGCGAACGCCGAACCGGTCACTGCAGTCGTAGTGTGAACCGGGCTACGGCTGGCCGCACTGGCGCGCCGCAGCGGCTCAGCGCAGCCCATCAAAGCATCATTTGGCCGAATGCAGCTGCATCATCGCGCGTTCGGCCTCGCCCTTGGCGAGCAGCGACAGCGGCGCCACGCTGCGGTCGATCGCCTCGTCGATGGCCTGCTGCTCTTCGCGGCGCGGGGGCTTGAGCACGAAGTTGACGACCTCTTCCCGATCGCCGGCGCCTCCCGCATTGCGCGGATGGCCCACGCCGATGCGCAGGCGCCAGTATTCCGGCGTCGACAGATGCGCGGAGATGTCCTTCAAACCGTTGTGTCCGCCGGAGCCGCCGCCGCGCTTGAGCTTGACCGCGCCGGCCGGCAGATCCATCTCGTCGTGCGCGACCAGGATCTCGTCGGGCAGGATCTTGTAGAAGCGGGCCAGCGACACCACGGCCAGGCCGGAGCGGTTCATGAAGGTCGACGGCTTGAGCAGCCAGATATCCTGATCCCACAGGCGCGCGCGCGCCGCCAATCCATGGAAACGGCCTTCCACGCGCGGCGTGGCACCGGCCATGCGGGCCAGCTGGTCGATCAGCCAGAAGCCGGCATTGTGCCGGGTGGCTTCGTATTCCGCCCCGGGATTGCCGAGGCCGACGATGAGCTTGATCATGGTGCAAACGGGTTCGGTGACGGACAGGCACGGCATCCGGGACGCGGCGCAGCAGGGAAGCATACGCGAAAAAAAACCGCCGGACGAACCGGCGGTCTTTGTGGCGGCGCCTGTCGATACGACAGTGCCGCCGGGTCAGCCGAGGGCTGGCGCCGGTCAGGCCGCCGGCGTCTCGCCTTCGCCTTCGCTGGCCGCTTCCGACACGCCGCCAGCCGGCAGCGCAACGGTTGCCACGGCGGGGTTGTCGTCGCCGTGCGTGATCGGGGTCACGCCCTTCGGCAGCTTCAGGTCCGACAGGTGAACGGTCTGGCCCAGTTCGACGGCGCCCATGTCCACTTCGATGAATTCCGGCAGGTCGCCCGGCAGGCACGACACTTCCAGTTCATTCAGGATGTGGTTGATGATGCCGTGGCCCAGCTTCACGCCAGGAGCGGTTTCCTGGTTCATGAAGTGCAGCGGCACCTTGACGTGGATCTTCTCGGTGGCCGACACGCGTTGGAAGTCGACGTGCAGCACCAGCGGCTTGAACGGGTGCATCTGGAAGGCGCGCAGCAGTGCCTTCTCGGTCGTGCCGCCCACTTCCAGGTCGAGGATCGACGAGTGGAACGCTTCCTTCTTCAGCGCGTGGAACAGCGCGTTGTGATCGAGCTCGATCATCTTCGGTTCGGCGGTGCCGCCGTAGATGATGCCGGGGGTCTTGCCGGCGTTGCGCAGGCGGCGGCTCGCACCCGTTCCCTGTACGCTACGCTCGAAAGCGATAACTTTCATTGTGAACTCCAAAAAGTAAGAGGGCTGCCCGCGACCAGACAGCCCGATGAACCGGCGCCAGGTACGGTGACCGGGCGCCTCTGCGTCGCATCGCCGCTTGCGGACAAGCTGGCGGACGCGACAAAGCCTTGAATTCTAACAGGAAGCTCAGGAATCGGCGAACAGCGACATGATCGAGTCGCCCTTGACGATCCGGGTGAAGGTCTCGGCCAGCAGCGAGGCGGTCGAGAGCTGGCGGATCTTGCCGGTCTGGCGGGCGTCGTCGCGCAGAGGAATGGTGTCGCAGACGACCACTTCGTCCAGCGCCGAGTCGGCGATGCGGGCGGCTGCACCGCCGGAGAGCACCGGGTGGGTACAGTAGGCGAACACCTTCTGCGCGCCGCGTTCCTTCAGCACCTGGGCCGCCTTGCACAGCGTGCCGCCGGTGTCGATCATGTCGTCCATGATCACGCAGTTGCGGCCGTCGACCTCGCCGATGATGTTCATCACCTCGGCCACATTGGCCTTGGGACGGCGCTTGTCGATGATGGCCAGATCGCAGTTCAACTGCTTGGCCAGCGCGCGGGCGCGCACCACGCCGCCCACGTCGGGCGAGACGACCAGCAGATCGCCGTAGTTCTTTTCGCGCAGATCGCCCAGCAGCACCGGCGAGGCGTAGATGTTGTCGACCGGGATATCGAAGAAGCCCTGGATCTGGTCGGCGTGCAGGTCCATCGTCAGCACGCGCTCGACTCCGGCCACTTCCAGCATGTTGGCAACCACCTTGGCCGAGATCGCAACGCGCGCCGAGCGCGGGCGGCGGTCCTGGCGGGCATAGCCGAAGTAGGGCATGGCGGCGGTGATGCTGCGTGCCGAGGCGCGCTTGAGCGCGTCGACCATCACCATCAGTTCCATCAGGTTGTCGTTGGTCGGCTGGCAGGTGGACTGCAGCACGATCACGTGCTTGCCGCGGACATTTTCCTGAATTTCAACCTGGACTTCGCCATCGGAGAATCGGCCCACCAGTGCCTTGCCCAGCGGTATGCCGAGGTGCTGCACGACAGCCTCCGCGAGTTTGGGGTTGGCGTTGCCGGTGAATACCATCAAGCCGTCGCTACTCATGAGGGGCACCTGTCTTGCTGCTGGGGGATGATCGCCGGCGCTGCCGGCGACAGATTCTGCAGATCTGCGAGGAATGTAATGGCAGGGGAGGAAGGATTCGAACCCTCGAATGCCGGAATCAAAATCCGGTGCCTTAACCGACTTGGCGACTCCCCTACACAACCGGGACCGTTCTTCGTTGCGCCGACAGCCACAACGCCGAACGAAAACTTGCTATGCGAAAGCTGCGAGCGGATGGCGCGACAAACTTCTCACGCATCTGCCATCCCATTCGGGAGGCAACCGATCGAGAACCTGTTGCGCAGTTTGCGCGTCAGTATAGCGTGCAAACACACAGGCACCTGAACCGGTCATCCTTGCTTCGGGGCTGAATCGTTTCAGCCAGGCAAGGGCTCGGGCAACTTCGCCGAACTTCGCTGTCGCTATCGTTTCCAGATCGTTGCGACCGAAACCGAATTTGTTTGTGCAAGCAGCGAAGTCCGCAATTATGGAGATGGGCGTATCCCTTGTCAAGCGTTCGTCGGAAAAAATTGCTGCGGTGGGCACATGCTGGCGTGGATGGATGACAACGAACCAGCTGTCCGGCAGATCGACCGCGGTCAGCTCCTCGCCGATCCCTTCGGCGAACGCATTCTGGCCGAACACGAAGAAGGGCACGTCGGCGCCCAGGCTCAGGCCAATCCGCATCAGCTGCTCCCGCCGCAGGCCAAGGCCCCACAGCCGGTTCAGCGCCAGCAGCGTGGTGGCGGCGTCGGATGAGCCGCCGCCGATGCCGCCGCCCATCGGCAACGCCTTGTCCAGCGCAATCTCGACGCCGTGGCGGGTTCCCGTGGCGGCCTGCAACGCCCTGGCCGCGCGCACCACCAGATCGCTGTCGGCCGGCACGCCCGGCACGTCGGTTACGCGCAGAATCGCGCCGTCGTCGCGGCGCTCGAAATGCAGCGTGTCGCTCCAGTCGATCAGCTGGAACACGGTCTGCAGCGTGTGATAGCCGTCGGGCCGGCGGCCGGTCACATGCAGGAACAGGTTCAGCTTGGCGGGCGCGGGGCAGTCGCGCAGTTGCGCGGGAGGCAAGGGGGCTGACATCGGGCCGGAACGGGTGGGGGTGAAATCGGAGCAGGCCGAGGCGGTCGGAGGCGGTCGGAGGCGGTCGGAGGCGGTCGGAGGCGGTATATCGGGCGATCAATGCGCAGCGGGGGCGTCGACCACCAGCTTGACCGACATCGGGCCGCCGGCGCCGTCGCGCGCCAGGTCGATCCGGCGCGGCAGCGTTTCGGCGCCGTCCGGCGCGGCCTGCCAGGCTGCGTAACGCACCGTCCAGCCGTTCTGCGACAGCGTCTCGAGCCGGCCCTGGGCGTCGCGCGTGGCGCTGGCCGGGGCGCCGGGCGCGGGCCGCGCGCGCAGCCAATCGCGCATGCCGGCCACCGGCAGCGCAAAGCCCAGGCTCTGCTCGAGCAGCGCATCGACCTGCGGCGCGTTGCGCGGCGGTTCGTTGGGCAGGTCGAGCGTCGCGCCCGAGGGCGTCGCGGTCACCACCGCGAGGGTCTGGCCAAGCGGCGAGATCAGGTCCAGCCGCACGTTCTCGCCCTGCTCGCGCCAATGGAAGCTGCCCTGCACGCCTTCATCGCGCCCATAGCGGACGTAGTTGGCGGCAAAGCGCCCGGTCAATTCGCTGGCGCGGGCACCGGCGGCGGCATCGAACTGGCGCGACGGCGTCACGCTGGCGCAGGCGGCGAGCCACAGGGGCGCGGACAGGCAAAGCAGGGTCAGGGTACGGCGGGATCGGTCCATGCGAAGAGCGGAAATCGATGCCGGGTCACGGCGCACGCAGCGGCGCGGGCCGTGCCGGCGAGGGGTGTCGATGGATGGCGATGACGGGCAGGTTGCCGGGCCACATGCGAAAGCGCTCGACGCTATTGCGCCAATCGCACGTTGTAGCGCCGCAGCGTTTCGACCAGCGTCTCATTGTTCGGGTCGAGCTTGACGCCTTCCTCCCAGGTCTTGCGGGCCTCGTCGCGCTCGCCCAGCTGCCACAGCACCTCGCCCAGATGGGCCGCGATCTCGGCCTCGGGGGCCTTCGCATAGGCGTCGCGCAGCAGCCTGGCGGCGGGCTGCAATTGGCCCAGGCGGAATTTGACCCAGCCGAGGCTGTCCATGATGTATGGATCGTCCGGGCCAAGTTCGGTGGCCTTCTCCAGCAGCTTCAGCGCCTCCTGCAGGCGGATGTTGCGATCGGCCAGCGAATAGCCCAGCGCGTTGTAGCCCTGCTTCTGGTCCGGCTGCAACGCGATGAACTGGCGCAGCCGGCGTTCCATGCTGTCGTAGCGCTTCTCGCGCTCGTCCAGCATCGCCAGCTCGTACAGCCATTCGGCGTTGTTGGGCTCGGCCTTGACGCGTTCGTCCAGCACCTTGCGCGCGCGGTCGTAGGCCTTGATGTCCATCAGCATGCCGACCTCGGCCTGGCGCACCGCCATCATCCGCTGCGCACGCTGATCGGGATCGGGAATGTCCTCGGCGTCGGCGAGCATGTCGCCGAAGATCGCCTGCGCATCGTCGAGACGGCCCATGCGGCCCAGCATCTGTGCGCGCTTGACCGAGGCAGCTCCGACCATGCGCTGGTCCTCGATCCGGTCCAGCCACTGCACCGCGCCCGCGTAGTCCTTGCGTTCCTCGGCGATCTGCGCGAGGTATTGGTACGCGACGTCGGGATTGGAGCTGGGCGCCTTTTCGGCCAGACGCAGATATTCGTGCAGATAGCGCTCGGCCTCGTCGAAGCGGCGCGCCTGCAGCCCGGTCAGGCCCAACGCAAGCGGCACGCGCGGATCGTCGGGCGCGACCTTGCGCAGCGCCTCGAATTCGCGCCGCGCGGCGTCCATCTCGTTGCGCTGCAGATAGACCCGCGCCAGCGTGATGCGGCCGTTCACCGAGGCGGGCGCCTTGTCGAGAAAGCGCTTGAGGCCCGCGATGGCCTGCTCGGGCGCGTTGTCGGCGCGCAGTTCGGCCGACATCAACGCCGCGGCTTCGTAATCGGGACGCAGGCGCTGCGCTTCGTCGAGTTCGGCCAGTGCGCCGGGCACATCGCCGGCGGTTTCCTTGGCCCGCGCCAGCGCCAGCCGCGTCTCGGCCGATTGCATGTCGTTGGCGACCAGCCGCTGCAGCAGCGCCGCCGCGCCGGCCGGATCGCTGGTGCGCGACAGCTGCTGCTGCAATTGCAGGATCGCCTCGGGCCGATGGCTAGGCGGCACGCCGTTCAGCTGCAACGACAGCAGCGGTTCGGCTTCTTCCCAGCGCCCGTTCAGCACCAGCAGGGTCGAGAGCACCTGACGCGCGGCCGGCGAGGTCGGCGCCAGATCGCTCCACAGGCGGGCGCCATCGAGGGCCTGCTGCGGGATGCGCGCATTGAACGCGATTTCGGTGGCGCGCTGCGCGAAGCGCGGATCGCGGGTCGAGCGGGCCAGTTCCACGTAGGTGCGATAGGCCGGGCCCGTCAGGCCCCGCTGCATCGAGATCTCGGCGGCAAGCACGCGGTACATGATGTCGGCCGTCAGCGGCAGCTCCGGCAGCGGCATCTTGGGCGGCAGCGGCGTGGCCGGCGTCGGCTCGAGCTCGCCGTCGTTGCCCAGCGTGAACATCGGCCGGTCGGCTTCGGCGCCGTCGGCCGTCGCCTGCGCGCGTGCCGGATCGGCCTGGGCGGACCTGGCGTCGCGCGCACTGGCGCAGCCGGTCAGCGCGCTCGCGCCGACCAGCGCCGCGATCAGTACCGGCAGCAATCGCCGGCCTGGCGTTGCGCGGCGCGCGCAGGCCTGCGCGGGCGGCTCGTCAAGCGGTACGTGGGAGGGGAGCAGAGCGGGGATGCGGTCCAAGCGGTCCGGCATGGGTGGGACTCCGGCACGCGTCGTGCCATATGACAAGTTAGGGCCATTGTAACGTGCCGCTACAATGCCCGGCTGCGGCGCACCATGGCGGACATGGCGTCTGCCGCTTGGAGTCGTGCGCAAAGGAGAGGTTCGATGCCGGAATTGCCCGAGGTCGAGGTGACCCGACGGGGACTGCTGCCGCATCTGGAGGGCAGCCGCATCGCCGGGGTGGCGGTGCGCCATCGCGGCCTGCGCTGGCCGGTGCCCGAGGAACTGGAGGCCTGCCTGCCCGGGCGGGTCATCCGGCGTGTCGAGCGGCGCGGCAAATATCTGCTGCTCGAATGCGTGCCCGAGGCAAACGCCTTGGCTGGCGGCGAAGACGCTGGCTGGCTGCTGATCCACCTCGGCATGACCGGCACGCTGCGCGTCTGGCACGAGCCGCCCGCGCCGGGCACGCACGACCATATCGATCTGCTGTTGCAAGATGCGGCCGGCCGGCCGCTGACGCTGCGTTTTCGCGACCCGCGCCGTTTTGGTGCGGTGCTGTGGACCACGCTGCCCGAGGCGCTGCTGCCTACCCATCCGCTGCTGCGCAATCTCGGTATCGAGCCGTTCGACCCCGCTTTTGATGGCGAATGGCTGTACCGCCATACGCGCGGGCGCAGCGCGGCGATCAAGACGGTGCTGCTCTCGGGCGATATCGTGGTCGGCGTCGGCAACATCTATTGCTCGGAGAGCCTGTTCCGCGCCGGCATCCGGCCGACTACCGCGGCGGGCCGGTTGTCACGGGCGCGATGCGAGCGGCTCGCCGCCTCGGTGCGCGAGACCCTGGCGCTGGCGATCGAGCGCGGCGGCAGCACGCTGCGCGATTTCGTCGGCAGCGACGGCGCCAGCGGATATTTCCAGCTCGACTGCCTGGTCTACGATCGCGCCGGCAAGCCGTGCCGGCACTGCACCACGCCGATCCGGCAGATCGTGCAGGGCCAGCGCTCAACCTTTTATTGCCCGCAATGCCAGCGCTGAACGGAACGACGCGCCGCGCCTGACTCGAACAACACCACGATCCCCGCAATCATCGATGCCTCGCCGCTCCACCACGCGATCTACCAACCATTCCGCTGCCGAACTCGCGGCCAATGAGGTGCCATCCGATTTCGGCGCCCGCGTCGTGCATTGGCAGCGCCGGCACGGGCGTCACGACCTTCCGTGGCAGAACACCCGCGATCCGTACCGGATCTGGCTGTCGGAGATCATGCTGCAGCAGACCCAGGTCAGCGCGGTGATCGACTACTACCAGCGCTTTCTGGCGCGGCTGCCGACCGTGCAGGCGCTCGCCGATGCGCCCGCCGACGAGGTCATGGCGCTGTGGGCCGGGCTCGGCTACTACTCGCGGGCGCGCAACCTGCACCGCTGTGCCAAGCTGGTGGTCGAGCAGTACGGCGGCCGGTTTCCCGGCGATCCCGCCTTGCTGGCCGAGCTGCCCGGCATCGGCCGCTCCACCGCGGCGGCGATCGCCGCATTCAGCGCGGGCGTGCGCGCGCCGATTCTGGACGGCAACGTCAAGCGGGTCTTCGCGCGCTGCTTCGGCGTGCACGGGCATCCCGGCGAGAAGGCGATCGAGAACCGGATGTGGGCGATGGCCGAGGCCGCGCTGCCGGCGCCAGGCCCGCGCCAGTCCGAGGACATGGTGGCCTACACACAAGGGCTGATGGATCTGGGCGCGACCGTCTGTTCGCGCGGCAAGCCCGCCTGCCTGGACGACGCGGCGCGTTGTCCGCTGTCGGACCTGTGCGTGGCGCGGCGCGAGGGGCTGACCGCGGTGCTGCCGACGCCGAAGACGCGTGCCCCGGTGCCGGAGCGCAGCACGGTGATGGTGGTGTTGCGGCATGGCCGCGAGGTATTGCTGCGGCTGCGCGCGGACAGCGGCATCTGGGGCGGATTGTGGAGCCTGCCGGAGCTGCCCGTGCCCGAGCTGCCGTTCGACGCCGAACGGGCCGAGGACGATGCGCTCGCATTCGGACGGACCTTCGGCACCCCGGCGCGCGCCGCGATGGTCGCCGAGATGACGCACGTCTTCACCCATTTTCGGCTGCTGATCCGTGCGGTGCGGGTCGACATGGCGGCATTGGCGCTGCGCGACGCCAACAGCCCGGGCGCAGCGCAGGAGCAATGGCGCTGGCTGTCGCTGGACCGGCTCGACGAGTTGGGCATGCCGGCGCCGGTGCGCAAGCTGTTGGCCGGCGAGGTGCTGCCGCAATTGTTCTGAGTCCCGATCGGCAGGGACCGGCACCCGCAGCGCAGGGTTGGGCGCTACAGCATGTGGTGCTGGCGCATGAAGCGATGAACGATCTCGATCCGCATACCGGCGTCGGGCAGCGCCATCAGCATCTGCTTGGCCTTCATCGGCACCGGCAACAGTTCGCATAGCCGGTTGGCGACCCAGCTCGGATCTTCCCACTGCATCGGCTCGGCAAACGGCGGCTTGTGCGGCGGTGCGTGCAGCGAGGCGACGATCCGGCGCAGTGCCGCCAGGCATTCGCCGAGCAGTTCGAGCTTGCAGTCGATCACGTCATCGGGGAGCAGTTCCGCGCGCGCGACCAGCAGGCCGTCCTCGCGGGTATGGTGTTCGAGCACGCGAAAGCGCTGCCTGCCGCGCGTCTCGATCAGCAGCACACCCAGCTGCTCCATATTGCAGTCGACGATTTCGGCAAGACAGCCGACGGCTTCCGGTACGGTGGCGGTGCCTTCCTGCGCGACCTCGGTGCCGCTGGCGATCAGGCAGACGCCGAATGCCGCGTTGTCGCGCAGGCAATTGCGCACCATGTCGACATAGCGGGGTTCGAATACGCGCAGCGGCAGCCGGCCGCCGGGAAACAGCACGGTATGGAGGGGAAACAGCGGCAGGCTCTCGACTTCAACACGGAGCGGTGCCGCGTGGTTGGACGCTGCGGAACTGGAAGACATGCGATCCCGAGAAGACTTTCACTCACGTGGGCGGGGGCATGCACGTTGCGCCGCCGCCGGGATCCACCGCCTTGGCGCTGCCGGTTCAGCTTACCGGCACCAGCTCGCGGTGTCTGACCAGCACATTACCATGCGCGCGGAAGTAGTTGGCAAGTCTTTCCGCGATGTAGACCGAGCGGTGCTGGCCGCCGGTGCAACCGATCGCCACCGTCAGATAGCTGCGGTTGTCGGCGACGAAGCTGGGCAGCCATTTCTCGACATAGGCCCGAATATCCTCGGCCATCGCGAGCACCATCGGCTGGCTTTGCAGGAAGTCGACCACCGGCGCATCGCGGCCGGTCAGCGGCCGCAGCTGCAGATCGTAGTAGGGGTTGGGCAGCGAGCGCACGTCGAACACCATGTCCGCATCGCTGGGCACACCGTGCTTGAAGCCGAACGAGGTGAACAGCAGCGTCAGTTGCAGATTGTCGTCGCGGATGAAGTCCTTGATCCAGGCGCGCAGCGTATTGGTGCGCACATTGCTGGTGTCGATGCGGTGCGCCGATTCGGCCAGCGGGCTCAGCAGCTCGCGCTCCATCTCGATCGCTTCGACCAGCGGGGTTTCGTTCGGCGCCGGCGCCCCGTCCGCGTCGCGCGCGGCCAGCCGCACCGACAGCGGATGGCGCCGACGCGTTTCCGAGTAGCGCTGGACCAGCGAATCGGTATTGGCGGTCAGGAAGACCACGCGGACCTCGTGCTCGGCCGACAGGCTGCGCAGTGTCTCGGGCAAGCGCGCCAGCGATTCGCGGCTGCGGATATCGGTGGCGATGCCCAGGTGCGTATAGCCCTCGGCCGCGAGATAGCGGGCCAGTTCGGGGATGAACTGCGCGGGCAGGTTGTCGACGCAGTAGTAGCCTGCGTCTTCCAGCACGTTCAATGCAACCGATTTGCCGGAGCCGGAAATACCGGTGATGAGGACGATGCGCATAACCCTTGAAGGATAGCATCGCGTGATGATTGCGTCATGACGGTCCGATGAAACCCGACGCAACGGATGTGGCGATAAGCGGAAACATCGGCGAAACCGTGCGAAAGCCGCGCAACATGCCCGTAGCGATGCAAAAAAGGAACGACAAAAAAGGCGAACCGCCGTGTACCGCGCGATTCGCCTTTTGTGCGCTCCGGGACCGTGCCGGATCAGCGTGCCGTCATGCGGACAGGCACTCCTTCATGAACGCCTTGCGTTCGTCGCCCTTCTTGCCGCTGGCCTGCGCGTTGCACGCCTTCATCTTCTGTTGCTGCGAGTTGCCAGCGGCAGCAGGCTTGGCCGACAGGCATTCCTTCATGAAGGCCTTGCGCTCGTCGCCCGTCTTGCCGGCCGCCTGCGTATTGCACGTCTTCATCTTGCTCTGCTGGCTGTTGCCGGAGGCCGTCTGGGCGAAGGCGCCGGTGGCGACCAGAGGGCACAGCAGCACGCAGGTTGCGATCAGTGTCTTCATGCTGGAATCTCCTGACTGAGGATCGGGTCGCCAAGCGCACGATGCGCAACGGCGCGGCTGGGCGTGATGCCCATTACAGCACAAAACGCTGAAAACCCCAATCAGGTTGACGCTGTCCGAGTACCCGGCACGCGAACGCGCCATGCGGACTCCGTCATGCGGACTCGGCCAGACGCTCAGAGCAGACGACCCTGGCCGCGCGACGCTGCGTCGGCCTGCATCGCGGCGCGCTGCCGATCCATGAAATCGCGGAGCGTGTCGATGCCCCGCAGCCGCAGGATGGTGTTGCGCACAGCCGCCTCGACCAGCACCGCAAGGTTGCGGCCGGCTGCCACCTGGATCTTCACCATGTGGATCGGCAGACCCAGCACATCGAGATATTGGGAATCGAGCGGCAGACGTTCGAATTCGCCGTCATTGCGGCGAACCAGCTGAACCACCAGCTTGAGCTTCATCTTCCGGCGCACCGCGGTTTCGCCGAAGATCGTCTTGATATCGAGCAGGCCAAGGCCGCGCACTTCCAACAGGTTCTGCAGCAACGGCGGGCAGCGTCCCTCGACAAAATCGGGGCCAAGACGCACGAAATCGACCGCATCGTCGGCGACCAACCCGTGTCCGCGCGAGATCAGCTCCAGGCCAAGTTCGCTCTTGCCCAGGCCCGATTCGCCCATGATCAGCACGCCCATGCCGAGGATGTCCAGAAACACCCCATGCATGGTGACGCGCGGCGCGGAAATGCGCGACAGATAGAGCCGCAGATGGTCGATCACCGCGGCCGACGATACCGGCGTCGTGAACAGCGGCGTGGACGAGCGTGTGCAGCGCAATTCGAGGTCCGGCGGCGGCTCCATGCCGTCGGCCACGACCAGGAACGGCGGCTCCAGCAGGATCAGCTCTCCCATCTGCCGCTTGCGCGTTTCGTCGTCCAGCCGCTGGTAGTACGTGATTTCCGGTTTGCCGAGCACCTGGATCCGGTTCGGGTGGATCAGGTTCAAGTGGCCGACCAGATCGGCCGCCGAAGTCGCTTCGCGTGCGAAGTCGAGGTCGAAGGCGCGATCGGCGCCCTCCAGGCCGGCCACCCAGGACAGTTTGAGGTCGGCTGCGTTGTCGTCGAAGATCGACTGGGAGGTGACGCCGGTGAGTTCCATGCGGGATGAGGCGGGGCGCTAGGGCGGTGGTGAATGCGATCGGCGCGGCTGTCGGCCGCTTACGCCGAGACGGTCAAGGATGCCATTGCACCAGCAACTGGTGAACCGCATCGGGCGTCGGCAAAGCGGCGAGGCCTTCACGCATATCGCGATCGGACAATAGCTGAGCGATTTCCGACAGGATTTCGAGGTGCTGCTGCGTGGCCTGTTCCGGCACCAGCAGGAAGATCAGCAGCGAAACCGGCTTGCCGTCGGGCGATTCGAACGGGATCGGTTCGGCCAGCCGCATAAAGGCGGCGAGCGGCTGTTTCAGGCCCTTGATGCGGCCATGCGGGATGGCCACGCCGGCGCCCAGGCCGGTCGAGCCGAGCGATTCGCGGGCGAACAGATTGTCGGTCACCGTGGCGCGCGCCACGCCATGGTTGTTTTCGAACAGCAGTCCAGCCTGTTCGAACACGCGTTTCTTGCTGGTGACGCTGACGTCGAGCGAGATATTGCTGGGCGGCAGCAGTTTGGCCAAACGGTTCATTTGAAAATGCGCGGAATTCCTGGTACTGGCGCCGCCATGCGTACTTGCCGGCATAGGCCGGGCTGCCGCTGCTGGGCGGTGCGTTCGTTGCCGCCGCTTCCCGACTATCAGCGTGCGGCACATTATAGTGCAGGGGGGCTCCCTGCCGTCCGATGCCGATCGCCCCGAGCGGCATTGCGCAAGGAAACGGGGCGGGCATTCTCTAGATGTATTGCACAGCATACACCGGGAAGCCCGACAGACGGAACCCCATTCCGGTTTCATCCCATAGGTTGAACGGGGAGGCGCCGCGCGCCGGGCGCAAAAAAGCCGTGCTCCTGGCACGGCTTCTTTCCTCACTTCAAGGCCGGCCGGCGTTCTGGCCGCGCCGAATCTTCAAGCTACTGCTGGGCCTGACTGGCCGCTAGGCTGTGGTACTTCAGCGATTCGCGGTCGTGGCTCTGCACCTTGTCCTTGTAGCGGATGACTTGCCGGTCCAGCTTGTCGACCAGCATGTCGATCGCCGCATAGAGGTCTTCGTGATGTGCCTCGACAAAGATGTCCTTGCCCTTCAGATGCACATTGATTTCCGCGCGTTGACGGCGATCCTTTTCCTTTTGATTGTCGACCGATAGCAGCACGCTGACGTCAATAACCTGATCGAAATGCCTGAGGATTCGCTCCAGTTTCGTTTCCACGTACTCACGCAGCGAAGGCGTGATGTCCAAGTGGTGTCCACTGATCTTGAAGTTCATAGCGCTTCTCCTTCTGAAAGAGCCACACCAGGCAGGCGATGCGGCTCGGCTACAAAGACTTGCGAAGGTTCACGGCCGGGATCTTCAAGGCTTCACGGTATTTGGCGACGGTACGTCGCGCCACGACGAAGCCTTGTTCCCCCAGCAGTTCGGCAATCCGGCTGTCGGACAACGGGTTTCTGGGGTCTTCGGCTCCTATCAGCTGCTTGATCAGCGCGCGGATTGCAGTGGAAGACGCGGCACCGCCGGTCTCGGTCGATACATGGCTGCCGAAGAAATATTTCAGCTCGAATGTCCCCATCGGGGTGGCCATGTATTTATTGGTCGTCACACGAGAAATGGTCGACTCGTGTAGACCCAGTGTATCGGCTATCTCCCTCAAAACCAAGGGGCGCATCGCAATTTCACCGTGCGTGAAGAAGTTCTTCTGCCGCTCCACGATCGCTTGTGCGACGCGCAAAATGGTGTCGAAACGCTGCTGGATATTTTTGATGAGCCAGCGTGCCTCCTGCAGTTTCTGCTGCAATCCCGCTGCGCCGGTATCGCCTTTTGCACCGCGCAAGATTTGCGCGTACATATCGTTGATGCGCAGCCTCGGCATCACATCGGGATTGAGTTGGGCGATCCAGTTATGGCC
Source organism: Cupriavidus sp. (assembly GCA_031180665.1). Classification (GTDB taxonomy): domain Bacteria; phylum Pseudomonadota; class Gammaproteobacteria; order Burkholderiales; family Burkholderiaceae; genus Cupriavidus. The sequence continues at coordinate 10,260 of JAPSLP010000035.1, read as the reverse complement.
GCTCTTGCGCACGAACACATCGGGCACCACGAAGTCGGCTTCGGGGCGGCTGTAGGCATGGCCGGGATACGGCGCAAGCGAGCGGATCAGTTCGTGCGCGGCCTTCAGCTGCATGTCGTCGACCTGCAGCGCCTTCTTCAGGCGCGTGTAGTCGCGTGCGGCCAGCAGTTCGAGGTGGTGGCGCACGATGGTCATCGCCAGGTCGCGCTGCGGATGCTCGATGCGGCGCAACTGCAGCGACAGGCATTCGGCTGCATTGCGTGCACCGACCCCGGGCGGGTCGAAGCTTTGCAGCAGCGTGAGCATGGCGTGCACTTCCTCTGGCTCGAATTCGAGCTCTTCCGGCAATTCGGTGAGGATTTCCTCGAGCGAGGCGCTCAAATAGCCGTCATCGTCGAGCGATTCGATCAGGAAAATCGCCAGGCCCTTGTCGCGCATTGAAATTTTCAGCGGCGCCAATTGCTCCATCAGATATTCGCGCAGGGTCGGCTCGGCATCGCGCAATTGCAGCGGCGTTTTCTCGTCCTCGTCGCTTTGTGGACGGCGGGCGAAGTCGTCCAGGCTCCAGTCGCCGCCATAATCGTCGCCCGCGCCGTCGGCATAGCCGTCGTCGGCGGTGGCGGCGCCATCCGCGCGCGAGTCCGTGGGGGCCGTGGGCTCGGCAGACGGGGTCGAGGGGGTGGTCTGCACATTGACCGACCCGTCGGCGGCGACCCGCAGCGGGCTTTCGATCCAGTCGTTTTCGCGTTCGAGCAGAGGATTCTCGGTCAGCGCCTGCTCGACTTCCTGTTGCAGTTCCAGCGTGGAGAGCTGCAACAGCCGGATCGACTGCTGCAGCTGTGGCGTCAGGGCCAGATGCTGGGAGAGGCGTAGCTGTAGCGACGGTTTCATGCGGCCTATTTTATGCGCAACTTCGGCCGCGATGGAACGGAATTTGCTATCGGAAGTTTCGATTGCGTGGTCAGAAGCGATTGCCTGATGGATCACCAGTGGATGACCGGCGCATCGCTGCGGACGAACGAGGACGGCTGCGCTCCACAGCAGCGCAGCCGCGTGTCAAGCCGCCGTTACATCCGGAAGTTTTCGCCCAGATAAACGCGCCGCACCGATTCGTTGGCGATGATTTCCCTGGGCTCGCCCGCCGCCAGCACCGCGCCTTCGCTGATGATGTAGGCGTGGTCGCAGATGCCCAGCGTCTCGCGCACGTTGTGGTCGGTGATCAGCACGCCGATATTGCGTTCCTTCAGGAAGCTGACGATGCGCTGGATTTCACCGACCGCGATCGGATCGACGCCGGCGAACGGTTCGTCGAGCAGGATGAAGCGCGGCGCCGAGGCCAGCGCCCGGGCGATCTCGACGCGGCGGCGCTCGCCGCCGGAGAGCGACAGCGCGGGGTTGTTGCGCAGGTGGGCGATCTGCAGGTCGTCGAGCAGGCTGTCGAGCCGCCGCTCGATCTCGGCACCGGACAGCGCCTTGCCGTTGTCGCGCTGCAATTCCAGCACTGCGCGGATGTTCTGCTCGACATTGAGCTTGCGAAACACCGACGCTTCCTGCGGCAGGTACGACAGGCCCATGCGCGCGCGCTCGTGGATCGGCAGTCCGCTGATGTGCTGGCCATCGAGCACGATGTCGCCTTCGTCGAGCGCGACCAGGCCCACGATCATGTAGAACGAGGTGGTCTTGCCCGCGCCGTTGGGGCCGAGCAGGCCGACCACTTCGCCGCTCTTGACGTCCAGCGACACGTCCTTGACCACGGTACGCGAGCCGTAGCGCTTCTTCAGATGGCGCACCACCAGATTGCTGGTGGCGGGCATCGCACCGGCGCCCGCGCCGGCTGCGGTATTGGCGTTGGCGGCAGGAGCGGTTGCGGTAGCGGTGTCGGCAACGGACATGTGGGCAATCCTTTGATACTGCGTAATGCGGGGGGGGCGTGCGGAGCGGGACGCGGTCAGGGTTTGGCGGACGGCGAGCCCTTCAGGTCCACGCCGGCACCACTGCCGCCGGTCCCCTGGCTCTGGCGCGGCGACAGCACGGCGCGCACGCGGCCGGACGGGTTGGCCGGCGCCGCGTTGCCGCTGCCGCCCGCGGCGGTGTAGAACTCGTTGCGGCTGTCGTAGGTCAGCACCGCGCCGCGGATTTCGTCCACCACCTTGGCGCCCGCCAGACGGGCCATGCGGGCATTGCCGATCAGCTTGGCCACTTCCTGCTTGCCGTCGTATTCGATGCGGTCGCCCCAGCCGTCGATGTATTCGTCGACGTTGTCCCGCTTCTGCCGGATGTAGGCCTGCTTGCCGCCCTTGGAGGTGGCCACCGCGTACTGGTAGCCCTCGGGATCGGTGCGCACCTCGGCGGCATCGGACTTCAGCACCATGGTGCCCTTGGTCAGCACCACGTTGCCGGTCAGCGTATAGATCTGCTTGACGTCGTCGTAGCTGGCGTTGTCGGCCTCGAGCACCAGCGGCTTGTCGCGGTCGGCGCGTTCGGCGAGCGCCGGCAGGGCGAGCGTCATGCCGGCGGCGAAGGCGAGCAGCACGGCGGTGGCGCGGCGGCGGGTCCAGGTCGTCAGGGTCAGGGTCATGTTGGCCACGATGGCGTTGATTGGCGTTGTCCGGGAATCGTCCCGATGGGGCGAGCGGCCCGGACCGGTGCGAGGATCGTTCGAATGGTGCGCGCCTGGCGCGTGGGCGCGATGCGTCATGGTTTCGCGCTGCCACCGCGCGGCGCCATCACGATGGTGCCGCGCACATTGCCGAGCAGATTGACCTCGCGCGTGACATTGTTGAAGACCAGGCCGTTGGCGGTCATCACCGACGGGCCGCGGGTCAGCTTGACCGGCTTGTCGGTCTTGACGATGTCGTCGTTGATCAGGATCTGGAAGTAGCTCGAGGTCGCGCTCATCTGCGGGTCCTGCGATGGATCGGCGCCCTGCACGCGAACGATATGGGCGTTGCCGAACAGGTCGATCACGCTGGCGTCGGCGTTCATCTTGCCCAGGTCGGCGGTGCCCGTCACCGGCGGCCGGTCCGGTTCGTAGGCCCGCATCGCCGGGCGCGTGACCTCGTAGGTCTGGTCGTCCTCGTAATGGATCATCCGCTCGCCGGTGAAGCGCATCTTGGTGCTGCCGTCCTCGGCCAGTTCGGTGGCGGTGAAGCGCTCCATCCAGTAATCGGGCACGTGGCGCTTCTGGCGTTCGGTATCGCTGACCTCGCGCGGCGTATTGACCTGCACCAGCCAGAAGGTACTGCCGGCGACCAGTGCCATCAGCAGCAGCGGCATCAGCCGCAGCGCGAGCCGGGACAGGGAAGGGAACAGATCCCGCATGGCGTGCTTCAGATGACCTTGGCGCGGGTCAGGTCATGGATGTGCAGCGCGCCGACCAGGCGGTGGTCGGCGTCGACCACCAGCAACTGGTTGATGCGGTTCGCTTCCATGACTTGCACCGCCTCGACCGCGAGCTGGTCCGGCCCGACGGTGAAGGGGTTGGCATGCATGACCTCGCCGATCGGCACGGTCTTCCAGTCGCGCGGCGTTTCCAGCAGCCGGCGCAGGTCGCCGTCGGTGAAGACGCCGATCGCGCGGCCATCGGCATCGACGATCGCGGTCATGGCCATGCCCTTGCGGGTGATTTCCATCAGGGCCTGCGCCAGCGGCGTGCTCTCGCGGACCTCGGGCACCGCATTGCCGGTGCGCATCACGTCGCGCACATGGGTCAGCAGCTTGCGGCCCAGGGCACCGCCGGGGTGCGAGCGGGCGAAGTCCTCTTCGCCGAAGCCCCGGGCATCGAGCACCGCCACCGCGAGCGCATCGCCCAGCGCCAGCGCCGCCGTGGTGCTGGCGGTCGGGGCGAGATTCAGCGGGCAGGCTTCCTTCTCGACGCGGGCGTCCAGGTGCGCGTCGGCCAGCTGCGCCAGATTCGACTCGACATTGCCGGTCACCGAGATCAGCTTGGCGCCGATGCGCTTGACGATCGGCACGATCGACAGCAGCTCGGAGGTCTCGCCCGAATTGGAGAAGGCGATCAGCACGTCGTCGCGCGTGACCATGCCCAGGTCGCCATGCGAGGCCTCGGCAGGATGGACGAAGAAGGCTGGCGTCCCGGTCGAGGCCAGCGTGGCCGCGACCTTGCGGCCGATATGGCCGGACTTGCCGATGCCGGACACCACCACGCGGCCGGAGCACTCCAGCACGAGCTGCACCGCCCGCGCAAAGTCCGGCGTCAGCCGCGTCGACAACGCGGCGACCGCATCGGCTTCGATCTGCAGGGTATGGCGTGCGAGCTCGAGTGCTCTTTCCGCATTGAAATTGGCTATCATGGCGACGAAGTATACCAATGAATGCGATGACGCCCGGGCCGGTCGCGGCGCGTCCGGCGCGGCGTCCGCCGTTGCGTCCGGGTTCCTCTGCGCCGGCCGGCCGCTCCCGGCGAAATAGTGCCGGGCCGGTCAGCCCGTCCCTGGTCCACCGCTTGCATGACTGGCCGCGCAAGCGCTGCGCTGCAGTGCGGCCATCCACACCACCGCTCGCACCACCGTTCGCACCACCGTTCGCACCACCGTTCGCACCACCGTTCGCACCACCGCTCGCACCACCGTTCGCACCACCACCGGCCCGCCCGAATGCATTCTCCGTTGGACTTGACCCTTGTGCTGCTGGCCGCCGCCGTGCTCGGCGTGGTTGCTTTCCGCATGTTGCAGCTGCCGCCGATGCTCGGCTATCTGGCGGTCGGCATCCTGATCGGACCCCACGCGATGGGATTGGCCAGCGATTCCGGCCAGACCAAGTACCTTGCCGAGTTCGGCGTGGTCTTTTTGATGTTCTCGATCGGGCTGGAGTTCAATCTGGCCAAGCTGCGCTCGATGCGCCGGCTGGTGTTCGGCCTCGGCGGCAGCCAGGTGGTGCTGACCATGCTGGCGGTGGCGCCGGTCGGCTGGCTGTTCAGTGCGGTATTCGACCTGACCTGGCAGGCCTCGATCGCGCTGGGCGGCGCGCTGGCGATGTCGTCGACTGCAATCGTCTCGAAGATGCTGTCCGAACGGCTGGAGCTGGAGACCGAGCACGGCCGCAACATCTTCAGCGTGCTGCTGTTCCAGGATCTGGCGGTGGTGCCGCTGCTGATCGTGATCCCCGCGCTCTCGCGCGACCCGAGCGAGCTGCCGATGGCGCTGACCCTGGCCATCGTCAAGATCGTGGTGGCGTTGACGCTGATCTTCGTGCTCGGCAAGGAAGTGGTCAGCCGCTGGTTCCATGTGGTGGCCGCGCGCCGCTCGCAGGAATTGTTCATGCTGAACCTGCTGCTGGTCACGCTGGGCATGGCGGCGCTCACCGAGCGGCTGGGCCTGTCGATGGCCCTGGGCGCCTTCATGGCCGGCATGCTGATCGCGGAAACGCCGTACCGGCATCAGGTCGAGGAGGACATCAAGCCGTTCCGCGACGTGCTGCTCGGCCTGTTCTTCGTCACCATCGGCATGCTGCTCAATGTGCGCGTGGTGATCGAGAACCTGTGGCTGGTGCTGACGCTGCTGATCGTGCCGGTGCTGTTCAAGCTGCTGCTGATCGCGGGCCTGGCGCGGCTGTTCGGCTCGCGTCCCGGCGTGGCGATCCGCACCGGGCTGGGGCTGGCGCAGGCCGGCGAATTCGGCTTCGTACTGCTGAACCAGATCGATGGGCTGGGGCTGGTCGATCCGGTGCTGACGCAGGTGATCCTCGCGTCGATGCTGCTGTCGATGCTGGTGGCCCCGTTCCTGATCCAGTACAGCGACGCGATCGCGATGCGCTTTGCCGCCAACGAATGGCTGCTGCAGTCGCTGAACATGACGCGCATCGCCGCGCAGAGCCTGCAGACCGAGAAGCACGCGATCATCTGCGGCTATGGCCGCAGCGGCCAGAACCTGGCGCGCATGCTCGAGCGCGAGGGCATCGGCTATGTCGCACTGGACCTGGACCCGGACCGCGTGCGGGAGGCCGCCGCGGCCGGCGATACGGTCGTCTACGGCGACGCGGGGCGGCGCGAGGCGCTGATCGCCGCGGGCATCCATCGCGCCGCGGCGTTGATCATCACCTATGCCAACACGCCGTCGGCGCTGAAGGTCCTGCACCATGTGCACGAGCTCGAGCCGGCCCTGCCGGTGATCGTGCGCACGGTCGACGATTCGGAACTGGAAGTGCTGCAGCGCGCCGGCGCGACCGAGGTCGTGCCCGAAATCATCGAGGGCAGCCTGATGCTGGCCTCGCATGCGCTGGTGCTGCTCGGCGTGCCGATGCGGCGCGTGGTGCGGGGCGTGCAGCAGGCGCGCGATGCGCGCTACAGCCTGCTGCGCGGTTACTTTCACGGCCGCGACGACGAGGAAGACATGATCGAGCGCGACTCGGTGCGGCTGCATTCGTTGTCGCTGGGGCCGGACGCCACCGCAGTCGGGCGGCGCCTGGGCACGCTGGGGCTCGAGCACATCGGCGTCGAGGTCACCGCCGTGCGGCGGCGCGGCATCCGCGCCTTCGATCCGCAGCCCGATACGGTGCTCGAGCCTGGCGACATCCTGGTGCTGCGCGGCACGCCCGAGGCGCTCGAGGCGGCCGAGCAGCGAATCACCGAGCGCTGACGGAGCACTCTCCCGCTCCCCGGCCCCTCTCCCGCCAGCGGGAGAGGGGAGAAAACAGGCAGCACAAGCTCTCTACGGACGCAAACCGATTCCCCTTCGCCTGCCGGAGAGGGTAGGAGCGAGCGAAGCCGTTATCCTGGATGGCTGGCGCTTCAGCCATCCCTTCATCCGCCGTTTCAGACCATGACCGCTCCGACCATCCAGTCCCCGCCCCTGGGCGACATCACCACCTATCTGCGCGACCGCATCCGCACCGTGCCCGACTGGCCGCAACCCGGCGTGATGTTCCGCGACATCACGCCGCTGCTGCAGGACCCGAAGACGCTGCGCGGGCTGATCGACGTATTCGTGCACCGCTACATGGACGCCGGCCTCGACCTGGTGGCCGGCATCGATGCGCGCGGCTTCATCCTCGGCGCGATCGTCGCCTACGAGCTGAACCTGGGCTTCGTGCCGATCCGCAAGAAGGGCAAGCTGCCGTTCCAGACGGTGGCCGAGGAATACGAGCTCGAATACGGCAGCGCCACCGTCGAGATCCACGCCGATGCCTGCAAGCCGGGCGACCGCGTGCTGCTGGTCGACGACCTGATCGCGACCGGCGGCACCATGATGGCCGGCCGCCGGTTGCTGGAGCGGCTCGGCGCGACCGTGGTGGAGGGCGCCGCGATCGTGGACCTGCCGGAGCTCGGCGGCTCGCGCCATCTGCTCGGCAGCGGCCTGCCGCTGTTCACGGTGTGCCGATTCGAGGGCCACTGAACGGCCTTGGCATCGCGCGCGCGTTGCCTGGCCACTGCGGCCCACCGCAGACGTACGCGCCAAGCCGAAAAGCCGCCTCGATGCGAAGCGTAGCAAACCGCACCAACGTGGGCGCCGCGCGTTGCCCTCGCCGGCAGCCCGGGCGCATAATGGCCGTTCATTCACAACAAGGGCTGGGCGGCCCCTGCCTCTGACCGCCGCACCGGCCGCAATGGGTGCCACACCATGGGCGTTCTGCTTCATCTGCTCTCCGGGGTCGCGCTGCTGGTCTGGGGCACGAATATCGTCAAGGTCGGCATTCTGCGCGTCTACGGCGCGAATCTGCGCCACGTGCTCTCGGCCAGCGTTGCCAATCGCTTCACCGCTTTCGCCGCCGGCCTGGGCGTGACCGGCCTGGTGCAAAGCAGCAATGCGACCGCCGTCATCGTCAGTTCCTTCGTCAGCCAGGGCTTGATCGCGGTCGCCCCCGCGCTGGCCATCATGCTCGGCGCCAACGTCGGCACCGCGCTGATGGTGCAGGTGTTCTCGCTGGACCTGTCGTGGCTGTCGCCGCTGCTGATCTTCGTCGGCGTGATCGCGCATCTGAGCTGGAAGGGCAGCAGGCCCGGCCACGTTGGCCGCGTGCTGATCGGCCTGGGGCTGATCACGCTGGCGCTGGAGCTGATCGCCAATGCGACCCGCCCGGTGGTCGAAGCCGCCGGCGTCAAGGTGCTGTTCGCCAGCCTGACCGGCGACACCGCGCTCGACATGCTGGTCGGCGCCTTCCTGACCGTGCTCTGCTATTCGAGCTTGGCGGTGGTGCTGTTCTGCGGCGCGCTGGCCGCGGCCGGCGTGGTGTCGCTCCCCGTCGCGCTGGCGCTGGTGCTCGGCGCCAACCTGGGCTCGGGCATCTCCGCGTTCCTGACCACCTCCGGCAACAACCAGCCGGGCAAGCGCGTGACGCTGGGCAATCTGCTGTCGCGCCTGATCGGCTGCGTGGTCGCGCTGCCGCTGCTGGACGAGGCGCAGACGCTGCTGCGCGCGCTCGATGCGGACCCGCAGCGGCTGATCGTCAATTTCCATCTGCTGTTCAACGTGGTGCTGGCGGTCGCGCTGATCGGGCTGACCGCGCCGATGGCGCGGCTGTGCGAAGCGGTGCTGCCAGGCCGCAACACGGGCGAGAGCCAGGTCACGCCGCGCCATCTCGATCCGGCCGCGCTGTCGACGCCGACGCTGGCGCTGGCCAATGCCGCACGCGAAGTGCTGCGCATCGGCGATCGCGTCGAACAGATGCTCGACAACATGCTGCGCGTGCTGCGGACCAACGACGCCAAGCTCGCCGCCGCCACCTGCCGCATCGACGACGAGATCGACGATCTCTATACCGCGATCAAGCTGTACCTGACGCGCATCAGCGTCGAGGCGCTCGACGAGCGCGACGGCCGGCGCTGGACCGAGATCATCTCGCTCAATATCAACCTCGAGCATGCGGCGGACATCATCGAGCGGATCCTGCTCGATGCCCGCGACAAGAAGATCGCGCATAACCTGGTGTTCTCCGAGGCCGGCATGCAGGAAATCACCGAGATGCATGCCCGGCTGATCAGCAATCTGCGGCTTGGGCTGTCGGTGTTCCTGAACGGCGACCTGAAGAGCGCGCGGCAGCTGATGCGGGAGAAGGCCACCTTCCGCGAGCTGGAGCGCAAGTATTCGCATACCCACCTGCGCCGCGTCGCCACGCAGACCATCGAGAGCATCGACACCAGCTCGCTGCACCTGGACGTGATCAGCGATCTGAAGCGCCTGAACTCGCTGTTCTGCGCGACCGCCTATCCGGTGCTGGAAGAGGCCGGGGCGCTCGATCGCAGCCGCCTGCGCGAAGAGGACGGCCAGCCGCAGGGCGAGGCCGTCGCTGTGCCCGCAGCCGCCGGCGGCGGCACGCCTGCCCCGGCGCGCACCCCACGGGTGCACGCCGACGAGGGCAGGGCGCCGCCGCGCGTCAGCGGCGCCTGACCCGCGCCGGGGCCTGCGCCGGGACCTGTTCCCCGGCCCGCTTCAGCAGCGGCGCCAGGTACTTGCCGGTGAAGCTGGCCTTGCTGGCGGCGATGTCCTCGGGCGTGCCGCGCGCGATGATCTGCCCGCCGCCGGCACCGCCCTCGGGGCCGAGGTCCAGCACCCAGTCCGCGGTCTTGATCACATCGAGGTTGTGTTCGATGATGACCACGGTGTTGCCCTGGTCGCGCAGCTTGTGGATGACCTTGAGCAGCAGCGCAATATCGTGGAAGTGCAGGCCCGTGGTCGGCTCGTCGAGGATGTACAGGGTGCGGCCGGTATCGCGCTTGGACAGCTCCAGCGACAGCTTGACGCGCTGCGCCTCGCCGCCCGACAGCGTGGTCGCCGCCTGGCCCAGGCGGATATAACCCAGCCCCACGTCGAGCAGCGTCTGCAGCTTGCGCCGGACCACCGGCACCGCGCTGAAGAACTCGTACGCCTGCTCGACCGTCAGCTCCAGCACCTCCGAGATGTTCTTGCCCTTGTACAGCACCTCCAGCGTCTCGCGGTTGTAGCGCTTGCCGTGGCAGACGTCGCAGGGCACGTAGACATCGGGCAGGAAGTGCATCTCGACCTTGAGCACGCCGTCGCCCTGGCAGGCCTCGCAGCGCCCGCCCTTGACGTTGAACGAGAAGCGGCCCGGATCGTAGCCGCGCTCCTTGGCCGACGGCACACCGGCGAACAGCTCGCGGATCGGCGTGAACAGGCCCGTATAGGTGGCCGGATTGGAACGCGGCGTGCGCCCGATCGGGCTCTGGTCGACGTTGATGACCTTGTCGAAGTGCTCGAGCCCGTCGATGCGGTCGTGCGGCGCCGGCTCCGGCGTCGAGCCGTACAGATGGCGGGCCACCGCCGGATACAGCGTGTCGTTGATCAG
>JAPSLP010000077.1 GCA_031180665.1 Cupriavidus sp. | reverse complement strand
TCGACGGCGCGGGCGCCGTGGGCGCGCACAAGACCTCGATGCTGCAGGATCTGGAGGCGGGCAGGGCGATGGAGATCGACCCGCTGCTGACGGTGGTGCAGGAGATGGGCCGGCTGGTCGGCCAGCCGACGCCGATGATCGACGCGGTGCTGTCGCTGATCAAGCAGCGCGAGCGGATGGCACAGGCGGCGTGAGGGCAGCGGCGGGGCCGGTCATGGCGCAGGCCATGGCCGGCGCGGCGCGGCGGGTCGGTTGCGCCGCCGCCACGCCGGGACGATGCCGCCAGATCGAAGTGGCGGTGCACGCGTTCTGATATACCATATACAAAAATCGAAAGAGCGATCCCATGTCCGTGCCACGTCAAGCCGAGATGTCTTCCGCCACCGCCTCAGAAGCGCCTCCCCCGGGCCTGGCGCTGTCCCTGCAGCCGATCAATGCCGGCGCGAGCCTGCGCGACCAGGCCTATGCGATGCTGCGGCAGGCGATCGCCGACGCCGACATCTACCAGTCGCGCGAAGAGATCCGGCTGGACGAGCGGGTCCTGAGCGAGGCGCTGGGCGTCAGCCGCACGCCGATCCGCGAGGCGATGACGCTGCTCGAGCAGGAGGGCTTCCTGCGCACGGTGCCGCGCCGGGGCATCTACATCATGCGCAAGACCAAGCGCGAGATCGTCGAGATGATCCAGATGTGGGCCGCGCTGGAAAGCATGGCTGCGCGCCTGGCGACGCTGCATGCGACCGACGAGGAAATCTCGCGGCTGCGGCATATGTTCGACAACTTCCGCGACACCACGCCGGCCGAGCATATCGAGGAATATTCGGACGCCAATATCGCGTTCCATCAGGCGATCGTGCAGCTGTCGAAGTCGCAGATCATCATGGACACGATCAAGAACATCTTCATCCACGTCCGTGCGATCCGGAAGATGACGATCTCGCAGAGCGACCGCGCCGCGCGCTCGATCGTCGACCATCTGCGCATCATCGAGGCGCTGGAGAAGCGCGATACCGAACTGGCCGAACGGCTGGTGCGGCAGCACTCGCTGGACCTGGCCGACTACGTCGAGAAGAACTGCGATTTTCTGGACTGACACCGCCCGTCGTTCCCGCGAACGCGCAGGCTCCGGCGGCCTGCGAAGACGCTGGGTTCCCGCTTTCGCGGGAACGACCATATGTCATGCCCGCGCCTGCGTCGCCTGCACGAACTCCGAAGCCGACTCAAGCAGCCACTCGCGCACCCGCGACATCGCGTCGCTGACCGGCTGCATTTCGGGATAGACCAGGTAGTACCCGCCCGATGACGGCATCGCCAGCGGCACCGGCATCACCAGCTCACCTTCGTCCAGATAACGCTCCACCAGGAAGCGGGGCACCAGTCCGATCCCGAGCTTGGCGCGGGCGGCGGCGATCACCATGCTGTGATGGTCGTAGCGCGTGCCGCGCATCGCATTGACGTCCTCGACGCCCGCGAGGCGCATCCATTGTTCCCACTCGAACTGGCGCGTCGACAGATGCAGCAGTTCCGCCCCGGCGATATCGGCCGGGCGGATGCGCTTGCGGCCGCCGAAGTAGTCGGGATGGCAGACCGGCACCGATTCCTCGGGAAACAGCGGATCGGCGCGCGCGCCCGGATAGTGGGGCTCGCCGAAGTGAATGGCGGCGTCGAAATCGGTGCCGTCGAACAGGAACACGTCCGAGCGCGCGGTCAGGTTCAGTACCACCTGCGGATGGCGCGCGTAGAAGTCGGGCAGCCGCGGGATCAGCCATTCGACCGCCAGCGTCGGCAGGCAGGCCAGCTCGACGATGCCGCCGCTGCCCTCGTGCGCCATGATGTCCAGCGTATCGCGCTGCAGCTTGCGCAGCGTTTCGCGAACCTGCCGGCTGTACAGCGTGCCGGCCGGCGTCAGCGTCAGGCGCTGGTTGACGCGATGGAACAGCTGCACGCCGAGCTGGCTTTCCAGCGTGGCGATCTGCCGCGATACCGCGCTCTCGGTGACATAGAGATCGGCCGCCGCGCGGCGCAGGTTCAGATGCGAGGCGGCGGCCTCGAAGGCGCGAAGACTGGACAGGCTGGGGACGCGAAATGCCATTGGCGCGATGTGTGGAGCGTGGGGTGGGAAGTTGATGCGTTTTTCTCATCAACCCCGGCAAATTTCTCGCTTGAGCACGGTCCGGCGATGAGAAAGAATTGGCGCCGTAGCACATACCGACACAGCAAGAGCCCCCGGAGGAGACCGCATGACACCGATGAACCCATCCCGCATTCTTGCCGCCATCGCGGCAGTGGCGCTGGCCGTGCCGATGACCGCAGGCGTGGCGCAGGCGCAGGACTTTCCGAACAAGGCGGTCCGCATCGTCGTGCCGTACCCGCCGGGCGGGACGACCGATATGGTAACCCGGCTGATCGGCGATCAATTGTCCAAGGTGTGGGGTCAACCGGTCATCGTCGACAACCGTCCCGGTGCCGGTGGCATCGTCGGCACCAGCCTGGCGGCGAAGGCGCCGTCCGATGGCTATACGCTGCTGATGGGCTCGGTCGGCGAGTTCGCCATCAATCCGACGCTGTACCGCAAGCTGGCCTACGACGTCGCCGATTTCACGCCGGTGTCGCTGGTCGCCCGCGTGCCGAACGTGCTGGTGATGTCGCCGTCGTTCGCGGAGCGCTCCAAGGTGATGTCGGTGCCCGATTTCGTTGCCTACGTGAAGGCCAATCCGAAGAAGGTCAACATGGCCTCGGCCGGCAACGGCACCTCGACCCATCTGGCCGGCGAGCTGTTCCAGCGCATGACCCACACCGAGATGAGCCACGTGCCCTACAAGGGCAGCAGCCCGGCGATCTCCGACATGATGGCCGGCAACGTCGACGTGATGTTCGACAACCTGCCCGCCTCGCTTGAATTCATTCGCGGCGGCAAGCTGCGGCCGTTGGCGGTGACCTCGGCGCAGCGCTCGCCTGCGCTGCAGGACGTGCCGACGGTGGCCGCTGCCGGTCCGGTGCCGGGCTTCGATGCGACGCCGTGGTTCGGCCTGTTCGCGCCGAAGGGGCTGTCGCCGGCGGTGGCCGAGAAGATCAGCAAGGACCTGGCGGTCGCGCTGAACGACGCCAAGATCCTCGGCCGCATGCGCAATATCGGCGCCGAGCCCGCCTTCAACACGCCCACCCAGTTCGCCGAGCTGGTCAAGCGCGACCGCGAGAAGTGGGGCGAGGTCGTCAGGCAGTCCGGCGCGACCATCGATTGATGTTTCCGTCTGCGGCGGCCCGCATGGCGGGCCGTCGTTCTTTTCGCCGGGCCGGCAGTGCCGTGCCCGCGATCCGTTTTCCCAAAGTCATCGTCTTCAGAGTCTCCATGTCCGACCACATCCTCTCTCTGGTGTCCGCCTGCGTGGGCGCGACCAAGGCCGCCAAGCTGCTGTCGCTGATCGAAACGCCCGCGGGCCTGCCCGGCGGTGCCGCAGGCCAGCCCAGCCGCGCCGAAATCGCCCATGCGCTGAACGTGGTGCTGTTCGACGGCATCCTGACGCGCGTGCCGACCGGCCGCGAGTACACCGAGGATGTCGCCGCCGCCGGCGGCAAGGTCAATTTCGACCATGGCGCGCTGCGCACGGTGGCATGGCAGGCCAATGGCCAGCTGCCCCCGGGCGAGGCCGCCTTCACGCGCTTCCTGCGGCCGCTGGGCTATCGCCTGAACGGCACCTATCCGCTCGACCGCATCGGCATGACCGGCCGCTCGTATGCGCACGAGGACGCGCCGGACGGCATCGCGCAGTTCTTCGTCAGCGAATTCCACCCCGAGCGCTTCAGTGCCGAGCTGCAGGCCGCGGTCACCCGCGTGGTCTCGACCTCGGTCGATCCGCTGCGCCCGGACACGGTGGCGCTGCTGTGGAAGCTCGATCGCGACCGCGCGCTGCCTTTGGACGAGGCCGTTCACGTCATCCGCAACCTGACCGCCTGCTTCGAGCGCCATCACGACACGCCGCGCCTGGAGGACTACCAGCGCATCCTGCAGGAATCGGCGGAGATGGCGTGGATCGCCACCGAGGGCAATGCCTTCAACCATGCGACCGACCGCGTCGAAGACGTGTTCGCGCTGAGCGACCAACAACGTGCGCTGGGCCGTCCGATCAAGGAGAAGGTCGAGGTGTCGGGCAGCGGCCGCGTCAAGCAGACCGCGTTCCGCGCCGATCCGGTGATGCGCGAGTTCATCGGCGCCGCAGGGCAGATCGCGATGCGCGAGGTGCCGGGCTCGTTCTACGAATTCATCACGCGCGATCGCTATGTCGATGGCGGCAGTCAGAACAAGCTGGACCTGGGCTTCGATGCCTCCAACGCGCAGGGCATCTTCAAGATGACTGCGGCCGCGGTCTGAGGCGGCACAGATGTCGTCCAGCAAGGAGCTGATCGGGTATCTGGGGCAGGCCCATCCGGACCTCGACGTGCTGACCGATGCCGCCGACCGCGCCGGCTACGAAACCGGCGCGCGCTACGGCGCCGGCACGGCCGCGGCGGTGGTGCGCCCGGCCACGCGCGAGCAGGTGCAGGTCGTGGTGGCCGCCGCGCAGCGCTTCGGCGTGCGGCTGGTCACGCAGGGCGCCAACACCGGCCTGGTCGGTGCGTCGACGCCCGATGCCGGCGGCGAGCAGATCGTGTTGAGCACGGCGCGCCTGAAGGGCGCCATCGCGGTCGACCCGCTGAACCAGTCGGTAACGGTCGGCGCCGGCGTGCTGCTCAGCGAGCTCAATACCCGGCTTGCGCAGGACGGCCTGTTCTTCCCGGTGGACCTGGGCGCCGACCCGACCATCGGCGGCATGATCGCCGCCAACACCGGCGGCGCGCGGCTGCTCAAGTACGGCGACGTCCGGCAGAACCTGTTGGGCGTCGAGGCGGTGCTGGCCGAGCCGGCCGGCGAACTGCTCGACCTGAACCGGGCGCTGCGCAAGAACAATGTCGGCTTCGATTTCAAGCAGCTGTTCGTCGGCACCGGCGGCGCCTTCGGCGTGGTCACCGCGGCCACGCTGCGGGTCTATCCGTTGCCGGCGCAGACCGCCACCGCGCTGCTCGTGCCCAGCGGCGTGGCCGAGCTCGAGGCGCTGCTGCTGGCGCTAAACGCCGAGCTGGGCGATTTCCTGTCGTCGTGCGAGGGTATCTCGCGCGAAGCGGCGCAGGCCGTGGTGCGCCACCTGGACGATGTCGAGGACCCGTTCGCCGAGATGGAAGGGGCCGACTACGCGATGCTGGTCGAGCTGTCGTCGACGATGCCCAGCCGCGCCGGCGGGCTCGATCTCGAAGCACTGCTGATGGACTTCCTGGAGCGCCACTACGGTACGCTGATCGGCAACGCGGTGGTCGGCAAGCCGGAGGCGCTCTGGCGCCTGCGCCATTCGATCACCGAGTCGATCCGCCATGAAGGAAAGATCATCGCGCTGGACCTGTCGGTGCCGCGCTCGCGTTTCCCGGCCTTCCGCGCCGAGGCGCGCGCGCTGATCGCCGCGCGCTATCCGTGGCTGCGGATCTACGACTTCGGCCATCTCGGCGACGGCGGCGTTCACCTGAACATGGTGTGGCCGCAGCAGGACGCGCCGGCTTACGACGAGGCGGTGGCCGGCGAGGTCCGTGCGCAGCTGTACCGGATGACCGTGGAACGCTTCGGCGGCAGCTTCAGCGCGGAACACGGCATCGGTCCGTACAACGAACGCTTCTATCGCGATTTCACCGCGGACGCCGTGCTCGACCACATCGGCGCGATGCAGTCGCGGCTCGATCCGCGCCGCACGCTCAGCCGCCTGTGGCTCGGCAACGGCGAATGACCAGCCAGGACCAATGACAAGCCAGGACAC
This sequence comes from Cupriavidus sp., assembly GCA_031180665.1. Lineage (GTDB taxonomy): Bacteria > Pseudomonadota > Gammaproteobacteria > Burkholderiales > Burkholderiaceae > Cupriavidus. The sequence goes on along the minus strand of JAPSLP010000077.1, from coordinate 2,542 downwards.
CCCCATGTTCCCCTTTGCCTCGGCTTTCCAGCAGCCGGTCGGCTCGCCGATCCGCGAGCTGTTCCAGTACCTGTCCCGCCCCGGCATGATCTCGTTCGCCGGCGGCTACCCCGCCGCCTCGACCTTCGATACCGCGGCGATCGGCCAGTGCATGGCCGAGGCGCTGGCCAGCCATCCCGCCGAATGCCTGCAATATGGCGCCACCGAAGGCGTGCCGGCGCTGCGCGAGGCGCTGAGCCGGCAGATGGGGCAGGCCGGTGCGCCGACTCCCGCTGAACGGATTCTGGTCACCTCGGGCTCGCAGCAGGGCTTCGACTTCCTCGTGCGCGCCTTTGTCGAGCCCGGCGTGCCAGTAATCGTCGAAGCGCCGACCTATCCGGCCGCAATCCAGGCGCTGCGCCTGGCCGGTGCCCGCCTGGTGCCGGTGCGGGCCGATGCGCAAGGCATCGATACCGACGCGCTGGAGCAATGCCTGCGCGACTGCGCGCCGGCCGAGCGCCCGCGCCTGATCTACCTGGTGCCGACCTTCGCCAATCCGACTGGCGCGACCTTGTCGGTGCGGCGGCGCGAGGCGGTGCTGCGGCTCGCCGCGCAGTACGAGTTGCTGGTGATCGAGGACGATCCCTACGGCTGCCTTGCGTTCGACGATGCGCCGCCGGCCACGCTGCTGGCGATGGCGGGTGGCGAGCCCGCGCTGCGGGACCGCGTCATCTACCTGGGCAGCCTGTCGAAGACCGTGGCCCCCGGCCTGCGGATCGGCTGGATGGCCGCGCATCCCGACGTGGTGCGGCGGGCAGTGCTGGCCAAGCAGGCTTCGGACCTGTGCACGCCGCCGTGGATCCAGCGCGCCATGGCTGCCTATCTGGACGCCGGCCATCTGCGCGGACAGGTCGCGCGCATCGTCGAGGTCTACCGGGACAAGCGCGACGCCATGGTGTCGGCCCTCGAGCGCGAGCTCGGCGATCGCATCGACTATGTGCGTCCCGGTGGCGGCATGTTCGTCTGGGCCTCGTTGCCCGAGGGTACCGACTCGGCCGAGCTGCTGCGCGAAGCGATCGAGGAAAACGTGCTGTTCGTCCCCGGCAAGGCCTTCCACGTGGCAACTGGCCAGCCGTCGCCGGCCCTGCGGCTGTCGTTCGCGACGCCGTCGGTGGCGGAGATCGAAGAGGGCGTACGGCGCCTGGCGCGCGCGTTGGCGAGGGTTTGACGCGCGGGGCGGCGGCATTCCCCGGTAAGATCGCGGGGCTTCGCATCCGACTTGTTTCCGCGCCCACCCGACCGCTTTCCCGACCGCCCGATGGAATATCTGATCATCGCCCTTGGTGCCGCCCTCGCGGGATTCGTGCAGGGCTTGTCGGGCTTTGCCTTCGGCATGGTGGCGATGTCGCTCTGGGCATGGACGCTGGAGCCGCGCATGGCGGCGGTGCTGACGGTGTTCGGCTCGCTGACCGGCCAAGTGATCGCCGCGGTGCGCGTGCGGCGCGGCTTCGATGTCGCCGCGCTGCTGCCCTTCCTGGCCGGCGGGATGGCCGGCATTCCGCTCGGCATGCTGCTGTTGCCCTATCTCGACATGGCGTCGTTCAAGACCGCGATCGGTGCCTTTCTGGTGCTGTGGTGCCCCGCCATGCTGATGGCGCGGCGGCTGCCGCCACTGCGGTGGGGTGGCAGGACCGGCGATGCCGGTGCCGGCCTGATCGGCGGCGCGATGAGCGCGATCGGCGGCTTCAGCGGCACCGTGCCGACGCTGTGGTGCACCTTGCGCGGCTATCAGAAGGACCGGCAGCGCGCCATCATCCAGAACTTCAACCTGACCATCCTGATGGCGACGATGGCGGTCTACCTGATCGCGGGCAATGTCACGGCCGAGATGCTGCCCAGGTTCGCGGTGGTCGCGCCCGCGATGCTGATCCCCACGCTGATCGGCGCCCGCGTCTATCACCGCATCGACGAGGCGCGCTTCCGTGCGATCGTGCTGACCCTGCTGACGGTGTCCGGCGTGATGATGCTGGCGTCGGGATTGCCGACGGTGCTCGGCCGCGTCGGCTAGCGACGCCCATCCCGGTGCGGCCTGTCAGGCCGGTCCGCCGCCGAACGCCTGCCCCAGCTCTTCCCGCAGCAGCTGGCCGAGGTCCAGACGTCGGCCGGGATGCATGCGGCTGCTGACCGCACCTTGCCGTCTTCCGATCGATCTTGCGCCGAGGCGCCCGCTTGATGGATCTCCGGCCGACCCCCGAGCTCGCGGCGTGTCGCGAGCAAATGCGGGCGCGAGCTCTCCCTGCGGCGCCGGGGCCGGCTGCGAGATCGCAGGCACCCTGCTGCCCGAGTCTCTGAACAGCAGGGCTTACACGATCTTCGGTGGTGCCGCCGAGGTGCAGCTGGGCATCATCGCGCGCAGCCTGATCGGGGCGTAGCTGTTGCCGCCGCCGGTTCCTGCCCATCGGCGGCGGCTCGCACCAGCACCAGCGTTCCCGCGGGACATTCGTTCACCGCTTGGCGCACCTGCTCGAGCTGCGCCGCAACCTGGGACTGGTCGATGTACTTC
>JAPSLP010000034.1 GCA_031180665.1 Cupriavidus sp. | reverse complement strand
ATATGCCAACCGGCCTGCGCGTGATCCGCAAGATCGAGCAGATCGTCCGTGAGGAGATGAACCGCGCCGGCGCCGTCGAACTGCTGATGCCGTTCGTGCAGCCGGCCGAGCTGTGGCAGGAGACCGGGCGCTGGGACAAGATGGGCCCGGAGCTGCTGCGCCTGAAGGACCGCCATGAGCGCGACTTCGTGCTGCAGCCGACCTCGGAGGAGGTCGTCACCGACATCGTCCGCACCGAGATCCGCAGCTACAAGCAGCTGCCGCTGAACCTGTACCAGATCCAGACCAAGTTCCGCGACGAGCGCCGGCCGCGCTTCGGCATCATGCGCGGGCGCGAATTCACGATGAAGGACGCCTATTCCTTCGATCGCGACGAGGAAGGGATGAAGGTCTCGTACCGCCAGATGTACGACGCCTATATCCGCATCTTCAAGCGCTTCGGCCTGGAATTCCGCGCGGTGGCGGCCGACAACGGCGCGATCGGCGGCTCGGGCTCGCACGAATTCCACGTGATCGCCGACACCGGCGAGGATGCCATCGTCTACTGCCCCGAGTCGGACTACGCCGCCAATATGGAGGCCGCCGAGGCGCTGCCGCTGCTGGCCGAGCGTGCGCCGGCGCGCGAGGCGCTGACGCGCACGCCCACGCCGGGCAAGGCCAAGTGCGAGGACGTCGCCGAGCTGCTGGGCATCCCGCTGGAGCGCACCGTCAAGTCGATCGTGCTGGCGACCGAGGGCCCGCAAGGAGAGCCCGCGCAGATCTGGCTGCTGCTGCTGCGCGGCGACCACGACCTGAACGAGATCAAGGCTTCCAAGGTGCCGGGCCTGGCCGAATTCCGCTTCGCCACCGAGGCGGAGATCGTCGCTACCTTCGGCACGCCGCCCGGCTATCTGGGCCCAATCGGGGCGAAGGCGCCGATCCGCGTGGTGGCCGACCGCACCGTTGCCAACATGAGCGACTTCGTCTGCGGCGCCAACGAGCGCGACTATCACCTGACCGGCGTCAACTGGGGCCGCGACCTGCCCGAGCCGCTCGTGGCGGACCTGCGCAACGTGGTCGAGGGCGATGCCTCGCCCGACGGCAAGGGCCGGCTGGCGATCTGCCGCGGCATCGAGGTCGGCCACGTGTTCATGCTTGGCACGCGCTACTCGGCGGCGATGAATGCGACCTTCCTGGACGAAAACGGCAAGACCCAGCCGATGCAGATGGGCTGCTACGGCATCGGCGTGACCCGCATCGTGGGCGCGGCCATCGAGCAGAACTTCGACGAGCGCGGCATCATCTGGCCGGCCGCGATCGCGCCGTTCGAGGTGGTGGTGTGCCCGGTCGGCTACGACCGTTCGGAAGCGGTCAAGGCCGAGGCCGATCGCATCCATGCCGAGCTGCTGGCGGCCGGCGTCGACGCGATCCTGGACGACCGTGGCGAGCGCCCCGGCGTGATGTTCGCCGACTGGGAGCTGGTCGGCGTGCCGCACCGCGTGGTGGTGGGCGACCGTGGCCTGAAGGAAGGCCAGGTCGAGTACCAGGGCCGGCGCGACGCCGAGGCGAGCCGCGTGGCGGTGGCCGACATCGTCGGGCATGTCCGCAAGCTGCTGGCCGACTGAGCCCATGCTACCGCCGCGATGCGCCGCCATCGCGGCGCGTTTTCCCGGCCCCGCCTCGGGGCTGGCGATGCTGGCGGCGGCGCTGCTGTCCGCGCTGGCGCTGCTGCTGGCCTCGCCGCCGGCGCACGCCGGTGCCCAGCGGGAAGAGCAACTGGCCGACGCCGTGCGCGGCGCGTTGGCCGCGGCGATCGCGGATGCGCGTCCGTCCCGGCCGGTGTTCGTCTCCGCCGGCGAGCGCGACGCCTATCTGCGCTGGGTGGCCGAGATGTCGCGCCGCCTCGAGCGGCGCATCCCCGAGCCGCTGATCCGCACCGAGCTGGTCGAGACCGTCTACTACGAGGCCAAGCGTGCCGGACTGGAACCGGCGCTGGTGCTGGGGCTGATCCAGGTCGAGAGCAACTTCCGCAAGTACGCGATCAGCACGGCGGGCGCGCGCGGGCTGATGCAGGTGATGCCGTTCTGGGCGCGCACCATTGGCGATGGCGACGCGCGCAAGCTGTTCCATCTGCAGAGCAATCTGCGCTTTGGCTGCACCATCCTGCGCCACTACCTGGACCGCGAGTCCGGCGACCTGTTCCTCGCGCTGGGCCGCTACAACGGCAGCCGTGGCCGCGCCGACTATCCGAACGCGGTGCTGGCAGCCTGGAAGCGCTGGCAGCAGGCCGAGGCCGCGGCCACGGTGGCGAGCGCCGCCGAACCCAATGGCGCGCTGGCGGCCGCCGCCATCGGCCCGGCTCGTGCCGGCGATGCCGCTGCCCGCCTGCTGCCGGCGCCATCCCGATCCTTCGGCGCCCCGGCATCGTCCCCACCCAACCGCCTGTCCGATCCGTCATGACCTTCCGCTCGCATCCGGCGGCCGGCAAGACCGGCTACGCCACCTCGTCGCCCGAACTCGAACGCTGGCTGTCCCGGCATATCGCGCAAGGATTCGGTGCCGAAGCGCTGGTGCGGTCGATGTGCCAGTCCGGCTACGATGCGGGCTTCGCGCGGGCCACGGTGCAGGCCGCGCTCGCCGCATCCGGGGCGGGCGGCGCGCGGTCTGGACATTCGCCATCGCGGTCGCGGACCGCGAAGGCCGGGACCGCTACGGAGGCGACGACGAGCACCTCGCAGGGAACCGCGACCCCGGCCATCGTCGCCCCCAATGCGCTGCCGGCCGGCGACGGCCGCGACATACCGGTGCTGTTTGCCATGGAATCGCCCCGCATCGCGCTGTTCCAGCGGCTGCTGATGCCCGACGAATGCGAGGCGTTGATCGCGCTGTCCCGCGGCCGGCTGGCGCGTTCGCCGGTGGTCAATCCCGATACCGGCGACGAGAACCTGATCGATGCGCGCACCAGCATGGGCGCCATGTTCCAGGTCGGCGAGCATCCGCTGATCGAGAGGCTGGAGGCGCGCATCGCCGCGGTCACCGGCGTCCCGGTGGAGCAGGGCGAAGGGCTGCAGATCCTGAACTACAAGCCCGGCGCCGAATACCAGCCGCACTACGACTTCTTCAATCCGCAGCGCCGCGGCGAGGCGCGCCAGCTGCGCGTCGGCGGACAGCGCATGGCGACGCTGGTGATCTACCTGAACGACGTCCCCGCCGGCGGCGCGACCGCCTTTCCGAAGCTGGGTTTGCGTGTCAATCCGGTCCAGGGCAATGCAGTGTTTTTCGCCTATCTCGGCGAGGACGGCGCGCTCGACGAGCGCACGCTGCACGCCGGGCTGCCGGTCGGGCAGGGCGAGAAGTGGATCGCCACCAAGTGGCTTCGCGAAGCGCCGTATCGCGGCGACGGCTGAGCGAACGCCGGACCGGGCCGCCTGGCCCGTTTCGGGGATCCGCCGCCGGCCAGCTGTGCTGAACCGGCAAAGCTGCACTGTGCCGGACTTTACCGGTCGATCTGTACCGGTACTGTATAGGCCTGCCACGCTAGACTGCCGTTTCCCCTGTATCCATAGAAGGAGTCGCCATGGCGCTGTCCGAACTGGCGGCAGGCTCTGCCGTGTTTGCCGCGTTCAGCGGCTTCGTGCTGGTCTCGTCGATCACGCCGGGACCGAACAACACGATGGTGCTGGCGTCCGGCGTCAATTTCGGTTTCGCCCGCACCATTCCCCATCTGCTCGGCATCAGCAGCGGCTTCGCGCTGATGATCGCGCTGATCGGCCTCGGGCTGGGCTCGCTGTTTACCGCGCTGCCGTGGACCTGGCCGCTGCTGCGCGTGGCTGCGACCGCGTATCTGGTCTATCTGGCCTACAAGCTGGCCACCGCCGGCGGCGTGCAGGACCGCCAGGTGGCAAAGCCGATGGGCTTCCTGCAGGCGGCCGCATTCCAGTGGGTCAATCCGAAGGCGTGGGTGATGGCGGTGGGCGCGTGCAGCGCCTATGTGCTGCACCCCAATGTCTGGCTCAACGTGCTGCTGCTGGCCGGCCTGTCGGCGATCATCAATCTGCCGAGCGTGGCGGTGTGGGCGGTATTCGGCGCCTCGCTGCGCCGGTGGCTGGCGCGGCCGCGCGTGCTGCGCGTGTTCAACGTGACGATGGCGCTGCTGCTGCTCGGCTCGCTGTGGCCGATCCTGGCGGCCGGACACTGAGGCGCGTCCGGCGGGCCCGGTAGCGGCTCAGTCCTTCAGCGCGCGGATGGTGCCGAGGTTGCGCCAGTAGCCCTTGGCGTCCATGCCGCAGCCGAATACATAGCGGTCCGGCACCGTGAAGCCGCAGAAGTCCGGATGCATCGGCTTGGCCTTGGCCAGCGTCTTCTCGCACAGCACCGCGGCGTAGAACTCGTGCGCGCCCATGTCCATGATGCGCTGGCGGATGGCCGCCATGGTCTCGCCCTCGTCGAGAATGTCGTCGAGCACCAGGACGGTGCGGTCCTTGACCGACTCGCGCGGTGCCACGCGCCACTGCATCTCGCCGCCGACCGTCTTGTTGTTGTAGCGGGACAGGTGGATGTAGTCGAACTCCAGCGGGAACTCGAGCTTGGGCAGCAGCATGCCGGTGAAGACCACGGCGCCGCCCATCACCGACAGCACCAGCGGGAAGCGGTCTCCCATCTTGTCGGTGATCTCGCGCGCCATCCGGTCCAGCGATTGCTGCACGGCCTGCGCGCTGACGATTTCCTCGGAGTTGGCCCACAGTTCGCGGGCTTGTTCGGCAGTCATCATGATGTTCGGTCCTGATCTGGCGGTGTTCTCTGCGGCGGCAGCCGGCCAGGGAGCCAGGGTGCCGCCGTCGGTGGTGCGATTGTTGGTGCGGTAATTGATGCGGTCGGTGGCGCAGCCTGTGGCGCGATCAGCCTTCGATCGGCCGAGGATCAGCGATTGAACAGGCCCTTCATGCCGCCCTTCATTGCGCCCATCGAGCGCATCATCTTGGCCATGCCGCCGCCCTTGAGCTTCTTCATCATGCTCTGCATCTGATCGAACTGGTTCAGCAGGCGGTTGACTTCCTGCACCGGCACGCCGGCACCCGCGGCAATGCGGCGCTTGCGGCTGGCCTTGATCAGCTCCGGCTTGGCGCGCTCGGCCGGCGTCATGCTGTTGATGATGCCTTCCATGCGGCGCACCTGCTTCTCGGCCTGGTCCATATTGGCGCCCTGGGCCTGCTGGGCGAACTGCGCCGGCAGCTTGTCGACCAGACTGCCCAGGCCTCCCATCTTCTTCATCTGGCCGATCTGGGCCTTGAAGTCCTCGAGGTCGAAGCCCCCGGTCTTCTTGATCTTCTTGGCCAGCTTCTCGGCCGCTTCCATGTCGACGCCGCGCTGCGCCTCCTCGACCAGCGCGAGGATGTCGCCCATGCCCAGAATGCGCTGGGCCATGCGGTCGGGGTAGAAGGCTTCGAGGCCGTCGAGCTTCTCGCCGACGCCGACGAACTTGATCGGACGGCCGGTCACGTGCCGCACCGACAGCGCCGCGCCGCCGCGCGCATCGCCGTCGAGCTTGGTCAGCACCACGCCGGTCAGCGGCAGCGTGTCGTTGAAGGCCTTGGCCGTGTTGACCGCGTCCTGACCCAGCATCGCGTCGACCACGAACAGCGTTTCCGCCGGCTTGAGCGCGGCGTGCAGCGCGGCGATCTCCTGCATCATCGCCTCGTCGATGCCCAGGCGGCCCGCCGTGTCGACGATCAGCACATCGTGATAGTGCTTGCGGGCCCAATCGAGCGCCGCGCGCGCGATGTCGACCGGCTTCTGGTCCGGCTGCGAGGGGAAGAAGTCCGCGCTGACCTGCTCCGACACGGTCTTGAGCTGCGCGATTGCGGCAGGGCGGTAGACGTCGCACGAGACCGTCAGCACTTTCTTCTTCTTGTTTTCTTTCAGCCACTTGGCCAGCTTGCCGACCGTGGTGGTCTTGCCCGCGCCCTGCAGGCCGGCCATCAGGATGATCGCCGGCGGCTGCACGGCCAGGTTCAGCTCGGCTGCCTTGCCGGGCGCGCCGTCGGCCGAGACGGCCTCCTCGCCGCCGATCACCGCGGTCAGTTCGCGCTGCACCACGCCGACCAGGGCCTGGCCCGGCGTGAGGCTGCCGACCACTTCCTCGCCCAGCGCCTTTTCCTTGACGCGGGCGACGAACTCGCGCACCACTGGCAGCGCGACGTCGGCCTCCAGCATGGCCAGCCGAACCTCCCGCAACATCTCGGCGGTATTGGCTTCGGTCAGGCGTGCCTCGCCGCGCATGGTCTTGACGACCCGCGCCAGGCGTTGAGTGAGATTGTCCAGCATGGCAGAAATCCGGAGGTGGGCTTTGTAGGGTTGCGGCGCGCCGCCGCGGGTTATCGAGCGGTGTTGACCGGTGATTGGCCGGTGCTTGACCGCATCGTCGACCTTGCGGTGCGGACCGTGGCGTGGCCGGCGGGGGCGATGGCGCCGGGCGTCCATCGCGGCGTCGCCATCCGGCCTTGCCGCCGCGGGTCACTGCCGTCGGTCACCACGGCAGGCGCTAGGGTAAACTGCGCGAATGGCGATTGTACTGTATGCCCTGACGGCACTCCTCTATTGCGCCCTGGCCTATCACGGCTGGGCGACGCGCCACGCCGGGCTGGCCGCCAGCATGGCCGGCGGACCCGCGAGCGGTCCGGGTTTTGGCGGCCAGCCGGGCTCGATGGTGCTGATGCCGGGTCCCGCGCCGGGCGGCAGTGCGCAGGGGCAGCCCGCCTGGTGGCACGTGCTGATGGTGGCCGTGCTCGCCAGCCACGGCATGCTGCTGCACGAGACCATCTTTCCGGCCGACCGCATGGTGTTCGGCTTCGCCTTCGCGCTGTCGGCGATGCTGTGGCTGGGCGTCGGCATCTACTGGATCGAGAGCTTCTTCTTCTCGCTGGCGGGCCTCGGCCTGGTCGTGATCCCGGTGGCGATGCTGGCCAGCCTGATGCCGCTCGCCTTCCCCGGCGCGCAGATCCTGGGCTATGCCGCGCGGCCGCTGTTCAAGCTGCATTTCATCATCGCCAACGTCGCCTACGGGCTGTTCACGCTGGCGGCCTTCCATGCCTTCCTGATGCTGCTGGTCGAACGCCGGCTGCATGGCTTCAAGCGCGGCGGCGTGCACGTACCCGGCGGTGCGATGGCCGCCGGCGCGCCGGAGCAGGTCGGCTGGCTGGGCCGCTGGCTCGATCTGCTGCCGCCGCTGCTGACGCTGGAGAAGCTGCTGTTCCGGCTCATCGCGGCCGGCTTCGTACTGCTGACGCTGACCATCGCCTCGGGGCTGCTGTTTTCCGAGGAGTTGTTCGGCCGGGTCTTCCGCTTCGACCACAAGACCGTGTTCGCGCTGGTCTCGTGGGTGATGTTCGCCGGCATCCTGGCCGGCCGGCGGTTCTACGGCTGGCGCGGCCGCGTCGCGCTGCGCTGGGTCATCGCCTCGTTCTGCATCCTGCTGCTGGCCTATGTCGGCAGCCGCTTCGTGATCGAAGTGATTCTGCATCGCCTCTGAAGCAAGGCCTCGTCGATGGCACGTCTGTTCCTGTTGCTGGCGATCCTGCTGGCCATTTTCTGGTGGCTCGGCAGCCGCGTGCGCGCGCGCCGGACCGACTCCCCGCCGGCGGATGCCGGCGTGCCGCGGCAGGGCGCCGACGACCGGGCGCAGGAGCCGATGGTGCCGTGCGCCCACTGCGGCGTGCATCTGCCGCGCAGCGAGGCGATCGCCTACCAGGGCCTGCACTACTGCCGCGCGGCCCATCTGCCCGAAGCCAACGGCCGATCTGGCGACAACGGCGGCGACCGCGGCGGTCCCGCATGACGGCGCCGCTTCCGTCCCGGCTGCGGCTCGACGGCGCGGGCTGGGTCGAGGGCGCGCGCCGGGTCCCGTCCCCCAACTTCGATCCGCGTCCGCCCGGCATGCCGGTCGATCTGCTGGTGGTGCACAACATCAGCCTGCCGCCCGGCGAGTTCGGCAGCGACGATATCGAGGCGCTATTCCTGAACCGGCTCGACCCGGCTCGCCATCCGTTCTTCGCCACCATCCACGCGGTCCGCGTGTCGGCGCATTTCCTGGTGCGGCGCAGCGGCGAGCTGCTGCAGTTCGTCTCCTGCGCCGACCGCGCCTGGCATGCCGGCCAGTCGGCCTTCTTCGGGCGCGAGCGCTGCAACGACTTCTCGATCGGCATCGAGCTCGAAGGCTGCGACACGCTGCCCTTCGAGCCGGCCCAGTACGACACCGCCGCCGCGCTGGCGCGGCTGCTGGTGCGGGCCTATCCGATCGCGGCCGTGGCCGGCCATAGCGATATCGCCCCCGGGCGCAAGACCGACCCCGGTCCGTGCTTCGACTGGCCGCGCTTTGCGCAAGCGGCCGGGCTGCCTCCCGCGATGCTGCCGTACCGCAGCGACGGGGCAGCGGCCTAGCCGAAAACCCCGTGCCGGCACAGGGCTATCGGAAGCGCAGTGCTCATCGAAAAAAATTCTTTCGTCGGTGCGGCAGCCGACAAAACGGCCGCAAGCCTTGAGCCGCTTGGTCTGGCGGGGAGGTAGCGGGGTGGCGTGGCGTCGGACTGGCCTGCGCAAGCGCTTGTCAAGACTGGTCAACGCGATTCATTTCACTATACTTAGTCCAGCTTTTCGTTATGACCACTATATCTAGTGGTGCTTTCGGGGAGCCGACCTAGGCGTGCAGCGTTCGCCACAGGCTCGGCAGGTTGCCTTCGCGCCACGCGCGTCAAGCGTTTCCAGCCGGCCGGCAGCGCGCGAAACCCGCACGCCACAGGGTCGGCACGTCACAAGAGCCCTCCACGGGAATGCAGCAAGGCAGTAATCCGGCACGGCATCGCCATGCCCGGGATGTCTCTTTTTGCGCATTTTCGAGGGGCTCTTTGTCGTTGATAACACTGGTCACAAAAACAGGAGTGCTTCATGCAGACGGCCCAACAAGAATTCGCCGGCAAGGCCGGTTCCGCCGCCGTGGCGCAGCCGAGCCCCGCCGCTGAGAACGCCGCTGGCAACTACCAGGATTACAAGATCATCCGCCGCAACGGCGCGGTGGTCGCTTTCGAGCCGAGCAAGATCTCGGTGGCGATGACCAAGGCCTTCCTCGCCGTCAACGGCGGGCAGGGCGCTGCCTCGGCGCGTGTGCGCGAGCTGGTCGAGCAACTGACCCAGAACGTGGTGCGCGCGCTGCTGCGCAGCCGTCCGAACGGCGGCACCTTCCACATCGAGGACGTGCAGGACCATGTCGAGCTGGCGCTGATGCGCTCGGGCGAGCATGAAGTCGCGCGCGCCTACGTGCTCTATCGCGAGAAGCGCAACCAGGAGCGTGGCCAGGCCAACGCGCAGGCGGTTGCCCGCGTGGCGCAGGCCGTCGCCAACTTCAACGTCACGGACGGCGGCGTGACCCGCCCCCTCGACCTGGTCGCGCTGCACGCACTGATCGACACCGCCTGTGTCGGCCTGGGCGAGGGCGTCGATGCCGAGCCGATCCTGAAGGAGACGGTCAAGAACCTGTACGACGGCGTGCCGATGAGCCAGGTCTACGACTCGGCCATCCTCGCCGCCCGCACGCTGATCGAGAAGGACCCGGCCTACAGCCAGGTCACCGCCCGCATCCTGCTGCACACGATCCGCAAGGAAATCCTCGGCGAGGAAGTGACCCAGGCCGAGATGGGCAGCCGCTACGCCGAGTACTTCCCCAAGTTCATCGCCCGCGGCATCGAGGCGGAGCTGCTCGACGAAAAGCTGGCGACCTTCGACCTGGCGCGCCTGGGCGCGGCGCTGGACGCCTCGCGCGACTTCCAGTTCAACTACCTGGGCCTGCAGACGCTGTACGACCGCTACTTCCTGCACATCGACGAGACCCGCATCGAGATGCCGCAGGCGTTCTTCATGCGCGTCGCGATGGGCCTGGCGCTGAACGAGAGCGACCGTGAAGGCCGCGCCATCGAGTTCTACAACCTGCTGTCGTCGTTCGACTTCATGTCGTCGACGCCCACGCTGTTCAACTCGGGCACCCGCCGCTCGCAGCTGTCCTCGTGCTACCTGACCACGATCTCGGACGATCTGGAAGGCATCTACGAGGGCCTGAAGGAGAACGCGCTGCTGTCGAAGTTCGCCGGCGGCCTCGGCAACGACTGGACCAATGTGCGCGCGCTGGGCTCGCACATCAAGGGCACCAACGGCAAGTCGCAGGGCGTGGTGCCGTTCCTGAAGGTGGTCAACGACACCGCCGTGGCGGTCAACCAGGGCGGCAAGCGCAAGGGCGCGGTCTGCGCCTACCTGGAGACGTGGCACCTGGACATCGAGGAATTCCTCGAGCTGCGCAAGAACACCGGCGACGACCGCCGCCGCACGCACGACATGAACACCGCGAACTGGATTCCGGACCTGTTCATGAAGCGCGTGATGGAGAACGGCGAATGGACGCTGTTCTCGCCGTCGACCTGCCCGGACCTGCACGACAAGGTCGGCAAGGAATTCGAGAAGGCCTACCTCGGCTACGAAGAGAAGGTCGCGCGCGGCGAGCTCAAGCTGTTCAAGAAGATCCCGGCGATGCAGCTGTGGCGCAAGATGCTCGGCATGCTGTTCGAGACCGGCCATCCGTGGATCACCTTCAAGGATCCCTGCAACATCCGCAGCCCGCAGCAGCATGTCGGCGTGGTCCACAGCTCGAACCTGTGCACCGAGATCACGCTGAACACCAACGACAGCGAAATCGCAGTGTGCAACCTGGGTTCGGTGAACCTGGTCGCGCACCTGAAGCAGCAGGCCGACGGCAGCCACGTGCTCGACCACGCCAAGCTCGAGAAGACCATCCGCACCGCGATGCGGATGCTCGACAACGTGATCGACATCAACTACTACGCGGTCGACAAGGCGCGCAATTCGAACCTGCGCCACCGTCCGGTCGGCATGGGCATCATGGGCTTCCAGGACTGCCTGCACGTGCTGCGCGTGCCGTACGCCAGCGACGCCGCGGTGCAGTTCGCCGACACCTCGATGGAGGCGGTCTGCTACTACGCCTACCAGGCCTCGACCGAGCTGGCCGAGGAGCGCGGCCGCTACAGCACCTATGAGGGCTCGCTGTGGGATCGCGGCATCCTGCCGCAGGACTCGCTGAAGCTGCTGGCCGAGGAACGCGGTGGCTACCTCGAGGTCGACCAGTCGTCGACGATGGATTGGGACAAGCTGCGCGCCCGCATCAAGCAGCACGGCATGCGCAACTCGAACTGCATCGCGATCGCGCCGACCGCGACGATCTCGAACATCATCGGCGTGTCGGCCTGCATCGAGCCGACCTTCCAGAACCTGTACGTCAAGTCGAACCTGTCGGGCGAGTTCACGGTGGTCAACGACTACCTGGTGCGCGACCTGAAGGCACGCGGCCTGTGGGACGAGGTGATGGTCGCCGACCTGAAGTACTTCGACGGCTCGCTGGCCCGCATCGACCGCATTCCGCAGGACCTGCGCGACCTGTACGCGACCGCGTTCGAGGTCGAGCCGACCTGGCTGGTGGAGGCCGCCAGCCGTCGCCAGAAGTGGATCGACCAGGCCCAGTCGCTGAACATCTACATGGCCGGCGCCTCGGGCAAGAAGCTGGACGACACCTACAAGCTGGCGTGGATCCGCGGCCTGAAGACGACCTACTACCTGCGCACCATCGCCGCCACGCACGTCGAAAAGTCGACCGTGTCGCGCGGTTCGCTGAACGCGGTGTCGTCGGGCGCGGCCGCGGGCGGTGCCTCGGCCTCGGCGCTGGACCAGGCCGCCGCCTCGGCGCCGGCGATGCCGGAAGCCGAAGGCGCGGTCTGCACGATGCGCCCGGGCGATCCGGGGTTCGACGAGTGCGAGGCCTGCCAATAAGAAAAAAGCCCGCGGTGCTGTAACACCGCGGGCTTCAAGCGGAGGTTAAGGCACTAGACCTTTCGCACTCCACTTCGTTAGAACGTACAGCGAATAGTAGCACTGGAGCACGGCTAAGTTAGTGCGGATTTTTTGATGGAGAGAATCATGGCATCTAAATCGCCAGTCTCGCAAAAAATCGGTCGTGATGCTCGGACGGGGCAATTTATGCCCGTCGACAAGGCGCGAGCACGTCCTGCTACCAGCGTCGTAGAGACGATCAAACGGCCGCCCGCAAAACCTAACAAGTAAGGATGGAGGGGGCACCGCCCCCTTCATTCCTTCTTGCTTTCGCTTGAGAGCCAGAAGGAATGCTGAATTAGCCTAACTGTGTGCCGGCGTGTGCCGGTTATCGCCAATCGAAATCGGAGAATCGTCATGCTGAGCTGGGACGACGACGTTCAAGCCAATCCGCAGGCTGCCCCGCAGCCCGCGCCTCAACCCGCCCTGCAACCGGCCGTGGCGGCTACGGCCGACCAGCAGGGCGTGCTGCCGCCCGCTGCGACGCAGCCGGGCGCCGGCATCCTCGGCAACAATCCGAACGCCGCGGCCGCGCAGAGCACGCGCCGTGTCAACGCCGCCGACAAGCGCGTGATCAACGGTGCCACCGACGTCAACCAGTTGGTGCCGTTCAAGTACAAATGGGCCTGGGAGAAGTACCTGGCCGGCTGCGCCAACCACTGGATGCCGCAGGAAATCAACATGTCGCGCGACATCGCGCTGTGGAAGGACCCGAACGGCCTGACCGAGGACGAGCGCCGCATCATCAAGCGCAACCTGGGCTTCTTCGTCACCGCCGATTCGCTGGCCGCCAACAACATCGTGCTGGGCACCTACCGGCAGATCACCGCGCCCGAGTGCCGCCAGTACCTGCTGCGCCAGGCCTTCGAAGAGGCCATCCACACGCACGCCTACCAGTACATCGTCGAGTCGCTGGGGCTGAACGAGGCCGAGATCTTCAACGCCTATCACGAGGTGTCGTCGATCCGCGACAAGGACGAGTTCCTGATCCCGTTCATCGACACGCTGACCGATCCGTCGTTCAAGACCGGCACGCCGGAGAACGACCAGAAGCTGCTGAAGTCGCTGATCGTGTTCGCCTGCATCATGGAAGGCCTGTTCTTCTATGTCGGCTTCACGCAGATCCTGGCGATGGGCCGGCAGAACAAGATGACCGGTGCGGCCGAGCAGTACCAGTACATCCTGCGCGACGAGTCGCTGCACTGCAATTTCGGCATCGACCTGATCAACCAGATCAAGCTCGAGAACCCGCATCTGTGGACGGCCGAGTTCAAGGAAGAGATCGTCGGCCTGTTCCGGAAGGCGGTCGACCTCGAATACCGCTACGCCGAGGACACCATGCCGCGCGGCGTGCTGGGCCTGAACGCGCCGATGTTCAAGAGCTATCTGCGTTTCATCTGCAATCGCCGCTGCCAGCAGATCGGCCTCGATCCGCTGTTCCCGAACGAGGAAAACCCGTTCCCGTGGATGAGCGAGATGATCGACCTGAAGAAGGAACGCAACTTCTTCGAGACGCGCGTGATCGAGTACCAGACGGGCGGTGCGCTGTCCTGGGATTGAGGTTGCCCGGTACGCGCCGGTCTATCGGACGGTCGCGAGCACAGCGGTGATGAAGGGACGTTTCGGTTGAAACGTCCCTTTTTTTTGGAAAGCGGGGTGCGGGTGCATTCGGAGCGGGGTGGGAACGCCATGCAGCAAGACCGGAACGCGGGCAAGGAAGCCGAACTCAGGCGCATGCAGCATGTGGCGCTGGCATGCGTCGGCGCGGCGGCGGCGGTCTTCGTGGCGACGCTGTTTCTTCCCCCGACATTCTGGGTCCGGTTGCTCAGGGCCGGTGCCGAGGCGGCGATGGTCGGCGGTCTGGCGGACTGGTTCGCGGTCGTGGCGCTGTTCCGTCGCCCGCTTGGCCTGCCCATTCCGCATACGGCGATCATCCCGAAGAGCAAGAACCGCATTGCCGACAATCTCGCGGCATTCGTGCGCGACAAGTTTCTGAACCCCGAGGTCGTGACGGACCTGGTCCGGCGCAGCGATCCGGCCCAGTGGCTGGCCACCTGGTTCAGCGAGCCGGCCAATGCCCGGCGCATCGGCCGGCATTCGGCCAATCTGATCAGCGTGCTGCTCGATCTGGTGGACGACCGGCGCATCCAGGCGCTTCTCAACGATGCCGCGCGTACGGTCATCGGCCGCATCGATTTCTCGCAGGCGCTGGGTTCCGTCCTCGAGATGCTGACCAGGGGCGGCAGCCATCAGCAACTGCTCGACGCCGTGCTCCGGCATGCGATCGCCCTGCTGAAAAGACCCGAGACGCAGCAGCTGATCGCCCAGCGCGTGGTGAACTGGCTCAAGAGCGAACACAAGTGGAAGCAGCTCGTGCTGCCGACCGAATGGCTGGGCGACAAGGCCGCCGAGGCGGCGCGCACCAACGTGATCGACTTTCTCGACGAGGTGGCCCGGATGCCGGCGCACGAGCTGCGAGCGGCCTTCGACAAGGCGCTGGAAGGCCTGATTGCGAAGCTCAAGACCGACGAGGCATTCCTGCAGAAAGGCGAGGAGCTGAAGGACTTCGTCATGCACAACCCCGAACTGGCCGACTATGCGCGCAACGTGTGGGCGGCTCTGCGCGACTGGCTGTCGAGCGACCTGGCGTCCGGCTCGCCGCAGGTGGAGCAGCAGGTCGAGCGGGTGGGGCTGTGGTTCGGCCACAGGCTTTCGGCGGACGAGGAACTGCGCCGCTCCATCAACGACCACGCCGAGTCGTTCGCCGCGACGGCGGCGCCCCGGTTCGCGGACTTCCTGACTTCGCATATCAGCGACACGGTGCGCAACTGGGACGCGACCGACATGTCCCGGCAGATCGAACTGAGCATCGGCCCGGACCTGCAGTACATCCGGATCAGCGGCACGGCGGTGGGCTGCTGCATCGGCATCCTGCTCTTCCTGGTATCGCACCTGGGCGAAATCCTCTGAGCGGTTGCCGGCCATCTGCGTCGAGATCGTGTTTACCCTGAGGTCTGCGCCGATCCGCGCGGACCATTTTTGTTGCGTCGGCCCATCGTCGTGAGGTCTGGGTCACCAACGCCACAAGGAGCAAACCAAAATCGATAGTCTGCGGCCCTAACGGCATGGTCGGCCGTCTCCGCCGCGGGAACAATGGCTGCCATTCGATTCGACCCTTCGAGTCGAACGTCCGGATCGAGCCTTCGACCCTTCGACCCAGCAGCGCGATTCCACAGCGGGAGAGCCGACATGACCATTCCCAGTATCCACCGCGGCGTTGCCGTGCCTTCCGCGTCGGAGCAGACCGGCGCGATCCCCACCGCGTCGGCGAAACCGCTGCATGCCGGTATCCAGCTCGTGGTCCATGACGCGGGCCAGGCCGTCTCATCGAGCCACGATGCCGTGCCACGGCAGCACAGCTGGCAGCGCTTCCTGGACCTGGCCCGGCGACTGGTCGGGCTGCGGGCGGACGACGCCTCGCAGGCCCCGTCGTCTACCGCCGCACAGCGCAGCGCCCTGCTGCGTGGCGTGAGCCTGGACCCGCGCGACGAGACGCCGCTGATGGCGCTGGCCTTCGATTTCAGCAATGCCGATCTCGCTGGTGCCGATCCGCCGGTCGCCGGCGTATCGCACCTGCGTTTCAACGGCGCCAACCTGCAGCGGGCGACGCTGCGCGACATCAGCCTGGCGTGGACCGACTTCAGCGGTGCGCAGCTCGATGGGGCGCGCCTCACGATCGCCGCGGAGACGCTGGCACGGGTGGCGCGGCCCAGCGTGCTGGCATTGGCGCTGCAATCGATCGCGACCATCGACCCGCGTCATGCGGGGCTGCGGCGCGCGCTGACGGAACAGGTCCTCGGCGCCCTGCAGCAGGCCGCGACGCTGGCGCGCAGGGACCGCGCCATGCTGCCCGCCGAGCTGCGTGCGCTGGTTTCGGTGCATCCGCTGTTTGCCGGCATGCCGGGCGTGGAGAACGTGCTGGAGCAGTGCGCACCGGCGCGGGCCGAGCGACATCCGGTCCGCTGAGCCGCTGAGCCGCTGGCTGAGTCGCCGAGTCGCCGAGTCGCCGAGTCGCCGAGTCGCCGAGTCGCCGACTCGCCGAGCCAGGGCCGGCATCGACGCCGGCCCTGATCGATACCGACGAGGCTGGCGTCAGCCCTGCCGTTCGCCGCCGAGCGCCTCGGTCAGATCGCCCAGCATGGCCGACAGCTCGCCGGCCATCAGCGCAAAGTCCGCATCGAAGCGCTCGTCCTCGTCGCTCATGGTGCCGTCGATCTGTTCCTTGACCACATCGAGTGGCGCCACGCGCTTGATCGCCAGCGCGTCGGTCAGCACGAACGAGACGCGGTCGTTCCAGGTCATCGCCAGGCGCGTGCAGCGCTTGCCCGCGGCGATATGGCGGCGCAGCTCTTCGGCATCGAGCGGATGGCGGACATAGCGAACGGTCGCCTTGCTCTCGGCGCTGGCCTGCAGCTCGATTTCCTGATCGACGGAAAAGCCGGCCGGCGCTGCGTCGTCGGCGAGCCAGCCGGTCATCGCCGCCACCGGCGACTGGTTGACCTGCAGCGACGTCAGCGGCAGCGGATCCAGCGCCTTGAACAGCAGCGTGCGGACCTCGTCGGCCTTGATCGCCGAGGCGGCGTCGATCGCCAGCCAGCCGCGCTCCGGGTCGATCCAGACCCGGGTATCGCGGCGGATGCTGAAGGCGCGCGGCAGCAGCTCTTCGGTGATCTGTTCCTTCAGCTCGCGCAGCTGCTTGCGGCCCGGCTTGTAGCCTTGCTGCTCCTCGAGTTCGGCGGCGCGCGCCTTGGTCACCTGATTGACCACGGTGGCCGGCAGCAGCTTCTTCTCGGCGCGCATGGTCAGCAGCATCTGCTTGCCCACACGATGCACCAGCGCGCCGTTATCGCGCGGCGAGGCCCAACCCTGGGTCTGCATTTCGAGGCTGGTACCCGGATAGAAGGCGTGCGAGGCGAGGCAGGCCTCGACTTCGTCGGCGTCCTTGTTCCAGGGTGCGGAGAAGCGGTGTAGCTGAAGATTCTTGAACCACATGGGAATTCGGCACCTCGGCCAGTTGGCGAAAGGGACGAATTCTAGCGGCTTGGCGTTGCCGGTGTCGCGTACGTTGTCGCATGGCCGGGAAAGAAAGCGGAGCAGGGCGTGCCGGCGCCACCGAAACGAAAAAGCGCCGCGGCCCCCTGCCAAGGGCCGCGGCGCGAGGCGCTGCAAGACATCACCAGCGGAGGAGGCGCCTTACAGGTCCAGCTTGGTGATCTTGGTGCCTTCGAGGCTCAGGCCCGCCATCAGGCCCGCATTGGTCAACGCGAAACCGACCACCGGCTGCTGCACGGTATTGGTATCGAGCGCGCCGTTGGCGCCGACCTTGGCGACTGCCACGGTAGCGTCGACCCCTGCGGTCCAGCCCTCGCTGGCCAGGAATTTGTCGAGCGCCTGCTGGTTCATGAACATGAAGATCAGCGCCTTCGATTGCGCGCCGATCTGCCAGCCCAGCGAACCGGAGATGGTGCGGTAATAGCCGCGGGTGGTATTGCCCACGCGCAGCGCGCCGTCGCCATATTCGCCGCCGACGAAGAAGCCGGCCGACAGCGTGCGCGGAAACACCAGGATGCCCCGGGCGCGCGACGCCAGATCGCGCGAGCCGTTCACCGAGCTGTACAGCCGATCCAGCGTGTTTTGAACGCCGGAATCGATTTCACGGCGGCGCGTCGTCTTCTCCGCCGGGGTCGTGGCCGAATCGCGCGTGGTGGTACATGCGCCCAACAGCAGGCCGCTGCCGGCCACCGCCAAACCGAGACCCGCACTGGCGTTCAGGAATGCCCTACGTTCCATGTTGTTCTCCTTTGTTCCTGTCAATCACTGCGATGCCAACCAGGATGCCGCGCCACGGCCGAGGGTCGTTGGACCAGGCAAATGGGCGCCATCACGCTGCCCTCCGTTTGTGCAATATACAAAGTGCGGGACGCTACTGCTGTAGGACTTCCCGCCCAGCCGGGGTAGTGTCTGTCCTACACGGCACTTTTTTGCGGCGCCAATGCAACGCGATGTAACGAGGTGTTGCGATGTCCGACGCCGGCGCTACCATGCGGCATGCCTAAAGTTCTTGCCCTGATCCCCGCCATCCTGCTGGTCGGCGCGTGCGCCTCGCATGCGCCCTCGGACCAGCAGGCCGCCGCTGCCGCCACCGCCGCTGCCGAGAGCCAGGTCGCCTCCGGGCCGCCGCCCGAGTGGCAGAAAAAGCGGCAGCAATACACCGATTGCGCCCGCGAGAAGGCCGAAGCCCGCTCGGCCAAGCCGGGCACGACCCAGGCGGTGGTCAACGATGCGCTGCGCGACTGCCGCGGCGAGCTCGATGCCGTGCGCACGTCGTTCCGCGAATATCTGGATGGCCAGATGTCGTCGGCTCACGGCAAGCGTTCGGCGCGCCAGGCGGCCGACCGGGTCGGCCGCGATACCGAGGACAAGGTCCGCGCCTATCTGCTGCGCCACGTCGAGTACCACCGCGCCGTCGCCGCGCGCCAGTAAGCCGGCGCTCCCGCCTCCGCGGCGGCCCGCCGACGGCCGCCCGACTTCCTCTCGCTATTCCTCTCAATGCGGCGCGCCGGTGCGCGCCGTTTTTGCGTCCGCCTGCGCGTCCGACTTTGCGTCCGCCAACCGGATCGGAATCCCCCTCAGTTGGCCCGCGCCATTGGCGCCATGCGCGCTGTCCGGGCGCGGATAGCGCTGCGCGTCGAAGCGATGCAGCAGCTCGGCCGCACGTGCGGTGGCAACAGCGTGAGCGGCCAGCTTGATGTGGCCGAAGCCGCGTACCTTGGCAGGCAACTGCGCGATCTCGACGGCGATCGGCAGCCGCGCCTCTGTCAACGCCGGCAGCAGGGCGCGGATGCGCGCTTCGTAGTCGACGATGGACTGCCGCTCTAGCCTGCGCTCCGCGGTCCTGCCGAACGGGTCGAAGCGGGTGCCGCGCAGCCGCTTGCCCTTGGCGAGCCATCCCATCATCGGCCATAGCCAGGCGCCGATCGCCATCTTGGGCGGCGGCTCGCCATGCTTGCCGGGGCGCGACAGCAGCGGCGGCGCCAGATGGAAGCGCAGCCGCAGCGGGCCGTCGAAGCGCTCGCGCAGCGCCTGCCGGAAGGCCGGATCGCTGTGCAGCCGTGCGACCTCGTATTCGTCCTTGTACGCCATCAGGCGCGCGAACTGCTCGGCGACCGCACGGGTCAGCCGGCGCTCGCGTCCGGCCTCGCCAAGGGCACTCTCCGCGCCCTGCACGGCCTCGACCAGCGCGGTATAGCGCGCCGCGTAGGCGGCGTCCTGGTAGGCCGTCAGCAGCGCGACGCGCTCGGCGATCAGCTGCGGCAGCGGCGTGGCCGATGTCGCCCCGGGCTCGGTCGCGACCAGGGCGAGGCCGTCGGGTTTGCCATCGCCCCCGCGCAGCCGCGTCAGCGCGAGCGGATCGCCGGCCGCCAGGCGCCCCAGCGCCAGCGCCTCCAGATTGGCGTCCACCGCCACGCCGTTCAATTCGATCGCCCGCGTCAGCGCCGCCAGGGAGACCGGCACCAGGCCCTTCTGCCAGGCAAAGCCGAGCACCACGATATTGGCGGCGACCGTATCGCCGAGGAAGGCGGTGGCGAGCGCCTGGGCGTCCAGCGTGTCGATGCCGCCCGAGCCGGTGGCGTGGCGCAGCTTGGCGAGCAGCGCATCGGCATGCAGGTCGGCATCCGGATTGCGCTGGAATTCGGCGACCGGCGTCGGATGGGTATTGGCGACGATCTGCGTGCGCCGCGGCGCGACCGTCTGCAGCACGTCGGGCGAGGCGCCGACCGCAAGATCGCAGGCCAGCACCGCATCGGCCTGCTGGGCGTCGATGCGCGCCTGGTTCAGCCATTGCCGGCTCTGCGCGAGCCGCACGAAGGACAGCACGGCGCCGCCCTTCTGCGCGAAGCCCATGAAGTCGAGCACGCTCGCCACGCGCCGCTCCAGATGCGCGGCCATCGCGATCAGCGCGCCAACCGTCACCACCCCGGTACCGCCGACACCGACCACCAGGATGTCGAAGGGCCCGGGGCCGAGCCGCGGCGCCGGCTCGCGCAAGGCGGCGGCCCGCTGGCGCAGCGCCGTCGCACCGCGCTCGTGTCCCACCGGGTGGCGCAGCGTCGCGCCCTCGACGGTGACGAAGCTCGGGCAGAAGCCCTTGATGCACGACTCGTCGTGATTGCAGCTCGCCTGGTCGATCTGGCGCTTGCGGCCGAGCGCGGTCTCGACCGGCTGCACCGCCAGGCAGTTGGACTGCACGCTGCAGTCGCCGCAGCCCTCGCATACCGCCTCGTTGATGAAGACCTGCCGCGCCGGCGCCGGCGCGCGGCCGCTCTTGCGGCGGCGGCGCAGTTCGGCGGCGCAGGTCTGCTCGTACAGCAGCACGGTCACGCCCGGCACCTCGCGCAGTTCGCGCTGCACCGCATCGAGCGCCTCGCGCGGATGGAAGGTGGTGCCCGCCGGAAAGCGGACGCGGCGGCGGCGATGCACGTCGATGCGATCGCTGACCACGGCGACGCGCGCGACCCCTTCGGCGCTGACCTGGCGCGCGATCGCCTCGACGTCGAGCGGGCCATCGACCGGCTGCCCGCCGGTCATCGCCACCGCGTCGTTGCACAGGATCTTGTAGGTCACGTTGGTGCGCGCGGCCACCGACTGGCGGATCGCCAGATAGCCCGAGTGATAGTAGGTACCGTCGCCGAGGTTCTGGAACACATGCGGCGTCGCGGTGAAGCGGCTGTGCGCGACCCAGTCGACCCCTTCGCCGCCCATCTGGATCAGCCCCGAGGTCTCGCGGTTCATCCAGCTCGCCATGAAGTGGCAGCCGATGCCGGCCTGCGCGCGCGAGCCCTCCGGGACGCGGGTCGAGGTGTTGTGCGGACAGCCGGGGCAGAAGTAGGGCTGGCGGCGGATGCCGTCGGCCGCATTGGACAGCAGCGCGTGTTCGCTGAACTGCGGCACCAGTTCGCGCCGGTCCAGGCCGCGGCTGAGGCGGGCCAGCCAGTCGGCCACCGGCTGCATCAGCCGCGATGGCCGCATTTCCTCGCGCTCGGGCAACAGCGGCCGGCCATCGATGCCGAGCTTGCCGGCGATCGCGGGGCGCACGCCGTCGGGCGCGTTGTAGAACAGCGCCTGCAGCTGCCGCTCCACCAGCGGGCCCTTTTCCTCGACCACCAGGATCTCTTCTAGGCCGCGCGCGAAGGCCAGCAGCCGGGTCGGCTCGACCGGCCAGGCCAGTCCGAGCTTGTAGACGCGAATGCCCGCGTCGGCCAGCGCTTGCGTCGAGGTGCCCAGGCGCCGGAACACTTCCATCAGATCGTGATGCGCCTTGCCGCAGGTCACGATGCCGGCGCGGGCCTCGTCGGCTTCGACCACCATGCGATCGATGCTGTTGACGCGGGCGAAGGCGCGTACCGCGTCGAGCTTGGCGCCGAGCCGCTGCTCGATGCGCGGCGACGGCAGGTCGGGCCAGCGATAGTGCAGGCCGTCGGGCGGCGGCATATGGCCGGTGGCCCGGCGTATCGCGTCGGCATCCTGCCAGCAGGCGACGCGGGCGTGGATCGCATCGAGGTCGACGGTCATCGCGCTCTCGACGGTCTCGGACAGCGCGGTGAAACCGACCCAGTTGCCGGAGTAACGGGACAGCGCCCAGCCGTAGAGCCCGAACTCCAGATACTCGGCGACATCGGCCGGGGCCAGCACCGGCATCGACCAGGCCTGCATCGCGAAATCGCTCTGGTGCGACATCGACGACGACACGCAGCCATGGTCGTCGCCGGCCACCACCAGCACGCCGCCGTGGGGCGAGCTGCCGTAGGCATTGCCATGCTTGAGCGCATCGCCGGCGCGATCGACGCCGGGTCCCTTGCCATACCAGAGGCTGAAGACCGCATCGACGGTACGTTGCGGGTCGCCCTCGACCTGCTGGGTGCCGAGCACCGCGGTGGCGGCGAGCTCTTCGTTGATCGCCGGCAGGAAGCGCACGCCGGCGGCATCGAGCAGCGGCGCGGCCTTCCACATCGCCTGGTCGACCATGCCGAGCGGGGAGCCGCGATAGCCGCTGACGAAGCCGGCGGTGCCCAGGCCCGCGGCGCGGTCTCGCCGCGCCTGCTCGAGCACCAGGCGGACCAGCGCCTGCGTGCCGCTCAGAAAGACCTGGCCCGTGGGCGCGGTCAGGTTGTCCGACAGTCGATAGTCGGTGCGCAGCGTGCCGGGTTCCGTCACAGCGTCCATCGCAGCCTCCATTCGGCCTGCGGGCCGGCCTCTTCCTCGGCCTGCGGGCCGGCCTCTTCCTCGGCCTGCTGGCCAGCCTCTCTTCGGCCCGCTGGCGGCGTCCCGGCCGCGCTGTCGACGATGCGCGGCCGACGATGCGGGGCCTGTGTGCCGGCCCTCTCCAGGCCCATGTCCTGAAGACCATGTTAGGCACGCGATCGGAGAAATGGATTTCTCAATTTTGCCGCCAGGGCCTAGATTGAAGAAAACCCATCTCGATATCGGGCGATATGAAGAACGAAGAGGTTCTGGACGAGTACTCGCGCCGCATCCTCGCGGAGCTGCAGCGCGACGCGCGCCAGTCGCTGCAGCAGCTGGCCGGCGCGGTGGGCCTTTCGGTCACGCCCTGCTGGAAGCGGCTCAAGGCGATGGAGGAGAGCGGGGTGATCCGCAACTACACGGTGTGGGTCGACCGCGAGCGGGTCGGGCTGTCGAACTGCGTGCTGGCCGAGATCAATCTGACCCGCCACAGCGAGACCGTGGTCGACGAATTCGAGGCCGCGGTGCGCCGCTGCACGGCGATCGTCGAGTGCTATCGCACCACCGGCCAGGCCGACTATCTGCTGAAGGTGCTGACGCCGGACATCCGCGCCTACGATGCCTTCCTGCATGACGTGATATTCCGGCTGCCGGGCGTGACCGGCATCCGCTCCAGCATCGTGCTGTGCGAGGTCAAGAGCGGGGCGCCGCTGCCGATCGGGGGCTGAGCGGGGGCTGAGTCGGGGCCTGGGTCGCGCGCCGATTTGCGCCCCTGACTGGCGCGCCTGCCTCGGGTGCCTTGGTCTTTTTGCCGGGGCAGGGGCGCGGCGCTACAGCATCTCCAGCGGGCGCGGCCCGCGCGGCGGCGGAAACAGGGCATCGAGCTCGGCCAGCTGCGCGGCGTCGAGCGCGATCGACAGCGCCGCGGCGTTCTCGCGCAGGGCGTCGCGCCGTCCCGTCTTCGGAATCGCGATCACGCCCTCGCGCGCCAGCAGCCAGGCCAGCGCCGCCTGCGCCGGGGCGATGCCATGGCGCGCGGCGAACGCCTTCAGGCCGGCATGGCGCAGCAGCCGGGCCTGCTCGATCGGCGAATAGGCCATCACCGGCACGCCGCGCTCGCGCAGCCACGGCAGCAGATCCCATTCGATGCCGCGGCGGCCCAGGTTGTACAGCAGCTGGTTGGCCTGGACCCGATCGCCGCCCGGCACCTTCCACAGCTCGCGCATATCGTCGAGGTCCAGATTGCTGACGCCGAAGTGGCGGATCTTGCCGGCCTGCTGCAGCGCCTGGAAGGCCTCCATGGTCTCGGCCAGCGGCACGCCGCCGCGCCAATGCAGCAGATACAAGTCGATGCGGTCGGTGCCGAGCCGGCGCAGGCTGCGTTCGCAGGCCGCCACCGCGTCGCGCCGTCCGGCGTTGTGCGGATAGACCTTGGTGACCAGGAATACCTCGTCGCGCCGGCCGGCGATCGCTTCGCCGACCAGCTGCTCCGACAGCCCCTCGCCATACATCTCCGCCGTGTCGATCAGCCGCAGGCCGAGGTCCAGGCCGAGCCGCAGCGTGGCGATTTCCTCGGCGCGGCGCGAAGGATCGTCGCCGATATTCCAGGTTCCCATGCCGAGGGCCGGCACGCGTTCACCGCAGGGCAGCAGCACTTGCTTCATGGCGCATCGCTCCTTTGAGTTCGGGGTTCGGGGTCCGGATGGCCGACAGCATGGGCGCATCCATCGGCGCGGCATCCATCGGCGCGGCATCCATCCACACTTTATCCATCGGCGCTTCGCTCGCCGGCGCGGCCATCAATGCCGCTCTGCTGCACCAGCCATTGGCGAAACGCACGGGCCGCGGCCGGCTCGGCGCGCTCGCGCGGCCAGACCACGTAGTAGCCGCCGCCCAGGGTCGCGCTCGCCTGGGTGGCGCGTACCAGCAGGCCGTCGCGCAGGCAGGCATCGATCATATGGCGCCAGGCCAGCACGAGGCCGTGGCCCTCGATGGCCAGCTGCAGCAGGATCGGATACTGGTTGGCCACCACGCGATGATTCGGGCGCGCATCGGGCAGGCCGTTCTGGCCGAGCCAGGTCTCCCATGACATCCATTGGCGCTGGGCGTCTTCGAGCACCAGCAGCGTCTCGTCGACCAGATCGGCGGGTTCGAGCCGGCGGTCGCGCAGATAGCCGGGCGTGCAGACCGGAAACACTTCCTCGTCATACAGACGCCGCGCCGCGAAGGCCGGCGGCGGGCCTTCGCGCAGGTAATAGAGGCCGATATCGAACTCGGAGCCGGACATCGATGCGAGGCTGTCGTTGACGACCAGACGCAGGTGGAAGTCCGGATGCGCGGCGCGAAAGCGCGCCAGCCGCGGCGTCAGCCACAGCACCGCGACGCCCGACGAGCAGGCCACCGACAGCTCGGTATGCCCCTTGCGCTTCATCACGTCCTCGGTCGCCTCGGCGCAGCCGACCAGCAGCCGCTGCACCACCTCGGCATAGCGCTGGCCGCTGACGGTCAGCCGCAGCGCGCGCGGCTCGCGCACGAACAGCTTCTTGCCGAGGAATTGTTCGAGCTGGGCGACCTGCCGGCTGATTGCGCTCTGCGTCAGATGCAGCTCGGCGGCGGCGCGCGTGAAGCTGCCGTGCCGCATCGCCGCTTCGAAAGCGATCAGGCAGGGCAGGGGAGGAAGCGGGGAAATGCGCATGGCGGCGTCCGGTCGGTCAAGCCGTCATGATAGAGCGTGAAACCCGTCGTTCCCGCTCAGGCGGGAACGACGAGACGTTGGGCGCTACGCCCCGCGCGTATGAATCCGCCCCGCCTGCATCACCAATGCCAGGTGTTCGCCCTGGCCCATCAGCAGGCCGATGTCCGCCAGCGGATCGCCGTCGACCACCAGCAGGTCGGCCATCGCGCCGGCACGCACCGTGCCGAGTTCGCCCTCGCGCTGCAGCAATGCGGCGGCGATCGAGGTCGCCGAGCGGATCGCTTCCAGATTGCCGAGCGCGTCGGCGCGGATGCGGAACTCCTCGCTCTGGCACTGATGCATCTCGCCGAGCAGATCGGAGCCGAAGGCCATCGGCACGCCGGCCTCGGCGTAGATGCGCAGCGAGTCGTGGCCGGCCTGGCGCACCGTCTCGATCTTGGCCACCGACTCGGCGGGAAGGCCCAGTCGCGCGCCGTCCCGTGCCAGTGCCTCGTAGGTGATCACGGTCGGCACCACGAACGCGCCATGCTCGCGCATCACCTGCGCGGCGGCGCGGTCGACCAGATTGCCGTGCTCGATCGAACGGACGCCGCAGCGCACCGCGCGCGCGATCGCGCGTGGCGTGTAGGCATGCGCCGCGACATAGGTCTGCGCGGCCTCGGCCTCCTCGACGATGGCGCGGATCTCGGCCTCGCTGTACTGCGTATTGGCGATCGGATCGGTCGGCGAGGCGACGCCGCCCGAGGCCATGATCTTGATCTGGGTCGCGCCCTTCTGGATCTCCTCGCGCACCGCCAGCCGCACCGCGTCGACGCCGTCGACCACGCGCGCGATGGCGCCGGCGCGGAACGCGCACGAGCACGGCTCGAGCGTGTCGCCGCGCGGGCGGAAGTCGCCGTGTCCGCCGGTCTGCGACAGCGCCTTGCCCGACGGGAAGATGCGCGGACCCGGGATCAGGCCGCTGGCCACCGCCTGCGACAGGCCCCAGTCGGCGCCGCCGGCATCCCGCACGGTGGTGAAGCCGCGCTCGAGCATTGCCCGCATGATCGGCAGCGCGCGGATCGCCACCAGCACGTTGGGCTGCGTCGCGTTCAGGCCGAGGTTGGCGAGCGAGGCCAGCACGTGCACGTGGCAGTCGATCAGCCCCGGCATCACGGTCTTGCCGGCGACGTCGATGCGCTGCAGGTCGGCAGCGTCGGGCAGGTCGAGCGGCGTGGCCGATACCGTGGCGATGCGCTCGCCGTCGATCAGTACGTCATGGCGGCGCAGCAGGCTGCCGTGCGCCGGGTCGAGGACGTTGCCGCCCTGAAGCAGGATTCGGGTCATGAGTCTCAGTGTCGTTGCAGATAGGCCGGCTCGCGGACGAAGCGCGTGCCGACGAAGCTGATCGCGGCGGCGATCATCACGTAGAAGGCGGGCGCCATGGTGCTGCCGGTGCTGGCGATCAGCCAGGTGATGATGAACGAGGCAAAGCCGCCAAAGATGGTCACCGCCAGGTTGTAGGCGACCGACAGGCCGGTCGACAGCACCTTGGCGGGGAACAGTTCGGAGAAGGCCGCCAGGATCGGGCCGGTGTACGCGGCGATCAGCACGCCGAACACCAGCTGGAACACCAGCAGCGACACGAGCCCCGGTACCTGGTTGATATAGAAGAACATCGGATAGGCCAGCAGCAGGATCAGCAGCGCCGAGCCCGACAGCAGCGCACGGCGGCCGGTGCGGTCGGCGAGCCAGCCGACGATGGGCGAGAACACCATGATGGCGAGGCCGCCGACCATGCCCGCGATGAAGCCGGTGGACTGCGGCACTTGGAGCACTTTGACCGAGTAGGTCGGCATATAGAACAGCAGCACGTAGGTGCAGACCGTCCACAGGATCACCATCGAGAAGCTCGCCGTGGTCTCGCGCGGGTAGGTCTGCACGATCTCCTTGAGCGGCGAGTCCGAGCGCTCGGCGTTATCGCGGAAGGTCGGCGTCTCGTCCAGGTGGTGGCGGATGTAGTAGCCGACCGGACCGATCACGATGCCCAGCAGGAAGGGCAGGCGCCAGCCCCAGCTGTTCAGTGCCTCGGGGCTCAGCGCGCTGGTGACGAAGGTACCGACCGCGGCGCCGAGCAGCACCGCGACGCCGATGCTGGCCTGGATCCAGCTCGAGTAGAAGGCGCGCTGGCGGGCGGGCGCGTACTCGGTCAGGAACGCGGTCGCGCCGCCCATTTCGCCGCCGGCCGAAAAGCCCTGCATCAGCCGTGCAACCACGATCAGCAGCGGCGCGAACACGCCGATCTGGTCGTAGGTCGGGGCGATGCCGATGATGGTGGTGCCCAGCGCCATCAGCAGGATGGTCAGCGACAGCGCCTGCTTGCGGCCGACGCGGTCGGCATAGACGCCGAGCACGATGCCGCCGACCGGGCGCATGAAGAAGCCGACGCCGAAGGTGGCGACCGCCAGCAACAGCGACGACAGGTCGTTGCCGGTCGGAAAGAACAGCCTGGCGATGATGACCGCGAAGAAGCTGTAGACCGTGAAGTCGAACCACTCGAGGCCGTTGCCGATCACCGTCGCGACGATGGCGCGGCGGCGTTCCCTGGCGTGAGTGGCGGGCAGCGCGTCGGCGTGGGCTACGCTCGCTTGCATGTTGTTCTCCTGTGCATGGTTTCCTCCTCTGAGATGGACTGACGCCCGGCGGCAGCTGGCGCAGCGGGCCCGGCGGCCGATGTTAGAAGCGGGACCCACGAGGGCGGTAACGAAATCTGCGCATGTCCGCATGCCGTCGGCGCATGCGTCGGGAACCGGTGGCGAGGCGG
Source organism: Cupriavidus sp. (assembly GCA_031180665.1). Classification (GTDB taxonomy): domain Bacteria; phylum Pseudomonadota; class Gammaproteobacteria; order Burkholderiales; family Burkholderiaceae; genus Cupriavidus. Next base: position 28,538 of record JAPSLP010000034.1, on the reverse strand, counting down.
GATCGCGCCTGCGCGTTCGGGCTGCGCGCATGCGATGGTGTCCGCCATCGTCCGACAGTGATCCGCGTGCGAGCGATGATGCGCGATGGCGGTAGAGGACCGTCGAGGCTGGTCGATCTACCTCGACGGTCATCGATCGAGTGTCGATGGAGCATCGACACCGTGCTTGCGAATGGCAAAGCGTTGCGTCGACGCATCACTCGATCGACGCTCGCGCACGATGCGCGACGACGCGCGATGCGATGCCGATGCGCGATCCGAGCTTCGATGTCGCGACGGCGCTCGGCACCGTCGATGCGCTGGTCGCCGCTCTCTCGGTGACGGTGCCGCGCACTGCCGCGATGCGCTGCGATGCCATCGTCGCGCGCGGGGTGCACCGAGCCCGCCGCACGTGCGAGCGGGCTTGCGTGCATGCCGCAAAGCCTTGCCGTATGCGGCTTTCCGGCAAGCATGCGGGTTCTCCCTCGTGTCGTCGCTGCGTTATCGCCAGCGTTGGCGACGGTCGTCGCGACCGTCGTCGAGAGGTGTGCGGGCGCAGTGCGAACACCGCGTCGTCGGCATGTCGATGAGGTCGCGATGCGATCGAAGCAGAGGGTCTCGCAGCGTGTCGTCGCGGCATGCGATGCGTGTCACGACAGCGCGTCGCGCATGTCATCGCATCGATGGGTTCGTCATCGCAAAGCGCGCGCATTCGGTGGCGTGATTTTTTGGAACTTTTTTCTTAACATCACCGACCAAACGAATTATGATTCGCCTTGACAAGAGTCTCTCTTCATTGCATGAAGCAAGACATCGCGAAGCGAAGAACTCGAACAACAACCGCGACGCGTTTTCGATGCAGTGATGCAGGTAGCCGAGGAGCAACAGAACTTTGACGCAGACCAGACCGGGCTGGCTACTGACAACGCGTACAGTCTCCTGTGACCCATTGACGGGATGGGTTCGCTACCTCGAACAACACGGCGTCTGCCTGGCGCGGGCCATGACCGCGAATGCAGGTCTGCCGTCGGAATACTCCTACTTGGAAGCCGCGTGTCGTCGGGCAACGACGCGCGAGCCGATCGAATACTGCAGGACGGGGCGAGCGTTGCGCGCGGGTCATCGCGTTGCACGTCGCCACGGAAGCTTCGCCCTTGGCGAAGCCCCTGCCAAGGAATTCATTAGCGTGCGGCAGCCGAATCGCGGCACGCCGATGAATCGCTCGCTCGACTGGGGTTCGCAAGCAATAACGCCTCGGGTCGGTCGGGTCGCCAATTTTGGACATTCGATATTCACGCTCTAGTGAAGGAGTCATCCATGGCAACGACTGCGAAGAAGAAACCTGCGGCCAAGAAGGCCGCGCCCGCCAAGAAGGCAGCCGCCAAGAAGGCCGCACCGGCCAAGAAGACCGCGGTGAAGAAGGTCGCCGCGAAGAAGGCCGCGCCGGCCAAGAAGGCCGCAGCGAAGAAGGCCCCCGCCAAGAAGGTCGCAACCAAGAAGGTAGCGGCGAAGAAGGCGGCACCGGCCAAGAAGGCTGCAGCGAAGAAGGCTCCCGCCAAGAAGGTCGCAACCAAGAAGGTAGCGGCGAAGAAGGCGGCACCGGCCAAGAAGGCCGCAGCGAAGAAGGCCCCCGCCAAGAAGGCCGCGACCAAGAAGGTAGCGGCGAAGAAGGCGGCACCGGCCAAGAAGGCCGCGGCCAAGAAGACCACCGCGAAGAAGGCGACCGCCAAGAAGGCCGCGCCGGCCAAGAAGGCTGCCGCGAAGAAGGCGCCGGCGAAGAAGGCTGCCGGCAAGAAGGCCGCTGCCCAGCCTGCCTCGGCTCCTGCCTCGTCGCCTGCCTCGGCTCCCGCGCCGGCCGCCAAGACCGCGCTGAGCCCGGCCGCCGCCTGGCCGTTCCCGACCGGCAGCCGCCCGTAAGCGTTGAGGCGCGAGCTGTGCGCGCTCGATTCCTGCGGGAATCCTCGGGGCACCTTCGCGTGCCCGGATGACCGGATACCCGGTATCCGGTCGGCATGACTGCGGTCCTGCCAACCCGCCGCCGGCGACAGCCGCGGCGGGTTTTTCATTTGGGGCGGCTGTGGCCAACGAGCGCGCCAACGAGCGCGCAAACAAAAACGCCGCCCCCCGAAGGAGGCGGCGTCTCGATCGACCGCCGGTGAAGCGCGCCGCTCAGTGCGTGACGCGCGTGACGCCGCCCGAGGACAGCAGCCGCACGCGTTCGCCCGGGCGGAAGATTTCGTCGGCGTCCTGCGTGATCGCGCGCATCTCGCCATTGTCCAGGCGCACCGTGATCTCCAGCCCGCGCCGCTGGTCGACCCGATTCTCGATCGCGCTGCCGGCCATGCCGCCGAGCACCGCGCCAAGGATACCGGCCGCCACCGAGCCGCTGCCGCTGCCGATCGAACTGCCGGCCGCGATGCCGCCGATGGCGCCGCCCGCGAGCGTGCCGACGCCGGATTGCTGACCCTGGATCATTACCTCGCGCACGCTCTCGACCACGCCATAGCGCAGCGTCTGTTCACGCTGCGACTGCCCCGGCGTATAGATGCTGGCGGAGTTCGATTGCGTGGCGCAGCCGGCCACGAGACTGGCGGCTGCTACGAGCGCGACGCCGCAGGTTCGGATAAGGGTTTGCATGGTGATTCCCCAGCAAGGGTTTACGCGTAACGGTAGCCGAAGGCCGCCTCGAACATCTGGCCGATCTGCTCGCGCGAGACCTGGTAATTCTGCGGCCCCTGGTGCGCGATCTTGATCGCGCCCATCAGACTCGCCAGCCGGCCGGTAGTTTCCCAGTCGAGGCCTTGCTCGATGCCGTACAGCAGGCCGCCGCGGAAGGCGTCGCCGCAGCCGGTCGGATCGACGACCCGTTCGGCCTGCACCGCGGGAATATTGTACTGCCGGCCATCGGCGTGAATGGTGGCGCCGCGCTCGCCGTGCGTCACGATGAAGGCGCGCACGCGCGCCGCCACGTCGGCGCTGCTCCAGCCGGTGCGCGAGAGCAGCACCTGGCCTTCGTAATCGTTGACCGTCACGTAGCTGGCCAGCTCGACGAACTGGCGCAGGTCCTCGCCGCCGAACAGCGGCATCGCCTGGCCCAGGTCGAAGATGAACGGGATGCCGGCCTCGGCGAATTGCCGGGCGTGGTGCAGCATCCCTTCGCGGCTGTCCGGTGCGACGATGCCCAGCCGCGGCGCGCGTTCGCCCTTGAGCGCGTCCTGCACCTGCGACAGCTGCGACTGGCTCATCGCGCCCGGATGGAAGGCGGTGATCTGGTTGTTCTCCAGATCGGTGGTGATCATCGCCTGCGCGGTGAAGGTGCCGGGCAGCGTGCGGATGTGCTCGGTGCCGATGCCCAGTCGGCGCAGGTAGTCCAGATACGGGCCGGCATCCTCGCCGACCGTCGCCATCACCACCGGCTCGCCGCCGAGCAGCTTCAGGCTGTAGGCGATATTGCCCGCGCAGCCGCCGAATTCGCGGCGCATGCCGGGGACCAGGAAGGACACATTGAGCATGTGGATCTGGTCCGGCAGGATGTGTTCGCGGAACCTGCCTTCGAACGTCATGATGGTGTCGTAGGCGACGGAGCCGCAGATCAGGCTGGGCATGGATGCTCCAAGGTGTTTCGGTTCGGGTGGATCGCTTGTGGTGCTGCTGGTTTTCTTCCCTCTTCCCCTGAGAGGAAGAGGGAGACACAGCCCGGTCGGCGGACGCAACCGCCAACCAGGGTCTGCTTCGCTTACTTCAAGGCTGCCAGCGCCGCGTCATAGTCCGGCTCGTTCTTGATCTCCGGCACCAGCTGGCTGTAGGTCACCGTGTCGTTCTGGTCCAGCACCACCACCGCGCGGGCGGTCACGCCGGCCAGCGGGCCGCTCTTGATGTCGACGCCGTAGTCGTTCTTGAACTGCGCGCCGCGCATCGTGGAGAGCGGCACCACATTGCTCAGGCCTTCCGCGGTGCAGAAGCGGCCCATCGCGAAGGGCAGGTCGGCCGAGATCGTCAGCACCACGGTGTCGGCCAGCGCGCTGGCCTTCTCATTGAACTTTCGGGCGGAGGCCTGGCACACCGGCGTGTCCAGGCTCGGCACGATATTGAGGACCTTGCGCTTGCCGGCGAAGTCGGCCAGCGTCACGTCCTTCAGGTCCTTGCCGACCAGCGAGAATGCGGGGGCCTTGTCACCGGGTTGGGGAAATTTGCCGCCGACTTCGATCGGGTTGCCGCCGAGGGTCACAGTGCTCATGGTCGCTCCTGGTTGTGATGGGGACGCGGCGCGCGCGGCCGGATGCAGCGGCGGCGCAGCCCCGGGGATTCGGGGATGGTTCGGGGATGCTCGGCGATGGTCAGGGATAAAAGACCGACACGCGGTAGTTGTCCGCGGCCTGCCGAGTCCGGAATCGTACCTGAAGGGGCAACTCGGCGCCCGCCTGCAGGCCTGCGGCGCCATCCGGATCGCGCGCACGCTGCGCGGGCGGCAGGTACTCGGCCGGCATCAGCACGCGCCGGTGCAGCGGACGGTCCTGCGCGTCGGTCAGCACCAGCTCGATCGCCGGCAGCGCCACCACCGCGCGGCCCTCGTTGCGCAGCGTCATCGTCAGCAGATAGTCGTCGGTGCCGGCATCGGGCATCTGCAATTGCGAGCCGTCGATGCGCAGCGCGGACAGCTGCTTCGACGGCGGCACACGGCAGCCCAGCGGCGCGCAGGCGGCCTCGAGCCACGGCCGCAGCGCCGGCACGCGCCCTGCCAGTTCGGTGCGCCACAGCAGTGCCGCGGCGAGCAGCGCCAGCAGCGCAATCAGTACCGCGGCGGCCGCGACCCAGCGCAGGCGACGTCGGCGCACGGCCGCCCGCCGCGCCGCCAGTGCGGCCTCTTCGGGCGTGCCCGACAGATCGGCGGAGAACGGAACGGTGTCGGGCGCGGCGCCGCCTTGCCAGCGGCGCATGGCCTGTTCGCGCGCGATCGCGCTCGGCGCGATCTCGTTGGATTCGGCGGCCGGTGCGCGCAGATAGCCGCCGGCGCTCAGGCTGGACTTGGGGCTGGCCTTGGTGCCGACCTTGGTGCCGGCGTGGGTGTCGGCGTGGGTGTCGGCGTGGGTGTCCGCGCCGGTGCCGGTATCCATGCCGGCACCGCGGCCGGCATGCTGCGGCCCGGCCTCGCGCCGGGCGTCTTCAGGGAGTTCGGGAAAGTCGGCGTCAGGGGCGCGTGCCATGCAGACACACCCACCCTTCGTCGCTGCGCCAGACGCTCAGCGGCAGCCACGGCGCATAGGCGGCGGCGACCTCGTCGGCCTGCCGCTCGAGCACGCCCGACAGCACCAGACGGCCGCCCGGCCGTACCCGCGCGCTGAGCATCGCTGCCATCAGCTTCAGCGGGTTGGAGAGGATATTGGCGACCACCAGGTCGTGGGTCGCGGCGCCGGATGCGGTTGCCAATGCCGCGGCGTCGTCCGGCAGCGCGAAGCTCGCGCTGACCCGGTTGCGCTCGGCGTTGTAGCGCGAGGCCTCGACTGCATTCGGATCGATATCGATGCCCAGCGTGTCGCCGGCGCCGAGCTTCTTGGCGACGATCGCCAGGATGCCGGAGCCGCAGCCGTAGTCGAGCACCGTCTCGCCTGGGGTCAGGTTCTGCTCCAGCCACTGCATGCACAGCCGCGTGGTCGGATGGCTGCCAGTGCCGAAGGCAAGGCCCGGATCGAGCTCGAGCACGACGGCGTCGGGCTCGGGGGCATCGTGCCAGGATGGCACCACCCAGATGCGCTCGCCGATGCGGATCGGCTCGAACTGCGACTGCGTCAGCCGCACCCAGTCCTGATCCTCGACACTGCGCACTTCGCTGGCGGGCACCGCGCAGCCCAGCGCGTTCGCCGCGGCGGCCAGTACGAGCGCCGGATCGGTGTCCGCGTCGAACAGCGCGACCAGCCGCGAGTGCTGCCATGCCAGCCGGGTCGGCTCCATGCCCGGCTCGCCGAACAGTGGCTGCTCATCGGGCGTGTCGGCGTCCGCGTCCTCGACCGAGACCGACAGCGCTCCGAGCTCGAACAGCGCGTCGGACCAGGCCTCGGCCTGATCCTGGGCAATCTCGATTACACATTCCTGAAATGCCACGCGCTTTCCCCATGCTGGCCGCCTGCCGTGGTGGCGGGGCGGCCGTCAAACTGCCTGTTACCGCTCGGACCGGCTCAGACCTTCTCACCCTTGGCCACGCTCTTCTGGGCCAGGCGGTGCTCCAGATAATGGATGCTGGTGCCGCCTTCGACGAAGTTGGCGTCGAGCATCAGCTCGCGGTGCAGCGGCACATTGGTCAGGATGCCGTCGACCACCATCTCCGACAGCGCAATCCGCATGCGGGCGATGGCCTGCTCGCGGGTGGCGCCGTAGGTGATCAGCTTGCCGATCATCGAATCGTAGTGCGGCGGCACGAAATAGCCATCATACGCGTGCGAATCGACCCGCACGCCGGGGCCGCCCGGCGCGTGCCAGGCGGTGATGCGGCCCGGCGACGGCGTGAACTTGAACGGATCCTCGGCGTTCACGCGGCATTCGATCGCGTGGCCGCGGAACTGCACGTCCTTCTGGCGGAAGCGCAGCTTCTCGCCGAAGGCGATGCGGATCTGCTCCTGCACGATGTCGATGCCGGTGATCATCTCGGTCACCGGATGCTCGACCTGCACCCGGGTGTTCATCTCGATGAAGTAGAACTCGTTGTTCTCGTACAGGAACTCGAACGTGCCGGCGCCGCGATAGCCGATCTTCTTGCAGGCCTCGGCGCAGCGGTCGCCGATCCGGTCGATCAGGCGGCGCGGAATGTGCGGTGCCGGCGCTTCCTCGATGACCTTCTGGTGGCGGCGCTGCATCGAGCAGTCGCGCTCGCCCAGCCAGATCGCCTGGCGATGCTGGTCGGCCAGCACCTGGATCTCGATATGCCGGGGGTTCTCCAGGAATTTCTCCATGTAGACCTCCGGATTGCCGAACGCGCGGCCGGCTTCCTCGCGCGTCATGTTGACGGCGTTCAGCAGTGCGGCCTCGGTGTGCACCACGCGCATGCCGCGTCCGCCGCCGCCGCCGGCCGCCTTGATGATGACCGGATAGCCGACCCGGCGCGCGGTGGCCAGGATCTCCTTCGGATCCTCGGGCAGCGCACCCTCGGAGCCCGGCACGCAGGGCACGCCGGACTTGATCATGGCCTGCTTGGCCGACACCTTGTCGCCCATCAGCCGGATGCATTCCGGGGTCGGCCCGATGAAGACGAAGCCGGACTTTTCCACGCGCTCGGCGAAGTCGGCGTTCTCCGACAGGAAGCCGTAGCCCGGGTGGATCGCCTGCGCGTCGGTGACCTCGGCCGCCGAGATGATGGCGGGCATGTTGAGGTAGGACTGGGGGGAGGGCGCCGGGCCGATGCAGACCGCTTCGTCGGCCAGCTTGACGTACTTGGCCTCCTTGTCGGCTTCGGAATAGACCACCACGGTCTTGATGCCGAGCTCGCGGCAGGCGCGCTGGATGCGAAGGGCGATTTCGCCGCGGTTCGCGATCAGTATTTTTTCGAACATAGTCTCTCTCTGCGCAGCAGAAGGGCGGTCACGCCGGAGGCGGGCAACGGACGCCGCGTCGCGACCGGCGGCCAGCACCGCACGCCGCCACGCGAAACGCCCGCATGACGCGGGCGCGGGCGGGGCGTGCCGTCCTCAGAATCAGCCGATGACGAACAGCGGCTGGCCGTATTCGACCGCCTGGCCGTTCTCGACCAGGATTTCCTTGATCACGCCGGCCTTGTCGGACTCGATCTCGTTGAGCAGCTTCATCGCCTCGATGATGCAGACGGTCTGGCCTTCCTTGACCGTGTCGCCGACGTTGACGAAGGGCGCCGCGCCGGGCGACGGCGCGCGATAGAAGGTGCCGACCATCGGCGAGGTCACGACGTGGCCCGCGGGCAGCTGGGGCGCGGCCGGTTCGGCCGGGATCGCTGCCGGGGCGGCGGCCGGAGCCGGCGCGGCGGCGATCGCAGGGGCGGCCTGCATCGGCATCGGCTGGGCCATCACCTGGGGCGGCGCCTTGACGATGCGCACCTTGCCTTCGCCCTCGGTGACCTCCAGCTCGGAGATGCCGGATTCGGCCACCAGGTCGATCAGCGTCTTCAGCTTGCGCAGGTCCATCTTCTATCCTCCTGAATCGGGTTGTCCGGAACCGCCCGCGATGGCGGCGGCGCCCGGAGAAATCGTTACGGCGGCAATCGCGCCGCCGCGCCGGGCACGCGAGGCGGCCGGCGAAGGCGCGCGCACCGGCGCGCGCCATGGGTACTGTGTCTGTTTCTATCGACGCGGGGTCAGGCCCCGGGCGGCGCCTGTTCCTGCCCGAGGGCGTAGTCCAGCGCCAGCAGGTAGCCCTGCCAACCGAGCCCGCAGATCACGCCAACCGCCAGGTCGGAAAAATACGACCGGTGCCGGAAGCTCTCGCGGCGATGCACGTTCGACAGATGCACTTCGACGAACGGTATCGACACGCCCGCCAGCGCGTCGCGCAACGCCACGCTGGTATGCGTGTAGGCGGCGGGATTGATGATGATGAAATCCACACCCTGCTCGCGCGCGGCGTGGATGCGGTCGATCAACGCACCTTCGTGGTTGGACTGGAACGTGGCCAGTGCGATGCCCGCGGCGGCGGCGCGCTGACCCAGTGCGGCGTCGATATCGGCCAGCGTGGTCGTGCCATACGTCTGCGGCTCCCGCGTGCCCAGCAAATTCAGGTTGGGTCCATGGAGGACCAGCACCTGACGGTAGCGGGCGGCGCTAGGGCTTGGACGGGTATCGGTCACGGCAGCTCGACCAGTTCTACGAAATTGCGCGGAGATTACCGTAGCTTAGAGGGATTTGTCTAGCACACGGTACAAGGCGGATCCGCGTATTCCGCCGTGGGAGGGCATTTCACGTCGCTTTTGGATGGTTTTCGGCTCGTCCCGCCCGGTGTCGCACCATTTCCGAACAATTGGCGCCGGGTTCGCTGCAGAAGGCGTCAAAACCGGCTCAGACGACCCATCAGCGCGCGAATGCCGCTTAACCCTTGGGCAGCACCGCTCGCAGTTCGTCGGGCATCACCCGCCCCATTTTCCGCATCCGCACGACGCCGTCCGGGTCGATCACCACCGTATAAGGCAGCCCGCCGGCGGCGTTGCCGAAACTGCGGGTCAGTTCCGTACCGGCGAATCCGGCCACAGCCAGGGGGTACGCGACCGGCACCTTCTGGGTGAACTCGCGAATGTTGCTGGCCGAATCGATGCCGATACCGACAAATTCGACGCCGCGCGACTGGTATTCCTTATGCAGGGCGGTCAGGTCGGGCATTTCTTCCACGCAGGGGCCGCACCAGGGCGCCCAGAAGTTGACGACCACCGTCTTGCCGCGCAGCGCCTCCATCCGGATCGGCTTGCCTTCGGCATCGGGCAGTTCGGTTCGGTACAGCGCCTCCACGGCCTGGTCGCTGGCCGGCTGCGGCGAGAACACGCGGTGGCCGACCACCGCGCCGGCGATCGCTGCGGCAACGGCGATCGCCAGCCAGAACGACAGACGGCCGCGCCGCAGCGGTGTCGGCGAAGGCGTGGCAGAGGGCGTGGATGGGTCGGCTTTCATAGTGGCCTCGAGCAAGGATGCGGAGAGATGGCGCCAGATCGGCGCCCGTTCTATTTGTTTATAGCGTGTCGCCGTCGGCGGCTGCCTCGTCGGCGGCGATCAGCGCACGCAGCGCGCCTTCGTCGATCCGCAGCGGCCGACCGCCGGGCTCGCCGCGGGCGCCGCGTTCGTCATTGGCGTCGTACAGCGCGATATGGATGCCGACCGGTGCGCCCAGTTCGGCGCGCACCTCGCCGGCCAGCAGGCGCGCCTCGCGCTGCACCGGCCATTGGCCGCGCCACAGGAAGCTCAGCGTCTCGACCTCGCCGCGGTTGGCGAAGTGCCGCGTCTCGCTGGTTTCGAAGTCCACGCCGGCGTTCAGCAGATGCAGCGCGACATCCTTCGGGCTGTCGCAGAAGCACTGCAGATGGATGTCGGAATGCTCGGTCGCGGTGCCGTTGAGCACCGCGCCAGCCAGATACGGGCGGAAATCGGCCAGATCCTGCATCGCCAGCAGCGCCACGCGGCGCAGCAGCGCGAGGATGCGCGGCTGGCTCTCGGCATGGAACAGGGCCTGATAGGCGCGGACCTCGTCTTCGACCATCTCGTTGTCGGGCAGCCAGTCGCCGGCGATGCGCACGTCGCCGAGCAGTTGGCGGGCGGCCTTGCGCTTGGCGGTGGCGTAGTCGGCGCCATCCTCGGCGATCATCCGGGCGGCGGCTTGTGCGATCTCGTTGCGCAGGCGCGTCGGATCGATGGGGGTACGTCGTGACATCCCACGATGATACCCGCTGCCGCCGAGGCCGGCCTCGCACGGTACAATGCGGCACTGCGGCACGGTGCGGTCGCGCCGATGCCCGCGTCCCGCGCATCGTCGGTATCGTCGGTATCGTCGGCAGCGATCCCCGCGGGCCATCGGCACCCGCCGTCGAGCCGGCATCGGCCTTCGCCGCGGGCTCGCGCCATCAACCCTCGCTTTCCATCCGGCTGTTCACCGATCCCCATGCATATTCATATCCTCGGTATCTGCGGCACCTTCATGGGCGGCCTCGCCGTGCTCGCCAAGCAGGCCGGCCATCGCGTCACCGGCTGCGACGCCAATGTCTATCCGCCGATGAGCACGCAGCTCGAGGCTCAGGGGATCGAACTGATCGAGGGGTTCGATCCCGCCCAGTTGTCGCTCGAACCGGACCTGTTCGTGATCGGCAATGTGGTGTCGCGGGGCAATCCGCTGATGGAAGCCATCCTCGATCGCAACCTGCCCTATGTGTCCGGCCCGCAATGGCTGGGCGAACATGTGCTGCGCGGCAAGTGGGTGCTGGCGGTGGCCGGCACCCATGGCAAGACCACCACGACCTCGATGCTCGCCTGGATCCTGCAGGACGCCGGCTACGAGCCGGGCTTCCTGGTCGGCGGCGTGCCGCAGAACTTCGGCGTGTCGGCGAGGGTCACGCCCTCCGACTTCTTCGTGATCGAGGCCGACGAGTACGACACCGCCTTCTTCGACAAGCGCAGCAAGTTCGTCCACTACCGTCCCCGCACCGCGATCCTGAACAATCTGGAGTTCGATCACGCCGACATCTTCCCCGATCTCGCCGCGATCGAGACCCAGTTCCACCATCTGGTGCGCACCGTGCCGCGGCAGGGCCGGGTGCTGGTCAATGGCCTCGAGGAGAGCCTGGCACGCGTGCTCGAGCGCGGCTGCTGGAGCGAGGTCGAGCAGTTCGGCACCGGCGACTGGCGCGCCAGCGATGCCGCCGAGCCCGGCGCTGCGCTCGACGCCTTCGATGTCTGGCACGGCCAGACCGTGGTCGGCCGCGTGCAATGGACGCTGCAGGGCGTGCACAACCGCATGAACGCACTGGCGGCGATCGCCGCCGCCCGCCATGTCGGCGTGCCGCCGGCGCAGGCGATCGATTCGCTGGGCCGCTTCGCCAACGTCAAGCGCCGCATGGAAGTGCGCGGCGTGGCCGGCGGCGTCACCGTCTACGACGACTTCGCCCACCATCCGACCGCGATCCAGACTACGCTCGACGGCCTGCGCCGGCGCGTCGGCGCGGCCCGCATCCTGGCGGTGCTGGAGCCGCGCTCCAATACGATGAAGCTCGGCGTGATGAAGGCCCAGCTGCCCGCCAGCCTGGAGCTGGCCGACCTGGTGTTCGGCTATGGCGCCCCCAGCGGCAAGGACGCGCTGGGCTGGGACCTGGCCGAGGCGCTCTCGCCGCTGGGCAAGCGCGCCGGCGCCTTCGACAACCTGGACGCGCTGGTCGCCGCGGTACGCACCGCGGCGCGGCCGGGCGACCATGTGCTGGTGATGAGCAACGGCGGCTTCGGCGGCGTGCATCAGAAGCTGCTCGACGCGCTGGCGGCGCCGGCCAAGGGCTGAGCGGAGCGGCGCCGATGCTGTTGTATCTGCACGGATTCCGTTCCTCGCCGCGCTCGTTCAAGGCGCAACTGGTGCAGCAGCGGCTGCGCGAGCGCGGGCTCGGCCGCTACTACGCCTGCCCGATGCTCGACGTGTCGCCGGCCCGCGCGATCGAGCAGGCCGAAGCCGCGATCGCCGCGGCGCGCCGTTCGGCCCCGGGCGACCGGCCCCTGGCCATCGTCGGCTCCTCGCTCGGCGGCTACTACGCGCGCTGGCTCGGGGAGCGGCACGGCTGCCCCACGGTGCTGCTCAATCCGGCCGTGCATCCGTGGACCGATCTCGAGCGCCATCTGGGCGAGCAGCCACTGTGGCATGGCGGCGGCTCGGTCAAGGTCGAGCGCCGCCATCTGCAGGAACTGCTGGATCTGCGCGTCGATACGCTGCGCCACCCGGAGCGCTTCTATCTGCTGGCGGCGACCGGCGACGAGGTGCTGGACTACCGCGAGATGGTGGCGTCGTGCCCGGGCGCGCGCATCCGCGTGATCGAAGGCAGCGACCACGGCATCAGCGAATTCGCCGACTATGTCGACGAGGTGCTGGACTTCTGCGGCTACGCAAACGCCGGAAACGACGGGGAGGGTGGCGAAGAGAGCGGCAGCAAGGACGGCGGCAATGCCTGACGCCTGCGCGGCGCGCGTGCGCCGCTGTGCCTGGAGCGGGCATCTGCCCTACGACGCGGCGCTCAGCGCCAACCTGCGGCGCTGGATCACCGGCGAAGGGTCGCTGACCGCGCGGCTGATCACCGCGTCGTCGCGCTTTCGCGTCAGCAAGCTCTCGCAGCGGATGGAGCGCCCGCTGGCCGACGAGTGGCACACGCTCGGGCTGGGCGCGCCGCTGCCCGTGATCGCCCGCGACGTGCTGCTGGTCTGCGACAACACCCCGGCCGTATTCGGCCACACCATCGTCCATCCGCGCCACGCGCGCCGCGACTGGCCCTTCCTCGGCGGACTGGGCGACCGGCCGCTGGGCGGCGCGCTGTTCGTCGATCCACGCGTGCGCCGCGATCCCTTCGAATTCGCCCGCCTGCTGCCGCATCATCCGCTGGCGCAGCGGTTGCGCCGCGCGCTGCCCGGGTTCGGCGAGGAGCTGGCGGCGATGATGCTGCCGGCGCGGCGTTCGGTGTTCCGGCGCGGCGCCGGCGTGATGCTGGTGACCGAGGTGTTCCTGCCCGACCTCGCCACGCGGCCTGCGCCGCGCACCGCGACCGGCATGCCGGTGCCGATGCGTCCGCCGCGATAGACACGCGGGCGGCATGCCGACCCGCTCCAGCAAACAACGACAACGACAGCCAACCCCACTACCACGAGACCACAACGATGAAACTTCAGGGACGGATTGCCATCGTCACCGGCGCTGCCGCCGGTATCGGCTTTGCGACCGCGCGGCGCTTCGCCGCCGAGGGCGCCATCGTGATCCTGTGCGACGTCAACGCCGAGCGCGTCCAGCAGGCCGCCGCGCAACTGGCCGCCGGCGGCGCCAACGTCCGCGCGCACCGGGTCGACGTGACGCAGCGCGAGCAGGTCGACGCAATGGTCGCGGCGACGCTGGCCGAGCACGGGCAGATCGACATCCTGGTCAACAATGCCGGCATCACCAAGGACGCGCGCCTGGTCAAGATGACCGAGGCCCAGTTCGACGCGGTGATCGACGTCAACCTGAAGGGCGTGTTCCATTGCGCGCAGGCGGTCGCCGGTCCGATGATCGAGCGCGGCCGCGGCGTGATCCTGAACGCCTCCAGCGTGGTCGGCCTGTACGGCAATTTCGGCCAGACCAACTACGCGGCCAGCAAGTTTGGCGTGGTCGGCTTCACCAAGACCTGGGCGCGCGAACTCGGGCCCAAGGGCGTGCGCGTCAACGCGGTGTGCCCGGGCTTCGTCGCCACCGAGATCCTGCAGACGGTGCCCGACAAGGTGCTCGACGGCATGAAGCAGGCCTGCTGGCTGGGCCGGCTGGCCGAACCCGACGAGATCGCCAGCATCTACGCCTTCCTTGCCAGCGACGACGCCAGCTATATCAACGGCACCGCGATCGAGGCCAGCGGCGGCATGTCGATCTGAGGGCGCGAGGTTGCGCCGCTCCCCGGCACCCCCGGACACGTTTGATTGCGTGGCCCGGCAGACGGCCGTGCCAGCCCGGTACGGTATCATTGACGACCGGCCGCGGCGCCCATGCGCGCGGCCCATGACCCCCCGCCCGGCACGTGCCGGGCGGTGACGCTTATCCATTTCCGAGGCGGGCAGCGCGCCTCGCCGACGCCCGGTTTCCGGCATATCTGAAAGACCCGATCCCATGCAGTTGTTGTTCGAGGAAGGCGGCGAGATCCGCGCCGGTACCGTGCTGAATCAGCAAGGCGAGGCCTATCAGGTCGAATTGCCCGCGGGCAAGCGCACCAAGGTCAAGTCGCGCGACGTGCTGTTGCAGTTCGCGCAGCCGAGCGCCGCCGAGTTGATGTCGCAGACCGCGGCGCTGAGCGGCGAGATCGATCTCGATTTCCTGTGGGAATGCGCTCCCGAGCAGGAGTTCGGCTTCACCGAACTGGCGGCCGAATACTACGGCGCGGCGGCGAGCCCCGCGCAGCAGGCGGCGCTGGCGATGGCGCTGCACGGCAATCCGGTCTACTTCCGCCGCAAGGGCCGCGGCCGCTACCAGCGCGCGCCGCAGGACCAGCTGAAGGCGGCCCTGGCCGGGCTCGAGCGCAAGCGCCAGCAGGCGCTGGTACAGGCCGAATACGAGCAGCAGCTGAAGGCGGGCGTGCTGCCCGAGGCGTTTCGCGGCAAGGTGCTGACGCTGCTGTTCAAGCCGGACAAGAACAGCCTCGAATACAAGGCCCTCGATGCCGCCTGCACCGCGCTCGGCAAGTCGCCGATGCGGCTGATGATCGAGGTCGGCGGCGTGCCGAATGCGCGCGCGCTGCATGAGGCCCGCTTCCTGTCGGAATGCTTTCCCAAGGGGACGGGCTTTCCCGAGATCACGGTGCCGGAGCCGGGCGGCGACCTGCCGCTCGCCCCGGTCCAGGCGTTCTCGATCGACGACGTCACCACCACCGAGATCGACGATGCGCTGTCGGTGATGCCGCTGGACGAGGGGCGCCTGCGCATCGGCATCCATATCGCGGCGCCAGGCCTGGGCATCCGCCGCGGCGATCCGCTCGATGCGATCGCGCGGCAGCGGCTGTCGACGGTCTACTTTCCGGGCGACAAGATCACGATGCTGCCGGACGCGGTGGTCGAGCGCTACACGCTGCAGGAAGGGCGGCAGTGCCCGGCGCTGTCGCTGTACGTGGTCTACGACCCGGCGGCGCAGCAGATCCTCGCCAGCGAGACGCGCGCCGAGATGGTGCAGATCGCGGCCAATCTGCGCCACAACCTGCTGGACGAGGTGGTGACCGAGGCGGCGCTGACCGAAGGCAGCGGCGACTATCCGTTCCGCGAGCAGCTGACCGCGCTGTGGGGCTTTGCCAATTTCCTCTACGACGAGCGCCAGCGCGCGCGCGTCGCCAGCGGCCTGCGGCCCGAGTCGCACAGCCGCGCCGATTACAGCTTCTACCTGGACGAGCAGGCCGACGGCAGCCAGCGCGTGCGCATCGAGCAGCGCAAGCGCGGCTCGCCGCTGGACAAGATCGTCGCCGAGCTGATGATCCTGGCCAACAGCACCTGGGGCAAGCTGCTGGCCGACCACGGCGTGCCGGGCATCTACCGCACGCAGAAGGCCTGGGGCATGCATCGGACGCGCATGCAGACCTATCCGGCACCGCATGAGGGGCTGGGCGTCGCGCAGTATGCGTGGAGCACCTCGCCGCTGCGCCGCTACGTCGATCTGGTCAATCAATGGCAGATCATCGCCGCCGCCCAGCACGGCGTCACGGCCAAGCTGGTGGCGCCGTTCAAGCCCAAGGACGCCGATCTGCTGGCCGCGGTCGCCGATTTCGAAGGCACCTATGCCGCCTATGCCGAGCACCAGTCGACCATGGAGCGTTACTGGTGCCTGCGCTGGCTCGCGCAGGAGAACCGCGAGCGCATGATGGCGACCGTGCTCAAGGACGGCGCAGTGCGCTTTGCCGAAATCCCGCTGGTCACGCGGGTGCCGGAACTTGCCCAGGCCGCCCGCGGCACGCAGGTGCTGCTCGAGATCGCCGGCACGGACGAGCTGACGCTGGAAGTCAGCTGCCGGGTGCTGGAGGTGTTCGCCGGCGAGGGCGAGTTGCCCGCCGAGGAACTCGAGGGGGATGAGGAATCCGCGGAGGTTTCCGCTGAAGCCGCCGCCGAGGTGGCGGCCGAGCAGGTTGCGGAAGAGGCCGCCGAGCAGGGCGCCGAGACGGTGCCGGAGACGTTGGACGGTGCCGGTACCGAACCGCCGGCCGAAGCCATCCCCGACGACAGCGCCGATGGAGGCGATGGCGCTGCCAGGACCGCCGGCAACAGCGGCCCCGCTGCCTCCTGATCCAGGCCCGCCGTGAACCTCGCCCGCGCTTCCCGCCAGTGGTGGCATGGCAGCAGCACGATGGCCAAGGCCCTCGCGATCTCGCTGGCCGTGCATGCGCTGCTGCTGGCGGTGCGCTTCGGCGCGCCGGAGGCGTTCGAGATCAAGCGCAGCGATACCGCGCTCGACGTGGTGCTGGTCAATGCGAAGTCGGGCCAGCAGCCGCTCAAGCCCGCGGCGCTGGCCCAGGCCGACCTGGACGGCGGCGGCGATCATGAGCAGCAGCGCGCCAGCACTCCGCTGCCGGCGCAGACGGTGCCGCGCGAGGGCGATCTGGTGCGCCAGGTGCAGCGCCGCGTCGATCTGCTCGAGGAGCGCCAGCAGCGCCTGATGACGCAGCTGCGCGAGAGCGCGCCGCCGGTCCACAGCCAGCCGCTGCGTCCGGGCGAGCGCCGTCTCGATACCCCGGCACGCGGCCAGGACGAGCACGATTCGCTCGACGAGATGGCGCGGCTGGAGGCCGAAATCGGCCGCAATCTGGAACACTACGCGCGCCGGCCCAAGCGCCACCAGATCACCGCCACCAGCGCGCAGCAGGTCGTCTACGCCCGCTACTACGACCGCCTGCGCAAGAAGATCGAGGCGCGCGGCACGGCCGACTTCCCGCGCCGCGCGGGCCAGCCGCTCTATGGCGAGCTGATCGTGGCGATCAACGTCGACCGGCACGGCCGGCTAGGCTACGAGCGCGGCGGCTATCGCGTCGACGGCGTCGAGCTGGTCAAGAGCTCGGGCAACGCCGCGCTGGACCGCCAGGCCATCGCGATCGTGCGCGCCGCGGCGCCGTTCGGCGAGTTTTCGCCGGAGATGCGGGCCCGCTACGATATTCTCGAAGTGATTTCGACGTTCAAGTTCTCGCGCAGCGGGCTGGAAACCCGGCTGCAATCCCGATAAATGGCGCAGATTCGCGGACAAGGCCTGTCGTCCCCCGCGAACGCGGGGACCCAGTGGCTTTTGAAGCCGCCGGATTCCCGCATTCGCGGGAACGACGGGATGGCCCATCGCGCTTTGTCAGCAGACTGAAATGACTACGCCTACCCAGATGCCCAACCCTGACCTCGCCGTGGACCGCTATGCCGTGGTCGGCAACCCGATCGCGCACAGCCGCTCGCCGCAGATCCATGCCGCCTTCGCGCGCCAGACCGCGCAGGCGCTCAGCTACGAACGGCTGCTGGCGCCGCTGGACGGGTTTGCCGACACCGTGCGCCAGTTCTTCGCCGAGGGCGGCCAGGGGCTGAACGTGACGACGCCGTTCAAGGTGCAGGCATTCGAGCTGGCCGATCGGCTGACGCCCGGCGCCGAGGCCGCCGGCGCGGTCAATACGCTGTGGATGGAGGACGGCCTGCTGCACGGCGACAACACCGATGGCGTCGGCCTGGTGCGCGATATCGTCGATCGCCTCGGCGTCGAGCTCGAGGGCCGGCGCATCCTGCTGCTGGGCGCCGGCGGCGCCGCGATGGGCGCAATGCTGCCGCTGATCGATTGCCGGCCTGATCGCATCGTGGTGGCCAATCGCACCGCCGACCGCGCCAGCGAGATGCTGGAGAACTTCGCCGAAGCCGCCGGCGAGGCCGGCGTCGAACTGTGGGGCGGCGGCTTCGATGCGCTCGCAGGGCTGTCCGGAGAGGACGGCTGCGAGGTGGTGATCAACGCGACCGCCGGCAGCCTGCAGGGCGATGTACCGCCGGTGCCCGAGGCGTTGCTCGGCGCAGGCGTGCTGGCCTACGACATGATGTACGGCGCCGAGCCGACCGTGTTCATGCAATACGCGGCGGCGCAGGGCGCGCAGACTGCCGACGGGCTGGGCATGCTGGTCGAGCAGGCGGCGCAGGCGTTCTATCTCTGGCGCGGCGTGCATCCCGACACCGCGCCCGTGCTCGACGAACTGCGGGCCGCGTTGCGCGCCGAGGCGCAGGCCAACACGCAGGCCGGACGCTGAGCCTGGGGCGCCTCGCCGTCTTACGCCCCGCTACGCCGACCGACCGACCGACGCGAGTCCCGCCTTGGCCCAACGCAAACGCGCCGTCCGTTCCCGTGCCGCCGCCGCTTCCGCGCGCGCCGGCGCTTCCACGCCGCTGCGCTGGCTCGCATGGCTGCTGGGCAGCGTGCTCGCCGGCGTGGTCGCGATGCAGGTCTATTTCTTCCTGCAGATCGCGGCGTGGCAGGTCATCGATCCCGGACCGACCTCGTTCATGCGCGCCGAGCGCTGGCGCCTGTGCGGCTGGAATGTCTGGAGTTGCCGAATCGAGCGGCAGTGGGTGCCGTATGGCGAGATCTCGCGCAATCTGAAGCGCGCCGTGATCGCCAGCGAGGACGCCGACTTCGTCAATCATCCGGGCTACGACTTCGACGCGATGCTCGATGCCTGGGAGCGCAACAAGAAGCGCGGCCATATCGTGCGCGGCGGGTCGACCATCACGCAGCAGCTGGCCAAGAACCTGTTCCTGTCGCCGGAGCAGCATTACCTGCGCAAGGGCCAGGAACTCTTGATCACCTGGATGCTGGAGTTCTGGCTCGACAAGCAGCGCATCTACGAGATCTATCTGAACTCGGTCGAGTGGGGCGAGGGCGTGTTCGGCGCGCAGGCCGCCGCCCGCCACTACTTCAAGACCAGTGCCGGCCGCCTCAGCGTGGGCCAGGCGGCACGGCTGGCCGCGGCGCTGCCGGCGCCGAAGTGCTTCGACAAGAAGCAGTACTGCGCCCATGTGCGCGTCAACTTCCGCGCCAAGGCCGGCATCATCGCGCGGCGGATGGGGTCCGCTACGCTGCCGGACTGATGGCGAGCGGCGGCAGCCCGCGCGGTCGCCGTCGTGGCGCCGGGTCTCGCGGCTTCAGCTGAGCCAGCCCTTGCGGCGGAAATAGATCAGCGGAATCGCCGCCGACACCGCCATCAGCGCGATCGCCCACGGATAGCCGGCGGCCCAGTCGAGCTCGGGCATCACCTTGAAGTTCATGCCGTAGACGCTGGCGATCAGGGTCGGCGGCATCAGCGCCACCGACACCACCGAGAACAGCTTGATGATCTTGTTCTGGTTGATGTTGATGAAACCGACCGTGGCGTCCATCAGGAAGTTGATCTTGTCGAACAGGAACGCGGTGTGGTTCTCGATCGAATCGATATCGCGCAGGATCTGGCGCGCTTCGTCCTGCTGCTCGGTGGACAGCAGCTGGCTGCGCATCAGGAAGGACAGCGCCCGCCGGGTGTCCATCACGTTGCGGCGGATGCGGCCGTTGCGGTCTTCCTCGCGGGCGATGGTTTCGAGGACATCGGCCGCGGCGGCGTCGGTCACGTTCTCGGCCAGCACGCGTTTGCTGGCTTCCTCCAGCCGCTCGTAGATCTCCTCGATCGAGTCGGCCGAATACTCGGCGTCGGTCGCGTACAGATCCATCAGCACGTCCTTGGCGTTGCGCACCGAGCCCGGGCGCATGCGCGCGCGCAGCCGCACCAGCCGGAACACCGGCAGGTCCTCGTCGTGGATGGAGAACAGCACGTCGCGCGTCAGCACGAAGGCGACGCGCACGTTGCGCGACACCTCGTCCTCGTCGAGCAGGAAGTCGGTGCGGATATGGATGTTTTCATCCTCGCCCTCGAAATACCGCGCCGAGGCTTCGAGGTCGCCGAGGTCCTCGAGCTCGGGCAGGGCCACGCCGTAGGCTTCCTTGATCCAGTCCAGTTCCTCGTCGTCGGGGCTGACGACATCGATCCAGATGGGCTTGTGCTGCAGCAACTCGTTGCGGTCGTCGACCTGCTCCTGGGCGAGCCGGCCTTTCTGCAGGACGAACAGATTGATCATCCCCGGTATTCCTTATGCCGTGCGATGAAGAAAAGCGGCAGGCAGGCTTGCGGCACGGCCGGGCCACACCCTTCGCGACAGCGAATGGCGGGCTCGAAGGCAAGCGTGATCGCGCTGCGCGGACGGGCCGAACAAGGCGATGGCGTTTGCCGTTGATGGCTGGCAAGCCGGGTGAGGGAAGTCCGCAACAACGCGGCGGGCCCGTTGCATCGATGGCCGCCGGTGGCAGTACGGAAAAAACACTCGCCCGCAGTGTGCTGCGGGCGGGTTCGGCGAGCGTCCGACCAGGATGGTCCGGACGGGTTCGTCGTTACGCAGCCCGCAGTGACATGGCATTCGTAGAGGTCGCGGCTTTGCCGCGGCAACTCGAACACCCGATGCTACTGCCCACGTAATTTCTCCGGGATTATGGATGGGCGCGAGTGTAGCCCAACGCGACCGCGTTTGTTAAGTGAAATCTGGATGAAGCGTCACCGCGGCCGGGGTATGGAGCACGCGCCGGGCCGGGGCTCAGCCGCGACGGCGCAGCAGCGGCATCAGCAGCGGCACCAGCAGCACCGAGGCCAGCGCGGCGAACATCAGCACGATCGCCGCGTAGTCCTGCCAGTGCGGCTGCTCGCCCAGCATCCACATGCCGGAGAAGACCCCGACCACCGGGATGAACATGATCGACAGGCTCGACACCACCGGCGGCAGCGAACGCGCCAGCGCGAACCAGACCAGATGGCAGAAGGCGAACACGACCACCGCGTTGTACAGGATGGCCGCCCACTCGATCGCGTTCGGCATGCGCCAGCCGTCCTCGAACAGCATCGTGCCGACCAGCAGAAAGGGCAGGGCGACGGCCAGCATCCAGAAGGTCAGCGTGCCGAGCGGGATATCGACGGGGGTGCGCTTCATCAGCTGGGTGCCGTAGCCCCAGCCGGCCGCGGCGGCCAGCATCATCACGGTGCCGGTCGGGCTGCCGGTCAGCGCGCCGAACTCGCTCGACATCAGCAGCAGCGTGCCGGCCAGCGCGCAGCCGATGCCGACCCAGGCCCAGGCCGAGATGCGCTCGCGGAACAGCACCAGGCCCCAGACCACGGCCCAGATCGGCATCGTGTAGCCCAGGATCGCGGCGCGGCCGGAGGACAGCATCTTGACCGCGCCGATCGCCAGCAGGTGCCAGATCACCATATTGGGCAGCGCCAGCTTGAACACCGTGCCCCAGCTCTCGCGCGGCAGCGTCAGGGGAATGCCCTTGGCGCGCAGCGCCAGCCCCAGCGCGATCAGGCCGCCGGCCATGCACAGCAGGCGAAAGCCCAGCGGCGGGAAATGGGCCACGCCGATCTTCATCACGGGCCAGTTGACCCCCCAGGCGAGCGTCAGGGCGACGAGCAGGGCAAGGTTGCGGCGATCGAGAGTCATGGAGGGGAGGCGGTTACCGGTGCGTTACCGCTCTTTCTATTGGGTTCGTCGGTCGGAAAAGCGCAAGGAAGATAGCACGCAACGGGTAAAATCGCCGGCAACGACCCAACCGTCGCCGGCCGCCGCGATTCTCTCTGCGTGCCGACAGACGATAGCCAACGGTCCGCCGCGGCCCATCCCGGGCGCGGGCGCCACGCATTCGAGCGATCCATGACCCGTCCTTCCGTTCCTCCCGTCCCGTTCACCGAGCAGTTGACCCAGGCCTGGCGGCGCAACGATTCGCTGCTGTGCGTCGGGCTCGATCCGGACCCGGGCAAGCTGCCGCTGTCGCTGACCGGTGCCGGCGGCGCGATCTTCTCGTTCTGCCGCGAGATCGTCGACGCCACCGCCGACCTGGTCTGCGCCTTCAAGCCGCAGATCGCCTACTTCGCCTCGCAGCGCGCCGAGGACCAGCTCGAACAGCTGATCCACTATATCCACGACGCGCATCCCGGCATCCCGGTCATTCTCGATGCCAAGCGCGGCGACATCGGCTCGACCGCGCAGCATTACGCGATCGAGGCCTTCGATCGCTACCAGGCCGATGCCGTCACGGTCAGCCCCTATATGGGATTCGATTCGGTGGAGCCGTATCTCGCCTATCCGGAGCGCGGCGTCATCGTGCTGTGCCGGACCTCGAATCCTGGCGGCTCGGACGTGCAGTTCCTGCAGGTCGAGGGCAAGCCGATCTACCAGCTGGTGGCCGAGCAGGCCGCGGCGCGCTGGAACACCACCGGGCAGATGGGGCTGGTGGTCGGCGCGACCTTCCCCAACGAGATCGCCAAGGTGCGCGAGCTGGTCGGCGACATGCCGCTGCTGATTCCGGGCATCGGTGCCCAGGGCGGCGATATCGAGGCCACCGTCAAGGCCGGCCGCAGCGCCGACGGTACCGGCATGATGATCAATTCGTCGCGGGCCATCCTGTACGCCAGCCGGGAGAAGGACTTCGCCGCGGCCGCGCGCCGCGCCGCGCTGCAGACGCGCGACACGATCAACCGCTTCCGCCAGGGTTGAACCCGCGGGGCTGCGGCCCCGGACACTCAGGCGCTCAGGCCTCGTTGCGCACCAGATCGAGCAGGCCGCGCATCGCATGCTCGGCGGCCTGGCGGCGGATCTGCTGGCGGTCCCCCTTGAAGCGCTGGGTCTCGACCCGGGTCACGATGCGGTTGCTCCAGCCGAAGCAGACCATGCCGACCGGCTTCTCCGGCGTGCCGCCGGTCGGGCCGGCAACGCCGGTGATCGACAGCGCCACCTGGGCACGGCTGTTGAGCAGCGCGCCCTCGGCCATCGCGTGGGCGACTTCCTCGCTGACCGCGCCGTAATCGCGGATCAGCTTGGCCGGAACGCCCAGCATGGTGCTCTTGGCTTCGTTCGAGTAGGTCACGAAGCCACGTTCGAACCAGCCGGACGAACCCGCGACGTCGGTGATGGCGGCCGCCACCAGGCCGCCGGTACAGGACTCGGCGGTGGCCACCATCAGCGATTTTTCCTTGAGGGCGATGCCGGCCTGGACGGCAAGCTGGTCGAGCAAGCGGCTGATGGACATGATGACGGCTCTCGTGCTGGCGGTGAATCGGTACGGTTCGGATGCGGCGGCGTGGATGCGCTCAGAACGAGCGCCACAGCGCGAACACCAGCAGCGTGTAGAACGCCGCGACCAGATCGTCGAACATCGCGCCGAAGCCGCCGCGCAGGCCCGGGCCCTTGAGCGTGCGGTCGTAATAGGCGATCGGCGCGGGTTTGGCCATGTCGAACAGCCGGAACCAGAGGAAGGCGGCGAACTGGCCCCAGAAGCCGGTCGGCATCACGAAGGCCAGCACCAGCCAGAACGCCACGATCTCGTCCCACACCATGCTGCCGTGATCGTGCACGCCCATCGCGCGCGCGGTCCGTGCGCAGGCCCACAGGCCAAGCAGGAAGCCGCCGCCGATGATCCACAGCCAGGCGGAGGGCTGCACCCAGAGCGAGATCACGACGAAGGACAGCCAGCCGTACAGCGTGCCGACCGTGCCGGGCACCACCGGCGACAGGCCGGAGCCGAAGCCCAGCGCGATGAAATGCGCGGGGTGGGACAGCATGAAGCGCGCCGTCGGGCGCAGGATCTTGGCGGTCTGACCGGCCTCCAGCGTCATTGCGGGATCGGTAGACGCCGAACCGGGAGGATAGGCGGACATCAAGGTATTCGGCTCGTTTGTTATCGCGGTCGGAGGCAGGGCCGGCCGGCGGGCAGGGCGCCGGCGGGGCGGCGCTCCGCCGCATGGCGGCATCATGACATGCCGCCGTGCGGCTGTCAGGGGTTGGCGAAATGATCGAAGCTTCCGGCCTGAAAGGAGACGGGCTCGCCACCGGCATCGACCAGGCGCAGGCCGGGCTCGGCGGTGATCGTGCCGACCCGGGTCAGCGGCAGCGCCAGTCGTTCGGCGAGGGCCGCCAGCGGCTCGCGTGCGCCGGCCGGGGCGGTGAAGCACAGTTCGTAGTCGTCGCCGCCAGCGAGCACGCATTCGAGCTGGCAGTCGCGCGGCTGGCTCGCCAATACCTCGGAGCGCGGCAGCGCGTCGACGTCGAGCAGCGCGCCGAGCTGCGAGCGCTCCAGGATATGGCCAAGATCGCCGACCAGCCCGTCGGAGATATCGAGCGCCGCATGGGCCAGCCCGCGCAGCGCCATGCCCAGCGCCACGCGCGGCGTCGGCGTGTCCATGCGCGGGCGCACCAGCGTGAAGTCGGGCTCGGGCAGCAGCCATTCGCCGCGGCAGTCGCCGAGCGCCAGGCGCGCGTCGCCCAGCGTGCCGGAGATCCAGATATCGTCCCCGGGCCGGGCGGCGTCGCGGCGCAGCGCGCTGCCGCGCGGCACGTCGCCGAACACCGTCAGCGACAGCGTCAGCGGGCCGCGTGTGGTGTCGCCGCCGACCAGCTCGCAGCCATGCGCGTCGGCCAGTTCCAGCATGCCGGCGGCGAACTCGGCCAGCCAGGCGGGATCGGCCTCCGGCAGCGCCAGCGCCAGCGTGAAGGCACGCGGCTCGGCGCCCATCGCGGCCAGGTCGGACAGGTTGACGGCCAGCGCCTTGTGGCCCAGCGCACGCGGCGGCACGTCGGGGAAGAAATGCCGGCCGCTGACCAGCATATCGGTGCTGACCGCCAGCAGATGGCCCGGGCGCGGGTCCAGCAGCGCGCAATCGTCGCCCACGCCGAGCACGGCCTTGCGGGCCGGACGGGTGAAATAGCGGCGGATCAGTTCAAACTCGGAAAGCTGCGCGGAAGGATCGGCTGAAAGATCGGCGGAAGCGCGCGCGGCGGGGTCGAGGTCGGTCGGAGGCATGCTGGAGTCGGCCCGGAAACCCGCCCGGCAGGGGCGCGGTACGAAGGCGGGAGAGTGCTGAGAGTCTGGTGACAGCGCCGCCGGACGAAGCCTCGGACGGCATGCGCGGCTGGTCAGTGCCGCCGGCATCCGGCATATTGTACCGAAACGCAAAGGTGCCTCTCGTAAAACGCTTATTGTGAAATAAAATTTCACAATATAAAATGCGGGGCTCGATCAGGAGACAGCGGGCAGGTGGAGCCGGCCCGCAAGGGTGTGTTCCCACCGTTTTCCGCTTCGTCAAACACGGCTCCACAGACCGGAAGATGCGCCGATGACCAGTCCTTCGCAGCCCGCTTCGCAGGCAATCTCGCAAGACGAACTGAAACAGCAGCAGCGCGAGGCGCTGCGCAAAGCCGCCCTCGAATATCACGAGTTTCCGACCCCGGGCAAGATTTCGGTCACGCCGACCAAGCCGCTGTCGAACCAGCGCGACCTGGCGCTGGCCTACTCGCCGGGCGTGGCGGCCGCTTGCGAGGAGATCGTCGCCGATCCGGCCAATTCCTTCCGCTACACCGCGCGCGGCAATCTGGTCGGCGTGGTCACCAACGGCACCGCGGTGCTCGGCCTGGGCGACATCGGCCCGGCGGCATCGAAGCCGGTGATGGAAGGCAAGGCGGGCCTGTTCAAGAAGTTCGCCGGCATCGATGTGTTCGATATCGAGATCGACGAGAAGGACCCCGAGAAGCTGGTCGACATCATCGCCTCGCTGGAGCCGACCTTCGGCGGCATCAACCTCGAGGACATCAAGGCGCCCGAGTGCTTCTACGTCGAGCGCAAGCTGCGCGAACGGATGAAGATTCCCGTCTTCCACGATGACCAGCATGGCACCGCCATCGTGGTCGGCGCGGCGGTCATCAACGGGCTGCGCGTGGTCGGCAAGGACATCAAGGACGTCAAGCTGGTCGCCTCGGGCGCGGGCGCCGCGGCGCTGGCCTGCCTGGATCTGCTGGTCGATCTCGGCCTGCCGCTGTCGAACATCTGGGTCACGGACCTGGCCGGCGTGGTCTATGAGGGCCGCACCGAACTGATGGACCCGGAGAAGGCGCGCTTCTCGCAGAAGACCGACAAGCGCAAGCTGGCCGAGGTCATCGACGGCGCCGACATCTTCCTCGGCCTGTCGGCCGCCGGCGTGCTCAAGCAGGACATGGTGCAGCGGATGGCGGACCGCCCGCTGGTGCTGGCGCTGGCCAACCCGAACCCGGAAATCATGCCGGAGCAGGTCAAGGAGGTGCGGCCCGACGCGGTGATCGCCACCGGCCGCACCGACTACCCGAACCAGGTCAACAACGTTCTGTGCTTCCCGTTCATCTTCCGCGGGGCGCTGGACGTGGGCGCGACCACCATCACGCGCGAAATGGAGATCGCCGCGGCGCATGCCGTGGCCGAGCTGGCACGGCAGGAGCAGAGCGATATCGTCGCTACCGCCTACGGCATCCAGGATCTGTCGTTCGGCCCTGAATACCTGATTCCGAAGCCCTTCGATCCGCGCCTGATCGTCAAGATCGCGCCGGCGGTGGCACAGGCCGCGATGGAATCCGGCGTGGCGACCCGCCCGATCGAGGATATGGACGCGTACAAGCTGCAGCTGCAGCAGTTCGTCTACCACTCGGGCACGCTGATGAAGCCGATCTACGCCGCTGCCCGCAAGGTGGCGATGGAGAAGAAGCGCATCGTCTTCGCCGAGGGCGAGGAAGAGCGCGTGCTGCGCGCGGTGCAGGTGATCGTCGACGAGAAGCTGGCCAATCCGATCCTGATCGGCCGTCCGGCCGTGCTGACGCACCGCATCGAACGCTTCGGCCTGCGCCTGCGCATGGGCGTGGACTTCACCGTGGTCAACCCCGAGCACGACGAGCGCTTCCGCGACTACTCCGAGACTTACTATCGGATGATGGCACGCCAGGGCGTGACGCCGCAGTACGCCAAGCTCGAGATGCGCCGCCGCACCACGCTGATCGGCGCGATGCTGGTGCACAAGGGCGAGGCCGACGGCATGATCTGCGGCACCGTCAGCAATACCGCGGCGCACCTGCGCTATATCGACCAGGTACTGGGCGGCACCAACGAGGTCTATGCGGCGATGAACGGCCTGGTGCTGCCGGGCCGCCAGATCTTCCTGGTGGACACCCACGTCAACGTCGATCCGAGCGCCCCGCAACTGGCCGAGATCACCATCATGGCGGCCGAGGAGCTCAAGCGCTTCGGCATCGAGCCCAAGATCGCGCTGCTGTCGCACTCGAACTTCGGCTCCTCCGAGGCGCCGTCGGCGCAGAAGATGCGCCAGACGCTGGCCATCCTGCGCGAGCGCGCACCGGAGCTGGAGGTCGACGGCGAGATGCATGGCGACTGCGCGCTGGACCAGAAGCTGCGCGACCAGCTGGTGCCGGACGGCACGCTCAAGGGCGAAGCCAACCTGCTGGTGTGCCCGAACATCGACGCGGCCAATATCGCCTACAACCTGCTGAAGACGGCCGCCGGCAACAACGTCGCGATCGGCCCGATCCTGCTGGGCGTCAACGCGCCGGTGCATATCCTGACGCCGTCGGCGACCGTCCGCCGTATTGTCAATATGACGTCGCTGGTGGTGGTCGACGCGGCGGCGAAGCGGTAAGAAGTCGCCACGCCAGTACGAGAGCCGGGGCATGCCCCGGCTTTTTTATTGTCGTCCAACGTCAGTTAGTGTGCGCATACATTCCATTAACGCCTTGAAACAATTAAGGATTTCGCCGCCACCCGGGCGCAGGGATTGATTATTTGACCGCTTGCGCGTAACCTAGCGCCTTCGATGCAGGCGATCCGTCGACCGCGCTTGGCGTTCGATTGCTGCGCCACCTGACCAGACAACGTGGGTTCCCCGACTTCTTTGCCGCAACGCGCACCGCGCTCCGACAAGATCCTGCAACGGGTCCAGCCTTCGCTCCAACGGGTTGCGCGCGGAGCCCTGCACACCTTCGCGGCGCTGGCCATGGCGGCCACGCTGGCGCAACCGGCCCACGCGAAGCAGTCTTCGCAGGTGCTGCCGGATACGCTGGGAACCATTGCAGTGCAGCAACTGCCCAACGAGGCACAGCAGACGCTGCAGCGCATCGAGGCCGGGGGGCCGTACCCCTACGCAAAGGATGGCTCGCGGTTCGGCAACTACGAACGGATCCTGCCTCGGCGGCCACGCGGCTATTACCGTGAATACACGGTTGTCCGTCCGGGTAGCCGGAATCGGGGTGCGAAGCGAATCGTCTGTGGCGGCGAACAACGGGCCGCCAACGACTGCTATTACACGGAAGACCACTACAACAGCTTCAAACGGATAATCAGATGATGACTGACATTTTCGGACTGGGCGACGCCCTTGCCGCCCGCGAAGAGCGCGGCGCCGGAGATGGCTGGCAGCGGGCTCAACAACATGCCCAGAACCTTTATGACAGTGTGCTGATGATGCCCCGCTACGAGGTCGCGCACAATAAACTGCCGCC
>JAPSLP010000076.1 GCA_031180665.1 Cupriavidus sp. | reverse complement strand
GCGCGACCATCAATAGAGTTTTCAGAATTGCCATGGATTCGATTCGCTTGCCTGATTCAGACGGTCGGTGCGGCCGGCATCAGGCGTTGCCGATCGCGAGAAAATCTTCGGTTTTGAGCGAGGCGCCACCGATCAGGCCGCCGTCGATATCGGCCATCGAGAACAGCTCGGCCGCATTGTCCGGCTTGACGCTGCCGCCGTACAGGATCGCCATGCGCTGTGCCACGCCGGCGTCGCGCGCGGCGACCTGGGTGCGCAGGAAGGCGTGCACGGCCTGGGCCTGCTCCTTGCTGGCGGTCTTGCCGGTGCCGATCGCCCAGACCGGCTCGTAGGCCAGCACCACGCGACCGAGCTGCTCCACCGACAGCGCTTCCAGCACGGCCTGCAGCTGCCGGCCAACCACAGCCTCGGTCTCGCCCGCTTCGCGCTGCGCCAGCGTCTCGCCGACACAGACCACCGGCACGATGCCGAATTCGAGGGCCCGCAGCGCCTTGGCGGCGACAACGGCATCGCTCTCGCCATGATAGGTGCGACGCTCCGAATGGCCGACCAGCACGTAGCTGACACCTAACTCCGCCAGCATCGACGCCGCCACCTCGCCGGTGAAGGCGCCGCGCGCCTCGGCCGACACGTCCTGGGCACCCCAGGCGACCTGGCTGCCCGCCAGCAACGCCTGGCACTGCGCCAGATAAGGGAACGGCGCGCAGACCGCGAGGCTGGCGCCTGAAGGAACGCCGGCCTTGATACCGTTCAGCAGGGCCTCGTTGGCAGCCAGGCTGCCATGCATCTTCCAGTTGCCGATGACGAGCTTTTGTCTCACGAAAGCGCCTCTCAAAATCAAACCCGCTATTCTACCGTGCGCGGGGACAGGGCGCTACGCCGATCAGCCTGAAAGCGCGCGGCCCCGGCCGGGCCAGTCCCACCGGCCCGGCCCGAGGGCCGTGCCGGGCCATGTGTCGGGCCGTGTGGCGAGTCACCAGGTCAGCACGATCTTGCCGACGTGCTCGCTCGACTCCATCAGACGATGGGCATCGGCGGCCTGCGTGGCCGGGAAGACCTGGTGGATCACCGGCTTGATGCTGCCGTCGGCCAGCAGCGGCCACACATGCTCGTGCAGCGCGCGGGCGATCTCGCCCTTGAACGAGGCCGGCCGCGGCCGCAGCGTCGAGCCGGTGACCGTGATCCGGCGGCGCAGGATGTCGCCGAGCGG
Organism: Cupriavidus sp.; assembly: GCA_031180665.1. Lineage (GTDB taxonomy): Bacteria > Pseudomonadota > Gammaproteobacteria > Burkholderiales > Burkholderiaceae > Cupriavidus. The sequence continues at coordinate 7,822 of JAPSLP010000076.1, read as the reverse complement.
AATCTCCGCCTTGGCGCCGCCCAGCAGCGCGATGATGACGATGCGGCCGTCGTCGGCAATGCACGAGAGCTCGCGCGCCAGATACGGGCCGGCCACCATGTCGAGGATCACGTCGACACCGCGGCCGCCAGTCAGCGTCTTGACCTCGGCGGCGAAGTCCTGCGTCTTGTAATTGATCGCGCGGTCGGCGCCCAGCTCCTCGCAGGCGCGGCACTTCTCGTCGCTGCCGGCGGTGACGAAGACCTTGTGGCCGAGCGCCTTGGCGATCTGGATCGCGGTGGTACCGATGCCGCTCGAGCCGCCCTGGATCAGCAGCGTTTCCTCCTTGCCGCGCGGCCCGCGTCCGAGATAGCCGCGGTCGAACACATTGCTCCACACCGTGAAGAAGGTCTCGGGCAGGGCCGCCGCCTCGATATCGCTCAGGCCCTGCGGCACCGGCAGGCACTGCGCCAGCGGGGCAGTGCACAGCTGCGCGTAGCCGCCGCCCTGCACCAGCGCGCAGACGCGGTCGCCGACCTTCAGGCCAAAGCGATTGTCCGGATGCGACAGATCGCCGCCGACGATCTCGCCCGCGACTTCCAGACCGGGCAGATCGGAGGCGCCCGGCGGCACCGGATAGTTGCCGGTGCGCTGGAACACGTCGGGCCGATTGATGCCGGCCGCGGCAACGCGGATCAGGACTTCACCGGGACCCGGCGCCGGATCGGGGCGCTCGGTCGGCTGCAACACGTCGGGGCCGCCGTATTCGCGGATCTCGATGGCTTGCATGCTGGCTCCTTGAAACTGACACCGCGCGTGGCGCGCGGCAGGGATGCGGAAAGGGAAGAAAAAAGAAAGCGCGAACGAACGCGCCTGCCCTGAGGGACTGGCGGCAGTGTAAACAAAAAAACGGCTGGGCATCGCCCAGCCGTTCTCGATCGCTGCCCGGCAACCGTGCAGCGATCGTGTCGCCCCCCGCGAATGCGCAGGGCCCAGTGACTTGCGACAACGGTTCGCGAGAGTCGCTGGGTCCCCGCTTCCGCAGGGACGACACGAGCGCTTACTGCTGCTCGCCGCCCGCCGGTTCGGCCGGCGCTGCCGGCGCCTCGGCGTTGGCCAGCGGTGCGATCGAGCCGCCCTCCTCGGCCATCGCCGCCTTCAGCGACAGACGCAGACGGCCCTTCTCGTCGGCCTGGATCAGCTTGACGCGGACCTGCTGGCCTTCCTTGAGCCAATCCTTGATGTCCTTGACGCGCTCGTTGACGATCTCCGAGATATGCAGCAGACCGTCCTTGCCCGGCAGGATGTTGACGATGGCGCCGAAGTCCAGCAGCTTCAGCACGGTGCCGTTGTAGATCTTGCCCACTTCGGCTTCCGCGGTGATGCCCTCGATGCGGCGCTTGGCCTCGGCCATGCCCTCGGTCGAGGTCGACGCGATCGTGATCGTGCCGTCTTCCTGGATGTCGATGGTCGTGCCGGTTTCCTTGGTCAGCGCCTGGATGGTCGAGCCGCCCTTGCCGATCACCTCGCGGATCTTGTCCGGATGGATCTTCATCGTGATCATGCGCGGTGCGTGCTCCGACAGCTCGGTGCGCGCATGGCCCATCGCCTCCTGCATCTTCGACAGGATATGCAGGCGGCCTTCCTTGGCCTGCGCCAGCGCGACCTGCATGATCTCCTTGGTGATGCCCTGGACCTTGATGTCCATCTGCAGCGCGGTGATGCCGTTGTCGGTGCCCGCCACCTTGAAGTCCATGTCGCCGAGGTGGTCCTCGTCGCCCAGGATGTCGGTCAGCACGGCGAACTTGTTGCCTTCCAGGATCAGGCCCATGGCCACGCCGGCCACGTGCGCCTTGACCGGAACGCCGGCGTCCATCAGCGCCAGGCAGCCGCCGCAGACCGAAGCCATCGACGAGGAGCCGTTCGACTCGGTGATTTCCGAGACCAGGCGGATCGTGTAGGCGAACTCGTCCTCGGCCGGCAGCACCGGAATCAGCGCGCGCTTGGCCAGACGGCCGTGGCCGATCTCGCGGCGCTTGGGCGAACCCACGCGGCCCGTCTCGCCGGTGGCGAACGGGGGCATGTTGTAGTGGAGCATGAAGCGGTCGCGGTATTCGCCGGCCAGCGCGTCGATGATCTGCTCATCGCTCTTGGTGCCCAGCGTGGCCACCACCAGCGCCTGCGTCTCGCCGCGGGTAAAGAGCGCCGAGCCGTGCGCGCGCGGCAGCACCGACGAGCGGATCTCGATCGGGCGCACGGTGCGGGTGTCGCGGCCGTCGATACGCGGCTCGCCGGCCAGCACCTGGCCGCGGACGATCTTGGCTTCCAGATCGAACAGGATGTTGCCGATCTCGACCTTGTCGAACTCGACGCCGGCTTCGGCCAGGCGGGCCTCGACCGCGGCGTACGCTTCCTTGACCTTCTGCGAGCGCGCCGACTTCTGGCGGATCTGATAGGCCTCCTGCAGCAGCGGCGAGCCGACCTCGGCAACCTTGGCGATCAGCGCCTCGTTCTTCGGCGCCGGCGCCCAGTTCCACTCGGGCTTGCCGCCTTCGCGCACCAGCTCGTGGATCGCGTTGATCGCGACCTGCATCTGCTCGTGGCCATAGACGACGGCGCCCAGCATCACCTCCTCGGACAGCTGGTTGGCTTCGGATTCGACCATCAGCACGGCACGCTCGGTGCCGGCGACCACCAGGTCCAGATCGGAGCTGGCCAGCTGGCTGCGGGTCGGGTTCAGCAGGTACTGGCCATTCTGGTAGCCGACGCGCGCGGCGCCGACCGGACCGTTGAACGGAATGCCCGAAACCGCCAGCGCGGCCGAGGCACCGATCAGCGCCGGGATATCGGCCGGCACTTCGGGGTTCAGCGAGACGACGTGGATGACCACCTGCACGTCGTTATAGAAACCTTCCGGAAACAGCGGACGCAGCGGACGGTCGATCAGGCGCGAGGTCAGCGTCTCGTTTTCCGACGGACGGCCTTCGCGCTTGAAGAAGCCGCCCGGGATCTTGCCGGCGGCATAGGTCTTCTCGATGTAGTCGACCGTCAGCGGGAAGAAATCCTGGCCCGGCTTGGGTTGCTTGGCGGCCACCACGGTGGCGAGCACCACGGTGTCTTCCACATCGACGAGCACCGCGCCGCCGGCCTGGCGGGCGATTTCGCCGGTTTCCATGCGGACCGTGTGCTGGCCCCACTGGAATTGCTTGACGACCTTATTGAACATGGACATGAGCGTTCCCCTGTGTGCTTGCACGGCGACGGGCCATCGAGCCCGCCGGCGTGCCGGCGCCCGCGTGATGCAGCCGCGGGCATTGCTGCCGGATCGCTGTCAGGCGCGGTCGCAGGGAAGTGCTATGCCATTCCAGCGCGTCACCGCGGTCGCCGCCGCGGCATCGATGCACAACGATCGACGCGCAGCGATCAAGGTGAAACGATCGCTGCCGATATTCGATGAGGCGCTGGAATGACACAAAGCCCTGTTTCCTTGCCGGACTTCCGGTGTCATGAATGAAAAGAACGAATTAACTTACTCCGTTGCGCATCGTGGCGCAACGGCAACGGCGGCCGGCCAGGCCGGCCGCCCGCGGCCCAATCGGTTTCGCGGCATTTGCCGCCACAGCCGATACGCCGCGCAAAAAAACAAAATGCCTGCATCAGCATTGCTGACGCAGGCATCCTGGCGTCACGCCGGGGCGTGCGGTGCGAGGACCGACATTGCCGACCATGCCGGCATCGGCATCGCCATCCTCGTCCCTTCCCCGATCCGAGCAGCCTGGCGCAATTTACTTGCGCAGACCCAGCTTCTCGATCAGCGCGCGATAACGATCGGCGTCGTTCGACTTCAGGTAGTCCAGCAGGCGGCGACGGCGGCTCACCATGCGCAGCAGGCCGCGGCGGCTGTGGTGATCCTTCATGTTGGCCTTGAAGTGCGGGGTCAGTTCGTTGATGCGCGTGGTCAGCAGAGCGACCTGGACTTCGGGGCTGCCGGTGTCGTTGGCGCCACGGGCGAACTGCTTGATGACTTCGGACTTGTTGATATCGGCTACGGACATGATGTTTCCTTTCACTTGCGAACGTTGCAGCGCCAGGGCCGCCAACGTCGTGCGGGATAAAAATGCGGCTTGCGCCGCACACTGCCTTGCCACCCGGCGCGCCCGCGTTACCGCGAGTGCCGCCTGAACGACAGCCGCGCATTATAGCGCAACTGGGGTGACCGGGCAAAACCAACCGCCCGGCCCTTCCAAACCCTACGGTCGCTCCATCTTGCAGGTGGTGGCCCGCGTGGTCTGCGCCGACTTCAGCCGCTTGACCGTGCGGAAGCCGAATCCCGACCCTTCGTTGTCGAAACGCACTTCCCCGCCTTGGCGCTCCATCATCGACACATAGAGCGGCTGCAGCACCTGGTGGTCGTCCGCACGCACGGTGGCGTCGTGGAAGTCGTTGACGTAGCGCATGCCCTCCAGCGCCCGCGCGACCTTGACCGCATCGGTCGAACCGGCCTGTTCGATCGCGCGCGCCAGCATCTCGATCATCATCTGCATGCGCAGATGCACGTAATCATCCTTCGGCTCCGGATAGCGGCTGCGGAAGGCCTGATAGAAGGCGTCCGAGGCGGCACCGCCCACATTGGGATGCCATTCCGCCACCGCCAGCACCCGGCCCACGCCGGCATCGCCCATTGCCGCCGGCGCGCCCAGGCCATTGCCGTAGAACGTATAGAACTTGGCGCCCAGGCCGCCCTCGCGCGCCGCCTTGACCATCAGCGTCAGGTCGTTGCCCCAGTTGCCGGTGATCACCGCGTCGGCGCCGCTGGCCTTGATCTTGGCGATATACGGCGCGAAATCCTTGATCTTGCCGATCGGGTGGAATTCGTCGCCGACGATCTTCACGTCGGGCCGTTTGGCCGCCAGCATGTCGCGCGCCAGCCGCGAGACCTGGTGGCCGAAGCTGTAGTCCTGCGCGATCAGATAGACGCGGCGCACGCTGGCGTCGGCGCGAATGACCTCGGTCAGCGCCTCCATCCGCATGTCCGCGCCGGCATCGAAGCGGAAATGCCAGAAACTGCAATTCTCGTTGGTCAGGGCCGGATCGACCGCCGAGTAATTCATGTACAGCACGCGCGCGTCGGGCTGACGCGCGTTGTGGCGGTTGACCGCGCCGACCAGCGCGGCGGCGACCGCGGAGCTGTTCCCCTGCAGCACGAACGGGATGCGGCGGTCCACCAGCGCGCGGAACTGGATCAGGCTCTCGTCGACATTGCCCTTGCTGTCGAAGGTGACGAGCTCGAGAGGACGCTGCCCTTCCGCGGTGCGCACGCCGCCACGGGCGTTGACCCGGTCGATCGCGAGCCGCAGATTGCGCGCCACCGCCTCGCCGGCATTGGCGAACGGGCCGGACAGCCCGTCGATCATGCCGAGCCGGATCGGCTCCTGCGCCGCCGCGGCTCCCGCCGCCAGGGCCAACAGGCAAGCCCCCAGCCACCCCTTCACCACCATCGATCGACCTCCGCGAAAGCGCAGCATGGTAAGCCAGCGCTCACCGCCTTGCAATCGTGCGACGGTGCGATGCGGCGCCTGCGGCGCTACACTGCCGCTATCCCGTTGCAATGAAAGATCGAGGACCGCAATGAAAGCACTGAGGAGCATTGGCCGCTGGCTGGCGCTGGTCGGGGCCGGCGCCCTGTTGACGGCGTGCGTCTACCTGCAGCCGGTACAGGAGGCGCAGAAGCTGATCGGCGCGCCGGAGAGCACGGTACGTGCGACCTTCGGTGAGCCCACCGACATCTACCGGCTCGACGACGGCACCGTGCGCTGGATCTATTCGAAGCAGCCGCTAGGACGCCAGGCCTACGCGGCCGACTTCGACACCAGCGGCAAACTGACGCGCTTTCGCCAGATGCTGACCACCACGGAGCTGTACAAGGCGCGGATCGGCACCTGGACCAAGCGCGACGTCGCCGAGCATTTCGGCCTGCCGCGCGAGCCGACCCAGTATTTCCCGCTGATGCGCCGCGATGTCTGGTCGTACCGCTTCCTGCACGAGGAGAACTGGCCCTCGCTGTTCCACTTCTATTTCGACGACGCCGGCGTGCTGCGGCAGACCCAGATCACGCCGGATCCGCTGGCCGATCCGCGCGAGACGATCCGCTAGAGAGCGCTCACGGCGCGGACAGCGGAACCCGGGAAAAGGATGGTCAGCGCGGGTCCGCCTGTTTCAGGCCTTCGGCCAGCGTCCATAAAAAAGCGCCGGGCGTCCGCGAGCCATGCTCGCGAACGTCCGGCGTTTCCGGTCTGCCGCGCCAGACGGCGATGCGATCAGATCTGCGGATTGATCTTCTGCACCGCCTTGTCGTGCAGCTTGTTCAGCGCTGCCAGATAGGCCTTGGCGGAGGCCGCGACGATGTCCGGATCGGTGCCGACGCCATTGACGATCCGGCCCGCCTTCGACAACCGCACCGTGACCTCGCCCTGGGCCTGCGTGCCGGTCGTGATCGCGTTGACCGAATACAGCACCAGCTCGGCGCCGCTGTTCACCTTGCCTTCGATCGCGTGCAGCGTGGCATCGACCGGGCCGTTGCCCTCGCCTTCGCCGGTGTACTCCTGCCCGTCCATGTTGAACACCACGCGCGCATGCGGCCGCTCGCCCGTCTCCGAACGCTGCGACAGCGAGATGAAGCGATAGTGTTCGTTGGCGTCATGGGCCTCGTCCGAGACGATGGCCATGATGTCCTCGTCGAAGATCTCGGCCTTCTGGTCGGCCAGCTCCTTGAAGCGCGCGAAGGCGGCATTGACCTCGCCCTCGCTGTCGAGCTCGATGCCCAGTTCCTGCAGTCGCTGCTTGAATGCGTTGCGGCCCGACAGCTTGCCCAGCACGATCTTGTTCGCGGTCCAGCCCACGTCCTCGGCCCGCATGATCTCGTAGGTGTCGCGCGCCTTGAGCACGCCGTCCTGGTGGATGCCGGAGGCGTGCGCAAAGGCGTTGGCACCGACCACGGCCTTGTTGGGCTGCACCACGAAGCCCGTGATCTGCGAGACCAGCTTCGAGGCCGGCACGATCTGCGTGGTATCGACGCCCACATCCAGATTGAAGTAGTCGCGCCGGGTCTTGACCGCCATCACCACCTCTTCGAGGCTGGTATTGCCGGCGCGCTCGCCCAGGCCGTTGATCGTGCACTCGATCTGGCGCGCGCCGCCGAGCTTGACCGCCGCCAGCGAGTTCGCCACCGCCATGCCCAGGTCGTTATGGCAGTGCACCGACCACACCGCCTTGTCCGAGTTCGGAATGCGCTCGCGCACCGAGCGGATCAGCGCCGCGTAGCCTTCGGGCACCGCATAGCCGACCGTGTCCGGCAGGTTGATCGTGGTCGCGCCCTCGTCGATCACGGCCTCGAGCACGCGGCACAGGAAGTCCATGTCGGAGCGGCTGCCGTCTTCCGGCGAGAACTCGATGTCGTCGGTGAACTGGCGTGCGAAACGCACCGCCAGACGGGCTTGCTCGTACACCTGGTCCGGCGTCATGCGCAGCTTCTTCTCCATATGCAGCGCCGAGGTGGCGATGAACGTATGGATACGGAAGGAGTTGGCGGGCTTGAGCGCCTCGGCGGCGCGGGCAATGTCCTTGTCGTTGGCGCGGGCCAGCGAGCAGATGGTCGAGTCCTTGACGGTCTGGGCGATCGCGCGGATCGCCTCGAAGTCGCCGTTCGAGCTGGCGGCGAAGCCGGCCTCGATCACATCGACCTTCAGGCGCTCGAGCTGGCGCGCGATGCGGATCTTCTCCTCGCGCGTCATCGAGGCGCCGGGCGACTGCTCGCCGTCGCGCAAGGTGGTATCGAAAATGATCA
>JAPSLP010000075.1 GCA_031180665.1 Cupriavidus sp. | reverse complement strand
CCAGCCCGACCCCGGCCCATTCGCCGCGGCCGAAGGCGATCAGCGAATGGGTCAGCTGATAGGCCTTGCCCAGCGCGTATTCCTCGCGCCAGGGGTCGAGATAGGCGAAGATCCGCTCGCGCCGCCACGGCGAGACCGCAATCAGCAGCGCGAAGGTGCCGACCGCGATCGCCACCAGTGCGCCGAACAGCTTGCCGTTGACGCCGCCGAGAAACAGGATGCCCATCGCCACCGCGGCGATCACCAGGAAGGCGCCCATGTCCGGCTCGAGCAGCAGCAGCATGCCGACCACCGCCACCGCGACGCCCATCGGCAGGAAGCCCTTGCCCAGGCTCTGCATCCATTCCTGCTTGCGGACCGTGTAGTTGGCGGCGTACAGCACCACCGCCAGCTTCATCAGCTCGGACGGCTGGAAGTTCATCAAGCCCAGCGGAATCCAGCGGCGCGCGCCGTTGACGCCCTTGCCGATGAAGGGCACCAGCACCAGGATCAGCAGGATCAGCGCCAGCACGAACAGCTTGGGCGCATAGCGGTCCCAGTATTTGACCGGAACCTGGAAGGCCAGCAGGCCGACGCCCAGCCCGATCAGCAGCGAGAACGCATGGCGGATCAGGAAATGGCTTTCGCGGTAATTGGCGAAGCGCGGCGAATCGGGCAGTGCGATGGTCGCCGAATAGACCATCACCAGACCCAGCGCCAGCAGCACGATCGCCACCCACAGCAGCGGCTGGTCGTACTCCATCATCCGCGAACGGGTCGGCTTGACGCCCGACACCGCATCGCGCAGCCCTTCCCAGGCGTTGCCGATGGTCGCGCCGACGATGGTGGCGCCGACGAAGCCGCTGCGCTTGGCCTGGCGCTCTGCCTGCATCTCGCTCATGGCATGATCCCCCGGGACAGCGCCAGTTCTTCCACCGCGGCGCGGAACACCTGCGCGCGGTGCACGTAATTGCGGAACATGTCCAGGCTCGCGCAGGCTGGCGACAGCAGCACCACGTCACCGGGCTGCGCCTGTTCGGCGGCCAGCCGCACCGCCGCCTCCAGCGCGCCCTCTTGCGAACCCGCATCGAGCAGCGCGACGCCAGTGCCTGCCAGCGCCGCACGCAATTCGCCGGCGGCCTTGCCGATCAGCACCACCGCGCGCGCGTACTGCGCGACCGGCGCCGCCAGCGGCGAGAAGTCCTGGCCCTTGCCCTCGCCACCGGCGATCAGCACCACGCGCTTGTCCAGCCCGGACAGCGCGGCGACGGTCGCGCCGACATTGGTGCCCTTGCTGTCGTCGAAGTACTCGACGTCGTCGATGGTGGCGATCCACTCGACGCGGTGCGGCTCGCCGCGGTACTCGCGCAGGCCGTGCAGCAGCGCGTTCAGCGGCAGATCGATGGCGCGGCACAGCGCCAGCGCCGCCATCGCGTTGGTGGCGTTGTGCATGCCGCGGATATGCAGCGCATCGGCCGGCATCAGGCGCTTGTGCCGCACCGGCACCGGCGCGGCCTCGTCGGCGGCGGCGCTCTTGCGGCGGCGCGGCCTGGCCTCGTCGGCTTCGCCGTCGGGCTCGGCCAGCACCAGCCACGGCATGCCGCCCTCGCGCAGGATGCCGAAGCTGCCCGGTACTTCGGGCAGGTCGGTGCCGAAGGTCACCGGGACGGTGCCCGGGCGCGCCATCTCCATCGTCAGGCGGTCGTTGCGGTTGAGCACCTGCACGCAGTGGGCACCTTCGGCGCCCACGGCTTGCGCCGGCCCGAAGATGCGCTGCTTGGCGGCCGCGTAGGCCTGCATGGTGCCGTGCCAGTCCAGGTGGTCCTGCGTGACATTGAGCACCGCGGCCGCGTGCGGCGCCAGCGTATGGGTGGTCTCGAGCTGGAAGCTCGACAGCTCCAGCACCCAGACCTCGGGCAGCGTCGCCGAGGCGATGCAGGCCGACAGCTTGTCCAGCGCCGACGGGCTGATATTGCCGGCGACCGCGACGGTCTTGCCGGCGCGCTCGACCAGCCGGCCGGTCAGCGCGGTGGTGGTGGTCTTGCCGTTGGTGCCGGTGATCGCCAGCAGCTTCGGCGCGTAGCCCGCTTCGGCCTGCAGATGCGCCAGCGCGCGTGTGAACAGTTCGATCTCGCCCCACACCGGGATGCCGCGCTCGCGCGCCGCGTCCAGCAGCGCACCGGTATCCGCTTCGGCGGGCGACAGGCCCGGGCTGATCGCGATCAGCGCGATGCCGTCGAGCAGCGCAGGCGTGAAGGCGGCGCCGCCGACGAATTGGGCCGAGGGCAGTTCGGCCTGCAGGAAGGCAAGATTGGCAGGCGCGGGACGCGTGTCGGCGACGCGCAGCGCGCAGCCATACCGGCCGCACCAGCGCGCCATCGCCAGGCCCGATTCACCGAGGCCCAGTACCAGCACATGAGGGGTCTGCAACTCGCCAAACACTTCGTTTCCTGCCTTTGATTTCCTATCGTCGATTCAACCTGGGAGCAACGCGCCCTGGGGCAAATTCAGCGCAAATTCAACGCAACTTCAGCGCAACTTCAGCGTCGACAGCCCGATCAGCACCAGCAGCAGCGTGATCACCCAGAAGCGCACCGTGACCTGCGTTTCCTTCCAACCGCTCAACTCGAAATGGTGGTGCAGCGGGGCCATGCGGAACAGCCGCCGCCCTTCGCCATAGCGCCGCTTGGTGAACTTGAACCACGCCACCTGCAGCATCACCGACACCGTCTCGGCGACGAACACGCCGCCCATCACGAACAGCACGATTTCCTGCCGCACGATCACGGCGATGGTGCCGAGCGCCCCGCCCAGCGCCAGCGCGCCGACATCGCCCATGAACACCTGCGCCGGATGCGCGTTGAACCACAGGAAGGCGAGCCCCGCGCCGGCCATCGCCGAGCAGAAGATCAGCAGCTCGCCGGCGCCGGGGATATGCGGGAACAGCAGGTACTTGCTGTAGACCGCGTTGCCCATCACATAGGCGAACACGCCCAGCGCGCTGCCGACCAGCACCACCGGCATGATCACCAGGCCGTCGAGGCCGTCGGTCAAGTTGACGGCGTTGCTCGAGCCCACGATCACGAAATAGGTCAGCACGATGAAGCCGGCCACGCCGAGCGGATAGCTGACCTCCTTGAAGAAGGGCACCAGCAGGTTCGACTTGTAGGGCATGTCCAGCGACAGCCCGCCCTCGACCCAGCTCAGGAACAGCTCCCACACCTTGACGTTGCTGGCCTCGGAAATCGAGAAGGCCAGATAGACCGCGGCCACCAGCCCGATCAGCGTCTGCCAGAAATACTTCTCGCCGCTCGACATGCCGCGCGGGTCGCGATAGACCACCTTGCGGTAGTCGTCGACCCAGCCGATCGCGCCGTAGCCGAAGGTCACCAGCATCACCACCCAGACGAAGCGGTTGCCCCAGTCGCACCACAGCACCGTCGAGATGCCGATCGACAGCAGCACCAGCACGCCGCCCATGGTGGGCGTGCCGGACTTGACCAGATGCGTCTGCGGGCCGATGGTGCGCACCGCCTGGCCGATCTTCATCTCGGTCAGCTTGCGAATCACCCAGGGACCGAGCGCGAGGCCGATCACCAGCGCCGTAAGGTTGGCCATCACGGCGCGGAAGGTCAGATAGTTGACGACCCGCAGGAAGCTGTAGTCATCTTGCAGCCATTGGGCCAGGGCCAATAACATCGTTCTTCGTTTTCCTGTCTGCTGCCGCCACCCCTCGTCCAGGGGCCTGGCGGTCAATTCCAATCAATCGTTAAGCTTCACTGCCGTTCAGTCTCAACCCTCGTTTGCCGGCTGGGCCGACGCGGCCGGCGGCGTCACCAGCGCGTCGACCATGCGTTCCATCCGCATGAAGCGCGAGCCCTTGACCAGCACGGCGCTCGCGCGCGCGACGATGCCGTCGGCATCGGCGGCCAGCGTCGCCGCCAGCGCGTCGGCGCCGGCAAAGTGCCGGGCGCCTTCGCCGAACGCCTGCACCGCATGCGGCGACGCTTCGCCGGTGGCCCACAGCGTCTCGATGCCGCGCGCGCGCGCATAGGCGCCGATCTCGGCGTGGAATGCCGGTCCCTGATCGCCGACCTCGCCCATGTCGCCGATCACCAGCACGCGCGGCGGCGCGAAGCCGGCCAGCACGTCGATGGCGGCGCGCATCGAGTCGGGGTTGGCGTTGTAGGTGTCGTCGATCACCACGGTGCCGGCCACCGCGCGCTTGACCTGCAGCCGGCCCTTGACCGGCGCGAAGCCGGCCAGGCCGCGCTGGATCGCCTCGATCTCGACGCCAGCGGCCAGCGCGCAGGCGATCGCCGCCAGCGCATTGCGCACGTTGTGCATGCCGAGCAGCGCCAGCCGGACCTCGAAGGCGCGGCCGGGCGCGCGCACCTGCATGCGTTGCACGCCATCGTCGAGGCTCACTTCGGCGCTCACGTCGGCCTGGCTGGCGTGGCCGCCCTCGGCCAGGCCGAAGGTCAGCACCGGCCGGGCGCCGGCCGCGGCGCGCCAGATGCCGGCATGCGGGCCGCCGCTGGCCGCGTCGAGCGGGAACACCGCGGTACCGCCCGCCGGCAGCGCGGCCAGGATGCTGGCGTGCTCGTGCGCGACGGCCTCGACGCTGACCATGAACTCCTGGTGCTCGCGCTGCGCGTTGGTGATCACTGCCACCGTGGGCTGCGCGATCGCCGCCAGCGTCGCGGTCTCTCCCGGATGGTTCATGCCCAGCTCGAGCACGGCCAGCCGGTGGCTCGGACGCAGGCGCAGCACCGTCAGCGGCAGCCCGATGTCGTTGTTCAGGTTGCCGCCGGTGGCCAGGCGCTGCGGCTCGCCCACCGCCGCGGCGAAGATCGCCGCGATCATTTCCTTGACCGTGGTCTTGCCGTTGCTGCCGGTCACCGCCACCGTGGGCAGCGTGAAGCGGGCGCGCCAGCCGGCGCCGAGCTGGCCCAGCGCGACGCGCGTATCGGGCGCCACGATCGCCGGCAAACCCGGCGCGGCGGCGGCGATGTCGCGCTCGACCAGCACCGCCGCGGCGCCACGGGCGGCCACGTCGGCAATGAAGTCATGCGCGTCGAAGCGTTCGCCGCGCAGCGCGACGAACAGATCGCCGGGCTCGACGGTACGGCTGTCGGTATGCACGCGGGTGAACTGCCGCGCGCCATCGCCTTCGATGCGCGCGCCGGCGATCCAGCCCGCGGCCTGCTGCAGGTCGGTCATCGTCTGTTCTGGTTGGGCCATCGCCGTCATGCCGTTGTTCACGCCGGTACTCATGCCGATACTCCGCGCGCTGCCAGCGCCAGGCGCACATGCTCGCGATCGGAGAACGGCCGCTTGCGGCCCTGGATTTCCTGCGTGGCCTCGTGGCCCTTGCCGGCCACCAGCACCACGTCGTGCGCGCCGGCGTGCTTGACCGCATAGAGGATGGCCGCGGCGCGGTCCTCGATCTGGCGGCCGCGGCGGAAGTCCTGCATGCCGTCGGCGATCGCATCGAGGATCGCCTGCGGGTCCTCGCTGCGCGGGTTGTCGCTGGTCAGCACCACCTCGTCGGCCAGGCGCTCGGCCACCGCGCCCATCTGCGGACGCTTGCCCGGATCGCGATCGCCGCCGCAGCCGAACACGCACCACAGCCGGCCCTGGCGCGCCGCCACCACCGGCCGCAGCGCGTTCAGCGTCTTCTCGAGCGCGTCGGGGGTATGCGCATAGTCGACCACGGCCAAGGGCCCTTCGTTGCCGCCGAACAGCTCCATGCGGCCGTCGACGGGGCGCAGCGCGCGCAGCGCGGCCAGCGCCGCGTCCCAGGCGACGCCGTGAGCCAGCGCCGCACCGAGCACGGCCAGCAGATTGCTGACATTGAATTCGCCGATCAGCGGCGTGGCCACCTCGGCGCTGCCGAAGCTGCCGTCGACATGGAACACGGTGCCGGTCGGCGTCGCCTTCACGCCCGTGGCGCGCAGCCACGCCGCGCCGCCGCTGAAGCCGGTCGGGCCGGCGGGGCCGCCGATGCCGTACTCGATCACCTGCCGCGCCGACATGCCGCCCGCCAGCAGGCGCCGTCCCATCGCGTCGTCGCGGTTGATCACCGCCGCCTGCAGCCTGGGCCAATGGAACAGCAGCGTCTTGGCCGCCTCGTACTCGGCCATGCTGCCGTGGTAGTCGAGGTGGTCCTGGGTCAGGTTGGTCAGCACCGCGACCTGGAACGGCGTGCCGGCGACGCGGCCCTGCTCCAGGCCGTGCGAGGACACTTCCATCGCCACCGCGGCGGCGCCGGCGGCATGCAGCTCGGCCAGGCTGTCCTGCAGCTGCACCGCGTCGGGCGTGGTGAAGCCGGTGTGCTGCAGCGCGTCCGGAAAGCCGCTGCCCAGTGTGCCGATGGTCGCGCAGCGGGTACCCGTGGCTTGCAGCACGCGCGCGAGCCATTGGCTGCACGAGGTCTTGCCGTTGGTGCCGGTGATGCCGGTGATGGCCAGCCCGCGCGCCGCGTTGCCGTACCAGGCGGCGGCGATCGGCCCGGCCAGCCGCTCCAGCCCCTCGATCGGCAGATGGGGCACGGCGTCGCCATGCGGCCAGTCGTAGCCGCGGCTCTCGTAGACCACGGCCGCGGCGCCGCGCGCCAGCGCCTCGCCGATATAGGGGCGGGCGTCGGTCGACAGCCGCTGGTTGCCGAGCACATAGGCGAAGAAGACATCGCCCTGGCGCAGCCGGCGCGTGTCGCCGGTCAGCCGGGCGGTATTGCCCGCGTGCTGGCGCAACCAGGCCGCTGCCTGGGCAGCGGCCTGTTCGAGGGCGGTGTGCTTGCTGCGAGCGGTCATCGGGTGGTGCTCCCGGTTCCGCGCGCGGACAGCGCTTCTGGCGGCGTATCGGGCAGGGTCTCGGGCACGCTCTCGGTGACCACCAGTTGTCGGATCGGCGAATCGGGCTGGACGTTCAGCGCGCGCAGCGTGCCGCCGGTGATCGCGGCGAACACCGGGCCGGCGACCGCGCCGCCATAGTGGCTGCCGGAGGTGGGCTCGTCGACGCTGACGGCGACGATGATGCGCGGGTTCGACATCGGCGCCAGGCCGATGAACGAGGCGCGGTACTTGCTGCGGTCGTAGCCGCGGCCGACGTGCTTGTAGGCGGTGCCGGTCTTGCCGCCGACGCGGTAACCCATCACCTGCGCCTGGGTCGCGGTGCCGCCCGGCGCCGTCACCATTTCCAGCATGCCGCGCACATCGCGCGCGACCTGGGGCGAGATCACACGCTCGCCGCTGGCCGGGCCGTCGGTGCGGAACATCGTGATCGGAATCAGCTCGCCGTCGTGGGCGAAGATGGTATAGGCGTGCGCCATCTGCATCAGCGACACCGACAGGCCATAGCCGTACGACATGGTGGCCTGCTCGATCGGCCGCCAGCTCTTGTACGGGCGCACGCGGCCCGCGGCGGCGCCGGGGAAGCCGAGCTTGGGCGCCTGGCCCAGGCCCAGGCTGGTGAACATGTCCCACATTTCCTGCGGCTTCATCAGCATCGCCATCTTGATGGTGCCGATGTTGCTGGACTTCTGGATCACGCCCGCCACGGTCAGCGGGCCGTAGTTGTGGGTGTCGGAGATCGTCGCGCGCTCGAACGTGTAACGGCCGTCGGTCTGGAACACCGTCGACGGCGTCACGCGCTTCAGTTGCAGCGCCAGCGCGGCCGTGATCGGCTTCATCATCGAGCCGGGCTCGAAGGTGTCGGTCAGCACGCGGTTGCGCAGCTGCTCGCCGGACAGGCGCGCGCGGTCGTTCGGGTTGTAGCTCGGCCAGTTGGCCAGCGCGAGCACCTCGCCGGTCTGCGCGTCGAGCACCACCGCACTGGCGGCCTTGGCCTTGCTGCGCTCGGCCACCGCCTTGACCTCGTTGAAGGCGAGGTACTGGATCTTGGCGTCGATCGACAGCTGCAGGTCCTGGCCGTCGCGCGGGCTGCGCAGCACGCCGATGTCCTCGACCACGCGGCCGAGCCGGTCCTTGATGACCTGGCGCGCGCCGGCCTTGCCGGCCAGCACGCCTTCGCGCGCGAGCTCCATGCCTTCCTGGCCGCGGTCCTCGACGTTGGTGAAGCCGACGATATGGGCCATCGCCTCCCCTTCCGGGTAGAAGCGCTTGTACTCGCCGCTCTGGTGCACGCCGTCGATCTTGAGCGCGGCGATCTTCTCGGCCACGTCGGGCAGCACCTGCCGCTTCAGGTAGACGAAGCTCTTGTCCTCGGTCAGCTTCTTGCGCAGGTCCTTCTCGGACATGTCGAGCAGCCTGGCGAGCTGGCGCAGCTTGCCCGCGTCCAGGCTCGACGGCACGTCCTCGGGCACCGCCCAGATCGCCTTGACCGGCAGGCTGGTGGCCAGCACCAGGCCATTGCGGTCGAGGATCTTGCCGCGCGTGGCGGGCAGCTCGAGCGTGCGCTGGAAGCGCTTCTTGCCCTCGGCTTCGTAGAACTGGTTGCCCGGGCCCTGGATCCACAGCGCGCGCACGGCCAACGCGACGAAGGCCGCGAACATCAGGAACACCACCAGCTTGGAGCGCCACATCGGCAGGCGCAGGCCGAGCACCGGGCTGGCCGAGAACTGGCCCGAGCGCGGACGCGTGGCGGCAGGCCGCGCGGCGCGCGGTCGGTGCAGGCTCGGGCGGGCCATCGTCATGGACGGGCCTCCGCGGCGTTGCGCTGCTGCGTTGGCGCGCCATTGGCGGCGCCCTCGCCGGCGGCGGCGCCCTCGGCGCGCGGCAGCACGATGCCCTGCAGATATTGGGTACGGCCGGGGCTGACCGGCGACATCTTCAATTGCGCCCGGGCCGCCTCGGCGATCCGCGCGCTCTTGGACAGCGCGCTCTGCTGGTATTGCAGCCGCGACCAGTCGGTCTCGAGCTGGCGCTCTTCGGATTGCGCGCGCTCGAGCGCGACGAACAGCGTACGAGCCTCGTGCTGCGCTCTGACCAGCGACAGCGCGCACAGGATCAGCGCGCCGAGCAGGAAGAAGGTCAGGCGGTTCATGCGCGCGCCCCACCCTTCAGCGCGGCGGGCGCCAGTTTTTCAGCGACGCGCATCACCGCCGAGCGCGCGCGCGGATTGTCGGCGGTCTCCCGGGCACCGGGCTTGACGCGGCCGAGCAGCTTCATGGTGGGCTGGGGCAGGTCGGCCGCGCGCAGCGGCGCGCGCCGCAGCGCCGGATCGGCGTCCTGCTGCGGGCGTGCGTGCGCCTGCATGAACCGCTTGACGATGCGGTCCTCCAGCGAATGAAAGCTGATCACCACCAGCCGTCCCCCTACCTCGAGCAGATCGTAGGCCGCGCTCAGACCGCTTT
>JAPSLP010000033.1 GCA_031180665.1 Cupriavidus sp. | reverse complement strand
ACCAGTTGCTGCGACAGCGGCGTCAGCACGCTGCCGCGGCCGCGGCGCTTGTCGATCAGCGGGCCGCCGAACAGCGACTGCGCATCTTCGAGCAGGCCCCAGGCATAGCGGTACGACAGCCCGATCGCCTCGCACGATTGGCGGATGCTGCCGGTGCGTTCGATATGGGCGAGCAGGGTGACCAGCCGCGATACATCGAGCGGCCCGGTGCCGTTGCTGTCGTCGCGCACCTGCAGGTGCGGATGGATGGCGATCCTTAACATAGGCGAAAAATAGCATATTGCCGCCCTCGCGCGGGCTGCCTATAGTCCCGGCATAGCGAAAAACCCGGGGCTATGACGTCAGTTGGCGCGCGAGGCGGCCGGGATGGAGTCCCGACAATATGCAAAAAATAGCCTATTTGGATGGTGCGGCGACGAAGGCGCCGGCGGCCGCAGTCACGGCGCCCGATGCCGCGGAGCGCATCGCGGCGATCCTGCGCGCGCGCCAGCACCAGCCCGGCGCCTTGCTGCCGATCCTGCATGACGTCCAGGACGCCCTCGGCTTCGTCCCGCCGGATGCGGTGCCCGCCATCGCCCGCGCGCTGAACCTGTCGCGCGCCGAGGTCCATGGCGTGATCAGCTTCTACCACCATTTCCGCGACCGGCCCGCCGGACGGCACGTGTTGCAGTTGTGCCGCGCCGAGGCCTGCCAGGCGGTGGGCGCCGATGCGCTGGCCGACCATGCGCAGCGCGAGCTCGGCTGCGGCTGGCACCAGACCAGCGCGGACGGCGCGATCACGCTGGAGCCGGTCTACTGCCTGGGCCAGTGCGCCGTGGGGCCGGCGCTGATGGCCGGCACCGAGCTGCATGGCGGCGTGACACCGGCACGGCTCGACGCCTTGCTGAGCGTGCTGCGGCAGGACGATGCGCGGCAGGCATCGGACGCCGCAACTGCGAACGACGAGGTGAGCCGATGAGCGCGACAACGATGTCGACACCGATCTCGATGGCCACCGCCCCCGTGACGGTGTTCGTGCCGCGCGATTCCACCGCGCTGGCCATGGGCGCCGAAGCGGTGGCGCGCGCCATCGCTGGCGAAGCGGCGGCCCGTGGCCAGGCGGTGCGCATCGTGCGTAACGGTTCGCGCGGTCTGTTCTGGCTCGAACCGCTGGTCGAGGTGCAGACGCCGGCCGGGCGCGTCGCGTACGGGCCGGTCACCGCCGCCGATGTGCCCGCGCTGTTCGATGCCGGCCTGCTGCGCGGCGGCAACCATCCGCTGTGTCACGGCATGACCGAATCGATTCCCTTCCTGCGCGAGCAGCAGCGGTTGACCTTCGCCCGCATGGGCATCACCGATCCGCTGTCGCTCGACGACTATCTGGCGCACGGCGGCTATCGCGGCCTGACGCGTGCGCTGTCGATGGGCGCCGCCGACATCGTGCGCGAAGTCACCGAGTCGGGCCTGCGCGGCCGCGGCGGCGCGGCCTTTCCGACGGGCATCAAGTGGAACACGGTGCTGAAGGCGGACAGCGCCGTCAAATACGTGGTCTGCAATGCCGACGAAGGCGACTCCGGCACCTTCTCCGACCGCATGGTGATGGAGGGCGATCCCTTCATGCTGATCGAGGGCATGACGATCGCCGGGCTGGCGGTCGGCGCCGAGTCCGGCTACCTCTACGTGCGCTCGGAATACCCGCATGCCATCGCGGTGCTGGAGCGGGCGATCGCCCTCGCCACGTCGGCGGGTTGGCTTGGCGACGATATCCGCGGCAGCGGGCGGCGCTTCGCGCTGGAGGTGCGCAAGGGCGCGGGCGCCTATGTCTGCGGCGAGGAAACCGCGCTGCTCGAAAGCCTCGAGGGGCGCCGCGGGATGGTGCGTGCCAAGCCGCCGCTGCCGGCGATCCAGGGCCTGTTCGGCCGGCCCACGATCATCAACAACGTGATCTCGCTGGCGACCGTGCCGGTGATCCTCGCCGAGGGCGCCCAACACTATCGCGATTTCGGCATGGGCCGCTCGCGCGGCACGCTGCCGTTCCAGTTGGCGGGCAATATCGCGCGCGGCGGCCTGGTCGAGAAGGCGTTCGGCGTCACGCTGCGCGAACTGCTGTACGACTACGGCGGCGGCGCGCGCAGCGGCCGGCCGCTACGCGCGGTGCAGGTTGGCGGCCCGCTCGGTGCCTATCTCAATGCCTCGCGCTGGGACGTGCCGCTGGACTACGAGGCCTATGCCGCGTTCGGCGGCGTGGTCGGCCACGGCGGCATCGTCGCCTTCGACGACACCGTCGACATGGCGCGGCAGGCGCGCTACGCGATGGAGTTCTGCGCGATCGAGTCCTGCGGCAAGTGCACGCCGTGCCGGATCGGTTCGACGCGCGGCGTCGAGGTCATCGACAAGCTGATGGCCCAGCCCGACCCCGTGCAGCGCACCCGTGAGGTGCGGCTGGTGCGCGATCTGTGCGACACCATGCTGCACGGCTCGCTTTGCGCGATGGGTGGCATGACGCCGTATCCGGTGCTGTCGGCGCTCGACGGCTTTCCCGAAGATTTCGGCCTGCCGCCGGCACCGGCGCGGGCCGCCTGAATACCGCGCGCCGCACTGTCGTCCCCGCGAACGCGGGGACCCGGCGGCTCAAAGACACTGGACCCCCGCCTGCGCGGGGGCGACGACAGCAACCTCGCTCGATAAACGACCCCGCGGAGTCCCACCTTGCATCCCCACCACGACATCGATTACGGCACGCCGCGGCGCGAGGCCGAACAAACCGTCACGCTGGAGATCGACGGCGTCGCCATTACCGTGCCCGCCGGCACCTCGGTGATGCGCGCCGCGGTCGAGGCCGGCGTCCATGTGCCCAAGCTGTGCGCCACCGACAGCCTCGAACCGTTCGGCTCGTGCCGGCTTTGCCTGGTCGAGATCGAAGGCCGGCGCGGCTATCCGGCGTCGTGCACGACGCCGGCCGAGCCCGGCATGAAGGTGCGCACGCAGACCGGCAAGCTGGCCGAGATCCGTCGCGGCGTGATGGAACTCTATATCTCGGACCATCCGCTCGATTGCCTGACCTGTCCGACCAACGGCAACTGCGAGCTGCAGGACATGGCCGGCGCGGTGGGCCTGCGCGAGGTGCGCTACGGCGACGACGGCGCCAGCCATCTCGACGCGGTCAAGGACCAGTCCAATCCGTACTTCGAATATGACCCGTCCAAATGCATCGTCTGCAATCGTTGCGTGCGCGCCTGCGAGGAAACGCAGGGCACCTTCGCGCTGACGATCAGCGGCCGCGGCTTCGATTCGCGCGTGACCGCGGGGCAGGGCGAGTCCTTCATGGAATCGGACTGCGTGTCGTGCGGCGCCTGCGTGCAGGCCTGCCCGACCGCGACGCTGACGGAGACCTCGCTGATCCGCATGGGCCAGCCCGAGCACAGTGTGGTGACGACCTGCGCCTACTGCGGCGTCGGCTGCGCCTTCAAGGCCGAGATGAAGGGTAACGAGGTGGTGCGCATGGTGCCGTACAAGGACGGCCAGGCCAACGAGGGCCATGCCTGCGTCAAGGGCCGCTTCGCCTGGGGCTACGCCACGCACCAGGACCGCATCCTCAAGCCGATGATCCGCGCCAGCATCCAGGACCCGTGGCGCGAGGTGTCGTGGGAAGAGGCGATCGACTATGCCGCCACGCAGTTCCGCCGCATCCAGGCCCGGCACGGGCGCGACGCGGTCGGCGGCATCGTGTCCTCGCGCTGTACCAACGAGGAAGGCTATCTGGTGCAGAAGCTGGTGCGCGCGGCCTTCGGCAACAACAACGTCGACACCTGCGCGCGCGTCTGCCACTCGCCGACCGGCTACGGCTTGAAGCAGACGCTGGGCGAGTCGGCCGGCACGCAGACCTTCCGCTCGGTTGAGCGTTCCGACGTGATCCTGGTGATCGGCGCCAATCCCACCGACGGCCATCCGGTGTTCGGCTCGCGGCTGAAGAAGCGGCTGCGCGCCGGTGCGCGCCTGATCGTGATCGATCCGCGTCGCATCGATCTGGTCCGCTCGCCGCACGTGCGTGCCGACTACCATCTGCAATTGCGCCCCGGCAGCAATGTCGCGGTGTTGACGGCGATGGCGCATGTGATCGTCACCGAGGGACTGCTGGCCGAAGACTTCATCGCCGAACGCTGCGAGTCGAAGGCCTTCGCGCTGTGGCGCGAGTTCGTCGCGCGACCGGAGAATTCGCCGGAGGCGATGGCCGAAGTCACCGGCGTGCCGCCTGAGCCGTTGCGCGGCGCCGCGCGGCTGTACGCGACCGGCGGCAATGCCGCGATCTACTACGGCCTGGGCGTCACCGAACACGCGCAGGGCTCGACCGCGGTGATGGCGATCGCCAACCTGGCGATGGCGACCGGCAACATCGGCCGCGAGGGCGTCGGCGTCAATCCGCTGCGCGGGCAGAACAATGTGCAGGGGTCCTGCGATATCGGCTCGTTCCCGCACGAACTGCCCGGCTATCGCCACGTCTCCGATACCACCACGCGCGGCCTGTTCGAGCAGGCCTGGAATGTCGAGATCAGCCCCGAGCCGGGCCTGCGCATTCCCAATATGTTCGAGGCTGCGCTCGGCGGCAGCTTCAAGGGCCTGTACTGCCAGGGCGAGGATATCGTCCAGTCCGATCCGAACACCCAGCACGTGGCGCAGGCGCTGTCGTCGATGGAATGCATCGTGGTGCAGGACCTCTTCCTGAACGAGACCGCGAAGTACGCGCACGTGTTCCTGCCGGGTTCCTCGTTCCTCGAGAAGGACGGCACCTTCACCAACGCGGAGCGCCGCATCTCGCGCGTGCGCAAGGTGATGCCGCCCAAGGCCGGCTATGCCGACTGGGAGGTGACGATGCTGCTGTCGAACGCGCTCGGCTATCCGATGGACTATCGTCATCCGTCCGAGATCATGGACGAGATCGCGCGGCTCACGCCGACCTTCTCCGGCGTCAGCTACGCGAAGCTCGACGAGCTCGGCAGCATCCAGTGGCCTTGCAACGCGCAGGCGCCGGGTGGCACGTCGATCATGCACGTCGACACTTTCGTGCGCGGCCAGGGCAAGTTCATCATCACGCAGTTCGTGCCGACCGAGGAGAAGGTCAACCGCAAGTTCCCGCTGATCCTGACCACCGGCCGCATCCTGTCGCAGTACAACGTGGGCGCGCAGACGCGGCGGACCGAGAACGTGCGCTGGCACGACGAGGACCGGCTCGAGATCCATCCGCACGACGCGCAGGAGCGCGGCATTGCCGACGGCGACTGGGTCGGCATCGTCAGCCGCGCCGGCGAGACGGTGCTGCGCGCGCGGGTCAGCGAGCGCATGCAGCCGGGCGTGGTCTACACGACGTTCCACTTCGCCGAGTCGGGCGCCAACGTGATCACCACCGACAACTCGGACTGGGCCACCAACTGCCCGGAGTACAAGGTCACCGCGGTGCAGGTGCTGCCGGTCGCGCAGCCTTCCGAATGGCAGCGGCGCTATCGGGATTTCCACGCCGAACAACTGCGGCTGTTGCAGGCGGCCGGTGCGGTCGCGCAAGGCGAGAAGGCGGAGGCCGGCCATGCTGGTCTGTGAGCGCGGCGTGCTCGCGCGCGATCCGGCGGGCCTGGACGACGGCGATCGCGATCTGCCGATGGCGTATGCCACGGTCGAGGTCGCGCGCTGGGACGAGCACGGGAGCGGGGAATTGACGCTTGCCTTCGACGATGTCGCCGAGGAAGTCCCCGTTGCGCTCGAATACAACGGCATCTCGCACGCGGTGATGCTCGCCACGCCGGCCGACCTCGAGGACTTTGCGCTGGGCTTCAGCCTGACGGAAGGCATCGTCGCGAACGCGCGCGACGTGTTCGAAATCGACACGCAGGTCGGCGAGCCAGGCATCGCGGTGCAGCTGCGCATCGCCGGCGACGCGTTCGCGCGGATGAAGACGCGGCGTCGCGCCATGACGGGCCGCACCGGCTGCGGACTGTGCGGCGTCGAGTCGCTGTCGCAGGTGGCCCGCATGCCGGCGCCGGTCGCGAGCAACGCGCGCTTCGACGGCGCGGCACTGCATCTGGGCTTTGCCGAACTGCAGCGTCGCCAGGCGCTGCTGCGCCATACCGGCGCCACCCATGCCGCCGCCTGGCTGCGCGCCGACGGCACAGTGGCCTTCGTGCGCGAGGACGTCGGCCGCCACAACGCGCTCGACAAGCTGATCGGCGCGCTCGCGCGCAGCGGCGAGCCCGTCGCCGACGGCGCGGCGCTGGTCACCAGCCGCGCCAGCTACGAGATGGTGGTCAAGGCCGCCAGCGCCGGCATCGGCGTGCTGGCCGCCGTCTCGGGTCCCACTGCGATGGCGGTCCGGCTGGCCGAACAAGCCGGCGTCACGCTGGCCGGGTTCGTGCGCCCCGGCCGCCATGTCGTCTACACCCATTCCGCGCGGCTGCTGCCGCCACGCTGCTGATCATGAACCTCGACAACCTGGTCAAGATGGCCAACCAGATCGGTACCTTCTTCGCCGCGATGCCCGACCGCGACGAGGCCCTGGCCGACATCGCCACCCACCTGCGCCGCTTCTGGGCGCCGCCGATGCGCCGGGCCTTGCTCGAAGGCGTCGACAACGGGCGGGCCGACGCGGTCACGCCGATCGTGCTGGCGGCGCTGGAGCGCCATCGGGGCGAGTTGTAAGGCGCGGTCCGGCGTAGCGGACCGCATGGATGTCGGCGGATGAACCGCGGTTCGCTACGCTGCCTTGGCGTTGCGCGGCGCGACCTCCGCGCGAATGGTGTCGCCGACCCGCTGCTCGACGGTCTTCAAATCGTAGGTTTGCTGCAGATTCAGCCAGGTCTCCGGGTCCCCGCCGAAATAGCGGGCCAGGCGCAGGGCGATTTCGCTGGACACACCGGCATCGCCGCGTACGATCGCATCGATCTGTGCCGCTTCGATGCGCAATTCCTTCGCCAATTCCGCGATGGAGAGATCGAGCGGGACCAGATATTTCTCCCGCAGGATCTCGCCCGGATGAATCGGGCGCATGCCGTTGTGGAAACGGGCCATCGCGAGCTCCTCGCCGGCGTTGTAGATGGAAGGCCCGCATGGTAAGGCGCCTTGAGGGCGCGAAGGCAAGCTCTACTTCATCCGCTGCAGAATCTCCAAAATCACCAGCGTAAAAATCGTCGCGAGCAGGGCGGTGGCCTCCCGGCCCATGCCGGCGGCGACGCCGATGGCGGCCACCATCCAGATGCTGGCGGCGGTGGTCAGGCCCTTGATGTTTTCTTCGCTGTTGAGCTTGATGATGGCGCCGGCGCCGAGAAAGCCGATGCCGGAGGCGATGCCCTGCAGCACGCGGCTCATGTCGGCCAGCGGCACGCCGGCTTGCAGCGGCACCAGCACGAACATCGCGGAGCCGAGTGCGACCAGCATATGGGTGCGCAGGCCGGCCGCCTTGCCGGCGGCTTCGCGTTCGTAGCCGATCATCGCGCCGAGCAGCATCGCCATGCCAAGCCGGACCACGACCCGGGTCGCTTCCTCGACGTCGGGAATGTCGGCGAACTCAGTGCGCAGCGCGCCCAGCATGTCTGACCAGATGCCGTCCATCGTTGCCTCCCCGAAAGTCCGCCGTTGCGGCGTGGTGAACGGGTTCGGCGCAGGCGGAACCCGGCTGCCAGCAGGCTAGCATGGCGCGTCGGGCAGCGCCGTCCGGTGGGCGCTGACACCGTCCCGCGCCGCAACAAGGAACAGCAAGCCTTAGCGCAACCGCAGCGGTTCGAGCAGCGCGGCGTCGTACTGGTGGCGGTCGATGCGGCCCAGTTCCAGCATGCGCAGCAGGATATAGGCTTGCCGCTGGCGTGCGCGGCGCGGATTGACGACCGGGTTGTTGGCCGACGGCGCCTTGGGCAGGCCGGCCAGCATCGCCGACTCGGCCAGCGTCAGCTCGGTCAGCGGCTTGCCGAAATAGGTCCGCGCCGCCTGCGCAAAGCCATAGGCGCCTTCGCCGAGATAGACCTTGTTCATGTACAGCTCGAGGATCTCGTCCTTGCTGAAGGCGCCCTCGATGCGGTAGGCCAGCAGTGCCTCGTAGAGCTTGCGGGTATAGGTCTTTTCGCGCGACAGGAAGAAGTTGCGGGCGACCTGCATCGTAATGGTCGACGCGCCCTGCGACAGATCGTCGGACAGATTGGCCACGCCGGCGCGGATCACGCCGACGTAGTCAATGCCGTCATGCAGGTAGAAACGCTCGTCTTCGATGGCAACCACGGCTTGCGTCAGCGCGGGGGGCATCTTGCCGAGCGGCACGTAGCCGGCCGAATGGCGGAACGCCGCGATGGCATCGAGCGGGGGGAGTTGCCGGCTGGCGACCACCACCGCGAGCGTGGCGAGCAGCGCGCAGGTTGCCAGGACCAGGACGAACAAGGCGAGGAGATGCGACCAGAGACGATTCATGGGCCGCTATTTTGCCAGCGTCCGGTGGCGGTACCGTGATGGCGGTCGTCGAAGGCGTGGGGAAGGGAGGCGGTGTTTTCGCGCGCTCCGGCCCTCTCCCCGGCCCTCTCCCGCAAGCGGGAGAGGGGCTGGGGGAGAGGGCACACCGGCGCCGATCGACCCGTCACCGCTTCATCAACGCCGCCAGCAGATCCGACTGCGTGATCAGCCCCAGCAGGTGTCGCTGTTCGTCGACCACCGGCATCAGGTGCCAGCCGCCATCCGACATGGCGCCGGCCAGCTCGACGATGGGCTGGTCGGGGCGGGCGGTGGGCAGTTCGGTCAGCATCGCGTCGCGCACCAGGCCGTCCGGCCGGCGTTGGCCCTTGGCCGGGTCGCCGACGAACAGGTCCGGCAGCGTGACCAGGCCGACCAGCCGGCGCTGGCGCGGCGACACCACCGGCAGCGCCTGCAGCCGGTGGCGGGTCAGCAGCGTCCATGCCTCGCCGATGCGCTGGTCGGCGTGAACGGCAACCACGTCGCGCGACATGATGTCGCCGCAGCGCACGTCGCCGAAGCGGCGTCCGAACGCGCGCAGCTCGGCCGCGACCAGGATCTCTTCGAGATCGTCGCGGTCGACATCGAGGAATTCGCCGCGCGCCGCCAGCACTTCGTCCAGGTCCGCGCGCGTGAAGCCCACGCGCTGCCCTGGGGGCGGGTCGCTGGTGCCATGTCCCGGCGCCGGGGGCGGCGGCCGGTGGGGATAGCGGCGGCCGGCCAGGTTGTTGAACGACAGCGCGATCAGCAGCATCAACATCGAATTGAGTGCTACCGGGAACAGCACGAAGGCATAGCCGAGCTTGGCCACCGCCGGCCCGCCGAACACCGCGGTGATGGCGACCGCGCCGGCGGGGGGATGCACGCAATGCAGATGGAACATCAGGCCGATTGCCACGGCTACCGCGACGGCGGCGGCCAGTCCCGGGTCCGGAATCCAGCGGGCGCAGGTCACGCCCACCACCGCCGCCAGCAGATTGCCGCCGATCACCGACCACGGCTGCGCCAGCGGGCTCGAAGGCACGGCGAACAGCAGCACGGCCGAGGCGCCCATCGGGGCGATGAACCAGGGATTGTGGCCGCCCAGCATATGGCGGCTGATCCACTCCGTGCAGGCCAGAGCCAGGATCGCGCCAAGGCAGCCCTTGATCCGTTCCCGGCTGCTTGCCGCCACCGGCATCGGAACGAAGGCGGCCAGCCAGCCGCGCCAGCGCAACCGGACTTCGCCGGCCAGGGCAAGGAGGGGAGAGGTTCGGGAGGACATGGGGGCGCCAGCGCGTGCCGCGACGCAGCAAAAAAAGCGTCGCGCAAAAAAGCCGTCAATGTATCACGTGATGACATACTTTGCCGGCGGCGCCCCGCGGCGAGGCCCGGGCCAGCGCGGCCGGCGCGGTAACATAGCGCCGTTCCGACACCCTCGCGCCGCCCCGTGGCGGCGTCACCCTCATGCTCGAACTACAGGGCAAGATCTGGTTTCGCGCCGGCAGCCAGGACCTTGGCGGCAAGGACCGCATCGCGCTGCTCGCGGCGATCGCCGAATACGGCTCGATCACGGCGGCCGCCAAGGCGGTCGGACTGAGCTACAAGGCGGCGTGGGACGCGGTCGACGCGATGAACAACAGCGCCGGCGAGCCGCTGGTGGTGCGCGCCGTCGGCGGCAAGGGCGGCGGCGGCACCATGCTGACGCCGCGCGGCGAGGGGCTGGTCCGCACCTATCGCGCGCTCGAGGCCGAGCACCGCGCCTTCGTCGCGCAGCTGTCCCGCGTCAGCGAGCAGCTCGATGCGACGGCCGCCGATGCGCTGCAACACGATATCCATCTGATCCGGCGACTGATGATCAAGACCAGTGCACGCAACCGGCTGTTCGGTACCGTCACTCATGTGCGGACCGGCGCGGTGAACGACGAGGTCACGCTGGCGCTGCCCGGTGGACAGCAGGTGGTGGCCACGGTCACACACGAGAGCGTCGAGACGCTGGGCCTGACTCCGGGCAGCGAAGCGTTCGCGCTGGTCAAGGCCTCGTCCGTGATGATCGGCGTGCCGTCGCCCGGGTTGCGGCTGTCGGCGCGCAACCAGCTGCCGGGCACGGTGGCGCGCATCGTGCCCGGAGCGGTCAATGCCGAGGTCGTGCTGGCGCTCGACGGCGGCGCCACCATCGCGGCCATCGTCACCCATGCCGGGCTGGACGAGCTCGGCCTGACCGATGGCGCCCCGGCACTGGCGATCTTCAAGGCGTCGAGCGTGATTCTGGGGACGATGGACTGAGATCCACAGGTTTGCACTCCTCTCCCGCTTGCGGCAGAGGGGCGGGGGAGAGGGAGAACACCGCAGCCGTCACCAAGGGGCGACGGTTTGCTCCCCTCTCCCGCTTGCGGGAGAGGGGCGGGGGAGAGGGCAAGCGGCGTTGGTTGGGCCGCCGTGGTTGGAGACCACCCCCTCTCCCCCCAACGGGAACAGGGAGCACACAGCAGCTGCCGCCACGCGATGCCATCGCTCTAAGCGCGCGAGCCCTCCGGCCCATAAATCCGCCCGTCGCGGATCTCCATCACATGATCGGCAAGGGCCGCGACATCGTCCGGATCGTGCGAGATCACCAGCATCGGCACTTCCAGGCTGCTTTGCAGCGCGCGCAGTTCGGCCCGCATGCGGGCGCGCAGCGCCGGGTCCAGCGCGGAGAACGGTTCGTCGAGCAGCACGATATCGGGCCGGGTCGCCAGCGCGCGTGCCAACGCCACGCGCTGCTTCTGCCCGCCGGAAATCTCCGCCGGATAGTGGCCGCGAATCTCGCGCAGGCCGAAGGCGTCGATCCAGCGTTCGGCATCGTCATGGCTCTTGCCGCGCGGCGGATTGCGCCAGCCGCGCTCCAGGCCGAAGGCGACGTTCTGCGCGACGCTCAGGTGCGGGAACAGCGCATAGTCCTGGAACAGATAGGCCACGCGCCGCTGCTGCGGTCGCACGTCGATGCCAGCCGTTGCATCGAACAGCGTGCGCTCGCCAAGCACGATGCGCCCCTGGTCGGGCCGCAGCAGGCCCGCGATGGCGCGCAGCGTCAGCGTCTTGCCGGCGCCCGAGGGGCCGAACAGCGCGATGCGGCGGCTGGCGGACGCGAAGCCGATATCGAGCGCGAAGTGCCGGTCGGCGGTATCCAGCCGCTTGCTGACCTGGACCTGCAGCGTCATGGCCTTCGGTACGGTGACAGACATGGCGTTATCCGATCAGCGCACCGGCTGGCGCGTGCCCGGCACCAGGCGGCCGGCGATCACCAGCAGCAGCACGCAGGTCAGCGAGGTGACCAGCACCAGCAGATTGGCGGTGTCGTCGTCGCCGGCCTGCACCGCTTCGTAGATCGCGACCGACAGCGTCTGTGTGCGGCCGGGCAGATTGCCGGCCACCATCAGCGTCGCGCCGAATTCGCCGAGCGCCCGGGCGAAAGCGAGCAGCACGCCCGCGGCGATGCCGCGCACCGCCAGCGGCAGCGTCACGCGAAAGACGATGCCGGTTTCGCTGACGCCCAGCACGCGCGCGGCATGCTCCAGTTGCGGATCCACGCCTTCGATTGCCGCGCGGGCGGACTTGAGCACCAGCGGAAAGGCGACGATGGTGGCCGCGAGCACCGCGCCCTGCCAGGTGAAGACCAGTTCGATGCCCATCGACGACAGCCATTCGCCGAACACGCCGCGGCGCCCGACCAGCACCAGCAGGTAATACCCGAGCACGGTCGGCGGCAGCACCAGCGGCAGCGTCAGCACCGCGTCGACCAGATCGCGCAGCGGCGAGCGCCAGCGCGACAGCGCCACCGCGGCGGCGACGCCGAGCACCGTATTGATCGCGGTGGCCCAGCCGGCCACCTTCAGCGACAGTGCCAGCGGGACCCAGACCGATTCCATCAGCGACAGGCGAGGGCGACGTTCAGCGCGGCCGGAAGCCGTGGCGCGCGAGCAGCGCCTGGCCTTCGGCGGACAGCACGAACGCGACGAAGCGCGCCGCTTCGTCCTTGTGGCGGGAGCGGGCGGTCACGGCGATCGGATAGGTGACCGCCGTGCGCGTCGGCACCTGGGCGACGACGCGGACCCTGCCAGGCATCACGGCCGCATCGGTGGCGAAGACGAAGCCGGCATCGACCTCGCCGCGCGCGACATAGTCCAGCGCTTGCCGCACGTTCTGCGCCGGCACGCCCTTGGCCGAGACGGCCTGCCACAGCCGGGCATCCTCCAGCGCGTCGCGCGTATAGCGGCCCACCGGTACCGAAGCCGGATTGCCGAAGGCCACGCGCCGCACGTCGTCGCGCAGCAGGTCGCGCGGCGAGGCGAGCTTGAGCGTGCTGTCGGCCGGCTCGATCATCACCAGCGCATTGGCGGCGAAATTGCGGCGCGAGCCCGGCACGATCATGTGCTCGGCCTGCGCCTTGTCCATGGCCTGCTGGTCGGCCGAGGCGAATACGTCGGCTGGCGCGCCCTGCACGATCTGCTGCATCAGCACGTCGGAGGCGCCGAAATTGAGCACCAGCTTCGTTCCCGGATTCGCCTGCTCATAGGCGGTGGCGACGGCGCGGAAGGCATTGGTCAGACTGGCCGCGGCCGACACCACCAGTTCGGCGGCGGCCACCGGTCCTGCAGGCAGGATCGCCAGCAGTGCCAGCGCCGCCGCGGCGAAGGAGCCGGAGAGGCGCGAGCGCGCGCGGACGGGCGCGGCGGCAATGGCGGGAGAACGGCGAGCAGGCATGGCGGCTGGGTTCCGAATGCGCGTTTTCGAGTGGCAGGGTGGGGCGCCGCAGGGGGACACCCGAGTCACATCGAGCGCAATATACGGCGGTATATAGCGCTGCGTCAATGAACCCGGGTGCAGGGCAGCCGATACTCCGGCCGCGGTAAATCGGCCCGCTCAGGGCAGCTCGGGCACCAGCAGGTCTTCGAGGAAGTAGGCAGCCAGCTCGTGCCGGCCACGCAGGCCGGCCTTGGCGTAGATGTTGGTGGCGTGCTGGCGCACCGTCTTGGGCTTGCTGTCGCGCACGCCGGCGATCTCTTCCAGCGACAGCCCCTTGATCAGCAAGTAGGCCACCTCGCGCTCGCTGGTGGTCAGGTTCCAGCGGTCGAACTGGCTGCTGATCGCATGCCGCATCTGCAGGCCGGCCTGATGCGCGGCCGCGTCCCGCTGCGCCAGCGTCCGCTCCGCCTCGCCCAGCGAGGCGCGCAGCTGGCGGATCTCCTGATCGGTGCGCAGCCGCTCGCGCGCCAGCACGAATACGCCGGCCAGCGTGATGGAGGTACCGATGGCGTCGACGATCACGTGCTGCAGCCCTTCGGCCTCGTTGTAGTCGAACACCAGGTCGAAGCAGGCGTACAGCGCGATAAAGACGAACAGGTAAAGAAAATGCCGTGGCATGGCTGGCACGAGGGGCGGGGCGTGGAGTCGTAAATCGGCCGGCGCGGCGCTCCCGGGGAACGCCGCGCCGCGGCATGGGGCAGGGCAGGCCCGCCGAGGCGTGTTACAGGATCGGCGTCAGCACTTTGCCGGTATCGAGGAAGGCGCGCAGATTGTCGAGCATCAGCGCCTGCATCGCGCTGCGGGTCTCGACCGTGCCGCTGGCCATATGCGGGGCCAGCACGACGTTGTCCAGCCCGATCAGCGCCGGCGGCACGCGCGGTTCGTCGCGGAACACGTCGAGCCCCGCGGCGCCCAGGCGCCCATCGCGCAGCGCCTGGACCATCGCGTCCTCGTCGATCACGCTGCCGCGCGCGACATTGACCAGCACGCCCTTCGGGCCGAGCGCCTCGATGACCTGGCGCGATACCAGCCCTTCGGTTTCCGCGCCGCCGACGCAGGTCACCACCAGAAAGTCCGCCCATGCGGCCAGCGCCAGCAGGTCGGGTTCATGGCGCCACGGCGCGCCCTCGCGCGGACGCCGATTGTTGTAGGCGATCTCCATGTCGAAGCCCTGCGCGCGGCGCGCGACCTTCTCGCCGATGCGGCCCAGGCCCAGGATGCCGAGGCGCTTGCCGGACACCTTGCTCGTCAGCGGGAACGGGCCCTGGTGCCAGCGGCCGGCGCGCACGAAGCGGTCGCCGTGCGAGATGGCGCGCGCGGCATCGATCATCAGGCCGAAGGCGAGGTCGGCCACGCAATCGTTGAGCACGTCCGGTGTATTGCTGACCTGGATGCCGCGCGCGCGGGCCGCGTCCAGCGCGATGCTGTCGTAGCCGACGCCGAAGCTGACGATCGCCGCCAGTTGCGGCAGCGCATCGATGACCGCGGCGCTGCAGCCGTGCCGGGCCGAGGTCACCACCACGCGTGCCTGGGCACCATGTTCGCGCAGCCAGCCGGGCCAGTCGTCCTGCTCCCACAGCGCGGCGGCGCCGTGGCGCTCCTGCAGCGTGGCGTTGAGGTGCGGCGCGAGCGGGCCGATCTGGATCAGGTCGATGGCAGGCATGGTGGGCTGGATACGAGAAAAAGACAGCAGAGTGTATCCTGCCGGACGGCCTCTTGTCCGTGCGGTGGCCTCGCTGGCGGGCTGGCTCGGCAGGACCATGCTGTCGTTCCCGTGAAAGCGACGTCGATCATCAGGCTGGATCCCAACCGCCTATCCTGAATCCAAACCATGCCCACCGTCTACCTCGCCGGCCCCGATGTGTTTCGTCCCGACGCGATGGCCCATGGCCAGGCACTGAAGGACCTCTGCGCGCAACACGGCTTTACCGGCCTGTTTCCGCTGGACCATCAACTGCCCGCCGGCCTCGCAGGCGAGGCCGCGGCGCGCTGGATCTACCAGGCGAACGTCGCGCTGATCCGCCGGGCCGATCTGGTGATGGCCAATCTGGACGAGTTTCGGGGGCCCGCCGAGCCGGATTCGGGCACGGCCTTCGAGGTGGGCTTTGCGGTCGCGCTCGGCAAGCCGGTGTGGGCCTATACCGGCGATCGCGGCACCATCGTCGAGCGCGCCGCCGTCGGCCATGACGCCGAGGGCAGGCCGCTCGACGCGCGCGGCTTTCATGTCGAGGACTTCGGGCTGGGCAAGAACCTGATGCTGGCCTGCTCGGTGCAACTGGTGCAAGGCGGGCCGGCGCAATGCCTGGCGGCGATGGCCGCGGCGGGCGCCGGCGCCAGGCGCTGAGGGCGCTGAGGGCGCTGAGGGAACTAAGGGCGCTGAGGGAACTGAGGCCACTGATGCCGCTGGCGCTGACGGCGCCGGAGCGTCAAGGCTGGCGGCTGACCGTCGCCCCCTCGGGGCGCAGCGAGGCCACGCCGGCGGCGATCTGCGCGGCGGTGTCGGCCACCACCTGCCGCATCGCCGCGACCACGCCGGCGACGTCGTCGCCGCTGCCCGGGGCCGGCAGGTCGGCCTGCGTGCGCCCGGCCAGCGTGCGGCCATCCGGCAGCCGGCGCACGGTCCAGTTGACGGTGGCGCCGACACGCGCGCCGGGCTGCGCATCGAGCCGCACCACCTCGGTGGTGATCCGGTACAGCGGCTGCACGCCGCTCAATCCCTGCTGATAGACATCGACCGCGCCCAGCACGATCTGCAGGCGCTGCGACAGCGCATCGCGCCACTCGTCGGGCAGCGGGGCCGACCAGCGCGCCATGTCCAGCGGGGTCACGCGGCCGTCGGGTCCGCCGATGACGATCTGCTGGCGGTTGAGCCGTTCCGGCACGCGTGCCGGCGCGACCTCGATCCACAGCGGCTGGCTGGCGGACACCGCCCCCGTCGCCGAGGCAGTACCGGTCGCCACGGCGGTGGCCGGCAACCCGGCCCCGGCCGCGCCGCCCGCGCCCGTCTGGCCGGTTTCGCCGCCGTGCGCCAGCGTGTAGTAGCGCGGCTCGGACGACGACGCGCAGCCGCCCAGCAGCAGGGTGCCGGCGCAGGCGGTGGCGAACATCGCGGCGCGCAGCCGGCGGGACAGGATAAGCGGGCCCTTCATGGTTGAGTCTCCGTCTTGCCGCGCAGCAGCGCTTCGGGATGGCGTTCGAGATAGTCGGTCAGCGCGCGCAGCGACACCGCGGTGCGCGTCAGCTCCTGCAGCATGCGGCGCGTGTCCTGCTGCAGCGGCGCGTCGGACGCCAGCGTGCCGTTGGCCGACTGGATGGTGCGGCGCGCGTCCTGCAGGGCCGCCAGCACTTCCGGCGCGACGTCGCCCTGCAGCTGCGCGACCAGCTTGTCCGCGCCGGCCAGCGTGGTGTTCAGCTGGGCCACGGTCTTGCGCAGGTCCTGGCCGATCTGGTCGAACGGCACCTTCTCGATCTTGCCGACGATGCTGCCGAGCTTGGCCTGCAGCTCGTCCAGCGCGCCCGGCATGGTCGGCAGCTCGGCCAGCGCCGTATCGGCCGGCGCCTTGACCGGCTTGGCGTCGGGGAAGAAGTCGAGCGCCACGTAGAGCTGGCCGGTCAGCAGGTTGCCGGTGCGCAGTTGCGCGCGCAGGCCGCGCTGGATCAGGCCCAGCATCAGCTGGCGGGCGCGTTCGCGGTCGGCCAGGTCGCGCTCGCGGAAGCCCATTCGCGAAGGATAGAGCTCGACCACCACTGGCAGCCGGAACGACTTGGCCTCGCGCACGTAATCGATGCCGATCGAGCGCACCTGGCCGACCACCACGCCGCGGAAGTCCACCGGCGCCCCCGGCGCCAGGCCCCGCACCGATTGCTCGAAGTTCAGCACGGCCAGCGTCGGCGCCAGTTCGTCCGGCTCCTTCATCGCGTCGGCCTGGTCGCCGGCCAGCAGGAACTGCGTGTTCTCCTTGGCCGCTTCGGTCAGGTGCGAGTTGGGCGGCGCCTGGAAAGCGACCCCGCCGAGCAGCATCGTCACCAGCGACTGCGTATTGAGCTTGAAGCCGCCCGCATCGAGCTTCAGGTCGACGCCGCTGGCATGCCAGAAGCGCGTGTCCGCGGTGACCAGCTCGTCGTAGGGCTTGTTGATGAAGACCCGCAGCGTGATGTCGCGCCCGGCCGGTTCCAGCTGGTAGGCCACCACCTGGCCGACCTGCACGCGCCGGTAGTAGACCGGCGAACCGATGTCGAGCGAACCGAGGTCGGCGGCGCGCAGCACGAACTGCTTGCCCGACGAGTCGGTGGTGACCACCGGCGGCGTTTCCAGGCCGACGAATTCACGCTGGGTCTCCTCCGACTTGCCGGCGTCGACGCCGACATAGGAGCCGGACAGCAGCGTCTCGAGCCCCGACACGCCGCTGACGGCCAGCCGCGGGCGCACCACCCAGAAGCGCGTGTCCTTGACGGCGAAGTTCTCCGCGTCCTTGGACAGGTCGATGGTGGCCACCACATGCGAGCGGTCCGGCGCCAGCCGCACCGACTTGACCAGGCCGATATCGACGTCCTTGTAGCGCACCGGCGTCTTGCCCGGCGCCAGGCCCTCGGCGGTGCGGAAGGTCACCTGGATCTCGGGGCCGCGCTGCGACAGCGTATGGAACAGCAGCGACAGCCCGACCACGGCGGCGACGATGGGAATCAGCCAGACCACCGACGGCAGCCAGCGCGCGCGGCGCCGGCGCGCCGGCTCCCGGGGCTGCGGCTGCGCGGGCGGAGGGGAGGAGGAAAGGTTGTCCGGATCGGGCATCGATAAAAGTCCAGCGTACGTCGGTGTTCGGTGTTCGGTATCGGGATTCGGTGTCTGTGTCCGCGGCTCAGTGGTCGGCCGGCGCCGCAGCGGGGCCGGCACCGGCGGGCGCCTTCAGTTCCGCGTGGTCGTGCGCATCCCACAGCAGGCGCGGGTCGAACGACAGCGAGGCCAGCATGGTCAGCACCACGACCATGCCGAACGCCGCTGCACCGGTGCCCGGGTCGACCTGCGCCAGCGCGCCGGCGCGTACCAGCGAGGCAAGCAGCGCCACCACGAAGATATCGAGCATCGACCAGCGGCCGATCAGCTCGACCAGTCCGTACAGCTTGGTCTGCTGCCGCAGCCGCCAGGTCGAGCGCAGATGCACCGACAGCAGCAGGAAGGTCAGGATCATCATCTTGAGCAGCGGCACCACGATGCTGGCGATCAGCACCACGATGGCGAGCATGTGCGAGCCCGACAACCACAGATAGATGATCCCCGACAGGATCGTGTCCTCCTGCGTGCCCAGGATCGAGCGGGTGATCATGATCGGCAGCACGTTGGCCGGAATGTACAGAATGTAGGCCGCCAGCAAAAAGGCCCAGGTGCGCGACAGGCTTGCCGGCTTGCGATGGTGCAGCGTTGCGCCGCAGCGGCGGCACGGCTGCCCTTCCTGGTCCAGCGGACTGAGCGCGTCGCAGGCGTGGCAGGACAGCAGACCCATCGACGTGGCGGTAGGCACCTGCGGCAGCGGCGTGCGTTCGTCGTCGTCTGCGAGCTCCTGCACCACGCCGGCGACGACCTCGCGCGAGCGCCGCAGCGCGCGATGGCGCGCCGAGGGTTTGGGATCGGCGGGGCTCATCGCTGGCCGGCCTCCTGGCGCCGCTCGGCATGGCGCCACAGGTCGCGCGGATCGTAGGTCAGCATCGTCGCCAGCACGATCACCAGCGCGCCGAACGACCACAGCGCGATGCCCGGCAGCACCTGGGCCATCGTCGACAGTTTCACCAGCGTGACCAGCACGCCCATCATGAACACTTCGATCATGCCCCACGGGCGGGTCTGGCGGATGCCGCGCATGATGCGCTCGAACCCCGGGGGGACGCTGCCGCGGGCCAGCGGCACCAGCAGATAGGCCATCATCAGCATCTCGGCCAGCGGGAACACGATGGTGGTGGCGAAGACCAGCAGCGCCACCAGCGTCATGTTGTCGGCTTGCAGCGCCTGCACCGCGCCCCATAGCGTGGTGCGCGTGCGCACACCCTGCAGGTCCATCTCGACGATGGGATAGGCGTTCGACACGATGAACAGGATCAGCGCGGTCAGCACCAGCGGCAGCAGGCGCCGATAGGCGCGCTGGCTCTCGTGGTACAGCTCGCCGCCGCAGCGCAGGCACTGCGCCCGCTCGCCGGGGCCGAGAACCATGCGGCGGTAGACCGCGTCGCAATACTCGCAGGCCACCAGCCGGTCCAGCTCCGCGCGGTCGGTGACGGCAGGGCCCGGCGGGACCCGCTCCATCGACTTCTCAACCGGATTGCCGGACGTCATTCGAACAGATCTCCTACTGCCCGCCTTGGGGGCGGGAAACACATGAATATATCGGATTTTGGGGATGTGGCTTTGGGAGCACGGGTTCGTGGCGGGCGCCGGTGGGATGGCGACCGCCTGGCCCTCTCCCCCAGCCCCTCTCCCGCGAGCGGGAGAGGGGAGTTCCAGAGCGGCTCGCTATTGCCCTCCGGTCTTCTCTCCCTCTCCCGCGAGGTGAAGACCAGAGTCGCCCCAGCGTCCTGACGGCCCTGCTGTTCTCTCTCCTCTCCCGCAAGCGGAAGACGGGAGTCGCTCCAGCGTCCTGACGACCCGACGGTTCTCTCTCCTCTCCCGCAAGCGGGAGACGGGAGTCGCTCCAGCGTCCTGACGGCTCTACGGTTCTCTCGCCTCTCCCGCGAGCGGGAGACGGGAGTCGCTTCAGCGTCCTGACGGCTCTACGGTTCTCTTCCCTCTCCCGCGAGCGGGAGACGGGTGACGGGAGTCGCTCCAGCGTCCTGACGGCCCTACGGTTCTCTCCCCTCTCCCGCGAGCGGGAGAGGGGCGGGGGAGAGGGCAACTGCAATCGCCATCCCATCGACCTTCGATTGCCCTCAAAGCTTGTAAGTCGACAACAGGATGCTCGTCTCCGTCGCCGCAATCCCCTCGATCAGACGGATCCGGTCCAGCGTCCGGTCGAACGCCTCCAGCGTGTCGGCGCGCAGCTCCGCGATGATGTCCCAGCGCCCGTTGGTCGTATGCAGCGTCTGCACGTTGGGCTCGCCGCGCAGCGCCTGCAACACCTTGCCGATGCGGTTGCCTTCCACCGCGATGGTCGCCAGCGCGCGGATGCGGTGGGGCTCGGCTTCGGGCTTGAGCCGCACGGTATAGCCGACGATCACGCCGGCCTCCTGCAGCTTGTCGATCCGGTTCTGCACGGTCGCGCGCGAGAGCCGCAGCGCCTTGGCCAGCGCGGTGGTCGGCGTACGCGCGTTGTCGCGCAGCAGTGCCAGCAGTTGACGGTCGATATCGTCCATGGCTCGCAGGTCTCGCGGCGGATGGCTTGGCAAAACGCCAGCTCACGCCGGCATTCTGTCATAGCGACCGCGCTTTTTGCGCAGTTTGTGCGCTATCCGCTCGCCGCGGTGTGCACCACAATCCATTTTGACAGCAACCCGAATCGGAAGGAGCGCGGCGTGATCACTCAACCCACCATCCTGCTGGTCGAGCCGACCCACTACGACGTGTCGTACAGCATCAATCCTTGGATGGACCCGCTGCGCTGGGCCGCCGATCCGCACGGCATGCATCGCGGCGCGCTGCGCGCCTTCGCCGAACTGCGCGAAGCGCTGGAAGCGGGCGGCTTCGCGGTCGAGGTCGCGGCGGGCGAGCCGGGTCTGCCGGACATGGTGTTCCCCGCCAATGCCGCGGTGGTGCTCGACGGCCGCGCGCTGCTGGCGCGCTTTCGCTACCCGCAGCGGCAGGGCGAGGAAGCGCCGTTCGCACGCATCTTCGCCGGGCTGCGCGAGCGCGGCCTGCTCGACGAGGTGGCCACGCTGGCCGACGGCTGCTACCAGGAGGGCGCGGGCGACTGCATCTGGGACGCCGTGCGCGGCCACTTCTGGGCCGGCTTCGGGCCGCGCTCGGCCCGCTGCGCGGCTGATGCGGTCGGCGCGTATTTCGGGCGCGAGGTGGTCGCGCTGGAGTTGGCCACCGAGCAGAGCTACCACCTCGACGTCTGCTTCTGCCCGCTCGCCGGCGGCGAGATCCTGTACTACCCGCCCGCCTTCACCGAGGCCTCGCTGCGCGAACTGCATGCGCGCCTGCCGGCCAGCCAGCGCATCGAGGCCAGCGCCGACGACCTGCGGCATTTCAGCGTCAACGCCGTCAATCTGCACGACCGCATCGTGATGGCCCGCACCACCCCGCGCCTGCGCGACGCGCTGGGCAAGCGCGGCTATCGGGTGGAAGAGGTCGATCTCGCTCCCTTCATGCTGTCGGGCGGCGGCGCCTATTGCATGACGCTGCGGCTCGATCGCCGCAGCGGCGTGCGTCAGGGGATCGGCGAAGCGGCCGGCGGCCAGGCCACTGCCGCCGCGGCCTGACCGACGAACTCGGCTTCAGGACATCAGGACAAGGAGATGACGATGAAGGAAACCGCGATGACCCGCTTCCTGGACGCGACCGCGGTGGCGGCCCTGGTGCGCAGCATCGGCGTGCCCACCGCGCTGCGGCAGATCGCCGAGCACGTGCGGCAGGACTTCCTGCGCTGGCACCGCTTCGAGAAGTCGGCGCGGCTGGCCAGCCATTCGCCAATCGGCGTGATCGAGCTGATGCCGGTCACCGACGGCGAGCAGTACGCGTTCAAATACGTCAACGGCCATCCGCGCAACGCCGCGCAGGCGATGCCCACCGTGATGGCGTTCGGCGCGCTGGCCGAGGTGTCGACCGGCTTTCCGGTGCTGCTGGCGGACATGACGCTGGCCACCGCGCTGCGCACCGCGGCGACCTCCGCGCTGGCTGCCAAGGCGATGGCGCCGCACGGCACCACCGCGATGGCGCTGATCGGCAACGGCGCGCAGGCCGAATTCCAGGTGCTGGCGTTCCACGCGATGCTGGGCGTGCGCGAGATCCGTGCCTACGATGTGGACCCGGCCGCCACCGCCAAGCTGCAGCGCAACCTGGCCGGCGTGACCGATACCGGCGCGCTGCGCATCCTGCCGATGGCGTCGATCGACGAGGCGCTGGCCGGCGCGCATATCGTCTCGACGGTGACCGCGGACAAGACCCGCGCCACCATCCTGCGCGACGAACAGATTGCGCCCGGCGTGCATATCAACGCAGTGGGCGGCGATTGCCCCGGCAAGACCGAGCTCGACCCGGCGCTGCTACGGCGCGCGCGCGTCGCGGTGGAATACGAGCCGCAGTCGCGGCTCGAAGGAGAGATCCAGCAGATGCCGCCGGACTTCCCGGTCATCGAGCTGTGGCAGATCCTCAATGGCGAGGTGCCGGGCCGCACCGCGGTCGAAGACGTGACGCTGTTCGATTCGGTGGGCTTTGCGCTGGAAGACTATTCGACGCTGCGCTGGCTCTACGCCGCGGCCTGCGCGCGCCATGCGGGGCGCCATGTGGAACTGGTGGCGACGCCCGAGGACACGCGGGACCTGTATGGCTGGCTGATCCGTCAGGATACGGGCGGGTTGGAGAGCGGTGCACGCCGGGCGGCGGCCTGACGCGCACGGGCTCACCAGCCAGGCTGTCGTCCCGCGAAAGCGGGGACCCAGTGGCGTTCACGGACGCTGGGTTCCCGCGTGCGCGGGAACGACACCGGAGCGATTGACCGTGGAACGCGCTTACACCCACACCGCCGGATGGCGCATCAATCGTTGCACCCGCACGAACGCCTCGACTTCCTCGTCGGTCGGCGCCTTCAGGAACACCATGATGCCCCAGCGCTGCAAGGTCTCGGCCATGCCGCGCGCCGTCTCGTCCGGCGCGACGACGGCGAACAGCACATGGCGCGCGGTGCAGAACGACTGCAGTTTCTCGAGCGGCTCCAGATCGCTTTCGCGCAGGCGCTCGACCTGGCACAGCACCAGCGTCGGATGCGAATCGCCGGCACCCATATAGGTAATCAAGGTGGCCTTGCCGCGCGTCAGCACGGTCCTCTCGAACGGCGACCGGGCATTGGCCGCTCCGGCACAGGATCTGGGATCGGGCTTCATGGCAAGGCTTCCTGGCAGTAAGAGCCGGGCCGGGTGGCAGTTCCCCCGCTGGCGCCGGCGCGCCGCAATGGGCGGCGCTTTTGGCGGAAGTATTGCCAGCCGCCGAACGGCGGTCTGTTGGCTAGCCGACACAGTCGAGAGACGGCCGAATGCCGCGAACAGAGCCATGCCAAAGGCTGCTGTTCGCGTCTTTACATTTCACGTCGTGCGGATATTGGCGAGCCTACCAAAGGAGGGGGGCGGGCGACGGCGGTTTGCCGAAGATAGTCTATTAAGTCACAAATTTCGCGGATGTTATCTGAACATGGCATGTAGATAGCGAACGACAATTGTTACTTTCTGTTGCCTTTCAGGTGGCCTTGCCCTTAACATTGCCGACTTCGAAAAGTAAACAAGCGCTGAAAACAGCGCAAAATTTTGAATAAAAGTAACAAATGAATACAGCGGTCAGGTTGGGAGGGACGGGGCAGGACGGCATCCATGCAGAGATGCAGTCCGCCGCCGCCATGTGCAGGGAGGTCATTCTGGAGCAGGCTGGCGCACTTCATGCGCTGGCCGATACGCTGGGTCGTGAGGTCGATACCGCCATTGATCTGATCCTGCGCTGCCGTGGCCGCATCATCATCAGCGGCATGGGCAAGTCCGGGCTGGTGGGCCGCAAGATGGCCGCCACCTTCAGCTCGACGGGCACGCCCAGCTATTTCCTGCATCCGGGCGAAGCGCTGCATGGCGACCTGGGCGTGATCCGCCACGACGACATCGTGGTGCTGATCTCCAACAGCGGCGAAACCGAGGAAATCCTGCGCCTGCTGCCCTCGCTGCAGGACTTCGGCAACGCCATCATCGGCATCAGCGGTCGCCAGGACAGCACGCTGGCCCGGAACAGCACCGTCTTCCTGCATTTGCCGATGGAGCGCGAGGTGTGCCCGAACAACCTGGCGCCGACCACCTCGACGTTGCTGACCATGGCATTGGGCGACGCGCTGGCCGTCACGCTGATCAAGCGGCGCGGCTTCAAGCCGCTGGACTTTGCGCGCTTCCACCCGGGCGGCAGCCTGGGCCGCAAGCTGCTGACGCGCGTGCGCGACGTCATGCACAAGCGGGTGCCCGTGGTCGCGCCCGATGCCCCGCTGCGCGAGGCCATCGACGCGATGACCAGCGGACGGCTGGGTCTTGCCGTCGTCCTGGATAACGGGGCGCTCGCCGGCATCTTTACCGACGGC
Source organism: Cupriavidus sp. (assembly GCA_031180665.1). Taxonomy (GTDB): domain Bacteria; phylum Pseudomonadota; class Gammaproteobacteria; order Burkholderiales; family Burkholderiaceae; genus Cupriavidus. The sequence continues at coordinate 35,808 of JAPSLP010000033.1, read as the reverse complement.
GACCTGCGCCGCGCGATCGAGCGGGACGCCACGGCGTTGAGCCACCCGGTGGGCGACTTCATGACGGCCACCCCCATCACCATCCAAGCGGATGCCCGTCTGTCGGATGCCGAGGACCTGATGCGTGAGCACAATGTGCGCGCACTGGTCGTGCTCGATGCCGAAGACCACGTTGCAGGCGTACTGGACATCTTCGACAACCTGCAATGAGTTCGGCGGGCGTTCGCTCGGAATTTTCCGTAGCGCTATCGGTTTGGCGCGCGCTGTTCCTGCGCGAGGCCAGCGCGCGCCTGGCGACCGGCCGGGCCGCGTGGCTATGGATTCTGCTCGAGCCCGCCGTGCACCTGGTTTTCCTGATGGTGTTGTTCGGCGTGATTCGCCATCGGCTGATGGCCGGCGGCGTCAATGCCGAGGTCTTCATCCTGGTCGGCGTCTGGGGCTTCTTCCTGGTCCGCAACGTGGCCGGCCGCGGCATGGAAGCCGTCAATGCGAACGCGGCGCTGTTCGCCTACCGGCAAGTGCGGCCGGTCGATACCGTGCTGGTTCGGGCCGCGCTCGAAGCATTCCTGTACGCCATCGTCTGGTTCGCGCTGCTCGGCGGGCTGGCGCTATTCGGCATTGACGTCGCGCCGGCCGACCCGATTCAGGTGATGGTCGCCGCGGTACTGCTGTGGCTGCTGGGCCTTGGGATGGCGCTGGTCTTTTCGGTGGTGGGCGCGCTCTTGCCGGAGGCCGGCAAGATCGTGAAGCTGGCTTTCACGCCGCTGTATTTCCTGTCCGCGGTGATGTATCCGATCGGCAGCGTGCCGCGCCCAGTGCGCGACTGGCTGCTGCTCAATCCCATCGTGCATGGCCTCGAATCGATGCGAGGCGGCTACTTCGCGGGCTACCACGGCGAGACCCATATCAGCCTGGCCTACCTGGGCTTCGTCGTGCTTGCCCTGCTGTTTCTCGGGCTGGCCCTGCACACCCGTTTTGCGCGACGGCTGGTGGCGCAATGATCCGGGTCAATGACGTCTACAAGCGCTACCGCAATCATCATGGATCGCAGTGGGTGCTCAAGGGTATCTCCGTCGATATTCCGGCGCAGGCCCGTATTGCGTTGATCGGCGCCAATGGCGCCGGCAAATCGACACTGCTGCGGCTGATCGGCGGGATCGATCAACCCAATCGCGGCTCGATCCAGCGCAATTGCCGCGTGTCGTGGCCGCTCGGATTGACCGGTGGTTTCCAGGGCTCGCTCAGCGGCCGGCAGAACACCAAATTCGTCGCCCGTATTCACGGCGCACATCGACAACTTGAAGAAACGCTGGAATTCGTCCGCGACTTCTCCGAACTCGGTGAAGCGTTCGACGATCCCGTCAAAACCTATTCCTCCGGCATGCGTTCGCGTCTCGCGTTCGCGATGTCGATGGCATTCCATTTCGATACCTATCTGGTCGACGAACTGACCGCAGTGGGCGATGCCGCCTTCAAGCGGAAATCGCAGAAGGCATTCCAGGACCTGGCAGGCCGCGCCGGCCTGGTGATGGTCTCGCACAGCGAATCGACGCTGCGCAACTTCTGCGATTCCGCGATCTGGCTGCACGACGGCCACGCTCACTGGTTCGATACCGTCGACGAGGCGCTGGCCCGCTACCGGGAAAGCATTCAAGCATGAAAACCCTACTGAAAACGAGCCGGCTGTGGCAAGCCGCCGCGGCCCTCTGCGTGCTGGCTGCCCTCTACTGGGGGCTGATCGCCTCCGATCGCTACGTGTCCGAAGCCAAGGTCGTCGTCGAGCGCAGCGATGCCATTGGCGCGAACACCAGCGATTTCGCCTCGCTGCTGATCGGCAATACCGCGCCGCAGGACCTGCTGCTGCTGCGCGAGTACCTGCTGTCGGTCGACATGCTGCAGCTGCTCGATTCGCGGCTGAACCTGCGCGAGCACTACAGCACCGGCGGACGCGATCCGCTGTCGCGCATGTGGTTCAAGGACGCGTCGCTGGAGCGCTTCCACGCCCACTATCTGAAGCGCGTCAATGTCGAATACGACGACTACTCCCGCGTGCTGGTGATCCAGGCGCAGGCCTACACGCCCGAGATGGCCCGCAGCATCGCCGAAGCCATGGTGCGCGAAGGCGAACGCTTCATGAACGAGATGACCCACCGGATCGCCAGCGACCAGGTCGTCTATATCGAGAAGCAGGTGCAGGCGCAGGGCCAGCGCGCCCAGGAAGCGCGCCAGGCGCTGCTCGCGTACCAGAACGCCAACGGCCTGGTATCGCCGCGCGGCGACATCGAGAGCCTGTCCAGCGTGGTGGCCAGCGCCGAAGCCGAGCTGGCCGAACTGAAGGTGCGCCGTGCCTCGCTGAAGGACGTGTTCACGGCGCAGTCCTCCACCATCGTGCAGATCGACGCGCAGATCGCCGCGGTCGAGCGCGAGATTGCCGCCCAGCGCGGCCGCATGGTGTCGACCAAGGGCAAGCGCGGCCTGAACCGCGTGATCGAGGAGCAGGAACGCCTGCAACTGGCCGCCGAATTCTCGCAAGACCTCTACAAGACGGCCCTCGGCGCGCTGGAGAAAGCGCGCATCGAGGCAACCCGCAAGCTGAAGAACGTCGCCGTGGTGCAGCAACCGACCACGCCGGAATTCCCCCTGCAACCACGACGCATCTACAACATCGTCGTCTTCGTGCTGATGACGTTGATGCTGGCTGGCGTGATCCAGCTGCTGCGCGCCATCGTCCAGGACCACCGGGATTGAGCATGTTTCGCACTTTAGTTTCCCTCTCCGCGCTGGTCGCCGCCCTGATGGGCGGCATCGGCGTTTCGCACGCGCAGACGCGCTCGACCGACCCCGCGGTCGAGGCTGCCGAAGGCGTTACCAAGGGCTATGGCAGCCAGCGCGCGCGCAGCGCGAGCGCGGCGTCGTACTCGACCAATATGTCGACGATGTCGATGCAGGGCGGCATTGCGGCACCAGGCGCCACCGGGATGGTTGGTGCCCAGATGCAGCCCGGCGCAGCGGCAGGCGAGCCGCGCGTGCCCGCATTCGACCCGACCGGACAGGCGGCAGGCCTGCCGCAGCAGGCCGACTACAGCGCCAACCTGACCAGCGACGTGTTCGGCGCCAATCTGTTCACCGGTGCCTTCAGCCGCGACAGCGCCTCGATCTTCAACCCGAGCCATGTGGTGTCGGTGGGTGACCGCATCCAGCTGCGGATGTGGAATGGCTACAACGTCGATACCGTGCTGACGGTCGATGCCGGCGGCAACATCCTGCTGCCCGAAGTCGGCCCGTTCCGCGTGCAGGGCATTACCAACGAGAACCTGCAGACCGCCATCACCGGCGCACTGCGCAGGGCCTTCGCGCGCAACGTGTCGATCTACGCGAGCCTGCTCGCGGCGCAGCCCGTCCGCGTGTACGTGACCGGGGCGGTCTACCGCCCGGGCCTGTACACCGGTACCTCCAGCGACAGCATCCTGCGCTATCTGGACCAGGCCGGCGGCATCGACCCCGAGCGCGGCTCTTTCCTCGACGTGGCCATCAAGCGCGGCCAGCAGACGCTGGCCATCGTCAACCTCTACGACTTCCTGCTCAAGGGCGAGCTGGCGTCGCGCCAACTGAACAATGGCGACGTCATCTTCGTGCAGCCGCGCAAGAAGACCGTCAAGGTCGGCGGCCTGGCCGAAAACGCCAAGCGCTTCGAATTCATGGGAGACGCCACCACGCTGCAGCAGATTGCCAGCATGGCCAAGCCGCTGCCGCAGTCGACCAATGTCCGCGTGATCCGCAATACCGGCACCGTGCGCAACACGGAGTACTACTCGCTGGCGCAAGCGCCCAACGTGCACGTCAAGGACGGCGACGAGGTGGAATTCACCGCCGACAAGCGTCCCGGCACCATCACGGTCCGCGTGGAAGGCGAACACCTTGGCCCACAGGAATTCGTCCTGCCCTACGGCAGCCGGATCGGCGAACTGCTCAGCAAGATCCAGATGACGCCGCAGTCCGATGCCAACAGCATCCAGCTGTTCCGCAACAGCGTGAAGGAGCGCCAGAAGCTGCTGCTGCATACCGCGCTGCGCAGCCTGGAATCCAGCGTGCTGACGGCGCGCTCCGGCACCGCCGAAGAGGCGCAACTGCGCAAGGAAGAAGCGGGGCTCGTGCTTCAGTGGGTCGAGCGCGCTCGCAAGATCGATCCGACCGGCCAGACGCTGATCGCCAAGTCCGCCAACCGCGACAGCTTGCTGCTCGAGAACGGCGACATCCTGCGCGTGCCGGTCAAGGACGGCCTCGTGGTCGTCAACGGCGAAGTCCTATTCCCGAACGCCATCGCGTTCGACAAGGGCATGGACCTCGAGGAATACATCCAGCAGGCGGGCGGTTACTCGCAAAACGCCGATACGTCGCGCGTGATCATCGCCCACCGCGACGGCAGCTTCTCCGATGGCAAACGTGATCCGGAGATCAAGGCGGGGGATGAAATCCTGGTATTGCCGAAGGTCGATTTCAAGTCGCGGCAATTCGCCAAGGATGTGTTCCAGATTCTTTATCAGATTGCGATTAGTGCGAGGGTGGTGTTGGGGTTGTAGAGGACATCGCTGTCAAGAGCGGTGGACGACCTTATGGATATAGGGCAGCTACGTACCACCATAGAGAAATAATCAAAGGCTAGTATCCGCTTCGTAGCACGCAAAGAAAATGCAGATCCTCTTCTACATAAATCCGTCGATCGTCCGTGGCGATCCTTCGTTCTATCTGGGCGCTATCGAGAAGAAGTTGATACCGCAGGCGAAGCTCCTTCATGGTGAAGGCCACCAGATCTCTTTTGTGTGCAACGAATTCAATGCGGGTCGTCTGCGCAGCCTAATGCCACTGGCAAGCGTATACGGGATCAGCCATCGAGACCTCCTCGTGGCGTTGGGCTCTGCGAACAATGTCGAGCGTAGGCTGTACAAGGGAGCCGACCCCGAGATCGCAACCCGTATGAATGAATTGCTGGCTACAAAGGTCCCGGGACTCGATTCGGTAGATCTGGTCGTAGCGTGGGAGACCCCCGCAAACCACCTCAGGGACGCCTGCCCCAACGCAAGGATTGTTCATCAGATGCCGGGCTTCCTGAGCCGAGTTCCATTTCCCGAACTGTTTACTTTGGATGTCGGCGGGCTATTCAACGAGTCCGTATTGGCCAGCCATATCGACGAAATTCGGTCGACGCCTGTGGATCCGCGGGCTACGGCGCTCCTGCAAAACATCAGGGCGAGGCTGTTGACCTTCATCGCTGGCAATGCGCCATTCTCGCGAGCCGACCTGGACCCCGAGCGCCGGTACAAGAAGCTTGTCCTGCTTCCGTTACAAGTGACAGAGCAATACGCCTTCCTGACTGACAGTGGCTACGAGTCCCAAATGGGGCTATTGCTAGACGTATTGGATTCCGTGCCGAGCGACGTCGGTGTTGTAGTGACACAGTACGCGAGCGCCAGTTCATCAGAAAAGGTCCTTAGCGCTGAGCGCTATTTTCAGTTGAAGCAAAGCTATCCAAATCTCGTCTACGATGGTCGCTTCGACGTGATAGATAACATTAGTCAATACCTGCTCGCAGTAGTCGATGCGGTAGTGACGGTCTCGTCGTCAATCGGGGCACAGGCTCTGCTGTGGAATAAGCCGCTTATCGCCCTCGCGCAATCTCATCTCCTCGGATTAGCGACGCATGGCTCAGTCTCCGAATATATCAATGAAGTAAATCGCGGCCACCATGTTGCCGTCGACGCAGATGCCGTTCTCGGCTGGATGCTAACGTACCAACAGCCCTTGGCCGGTCTCGTCACTGACGACAAGAACTTCTTGTGCCGGTGGATTTCTTCTCTGCCAGAAGACCATAAGAATTTCAAACAGCTTCCGAACTTCTTTGATCTGGCAGAGAACTACGAGTGGGAGTTTGAGCGTCGATTAAAGATCGATCGCGCGAGCGAGCTCTTGCATGCTTCTTTTGGTGTTCGGAGGAACACGCAACTGGAAGAATCGTTTAAGAAAAAGATCAGTGAGGTGTCTCCCAAAACTATTTCGTTCGACATTTTTGACACGTTGATTGATCGTGCCGTGGAGCAACCTGTCCACGTGTTCAAGCAGATCGAGGCGGACGTGGATATTGCCACCGACGGTCGCATCACAAACTTCGCCGTCGTCCGCCAAGCCACTGAGCGACAGCTGCGGGAAAAAGTTCTGCACGCGGGGAAGAGTCAAGAAATAACGCTGGACGAAATATACGACGAGCTTGCGGCACGCTACGAGTTGTCACAGGAGCAGCGAAGCGCGGTGTGCCGGTTGGAGGTGCAGGAGGAACTGCGCGTTCTTTCGCGCCGAGAAGCTGGTTGGCGATTGTTTGAGACTGCAAGGAAAACAGGCGCGAAAATTCTCCTCATCAGCGACATGTATCTCCCGGAAACGATTATCCGGGAAGTTTTGCGCAATGCCGGTTATCCAGAGGGCTTGCCGCTGTACTTGTCGTCTACCCTGGGGCTCCGAAAGCATGAGGGCGATTTGTTTTCCCATGTGGCCGATGTAGAGGCTTTGGATAAAAGCCGCTGGCTGCATGTGGGGGACAATCCGCACGGCGACGTAAGCGTTCCGGCCAAATTAGGTATCCATACGTTTCGGATCCAAAGCGCATATCAATTAATCGCAGGCAACAAGAAGCTCGCGGAGCTTCTTAAGTCAGATCGTAAGAGCCGGTCCAACGCGGAAGCGGCAATCTATGGCCTGATTCAGCGCAGGTACTTCGACGACCCGTTTAGGCGGTTTCCGGCTGATACGCACTTCGGCGGGGATCCGTTCGCACTTGGGTACATCGGAATGGCGCCGGTGTTCTATGGCTTCCTGCAATGGCTGATGACTCAAGCCAAGCGGGATGGCATAGAAAAGTTGCTTTTTCTTTCCAGGGACGGAAAGGTCCTCTGGCGAATGGCGCAAGTTCTGTTTCCCGAGTCCGAAGGTTGGCCTGGAATCGCATACGCCATGAGCTCGCGGCGTGCTGCACGTGTCGCCGCACTGTACACGCGCGGCGATCTCTCCAAACTGGTGGACTCGTCGATTTCTCCTGTCCCACTGGCCCAGCTGCTTAAGAAGAAATTCGGCATCGATCTATACGACGCGGACCAGGATCTGCTCGAAAAATGCGGCTTCGCAGACAAGTCGACCGTAGTTTCCGCTTCCAACCGCGAAGGGTTGCGCGACCTCGTTATGGCGCTAGAGAAGAGAATTCTCCAGAACGCCGAGGAGGAACGAAAGCTGCTGGTCGAGCACTATCGGAGTCTCGGCGTCGTCGAACAGGCCCGAGTCGCCGTGGTCGATATTGGATACGCGGCAACCATGCAAGCAGCGATCCAGCGCATTACGCGTGTCGAAATCGCGGGGTACTACTACGTTACGTTTGAGTCGGCTCGAGAGGTCGAGCACCGCACAGGATTCATCAGGGGCTATGCAGGCGATTTCGTAAAAAGGGAAATGCATCATGACCCGATCTGTCAGAACGGTTTTCTCTTTGAGACTCTGTTCTGCAGTTCGGACGCTTCATTTGTTCGCTTTGTGCGGTCTGAAACCGGAGGGGCGGTGGCTACCTTCGACTTGGAGCCAAACGATGAGGTCAGATGCCGCGTTGTAGAGAAGGTTCACAACGCGGCAGTAGCGCTTGCCCATGATCTTCGCGATCGCTTTGGAAATCGCATTAGCCGTATGCCGTTGAGTTCTGCTGCGGCCTGTCGATTGCTGGCCGATTTTATCGCCTCTCCAAGTGGACGTGATGCCGAAATTTTCGAAGGCTGTGTTTTCGATGATGGTTTCGCAGGCGCGAAGGCCCGTTTCGTCGTTCCGCCGAGAAAGATGATTGCTTCCAATCCGGGGTCGATTGCTGGCGCAATCTGGAAGGAAGGGGCGGCAGTTTTTGGACGTCGGCCTGACGTAGCAGGAAAGCGTCCAGCTGCCCCGGGGCGGAAGGCTAAGCCGGACGACCTTATCAGTGCACCAACGGGTATGGCAAGCAAAGCCGTAACGAGTCGTCCTCTCAGTGGCAAAGCGACCGCGAAAGGCGACACGAACTTCATTGGTAATGCGAATAGTGGTGTGAAATCTCGTCTAGGTGCAATGGAGAAAAAGATTATCGCCTCGGTGGTTAATGATCGTAAGCAGGCAAAATACTTCCGGGATCGAAGCGCATTTTTTCAAGACTCCAAGGGCCGTGCCACCCGTGCATACTGGAGACTTATCGGATCGAAGTTGAACGGTAATCCCTTGGAGTGGTAAAGGGCCGCTAGTATAGGTAATGAGGTCTCATGAACCTAATGGCGCCCGTCATATGACAGGCACGTGCAGGGATCTGGACCAGATGATACTTGGTGTGGTGGGATGGTGCCGAAGGGGCTTCCACGAGTTCCCGAGTGTGTAACGCATGAGTTCGACATCTAGAAAAGTGGTTGGCGTCCTATCCCGCGGCGTAGGCAGGATCGCGCATCTGTCGTCCTTCGTTGAGGCGGACGTGGCAATGGTGCGCAGATTCGGAATGCATTTTGGTGGGGTGGACGCTGTAGCGGGATGGGGATATCGTCCGGCGGCGGAAAGAGCCCGCGCATACGCCAGAGCGAAAGGAATCGACAGGTATCTCTGTCTAGAAGACGGATTTCTCCGCTCCTCGGGTCTGGGGGTGGCAGGAGCGATGCCTCTTTCCATTGTTGTCGACGAAATTGGCATCTACTATGACGCGTCAACAACGTCGCAGCTGGAAGCAATTATCCAGAAATTGGATCAAAATGAGGTATTGCTCGCCAATGCCAGGAAAGCAATAGATCTCATTAGGCGACACAAGCTGTCGAAGTACAATTGTGCACCGACACACATCCTTCCGCCAAAATCGTCCAGCAAGCGCATCCTCTTGATCGATCAAACTGCTGGCGACATGTCTGTGAAATGCGGAGGGGCAGACTCCGGGACTTTCGCAGCAATGCTTTCGGCGGCGATGGAAGAGCATCCTGATGGGGAAATATGGGTAAAGATCCATCCAGATGTTGTAGCCGGGAAAAAGAAAGGGTATCTCGCAACTATTGCGAGCACTGCGAAAGTACGCCTGTTTGCGGTTGATAGTTGTCCAATCACATTGATTGAACAGTTTGATCACGTCTACGTTGTCACCTCGCAAATGGGCTTCGAGGCTCTGATGTTAGGAAAGCCAGTCACAGTGTTCGGTCAACCGTGGTACGCCGGTTGGGGATTGACCGACGACCGGCATCCGGGTATGGCGGAGCTTCGTCGGCGTAGGTCCATGCCCCGTACACTAGAGCAGCTGTTTGGTGCGGCCTATCTTCAGTACGCTCGCTACATTGAACCCGCAACGGGGAAACGAGGAACGATCTTTGACGTGATCGACTGGCTCGCAAGAAATAAGGCCATCGACAATGAAAGCCGCGGCACGAACGTGTGTGTCGGTATGAGTCTGTGGAAGCGCACGATCGTAAGACCGTTCCTCACCACTCCCTCCAGCCGTGTGCAGTTCGTCAGGAATCTCAATGCGGAGGGCCTCAAAGGCCTACCAGACGGGTCCCGCATTGTACTTTGGGGTAACCGCCATTCCGACTTGGCGAAGCAAGCCATGTCGCTCGGTATTCCGGTCATGCGAATCGAGGACGGATTTGTTCGTTCTGCCGGTCTCGGCTCTGATCTACATGGGCCGCTGTCGCTAGCGGTCGATGGCCCGGGCATCTACTACGATCCGTTCTCAAGGAGCAAGTTGGAGAGTCTGTTGGCTAGCGCGGATCTAGACGAGGCGCAGCGGGCGCGCGCTGTTGCGCTTCGCAAGATGCTTGTTGAAAACAAGATCAGCAAGTACAACGTTGGCGTTCCATTCCAGCTCGCGTCCGAAAGTCGAGGTCGTCGAGTCCTGCTCGTCCCAGGACAGGTCGAGGACGACTCCTCCATTGCGGCTGGCTCGCCGATCGTAAAATGCAATCGTGAACTGCTGTCGACGGTCCGGAAGGCAAATCCGGATGCCTGGATCATTTACAAGCCGCATCCTGATGTAGTTGCGGGAAACCGTAGTGGTCAGATGCCGATTGACGAGATCGAGGAGATCGCCGACGAAGTCGCTGCAAACGCCAGTATCGCCGACTGCATTGTGGCGGCAGACGAGGTCCACACGATGACGTCCCTCGCCGGATTCGAGGCGTTGCTGTTGGGTAAACAGGTGCACTGCTATGGCGGGCCGTTTTATGCCGGATGGGGATTAACGGTCGACCATTTCGCGCTGCCTCATCGGCAGCGGCGACTTACTATCGACGAGCTCGTTTATGTCACCCTCTGTCAGTATCCTCGCTACCGAGTACCGGGGGTGGATGGATTCTGTTCGGTTGAAGATGTAGTACGGCATATAGCACAACGCGGTAAGCATGCGAGTCGTCGGATCGGTAGCAGTTGGATCGGCAGGCAATGGCGTAAGGCTCGTCAGTTCACGTGCGTTCTAGTTCAGCGCTAGGTCGAACCATGTCGCCACTAAATCAGGATGGATTCGGGTCGAAGCCAGTTGAATGGGCAGTGAACCACCCAACCAGCTATCTTGAACAAGGGTCCCGGAATGTCTCCAGCCGAGGTATCGCAGCACGGGCATCGTTCCAGCAGTTGGCGAGAAATTCTCGCGTGCTACTGCTCCAAGGGCCCAATGGGCCCTTCTTTAGCCGGTTGAGAGATAGGTTGACGGCCTCGGGGAGCTCGGTATGGAAGGTCAACTTCAATGGCGGTGATGACCTGTTTTACGCCGGTCCACAGGTGATCCGCTTCAGCGACCCGATGCCTTTATGGGATCCGTTCTTACGTGATCTGCTGGAACGTCTGAGGATTGATGCTGTCGCCGTCTTCGGAAGCAGCCGCCGGCATCACCGGATCGCGGCACGGATTGCGAAGGAACTAGGAATCGGATTTTGGGTATTCGAAGAGGGGTACATTCGGCCGGACTACATAACGCTCGAATTGGGCGGGGTCAATGCTGATTCTCCGATGGCATCGCTTCGGCTCGAGGACATTCCGGCCCTGCCAATGCAGGCAAAGGGACGTACATTCAAACATGCCTTCGCAAAAATGGCATGGTGGTCATTTTGCTATTTTGCGAGCGGTATGGCGTTGGGCTGGAGATACCCAGACTATCGTCACCACAAGCCATTCAGAGCTCACGAAGCTGCGCTATGGCTAAGGGCGCTCTATCGCAAGCGTTACTACAGGAGGATAGAGAAGCCTATCGCCGATCGTCTATTGGCCGAAACTCATCCGCCCTTTTTCCTTGTTGCTCTTCAGGTATATAACGACAGTCAGATCAGAGTCCATAGTCCTTGGCGGCGCATCGAGGATTTTATCGAATGGACGATCCATTCATTTGCACATCACGCACCCGGGGAGACGCTTCTTGTCTTTAAACATCATCCAATGGATAGAGGACATACAAGCTATGCGGAGATAATTTCGCAGAGTGCGGCTCGATTCGGCGCGGCAGATCGCGTCGTCTACGTGCATGACGTACATTTGCCTTCGCTGATGCATCGGTGCGATGGCGTAGTTACTATTAACTCCACTGCTGGTCTGCAGGCGATGTATCACCGAGTGCCTGTAATTGCGCTGGGGCGATGTTTTTACGCCAAAGAGGGTTTAACCTATCAAGGCAGTTTGGACCACTTCTGGAAAGATCCAGGGACCGTTGATGTCGCTGCCTACAGACGCTTTAGAAATTATCTGGTTCATTGTTCTCAGATAAATTCTTCGTTCTATGCTGACACCACTTTGGGTGGGGATTCTCAACCCCATGGCCGGCACAAGCGCTGGCCAGCGCGGTTGGCATGTGTTGCAGGTTTGATTGCTGCAGATTCACTGTCTGGCAGGCAGGTTGACCTGTCGGACGTCTTCTCGATGATGCACTGGGCCTCGGCTTGGTTCCTGGGCTAGCCGGGCCGATGGTAGCATTTCATCGGCCAGGGATAAGTTGGAAGGGCAAATGCTGCATGGTACTGGCTCTTGTTCACGGTGCGTAAGATGTTCAGCCACGGTCTCCGCTCTACACGCGAAACTTCGAATCAGCGAAGTCTTGGAGGTTCAATCAGTTATACGACATGGTCACCGGCGCGATAACGGGGTGAATGCGTAGAACGTCGCATCGAATCCAGTCTCCGTGCGCGCCTGGTAATTGAATCGGTATTCTATGGTTGGTAGATGCGCTGCCAGTTGATAGGCTTTTCTACCTGTTGCGTCCCTTTGTCCGCCAAGTTGAACGTTCGATACGTCGCGGGCCGGAAAGCAGATGTCAACTCTTGGCAAAAGTCGATTGGCGAGTCTGCAGACAGGCCAACAAATGATTCAATCGACGAGTTCCACCACTGCGATTCAAGCAATCTGGCAACCGTCTCGCTGTCAAACCGATATCGGATATGCCGCGCGGGACACCCGCCAACTATGGAATAGGGTGCGACATCTTTTGTTACTACCGCGCCGGCAGCGATGATCGCACCGTGCCCAATCCTGACCCCTTTGTTTATTACGACGTTGGTACCGATCCATACATCGTGGCCGATAATCGGACCTAGGTACTTCGGGTCCTTCAAATCCCTAGGTTTCCCGATGCCGTCAGGTATGCTAAATCCATTCTTTGATGCGAAAAAAAATGGGTGTGTTGACACATTCGACGTGGGGTGAACGCCGAGCCCTATAACGACTTTTGGCGCAATTGAGCAAAAACGGCCTATTACGCACCTGCCGAGAATCGATTCCTCGCCGATATAGCTGAAGGCGCCCATTATAATTTTTCCGACAACCGACGAGCTTCGGTGAATGGATACGTCTTCCTCAAAGGTGATTTCGCTGTTGTTGCGAAGGCAGTGTTTCAGAGAAGAATGTTGCATAGAAAAATTTGGCTGATCCTCCCGCATTGGGAGTTGGCGATAGTTCGCGTCACAGAGCGTCAAGTTATTGAAGCAAGCATCATGTCAGCTTCATCAATTTTCGATTTGGCTGATCTTGTAAGAAACTCTGCGAGGCTGCGCTTGAACGCCTTGTTGCCACGGTTTAGGCCAACCGCTTTCCGCAAATGGCGTTCTGCGCTATCCAATTGACCCATCTCGGCGTAGGCTTCGCCGAGTGAATGATGCCCATGTGCATTCCATGGGTTGATCTCGACGCACCGCGTAAGGAGCGGCAGTGCTTCGTCTATCTTTTTATGCCGTCGTAGATAGTTGCCCAGCTTTGTCATTGATTCGAACTGGTACGGACAGATAGCTAGGGCGGCACGCCATGCCGCCTCCGCACCGGGGCCGTCGCTATTCCCGTATAGAGCCTCACCCAAGCGAAGGTGCGCGGTCGCGCTACGCGGCCATTGCTCCGCTACCCTACGCGCGACTTCCAGCCACAATACACGGTCTTTCGCAACGGACTTCGCTTGGTATGCCTCCCATAGGCCCGCAATGAGGTCTCGTTGCTGCAGGATCCAACCTTGTTTGCTAAAGCCGTCAGGGATGGTGCCATGCTTAGCAAACGTTGTGATGCGCTCCCGGATGCTGTTGTCAATGTCGAAGACTTGTACGCCGGGATGGTCCATGCCTCGGATGCTGATCGCCGTGACGTTGGGCAGATCGACCAGTGTGGCAGCACTCACCAGATCTACTTCATCGGTCTCGCTTGCATAGACAAGAGTGGGGACGCCCCCTATTTCGACGAGGGGGGCGAGGGCAGGATACGGTAGGGATTGGCCGGAGGGCATGTACAGCTGACTACGACTGCCGGGAAGATTCAGCGGCGATTCCACGCCGAAAACCATGCATCCGTCGACCTTACCTAAGGCTCCAAACAGGGCTGCGCCGTATGCGCCCATCGAAGTGCCGAAGGTGATAACCCGACCGTTTCCGATGCGACGCGCTTCACTCGCAAGTTGCGTTGCAGCTTCCAACGCCGTGTCCGCGACCCCTGGTATCCCGTGCTGGTACCAGCGGTTGGCAGCGTCGTTCACGAATATGATGTTGATGTCGTGCGCTTCGGCGACGATTCGGTACGGCTTATATTTGCCTTGAGGCGTGTTTACAGACGAAAAAGCGATTACGGTTGGGTAGGCGGTGCCTCGCTGCACCACCTTGCAATAGTCTCCCTGCAATTTTCCCTCCGGCCTCTTTGAAGCCTGAACAGATCCGCGATCATACCAGAGGCCGCTTATGAGCCCCTCGGCGAAAAGGGTGAAATTATTCCCCTATTTCGGCATGTGGAGCTTTATGAGAGGGTCGGTCCTGGGGTGTAGTGGAATCATCGGGAATACTATCGCGGCAGATACATAATTGCCCCGACTCTACGCGGGTCGTACAGCCCGATTTGAATCCATACCTCACCCGACGATCTCCTGGGTGTAGGTGCACCCGTCTCCTTCGTGTTGCTGATACTCAAGGGTGGCCGTCAAGAAGTCAGGCTATTGGGTTCTTGCTTACACCTTGCGCGTTCTGTCACAGCCCATACTTCCTCACCTTATCAAACAACGTAGTCTTAGCCACCCCCAACGCCTCACTAGCCCGGCTGAGGTTTCCCTCATGCCGGCGCAGCGCATCCGCAATCAACGCCCGCTCGAACTGCTCCACCGCCTGCGCCAGCGGCAATAGCGCGGGTTCCTCGGTGCCCTGCTCGGGATTGCATCCCAGCCCCAGCACATGTCGTTCGGCGAGATTGCGCAGCTCGCGCACATTGCCGGGCCACGGATAGGCGACCAGCCGGGCCAGCTCGGCGGGGGAGGCCGGCCGGGCGTCGCGCTCGAAGCGCAGCGCTGCCTGCGCGACGAAGTGGTCGAACAGCAGCGGCACGTCTTCGCGCCGCTCGCGCAGCGGCGGCAGTTCGAGCGTGATCACGTTGAGCCGGTAATAGAGGTCGGCGCGGAACTGGCCGGCGTCGGACAGGGCCTTCAGGTCTGCCTTGGTTGCCGCCACCACGCGCGCGTCCACCGGCACTGGCGTGTTCGAGCCGAGCCGTTCGACCACGCGCTCCTGCAGCACGCGCAGCAGCTTGATCTGCATCGACATCGGCATGCTTTCGATCTCGTCGAGGAACAGCGTGCCGCCCTCGGCGTGTTCGATCTTGCCGATGCGGCGTTTGGCGGCGCCGGTGAAGGAGCCGGCCTCGTGCCCGAAGATCTCGCTCTCGAACAGCTGCTCGGGCAAGCCGCCGCAATTGATCGGCACGAAGTTGCGCGCGTGGCGGGTGCTGGCGTCGTGCAGGCAGCGCGCCACCAGTTCCTTGCCGGTGCCGGTCTCGCCGTGGATCAGCACGTTGGCGCTGGTGTCGGCGAGATCCGCGATCAGCCGGCGCAGCCGTTCCATCGCCGGCGACACGCCGATCAGGCGCGCCTCGAGGCGTTCGCGGCCGGCCAGCCGGTCGCGCAGTTCGGCGACTTCGAGGGCGAGGCGGCGTTGCTCCAGCGCGCGGCGCGCGACCTCGACCAGCCGCTCGGGGGCGAAGGGCTTTTCCAGGAAGTCGTAGGCGCCTTGCTTCATCGCCTGCACCGCCAGGCCGACGTCGCCATGGCCGGTGATCATCACCACGGGCAGCGCGGCGTCGCGGGTCTTGAGCTGCGTCAGCAGCGCCATGCCGTCGATGCCGGGCAGGCGGATGTCGCTGACGACGATGCCGGGAAAGTGCGGCGCCACCGTCTGCAGCGCGGCCTCGGCCGTGCCGACGGCGCGGGTGGCGATGCCCTCGAGGCGCAGCGCCTGTTCGCAGCCGAGCCGGACGTCGGGGTCGTCCTCGACGATCAGCACCGACAGATCATTGAGTGTGGGCGCCATCGTGCGTCTCCTTGCCGGCCATCGGCAGCACCATCGTGAAACAGGCGCCGCCGTCGGGGTGATTGCTGGCGATCAGCGTGCCGCCGTATTCGTCCAGGATGCCGGCCGACAGCGTCAGGCCGAGGCCCAGTCCCTGTCCCGCCGGCTTGGTGGTGAAGAAGGGTTCGAACAGCCGCGCGAAGGCTTCCTCGGACAGGCCGGGGCCGTTGTCGCGGATGGTGCAGCGGACCATGCCTTCGGCGACTGCGGCCCGCAGTTCGAGGCGGGGCGGGCGTTTTGCCGGATCGGCGGCCATCGCGTCGAGCGCATTGCCGATCAGATTCACCAGCACCTGCTCGAGCCGGTTGGGATCGCAGGCGACCATCAGCGTGCGGTCGACATCGCGGACGATCTCCGGCCGCACCGCCTGCACGCGCGTCTCCAGCAGGAACAGCGCGTTGTCGATCGCATCGGCCAGCAGCGCGCTGCCCTTGCCGTTGCGGCCCGGCTTGCGGGCGAAGGACTTGAGCGCGCCGGTGATGCGGCCCATCTTTTCGACCAGGCCGATGATGGTGCCGAGATTCGCCTGGGCCGTGGCGAGGTCGCCGCGCGCGAGGAATTTCTGCGTATTGCCCGACAGCGTGCGCAGCGCGGCCAGCGGCTGGTTCAGTTCGTGCGCGATGCCGGTCGACATCTGTCCGACCGCGGCCAGCTTGCCGGCCTGCAGCAGGCCGTCCTGCGCCTGGCGCAGTTCGCGCTCGGTGCGGATGCGTTCGGCGATCTCGGTCTGCAGCAGGTGGTTGGCGCTGGTCAGGTCGGCGGTCCGTTCGGCGACCTTGCGTTCGAGCTCGCTGTTGGCGGCCTCGAGCGCGGCGCGCGCGGCCAGCCGCTCGCTGACGATGCGCCGGCGCACGTTCCAGGCGGCACCGAGCAGCAGCACGAAGGCGGTCAGCACCCCGCACAGCGCGGCAGTATTCAACGCGGCCATGCGGGCCTGCGAGGTATCGGTCAGCAGCGTCAGCTGCCATTCGGTGCCCGGCAGCATCGCGTTCTGCTCGAGCATCGACGGGCCGCGGCGCATGCGCACCAGCGCGTCGCCGTTGTTCATCGCCCGCACGCGGGTGAACTCCAGCGGGTCCAGCGGCGCGCGGTTGTACTGCAGGCTGCGGTTCAGCCGCTCGCGCTGCGCGGCGCTCAGCGGCCGGCGCGCGCGCAGTTTCCACGACGGCTCGGAGGCGAGGATCACCACACCGTTCTCGTCGGACAGCAGCATCTGCATGTCGGCGGTCTGCCAGCGCTGCTCCAGCGGCTCGAGGCCGACCTTGACCACCGCGACGCCGCTGGGCCGCTGGCCGTTGCCATTGCCCAGGGGGGCCGACAGGTAGTAGCCCGATTCGTCGCGGGTGGTGCCGACGCCGTAGAAGCGGCCGAGCTGACCATCGATGGCGGCCTGGAAGTAGGGGCGGAAGCTCAGGTCCTCGCCCAGATAGCTGTCGGGGCGCTGCCAGTTGCTGGTGGCGCGCACGCGTCCCTGGCGGTCCAGCACGAATACGGCCAGCGTGCCCGCGCGCGTATTGACGGCGGCCAGGTGTGCATTGGCTGCGGCAACGCGGGCGGGATCGTCGGGACGGGCCAAGAGCGCGCTGATCTCGTCGTCCAGCGACAGCAGGCTCGGCACGAAGTCGTAGCGCGCCAGTTCGCTCGACAGCGCCTGGCCGTAGAGCCGCAGCTGCACCTGGCCGCGCTCGGCCTGGCGGGCCAGCGCGGCGTCGAACGTATAGCGGTAGCCCAGCCAGCCCGCGAGGCCCACCAGCCCGGCCAGCGCCAGCAGCGCGAGCAGCTGCGCGACGGCCGCCAGGCCGCGCTGGCGGCGGGGCGGGCGATCGTGCGCGGAGCGGGACGCGCGGGACGGGGTGGAAGGGGCGGATGACACGGCGGAGGACTGGCGGTTCGGCATTGCGGTTATCTGCATGCGCTCTCTTTTATCACACCCGATGGATCTGCCCGGATGCTGCGCGGGCGAGAAGACGGAGGCGGGTGGGGCAGCGATTGCCGTGAGCGATCGCGTCCGGCTCCTTCCCTCTCCCCCGGCCCTCTCCCACTGGGCGGGAGAGCGGAGAAAAGCCACGCCCGGCGTCCTGGAATGAAACGACATGCCCGGCGTCCTCGAATGAAAAAGGCCCGGCCGCCGGATTGGCGGTCGGGCCCCTGGCACGCCCCATGGAGCAGGCAGGGAGGCTACTTGCTCGCCAGGACCTGGACGGGTGCCAGGTCGGTAGCGCCGTCTTCCGCGGTGTCGTCCGCTTCGTCCGGCACCGGCGCGCCGATCGCGCCTTCGCTTTTGGCGACGACGGTCGTGGCAATGGCGTTACCGAGCACGTTGGTGACGGTGCGGCCCATATCGAGGACATGGTCGATGCCCAGCACCAGCAGGATGCCGGCCTCCGGCAGGCCGAACATCGGCAGCACGGCGGCGACCACCACCAGCGAGGCGCGCGGCACGCCGGCAATGCCCTTGCTGGTGACCAGCAGCACCAGCAGCATGGTGATCTGCTGGGTCAGCGTCAGCTCGATGCCATAGACCTGCGCGACGAACAGCGCCGCGAACGAGGTGTACATGATCGAGCCGTCGAGGTTGAACGAGTAGCCGAGCGGCAGCACGAAATTGGTGATGCGTTCCTTGACGCCGAAGCGGGTCAGCTGGTCGATCACCTTCGGATAGGCCGATTCGCTGCTGGCGGTGGCGAAGCCGATCATCAGCGGCGCGCGCAGCGTCCTGAGCAGGCGGAACACGTCGCGGCCGAGGAACAGATAGCCGCCGAAGATCAGCGCGACCCACAGCAGCGCCAGCGCCAGATACAGGCTGCCGAGCAGCTTGGCGTAGACCGTCAGCACGCCCAGGCCCTCGGCGGCGATCACCGCGGCGATCGCGCCGAACACGCCGATCGGTGCGAACGCCATCACATAGTTGGTGACCTTGAGCATCACCTTGGCCAAGCCGTCGATCGCGGCCAGCAGCGGCTTGCCGGGACCGTCCTTGACGGCGCCCAGCGCGAAGCCGAAGAACAGCGAGAACACCACGATCTGCAGGATCTCGTTGGTCGCCATCGCCTCGGCGATGCTCTTCGGGAACATGTGGGTGACGAAGTCGCGCAGGTTCAGCGCGCCGGTCTTCAGGTTGGAGGTGGCGTCGGCCGGCGGCAGCGGCAGGTTCATGCCATGGCCGGGGGTCAGCAGGTTGGCCATCACCAGGCCCAGCAGCAGCGAGGTCACCGATGCGATCACGAACCAGCCCATCGCCTTCAGGCCGATCCGGCCCACCGCCTTGCCGTCGCCCATGCTGGCGATGCCGCTGACCAGCGTGGCGAACACCAGCGGGCCGATGATCATCTTGATCATCCGCAGGAATACGTCGGTCAGGATCGACAGATGGCCGGCGATCGATTTGGCCGCGGCGGCGTCGGGCGCGAGGTGGTGCGCAGCGGTGCCGGCCAGCAGGCCGAGCAGCATGGCGAACAGGATCAGGGTGGGCAGTCGGTTCAGTTTCATCGTGATTCAAACCTGAGGCGTCCGGCGCCGGCCGGACAGCTTGGGAAACGAAAGACGCGCAAGGCGGCATACCGCCCCGCACAGGTCGACGGACGCCGGGGCGCCCGTGCGACGGCGCGGGCCCGCTTCAGGGCAACAGGCGCAGACGCAGTCGGGGGCGCTGTGTGGGCCGGGCGGGCAGGGTCGGGGCAGCCATGTCGTTTCCTCCATCGTTGTGGCGCAGCCGGGGGCGGCGGCGCTATAGATGGGGCCTAGTTCGCACGAGGCGTGCCAGCTTGCGATGGCCGATGAGGGCCTGCAAGTGCTTGAACCGAAAGGGAAAAGTTTGGCGCCCGGAGGGCTGCGTTCGGATTTCCGAGCGTGCGTGCCGCAGGCGTGTTCGGATTTCCGAACGACGCGTCAGCCCTCGGACGGCCTCAAGGCGCCGACGACATCTGCGCGTCGCGACCGCCTCGCCGCCACGCGGCGCCGGCTGCCTTCAGCGCCCGGGCGCGTTCGAGCAGCCGATCCAGCGCCCGCGTGGCCAGCCTCAAGGGCCAGGGCACCTCGCGCCGGCAGAAGGCGATCTTGCGCACATGGCGGTCGACTTCCCACAGCCATGTCGTATGCGCGGGGAAATGCCCCACGTCGCCGGCCCGCAGCGTGCGCACCTGTCCGCCGGGGCTGGTCACGCGCACCTCGCCGTCGAGGATCAGCACGGTCTCCTCGACGCTGAAGCGCCAGGCGAAGGCGCCGGCGCTGCATTCCCACAGATGGGTCGAGGACAGTCCGTCGCGCGCCATCGCATGGGTCGCGGCGCGCGCCTGCGGCCGGCCGGCGCGCACCCACCCGGAGTCGATGGGGCAGTCCTCCAGCGTCATCGCGTCGACGCGGCTGAACACGCCTTCGGTGCGGGCGTCCAGAGCGGGGGCGGACCTGCGTGGCGGCATGGCGCGGTCTCCTGTTTTTTTCGATAGCGCGGATGGGCGCGGGCGGGCGTTGGCCCAGCGTAGCGACGCCGCACTCCCGGTCTCTGTGCGTTCACGCACGATGCCCTCCCACCGTTGCGGATCAAGATCGAGGCGCGGTCCTTCCAATTCGCTTGCCCGGAAACTAAAAAAGCACGCATTCCGCGTGACTTTTGCAGTTGCACACGTCGTACATTTCCCGCCATCTCGAGTTCGATAGTGCGCCGCACCATCCGGTGCGTCGGTCCTGTGTCTGCTGTGCATTTGCGATGTGTCGCCTGCCGACGCGGGCGACCGTTGCGGGGAAGACCATCATGCCTCTAACCGGCTTTGCCACTTCTTTCACTAGCTCACCGCTGACGACCCCATTGGGGCAGGCGCCGTTGCCGAAGCCTTCGGCCGGCGGCACGACCGGCGCGCAGGCCGTCGTGCTCGGCGACACGCTCTGCCGCATCACCGCCGACAAGGCCACCAAGCCGATCGGGCTGCTCGGCAACATCGAACGGGTGCTTTATCCACTATGGGCGTTGGCGGTGGCCGCCCTGACAGGGTTGCGCGGCGCGCAACTGCCCGCCATCCTGCGCGACGGCGCGAGCGCGGGCGTACTGGCCACGATGAGCTTCCGCCTGGGGGCCGCGATGCCAGTGCTGGCGACGGTGGAGGGGGGCGTGGCGATGGCACGATTCGCCAGGGTGGTGCGCAAGCGCAGCCGTCTGGACAAGCGCATCAGGGACACCGACGCCGGCCACACGCGATGCGAAGCGGCGCTGCGCCAGCTGGCGGCCTCGCGCACCGAGGCGGCGGTGCCTGCCGAGCGCGCGATGCGGCGGCAGCAGCGGCAAGCCCTGCGCGAGGACGGCAGGCTCGACGCCTTCCTCGTGCATCGCCACGCGCAGGCCGAACGCGGTGACAGCGACGGCAAGCTGTTCGCCAGCGCGACGACGCTGTCGCGCGACGGCGTGGTGCAGGGCGTGGCCGCCGCGCTCGGCGGAATCCAGGTGCTCAACCGCGCGCTCCCCGCGATGGCCGCGGCCTTGCCCTGGACGGGCATCGCAGGGTGCGCCGCGTCGGTGGCCATGTCGACGGCCCATATCGTCACCGGTGTCGTGCAGTCGCGCGACTCGCGCAAACAGCGCGCGGCGTTGCATCGGTGGCGAGATGTCCTGCGGTGTTCGCCGCTGGCCACCGCCCTGGCCGGCCTGGAGCGCAACGGGCCCGCGGCCACCGTCTGCAATGCGCAGCCGCTGTCCAAGCGACAGCAGGGCATCGTCGGCGAGGCCGACCCCGCGCAACTGCGGCAGACGACGGAGTTCTATCGCAACGTGATGCAGTACTGCGACCATCGGCTTGGCGAGGCGATCGATTTGGTGGATAAGGACGCCAAAAGAGCCGGCCTGCGCATCGCGTACGGCGCCGGCACGCTGTGCGTCAACGGCGCCGTGCTCGGGCTGACGGTGGCCGCGTTGACCACGGTGAGCGTGGCAACGGCCGGCATGGGGCTGCTTGTGGTCGGCGGGGCCTTGGGGCTGTGCTGGCTCGGCTTCGCGGGCTACACGATGATGAACTGGGTCAAGCGCCGCCGCGCGCTGGAGGCCGCCGCACTGACAGCCAGGCAGGCGCTGCTGCCTGCCGCAGGCGACGACGCGGCCACCGACAAGGCCATCGGCACGGCCTGCGCGCAGATCGATGCCACCAACGTGGCCGAACACCGGCATCTGATCGCCGCGAGCGTGATGCGTCATCTGCAGGCGCGCGGTTCCGCGCAGGCGCTGGCCGAGCGCAGCCTGGCCCGCGCGCTGATGCGCACGCTCGGTGCCGATGCCGAAGTGGTGGCCGCGATCGAGACCGCCCAGACGCCCGAGCAATGCCGGGTGGCCCTCAAGCTGGTGCTGCGTCATCTCGACGGCCGCTGTATCGATCCGGCGGGCGAACAGCAGGCTGCGCCGACGCGCGATGCCGATGGCGCGTCGGAGTCCGGGGCGCAGGCACCGGACGACGCGCAACGCGATGCGCACGAGGACGCCCGCGTGCCGCTGCTGCACCGGATGGCCGATGACGCCAGTGCCGGCTGAGCCCGCCGGTTAGTGGCGGCCTGGCGCTACTTCGGCTGGCCCTGGACCGTCTCGCCTGGCACGCCGCTCGCGCAGCGCGCCAGGTAGTCCTCCAGCGGCATCGGCCGGCCGATCGCATACCCCTGCGCATAGTCCACGCCGATCTCGCGCAGCACGTCCAGCGTCGCCTCGTCCTCGACCGATTCGGCCACGGTGCGGATGCCGAGCCGGTGCCCGATGTCGTTGATCGAACTGACGATCTCGCGATCCACGGCGCTGGCCGCCAGATGCCGGATGAAGCTGCCATCGATCTTCAGGTAGTCGACGGGGAACTGCTTCAGATAGGCGAACGACGACAGGCCGGCGCCAAAGTCGTCCAGCGCCATGGTGCAGCCGGCCTTGCGCATGTCGGCGACCAGCCGGTTGGCCGCGGCCATGTTGTTGATCAGCGCGGTCTCGGTGATTTCCAGGCGAATGCGGCTGGCCGGCAGCACCGAGTTCGACAGCTCGGCATGCAGGAAGGGCAGCAGGAAGGGCTCGCCCAGCGAATTGGCCGACAGGTTGATCGACACCGACAGCCCTGGCACCGCCAGCAGCCGCGCGCCGAAATCGCGCAGCACATGCTGGATGACCCAGCGATCGACATGGCCCATCAGGTCGTAGCGCTCGGCCGCGGGGATGAAGGCGCCGGGCATCACCAGGCTGCCGTGCTCGTCGACCATGCGCACCAGGATTTCGATATGGCTCGCGGGCGGCAAGGCGGGAGGCGTGGAGCCGGACTCGCGCGTCAGCGCGCGGATCTCCTGCGCGAACAGCCGGAAGCGGTTGGCCTCGAGCGCTGAATGGATGCCCGCGGCGACCTGCAGCTCGCGATGGTGGCGGCGCGCATCGCTCTCGTCGCGGCGATAGACCGAGACGCGGTTGCGGCCCGCCGCCTTGGCGGCGTAGCAGGCCACATCGGCGCGGCTCATCAGCTCGCCCAGCGGCGGCGCCTCGCGGTCGATCGCCGTGATGCCGACACTGGCGCCGACATCGTAGACGCGGCCTTCCCACGGGAAACGCCGGGCGCGGATCGCGTCGATGACCTTCAGGCAGACGCGCTCGCCCTGGTCCACCGAGCAATTGCGCAGCAGCAGCGCGAATTCGTCGCCGCCCAGGCGCGCCAGCAGGTCGTCGGGGCGCACCTGGCTGCGGATCACATGGCCCAGCTCGCGCAGCAGCACGTCGCCAGCGGCATGGCCGGCGGTATCGTTGACGATCTTGAAGCGGTCCAGGTCGATGAAGCACAGCGCATGGTGCTGATCGAACTGGCGCGCCGATTCGCAGGCCTCGCGCAGGCGCTGCTCGAACCAGATGCGGTTGGGCAGCCCGGTCAGCGCATCGTGCATCGCCGAATGCTCGAGCTTTCGCTGCAGCGCGCGTGCCGTGGTGATGTCCTGGAACACCAGCACCGCGCCGATCACGTCGCCGCGCGGGGTCAGCACCGGCGCGGCGGAATCCTGCACGTCGTGGCGCTCGCCATGGCGGCTGATCAGCACCGCGCCGTCTTCCAGATAGACCGGCCGCAGCGTCTGCAGGCACTTGGCGACCGGGCAGGGAATCGGCTTGCCGGTGGTCTCGTCGACCACGTGGAAGACCTTGGCGAGCGGCCGGCCGTCGGCCTCGGCCATGGTCCAGCCGGTCAGCTGCTCGGCGATCGGATTGATGAAGGTGATGCGCAGCGACGCGTCGGTGCAGATCACCGCATCGCCGATCGATCGCAGCGTGATATGCAGGCGCTCCTTCTCCTCGAACAGCGCCTCGGTCAGCCGATGGTGCTCGGTGATGTCCCAGTTGGTGCCGACCATCGACAGGGCCGTGCCGTCGTCGGCGCGCGAGACCACCGCCATCGCGCGGATATGCCGCACCTGGCCGTCGGGCCGCAGGATCCGATACTGGGTATCGAAGGGCTGCGTGCCCTTGACCGCCTGGCGCATCTGGTGCCGGGCGCGCACGACGTCGTCGGGATGCACCATCGCGATCCAGCCGTCCAGGTCCGGCGCCCCGTCGGCGGCGGCGGTGCCGTGCAGCGCGTGCATGCGGCGGTCCCACGACAGCGTGCCGGCGGCGATGTCCCATTCCCAGATGCCGACCCGGCCCGCTTCGACCGCCAGCTCGGTGCGCCGCGACATCGCTTCGAGCTGCTGCTGCGCGATCTTGTGTTCGTGGATGTCCTCGACCTGCGCGATGAAATACAGCGGCGCGCCGCTGGCCTCGTCGCGTACCAGCGACACCGCCAGCAGCGTCCAGATGAAGCGGCCGTCCTTGCGGCGGTAGCGCTTCTCCATCCGGTAGCTGTCGATCTCGCCGGCGACCAGCCGTTCGAGCTGCCACAGATCGGCGGCGAGGTCGTCGGGGTGCGTGATGTCCTGGAAGGGAATGTGGCCCAGCTCGGTGGCGCTGTAGCCGAACAGCTCGCAGATCGCGCGGTTGACCTGCTGCCAGCGGCCATCGAGACTGACCAGCGCCATGCCGATCGCCGAATGCTGCATCGCCTGCCGGAAGCGCCGTTCGCTGCTGCGCAGCTCGGTGCGGTCGCGGCGATTCTGCTCGCTCAGATAGGCGATGCAGACCGGGAACACCAGAATCAGGCTGGTCGACAGCTTCATCGCGTGGGACAGGAACTGCGGCGCGTCGACCAGGCCCGCCTGTGCCGCAGCCAGTCCGAGCATCACCGTGACCAGCATCGACAGCAGCGTCAGCAGTGCGGTGGCGAAGGGGTTGGTGAACAGCGCGGCGACGACCAGCGGCAGCGACAGCACGCCGAACGGGTCGTGGGTTTGCAGCACGGCCAGGCCACCGACCGTGGCCGTCAACAGGAGCAGCCCGGCCACGCGCGACAGCCGCGTGCGGGGGAAGGTGTCGCGCAGGCGCTCGCGCGAGTAGGTGACCGACAGCGGCACCAGCATCAGCATGCCCATTGCGTCGGCGCTCCACCAGGTCGTCCAGATGTCGCCGAAGGGTCGGCCATAGGCGCTCGAGATGGCGGCGGCGCCGAGGGTGGCGCCGATCACCGGAGCCAGCGTGCAGGTCGCCCCGAGCATCAGCGCGAAGCGGGCCAGCGGCACCGCACTGGCCCGGCCGACCCCGCCGCTGATGCTCGGCGCCAGCCACGCGACGAACAGGATCTCGGCGATATTGGAGGCGCCCAGCGCCACCGCCAGCCACCAGGGGTCGCCGAACATCGCGTTGGCGGCAATGCCCGCCGCCAGCATGCCGGCCAGCATCCAGGCACGCTCGCGCGGCCTCTGATGCAGCGCCACGCCCGCGCCGAAGGCGGTGGCCAGCCAGACGATGGCGGCGTTGCCGGGATAGCGCGTCAGCGCGATGCCGGCGATCGCCAGCAGGAAGAACAGCGCGGACGCAAGCGATACGCGCTGCCAGCGGGGCAGGGCGGGCAGGGGCGGAGCTTCCTGAGCGGACATCATGGAAACGTGTGTTGGCGCATGGCGTGGTGCCGGCGACGGGCGGACAGGGTGCGAGGCCAAGGGGCATCCCGTGCCATCGGGCGCGGTGCCGGGCAACGGGGGGCCATGCCGGACGCGGGTCCGGCAGCATCGGGCGACTATAGCGTCAGGTCGATGTCAGCCAAGCGCCGATAAGGCGCGAAGTCGGGGCGCATTTGGGGATGGCGTTCGGGGGCGTTTTGAGGTAGGGGGCGGCGCGGTCTGGTGGCGGTCCGGTGGCGGTCCGGTGGCGGTCCGGTGGCGGTCTGGCGGCGATTACCTTGCAGGTCATCGCATTGCGCGCAGCCAGCGACGATGATGAAGCCATCGCAAGCCCTTTCGTTCCTTTTCCCTTCGCCTTTCCCTTCGCCTTTCCCTCACCCCTACGGAGATCGACCATGCAAACCGTCCAACCGACCCGCCTGCTGCGCCATGTCCTCCTCGCCGACGCCATCGTCAGCGGCCTGATGGGCCTGCTGATGGTGTTCGACGCCAACGTGCTGTCGAACTGGTTCGCCATTCCGGCGTCGTGGCTGCGCTATGCCGGCCTGGTGCTGCTGCCCTATGCCGCCATCGTCGGCCTGCTGGCGACGCGCAACCCGATGCCGCGCGCGCTGGTGCTGGCGGTGATCGCCTGCAATGCGCTGTGGGCGATCGACTGCATGCTGCTGCTGGCGGCCGGCTGGCTGTCGCCGACCTGGCTGGGCAGCGCCTTCGTGCTGCTGCAGGCCTGGGGCGTGGCGGTGTTCGCGTGCCTGCAGTGGGTGGGCCTGCGCCGCGCGCAAGGACAGCGCAGCGCGATGGCCTGAGCGCCCCGGCTCGACGCTTTGCCCACGCCGCCCGCCGATGCGCCTCGTGGCTTGTACGAATTCGAGAACGAGAACTTTGGCGCCTGGGTTCGGAACCTCACGGATGCTCCCTAGTACGTAAAAAAAGGTCGCTGGGCAGCGTCTTCATGTCGTCTCGCGCAGGCGGGGCTCCGGCGTCTTTCCCCCGCAGCGGCCCCCCATTCTGACACCAGGCTGTCATCAACCTTGCACGCCGCTGACAGCGCCGATTCCGCTCCCAACAAACACGTGACTTTGCACTATGCTTGCGTGGTTTTCGCGCGGCCCGGCATCCCGCCCCCTGTCGTGGCGCGCGCTGCTGGCGGACCGACCAAGGGGGGGCGGCACGACAAGGAACGATCCCCATGACGACGCTGGAAATCAACGGCAAGCCGATGCAGGTCGACGCCGATCCAAGCACGCCGCTGCTGTGGGCGCTGCGCGATCAGCTGCATATGACCGGCACCAAGTTCGGCTGCGGCATCGCGGCCTGCGGCGCGTGCACCGTGCACATGAACGGCCAGCCGGTCCGCGCCTGTGTGACGCCGATCTCCGCGCTGCAGGGCGCGCGTATCACCACGATCGAAGGCGCCGGCACCGACAAGGTCGGCCGCGCGGTGCTCGATGCGTGGGTCAGGAACGATGTATCGCAGTGCGGCTATTGCCAGAACGGGCAGGTGATGAGCGCGATCGGGCTGCTGCGCAACAAGCGCAAGCCGACCGATGCCGATATCGACCAGGCGATGGCGGGCAATCTGTGCCGCTGCGGCACGTACCAGCGCATCCGCGCCGCCATCAAGGACGCCGCCCGGACGCTGGGCTGATTGTGGATTGATGGGTCCAGGAGACACCATGCAAATGCAACGACTTGGCGCGCGGATTGCCGCGCTATCCGGCGGCGCCGGCGACGGCCCGCATGACGCCCATGGCGCGCACGACGGCCATGACGCGCCGGCGGCCGGCATCGGCCGGCGCACCTTCCTGAAGCTGACCGGCATGGCCGGCGGCGGACTGGCGCTGGGCATCGCGCCGCTGGGCGCGCCCCGTGCCGACGAGGCCGCCGCATCCGCCGCACCCACCGCGAAGGGTCCGGCCGCCGCGCCGCAGGCCTTCATCGTGATT
The DNA here is from genome assembly GCA_031180665.1 of Cupriavidus sp. Classification (GTDB taxonomy): domain Bacteria; phylum Pseudomonadota; class Gammaproteobacteria; order Burkholderiales; family Burkholderiaceae; genus Cupriavidus. Next base: position 8,030 of record JAPSLP010000033.1, on the reverse strand, counting down.
GCGCCCGACAACACCGTGACGGTCGCGGTCAACCGGCTCGAGTTCGGTCAGGGCGTACACACCGCGCTGCCGATGGCGCTGGCCGAGGAGCTCGACGTCGACTGGCGCAACGTGCGCGCGGTGCTGGCGCCGGCCGGCGAGCCCTACAAGGACCCCGCGATGGGGATCCAGATGACGGGCGGCTCGACTGCGGTCAAGCACTCGTACCAGCAGTATCGCGAGCTTGGCGCCCGCGCCCGGGCGATGCTGGTCGCCGCGGCTGCGCAGCAGTGGCAGGTCGAGCCGTCGGCATGCACGGCCGCGCAGGGCGTGGTCACCGCCGGGAGTCGCCGCGCGACCTACGGCGAGCTGGCGCAGGCCGCGATGGCGCTGCCGGTGCCGCAACAGGTCACGCTGAAGGACCCGTCGCGCTTCACGCTGATCGGCAAGCCGACGCCGCGGCTGGACACGCGCGGCAAGCTGGACGGATCGGTCGGCTTCGGCATCGATACGCAGCTCGACAACCTGATGGTCGCCGTGGTCGCACGCCCGCCGCGCTTCGGCGGCAAGGTGCGCCGTTTCGATGCGGATGCGGCGCGCGCGGTCAAGGGCGTGGTCGAGGTGCTGGAGGTGCCGACCGATGGCGGCGGCACCGGCGTCGCGGTGATCGCCAACGGCTATTGGCCGGCCAAGCAGGGTCGCGATGCACTGCAGGCCGAATGGGACGACAGCGGCTCGACCGTCTCGACCGCGGCGCTGTACGAGGAATACACCAGGCTCGCGCGCCAGCCCGGCAGGATGCCGCGCGCCGATGCCTTCGATCTCGCCGGGGCCGCGCGCACCGTCGAGGCGGAGTACCGCTTCCCGTATCTGGCGCACGCGCCGATGGAGCCGTTGAACTGCACGATGCAGGCCGAGGTGGCCGGCGGCAAGCCGACCCGGGTCAAGGTCTGGGCCGGCACGCAGTTCCAGACCGTCGACCACGGCGCGCTGGCCAAGACCTTCGGCGTGCCGCCGGAGCAGGTCTCGGTCGTGACGATGATGGCCGGCGGCGGCTTCGGCCGGCGCGCGGTGCCGACCTCCGACTATCTGGTCGAGGCCGCGCACGTGATGCGCGCCTGGGTCGCCAAGGGCCATCGCGAGCCGGTCAAGGTCATCTGGAGCCGCGAGGACGATATCCGCGGCGGCTACTACCGGCCGCTGCATCTGCACCGCGCGCGCATCGGTGTCGATGCCCAGGGCAAGGTACTGGGCTGGGAGCACGCGATCGTCGGCCAGTCGCTGACGATGGGCTCGCCGTTCGAGGCCTTCCTCGTCAAGGACGGCGTCGACCACACCATGACCGAAGGCATCGTCGACCATGACTATGGCTTCCCGATGCGGCTGTCGGTCCATCACCCGAAGGTCCAGGTGCCGGTGCTGTGGTGGCGTTCGGTCGGCCATACCCACACCGCCTTCGTCAAGGAGACGCTGATCGACGAACTGGCGACGGTGGCGAAGCAGGACCCGGTGGCCTACCGGCTCGCGCAGCTCGATCCGGTCAAGGGCGCGCGGCAGCGCGCGGCCCTGCAATTGGCGGTGGAAAAGTCGGGCTACGGCAAGCGCAAGCTGCCGGCCGGGCGGGCCTGGGGCGTCGCGGTGCACCAGTCCTTCGATTCGGCGGTGGCCTATGTGGTCGAGGTCTCGCTGCAGAACGGGCAGCCGCATGTGCATCGCGTCACCGCCGGTGTGCATGCCAATCGCGTGGTCAACCCGCTGTCGGCGCGCGCGCAGATCGAGGGCGGCTGCGTGTTCGGCCTGGCGATGATCCGGCCGGGGTTTGCCATCGAGATCGACAACGGCGCGGTCAAGAACAGCAACTTCGGCGACTTCCCGCCGGTGCGCATCAACGATGCGCCCCCGGTCGAGGTGCACTTCGTGCCGTCCGACGATCCGCCCACGGGGCTGGGCGAGCCTGGCGTGCCGGTGATTGCGCCGGCGGTCGCCAACGCGGTGTTCAAGCTGACCGGCAAGCGCCAGCGGCAGCTGCCGTTCGTGATGGCGTAGGCGAGGGCGGCGGTGTCCTGTTGACAGCGGGTCGGCGCCCATCCCGTCATTGGCGCGAACGCGGGAATCCAGCGTCTTTGGAAGCCACTGGGTCCCCGCGTTCGCGGGGACGACGATGGCCGCGTGTGCTATCCCGCGAACGCGGCTTGCCATTGCCGGATGTGCCGCCTAATGTACGGACATGGACCCCAAGCAGGAAGCCACCTTGAGCTATGCCTTGCTGACCGATCCGGCGCGGGCCGACATCTGCCGCGCGCTGCTGGAGGCCGGCGAGGACGGCATGCCCGCCGCCGACCTGGCCGCGGCGGTCGGCCTGAATCTGCGCCGCGCGGGGCGGATCTTCCAGGAACTGCTGCAGGCCGACATCGTGGCCCTGACCGTGCGGGACCGGCAGGTCTGCTACAGCCTGAAGGCGCGCCGGGAGATACGGCAGGCCCTCGGGTATATCGAGGACTCAGGGCTGTTGTCCTAGCCCCTGGAGCCTGCCGCCGCCGCTGTCCACGCCGCTGTCCACGCCTCCAGCCGCCTCCGTCGGCACGCTTTCCGCCTCCCTTTCATCACCCTGATCCCCCGTCGGAAAAAATTACCGCGCCCGCGCAGGATTTGCGCATCGCGCCCGCAGTGCCGCGGCCTCTATATCGGGTTCGGCTTCGGACCGCACCGCAGATGCCGCCAGACAGGCATGGAAGCTGCATCGTCGGCCGGATGACAACCGTCATTGCCAGCGCGCCCATGAATGTGAACGTCCGTGCCACCGCACCGGCCGGCGCCATGCCCGGCCCACCGCCCGATCCCTCGCAGACCGTCGAAGCGACGCGCGACACCTCGCTCTGGTGGAAGAGCGCCGTGGTCTACCAGATCTACCCGCGCTCCTTCGCCGATGCGAATGGCGACGGCGTCGGCGACCTGGCCGGCATCATCGAGCGGCTCGACCATGTGCGCGCACTGGGCGCCGATACGATCTGGATCTCGCCGATCTATCGCTCGCCGATGGCGGACGCGGGCTATGACATCAGCGACTACTGCGACGTCGATCCGGTGTTCGGCTCGCTGGCCGATGCCGACCGGCTGATTGGCGAAGCGCATGCGCGCGGACTGCGCGTGCTGCTCGACTTCGTGCCGAACCACACCTCGGATCAGCATCCGTGGTTCATCGAATCGCGCTCGTCGCGCGACAACCCGAAGCGCGACTGGTACATCTGGCGCGACCAGCCCAACGACTGGCGCGCGGCGCTCGGCGCCGGCAGCGCATGGACGTGGGACGAGGCCACCGGCCAATACTATCTGCACCTGTTCCTGCCGCAGCAGCCGGACCTGAACTGGCGCAATCCCGAGGTCGTGCAGGCCATGCACGGCGTGCTGCGTTTCTGGCTCGATCGCGGCGTCGACGGCTTTCGCATCGACGTCGCGCATTGCACCGGCAAGGACCCGACCTTCGCCGATCATCCGCGCTGCCTCGCGGGCGAGCCGCTGGCCGACTTCAATGACGATCCCTACAGCCACGAGGTGCTGCGCGGCATCCGCAAGCTCGTCGACAGCTATCCCGGCGACCGCGTGCTGGTCGGCGAGGTCAATATCCGCTCGACCGCCACCGTGGTGCAGTACTACGGCGCCGGGGACGAGCTGCATATGTCGTTCAACTTCCCGCCGCTCGATGCGCCCTGGGATCCGGTGGTATTCCGCACCTGTATCCGCGAGGTCGATGCGCTGCTGCAGCCGGCCGAGGCCTGGCCGACCTGGGTGCTGTCCAACCACGACAACGAGCGCCATCGCACCCGCTATGGCGGCTCGATGCGCCGCGCGCGCGCCGCCGCGGTGATGCTGCTGACGCTGCGCGGCACGCCGTTCATCTTCCAGGGCGAGGAACTGGGGCTCGAGGACGTGATGGTCGCGCCGGGCCAACGGGTCGACCCGGGCGGACGAGACGGTCCGCGCGGTCCGATTCCGTGGGACTTCGCGCCGCCGCATGGCTGGCGCGGGGGCCGGACATGGCTGCCGTTCCCGCCCGAGGCGGCCACGCTGTCGGTGCAGTCGCAATGGTCGCAGCCCTCGTCGATGCTGCATCTGTACCGCACGCTGATTGCCGCGCGCCGCGCGAGCCCGGCGCTGCGCCTGGGCGATTGGGAGGAATTGCCGTCGCCGCCCGAGGTACTGGCCTATCGCCGCCGGCATGGCGACGACGAGCGGGTGGTCTGCATCAATTTCGCCGACCGGCCGCTGCCATTCGATCTCGACGGCGACTGGCGGGTCGCGATCGACAGCGTGCCGGAGGGGCCCGACCGCCGGTTCGACGGCTTGCTGCAGCCGGAGCAGGGCGTCCTGCTCGAGCCGCTGGATCGGCAACAGCAGCAGCCACCGCGGCCGTAATCGAGGCGGGCGGAGCGGCACGGCCCGCCCGCTGTCGCCGTTCCATCGTCAGGAGGGAGAGCCCATGCGTTCGCTTTGGTACCGCAATGCGATCATCTACCAGATCGACGTCAGCGTATTTCGCGACGGCAATAACGACGGATGGGGCGACCTGCAGGGTTTGACCGCGCATCTCGAATACCTGCGCGGGCTCGGCGTGACCTGCATCTGGCTCTCGCCGTTCTACCAGTCGCCGTTTCGCGATGGCGGCTACGACGTCACCGACCATCTCGCGGTCGATCCGCGCTTCGGCGACCTGGCCGACATGGTGGCGCTGCTGGAGAAGGCCGAGGAGCTCGGTATCCGCGTGATGGTGGAGCTGGTGGCGCACCACACATCCGATCAGCATCGCTGGTTCCAGGAGGCGCGCCGCGACCGCAATTCGCCGTACCGCGACTACTACGTCTGGGCGGACGAGCCGCAGGAGACCCACGTCAAGCCGATCTTCCCGACCGTCGAGGACAGCGTCTGGACCTGGGACGAGGAGGCGGGGCAATACTACCGGCACGCCTTCTATTCGCATCAGCCCGATCTCAATATCGCCAACCCGGCGGTGCGCGCCGAGATCGAGGACATCATGTCGTTCTGGCTGCGGCTCGGCGTATCGGGGTTCCGCATCGATGCGGCCGGGCACATGATCGACGGCGCCAAGGAAGCGGACCCGCGCGACGACGGCTTCTGGCTGCTGAACGACCTGCGCGCGTTCGCGATGCTGCGCCGCTCCGACGCGGTGCTGCTCGGCGAGGTCGACGTGCCGGCCGAGGACTACGCGCGCTACTTCGGCAAGGGCCATCGGCTGACGCTGGTGTCCAACTTCTTCCTGAACAACTTCCTGTTCCTGGCGCTGGCGCGCGAGCGCGCCGAGCCGATCGAACGCGCGCTGCGCGAGCAGCCCGACCCGCCCGAGCGCGCGCAGTACGCGGTCTGGGTGCGCAATCACGACGAGCTCGACCTGGAGCGGCTCAGCGAGGCCGAGCGCGAGGAGGTGATGCAGCGTTTCGCGCCGGAAGAGAACATGCGCGTCTACAACCGCGGCATCCGCCGCCGGCTGCCGCCGATGCTCGAGGGCGACCAGCGCCGCATCGCGCAGGTCCATGCGCTGCTGTTCTCGCTGCCCGGCACGCCGATCCTGCGCTATGGCGAGGAGATCGGCATGGGCGAGGACCTGTCGCTGAAGGAACGCCACGCGGTGCGCACCGCGATGCAATGGTCCGATGAGGTCAATGGCGGCTTCTCGCCCGTCGATCCGGAATCGCTGCCGGTGCCGGTGATCCGCGACGGCCCGTTCGGCTACGACAAGGTCAATATCTACGATCAATCGCTGCGCGACGATTCGCTGCTGGCCAAGACCGGCAAGATGATCCGTGCGCGCGTCGGCATGCCGGAGATCGGTTATGGCCAATGCACGGTGATGGACGTCGGCTGTCCCTCGGTCCTGGCGCTGCGGCATGAGCTCGATGGGCAGGTGGTCTTCACCTTCGCCAATCTGTCGGGCAAGGACGTGGAGGTCCGGATGCCCGATGTCGAGGTCGGCGAGCTGCGCGACATGCTGGTCGACGGCCCGTATCCGCCGCGGGAGAACCACGCGCATGCGCTGCAGCTGCGCGCCTACGGCTATCGCTGGCTGCGGCAGCGGCCGTGTTTTGCGCCCTGATCGTGGACGCCATGGACGCTGCCAATCCCGCCACCGACGAACAACCAAGGAGAACGCGATGGAAGCGATCGGACAACGGCGCTGGGTGATTGCCGAAGGCTATCTGCCGCCGACCGACCCGGCCGCGAGCCGGCAATTGAACAGCCACGAGGCAGCCTGCCTGCTCAATACCGGCGATACCGAGGCCAATGTCACGGTGACCATCTTCTATGCGGACCGCGAGCCCGTGGGTCCGTACCGGCTGACGGTGCCGGCTCGCCGCACGCTGCATCTGCGCTTCAACGATCTGCGCGACCCCGAGCCGATTCCCGAGGACACCGATTACGCCAGCGTGATCGAGTCGGATGTGCCGATCGTCGTGCAGCACACCCGGCTCGATTCGCGCCAGGCCGCGCTGGCGCTGATGACCACGCTGGCGTATCCGGTGCCGGCAGCGGCCGGCTGACCACCAGCTGAGCGCCAGCTGAGCGCCAGCCCATCCCCATCCCGCCCAGGAGTCCGCCATGTCCTTGATCGGCTATCACGCCTCGCACGAACAGTTCTCGCCGGGCGACCTGCTGCGCTATGCGCGCGCCGCACAGCTGGCGGGCTTTACCGCGCTCAGCAGCTCCGATCACTTCCATCCGTGGAGCGAGCGGCAAGGGCAGAGCGGCCATTCGTGGTCCTGGCTCGGCGCCGCGATGGCGACCGTCGATCTGCCGACGGGCGTGGTCGCCTGCCCGTTCGGACGCTACCACCCCGCCGTCGTCGCACAGGCCGCGGCGACGCTGGAGGCCATGTTTCCCGGCCGCTTCTGGATCGCGCTGGGCACCGGCGAAGCGCTGAACGAACACATCACCGGCCGGCCGTGGCCACCCAAGCCCGAGCGGCAGGCCATGCTGGCCGAGTCGGTGGACACGATGCGCGCGCTGTGGCGCGGCGAGGAGGTGACACACCGGGGCAGCATCGTGGTCGAGCGCGCCCGCCTATATACGCTGCCGCAGCGTCCACCGCCGATCTTCGCTGCGGCGCTGACGGAGCAGACCGCGCGCTGGGCGGGGCAGTGGGCCGACGGCCTGATCACGATCTCGGGGCCGCGCGAGACCATGCGCGCCGTCATCGACGCCTTCCGCGAGGGCGGCGGCGAAAACAAGCCGGTGCATATCCAGGCCAAGATCGCCTACGCCGATCCCACCCAGGGCGACGAGGCCGCCCGCCGCATGGCCTACGAGCAGTGGCGCACCAATGTGTTCGACAGCGAAACCGCGGCGAACCTGGCGACCCCGGCCGAATTCGATGTCCGCGCCCGGACGGTGTCCCCGGACGACATCGAGCGCGCGGTCCGCATCTCCTGCGACGCCGCGCAACAAGCGGCCTGGCTCGCCGAGGACCTGGCGATGGGCGCCGACGCGGTCTTCCTGCACAACGTCTGCGGCAACCAGCAGGCCTGGATCGACGCCTGCGCGCAGACGGTGCTGCCGCAGTTGCGGGGCGGGGTCTGAAGCCTTGTTGCCTGCGCGACGGCGCGAGACCAGTGTCCTGGCTTGAAGTCGCGGGATCCCCGCTTTCGGGGGGACGACGGCAGGGAACCGCCAACGGGCGGTCGTCCGGCTGAAAAAATACCGGCCGCACAATATAAGAGACAATGCCCGTCCGGCCTTGCCCGGCGCAGGGCCGCGCCGTTTTTCCTTCCTTTATGCGGGTAAACCCGGATTCAGGCCTCGTCTTGAAAACCCGAAACCCCGTCCCTATAATTAGCACTCGCCGGGTGCGAGTGCTAACAGCGTGCTGTAGCCTGCATCTGGCGTCCGATTTCAAGGGCCTCCGCAGTTCCGCGGTGGCCACTTTGCAAATAAATGCTCACTTGTACTAAGGAGTCCGTATGAATCTGCGTCCTTTGCACGACCGCGTGATCGTCAAGCGTCTGGACAACGAAACCAAGACCGCTTCCGGCATCGTGATTCCC
>JAPSLP010000003.1 GCA_031180665.1 Cupriavidus sp. | reverse complement strand
GCCGATAAAGCTGCGGCCAAACCCGATCAGGTCGGCCCAGCCCCTGGCGAGCGCTTCCTCGGCGCGCGCCTTGTTGTAGTTGCCCGAATAGATCAGCGTGCCCGGGTAGACCGCGCGCAGCGCCTCCTTGAACGCGGGCGGCATCACGGGCGCATCTTCCCAGTCGGCCTCGGCGATATGGATATAGGCGACGCCGATCTGCCCGAGCGCGTGCGCAGCGGCGAGGTAGGTGGCCTCGGGCGTGTCGTCGACCGCGCCCTGCAGCGTGGTCAGCGGGGCCAGGCGCACGCCGATGCGATCCTTGCCCACCACGTCGGTCACGGCCTGCGCGACCTCCTTCAGAAAGCGCAGGCGGTTGTGCAGCGAGCCGCCGTATTCGTCGGTGCGCGCGTTGGCCTGCGAATCGATGAACTGGTTGATCAGGTAGCCATTGGCGCCATGCAGCTCGACACCGTCGAAGCCCGCGTCAAGCGCATTGCGGGCGGCCTGCGCGTAGTCTGCAACGATGCCGTGAATCTCCGGCACCGTCAGCGCGCGCGGCGCGGAGTGCTGCACCATTTCGCCGGCGCCGCCGGCCGGACCCTTGCCTTCCACATCGATGAAGACCTTGACCCCTTCGGCCACCAGCGCGGAGGACGACACCGGGGGCGCATTGCCGGGCTGCAGCGAGGTGTGGGAAACGCGGCCGACGTGCCACAGCTGGGCGAACATGATGCCGCCGGCGCCGTGCACCGCGTCGGTGACCTTGCGCCAGCCGGCAACCTGCTCCGGTGTGTGGATGCCCGGCGTCCACGCGTAGCCCTGGCCCTGCTGGCTGATTTGCGTGCCCTCGGAGATGATCAGCCCGGCGCCGGCGCGCTGCCGGTAGTACTCGGCCATCAGGTCGGTCGCCACGCCGCCATCGCCGGCGCGAGAGCGGGTCATCGGCGGCATCACGATGCGGTTTTCAGTGGTCAGGTTGCCAAGGCGGTAGGGCGTAAACAGCATGGGTTCCTCTCGGTTTCGGTTGCGGCTCGACGTGGCGGCGGGCCATGCCGATGTGCGATGCGGCCATTGTGGGCAACGCATCCGTCTGGAAAAACCCGATACGCGGCAAATGATTCTTGCGCCGGGGTCAAGGGTCTTGCCCGCATGGCGATACGGCGGCGGTATCCTTCGTCCGGACCGTCGATGGCGGCGGGTTCACGCCTGAGGGCACCGAACAAAACGATGAGGAGTTCATGACGGAGTCGGATTCCACCCCGCGCAAACCGGCGATCGGCCTTGCCGGCGCGGCGCGCGATCTCTATCTGGCGCTATGGCACCACGCGCGCGGTGTGCGGCTTCACCTGGTCGGCGCCTCGAGCCTGCTGGCGGCCGCGCAGCTGCTGCGGCTGACCATGCCGTGGCTGGCCGCACAGGCGATCAACGCCCTGCAGCAGGACAGCATCGCCACGGCCGGCCGCTGGATCGTCTATCTGGTCGGCATCTATCTGCTGTCGTGGCTGCTTCACGGCCCGGGCCGCGTGCTCGAGCGCAACGTGGGGGTGCGTGTGCGCGAGCGGTTGGCCGATCAGCTCTATGCGCGCATCGCCGCGGCTCCGCTGGCCTGGCGCGACGGCAGGCATTCGGGCGAGCTGCAGCACCGCGTGGTGCAATCGAGCCGCGCGCTGTCGGATTTCGCGCAGAACCAGTTCGTCTATCTGCAGAACGCCTTCAACTTCGTCGGTCCGCTGGTCGCGCTGACGATGCTCTCGCGCACCAGCGGCCTGATCGCCGTGACAGGCTACGTGGTGATTGCCCTGATCATCCTGCGCTTCGACCGCACGCTGATGCAGCTGGCCCGCGCCGAAAACGATGCGGAACGTCGCTATGCCGCTGCGCTGCTGGACTTTGTCGGCAACGCCGGCACGGTGATCGGGCTGCGGTTGCAGGCCGCCTCGCGCAAACTGCTAGACCGCCGAATGGCGGCGGTGATGGCGCCGCTGCGCCGTGCAGTGATGGTCAACGAGGGCAAATGGTTCGCGGTGGACCTGCTCGGCATGGGACTGACCTGGACCCTGGTGGTGATGTACGTGCTGCAGGAGCGCTCGCCTGGGCAGGCGGTGGCGCTGGGTACCGTCTTCATGATCTACCAGTACGCGCAGCAGGCCGCATCCGTGGTCGGTTCGATGGCCGCGAACTTCCAGAGCTTCGCGCGGATGCACACCGACTACGGCAGCGCCGAGCCGATATGGCAGGCACCCGGCGATCCGGACGCCGCCGTGCCGGCCGTGGTGCGCGATGCCCCGTGGCAGACGCTGGAACTGCGAGGCGCCACCGTGCGCTACGCAGACGGTGCGCGCGGCGGCCTGCATGGCATCGACCTGGTGCTGCGGCGCGGCGCGCGCGTGGCGTTGATCGGCCCGAGCGGCGGTGGCAAAAGCACGCTGCTGCGCACGCTGGCCGGACTCTATCACCCGCAGCACGGCGAACTGCGGCGCGATGGCGCAGCGGTCGGCTGGACCGAACTGCGTACACTCGCCACGCTGATTCCGCAGGAGGCCGAGGTATTCGAGGCGAGCGTCGAGGAGAACCTGACCTTCGGCTTGCCGGTGGACCCGGCGGCGCTGGGCGGCGCCGTGCATACGGGCGGGTTCGACGAGGTGCTGCACCGCCTTCCCGAGGGTCTTGCCAGCGCCATCAACGAGCGCGGCGGGAACCTGTCGGGCGGTCAACGGCAGCGGCTGGCGCTGGCCCGCGGCGCGCTCGCCGCGCAGGGCAGCTCGCTGCTGCTGCTCGACGAGCCGACCAGCGCGCTCGACCCGCAGGCCGAAGCCCGGGTATTCGATCGCATGCACGCCGCCTTTCCGTCGGCCTGCATCGTCGCCTCGGTGCATCGGCCCAGCCTGCTGGCGCGGTTCGACTCGATCGTCGTGATGGAGGGCGGAAAGGTCGTCGATGCCGGACCGCGCGACGAGGTGCTGGCCAGGCGCGCGCATTGAACCGGCTCAGCGCGCATTGCGGCGTCCGGATGCGGGCGCTTTAGCCGTACGCGCTTTCTCCGTGATCGCCTTGGCGGGCCGGGAACGCTTTGCCACTGGCCTTGCGCGCGCCGCGCCCGCCGCCGTGCTCCTCCCCAACGCCCCCGCCGCCGCGGCGCGCAGCATGCGGCGGAACGTCGGACATTCCAGATGGCTCGGCGCCGGGCATACCGCGGCGTGCCGCAGCCCGTCCCGCATCGCCGTCAGCCGGCGAATGGTGCCATCGAGCTCGTCGGCCTTGGCGGCGAGCCGCGCGCGGTCGATGCGCGGCCGGCCGTCGCTGGCAAACATCAGCGCGATCTCGTCCAGCGAAAAGCCAGCCGCCTGCCCCAGCGCGATCAGCGCCAGCCGGTCCAGCACGGCAGGCTCGAACACGCGGCGCAATCCCCGCCTTCCGACCGACGCGATCAGTCCCTTTTCCTCATAGAAGCGCAGCGTGGAGGCGGGAACGCCAGATCGTTGCGCCACTTCGGCAATGTCCATGTCCGCGGCCCTTGACTTCAAGTTGACTTGAAGTGCCATGATGGCTTCGATGGATCCGGAATGCAACGGTGAGGAGCCGACGATGGATGAAAGACAGCAGCGTGACGACGAACAGGCAGCGCGATGGAACGGCGTGGCCGGACACGAAGTTCGCTTTACCGCGGCGTGCTGGATGGTCGAGGGGACCGCCGGCTCGCGCGAGGAGGACGCCCATGCATGACGCTGCCAGGCTGCTGCTGCTTGCCGTCGCCATCGGCGCCGGCGCGACGCTGGCGATGGACCTTTGGGGGCTTGCCCAACGGTACTGGCTCGGCATGAAGCCGCTGGACTACGGCATGGTCGGCCGTTGGCTGGGCCACATGCCACGGGGCCGCTTTCGCCACGAGGCAATCGGCCAGGCGCCGGCGATTCCGGCCGAACGCCTCATCGGCTGGACTGCGCACTATCTGACCGGCATCGCGTTCGCTGCGGTGCTGTTGCTGGTATGGGGCCTGCAATGGGCCTGCCGTCCGACCGTCGGCCCCGCGCTGATCGTCGGTCTTGCCAGCGTGGCGTTTCCCTTCCTGCTGATGCAGCCCGGCATGGGTGCGGGCATTGCGGCCCGCCGTACGCCGAATCCGCGCGTCGCCCGCCTGCGCAGCATCGTGACGCATGGCGTGTTTGGCCTGGGCCTGTACGTGTCGGCCCAGCTCATCGCAGTCCTGAATGGCGCGTTGACAGGATCGCGCTACGGGTTGCCGGGATTCTGCGGCGCGTGATTGCGGGAGCAGCGCCGTCCGACCGGCGCCATGCCGCGCGCTGGAACCGTCCGGCGCAGGCGACGCGCTTGGGCCAACGGCCTTGCGCAATCAGCCGGCCGTCACTCCCGCCCCCTGCAGGAAGGCCCGCTCGGCCAGCCCGGCGAGGCCGGCGCGCGCAATGCGTCCGCGCCGCTCTCCGTCGAGCAGGCCGATCAGCACCGACGCCCAGACTTCCGTCAGCGCCTGCGCGGTGATGTCGATGCGAAAGATGCCTTGCTGCTGGCCGCGCAGAAAGAAGGCGTCCAGCTTGCCCTCCCAATCGGTCTGCCAATCCGAGGAGACGCCGGAGACCACCTCTCGCCAGTAATAAATCAGGAACGACGCCACCTCGCGTTGCTCGACCATGTTTGCGTTCAGGCGGCGCAGTGCGTCAAGGGGAGAGGGATCGTCCAATCGAGCCGACTGGATGACTTCGGCCAGCACGCGAACGCAATGGTCGATCAGGCGGGAAATCAGTTCGTCCCGTGTCCGGCAGAACCGGTACAGGGTGGCCTTGCTGATGCCGACGGCTTTTGCCAGGTCCTGCAGGGTGCCGCGCGGCTGGTCGACGAGCGCCAGTGCCAGGGCGGCAAGGAGCCGGCTGTTGTCTTCGTTCGGGGCGGTGACAGCCGTCATGACCGGTTGAAATCCATTTTGTAACTCAGGAAGCACTTTTCTATGGCTTTTGCGGGTGCGCGCTGTGTCTGCGCCCCCGGATTATCCGGCAAAAAGGACAATCGCCACACCATATGAATCTTTATTGATTCATATGAAGAGTTAACGTACCATGCGTTCCTTTGCCGAACATCGAAGAAGGTAGACATGAAGCACTTTCCAAGGCGGGGGTGGCGCACGGCGACCATGCTGGCGGCGGTCATCGTCACGGCGGCGTGCGGCAACGCGGACCAGCCGGCCGCACCGGCGGCGCCGTCGGTCGATGTGCTGACCCTGCAGCCCAGGCCGATGGCTGTGAGCAGCGAGTTGCCGGGTCGCATCGAACCGGTTCGTGTCGCCGAGGTGCGGGCGCGGGTCCCCGGCATCGTGCTCAAACGCAATTTCAAGGAAGGCAGCGACGTCAAGGCCGGCGAACCGCTGTTCCAGATCGATCCGGCCCCGTTGCAGGCCGCGCTGTCGCGCGCCGAAGGCGAGCTGGCGCGCGCGGAGGCAGTGCTGTCCGATGCCGATGCGGTGGTGCGCCGCTATGCGCCGCTGGTCGAAATCGAAGCCGTCAGCCGGCAGGATTTCGATGCGGCCCAGGCCACGCTGAAGAGCGCGCAGGCGGCGCGCCGCAGCGCCGCCGCGGAAGTCAAAACCGCGCGGCTGAACCTGGAATACGCAACGGTGCGCGCGCCGATTTCGGGCCGGATCGGCCGCGCCCTGGTCACCGAAGGGGCGTTGGTCGGGCAGGGCGAAGCGACGCCGATGGCGACCATCCAGCAGCTCGATCCGGTCTATGTCGACTTCAAGCAGCCGGTCGCGGACGTCGTTCGCATGCGCGAGGCGCTGGAGCAGGGCCGTTTGCAGCAGGAGCCGGAAGGCGGCGTTCCGATCGTGGTGACCATCGAAGGCACCGACAAGAAGCGCGAAGGGCGGCTGCTGTTCTCGGACATCTCCGTCGAACGCGGCACCGGGCAGGTGTCGTTGCGCGGCCAATTGCCCAACGCCGACAGCCTGCTGCTGCCGGGCATGTATGTGCGCGTGCATGTCACGCACGCGATCGATCCCGCGGCGATCCTGGTGCCGCAGCGGGCCGTGCGCCGCAATCCCGATGGCAAGGCCCAGCTGCTGGTCGTAGGCAAGGGCGACGTGGCGGAGACGCGTCAGGTCCGTACCGGCCCCATGCAGGGCGGCGAGTGGCAAATCCTGGAGGGCGTGAAGCCGGGCGAGCGCATCGTCGTCGGCGGCGAGGCGAACCCGGGGCAGAAGGTCACCATCGCACCCGCGGCGCCGGCCACGCGCGCCGCCGAGGCCGCGCCCTCGAACGCTCAACCGGCGGAACGCGGCTAGGCGCCCAGGCGCCGCGCCACTGAACGGACATCATGCTGCCAAGATTCTTCATTCATCGGCCCAACTTCGCCTGGGTGCTGGCGATCTTTATCGTACTGGCGGGATTGCTCGCCATGCCGTCGTTGCCAGTCTCGCAGTACCCGACGGTCGCCCCCCCGCAGATCGCCATCTCGGCGATGTACCCGGGCGCGTCCGCCACCACGCTGGTCGATTCGGTGACCAGCGTCATCGAGGAGGAGCTCAACGGCGCCAAGGGGATGCTGTACTACGACTCGTCCAGCAGCTCCGCCGGCATCGCGGAGATCACCGTGACGTTCGCGCCCGGCGTCGATCCCGACCTGGCGCAGGTCGACGTGCAGAACCGGATCAAGCAGGCCGAAGCGCGCCTGCCGGCCGCGGTCACGCGCCAGGGGCTGCGTACCGAGCAGGTCAGCGCGGGCTTCCTGCTGGTCTATTCGATCAACTTCAAGGGAGACGACGCGGGCAAGGACATGGTCACGCTCGCCGACTATGCGGCGCGGCGGATCAACAACGAGATCCGGCGCGTGCCGGGGGTCGGCAAGGTCCAGTTCTTCGGCGCCGAAGCGGCGATGCGCGTGTGGATCGACCCGCAGAAGCTGCTCGGCTACGGGCTGTCGGTGGCCGATGTCAACGAGGCGATCGCCGCGCAGAACGTGCAGGTCCCGGCCGGCAGCTTCGGCAGCCCGCCGGGCAGCGCGGAGCAGGAGTTGAGCGCGACCATTGCCGTCAAGGGCATGCTGACGACCACCGAGGAGTTCGGCGCCATCGTGCTGCGCGCCAATCCCGACGGTTCGAAGGTGACGCTGGCCGACGTCGCGCGGCTCGAGGTCGGCCTGCAGGACTACAACTTCGACATGCTGACCAGCGGCAAGCGCGCGGTCGGCGCCGCGGTGCAGCTGCGTCCTGGCGCGAACGCGCTGGAGACCGCCCGCGCGGTGCGCGCCAAGCTCGACGAGCTGTCCAGGTCCTTCCCCGACGACATCGAATACTCGGTTCCCTACGACACCTCGCGCTTCGTCGAAGTCGCGATCGAGAAGGTCATCCATACGCTGCTCGAAGCGGTGGTGCTGGTGTTCCTGGTGATGCTGCTGTTCCTGCAGAACCTGCGCTACACGCTGATTCCAACCATCGTCGTGCCGGTATGCCTGGCCGGCACGCTGGCCGTGATGTACGCCATCGGCTTCTCGGTCAACATGATGACCATGTTCGGCATGGTGCTGGCCATCGGCATCCTGGTCGACGATGCCATCGTCGTGGTGGAGAACGTCGAGCGCATCATGGCCGAGGAAGGGCTCGGCCCCGTGGAGGCGACCGCCAAGGCGATGAGCCAGGTGTCGGGCGCCATCATCGGCATCACGCTGGTGCTGGCCGCGGTGTTCTTTCCGCTGGCCTTCATGTCCGGATCCGTGGGCGTGATCTACCGGCAGTTCTCGCTGTCGCTGGCGGTGTCGATCCTGTTTTCCGGCTTCCTTGCGCTGACGCTGACGCCCGCCCTCTGCGCGACGCTGCTCAAGCCGATTGCGCAAGGTCACCATGAAGAGAAGGGCGGCCTCTTCGGCTGGTTCAACCGCAGGTTTGCTCGCCTGACCGAGCGGTTCACCGCGCTGAACTCGAAGCTGCTGCGCCGGGCCGGCCGCTGCATGATCGTCTACGGCATGGTGGTCGCGCTGCTGGCGCTGCTGTACACGCGGCTGCCGGAATCGTTCGTGCCGATCGAGGACCAGGGCTACTTCGTGGTCGACGTGCAACTGCCGCCGGGCGCAACCAACCAGCGCACCGAGGCCGTCGTCAAGGAACTGGAGAGCTGGCTGCTGGGCCGCAAGGCGATGGAGTCGACCACGATGGTGCTGGGCTTCAGCTTCTCGGGCAGCGGCCAGAACGCGGCGCTGGGCTTTCCGACCCTGACCGACTGGTCCGAGCGGGGCAGCGGCCAGCATGCCAGCGACGAGGTGGCCGCCTTCAACGCGAAGTTCGCGGATCTGAAAGCGGCGCGCGTGATGGCAGTCGATCCGCCGCCGATCGAAGGGCTGGGCAATGCCAGCGGCTTCGCGCTGCGCCTGCAGGATCGCGGCGGCCTGGGGCGCGCCGCGCTGGTGGCGGCACGCGATGCGCTGCTCAAGCAGGCCAACGCCTCGCCGGTGCTGGCGTACGCGATGATGGAAGGCCTGGAGGACGCCCCCCAGCTTCGGCTCGATATCGACCGCGACAAGGCCGAGGCGCTGGGCGTCGGTTTCGAGGCGATCAACACCGCGCTGTCCAGCGCCTATGGCTCCGCGACCGTGGCCGACTTCGCCAACGTCGGGCGGCTGCAGCGGGTGGTGGTGCAGGCCGACGTGCGCGACCGCATGACGCCGGAATCGCTGCTGTCGCTGAACGTGCCCAACGTGCGCGGCGAGCAGGTGCCGCTGAGCGCGTTCGCCACGCCGCAGTGGGAGATCGGCCCGGTGCAGGTGTCGCGCTACAACGGCTATCCGACGATCAAGATCATCGGCGATGCCGCACCCGGTTTCAGTACCGGCGAGGCCATGGCCGAGATCGAGCGCATCGCTGCCACGCTGCCCGCCGGCATCGGCTACGAATGGACCGGGCTGTCGTATCAGGAACGGCAGGCCGGGGCGCAGGCGCCGCTGCTGCTGGGGCTGTCTTTCCTGGTGGTCTTCCTGCTGCTGGTTGCGCTGTACGAGAGCTGGGCGATCGCCGGGGCCGTGATGCTGATCGTGCCGATCGGCGCGCTGGGATCGGTGCTTGCCGTCAATGCCGTCGGCATGCCCAACGATGTCTATTTCAAGGTGGGGCTGATCACGATCATCGGTCTGGCGGCCAAGAACGCGATCCTGATCGTGGAATTCGCCAAGTCGCTGCGCGAGCAGGGCATGCCGCTGATCGACGCCGCGCTGGAGGCGTCCCGGCTGCGCTTCCGCCCGATCGTCATGACCTCGATGGCCTTCATCCTCGGTGTCGTGCCGCTGGCGATTGCCACCGGGGCCGGTGCGGCCAGCCAGCGCGCCATCGGCACCGGCGTGATCGGCGGCATGCTGACGGCGACCACGCTGGGCGTGGTGTTCGCCCCGGTCTTCTTCGTCTGGGTGCTGTCGCGCTTCAAGCGCTATCGGGACAGCGCACCTGCCACCACGCCGACTGCGACCACGACGACGGAGGGCGCGCAATGAAATCGATTCGAACGCGGACGACGGTGCCGTGCCTGCTCCTGAGCCTCGTCGCCATCCTCGCGGGCTGCTCGCTGGCGCCGGTCTATGAGCGGCCGGCGGCTCCGGTTCCCACGCAATGGACGTCAGGGCAAACGCCGGCCCCGGATCCGCAGGCCACGCCATCATCGGCTGCCGTGCTGCAATGGGACAGCTTTATCGTCGACGACAAGCTGCGCGAACTGGTGGCGCTTGCGCTCGAAAACAATCGCGACCTGCGGCAGGCAGTGCTCAACATCGAGGCGGCACGAGCGATGTATCGCGTGCAACGCGCCGATCGCGTGCCGGGGCTGCAGGCAGAGGGAGGCGGCACCAGGCAGCGGGTCGCGCAGGACCTGCGCCAGCCGGGCATGGGCTCGGTCCAGCAGACCGTGCAGGCGGGCATCGCCGTGCCGGCGTTCGAGCTGGATCTGTTCGGCCGCGTGCGCAACCTGTCCGAAGCGGCGCTGCAGGAATACCTGGCGACCGAGGCGGCCGCGCGCAGCGCGCGCATCAGCCTGGTCGCCGAAGTCATCCAGGCGTATCTGGCGCGCGATAGCGCCCAGCGGCGCCATCTGCTGACCACGCAAACACTGCAGACGCGCGAATCGTCGTTGCGCTTGATCGCGCAGCGCCGCCAGGCCGGCACGGCGACCGCACTGGACTTCTACGAGGCGAGCGGCCTGACCGACCAGGCGCGCGCCGACCTCGAGCGAACCGAGCGCGAGTTCCGCCAGGCCACCAATGCGCTCGCGCTGCTGATCGGCGTGCCCGACATTGCCGCGCAGTTGCCGCCCGCGCCGCGCGACGACGTGCTGCTGGTGCAGGCGCTGGCGCCGGGCACGCCGTCCGAACTGCTGATCCACCGGCCGGACATCGTGGCCGCGGAACAGCGGCTGCGCGGGCGTCATGCCGACATCGGCGCGGCGCGCGCGGCGTTCTTCCCGCGCATCACGTTGACCGGGGTGTTCGGCAGCGCCAGCGGCGAGCTGTCCAACCTGTTCGGCGCTGGCCAGACGGTGTGGTCGTTCGCCCCGCAGCTGACGCTGCCGATCTTCTCGGGTGGCCGCAACCTTGCCAACCTGGATCTCGCCCATGTGCGCAAGGACATCGCCGTGGCCAACTACGAGAAGACGATCCAGACCGCGTTCCGTGAAGTGTCCGACGCGCTTGCGGCCACCGATACGCTGCGCCGCGAGGAGATCGCCCGCCGTGCCGTCGCGCAGACCAGCGAACAGACGCTGCGGCTGTCCGAGGCGCGCTACCGCGCCGGCGTCGACGATCATCTGCGCTACCTGGAGGCGCAGCGCAGCCACTATGCCGCGCAAACCGCGTGGATCGACGTGGCCGCACAGCGGCAGAGCGCGCTGGCTGCGCTGTTTCGGGCGCTCGGCGGAGGATGGTCGAGCGGCAGGGAGGACGCGGCGGAGGCGCCGTCGCGGGGCAACGTTCCCCAACGTAGGGCATCGGCTGGATAGAGCGTCGCGGCGAGCGGGCTCTTAAGCTTTTCTTTTGAGGCGGCAAATAAAGTCTTAATTTTCTTTATTTGAGGTGGCCATTAACATCGGGCGACCATCAGGAGGAGAAACCCGTCATGCCCGCCGTCCGCAATACCGTTCGCCGTCGTACCTTGTTCGCCCTTGCCGCCTTGTGCGCCATGCCTTCGCTGACCGTCGCGGCGGACAAGTACCCGTCCAAGCCGATTCGCATGGTCGTGGCCTTTGCGGCGGGCGGGGCGAACGACACCATCGCCCGCATCCTGGCCAAGGAACTCCAGCAGAGCATGGGCCAATCGGTCGTGGTCGAGAACCGCGGCGGCGCCGGCGGCCTGATCGGCTCCGACATGGTCGCCAAGGCGACGCCGGACGGCTACACGCTGCTGCTCGGCAGCGCCGGCGCGCAGACCATCATGCCGGCCCTGACCCGCAAGATGCCCTACGACCCGCGTACCGGCCTCGCACCGGTATCGCTGGTCGCCGAGGCGGCCAACGTGCTGATGGTCAGGACCGGCCTGCCGTTCAACAACGTCAAGGAGTTGCTCGCCGGCGCGAAGCAGAAGCCGGGCGCCTATACCTACGGCTCGTCGGGCAATGGCACCACGCTGCATGTGTCCGGCGCGCTGATGGAAAAGCTGGCCGGCATCGACCTGCTGCACATCCCGTACAAGGGCAACGGCCCGGCGATGAACGACCTGTACGCCGGCAACGTCGACATGGTGTTCGGCTCGGTCCCGGTTGCGATGGCCGCGCTGAAGACCGGCAAGGCGAAGATCCTGGCGGTCACTACGAAGAAGCGCATCCCCTCGCTGCCCAATGTGCCGACCATGGCCGAAGCCGGCGTGCCGGGCTACGACTTCTCCAGCTGGTACGGGCTGTTTACCACCGGCGGCACCGACCCGGCCATCATCGAGCAACTGGCGCGCGAAACGGCCAAGGCCCTGGCCAAGCCTGACGTGGTGGCGGCGCTGGCGCAGCAGGGCGTCGAACCGGAAAGCAGCACGCCGGCGGCATTCCGTGCCCGCATCCATGACGAACTGGTGCGCTGGGAGCGCGATGTCAAGACGATGAAGATCGCGGCGGAGTAACACCATCCGCCGGCCTGCCGGTCTGCTGGTCTACTGGTCTACTGGTCTACTGGTCCCGCTGGAGATCGGCGAGCAATTTCCGGCGCTCGCGCTTCTTCCTGATCTGTTCCGTCCCCAGAGTCGCGCCGTGCAGGCGGAGCCGCGAGCCTGATGGCGTCACGACGAAGCGACGCCGAGCGCCGATCGGCAGATCCTCGGTGCCATAGACGCCAAGAACGACGATCGTCACGGCCTGGACGGCCTCGGGGCGATCCGCGGCCTCTTGCAGCGCGGGCGACATCAAATGCTCGAACGTGCCGATGTCCCGAATCGCCGCCGGCTGGAGCGGTCCTTGCCGCGTTCTCTCCAATGGTCGCGAGTAGGCCTGTTGCTCGGCGTCCTGCGTCTCGGTTGCCGGCATGACGACCGTGCCGTTTGGGGTTTCCAATGCAATGAGGATGCTCTGTACGTAAACCGGCCCCGAGCTCATGTTCGTCACGAAACAGCGCGCGGCGAGCCCGTCCCCGGGGCCGCGCGTGATCAGCAGCGTGGCGCGCAGTTGCCGCCGGTAACTACTGACGAATACCTGCAGGTAGATGACCCATACCAGAAGGGTGCCCACACCCGTGAGCGCGGAAATCAACTGGCTGTGGTCGGCAATCCATTGCAAGAGGCCCTCCAGGAGACGGGTGCGCGGGTTGGTGGACGCCTTCTTTTGTACGCGAAACAAGAGACCTGCGGTATCGGGCGACGTCTGACCGGCTGTGGATTTGGCGTACCGCGCCGGGCGCCGCCGGTGCGATGCGCGATCAGGTAGGCCTTGCTCGCGCCGCCACCCGATATGCGCACAGCGCCGCGCCGGTGATCAGAATCTGCACCACCGCGCAGGCCGTCGCGGGCGTCGAACCGTATCCCACCAGCTTGGTGCCCAACGCTCCGATCGCCATTTGTCCGCAGCCATAGAGGCCGGCCGCTGCGCCGGTCAGGCCGGGAACGGCGGAGATCGAACGCGACAACGCGGCGGGGCTGGCGAGTCCCGCGCCGACCGTCATCATGAAGGTGATCGCGATCAGCAGCGGCGGGCTCAGCCAGCCGCCCATCTGTACCAGCAGCAAGGCCAGTGCCATCGACAGGCTCAGTCCCGCGCCGGCGTTCAGGAAGACCTCCGGCCGAAGCTGGCCCGCCAACCGCTTCGTGATCATCGTTCCAAGACTGGCGCCCACGATGGTCACCGTGGCGAACCAGCCGATCTGCCAGACCGGCAGGCCCAGTTGCCCATGGACGATGTACGGCGAGGTGGCCAGATACGGGTAGAGCGCGGTGGTCGAACAGGACCCGCCCACCATGAAGCCGAGATAGCGCCGGTGGCGCAGCAGCCGACCATAATCGCGTGCAATCGTGAACACCTGCAGCGATCGGCGCTCGGGATTGGTCTCCGGCAGCAGGCGCCAGGCGCAATACACCATCACGCCGGCGATGCCGACCAGAAAGACATAGATCGCGCGCCAGCCGAACTGATCGGCGAGGAAGGACCCCACGACCGGCGACAGGCCAGGGCCGACCAGCGTCAACAGGTTCAGCAGCGCCAGGTCGCTGGTCACACGGCCCGGTGCGGCGGTGTCGCGCACGATCGACCGGCCCAGTGTGATGCCCGCCGCGCCGCCGAGCGCCTGCGCCATCCGCGCGAACAGCAGCCAGGTCAAGGAAGTCGCGAACAGGGCCAGGATGCTGGCGCACAGGTATAGACCGAGCCCGATCAGCAGGGTCGGCCGTCGCCCGATGGTGTCCGATACCGGTCCATAGATCAGTTGGCCGAAGGCCAGTCCCAATACGTAGTACGTGATGGTCTGCTGCATGCCGGCGGCACTGGCGTGCAGGTCGGTACCGGCCAGCGGCAGCGCCGGCACGAAGATGTGCATGGCCATGGTGCCGCTCAGCGTCACCAGCACCAGCAACCACATCGGGGCACGGACGGAGGGGTAAATCGCTTGTTGTGAGGACTGCATGATGGGGCCGCTTCAGACGTCGGTCAGGCGGCGTGCGATTTTCTCCAGGGCGGCGCGGGTCGTTCGCAATTCTTCAGGCGAGAGCGCCTCCAGGATCTGCGCTTCGATTTCCAGGCTTTTGCCCAACATGCGCCTGGCCATCGCGCGGCCTTTCGCCGTCAGGCGAATGCGCTTGGCGCGCCGATCGGCTTCCTCTGCTTCCCATTCCACCAGGCCCATCTCACGCAGTTGAGACAGCACCCGGACCAACGACGACTTGTCGAGCGCGAGAAGATCGGCGAGTTCGCCCTGGCGCATGCTCGGCGCCGACGATTCATAGAGCGCCACCAGCGGCGCGCGCGCAGCATCGGTCAGGCCCAGTTCGCGGAAGCTCTGGTCGACGGCTCTTCGCCATCGTCGATAAACGGCGCCGATCAGGCGGCCGAGACGCGCAGGGGAGGCTTCGGCAGGGGTGGAATCCGGTGCCTCGGCAGGCGGGATGGGTGACATGCAAACTATTTTGCCAGCCAGATGGTTTGCATGTCAACAAAGTGGCTTGAACGTCCCTGCCGTCTCACAACGTCGTTTGTCGACCGTCCGTTCCATCGGTGGCGACCGCTGCAGCGGACCTCTCCGAATGCCATGCACCGATATTTGTTGTTCGTTCTCTGATTTGGCGTGGCGCATTTCATTTCCCGATAAGGGATACCGAAATTACCGGTTTTACTTCATCGCATCGATCTTTTACGCTGCTCGCCATTCATTATTCTAAAGACGAGGAGACAGGAATGGAGGGACAGCAGCAGTCCGACGGTGCGGATCAAAGCCGTCGCAGCATCATGAAGGGCGGCGCAGCCCTCGCCCTTCAGGGAACGCTCGGACTGGCGGCACCGGCGGTGCTGGCGGCGAGCCGAACGATCGAAATGCCATTCGAGAACGGGCAGCGCGAACTGGTGGCATTTCCGCAGAAGCGCCCGCTGATCCTGCTGACCAGTCGCCCGCCGCAGCTCGAGACGCCTTTTGAAGTATTCCGGGAGGGCGCGATCACGCCCAATGACGCCTTCTTCGTGCGTTATCACTGGAGCGGCATTCCGACGGACATTGATCCTGCCAAATATCGGCTCAAGATCGATGGGCATGTCACCAACGCCATGGAGCTATCGCTGCGGGAACTGCGCAGGATTGCCGATCCGATCGATATCGTCGCCGTCAATCAATGCTCGGGCAATAGCCGGGGGTTTTCCGACCCACGCGTCAATGGCGGGCAGCTCGGCAATGGCGCCATGGGCAATGCCCGTTGGACCGGTATTCCACTGCGCGCATTGCTGGAAAAGGTTGGCGTCAAGGCCGGGGCAGTTCAGGTCAGTTTCGATGGACTGGACCGTTCGCCGCTCGAGACGGGACCCGATTTCGTCAAAGCGCTGACGCTGGATCACGCCATGGACGGCGAGGTCATGCTGGCCTGGGCGATGAATGGCAAGGAATTGCCTTTCCTGAATGGCTATCCGTTGCGCCTGGTCGTGCCGGGACACTACGGGACGTATTGGGTCAAGCATCTGTCGCACATCGCGGTGCTGGACAAACCGTTCGACGGATTCTGGATGAAGGCCGCCTATCGGATTCCGGCCAATGACTGCGCTTGCGTCTCGCCAGGTACTGCGCCAACGAGCACCGTTCCCATTGGCCGATTCAACGTGCGGTCCTTTATCACGAGCCACATGCAGGACAGTGTTGTTCCGATCGGGCAGCAGGTCATCGTGAAGGGCATCGCCTTCGACGGCGGCCATGGCATCCAGGAGGTGGCATTTTCCGACGACGGCGGCGCCAGCTGGCGCGCCACGTCGCTGGGCAAGGACCTGGGCCGGTACTCGTTCCGCGAATGGAGCATTGCGTTCCGCCCCGCCAGGAAGGGCACTTACGACCTGCGGGTTCGGGCGAAGAGCCGATCCGGCGAGACGCAGCCACTGGCTGCGAAGTGGAATCCGGCTGGATACATGCGCAACGTGGTGGAATCCACGCGCGTTATCGTCAGGTGAGGGCGCGATGAAACGAAGCCAGATGCTATCCGTCCTTGCGGCCGTCGCTGCTTCCGCGCTCGCCTCCACTGCGACCGCGCTTGAAATCAAGCTCCCTCAAGAGACGGCGATGTACAAGCCGAGCAGTCTGCCGGGCTACGCGCTTGCACTGCAAAATTGCATGACCTGCCATTCCGCGCAGTACGTGACGACACAGCCGACTTCATCGTCACGGGCTTATTGGGAGGCCACCGTCAAGAAGATGAAAGAGCCGTTTGGCGCGCCGCTGAAGGACGAGGACATACCGGTCATCGTCGATTACCTGGTCAAGACCTATGGCGCGGAACGTGGCGAGGCCGCTGCGCCGACAGCAAAGAAATGAGCGGCCTGCGCCGGCGCGAGCCGGCGCGTGAAGCTCTGTCAGGGCCCCGGGAATAGGACAGCAAAATAGGCCAGCAAAATAGGCCAGCAAGATGGTCAAGCATGCGCGGACGCGCGGTGCGTTGACGCGCTGCTTGCAAGACATGCCTTCCGGATAAGGTTTCCGGTGGCCAAAACTACCAATCGCGCATCGCTGGACAGAGCGAGATGAGCCGAGGCGTGTCGCTCAGCGCGGGCCGTGCCGCTGCTTCGCGCCACCGCCGGCGCCGTGATCCTTTCCGGCCTTGGTGTGATTCGCAGCATTCTGCCCGCTGCCAGGCTTGTCGCTGGACGTCGTTGCCGGCTTTCCGGACTTCGCGTCGGCCTTGGCGTCCTGCTCGGTGCGGTTGGTGGGTGGGGCGGTCTTCATGGTGGAACCTCCTGTGGCACTGGCTTGAATCGAGGCGGCTGCGCAGGCAGCGCCCGGCGGGATCGGCGCCGAGGTGCGGTGCCGGCGGATCGGCTGTCGACGCGCACCGGCGGCAGCGAGGCCCGCACTGACCCTTGCGAAGCAGGTCGCAAGCACCATGCCAGCAAGCTATCTCTGTTACGACGTCTCGGTGAACCAGCCAAGACGTTTCCTTGGCACCCCTTGGCGACGAACGCCCGCCTGGCCTGCGTAACAGGGAGCGGAGGAGAGCGACGGTGCCACACACCTGTTGCCGTTTCGCTGCTGCGGCAGATGCGACGCGCCGCATTGTTATGGCTGGTTGAATTGACCCGCTAAACCGCCCACCTTTATCCCGCCCTCGCCAACCGCCAAGATGGCCGCCATGGGACGCGCAATCCAATCCACGCGTCCCTGCGGCAAAGCGATTGCGTTACCCCGGCGGATGACGCCAATACCGGAGCAAGACAACCTCGCCCGGACGCAACGCCATGCCCTGGCGACGTGCCATCTATGAGCAAGGAGCAAACCATGAGTCTGACCATCCTGATCACCGGCGCCTCCAGCGGGTTCGGCGCCCTGAGCGCCAGAGCGCTGGCATCGGCGGGCCACACCGTCTATGCGGGAATGCGCGACACGCAGGGACGCAATGCGCCCCAGGTGGACGCATTGCTGGCCTATGCCGCGGGCAACGAGGTGAACCTGCATGCCGTCGAACTCGACGTGCAGTCGGAGATTTCCGCGCAACACGCAGTGGATCGCGTCATCGCGGAACAGGGCCGGATCGATGTACTGATCCACAACGCCGGGCACATGGCGTTCGGTCCCGCCGAAGCATTCACGCCTGAGCAGTATGCGCATCTGTACGACGTGAACGTACTCGGCACCCAGCGCGTCAATCGCGCGGCGTTGCCGGCAATGCGCAGGCAAGGGCAGGGGCTGGTGCTTTGGGTCGGCAGCAGCAGCCACCGTGGCGGCACGCCGCCTTACCTGGCGCCGTACTTCGCCGCCAAGGCGGCAATGGATGCCGTAGCGGTCAGCTATGCCGGAGAACTGGCCCGCTGGGGCATCGAGACGTCGATCATCGTGCCCGGGGCGTTCACCAAAGGCACCAATCACTTCGCGCACAGCGGTCGCCCAGCCGATACCGCCCGCGAGCGCGAATATGCGACCGGCGCCTATGCCGGCTTCGAACAGGAGGTCCTCGAGGGCCTGGCCGGCTGCGAGCCGCCCGATGCCGACGCCTCGGCGGTAGCGCAGGCCATTGTCGACATCGTGGGGCGGCCCTACGGCAAGCGGCCTTTCCGCGTCCATGTCGATCCATCGGATGATGGCTGCGAGGTCGTCAATGCCGTCGCCGACCGGATCCGTGCCGATTTCCTGAGGCGAATCGGGCTGGCGGACCTGTTGTCGCCCCGCCTGGCCGCTCAGGCAGCGGAGACCGACCATGGCTGATCGCGCCTTTCCCACGCAATTGAAGGTAGTCATCGCCGAGTCGATCGTTGCCTCCTCGGCCGCCACGCTGAGCGTGACCGCGCTGGACGTGCCGGTATGGGCCATGTTCGTTGGCTGGATCTCGTTCTTCACACGCGGGATGAACCTGAAGCAAGGCGCGATCAATCTGGGCTGCGTGCTGATCGGCGTGGCGCTTGGCATCGGCGCAGCGATCGCGATGACGGCACTGACGCCGCTGCTGGGCGGCTACACGCTCGGTGCGGTGGTGTTCGCGATCACCGGAATCGCACTGTCGCTCGCAAGGGCGCCGGCGTTCAACAACCTGCTCGGCTTCTTCCTTGGCTTGGTTGCCTACTTTGCCTCGCATCAGCCGCCATCGCTGGGCGCCTTCACGATGCTGGCTACCGCGGCAACGCTGGGCACGATGGCAGCGTTCATTGCGCACGGTCTGCAGCAGCGAATACAGCGGGGCAGGGCTGTTGCCGCGCATTGAATGCGCCGTGCCCTCACCGCGGCGCGCTATGGCTGGGAGCTACCACGGGGCGGGCCACATTTGGCATCGCGACTGTCGGAGTGAGCGGCCAGCGCGTGCCACGCTGCCGGGCGACGCCCCTTTGCCGCAGCGATGCCCTCGATGGCTTCCGTACGCATCTGCTTAGCGAAGGTCTGTGACGCGGCATCGAGATAGGCGGTCAGATCCCGTTGGTGCCATGCGTCCAGGCCGAACAAGCCTTGCAGCATCTGTTTCGTCGCTGCGGCGGCGCCGGGCGCGGCGGTAAGGCAGCGGTCGAGTACCGCGTCGATCGTCGCAGGCAAGGTTTGCACCGACGCCGCGAGGTAGTCCAAAAGCCCGATCCGGTAGGCTTGGTTGCCGTCGATCCGCTCGCCCGTCAGCATCATTCTCCTGGCCTGCTGCAGGCCGATTCGGCTTGCGACAAACGGCAGGATCTGCGCAGGAACCAGGCCGATCGACACCTCCGGGAAGCCGATCGGTGCCTCGGGGACGCCGATCGCGAGATCGGCAGCACACAGCAAGCCAGCGCCGCCGCCCATGGCCGCGCCCTGCGCCGCAACCACTGTCATTTTCGGGGTCGCCACGAGGCGCTCCAGGAAGCGGCCATAGCGACGGTTTCCCAAGGCGATCGGGTCGTTGCCGTCTGCGTCGGGCGGCGCGGCGAGCCGTTCGCCGATATTGCCCAGATTGCCGCCGGCACTGAAAGCCGGTCCGTTGGCCGTGATCAGGATGACGCGGATGTCGGGGTTGGCCTCGCCTTCGGCCAACGCGCAATCCAATGCGTCCACGGTTTCGGCGCCCAGCGGATTCCGTGCGTCTGGCCGGTTCAATACGATCCGATAGATCGCACCATCGGCTTGCGTGAGCACCGGCGTACTGGCTTGTGGGGGAACGACGGCTGACGTGGCGTTCATGATCAGATCCTTTCGATGGTGTCACCGGTGACGGTCTGCAGGGGCGGTATCACCTTGTCGCTGGCCAGTTGTGCCAGGTCGGCGTCGGTGTAGCCCAGCGTCCTCAGCACCGCGACCGTGTGCTCGCCAATGACAGGCACCGCTTGACCGGCACCGCGAACCCCCGGCGGTATCCCGGGCAAGTCCGCAAATGGGACGGCGCCGAGGCCAGGTTGCTGGAACGACTGAATCAGTCCGAGGTGGCGGACCTGCTCGTCGTCGATGAATTGCGCATAGTCCTTGACCTCGCCATACAGCACGTCATGCTGCCGAAAGCAATCGGTCCAATAGGTCGTACTGCGTTGTTGCAATGCTTCGGCCACGCCGGCGTTGATCTCCTCGCCTACCGCGATCCGGGCTTGCGGCGTTTGCATCCGGGGGTCCTGCCGCCAGTCGGAGCGACCGATTGCGTCGCACAGCGCGCCAAACATTGCATTGTTCATCGCGAACACCAGGATGTGGCCGTCGGACGTACGAAAGACTCCCTGCGGATAGGTCACCGCAGTCTCCGGCGCACCCGCGCGCAAGGCATGATCGATCAGTGAACTGTTCTGCAATGCCGCCATGGTTCCCAGCAGGTTCACGTCGATCTGGGTACCGGCGCCGCGGCGCGCGCGCGCATATAGCGCTGCGCCGACGGCGTTGGCCGCGTAGATGCCGCACGAAAGATCCCCGATGAAGGGCTTGACCCGTTGCGGCATGCCGTCCGTCCCGCGGTTGGACGTCATCATGCCGGTCAGCGCCTGTACCACCGAGTCCGTGCCAGGACGGTCTGCATATGGACCGGATTGGCCGAAGCCGGAGATGGACACATAAATCACGCGGGGATTGCGCACGCGAAGGGCGTGATAGCCGAAGCCGAGCCGGTCCGCGACGCCCGGTCGGAAGCTTTGCACCACCACGTCGGCACGTTCGCCCAATTGCAGAATGGCATCGCGGCCGGCCGCGAGTCGAGCGTCCAGCGCAACGCTGCGCTTGCCCCGGTTGAAGGCGAGTGCGATCGCGCTGAAGCCTTGCTTCGGCAAGCCCATCGTGCGTCCCCAATCGCCCTGTGGTGGCTCCACCTTGATGACGTCGGCCCCCATCTGACCGAGAATCAGCGCACAGTAGGGGCCGGCGATACCTTGCGACAGGTCCAGCACGCGCAACCCTTCATAGGCCTGGTGCAATGCATCGGGATGGTCATACGCCATGGTGTAAGACTCCTTTGCCTGAGGTAAGGGATAACGAAGCTTGAATGCGCTGCTGGCACGGCCCGATAATCGTTGCCATCGACATCAACGCAGCAGCGCCCGGGGATTGCCGGGCGTCTGCGCAGCGGAGGGACCCATGGCCATGCGCGATCTGGATATCGGCTTGTTGCGGACGTTTCTCGCGGTCGCCGACCGCGAGAACTTTGCCGGGGCCGCCGATCAGGTGTTCCGTACGCAGGCAGCGGTTTCGCAGCAGATGCAGCGCCTGGAGGCGATGCTCGGTTGCCAGCTGCTGATTCGCGTCGGCCGGCGCAAGCGCTTGACGGAGCAGGGCGTGCGACTGCGCGAGTACGCGCGCCGGATGCTCGCGCTGAACGATGAAGCCTGTCGCGCGATGAGCCAGAGCGTGTTTACGGTGCCGACCCGCATTGGCGTCTGTGCCGATGCCGTCGACACCATCCTGCCGGATTACCTGGCGCTTTGTGCCCGCACCTATCCCGGCATGCGTATCGAGATCCAGGTAAATCGCAGCCGATGGCTCGCGGCGGCATTGCGGCGCGGCGACATCGACCTGATGCTCGAGCTGGAGGTCTTCGACGAGTTCCCCCGCATCACGTTTCGGACCTCGCCCATGGTATGGATTTCTGGCACTCACTTTCATCATCAGCAGAATCTGCCGCTCCCATTGGTGCTGGTTGACTCGCCCTGCGTGTTTCGACGCATGGCGCTGAGTACGCTGGAGCAGCACCACCGCCCCTGGCGCAACGCGTTCGAGACGCCGACGCTTGCCGGCATGCGGGCCGCGCTGCGGGCCGGCCTTGGTGTGACGCCCCGCACCATCGAGATGCTGGGGCCGGGATTCAAGGTGGTCGGAGAAGAGCTGGGCCTGCCGGCGCTTCCCTCGGTCAATTTCCATTTGTACAGCCGTGCCGGCGATTGTCCCGAGGGCGCCAGGAAGCTGAGCGAGCTGTTTGTGCCGCACTGATGCTTGCCCGTCGCCCCGGTGCGGCTCAGGATTGCTGCATGCCGGCTGCCTTGATTACCTTGCCCCATTCGACCGTATCGCGTCGTTGGACGGCGCGCAGCACTTCCGGCGATCCCGGGTAGGGCAGCAAGCCACGCTCGGTCAGAAAACGACGGCCGTCGGGATTGTCCAGCGCGGCGTTGATCCATTGCCCAATGCGCTGCGCCACGGCCGGCGGCAAGGATGCGGAACCCCATACCGCAATCCATGACGAAACATCGAAGCCGGGGTAACCGCTTTCCGCGAGCGTCGGCACATCGGGAAATGCCGGCACGCGCACGGCAGTCGAGACAGCCAATGCACGGATCTTGCCTGCGCGGATTTGCGGGGTGGCGGTCACCGCGTCGCAGAAGTAGAAGTCATATTGCGCGCCGAGCAGATCGGTCATGGCTTGGGTGCTGGCCTTGTACGGCACGTTGACGGCAGTCAGGCCGCTTTCCGCTCGAAACCGCTCGCCTGCGATACGTCCTCCGACATTGGCGCTGGCAAAGCTGAGGCTGCGCGAGCCGGCCTTCGCGCCGGCGACGAAGGCTTGCACGGTCTCTGCACTGATCCGCTGCGGATTGACCACCAGAAAGTATGGGGTCGTGGCCAACGTGGTGAGCGGTGCAAAGTCCCGCTCGGGATCGTAGGGCAGCGACCGATAGATCGTGGCGTTGGCCGCATGGGTGGAAGGCCCGGACACCAGCAGGTGATAAGTGTCGCCGGACTGCCTGGCGACATATTCGGCGGCGATATTTCCGTCGGCGCCTGGTCGGTTTTCGATGACGATTGGCTTGCCGACCTTATCCTTGATCCGGTCGGCGACGTACCGGATGATGGTGTCGGTTGCTCCGCCAGCACCATAGGCGACCACGACGTGCATGGTCCTGTCCAGCGATTGCGCGCGGCCGGGGCCGCAGACGCTGCCTAGTGCCGCGGTGCCAGCCAGGCGCAGGCACAGTCTACGAGTCTTATCCATGGTCTCCTCCATCTCGATGGTGGTATTGGCAGGACGGCACTGTTCCGGTTTGCGTTTCTCCTCAGTCGCTCAGGCCAGCAAGGACCGTGGACAGGGAATCTCCAGGTCCAGCAGCATCTGTGCATAGGACTTGCCAAGCGGGTCGGAGCGCAGGCTGAACGATCCGCCGCCGCCCAGCGATTGCCTCAATACGAAGTTCACTGCGTGCGTTCCCGGCAGTTCGAAACGTTCAACCTGTCCCTGCACCAGGTGGCAGAAGTAGTCCTGTACGCGTTCGGTTGTCAGCTCGCGCAGCAGGATCGGCCAGTACGCGTCTTGTCGGGCAATCACGCCGATATTCGCGTCGTCTCCCTTGTCTCCGCTGCGCGCGTAGGCGAGCCGGGACAGCGGCACCGGAACCATCGCGTCGCGGTCAGCGATGCCTGTGTCGGGAAGGGCGGTCGTCGAAGGAGCCGCAGGAGTCGGCGCAGCATCAGGCGTGCCGATATCGACCGGCATCCTGGCGTTGCCGCAATCGAGCCATATCGGCACCTCGTCCTTGGCGATGAAGAATGCGGCCGTGCGGATTACCGACTGGATGTCGGAGCGTCCCCCGAAATGGCTGCGCGTGCCGGGCCCCATCGAGGTACCTGCGGAGGCCGATTCCTTCTGCAGGAATTCCAGCCCCTTGCGTTGCATGTGGCGTGCCGCGATGCGCAGGACGATCTCGCGGCTCTCCGAAAGGCGGGCATGATCGCCGTACATGGCCTCCGCGCCGAGCAACTCGACCGCGACATCCGCATAGTCCTCCAGGCCTTCGACCGAAAGCAGCCGGCGGGTGCGACGAAGCAACTCGTCGGCCGTCCGCATGGCCTTGGCGCGGGCGCGCTGTCCGCGGATCGCCATCATGATGGCCAGTTGGAACCCATGTTGGGCGGTGGCTGTGACCTTGTAGCGGGCGGAAGGGGCGCGACCGCGTGCACCATGTACGCGAACGCGATCGGTACCGACCTGCGCGATCGTGACATCGCGGAAGTCGCACACGACGTCGGGCAGTTCATAGGCAGCGGGATCGCCGATCTCGTACAGCAGCTGCTCGGCAACCGTGGCGCGGTTGACCAGCCCGCCGGTACCGGCCGGCTTGGTCAACAAGAAGGTGCCGTCGCCGTCCAGCGCGACGACGGGATAGCCGATATTGGCCCAGTCCGGCACCTCTTCCCAATCGGTAAACAAGCCGCCGGTCGCCTGTGCGCCGCACTCGATCAGATGCCCGGCGAGGCTGGCTTGCGCCAGTCGGTTGTAGTCCGCCCAGGACCAGTGGTACTCGTGCACGGCGATGCCCAATACCGACGCGCTGTCCACACCCCGTCCGGTGATCACGATGTCGGCGTCGAGCGCCAACGCATCGGCGATAGGCTTGGCGCCAAGATAGGCGTTGGCCGACAGCAGGCTGCCGAGGTCTGCGAGGTCGCGGGCCGGTTCGCCTTGCGCATCGGTGAATCGCTGCGACAGCG
Organism: Cupriavidus sp.; assembly: GCA_031180665.1. GTDB lineage: Bacteria > Pseudomonadota > Gammaproteobacteria > Burkholderiales > Burkholderiaceae > Cupriavidus. The sequence continues at coordinate 250,147 of JAPSLP010000003.1, read as the reverse complement.
CCGACACATCGTCGCCCGTTACCACCGCGATGCGGGGGGATAGACCTTGCTCCTGCGCGATCGCCAGGATGGCGTCGCGGCAACCAAGGGGATTCAGGCCTCCAGCGTTCGAAACCAGGCGGATCTTGCGATCGAGCAAGGCACGCAGGTGGGGCCGGATCACTGCAGACACGAAGTCGGTGGCATAGCCGAGCTCGGCATTGCGCATCCGCGCCCGCTGCAGGATCGACATGGTCGTTTCGGCGAGGTAGTCGAATACGATGTAATTGAGCTGCGGCACGGTCAGCAATTGCGGAACCGCGATCTGCGAGTCGCCCCAGAATCCGGAGGCGCAACCGATGTGGACCTGCCGCGGACCTTGGGAAGTGCCGGCGGGAAGAGCGTCAAGGGCGAAAGGGCGAACCGTCATCGTTCAATCTCCATCAGGATTTGTCCGGTACTGACCTGATCGCCGGCGGCGGCACCGATGCGCTTCAACGTTCCGGCCATCCCGGCCGCAATCGGCATTTCCAGTTTCATCGACTCGAGTACGAGCACGGTCTGCCGGGCATGGACGGTGCCGCCGGGTTGCACCTCGACGGACACCACGCGGCCGCTGACCGGAGCACGGACTTGTCCGAGGCCCGGGGTGTCAGCTGTCCGCGGCGAACGGAACCGCGTGCTGCGGCGGTAGCACCAGCTGTTGGCCCCATCCTGCACCCAAGCGGTCATCGCGTCGGCCATGGCGACCGCCAAGCGCCGGCGCAGGCCGTCGATCACCAACACCACGTCGTCTCCATCGCGGCACATCGACGCGACGATGCAGGCAGTCGGCGAGCCCTCCGCACTATCGCCGCTCCAGCGCTGTATTTCGATGGTGCCATCGGGCAAGTGCCGTACGCGGACGAGGTAGGGATTGCCATCGTCGCCTGTATCGTGCGGCGGCTCGACAAGCAGTTCGGACATGGGTATCAGCGCGGGCACCATGGGCGCGGATCGGGGGGCCAAACCGAGCAGGGCGACGATCGCGGCCGTATCGGCGAATGGCGTGGGTCCAGGTCTCCAGTCCGCGCCGGATGGATCGACGGTGGACAGGAAGCCCGTCGTGATTTCCCCCGCGCGAAACGACGGATGCCGGATCGCCTGGCGCAGGAATCCGAGATTCGTCTGCAGGCCGAGCAGCACGGTCTGTTCGCATGCCAGTGCCAGCTTGGCGATGCATTGCGCCCGGTCGGGAGCCCATGCCAGGAACTTCGCCACCATCGAGTCATAAAAGGGACTGACTGCCATGCCCGCTTCCAGGGCGCTGTCCACACGGATGGTGCCCGGCTCGCGCCAAGCCCGTACGGTACCTACCTGTGGCACGAACCCATTGGCGGCATCCTCGGCGCAAATGCGCAACTCGATGGCGTGTCCGGCAAAGCGGACGTCCTCCTGCCGCAAAGACAACGGCTCTCCCTGTGCAATGCGTAGCTGCCACTGGACCAGGTCGATGCCCGTGACGAGTTCGGTCACGCCATGCTCGACCTGCAAGCGCGTATTCATCTCCATGAAGTAGAAGTCCTCGCCCTGGAGCAGGAACTCGAGCGTGCCGGCGCCGACGTAGCCGATGGCCTGGCAGGCGCGTACTGCAACCGCTCCCATGCGCTCGCGCAAGGCGGCGCCGACCGCCGGCGACGGCGATTCTTCGACCAGCTTCTGATAGCGCCGCTGCAGTGAACAATCGCGCTCACCCAGGTGCACGCAGTTCCCGGCGGTGTCGCACAGTACCTGGATCTCGATATGGCGGGCATCGACGATTGCCTTCTCCATGATCAGCTCATCCGAGCCAAATGCGCCCGAGGCCTCCGAACGTGCCAGCGGCAACACCGCCAGCAGCTCCGCCTCGGTATGGGCAAGCCGCATGCCGCGGCCGCCGCCACCAGCCGCTGCCTTCAGGATGACCGGGTAGCCGATGGAGCGCGCCAGCGCAGCAGCTTCGCGTTCGGTGCGCATGCCTTGCCCACCGGGGACGGTCGGCACGTCGGCGGACTGCATGGCTTCCTTGGCGCGCGCCTTGTTGCCCATCAGCGCGATGACTTCGGCGCTGGGGCCGACGAAGGTCAAGCCGGCCTGCGTGACGGCCCGCGCGAAGTCGGCGTTTTCCGAGAGGAAGCCATAGCCGGGATGGACCGCCTGCGCACCGCTGACCTCGCAGGCGCGCAGGATCGCGCCGATGTTGCGGTAGCTGGCGTGCGCTTCCGGTGGGCCGAGGTGAACGGCGAGGTCCGCTTCGCGGACATGTCGACCTTTCGCGTCGGCGTCCGAGTAGGTCGCGACGGTTCTCAGCCCGAGTGCGCGGGCGGCTCGTATCACACGCAGCGCGATCTCGCCGCGATTGGCTATCAACAGGGTATCGAATCGCATGGTGTCTCGCGCTTGGGGGCGGTTCGATAGTCAGGCGGCGCGAGCGGGCAGGATGCCCATCTGCTTGCAGATGATCGTCAGCATGATTTCATCCGCACCGCCGCCGATCGAGATCAGTCGCAGGTCGCGCCAGGCGCGCGATACGCTGTTCTCCCAGGTGAATCCCATGCCGCCCCAGTACTGCAGGCAGGAGTCCGTCACCTCGCGGCACAGGCGTCCGGCCTTGAGTTTCGCCATCGAAGCGAGCTCGGTCATATCGCCGCCTTCCCGGTGTACCTCGGCGGCACGATAGATCAGCGAACGCAGCAGTTCGACTTCGGTCTTCAGCTCCGCAAGCCGGAAATGCACGGCCTGATTGTCCAGAATCGGCTTGCCGAACGCCATGCGTTGCCTGGTGTAGTCGATGGTGTCGTTGATCACGTCGGTGAGGGCGGTGACCCGGCGCGTCGCACCGCTGAGGCGCTCCTCCTGGAACTGCTTCATCTGGTAGGTAAAGCCCATTCCTTCCTCGCCAATCAGATAGCGGCGGGGAACGCGAACATCATCGAAGAAGACCTGCGCCGTGTCCGATGACCACATGCCGACCTTCTTGATCTTGCGCATCGTGATGCCGGGCGCGGGCTTGCCGTTGTCCTGCTTCAGCGGCACACAGATCAGCGATTTGTTGCGATGGACCGGTCCTTCTCCGGTATTGGCGAGCAGGCACATCCAGTCGGCCTGCGTCGCGTTGGTGATCCACATCTTGGAGCCATTGATGACGTAGTCGTCGCCGTCACGGCGAGCCGTCGTCTTGACCGAGGCGACGTCGGAGCCGGCGCCCGCCTCGGACACGCCGAGGCAGGCGACAAAGTCGCCAGCGATCGACGGCTTCAGGAACAGATCACGGACCTCGTCGTTGCCGAAGCGGGCAAGCGCCGGCGTCGCCATGTCGGTCTGTACGGCGATGGCCATGCCGACCCCGCCGGCCCCGATGGCGCCAATCGCTTCGCAGAAGGCGATCTCGAAGGAGTAGTCCAGGCCCATGCCGCCGAAGGCCACGGGCTTGTTGATGCCGAGGAAGCCGGCCCTGCCAAGCTTCTTGAATACTTCATGGGCCGGAAAGATCTCCGCTTCTTCCCATTCCTCGATGTAGGGATCGATTTCCCTCTCGATCAACTGTCGAACCGACTTCTGCAGCGCAAGGTGCTCATGGGTAAACATCGGGTCTTCTCCTCAGAATCGTGCAACGCCGAACTGCATCGGATGCAATTTCCGCGTCCTGGCGGACTCGCAAGCCGACAGGGCAATGCCCAGGACTTCGCGAGTCCTGCGGGGGTCGATCACGCCGTCGTCCAGCAGCAGGCTGCTGGTGTATATCGCGGAAGATTGGGATTCGAAGGTGCGGACGATGTTCGCGCTCTCCGCGTCCAGCCGTTCGGTATCGATCGGCTGGCCCAGGCGCGTCGCGCGGTTCTCCGCAACCACCCGCATCGTCATCGCGGCTTGCTCGCCGCCCATCACGGCCGTTCGCGCGTTTGGCCACGAGAACAGGAAGTCCGGGTGGAACGCCCGTCCACACATGCCGTAGTTGCCGGCGCCGAACGAGGCGCCGCACAGCACCGTCAGACGCGGCACCGCGGCATTGGACAGGGCCTGAATCAACTTGGCGCCGTGCTTGATGATGCCGGCCTCCTCGTGCGCCCGGCCAACCACGAAACCGGTGATGTTCTGCAGGAAGACGATCGGCTTGCCGAGCTGCGTACACAGCTGGATGAACTCCGCCGCCTTCGCCGCGCCCGCGGCATCGAGCGGACCGTTGTTCGTCAATATTCCAATGGAGATGCCGTGGATCGCAGCGTAAGCGCATACCGTCTGCGGACCGTAGGTTGGCTTGAACTCGTGCAAGCAGGAGTCGTCGGTGACCCGTACAAGGACTTCGCGCATCTCCACTGGCATGCGGGGATCGGTGGGAATGAGCCCGAGCAGGTCGTCGGCATCGAAACGGGGAGGCCGCCATGCCGGCGCCGATGCGGACCCGGGCCAGCCAAGCGCGCGCACGATGTCCCTCGCCTGTGCGATGGCCTCGCGGTCGCTGTCGGCAACGTAATCGGCCAATCCCGATACGGTGGCATGCATGTCGGCGCCGCCCAGCGCTTCCTCGGTGGCAATTTCACCGGTGGCCGCCTTCAGCAGCGACGGCCCTGCAAGAAAAGCCCGCGCCTGGCCGCGGACCATGACGACATAGTCCGACAAGCCGGGCAGATAGGCGCCGCCCGCGGTCGATGCGCCGTGCACGACGGAAATCACCGGCAAGCCGGCTGCCGACAGGCGTGCCAACTGATAGAACATCCCCCCGCCATGGACGAACCGCTCGACGCGGTACTTCTTCAGGTTGCCGCCCGCGCTTTCGACAAGTTGGATAAAGGGAAGCTTGCAGGAAAGGGCAATCTCCTGGCAGCGCATTACCTTTTGCGCTGTCAGGTTCTGCATGGCACCAGCGCTGATGCCCGCATCGTTGGCCACGATCATGGTTTCGACACCGGCTACCCGGCCGATACCAGCGATGATGGCACTGCCTGGCACGCTGGTCGCGGCATCAGGATCCTCGATACCGCAATAGCCGGCGAGCTTCATCAGTTCCAGAAAGGGCTGCCCGGGGTCGAGCAGGGCTGCGAGGCGTTCCCTGGGCAGCAACTTGCCTCGCGAATGAAAGTTGGGGGCAGCTTGAGCGGAACGGTCGACCGCGCGCTGTTCGAGGGCAGCGACTTCACCGAGCAGCTCGAGCATTCGTTCGCGGTTGCGCCGGTAGAGGTCGGATTGACGATCGATGCAGGAATCGAAGACGTTCATGGCGGCCAAGGTGGAGATGCCTGGGAGGACTGCCAGGCAATGCGGTGACGTGAGACTGAAGCCCATTGTGGTAAAGATCGATGGGCACCACAATCAAGAAGTCCGGGCCGAACACTTAAACGATGTTTATGTGTTAGGGCGCAAGGCGACCGCCTTGGAGGCATCTGCAAAGTCCCGGGGGCGCATTACTGGCTGACAGCGCCTGGGCCGCTGGGAGATGGGCCGAAAGCCTATGGAACGCGCCACACCCGTTCCGCGCCGCCCTCGTGCAGGGCTTGCCGGATGGCGTCGCCGTGTTGATCTTGCCGTGGAACGCAGCCCGGCGTTGCCACCCGGCCATCGAAGCGCGGAGCGGGTGCCGGTTCCAGACGACCGTCCCGCTCGAAGTAGACGTGCCGCGCGCGAATGTGGGGATGTCTGGCTGCTTCGTCGGGGCTCAGGACGGGGGCGAAGCAGACGTCCGAGCCCTCCAGCAGCGCGCACCAGGCGTCGCGGGTTCGCGTGGCAAACAGCGCAGCCATCTCGCGCTGGCGACAAGGCCAGTCTTCGCGCCGCCACTGGCTCTGATAGTTCGGGTCGTCGCCCAGCCCGAGACGGCTGAGCAGTTCGGCATAGAACTGCGGTTCGATGGCACCGATCGTGATGAACCGGCCGTCCGCGCATCGATAGGTCGCGTAGAAGTGCGATCCGTCATGCATGCTGCGTCCACGTTCCGGATCGATGTATCCCTTGGCCCGTGTCGAGAGCAACAGTTGCAGCATGTGCGCCGAGCCGTCGACCACGGCCGCGTCCACGACCGTACCCTGTCCGGTGGCGCGGGCGTTCAGTACGCCGGCAAGGATGCCCACGGCAAGGTACAGCGCGCCGCCTCCCACGTCGCCGACCATGGTGAACGGCGAGGATGGGGGCTCGCTCGCTGTTCCGGCGTAGTAGAGGGCGCCTGACAGCGCGATGTAGTTGTTGTCGTGACCCGCTGCGTTGACCATCGGCCCGGTCTGACCCCATCCGGTCATCCGGCCGTAGACGAGGCGCGGATTGCGCTGGTGACAAGGTTCGGGACCGAGGCCGAGGCGCTCCATCACGCCGGGCCGCATGCCCTCGATCAGCGCATCCGCGTGTTCGACCAGCGAGAGCACCAGCTCGCGCCCTTGCGCCGTCTTCAGGTCCACGACCACCGAGCGTTTCCCGCGGTTCAACACATATCCGGACGGTGATGCCGCGGAGTTCGGGCGTTCGATGGCGATGACATCCGCGCCCAGATCCGCCAGATGCATGGCGCAGAAGGGTCCAGGGCCGATGGCACAGATTTCGACGATGCGCAGGCCGGCCAGCATGCCGCGCGGTTCGCTGGAGCTCGTCATCGGCGAACCGCTAGCGTTCCAGCTCGAACTGGGGCAGCGCGATGTCCTCGGTCACCCGTTCGAACGCCACTCGCACTCGCTTGCCGATGCCGAGGTCAGTCGGATCGGCGTTGACGATATTGGCCACCATGCGAACGCCTTCATCCAGATCGACGACGGCGACCGCATAGGGCAGCCTCGCCTTCATGAAGGGGTTGGGGGCGCGGTAGTTGATCGTGAAGGTGTAGATCGTCCCCCTGCCGGATACATCCTTCCAGCGGATCTGGTCTGACTCGCAATGCAGGCAGAAAGGACGTGGATAGAATTGCCAACGGCCGCAGGCATCGCAGCACTGCATGACGAGCCGGTTTTCATTGGCCGCGGACCAGTACGGCTGTGTCAGTTCCGTCGGTTGCGGAAGAGGGCGGTTCGCATCGACCATATTCAAACTCCCAGGATCATCGTGGTGTTGCACGAAAACACGAGGCCCGGAGCGTGGCACAGCGCCAGTTCGGTCCGTGGCAGCTGCCGCTCCTCGCATTCGCCGCGCAGCTGACGGACGGCCTCGATGATGAGGAAGATGCCGAACATGCCGGGATGACCGTACGAAAGGCCGCCGCCCGAGGTGTTGATGGGAAAGCGGCCGCCTGGGGCCAGGGCGCCATCGGCGACAAAGCTGCCCCCCTCTCCGCGCTTGCAAAAGCCGAGTTCCTCCAGCGACTGGATGACGCCAATGGTGAAATGGTCGTAGATCTGCACGACGTCGATATCGTTTCGCGTGACTCCAGCCATCGCGAAGGCGGCATCGGCCGTTTGCGCAACGCCGGTGTCGAGCCAGTCTGCCGTACCGAAGGGCGTGTAGTGGTGGGAAAACGATTCTGCGGTGCCCAGCACATACACCGGCTTGCTGCGCAGATCGCGTGCCCGCTCGGCCGACACGAGAAGCAATGCGCCGCCGCCGTCCGTGACCAGGCAGCAATCTCGTTGGCGTAACGGCGAAGCGATGATGGGCGAGGCCATGACCTCCTCGATCGAGGTGGGCTCGCGGCGGTACGCCTTGGGATTGCGTTGCGCCCATCGGCGGGCGGCCACCGCCACTTCCGCCAGATCGCGCAGCGTGGTTCCGTACCGATGCATGTGCAGCTGCGCCACCATGGCGTAGTAGCCGATCGGACTGAGATGGCCGTAGGGCGCGATGAATTGCCCGCGCGGTGCGGCGGGGCTGTCGGCGGCAACTGCGCCGCCCTTGCGCGAACCATCCGACAGCTGCGTGCTGCCATAGGTGACCAGCGCGACCGTGCAGATGCCGGCGGCAATGGCTGCGATGGCATGACTGACGTGCAGCAGATTCGACATGCCGCCGACATTGGTCGAGTCGACGTGGCGCGGCTGGATACCAAGGTACTCCGACAATTGCAGCGCCGAGAAACGGTCATCGGTATGCGCGAACACACCATCGACGTCGCGCAACGAAAGGCCCGCATCGCGCAGGGCGACGTGCGCGGCCTGTGCCTGCAATTCGATTGCGGTCTTGCCGGGCACCTTGCCGAGATCCGACTCGGCGACACCGGCGATGGCGATCGAGCGTGACAGGGAGGGCTTCATGGTCGGGGTCCGTAGGAAGGGGCGGCTTTCACAGCGCGCGGGCGATGACTTCACGCATGATCTCGGACGAGCCGCCATAGATGCGGTTGGGCCGGACATCGGTGTAGGCCCGCGCGATCGGGTACTCGCGCATATAGCCATAGCCTCCGAAGAACTGCAGCAGATCGTCGATGTCGCGGGTCGCTTCGCTGGCCCAAAGCTTGGCCATGGCGGCCCCATCGGCCGTCAGCGTGCTATCGAGATATTGCGCGAGACAGCTGTCGACGAAGGCGCGCGTCGCGCAGGCGTGCGTCTTGATCTCGGCGAGGCGGAAGCGGATGAATTGATTGTCGATCAGGGGCCTGTCGAAGGCGCGCCGTTGCTTCACGTAGTCCACCGTCCATTCGAGCGAGACTTCGAGGGCTGTGGCGCAGCGCAGGGCGATCAGAAGCCGCTCTCGCACCAGCCCGCTCATCGCATAGCCGAAACCCGCATTGAGCTCGCCAACCAGCATGTCGTCGGGCACGAAGACGTTGTCGAAGAAGAGCTCGGCGGTGTCTTGCGCCCTCTGTCCCAGCTTGTCGAGCAGTCGCCCGCGGCTGAAGCCGGGCGCGGTCGTATCGACGCAGAACAGGCTGATGCCTCGCGCGCCGGCATCAGGATCGGCCTTGGCAAACACCAGCACGCGGTCGGCGTGATAGCCGTTGGTGATGAAGGTCTTCTGGCCATTGAGCAGAAAGCCGCCATCGGTTCTCGTTGCGCTGGTGCGGATCGCCTTGAGGTCGCTGCCGGCGCCAGGTTCGGTCATGGCCAGCGCACCGACGATGTCGCCGCTCGCCATCTTCGGCAGAAGCTCCGCCTTTTGGGCCTGCGTGCCGAACTCCAGCAGATAGGGGGCGACATTCTCCGAATGCGTGGTGAAGCCGGTCACGCCGGTCACCATGGCGCGCGCGATTTCCTCCACGACGATGGCGCTGTACAGGAAATCGCCGCCCCCGCCGCCATAGGTCTCCGGGATGCCGGGCAACAGCAGGCCGGCGTTGCCGGCCTCGCGCCACACCTCGCGGGGCACCAGGCCGGCGTTCTCCCAGTCGGCGTGAAAGGGCGCGATGCGGTCTGCAATGAAGCGGGCCACGCTACGGCGATAGAGTTCGTGGTCCGCGGTGAACATCGCACGCCCGGCATGGTAGGAGACCGGCTGCTGGGTGCGAATGGGCTTGTCGGGTGTAGACATCGGTTTGCCTGCAATTTAGTGAGCAATGCGGCTGTCGCTTGGCCAGTACGCCGCCTTGACGACCCGCTTGAGCAATTTGCCGGTCTCGGAGCGCGGCAGGGCCGCAACGAAATCGACCGATCGCGGGCACTTGATGTTGGAAATGCGGCTGCGACACAGCGCAATCAGCTCATGTGCCAGTGCGTCGCTGGCACGCGTCGGATCACGCAGCTGGACCACGGCCTTGACCTCCTCGCCGAACTCGAGGTTTGGCACGCCGATCACCGCGACGTCGGCTACGGCCTCATGGGTGATCAACACGTTCTCCGCTTCTTGCGGATAGATGTTGACGCCCCCCGATACGATCGTGTTCGACAGTCGGTCGCTCAAGTACAGGAATCCGGCGGCATCGACATGGCCGATATCGCCGTAGGTAGCCCATCCGCGCTCGTTATAGACCTGCCGGGTCTTTTCCGGGTCGTTGTGATAGGTGAATGAACTGCCGCCGGAGAAGTAGACAATGCCGGTTTCACCGGGGCCAAGCTCGCGCCCGCTTTCGTCGACGATGTGGACTTGACCGAATTCCGGCTTCCCCACCGAGCCCTTGTGCGCCAACCACTCTTCGGAGCTCAGCGAAGTGCGGCCGACCAGCTCGGTGCCGCTGTAGTACTCGTAGAGGATCGGTCCCCACCAGTCGATCATCTGCTCCTTGACCGTTACCGGGCATGGGGCGGCCGCGTGGACGGCATAGCGCAGGCTCGACAGGTCGTGGCGCGTGCGCTCGGCCGCTTCGAGCCGCAGCAGCCGCACGAACATGGTGGGCACCCATTGCGAATGAGTGACACGGTATCGCTCGATGGACTCGAGCGCAATCAGCGGATCAAACCTCTCCATCAATATGGACGTACCGCCGGCGCGCATGACGGCCATGTTCCAGCGTACCGGCGCGGTATGGTAGAAGGGCGCGGTCGACAGGTAGACGGTATTGCTGTCGAAGGTCTTCCAACAGGTGCGGACATCCGAGGCGGTATTGAAGAAGCTGTTGGCGCCCGCCAGTGGACGTTTGATGCCTTTGGGCAAGCCGGTGGTGCCGGACGAATACGAGAAATCCGTGCCTTCGGTGGTGTCCGGCAACTCGATGTCCTCCGGCATCTGGTTCAGCCATTCCTCGTAGGTGGCGAAGCCCTTTGCCTGTCCATCGACCAACACCCGGTTCAGCGGCATCGACTCGAGCGCGCCCGCGGGCAGATCGCCGCGAGTATGCGCAGAGCAGAACACGGTCTTTGCATTGCAGTCGCTCAGGATGTAGCGGACTTCATCGGCCTTCAGGTGGCGGCTGATGGTGGTGTAGTACAGGCCAATCCGGTGTGCCGCCCACAGGATCTCGAAGTAGCGGACGTGGTTTTCCAGCAGCACGGCGATGCCGTCGCCGACGCGGTGGCCCGATGCCAGCAAGGCTGCCGCGCATCGGCGTGAGCGCCGTTCCAGCTCTCTCCAGCTCACCTCCTGGCCGGAGGGAACCATCCGGTAAGCGGTTCGGTCCGGCATCTGCTTCGCGTACTGTTCGAGCGGTGACATAGGCGTTTCCTTGGCTTCCAATGGGGAGTTCTAGAGGCGCAGATCCGCCACGCCGTGGCTCAGGACGACGGCATTTCGTTCCTTTGCCACCATGCGAAAGCGCACCTGCTCGCCGACCTTCCACATCTCGGCGCGCAGCGTTTCACCCGGAAAAACCGGGGCGGAGAATCGCGCTGCGAGGCTGCCCAGTCGGCCAGGCTGGCCCTGGCATGCCACTCTGATCAGTGCACGCGCCGCCATGCCGTAGGTGCACAGTCCATGCAGGATCGGGCGATCGAAGCCCGCCTGGCGCGCTGCGCCGGGCAGAACATGAATGGGATTGCGGTCTCCGTTGAGTCGGTACAGCACCGCGGCGCTGGGCAGGGTCGGCATTTCCATCGCCATGTCGGGCTCGCTCGCCGGGACGACCGGCAGCGCATCGAGCGGCGCGTCCCCGGGGTGGGTCGATGTGGCAAAACCCCCGTTGGCCCGACAGAACGAGACATGCTCGATCGTGGCGAGCAGTGCGCCACTGGCCGAGTCCGTGACGGTGCGCTCGGTCACCACCAGGGCGCCTTTGCCGGGCCCTTTGTCGACCACCCGCGTGATGCGGGTCCGGCTGCGCACCTGGCCTGTGCCTGGAATCGCGCCATGGAACCGCATCCGGTGCTCCCCATGCAGGATCTGGAGCCAATCGATGCCGGTGCGCGGATCCGCGGCCCAGGCGCCCGGCGCGCCGACCGTGGCAAGGAAGGTGGGCACCACCCGCAGGGCGTCCTCGTGGACGAAGCGAAGATCTTCCTCGTCGAGCGGGTCGCTCGCGATCCCCAGGCTCAGCGCATAGCGGATGCAATCGGTCTCGTCATAGGAAGAGACCTGTTCGGGGAACTTCCATTGCCGCAAGATCGGGTAGTCGATGGCCATGCTGATGCTCCTCAAACCGGGTCCCAGCAGAACACCTCGGGCGAGCGCTCCAGCGGGGTGAAGGCACGCCGAATCGCGGGCACGGCATGTTCCGCCAGCGTCTCCAGAGTCCAGCCTTCCGAGCGATGAATGGAGGCCACCGGGCGCGGCTGGCTCATGACGATCAGCTCGTTGCCGCGCACGGTCAGCACCTGGCCGTTGACATCGGCGGCCGCGTCGCTCGACAGGAATACGGCCACGGGCGCGATCTGTTCCGGCTGCATCGACTGCATCCGCTCCAGCCGCGCCTTCTCGGCTTCGGTCTCGCTCGGCAGCGTGCCGATCAGCCGGCTCCACGCGAAGGGGGCGATGCAGTTCGAGCGCACGTTGAATCGGGCCATGTCGAGCGCAATCGATTTCGAGAGCGCGACGATGCCGAGCTTGGCGGCGGCGTAGTTGGCCTGGCCGAAGTTGCCGACCAGTCCTGCGGCGGAGGTCATATGCACGAAGGTGCCGCTTTGCTGCTCCTTGAAATGCGGCGCTGCGGCCCGGCTGACAAAGAAGCAGCCATTCAAGTGAACATCCAGCACGCCGCGCCATTCGTCCTCGGACATACGATGGAAGATGCGATCGCGCAGAATGCCTGCGCAGTTGATCACGCCATCGATCCTGCCGAAGCTGTCGATCGCGGTATGCACGATGGCTTGCGCGCCGTCGGCGGTCGTGACCGAGTGGTTGTCAGGCACCGCCTTGCCGCCGGCCTGACGAATCTGCGCGGCCACTTCGCTCGCTGGGCCGCTATCGCTTCCTTCGCCGGCGCCGCTGGAGCCGAGGTCGTTGACGACGACCCGGGCGCCGTGCCGGCCGAGCATCAGGGCAATGGCGCGGCCGATTCCGTTGCCCGCTCCGGTGACAACGATGACTTTGTCCTTCATGGCGTATTCCTGTTCTGGATGGATTGATGCACTGCGCACGCGGGAGGGGTGTTGGCGGCTGCTCTGCCGTTCCAGGCCGGTTGGGATGGCTGCGTCAATCGACCTTGATGTTGCTGGTCTTGATGACCTGCGCCCATCGCGCCTTTTCAGCGCGCACGAAGGCATCGAATTCCTTGATGCTGCCGCCTGTCGCCTTGCCGCCCTGCTGGGCCAATTGCTGCCGCACGGCGGGCTCGGCCAGGACCTTGTTGATCTCAGCGTTCAGCGCTTGCACCACGGCTGGCGGCGTCTTTGACGAGACGAACAGGCCCAGCCAGACCGATACGTCGAAGTCCTTGTAGCCGAGCTCCATCATGGTCGGCGTGTCCGGCAGTTCGGGGCTACGTTCGCGCGTCGTGACCGCGATGGGGCGGAGCTTGCCCGCGCGAATAAGCGGCAGGGCGGTGATCAGGTTGTCGACCATGAAGTCGACCTGGCCGGCAACCAGGTCGGTCAGCGCTGGAGCGGCGCCGCGGTACACCACACTGACGGCGGGGGTGCCTGTGTGCAACTTCAGCAGTTCTCCGGCCAGGTGCCCGGAGGAGCCGCTGGTCGATACCGCCATGGACAGGCCCTTCGGGGTCGACGCGGCATACGTCTTCAATTCGGCGATGGTGCCGACCGGCAGCTTGGGGTTCACCACTACCACGTCAGGCATCGACAGCACGTGTGCGACCGGTGCCAGGTCTTCGAAGGCGTAGGGCAGCTTGTCATGCAGCGCATAGTTCGCCGCGTTTGGTCCAAGGCTGCCCATCACCAGGGTATGTCCGTCGGGCGCCGCTCTCAGCATCGCCTGGATGCCAAGCACACCACCCGCGCCGGGCACGTTCTCGATCACGACCGGCTGCTTCAGTCGATCGCTCAGCGATTTGCCGATCAGCCGGCTCGTCAGATCCAGGATGCCGCCGGGAGAGCTGGGCGCAATGATCCGCAAAGGCTTGACCGGATCGAAGGCCGGCGATTGAGCGGCGGCGAGGGTAGGGATGATCAAGGCGACCGACGGCACGGCCACCCGCAGAAGTGTCCATAGCTTCAAGGTTGTCTCCTTCGTTATCGTATGCGCCGGTTCTCTTGACCGTCCGCCTGGCGGACAATATCATCCGCTCTGCGGTTATTTAAGACGCTTTTGCGCCGACTGTCAACGGCGCCTGAATGGGCTTCGACCGCCAACTAGAGGAAAATCACGCTCCATGGCGAATCCAGACAACGAAGGTTTTATCCGCTCGTTTGCCCGCGGCCTGGCCGTCATCGAGGCAATGGGGCAAAGCGCAACGCATACGGTGGCCAGCGTCTCCGCTGCCACGGGCCTGCCACGCACGGTCGTGCGTCGGGTCCTGCTTACCCTGTGCGAACTCGGTTTCGCTACGGCCGGGGACAAGGGCTTCCGACTGACGCCGAAGATTCTGAATCTGGGGCTGACCTATCTGACGTCGTTGCCGTTCTGGGGGCATGCGCAGCGAACGCTCGAACATCTGTGCATGGAGATCGGCGAATCGTGCGCGCTGGCCGTCTTCGATGGCGACGAGGTCGTGTTCGTGCTTCGCATCCCGTCGCCAAAGATCATGTCGCTGCGCCTGGGAATGGGCAGCCGGTTGCCGGCTTACGCCACAGCCCCCGGCCGCGCGCTGTTGGCGTTTCAGAACGCGGAGTTCCTGCGCCACTACGTCGACCATGCCGAACTGGTTGCGCTGACCCCCAGCACTGTGGTGAGCAAGGAAGCCTTGCTCGAAGAACTTCAGGGCGTGGCGCGAAGTGGCTATGCATGGGTCGACGGTGAGTTCGATCCGCACGTGTGCGGACTTGCCGTTCCGGTTCGGGACGAGGAACGCAATGTGGTGGCGGCACTCAGCGCCAATTTGCTGTCGGCCGAAGTCAGCCGCGAACAGGCAGTCAAGAAAATACTGCCGGCACTGCGGGTAGCGGCCGAGCAGCTATCTGGTCTGGCGCCGGCATTCCTGGGACCGGCGGGGCTGCCGTATCCCCGTGGAAACGGCGCGTTGGTACATGCTGCTTCGGACGATTGATGTACCGCGTGCGATTGCGCTATGCCGGGAATCCATGCGTTTTCCGCCCTCGGTAGTGGCGAGTCGGTCGGTGCTTCCGATGGCCGCGGTTGAACTTGCCGATGCCGAAGGGAAACTGATCGCTCCACCCTTGCGTACGATTCAAAGGTCTTTCGCAGTCGCGCCGGTTTTTTCGCATGGAGCGTCCGAGCAAAATCGTGATTCGATCGTCAGACAGCGGAGAACACGATGAAAGCAAAGCGCGGGATTGCGATGGCGGTGATATTGGCGGCAACGGCTCACGGTGCATGGGCGGCCGACTGGTATCCCTCGCAGTTCGGGCCGGACGATGAAATCGGCGCGGCCAACTTGTTGACGCCCGACGTCGTCAGGCAGGCCGCCGGTCTGATCAAGACCGGAAAGACTTATGCGCTCGGCGTTCCGGTCAGCAAGAATCTGCCCGCATTCCGGCATCGCAGCTTCAAGCTGTACAACATCCAGCCCGGGGAGCAGGCCGGCCAGACCCTCGGGCCGAACCGCTTTACCTTCAATGATGAGCTCGCCGTGGCATGGACCGGCGTCGGCACCCAGCTCAATGGCATCGGGCATATCGGTATCGACAACGTCTACTACAACGGCAATCGCGCGGCGGACATTGTCACGGTGGAGGGCGTGAAGAAGCTCGGCGTGGAAAAGGTACCGCCGATCGTCACGCGGGGCGTGGTGCTGGACATGACCGCCCACTATGGCAAGGCCATCGTGCCAGGCGGAACGGAATTCAAGGTTGCCGATATCCAGGCGGTGCTCAAGCGCCAGGGCGTCACGCTGCGCAAAGGCGACGTCGTGCTGTTTCACACCGGATGGCTTGAGCTGATTGGCAAGGACGACAAGCAGTTCCTCGACGTGGAACCGGGCATCGGCATGGAAGCGGCGCGCTGGCTCGCCGACCAGGGCATCGTGGCGTTCGGTGGCGACACCTGGGCCTCCGAGGTGTACCCTGATCCGAGCGGCGAAGAGTTTCCGGTCAATCAGTTCATGCTGGCCAAGCGTGGCATCTATAACCTCGAGCTGATCGACAGCCGCGCACTGGTGCGTGACAAGGCGTGGGAATTCCTGTTCGTGCTGGGGCAACCGCGCTATGTCGGTTCGACGCAGGTCAACGTGAATCCTGTCGCCATCCGCTGATACGGCGGCGCCGGGCGCGCCCGCAGGACGGAGCGACTGAACAGGTCAAAGGCGAGGCGAGCGCATTCACCAGTTTCCGCTGGCGCCTGGGCTACGCCGCATCGTTTCTCGGCGCCTGGGCACGCGCGATCGTTGCGCAACACGTCGGAAAAGCAACCGGCACTGAAGTGCGCACAGGAAAGCAAACCGTCACCGGGTGCTGCGCTTCAACGTTCGTGCTTGCCCACACGATCGCGAAGAGCGCCCCAGTGGATGTCGGCAAGGTTCGATGCTATGTGGCCTGTCCAACAAGCGGAGGGCCAGAAAGTTGGCATCTCGGAGGTGGACGCACCCGCGCGGCGCGGAGCCGTGGGCCGCGCGCAGCGATGGAGACGCTGCGCCATACGATTGGCGAAGCCGTACTGGCCTGGAACGCCTGCGCAAGACGCTGGCCTTTTATGCCGAATCCACCCCTACGAGCGCCGACGTGCCTCCAACACACACGCCAACAACACCTCGAAGGCTGGCCCGATGTTTTCCTCGGGCACGCAGGCATAGCCCAACAGCAGGCCGCGCTGCGCCGGTTTGCCGAGGAAATAGCGAGACACCGGCCGCACGATGATGCCGCGCTGGCGTGCTGCTTCCGCAATGGCTGCATCGTCGCTGCTGTCGGGCAGGCGCAGCACCAGATGCAAGCCGGCATTGCTGCCGTACTCGTGCAGCGCGTCCGCCCCCAGATACCGTTCTATCAATCGTGCCAGGATGCTGCGCCGTTTTGCGTAGAGCAGCCGCATGCGGCGAATGTGGGCGGCATACTCGCCCGATTGCATCAGCTCGGCCACCGCCGCTTGTGTCATCAGGTGGCCGGCCCGATAAAGCTCGCCATGGCCGCGTTGGAAGGCGCCGGCCAGCGTGCGCGGCACCACCACATAGCCCATCCGCAACCCCGGGTAGAGCGTCTTGCTGAAGGTGCCGATATAGATCACCGGCGCGTCCTGCTCCATTCCTTGCAGCGATGGAATGGGCTGCCCCGAGAAGCGGAATTCGCTGTCGTAGTCGTCCTCGACGATCCAGCTGCCGTGCTGACGCGCGAATTCCAGCAATGCACGCCGCCGCGCCAGGCTCATCACCACGCCGAGCGGATACTGGTGGGAAGGCGTCACGAAGATGAAGCGCGGTGGACCGGCGTCTTGTCTCGCGCGAGAACCTCCGCCACGACGCTCCCGCTGAATCGGCAGCGTCAATCCCTCGGCATCGACCGGCCTCGCCATCATGCCGATCCCGTTCATCTGCAGCACGCTCCGGATGCCCCAATAGCCAGGTTCCTCGACCCAGGCCCGGTCACCCGGCGACCCCAGTAATCGCACCACCAGGTCGATGGCCTGATGGATGCCCTCGGTGATGAGAATCTGATCTGACTCGCACCGCACCGAGCGCGCGACGCGAAGATGCGCCGCGACGGCTTCGCAAAGCGCAGGCAGGCCGCCACCCGCGCCATAGCTGAGCCAATCGGGACGAGGCTGCCGCCACAGTCGCGCCGATATTTGCGCGAAACGCCGATGCGGGAAACGGGTTACGTCCGGAACGCCTGGCATGAAGGCGCCCCACTGGGTCGACGAAGCCGACGCCTCTGCTAACAGACGCGCGCCCCGCGGCGACAAGCCCGGCATGGCGGCAGCGGGCGCCTGGCGGGGCGTGGAGCGAGCCACGTTGAGGTAGGCCTCTGGAGCGGTGGAGGCGACGAAGGTCCCGCTGCCGATGCGTGCGCGGACATAACCCTCGGCCAGTAATTGTTCGTACGCGAACATCACCGTATTGCGCGACAACTTCATCTCGGCGGCCAGATCGCGCGAGGGAGGCAGTCGCGTATCGGGCGCCAGGTCGCCCTCCAGGATCGCCCCGCGGATGCAATCGTAAAGGCCGCGATTGAGCGGCTTTCCGAGGGCATCGATGCCACCGGGGCCGAGTCGTTGCAGCAGGAGATCGGCGCAGATCGAACGCAATTGGCACCATCGGATTTGCAAAAGCGGAACTCGATTGTAGCGCCAATTCCGGATGAAATTCCCTTCGACGCGTGGCATCCGCCGCGCTTTCATCCGATTGCACCCTTGACATGAAGAACCTGGAACTGAATCAACGCCGTGCCCTGGCGACCCCGCGCGGTGTGGGCGTGATGTGCGATTTCTATGCCGAGCGCGCGGAGAACGCGACGTTGTGGGACGTGGAAGGCCGCGCCTATACCGATTTCTCCGCCGGCATCGCCGTGCTCAATACCGGCCATCGCCATCCCCGCGTGATGCAGGCTGTGGCGGACCAACTCGAGCGGTTCACGCATACCGCCTACCAGATCGTCCCCTACGAGAGCTATGTCTCGCTGGCCGAGCGCATCAACAGCCTGGCACCGATCGAGGGGCTGAAGAAGACCGCGTTGTTCACCACCGGCGCCGAGGCCGTCGAGAACGCCATCAAGATCGCGCGCGCGCATACCGGCCGTCCGGGCGTCATCGCCTTCGGCGGCGCCTTCCACGGACGCACGCTGCTGGGCATGGCGCTGACCGGCAAGGTTTCGCCGTACAAGGTCGGCTTCGGACCGTTCCCCTCGGACATCTATCACGCGCCGTTCCCCAGTGCGCTGCACGGCGTCAGTACCGCACAGGCGTTGCAAGCACTGGAAGGCCTGTTCAAGACCGATATCGACCCGCAGCGGGTAGCGGCCATCATCATCGAGCCGGTGCAAGGCGAGGGCGGTTTCCATCCGGCTCCGGCCGACTTCATGCGCGGCCTGCGCAAGCTGTGCGACCAGCACGGCATGCTGTTGATCGCCGACGAGGTGCAAACCGGCTTTGCGCGGACCGGCAAGCTCTTCGCGATGTCGCATTACGACGTGCAGCCGGATCTGATGACCATGGCCAAGAGCCTGGCCGGCGGCATGCCGCTGTCGGCGGTCTGCGGACGCGCGGCGATCATGGATGCCGCGGCGCCCGGCGGGCTGGGCGGAACCTACGCTGGCAACCCGCTGGCCGTCGCGGCTGCACATGCGGTGATCGATGTCATCGCCGACGAAGCCCTGTGCGATCGCGCCGAAGCCCTGGGCCGCCAGCTGCAATCCCAACTGCAGGCCGCGCGCGCGAAGTGCCCCGCGCTGGCCGAGGTGCGAGGTTTGGGCTCGATGGTCGCTGCGGAGTTCGTCGATCCGGCCACCGGCCTGCCGAGCGCCGAACACGCGCGTCGCGTCCAGCAGCGCGCGTTGGAGCAAGGCCTGATCCTGTTGACCTGCGGCACGCACGGCAACGTGATCCGCTTCCTTTATCCGCTCACCATCCCGCAAGCGCAGTTCGATGCGGCATTGGCGGTGCTGACCGACGCGCTGACCGCGGCGTCTTCCGCGCAATCGGCCTGAGGGGACACTGGCATGCAACTGAACGATCCATCGCTGCTGCGAGCGCGCTGCCTGCTCGACGGCGGCTGGCGCGATGCGGCAAGCGGCGACACCATTGCCGTGATCAACCCCGCCACCGGCGAAACGCTGGGGACCGTGCCCAAGGCCGGCAGCGCGGAAGCGATGCAGGCAGTCGAGGCTGCGCAGCGCGCGCTGGTTGCCTGGCGTGCGCGTACCGGCAAGGAGCGCGCCGTCATACTGCGCAGCTGGGCCGAGCTGATGCTGAAGCATCAGGAAGACCTTGCCCGGCTGATGACGGCGGAGCAGGGCAAGCCGCTGGCCGAGGCGCGCGGTGAAGTCGGCTATGCCGCGTCGTTCCTGGAGTGGTTCGGGGAGCAGGCCAAGCGCATCAACGGCGAAGTACTCGCCAGCCCGCGGGCAGACCAGAAGCTGCTGGTGTTGCAGCAACCGGTTGGCGTGTGCGCCGCCATCACGCCGTGGAATTTCCCGGCGGCGATGATCACGCGAAAGGTCGGCCCCGCGCTGGCCGCCGGCTGCACCATCATCGTCAAGCCCGCCGAGCAGACGCCGCTGACGGCGTTGGCGCTTGCCGTCCTCGCCGAGCGCGCAGGCGTGCCGGCCGGTGTGCTGCAGGTCATCACCGGCGATCCGGTGCAGATCGGTGGCGTACTGTGCAACAGCGCAGCGGTGCGCAAGCTCAGCTTCACGGGGTCGACCGAGGTCGGCCGTTTGCTGATGGCCCAATGCGCCGGCACGATCAAGAAGCTGTCGCTGGAGCTCGGCGGCAATGCCCCGCTGATCGTTTTCGACGATGCCGATCTCGATCGGGCCGTCGAGGGCATCATCGCCTCGAAGTTCCGCAATAGCGGCCAGACCTGTGTCTGCGCCAATCGCATCTACGTGCACGGCAAGGTCTATGACGAGCTCGCCCGCAAGTTGGTGACCGCGGTCGCTTCGCTGCGCCCCGGCCACGGCGTGGAGGCCGGCGTCACCCAAGGCCCGCTGATCGACGCCGACGCGGTGGCGAAGGTGGAGGCGCATATCGCCGATGCCATCGCAAAGGGGGCCAGCCTTGCCGCCGGCGGCAAGCGCCATGCGCTCGGTGGGACGTTCTTCGAGCCCACCGTGCTCACCGGCGCCACGGCGTCGATGCGCGTAGCGCGAGAAGAAACCTTCGGACCGGTGGCGCCGCTGTTCCGCTTCGACAGCGACGACGAGGTGGTGGCGATGGCGAACGATACCGAGTTCGGCCTCGCCGCGTATTTCTTCTCCCGCGATCTGACGCGCATCTGGCGCGTGGCCGAGGCGCTCGAGTACGGCATGGTCGGCATCAACACCGGATTGATCTCCAACGAGGTGGCGCCGTTCGGCGGCATCAAGCAGTCGGGCCTGGGCCGCGAAGGTTCGCAGCACGGCATCGATGAGTATCTGGAGATGAAGTACCTCTGCATGGATGTGAGCTGAGCCGGAGAGGGGGCCATTGCGGTCCCCTTGCCTGGCTGCCCGGCTTCGGCACGGGCGACCTCGAAGGGGAAGCTCGCCACGCTCGCACGGATGCGGTGCACGGGCCGAGCGGCTGACACCAAATTGGGGGCAGCCACCGCGAGACGGAACCCTCGCGGTGCGCAACAAGGGTCAACGTGATCAAAAACACGGGGGCGGGACAGCCGTGACCAGGAGACGCCGGATTCATGGTGGCACGGGCCTTGCGCAACGGATTGCGCAATGCCGCCGCCGTGAAGGCGGCATGAATTCGAACCAGGAGAACAAGTAATGCAGAGTCGTTCCATCCGCAGCATCATCAAGACCACCGCCACGCTGACGGCCACGGTCGCCGCGCTCGTGGCGCCTTCGCTGTCGCAAGCCCAAGGCCCGGGCAACTGGCCGAGCCAGCCGGTGCGTATCGTGGTGCCGTTTCAGGCCGGGTCTGCCACCGATCTGATCTCGCGCCAGCTCGGCATGGGTCTGGGCAAGGAGTACGGCCAGAGCTTCGTCATCGAGAACCGCCCCGGCGCGGCGGCGATGATCGGCAGCGAAGCGGCAGCACGCGCGCCGGGCGACGGCTATACATTGTTGATGTCGGGCCCGGCGTCGATGGTCACCAACCGCTTCCTCTACAAGAAGCTGTCCTATGATCCGGATGCCTTCGAGAAGGTGGCCGTGGTGGCGTTCACGCCGAACATCCTGCTGTCGCATCCGTCGCTGCCGTTCAAGAATCTGGCCGAAATGGTCGCCTATGCCAAGGCCAATCCCGGCAAGCTGAGCTACGCCTCGTTCGGTGCTGGTACCACGTCGCATATCGCCGGCGAGATGCTCAAGGCGATGGCGGGCATCGATATCGTGCACATCCCCTACAAGGGCGCCGGTGAAGCCATTCCGGCATTGCTGTCGGGACAGGTGTCGATGTACTTCGACACCATCATGACGGGCCTGCCGTATGTGAAGGCCGGCAAGCTGCGCGCGCTGGGCATGTCGAACAACAAGCGTTCGCCCATGGCGCCCGAGATTCCGACCATTGCGGAGCAGGGCTACCCCGGATTCGATATCGCGCCGTGGTACGGCATCGTCGCGCCCAAGGGCACGCCGGCCGAGATCGTCGCCAAGCTCAATACATCGATCAACAAGCTGCTGCAGGACCCTACGTTCCGAGCCAAGCTGGCTACCACGGGCGCCGAACCGCGCGGCGGCAGCGTGGCCGATTTCCGCGCGATGGTCGACGCGGAGATTCCGCGCACGGAAAAGCTGGTGAAGCAGTCGGGCGTGACGCTTCAATAAAAGGAAAGGCAATGCGTGATTTTCAGAAGCCGGGCCGCTCGGTAGTAATGGCCCGCAACGGTATGGCAGCCACCTCGCACCCGTCCGCGACGCTCGCCGCGGTGCGCGTACTCGAGGCCGGCGGCAATGCCATGGACGCCGCGATAGCGGCCTGCGCGGTGCAATGCGTGGTCGAGCCCGGTTCGACCGGCATCGGCGGCGATTGCTTCGCGCTCTACAGCCAGGGCGGCACGGACGAAATCTTCGCCTATAACGGCGCAGGGTGGGCGCCGCAGGCGATCCCGATGGACGAGCTGGTCGACCAGGGCGGGCGCCGGCACCTCCCCCGGCAGTCGCCGCATGCGGTCACCGTGCCAGGCGCGGTCGACGCGTGGACCGCGCTGCGCGACCGCTTCGGCAACCTGCCGCTGTCGCAGATCCTGGAGCCGGCGATTCGCTTCGCCGAGGACGGCTATGTGGTGGCGCCGCGCACGGCGACGGACTGGGCCATGCAGGCCGATCTGTTGAGGGCGACCCCGGAGGCCGCCGCACTGATGCTGATCGAGGGCCAGGCGCCGCGCGCCGGCCAGGTCCACCGCCAGCCGCGCCTGGGTGCCACGCTGCGCGCGATCGCGCAGCAAGGGCGAAGCGCCTTTTATGAAGGCCCGATCGCGGAAGAGATGGTCGGCTACCTGCGCAGCAAGGGCGGCGCCCATTCCCTCGATGACTTCGCCAGCTATCGCGGCGAATTTGTCGCGCCGGTCAAGGCGAAATTCCGTGACTTCGAAATTCACGAATGCCCGCCGCCGGGCCAGGGCATCATTGCGCTGCTGCTGCTCAACATCCTGCAGGGACACAAGCCGGGGGACGATCCGCTGTCCGCGGACCGGCTCCAGCTCGAGATCGATGCGACACGGATGGCGTATCAGGTCCGGGACATCTTGCTGGCCGATCCTCGCTTCGGCGATGTCGATGTCGACTATCTGCTGTCGGAAGAACTGGCCGCGGCATTGCGTGCAGGCGTCATCCCGGAACGCCTTGGCAACAAGGCGGAATCCACCGCGGCCGAGCACAAGGACACGGTCTACATCTGCGTGGTTGACAAGGACCGGAACTGCGCCAGCTTCATCAACTCGATTTTCCATCCATTTGGATCGGGTCTGATGGCGCCGCAATCGGGTGTGCTGTTTCACAATCGCGGCCAGAGCTTCGAACTGGCCAAGGGGCACGCGAACTGCATCGGGCCGCGCAAGCGCCCCTTGCATACGATCATCCCGGGAATGGCGACGCGCAATGGCCGTGTCGAACTGGTATTCGGCGTCATGGGCGGCCACTACCAGGCAATGGGCCATGCGCATTTCCTGTCCAAGGTAATCGACTACGGCCTTGATATCCAGGCCGCGAACGAGCTTCCGCGCCTATTCCCGATCCCCGGCACCCACTCCGTGGAATGCGAAGCGACCTTGCCGTCTGCCACGCGAGAAGAGCTGGAACGGCGCGGCTACGCCTTCGTCCAGCCTGGCCAGGCAGCAATCGGCGGCGCCCAGGCCATCCGCATCGATTGGGAAAACGGGGCTTTGCTTGGCGCTTCCGACCATCGCAAGGACGGTTGCGCGCTGGGCTACTGACCAACGGCCGTGCCGGGGAAGAGCGGATGCCATCCCCGGCCGGAGTTGGGCAGTTCGCTCGAGCAACCAGGCGAGGTCCTGCTCCAATGAGGGAGATTCGCGCCCGGGGCCGGGTCGGAGGCGGCCGCGGAGGCAGCGACGGCCGCAACGACGGATAGCATCTGCGTGAAGACCCGGCCGGCCTCACGCTCAACCGCGCGCCGAACATGCGCTGTGTGGGAAAGCGGTCGATTCCGTCTTCCCATCGCGCGTCACCATGCCGCCTCCAGGATCTCCATCACCTGCTCGGGGCGGCCGACCGGGCGCGGGTTGGATCGCACCCAGGGGTTCTGCAGCGCCCTGGCTGCAATATCGTGGAACTGATCCCGGCTTACGTTCACGTCACGAAGTCGCGTGGGCAATCCAAGCGCTGTGATGAGCCCGGACAGCAAGGCGGCAGGGTCCGCATTCGCATCGCCCAATGCACGGGCCAGCTGGCGTTGCGCCGCCTCGGTGGCTTCACGGTTGTACCGGAGTACCGCCGGCAGCAAGACGCACGACGTGATCCCGTGCGGGACGCCGGCCAACGCACCCAGCACGTGGCCGATGCCGTGACTTGCGCCATACGGAACGCGATTGATGCCGGTGCTGGCGAGCCAGACCGCCAATTGACAGTCCAGGCGGGCGGCAAGGTCGTCGGGTGCCGCCTTGCTGCGCAGCAGCCCCGGGGCCAGCAGTTCAACGCCTCGCAGGGAGGTCGCGTCGATCAGGGGTTGTGGCTCGATCGAGCAGAGCGATTCGACGGCATGGTCGAGGGCGCGAATGCCGGTCGATAGCCATAGCGAATCCGGCGTATGCAACGTCATGGCCGGATCCAGAATGACGGCTGCCGGCCCAATCAGGCCCGCGGTGTAATGGTGCTTCTGTCCGCTGCGCAAGTCCGTGCAGCCTGCCAGGTCGCTGAACTCGGCAGCCGACAGCGTGGTCGGGACGGCAATCTGGCGGCAAGGCGGGGCCGCGAGATCGGGCACGATGCGGCGACCCTCGGCGTCGACTTTCACATGACAACGATCGAACGCCTCGACCGACCGCACGTTCTCCGCAAGGCAGACCAGGGCGACCTTGACGGTATCGATCGCGGTACCCCCGCCGATGGTGACGACCAGATCGGCGTGGCTGTCGCGCAATACGCCGGCAAGCTCGAGTACCGACTCGCGGGGCGTGTGCTCGACACAATGGTCGAAGACGTGTACGACCCGGCTGCCAAGGCCCGCCATGGCGTCGGAAACCATTGAGGTACTCCGGTTCAGGGTTCGGCTGGTGACGACGACCACCCGGCCGGCACGCCGCGCGTCCGCTTCTTCGACGATCGCCTGCCGCGCCGGCTTGCCGTAATGCACGCGCTCCAGCGCAAGGTAGCGAAAGGTTCCGTGCAGCATCGGGGTTCTCCAGGTGGGCGCCTGGCACGCGGGTCGTGCCGGACGTTGGGACGATTGTGATCGCATCGAAGAGCCGTGGCTACCGGGTTGCCGTGCGGCGCCGCAGGTGTTGTTCCGACACGCCGCCAAGCAGCAGGACGGCGCCAAGGACCAGAAGGGCGCTGGTCGCGTACAGACCCCCGTTCAGGCTGCCGGTGGCGTCCTTGATGGCACCCAGGACAATGGGACTGACGAAGCCGCCAACCAGCCCGATGCTGTTGATGAAGGCCAGCGTACCGGCGGCACTTGGAGAGCCGGCAAGGTAATCGGTCGGCATGGCCCAGAAGAGTGGAACGGTTCCGTAGATGGTGGTGGTGCCGACAGTCAGCAACAGGCAGGCAAAGGCCAGCGTATTGGGGGCAAAGGGGATCAGCGCGAGCGCGATGGCGCCGACCACCGCCGCCATCGCGGTATGCCAGCGGCGCTCCATCTTGCGGTCGGATCGGCGGCAAAGCAGTACCATGCCGATCGCACCCAGTCCGAACGGGATGGCCGAATAGAGGCCGGCCTGCAGGGCGGTGGCTGCGCCCGCGTTCTTGAGCAAGGTCGGCAGCCAGAAGCTCAGCGTATAGGTGCCGCAGATGAAGGCCATGTAGGCGATGGCCATCAGGTAGACACGGACGTCGCGCAGCTCGACAGCTCCCGAGCCGTGGGCCGTGTTGCCGGCCTCTTCCTTCGCCATCAGGCCTTGCAGCAGTTCGCGCTCGCCAGGCGTCAGCCAGCGCGCGTCGCGGATCTCGTCGTTGAGCAGGAAAAATGCAGCGACACCGAGCAGGATCGCCGGGATCGCCTGGACGACGAAGGTCCACTGCCATCCCGCCCAGCCCAGCGCCCCATCGAAATAGGTCATCGTCAGACCCGACAGAGGTCCACCAACCATGCCGGCAATCGGAATGCCGGACAGGAATACGCCCAGCGCGGCGCCGCGTCGGCTGCTGGGATACCAGCGATTGATGTAGTAGATCGCTCCCGGGACGAAGCCCGCCTCGAATACCCCGAGCAGGAAGCGGCAGATATAGAACTGCATCGGCGTCCTGACCAGCGCCATGCAACAGCCGGCAATGCCCCACAGCACCATGATCCTGAACAGCGTGCGCCGAGCGCCAACCCGCTTCAGCACGAGGTTGCTGGGTACCTCGAACAAGACGTAGCCAATGAAGAAAATACCCGCGCCCAGACCATAGACGGCTTCGCTCAACTGCAGGCTGTCCTGCATCTGGAGCTTGACGAAGCCGATGTTGATCCGGTCGAGATAGGCAACGACATAGCAGATGAAGAGGAAGGGAATGATCCGCATATTCAGCTTGCGGAACATCCGGGCTTCCTGGTCCAGCGCGGGCGCCCGCAGGGCCGCCGGTGGGGCGTAGTGCATGATGGGATGTCTCCGTATTTGGTCTCGTTCTCGGCCGGTAAAGGAAGTGGGCGACCATCGTTTCCGGCGTGCGTTAGTTTGCGTCAGCGCGTTTCGCGGCACCATCAGCGGGGCGGCATAGCAGCTGTGAAGGGCCGGAACAGATTGGGGGTTTCATGGACTTGACGCGGCGGGATTCGTCACGCAGTCTGCGCGCTCTCCCGACGACGTCGCGGACGACGGCATCAGGGTCGCCCTGCCCTTGGCATTCAGGGCCGGTCTTTGCCGACGATTCCATCGAGGGGGCGGCAGCGCTACCATGAGCGACTGGAACAGCAAGCCGAGACGAGCAACCAGCAAGTGGGGACACCGGGAAATTGGACAACTACTCAGAACTATTGGCCTTTCTCCAATCGGCCCGCAATCGCAGCTTTTCTGCTGCCGCACGAAATCTCGGCCTGACACCTTCGGCCGTCAGCAAGCTGGTCGCACGGCTGGAGGCACGCGTCGGCGTTCGGCTGTTCGTTCGGCACGGGAGGTCCGTCGTGCTGACCGACGAGGGCAGCGCCTATCTACCCAGTGCCGAAATGGTGATCGAGGCGATGGCCAATGCCGAAGCGCATGGCGAAGCCCTGGGAGAGGTGCTGCACGGCAAGGTGCGCATCCACACGATGCTTTCCTTTGCACGGCATCAGATCGTTCCGTGGGTGCCGGCCTTCACGCAAGCCTATCCGGGCATTTCGCTCGAGTTCCACATCGGTCCCCAGTATGAAGATGTATTCGACAAGGGCATCGACATCGCGATCCACAGCGGCGCGCTGCCGAACTCGTCGCGGGTGGCGCGCACGATTGGCGCAAGCCGATGGATCGTCTGCGCTGCGCCGGCCTATCTGGCTCGGCATGGCGAGCCCCAAGTCCCCGGCGATCTCGAGCGGCACACCTGCATTGCGTTCAGCTTCGCCAGTGAATGGAATGTCTGGCAATTCCGTGGGCAGGATGGCACCCGCTATGGCGTGCGCCCGGCCAGCGTGGTCGAGACGACGCAGGGCGAGATCGCACGCGATCTCACGTTGGCCGGATTCGGCATCACGCGGCTCGCGGAATTCCATATTGGCGACGATCTGCGCGCAGGCAGGCTGGTGCCGGTGCTGAAGGACTACCAGGAGCCGTCGAAGGAGCCGCTATATCTGGTCTATCCCAATCGCAAGCACATCAGCCCACGGGTAAAGGCCTTCTGCGACTTCATGGAGCGTCAGATTGCCGGGCAGGACTGGGCGCGCTGATCGGTTCCCGCGACGCATGGGCGGCATATTCCCGGTCCCGCAGGGCCCGGCGCAATAGTTTGCCGCTCGCGGTCTTCGGCAGGCTCTCGACGAATTCGATCGCCCGCGGATACTTGTATGGCGCCGTGATGCGCTTGACATGCTCCTGCAGCGCGAGAACCAGCGCCTCGCCGGCGTGATATCCGGGCCTGAGCGCGACGAATGCCTTCACGATCTCGCCGCGCTGCGCATCGGGGCTGCCGACCACGGCGCATTCCAGCACCGCGGGGTGTTCGATCAGCGCATTCTCGACCTCCATCGGACCGATCCGGTAGCCGGCGGAGCTGATGATGTCGTCGGTGCGGCCGCCGTAGAACACATACCCCTCTGCATCGATCGAGGCGATATCGCCGGTGAGAAGGTATGGCGTGCCCTCGTATTCGGTGACTGCGGCGCGGGTGCGCTCGGGATCGTTCCAATAGCCGAGCATGACCTGCGGATGTGGCAGGCGCACGGCGAGCTGCCCCGGTGTGTCGTGGGGCAGCGGCTTTCCGTCGTCGTCCAGTATCGCAAGCGCGGTGCCCGGCAGCGCCCGGCCCATCGAACCGGGCTTCAGTACGCTATCGACGGTATTGGCGATGGTCATCAGGGTTTCCGTCTGGCCATAGGCCTCGATCAATGGCACGCCGGTGGCCTCGTGCCAGCGTCGTACGACATCGGGGTTGACCGCTTCTCCCGCGGACACGGCCAGCCGCAAACGCGACAGGTCGTGCCGCGCGAAGTCCTCGTTGACGATGTGGCGAAATTCCGTGGCCGCGCCGCAGAAGACCGTGACGCCATGGCGCGCAATCAGCGCGAGCCGCTCGGCAGGATCGAACGGGCCCTTGTAGAACAACACGGCCGTGCCTGCCGACCACGGCCCGAACAGGATGCTGGTGCCTGCCTTGCTCCAGCCGGTGTCCGCCGTGCACCATAGAAGATCGTCCTCGAGCAGGCCCTGCCAGTAACGTGCGGAGACCCGCCAGCTGAACAAGGCTCGGGACGCATGGGTGACGCCCTTCGGCATGCCTGTCGAGCCCGAGGTGTAGTAAAGGATCGCAGGGTCTTCCAGGCCGGTGTCATGGACGTCGAAAACGGCAGGGCACTTCGCGAGCTCCGTCTCGAATTCGAGCCAGCCCTGCGCATTGCCCAGCGCAATACGCGTCGACACAGCGTCCAGCCCGGCAAATTTGCCGGCGCTTTCCGCATGG
Source organism: Cupriavidus sp. (assembly GCA_031180665.1). Taxonomy (GTDB): domain Bacteria; phylum Pseudomonadota; class Gammaproteobacteria; order Burkholderiales; family Burkholderiaceae; genus Cupriavidus. Next base: position 221,093 of record JAPSLP010000003.1, on the reverse strand, counting down.
GTGATGACTGCGGTGGCGCCGCAATGGCCCACCCGGTATGCCACGTCCTTTGCGGTCAGCATATCGATGCACGGCACCGGCACCGCGCCGAGCTTGATGCACCCGATCATGGCGACCTGCCATTGCCACACGCGTTGAAGCATCACGATGACACGGTCGCCAGGCCGTACCCCTTCACGGTGTAACAGGCCGGCGCAGCGGTTCGTCAGCGCGCGCATGTCGTCAAAGGTGAAGCGCCGTTCCTTGCCCGTATCGTCGCACCAGAGAAGCGCCAGCTTCGTCGGCTGCCTTTCGGCCCATCGGTCGACCACGTCGCGTCCGAAGTTGAACGTAGGCGGCAGCTCCCACTTGAACGAACGATAGAGGCTTGCGTAGTCTTGCGGCGCCCGACTGTCCTTGTCGTGGCTGCCTCTCGAGATGTCCGGCATGTCATCGTCTCCTGATGTCAGGGTGGGCGTTGCTACCAGTCAGATCACCGCATGCTCGCGCAGGCGCACAATGTCCGAGCTGGAATAGCCCAATCCGGTGAGCACTTCTTCGTTATGCTGGCCGAGCAGCGGCGGCGGGCGGCGCAGGGTGGCCGGCGAGCCGGAGAATTTGATGGGGAACCCCAGCTGGGGGATGCGGCCTTCCACCGGATGATCCATCTCCAGCAGCATCTGGCGGTGTCTCAATTGTGGGGAATCGAACGCTTCTGCCATGCTGTTGACCGGGCTCGCCGGAATGTCGGCCGCGGCAAGCCGCGCTGCCCACGTATCGCGCGGCGCCTGCGCGAAGAGGGTGGACAGCACGCCATGCTGGCGCAACGCCTCGTCGCCAGTCGGCCACTGCGATGCCTTGAAATCGGGGCGACCGATCAGGTCACAGAATCGATCCCAGAAATGCGCCTCGATGATGCCCAGGCTGATATGGCGATCGTCGCTGCAGCGGTAGACGTTATAGCAGGGCGCCTGGCCAATGAAGGGCCGTTCGCCTCCACGCGGCTCCACACCGCCGAACAGATAATCTGCAGCGTGGTAGCAGAGCCAGCTCATCAGTCCGTCGGACATGGATACATCCACATACTGCCCCTTGCCACTTCGGCCACGGGCTGCCAACGCAATCAGGATGCCCACGGCGGCCATCAGCGAGCCGCCACCGACATCGGCAATCGACAGGCCCGGGACGATCGGTCCTGTCGCCGGGGTGCCGAACAGTTGCAACGCTCCGGTGAGCGCCATGTAATTCAGGTCATGTCCCGACGCCTGCGCCAACGGGCCCGTCTGCCCATAGCCGGAGATCGCGCAATAGACCAGCCGGGGGTTGTGCTCGCGCAAGGCGGCGTAATGAATTCCCAGGCGCTCCATCACGCCGGGCCGGAAGCCCTCCACGACCACGTCGGCGTCGCGCGCCAGCTGCAGGAAGATCGCCCGGCCTTCGGTGGACTTCAGATCCAGCGTCAGGCTGCGCTTGTTGCGATTGAGCAGCAGGAACGATCCCGACTCCCGCTTGTGGATGGGCTCGAACTGCCGGTTGTAATCGCCGTCGCCGGGGCGCTCGATCTTGAGGACATCCGCACCGGAATCGGCCAGCAGCTGCGTGCAAAAGGCGCCGGGCAGCAGCCGGGTCAGATCCAGTATCTTGAGCCCATGCAGGGCGGCGGGCGTGCTGCTTTCGGGCGATGGTGTCATCGGGACCTCGGGCAGTTGTGCATCAGACCGCGGTCCAGCCGCCGTCTACCAGCAGGCTGTGGCCGGTAACGTAGGACGCGGCGCGCGAGGCGAGAAAGACCGCCGCGCCTGGCACATCGTCGAGCGTGCCGAAGCGGTTCAGCGGAATTCGGGCGCGCAGCCTCGCGCCGATATGGGGATGCGTGACGACTTCGGACGTCAGGTCGGTCTCGACGAACCCATAGGCGATGGCGTTGACCCGAATGCCATGCTCGGCCCAGTCGTGCGCCAGGGCGCGCGTCAATTGCTCGACGCCGCCCTTGGAGGCGGCGTACGGGACCTGTCGCTTGAGCCCGATATGACCGGCGATCGAACTGATGTTGATGATCGATCCGTTGGCGCGCGGGATCATCGTCGTGCCAAGCAGCCGGCAGCAGCGGTAGACGCCCGTGAGGTTCACCTCGATGATCTGCCGCCACTGCGCATCGGTCGTGTGCTCCAGCGAGGCATAGTGAGGATCGATACCGGCATTGTTCACCAGCACGTCGATGTGCCCGAATTCGCCCAGCACGATGTCCCGCAGCTGCGCGACATCGTCGTCCCGCGTCACGTCGGCACGGATGGCCACGGCACGGCCTCCCCGCGCGCGCATCTCGGCGGCCACCGATTCGAGCCTGTCGACGGTACGGCCACACACCGCGACCGTCGCGCCGTGCGCGCTCAGTGCCTGCGCAATGGCGCGGCCGATCCCGCGCGCGCCGCCAGTGACCACTGCGACTGTTCCGGTGAGGTCGAACAGGCCGGTGTCGTTTGCGGAAACTGCCAATGGAACGGTCATGGTCGCTCCCTCATTGAGCCGACTTGTCGGCGCGCAGCACGCGGCGCGCAATGGCCCAGCGGTGCACCTCGCTCGGGCCGTCGTAGATGCGAAAGGCGCGCACCTCGCGGAAGATCTGCTCGACCACGGTGTCTGCGGTGACGCCCATACCGCCCAGGATCTGCACGCAACGGTCGGCGACCCGGTAAATCGCTTCGGAGCAGAACACCTTCGCCATGCTCGATTCATGCCGGGCTGCCTCACCCTGGTCCAGCAGCCAGGCGGTGTGCAGGATCGCCAGCCGGCACAAGTGCATGTCGATCTCGTTGTCGGCGAGCATGAATCCCACGCCCTCGTGTTCGCCGATGGTCCGGCCGAAGGCGCGGCGCCGGCCGGCGTAGTCGCGGGCGATGTCGTGCGCGCGCCGCGCGGCGCCAAGCCAGCGCATGCAATGCGTCAGACGGGCGGGTGCGAGCCGTACCTGCGCATAGCGCAAGCCCTGTCCGACTTCGCCAAGGACGTCGGTGGCGGGCACACGCAGGCCGTCGAACACGACCTCGGCATGTCCGCCGGCGAAGCTGGCGTCCATGCTGTCGATGATGCGCTCGATGCGGATGCCGGATGCCTCCATGTCGGCCAGGAACATGGTCGCGCCGCCTTGCTCGCCGGCGTCCGGCACGCACGCCATGATAATGGCGAAGCCCGCGCCGTCCGCACCGGTGATGAGCCACTTGCGTCCGTGGATGACATAGTGGTCACCGTCGCGTTCGGCGATGGTGTTCATCAATGCGGGATCCGCGCCGGCACCGGGGTGGGGCTCGGTCATGCAGAAGCAGGAGCGGATGCGCCCGGACGCAAGCGGCCTCAGCCAGCGCTGCTTCTGCTGTTCGGTGGCAACGATGTCGAGCAGGTGCATATTGCCTTCGTCCGGCGCGGCGCAGTTCATGGCGAGCGGACCGAGCAAGGAGTAGCCGGCTTCCTCGAACACCACGGCGCGCCCGATGTGGCTCAGGCCCAGGCCGCCCCAGCGGGTGTCCACCTGGGGAGCCAGCAGCCCAGCCTGCTGGGCCAGGGCATTGAGTTCCCTGCGCAAGGGCTCCGAGGGACCGTGATTGCCGCGACGCGGGTCTCTTTCCAGTGGAATCACGTGCTCGCGGATAAAGGCAGCGGTGCGTTCTCGCAGCGCGATCAGGCTATTGGAAAGCGCAAAGTCCATTGAAAGGGTCTCCGAACAAGGAATGTCGATGGCCTGTCGGCTGCTCAAAATGCGCGGCCGTGGATGATGTCGTGCGTGAAATCCAGAATCGACCAGCCAATGCGGCCGAATCCCCGGTACTTCTCGTCGCGCGTATGACCGGACAGATAACGGGTATGGAGTTGAAGGAACACCACGCCAAGCTTGAACATGCCGAGCACACGGTGGAACGGAAAGTCCGATACGTCCCGCCCGGTACGGCGTGCGTAGGCGTCGATCACTTCCCGGCGGGAGGGAAAGGCGGCCGTGGCAGTCGGCATTTGATGCAGCGCCCGAATTTCCTCGGGATCGCCGGGCTCGGTCCAGTAGCTCAGCATCGTCGCCACGTCGAACAGGGGATGTCCCCTGGTAGCCATATCCCAGTCGAGCACCGCGCGCGGACTCAGCGTGACCGGGTCCAACAGAACGTTGTCGAGCTTGAAATCGCAATGCAGCATCGTCGGCGCGACATCCGGTACCCGATGGGTGCGCAGCCAATGCGTCAGGTAGGCGATCAGCGGTTGTTTGTCCGGATAATGTCCCGCCGCGATGTCCGCGCGGCGGGACCATCCATCGATCGCCCGCGCAATGAAGCCGTCCGGTTTGCCCAGGCTCGCCAGCTCGTGGGCGTGGGGATCGACCGCGTGCAATGTCACCAGCAGATCGACCAGCACGCCACCCAGGTGTTGTGCGGTGCCATCGTCGGCGCCCGGTGGCATGGCGGAACCAATGCTGATACCCGGCCGGTACTCCATGATCAGGAAATGGGCGCCCAGTACTGAAGGGTCGTCGCAATAGTGCAGGCTGCGCGGTGCGAGGGGATAGTGCCGCCATAGCCCGCTCAGGACCCGATGTTCGCGGCCCATGTCATGGGCGCCGGCCGGCAGGGTTCCGAGCGGCGGTCGCCTTAGCACGCATGGTTCGCCGTCGAACTCGATCAGGTAATTCAGGTTGGCCAGCCCGCCGGAGAACTGGCGCGGCTCGGCTTCCAGGGAAAGCACATGTCCGTGCGCATGCAGATGGTCGCGAAGGCGCTTCCAGTCCATCTGGACAGTGTCTGCAGGCTGCCGGAATCGTACCGCTGCATCCGTCGGCTGCTCCACGTCCGTTGCTGGGATGGCAGGGATCATTGGCATGGTTTGGACCGGCTGCATGGCGGGACTAGCGGCCGGCGGACTTCAGGGTGCTGCAGAGCGATTTCTCCAGCGGCATGAAGGCCTGGTCCCCGGGAATGACCTGGCGCACGTGGTAGTAGTCCCATGGGTATTTCGACTCCGCCGGCTTTTTCACCTGCACCAGGTACATGTCGTGCACCATGCGGCCATCGCTGCGCAGCTTGCCGTTACGGGCGAACATGTCCGATACCGGGAGCTCCCGCATCTTGCCCACCACCGCCATCGCCTCGTCGGTGCGACCGGCCTGCACGGCCTTGAGGTAGTGCAGCACCGAGGAGTAGACGCCGGCCTGCGCCATCGTCGGCATGCGCTTCTGCTGCGCATAGAAGCGCCTGGACCAGGCGCGCGTCTGTTCGTCCAGGTCCCAGTAGAACCCTTCCGTCAGATACATGTCCTGCGCCTTTTCCAGGCCAAGACTGTGGACGTCGGTGATGAACATCAGCGTGGCCGCGAGCGACTGTTTTTTGGTGATGCCAAACTCCGCCGCCTGCTTGATCGTATTTGTCGTGTCGTTACCCGCGTTGGCGAGCGCGATCACTTTTGCCTTCGATGCCTGTGCAGCCATCAGATAGGACGAGAAATCGGATCCGGGGAAAGGATGCGTCGAGCGCCCGACCACCTTGCCGCCTCCGGCCACGACGACCTCGGACGCATCCTTCTCCAATGCGCGGCCTCCCGCGTAGTCGGCGGTAATGAAGTACCAGGTATCGCCGCCACGCTTCAGAACGGCGCGCGCGGTGCCGGTGGCCAGCGCATACGTGTCGTACGTCCAGTGCAGTGCTGTCGGCGTGCAGTCCTCGTTGGTGATGCGCGTGCTTGCGGCGCCGGAAACGATCACCAGCCGGCTCTTCTCCTTGGCGAGCTTGACCACCGCCAGCGATACCGAGGAGGCGGGCAGATCGACGATCACGTCGACCTTTTCGACGTCCATCCAGGACCGGGCCTTCGTGGAGGCGACGTCCGGCTTGTTCTGATGGTCGGCGGAAAGAACCCGGATCGGGAAAGCGGGGCGATGCGTGGCCTGGAACTCTTCGACCGCCATGCGGGCCGCCAGCACCGAGCCGCTGCCCGCCAGGTCCGAATAGACCGAGGAAAGATCGGTCAGTACGCCTATCCGCACCTCACCCTCCGAGATGCCGGACGATGGCTGGGCCAGGGCCGGGCAGGCCAGAAGCGGGACGGTCCAGGCAAGCGCCCGGATCATGGGTGTGAGTGCCATCGCATGTCTCCTTTTGTCGTCGCCATACCGGCGGTTTGGCCGGGAGCGTTACCGTCTACGTCGGTTTGTCTGACAATCAGATTAGTGGGATGGCGCGCGATGTCAAGGACAGCAGTTACCCCGGTTGACATTCGGGGTATCGCCCACTAGTCTGACTGTCTGACAATCCGCTTTTGCCTGGAGGAGCGCGACTTGGAGACTCCGTTCGAAAAAATCCGCACCGTTCCCGCATACCGGATCCTGGCCGAAGCCATGATCGAGCGCATTCTCGATGGGCGGCTGCGCGAAGGCGACCAGTTGCCTACCGAAGCGCGCTTGTGCGACATGTTCGGGGTCAATCGTTCGACCGTCCGGGAAAGTATCCGGGTCCTCGAGGAAGCCAATCTGATCCGGCGGGAACACGCGAAGAAGATGGTGATCAGCCGTCCGTCGGAAGCCGAGGTCGGCAAGCAGCTCGAACGCGCGCTCGTGCTGCATGAGATCGGCTTCGATGAACTGTGGGAAGCGATGCACGTGCTCGAACCCAATATGGCGCGGCTGGCGGCGGCGCGCGTGGCGACGGAGAGCGAGTCGCTCGCCCGGCTCGAAGACAATCTCCAGCGTACGGAAGACGCGCTGCGCGCGGGCCAGAGCATCGTCGACCTCGACATCGAATTCCATGGCATCGTCGCTGCGATGAGCGGGAACCGCGCACTCGTGCTGGCCCGGGAGCCGCTCAGCCGGCTGTTCTATCCGGCGTTCGAGGCCGTGATGAATCGCGTGCCGATTGCTGGCCGGCGACTGCTGCAGGCCCATCGCGCGATCTTTTCTGCCATCCGGGACGGGGACCAGGAAAGCGCGCAGGAATGGATGCGCAAGCATGTCGACGATTTCCGCCGCGGCTATCAGCGCGCCAGCCTCGATCTGCAATCGCCGATCGCGAGACGGCGCGCCGCCGGGCGCCCGGTGGCGGATATGGGCACGGAATAGTCGGGCACGGAATAGTCGGCTGCGCAGGGTCGGAGGCCCATGGTCGAACCCGACATCGCCATTCACGCGGCGCCCGCCGCATCGTTCACGCCTGGCGCTCCCCCGGCGATCACGCCAGAGCAATATGCGCATCTGTACGACGTGAACGTTTCCTGCGGCGCATCGGACTGGCGGACCTGCTGTCGCCGCGCCTGGATGCTCAGTTTGCGGAGACCGACCATGGCTGATCGCGCCTTTCCCACGCAATTGAAGGTGGTCGTCGAAGCAGGGCGCGATCAATCTGGGCTGCGTGCTGATCGGCGTGGCGCTTGGCATCGGCGCAGCGATCGCGATGGCGGCACTGACGCCGCTGCTGGGCAGCTACACGCTCAGTGCGGTGGTGTTCGCGATCACCGGCGTCGCGCTGTCGTTGGCAAGGGCGCCGGCGTTCAACAACCTGCTCGGCTTCTTCCTCGGTCTGGTCGCCTACTTTGCCTCACATCAGCCGCCATCGCTGGGCGCCTTCACGATGCTGGCTACCGCGGCAACGCTGGGCACGATGGCGGCGTTCATTGCACACAGTTGGCAGCAGCGAATACAGCGGGGCACGGCTGTCGCCGCGCACTGAACGCGGCGTGGCCCCACGCCGACCTCGATCTTCGTCGTTCCCTTTGCGCCGGGCTCGCTCGCAGCCGCCACCGCCTCGCGTGGCGTCGTGTTCCATGGCGTCACACTGGATATTCCTCGGCGGCTCAGGCCAATCAAACGGAGTCTTCCCGAAGCCGCGACACCGTCTGAAGCGATACACCGAACCAATCCTGGAATGACGCCTCCAGGTCGCTGGTATCCGGCCAACCCAATCGTACTTTCAGGTCGGTCACCTCGAGATCGCAAAGCAGGGAGTCGAACAACGCTCTCATGAGCCGCTGCGTCCGGCACAGCTGTGTCAGCGCATCGCCCTGCCTGAACAGCATTGCGCGAATCTTGTTGCGCGTCGTTTGCAGCGCGCCGGCCATGGCAGTGGCGCTCCATTCCTGCTGCGGGTTCTGAAATACCCACCCGGAGATCAGGTCGCGGAGCTGGCCGACCGGGCCTTGTGCACCCATGGCGATCGTCCCTGGTGCCCGACCCAATTCGGGCAAGGTCGGGACGCACAGTTGCAGACGACACACGGACGGCATGAAAATCCCGCCGATCAGCTGCAGGTCCACGCATTCGAAGGCCGGAATCTCGGCAGTCTGGCCTTCCCTAAGGGCACGCCTGTACCCGCGTCGGATCAGGTATTGCTCGCCCTGAAGCGCGGTAACCGACATGGTAAAGGCCGGAACCAGTCGATGAAGGACGACCTGCGAACGGCATCGAACGTGAACTTGCATGCAACGGGCCAACGGATCTTGACGTTTGCCATGCTCGGTCTTATTCCGCCAAACGGAAATGCATTTTTTCCGAACACTGCATTCGGTTATGCCGAAACGCCAATGGGTCCCGTGATGGTTTCCAGTATCGGTCGCAGTGCGGCGACGTCGGCGCCGGGAAAGCCGCAGTCACAGCGATCCGCCGCGCCGCAGGCTCGGAGCGCTACTCGATCATCACCTTGCCATCCCGTACCAGCGTGGCGAACTTCGCGGTTTCATCGCTGATCCGCTTTGCAAAGGCTTCCTGCGTGCTTGGCATCGGCTCGGCACCAGCGGCGATCATCCGCTGCTGAAAGTCCGGCGAGTTCACGATCTTGACGATCTCTGCGTTGAGTCGTGTGAGCACCGGTTTCGGCGTTGCCGCTGGCGCGAGCACGCCGAACCAGGTACCGATATCGAAGCCTTTCAAGCCGGCTTCCTGCAGTGTCGGCACGTCCGGCAATGCGGTCGACCGCTTTGCCGTGGTGACGGCCAGGGCCCTGAGTTTGCCCGCCTTGACATGCGGCAGCACGGTCGTCAACGTGTCGAACGACATGGTGACTTGCCCCCCAAGCAGGTCGGTTGTCAGCGGGCCGCTGCCCTTGTAGGGAACGTGCAGCAGGCTGGCTCCGGTGGCGGCCTGGAACTGTGTACCGATCAGATGCTGCGCCGTACCGTTGCCATTGGAGCCGTACGACATCTCGGGGGACGCCTTCTTCGCCAGCGAGACGAGTTCTGCCAGATTCCTGGCCGGCGTCTTCGCGCTGTTGACGACCAGTACGTTCGGAACCATCGCCAGCGTGGAGACGGGGGCCAGATCCTTCTCGAAGCTGTAGGGGAGCTTCTTGTAGACGCTGGTGGCGATGGTGTGGTGTACGGCGCCCATCAACAGGACATGGCCGTCGGGCTTCGCCTTGGCGACATGATCGGCCCCCAGCGTTGCCCCGGCGCCTGGACGGTTCTCGACGATAACGGGCTGGCCCAGGTTCTTCGAGAGCTGGTCGCCAAGCGCGCGCGCCAGAACATCGGTGGTGCCGCCGGACGGGAAGGGAACCACCAGGCTGATCGGCTTGGCTGGCCAGTCCTGCGCCATGCCAAGCGGCGTGACACCGAGCCCGAGCGCAAATATCGAGACGCCGCACAGCCGGCGCAGGGTTGGGGAAGGGAAGGTACGCATCGTTGTCTCCTCTGTCTCTATTGGTCGGGTAAATGCGTGGCAAGGAATGCGCTACTACACAGCTACCGAAAGTGCCCCGCGTCGCGCGAATGTCGCCCCGCGAGCCAGTCGGCCTGTACTTCCCGGGCCGCGGCGTGCGGATTGCCCCGCGAGCCGACAATCGCGTCGCCGCGCACTTCGGGAATGATTGACGCGTTGTCCCCTTACGGAATCTGCGCAATGCGCATCAGGTTCGTCGTGCCGGCCACAGCAAAGGGCAGACCGGCCGAGATGACGATCGACTGGCCGGGATCGCCGAAGCCCTCCTTGAGTACCGTGCGGCCCGCCAACTCGGTCATCTCGAGCACGTCCACCACTTCGTGGCACAGCACCGCGTGAACGCCCCAGGCCAGCGCGAGTCGGCGCGCCGTTGCGATGCGAGGGGTCATGCCCAGGATCGGCACCTCTGGCCGCTCACGCGCCATGCGCAGGGCAGAGTAGCCAGAACTTGTGTACGCAACGGTTGCCGGCACCTGAAGGAGGCCCACCACGTGCCGCACCGCATAGCCGATGGCATCCGCCGCTTCGGCACGCGGGGGCGTATGGGAGGCCTGGATCGCGTCGTGATAGAACGGGTCGGATTCGGTGCGGGAAATGATTCCGTCCATCACCTTTACCGCCTCGACGGGGAAGCGACCGGATGCCGATTCGGCGGACAGCATCACGGCATCGGCTCCGTCGTAGACCGCCGTGGCGACATCCGAGGCTTCCGCGCGCGTAGGCACCGGTGAGGCGATCATCGACTCCAGCATCTGGGTGGCGACGATCACCGGCTTGCCGGCCTTGCGGCAGGCCCGCACGATCTGCTTCTGCAACGACGGCACCTGCTCGGCCGGCATTTCGACACCGAGATCACCGCGTGCCACCATGACGGCATCGGCTTGCTCGACGATGGCCGGCAGACTGTGGATCGCGGCCGGCTTCTCCAGCTTGGCGACAATCCCGGCACGGCCCTGCACGATGGTCTTGATGTCACGAATGTCCTCGGGGCGTTGCACGAACGACAGTGCAATCCAGTCGACGCCAAGCGTGAGCGCGAAATCGAGGTCACGCCGGTCCTTTTCCGTCATGGCGGAAAGCGGCAGCACGACGCCGGGTACGTTCACGCCCTTCCGGTCGGACAAGGTGCCGCCGTTCATCACGGTGGTCTCGGCGAAGTCGGGACCGCAGCGGTCCACCCGCAGCCGGATCTTGCCGTCATCGAGCAGCAGCTCCGTGCCGGTCTCCAACGCGGAGAAAATCTCGGGGTGGGGCAGGCTCACGCGTGTTGCCGATCCCCGCGTCTCGTTGTCGAGGTCGAGGCGGAAGCGCGCTTGCGTCGCCAACTGGACAGGGCCGTCTGCAAACGCTCCCACTCGCAACTTGGGCCCCTGGAGGTCCACCAGGACGCCGATGGGACGGCAGCGTTCCTGTTCGATCCTGCGGATCGACTCGATCCGCTGCTTGTGGTCCTCATGCGCGCCGTGGCTGAAATTCAGCCGGAATACGTCGGCGCCGGCCTGGAACAGCGCGTCGATCGCCTCGTGCGAGGTGCTGGCCGGCCCGAGTGTCGCGACGATCTTTGCATTGCGAAAGCGTCTCATCGTATTGGCTCAGTCAGGGGCGATCAGGATCGCCCGGAAATCGTTGACATTGGTCAGCGTCGGGCCGGTCTTCACCGCATCGCCCAGCGCTTCGAAGAATCCATGGGCATCGTTGCTGGCCAGAGCCTCCTGTGGCCGCAGCCCCAATTGCATGGCCCGCCGCAGTGTGTCCGGCCCGATGACCGCCCCTGCGATGTCCTCCTGCCCATCGACGCCATCGGTATCGCCCGCCAGCGCATGGATCCCGTTGTGGCCGCGCAGCTTCAGCGCCAGCGAAAGCAGGAACTCGACATTCCGGCCACCTCGTCCATTTCGCCGCACCGTGACCGTCGTTTCGCCGCCCGACAGCAGAACGCATGGCGTCTGAAACGGCAGACGGCCATTCGCGGCCTCGATGGCGATCGCGCCCAATACCAGGCCGACATCCCGGGCCTCACCTTCGATCGAATCGCTCAGCACGTGCGCGGACAATCCTGCCTCGCGCGCTACCGCGGCAGTCGCTGCCAAGGCCAGCCGCGGTGTGGCGATCACTGCGGTGTCGATGCAGGGAAGACGGGGATCGTCGGGCTTGATGGTTTCGGCAGCCGGTGTCTCCAGTACTTCAATCACCGGAGCGGGAACCGGCAGCGCATAGCGGCGAATGATGTTCAGCGCGTCCCGCCGGGTGGTGCGGTCCGGTACCGTGGGCCCGGAGGCAATGTCGGCCGGATCGTCGCCGGCCACATCGGATACCAGCAGATTGCATACGCGAGCGGGATAGCAGGCAGCCGCAAGGCGTCCGCCCTTGATCGCGGACAAATGCCGCCGCACGCAGTTCATCTCCGATATGGTGGCGCCTGACTTCAGCAACGCCGTGTTGACCGCCTGTTTATGCTCCAGCGAGATGCCGGGCAGCGGCAGAGGAAGCAGCGACGAGCCGCCTCCTGAGAACAGGCCTACCACGAGATCGTCTTCGGTGAGGCCGGATACCAGCTCGAGCATGCGCTCGGCGGCCCGGTGTCCCGCGGCGTCGGGAACAGGATGAGAGGCTTGCACGACCTCGATGCGGTCGCATTGCACCGCATGGCCATACCGTGTCACCACGAGTCCTTCCAGCGGCCACGGCCATGCCGCTTCGAACGCTTGCGCCATGGCGGCGGACGCCTTGCCGGCGCCAATTACGAGCGTGCGTCCAGTCGGACGGTCTGGCAGGTGGTCGCGCAGGGTAACGGCGGGCTGCGCGGCCGCGATGGCGGCATCGAACATCCGGCGCAACAGCGCGCGGGCCTGGGCGGAATCCATCGACATGGCGGCCGCCTCAGTGCATCAGGTTTGACTGGGACCGGGCGGAATCGGCCAGTGCGCGGCGCACAAGGCGGCCAAGCCTGGCGAGAAGGCAAAGTGTGCCCAGCAAGCGTGGAATCATCGCTGTCTCCTGCTGATTCAAGATGTTCGTCTGCGGCAACGATCGATTCGTCGTTGTCGAGTCCGCAAGAGGGCAAGCGCGCGCAACGCGCGCCTGCCAGCAGCCCGAACGAAGTTCGGGCGCGAAGGAGCTATGCCGTCTGCCGCGGCAACTTACGCGGCCGCCTTCGCTTGCCGGTCGATGGCCAGGTGGTGGCAAACCGCCTTGGTCACATCGACCGTTCTGGCCTTGCCGCCAAGGTCTCCAGTGTGCAGAGCCGGATCGGCGGTGACGGCCTCGATCGCCGCCATCAATCGGCCAGCGGCGTCGTTCTCGCCAAGGTGCTCCAGCAGCATCACGACAGACCAGAAGGTTCCGACCGGGTTGGCCAGGCCTTTGCCCATGATGTCGAACGCGGATCCATGGATCGGTTCGAACATCGACGGATAGCGGCGTTCCGGGTCGATGTTGCCGGTCGGCGCGATGCCAAGGCTGCCGGCCAGCGCCGCGGCCAGATCGCTCAGGATGTCCGCGTGGAGGTTGGTCGCCACGATCGTGTCCAGCGACGTTGGACGGTTCACCATCCGCGCCGTGGCGGCATCGACCAGTTCCTTGTCCCAGCAGACGTCGGGGAACTCCTTCGCTACCTGCACGGCGACCTCGTCCCACATCACCATCGCGTGCCGCTGAGCGTTCGACTTCGTGATCACGGTCAGCAGCTTGCGGGGACGCGACTGCGCCAGCTTGAAGGCATAGCGCAGGATTCGCTCCACACCCACGCGCGTCATCATCGATACATCGGTGGCCGCTTCGATCGGATGGCCCTGATGGACGCGTCCGCCGACGCCGGAGTACTCCCCTTCGGAGTTTTCGCGGACGATGACCCAGTTCAGGTCTTCGGGGGCACAGCGCTTGAGCGGCGCATCGATGCCGGGGAGGATCCGGGTCGGCCGGACGTTGGCGTATTGGTCGAAGCCCTGGCAGATCTTCAGCCGAAGACCCCACAGCGTGATGTGGTCGGGGATCTGGTTGTCGCCCGCAGAGCCGAACAGGATCGCATCCTTGTCCCGCAGTGCGTCCAGGCCGTCGGGGGGCATCATGACGCCGTGCTCGCGATAGTAGTCGCCGCCCCAGTCGAAATTCTCGAACTCGAAGCGGAAATCCGTGCCGGCGGCGGCGAGCGCTTCCATGACTTCCCGGCCCGCGGGCACGACCTCCTTGCCAATGCCATCGCCCGGAATGGTTGCAATCCTGTAGGTCTTCATCTGTCGTCTCTCCCTGTATTTCGATCAGTCGTCGTTCAAGTACGCAGGGCAGATTCTGGACGCTGGACGCAGGTTTGGATTGGCACTAGAGTTAAACCATTCTTAACCTGTAGTTGAAAGTGAGATGGCATCCCACAGCGCGATTCAGCCGGCCGAACTGGGCTTTTTCACTACCGTTGCGGTCTCGGGAAGCCTGAGCGCCGCGGCCCGCGATCTCGGAGTCTCCACGGCAGCGGTCAGCAAGCGACTCGGCCAGATGGAGGCCCGGATCGGTACGCCGTTGGTGACCCGTACCACCAGACGCATGGGTCTGACGCCCGAAGGGGAGGTCCTGCTCGAACATGCGCGGCGTATCCTCGGCGAAATCGACGACCTCGAACAACTGCTCACCAGTGCCAAGGGGCGACCCAGTGGACTGCTGCGCGTCAATGCGACGCTCGGCTTCGGGCGCATGCATGTGGCGCCCGTCATCGCCGACTACATCCGGACGTACCCCGAAGTGGACGTGCAGCTGCAACTGTCGGCCGATCCGCCACCACTGAGCGAGGACACGTTCGACGTCTGTGTCCGTTTTGGCGAGCCGCCGGATGCCAGAGTGGTGGCGCGCAAGCTGGCGCCGAACCGGCGGCTGCTGTGCGCTTCACCGAAATACCTGAAGGAGCGTGGAACGCCGCAGACCCCCCGGGATCTGGCGCGGCACAATTGCATCGGCATCCGGCAGGGCAGCGATGCGTATGGGGTATGGCGCCTTACGCCGACGAAGGGAGGCAAGTCGCGCACGGAGGCGATACACGTGCGCGGCAACCTCACTACCAATGATGGCGAGATCGCCGTCAGTTGGGCGCTGCAGGGCCACGGTATCGTGCTGCGTGCCGAATGGGATGTCGACCGCTATTTGCGCAGCGGACGGCTGGTGCAGGTGCTGCCGAACTACGCGACGCCGGAAGCGAACATCTATGCCGTGTACCAGCAGCGCCATCAGCTGTCATCAAGGATCAGGCTGTTCGTGGATTGCCTCGCGGAGAGATTCGGACCATGGGGCAAATGACGCCCAGACAGGCGCAACGGCTCGACCCACCGGGATAGACGCTTCTGCATGCCCCCAGGCGACACCATTTCGCGCAGAAAGGGAGGGAGGGAGGGCAGGCCATGGCTGTCGCCGCGTTCCCGCCGCCATCACCATTGACCGCCGCCTTGCTCCCCCTTGCTTCGCCTTACTCGGGCACCACGCCCGCGGCCTGGATGATCTTGCCCCACTTGGCCACTTCCCCGCGCTGGAAGGCCGTGAAGGCTGCAGACGTCTTGCCCGACGGCTCGACACCCAGGCCACGCAGGCGCTGCTGCACGGCTGGCGTGGCCACTACCGCCGCGATCTCGGCCGCCAGACGGTCTACCACCGGCTTGGGCGTTCCCGCGGGCGCGAAGATGCCCTGCCACGACTGCATCTCGAAGCCTTTGAGCCCCTGCTCCGCCAGCGGGCGTACCCCGGGCAGGCTCGGCAATGCATGTGTCGAGGTCACGCCAATGGCGCGTACGCGCCTGGCGTCCAGCATCGGCTTGGCAGCCGCCACCGTCTCGAAGACGAGGTCGATCTGCCCGCCGATCAAGTCGGTCATCGCCGCGGCGCCGCCCTTGTACGAGATCTGCTGCAACTGTGTGCCGGTGATGCTCTGGAACAGCTGGCCAGACAGCTGTTGCGAGCTGCCTGGGCCCGCCGTGCCGAAGGTCAGGCCGCCCGGCTTGGCCTTCAGTGCCGCGATGATCTGGTCCAGCGACTGGTACTGGCTTTCGTTCGATACCACCAGCACATTGCTGACCGTACCCACCAGGTTGACCGCCACAAAATCCTTGATCGGGTCATAGCCCAGCTTCTTGTAGAAGAACGGGTTGACGGCGTGGGTCGTGATCGTGCCGCCCATGACGGTGTAGCCGTCGGGCTCGGCACGGGCCACGGCCTGCGTGCCGAGAATGCCCGACACACCCGGCTTGTTCTCGATCACCACCGGCTGCCCCAGCCGTTGCGACAGTCCCTCGGCGACGATGCGCGCGGTGGCATCCGACACGCCGCCGGGCGAAAACGGCACGACATACTTGATGGGCTTGCTCGGCCAGGACTCTGCCGAAGCCGTCATGACGATCGCGAGTCCGGTGACCAGCAGGCCGGCGCGAAGGGCAGTGCGATAGATCGATTTCATTGTGTTGTCTCCGATGTTCTTGCTTGTGACTGTGGGTTCCGTTGCCAGGTACCGTCGGCAGGGGAGCGGGCCGATCCTGCTATTGCAGCGGACGGCCGCCATCGACGGGAATCGCCACGCCGGTGGTGAAGGGCATCGCGCCGGCTACGGCAAGCACCGTGGCCGCGACCTCGTCCGGACTGGCCAGGCGTCCCAGCGGCGTGAGCCGGGCCTGCATATTGCGCCATTCCGGCTCCATCGCCTGCACGAAATCGGTATCGACCAGGCCCGGCGACACCGAGACCACGCGGATGCGCGGCGCCAGCGCACGGGCCAGCGATGCCGTCAGGTTGTCCAGTGCGGCCTTGGATGCGCAGTAGGCGATATTGCTGCCCATCGCGGTCCGTGCCGCCACCGACGAGATATTGACCACCACCGCGCTCCGCGGCACGTCGAGCAACGGCCGGAACGCCCGCACCATCGCGATCGGGCCGCGCACGTTGGTCGCCAGCACCGTGTCGATCAGCGCGTCGTCGAGGGCCTCGAGGTCGTCGTGGGGCACGAAGCGGGTGGTGCCCGCGCAATTGACGAGGACATCGACTCGGCCACACGCCTGCTTGACGGTCGCGGCCGCCTGTCCCAAGGCCGCGCTGTCGGTAACCGGCATGGCCACCGCCGTGTGCCTGGCACCGGCATGGGCGGGCAGGGCGCTCACCAGCGCCTGCGCCGCCTCGGTCGAGCGGTGATATCCCGCCACCACGGCCGCACCGCCTTGCGCGAAGGCATGGCAGATCGCCGTGCCGAGTCCGCCCGTTGCGCCGGTCACCACCACCACCTTGCCTTCGAAATTCAGTTTGCCCATGGCGGTCAGGCGGCGTTGCGCGATTTGCCGTAGCGGCGCACGCGGATGTCGGCCTGCTCCTTGTGCCCGGCGAATCCCTCCAGCGCGCAAAGCCGCGAACAGTACTCCCCGATCATGGCCGAGGCTTCATCGGTGGTCACGCGCTGGTAGGTACAGGTCTTGATGAACTTGCCCACCCACAGGCCGCCGGTATAGCGCGCGGCCTTGGTGGTCGGCAACGTGTGATTGGTGCCGATGACCTTGTCGCCGTACGAGACGTTGGTGCGCGCGCCAAGGAACAGCGCACCGTAGTTGGTCATGTGCTGCAGGAAGTAGTCGGGATCGCGCGTCATCACCTGCACGTGTTCGGAAGCGATACGGTCGGCTTCCGCCACCATCTCGTCGTACGAATCGCACAGGATGATCTCGCCATATTCCTGCCATGCCACGCGGGCGATCGGCGCGGTGGGCAGGACCGCCAGTTGCCGTTCGATCTCGGCCGGCACGGCTTCGGCCAGCGCCCGCGAATTGGTCAGGAGGATGGCCGGCGAGTTGGGGCCATGCTCGGCCTGGCCCAGCAGATCGGCCACGGCAAGCTCGGCGTCGCAGGTGTCGTCGGCGATGATCAGCGTCTCGGTCGGCCCGGCCAGCAGGTCGATGCCGACGCGGCCGAACAGCTGGCGCTTCGCTTCCGCGACATAGGCGTTGCCCGGCCCGACGATCATGTCTACCGGCGCGATGTGCTCGGTGCCCAGCGCCATCGCGGCGATGGCCTGGACGCCGCCCATGCAGTAGATTTCGTCGGCCCCGGCCAGATGCATGGCCGCCACGATGGCAGGCGCCGGCTTGCCGTCGAACGGCGGCGCCGCCGCGATCACGCGCTTGACACCGGCGACCTTGGCCGTCAGCACGCTCATATGCGCCGACGCGACTAGCGGATACTTGCCCCCGGGGATATAGCATCCGACGCTGTTGACCGGCAGGTTGCGGTGTCCGAGCACCACCCCGGGCAAGGTTTCTACTTCGACGTCACGCATCGAGTCCTTCTGGATCTGCGCGAAGCGCCGGATCTGCTGTTGGGCAAAGCGGATATCGGCCAGCACCTCGGGCGACAACGATGCCACGCAGGCCTCGATCTCTTGCTGCGACAGCCGGAAGCTGTCGGGCTGCCAGTTGTCGAAGCGGGCAGAGTATTGGCGCACGGCGGCGTCGCCCCGTTCCGCGATCTGCGCGAGGATGCTGGCGACCGTGTCGCGCACCTGCGCCTGGATTTCCGCCTTTACCTGCTGCGGCTTGGATGTCTTCAGATACTGGGCCATGCAAATCTCCTGGATCGGTTTGGTTGCCGCGCATCGCGCCGGGACGCACGCGTCCGGGAGCGCTTGCAGCGTTCCTCGTTATACGAAAGCTGGGGGTCGGCAGCGGCGGAGGCCTAGTAGCGCAGCGCCGGCGGCGGGGTATCGCGGCCGCCCTGCGCCGCCTGGCGAAAGGCCTGGGTGATCAGGCTGGTGGCCACCGTGGCGAAATAGCGCGCGCCAAAGCCGGCGTAGTGCGCCTCGTCTTCCGGTCCGAGGGCGATGATGCCGGGGCATTTGCCCGCGTCGTGCACCGCGCGCAGCGCGTGCTCGATGGCCACGGCAACGGCCGGCGCTTTCCAGTCGTTGCCATGGCCCATCGCATGCGCCAGGTCGTTGGGCCCGATGAACACCGCCTCGACGCCGTTGACCGCCGCGATCTCGCCGGCGTTGACGACACCCTCCGGTGTCTCGATCATCGGGATCAGCGTCACCCCTTCATTGCTTCGCTGGATGTGGCCGGCACCGGGAAAGGCGCCGTAGCCGGCGGCCCGGCCGCTGAAGGCACTGCCGCGCCGTCCCAGCACGGGGTAGCGCACGCGTGCGACGAGATCGCGCGCCTGGTCGGCCGTCTGGACCATCGGCACCTGGACGGCGCTGGCCCCCATATCCAGCACGCGCGGAATGTCCTCGGCAAAGCAGCGCACCACCGGAACGATGCCGCTCGCGCGGGCGGCGCGCAGCATATGCTCGGTCGTCTCGAAGTCGGCGGCGCCATGCTCGTTGTCGATGATCACGAACGTGAAGCCGGCGTAGGCACACATCTCGACGATGGCCGGGCTCGGCAGCGCGGTAAAGATGCCGCGCAGTGGCTCGCCGCTGCGCAGCAGCGCCGGCAACCGCGTGTCGATGGGGTGCTGGATGGTCATGTGTCTCCCTGCATTGTTATCGGTGTCGCCGGATTGCGGCGAGGCCCCGGTGGGGCGGGTGGAGACATTCTCGAGTGTTCCGAGTTATATTTCCAATACCGGTTTTGTATTGGAATTATATAAACCCTGTATATGTACACCCCACTCGAACTTCGCGTGCTGACGTCGTTCCTGGTACTGGCCGAGGAACTGAATTTCACGCGGGCCGCACAACGGCTCAACATGACCCAGCCCCCGCTGAGCCTGCAGATCAAGCAACTCGAAGCGCAGGTCGGCGCGCAACTGTTCGAGCGCTCGAAGCGAAGCGTGCGGCTGACGCCGGCGGGCCACGTATTGCGCAAGGAAGCCCAGAAGCTGTTCGATATCGAACATCGGGCGCGGCAGCTGGTGGGGCAGGCGGGGCGCGGGGAAGATGTCGGACACCTCGGCATCGGCTTGACGGCGATCTCCGCGATCGAACTGGTGCCGGACATGCTTCGGCATTTCTCCGCGCGCGTGCCGGGCGTCCTGTACTCGCTGCGGGAAGTCAGTTCCGAGGTCATGGTGGAATCGCTGCTGCGCAACGAACTCGATGTCGCGATCCTGCGGCCCCCGGTGACAGACCCGCGGCTGCAGGCGCGACGGCTGATGTCGGAACCGTATGTCCTCGCGGTGCCGCAGCATCACCCGCTCGCGGAACAGAAGCGCGTGCGGGCGCGCGACCTCAACGGCGAAAGCCTGGCCATCCTGGAACGGCGCCACGGCCAGTACGCCCATGACCTGATGATGAGCTGGCTGGCCGAGCACAATGTCGTGCCATCACGGATCCACGATGCCGCCCGGCACCATGCCGTGATGTCGATGGTGGCGGCCGGCATCGCGGTCGCCCTGGTGCCTGCGTCAGCCGCGGCGCAACCGGTCAAGCGGGCGGTCTATCGCCGCCTCTCGGACCGCGACGTGCCGGCGCTGGAACTGTGGATCGCCTTCCATAAGGAAATCGGCAACCCCTTGACCTTGCCGTTCGTGGAGCAGGCGGTGGAGAGGGCGGCGAAGTATCGGTTGGACGAGGGGTGTTTCGGCGCGGGCGGCTGAGGGGCGCGGGGGACGCGCTGCCTATTGGCTAGCGCTTGGCCTCCGCGAACGACGGCAGGGAATTCTTGGGTGTGAGCGCCGGCGTCGGCTCCGCGATAGGTCTGCCGCGTTGGGACGCATGCCACGGGAGAATCCGCTCTTCCGCGATCTCCAGCCCCTTGAACAGGATGACGCCAAGCACGCACAGCAAGGCGAGGGCGACGAAGACCGTCGGCGTGTTGAAGCTTCCCTGTGCCACCAGAATGACATGCCCGAGGCCGGTTTCTCCTGCGACGAACTCGCCGACGATCGTGCCAACCAGTGCAAACGAGATGCCCACCTTCATGCCGGCGAATATGCTCGGCAGGGCGTTGGGGAAGCGAATCTTCCACAGTACCTTGCTGCGAGAGGCCTGATTGGCGCGGGCCATGTTCAGCATCTCCGGATCGATCGACTTCAGGCCAAGCACGGTGTCGATCAGGATCGGGAAGATCGCGATCAGCATGGCGATGGCGATCTTCGGTGCGGAGCCGGTACCGAGCCAGATCACGAACAGCGGGGCAAGTGCGACCTTCGGCACGGCATTGAGCGCAACCATCAGCGCGTACAGCGTGCGGTCGAGGAAGCGTGAATAGACGATACCGATCGCGGCGCCAACACCGAGCAGCACGGCGATCACGAAGCCCGCCATCGTGGTCTGCAAGGTGTCCAGGGTCTGCAAGAGGAGGAAGCCGGGCTGCGCCATGAACTCGGCGAAGATCTTGCTCGGCGCCGGCAGCAGGAACTCCCTCACGCCAAAGACGCGCACGCCGGCTTCCCAGAGCAGGAGCAGGACCACCATCGTGAGCACCGCGAGCCGACTGTTCTCGGTACGTTTCCACAGGATCTTCATGTCTTACCCCTTATAGATTCCGAGGTCGCGGAAGATGCCGCGAATCTGAGAGACATAGTCGGCGAATGCCTTGGTTTCGCGCACAGCGAGGCCTCGCGGGCGGTCGAGCTCGATCGGAATCACGGCGGCTACACCGCCTGGATTCCGGGACATCACGACGACGCGATCGCTCAGATAGACCGCCTCGGAGATGGAATGGGTGATGAACAGGACGGTCTTGCCCGTATCCATCCAGGTACGCTGCAGTTCCTCGTTCAGTTCGTCCCGGGTGAACGGATCGAGTGCGCCGAAGGGTTCGTCCATCAGAAGCAGTTGTGGATCGACGAGCAGTGCGCGACAGATCGACGCGCGCTGGCGCATTCCGCCCGACAGCTCCCACGGGTAACGGTTTGCGAAGGCGCCGAGTCCGAACAGGTTGAGGACGGCCCGGGCCCGTTCTTCATAGTCTGCACGATCCAGGTCGTGGAATTCCGCGGCGATCAGTACGTTGTCGAGAATGGTGCGCCAGTCGAGCAGCAGATCCCGCTGGAACACGACGCCCATGTTCGATGGCGGGCCGACGATCGGGTCGCCCTGCAAGGCAAGATGGCCACTGGAAATTGGCTCCAGGCCCGCCACGCACTTGAGCAGCGTGCTCTTGCCGCAGCCACTGGGCCCTACGATGCTGACGAATTCCCCTTCGTCGATGTCCAGGCTGACGTCCTTGAGCGCGTAGAGCGGGTCACGCTGCGAGCGGTAGATCTTGTTAAGCTGACCGATCTGCAGGAATGCTGACATGTTGCCTCCCTTCGCCTAGTTCGCCAGCATGGCGTTGGTGTAGTAGTCGGATGGCTTGCGGCCAGGTTTGATGGCGCCGGCCCGCTCCATGGATCGAATGGCCGCTACCCAATCCCCATCGTTCTGCTTGCCGATGGGCGCCGACTTCTGCGTCGGGCTGTCGAAGAACTCGCGGTACGCGATGATCTGGGATTTCAGGATCTGCGGGTCGAGCCTGGCATTGGGTCGCTGTGCCACGATGGCGGCAACGGCCTCATCCTCATGCCCGGCATAGATGTACTCCCACGCCTTGACCTGTACCTGTGTGAGCTTCTTGATGACCGCGCCCCGCTCGGCGAGCTTCTTCGGTGTGGTAACCAGGCCATAGCTGGGGAAGTTGATGCCGCTATCGGCCAGCAGCAGCGCCCTGGCCGGCCGCACCTTTGACACCATGGGCTGGCCGAACGGCGCCTGCGAGAGGAATCCGTCGCTGTTGCCCGACGCGTAGGTCGAGATCATCGCGCTGGGCGAAACCATCACGATATTGGTCTTCGACCTGGGTACATTGCTGGCTTTGAGGTAGGGGTCGATAAAGGGTGCCCACGGGCTCGTCGTAAAGCAGACGAGTTTCTTCCCCACCAGATCGGCTGCGGATTTCACATCCAGCTTCTCGTCGACCAGCACCGCCAGGTCGCCCTTGCGGGCGAAGCCGGCGATCGAAATCAGGTCAAGGCCGTTCTCCTTGGCGATGGCCATGGTGCCGAGCTGGACCTGGCCGATATCGACCTGGCCGGCGGCAAGCAGCTGCAGGGTGTTGATGGTGCCCGTGCCATCCTGGATTTCGATATCGAGTCCCGCCGCCTGGAACCAACCCTTCTGCTTGGCAAGGTGCATGGCCGCATGCATGCCCCACGCGGCGAAGTCCATGCGCACGAGCAGCTTTTCAGTCGCTGCGTGCGCGCTTGTAGCCGCGAAGGCGACGAGCGCGGCGGATGTCATGACGGTGCGGCGCAGCCGGGTCCAGATAGACGAACGCATTTGTTTTCCTCGTGGGCATGGATGGGTGACTTCGAGCAAGGGGGCTGCCTAGGCAGCTTCGGCCAGGGCGCGACGGCGCAAGGCCTCGGTGGCCTTCAGGTCCACATCGCCGGTCATGGGGTCGACAACGACCTTGTAGTGTTCGCGCACATACCCGGCGGTCAGCTTGTGGTTCCAGACATCCTGGCGAATACGTTCCAGATCCCGCTCCATGGGATTGCCGAATCCGCCACCGCCTGGCTGGATATGCGTGACCACGTCGTCTCGAGCGATGATCATGCCGACCTTGCTTGGAAGATCGGTCACGACGTCGCCATGCTGGAGCAGATTGCGGGCGGGACGCGCCGGATGTCCGCCAGCCAGGCCGTATGGCGAGAATTTCATGCGGTCGGCCCGCAATTGCAGCTGGGCATCCGGGGCAAGTACGCGGTAGCTCCGACGGATGCCCAGGCCGCCGCGGTACTGGCCGGCGCCGCAGGAGTCCTCCACGAGTTCATAGGCTTCCACGCGAACGGGATGCTGCGCTTCCAGCGTTTCCACCGGCGTATTCGACAAGTTCTGCGACGCGTTCGTGATCGCCTCGATGCCGTCGCTGGCCGGGCGGCCACCCCACGCGCCGCAAATCATGTCGACGATGATGTATGGCTTGCCTTCGTCGCTCCTGCCCGACAGGCAGACCACGGTATTGCCCCCTTCGCCGGCTGCGGGGATGCGGTGAGGCACCACTTGCGCGAGGGCGCCCAGCATGGCGTCGAACACCCGGTATCCGGTCAAGGCCCGGGCGGCCACGGCGCTGGGCGGCAGAGGATTGAGGACCGAACCCTCGGGCACATGGACATCGATGCATCGGAACACGCCCGCATTGTTGGGCACGTCGCCGAGCAATGCGCAGCGCACGCTGAGGTAGGTACACGATTTCGTGTAGGACAGGGTCGAGTTGATCGCCGCGCGCACCTGTGGGGCCGAGCCCGTGTAGTCGGCCGAGACATGGTCGTCATGCACCGTCAGTGCGACCTCGATGCGAATGGGTTCCGGCGACATCCCGTCGTCATCGATATAGTCGACGAAGCGGAACGTGCCCTTGGGCCACTTCCTGATTTCCTCCCGTGTCAGGCGCTCGGCGTAGTCCAGCAGCTCGTTCAGGTAGGCGCGGGCTTCGTCGCGGCCATAACGATCGAACAGGGCGGTCAGCTCCCGCACGCCAATCTGCGAAGCGGCGTACTGGGCCTTCAGGTCGCCCAGCACCCGATCCGGTACGCGGACGTTCTGCGCGATGATCCGCTCGAGCGTTTCGTTGACCTTGCCCGCCTCGTAGAGCTTCAGCACCGGAATGCGCAGGCCCTCCTGGTAGATCTCCGTGGAATCGCTTGCGTTCGAGCCGGGTACGCGGCCGCCGACATCGGTGTGGTGGCAGATGACCACGCAGTAGCCTTCGATCTCGCCCTGGTAGAAGAACGGTACGAACATGAAGATGTCGGGGAGGTGCATCCCGCCTTCGTAAGGGTCGTTGACGATGATCGCGTCGCCGGGCTGCAGCGTGTCGCCATAGCGTTCCTGAACGGCCGCCATGGCTTCCGGAATGGCGCCAAGGTGCAGCGCGATGGTCTTGGCTTGCGCGACCATGCGGCCGTGACGGTCGCAAATGGCGGCCGAGTAGTCCATGACATCCTTGACGATCTCGGAGCGGGCAGTACGGATAACGGTGTATGCCACTTCGTCGACGATGGAATCCATGGCGTTCTTGACGACGGCAAAGGTGACCGGATCGAACTTCATGTTCATGCTTGCTCCTGGGCGATGTCGATGATGATGTTGCCGATCTTGTCCGCGTGCGCCGTCGCGCCGGGCGGCACCACGATGGTGGTGTCGTACGATTCGATGATGAGCGGGCCATGACGGGGCACGTCGCCGATGGCCGACCGCGGCACCAGTTGCGTGTCGCACGGCGGCTGATCACGTTCGAAGCTGACCTGCCGTGTGCCGGAGACACCTTGCAGGGCGCTCGCATCGACGCGGATGTCCTGGAATTTGAGCCGCTGGTCGCTGCGTCCATAGGCGCTCAGACGCACGTTCACCAGTTCGAGCGGCTCGTCGTTGCTGTACCCAAAGGTCTGCTGGTACTGGCTCGCGAAATCCTCGACCACTTGTGCGAGCGCACGTGCATCGACAGCCCGGTCGGCGGCGGTGCGCAGCGGGATGGTCAGCTCGGAGCTCTGTCCCAGATAGCGCAGGTCCAGGCCGACGGTGACGTCGACCGCCTCCGTGGGGTAGCCTTCCTGTGCCAGCACCGCCAGACCCTGGACGCGCAGTTCCTCGATGGCAGCCCCGATAGCCGTTGCATCGCATTGAGCGAGCGGGCGCAGGATGGCCTTGACGAAGTTGTGCTCGGCGTCGGCGCCCAGCATCCCTGCGGAGCAGAACACGCCGGCCATGACGGGCGCGATGACGCGTCTGATGCCAAGCAGCTTGGCGACATCCACCGCGTGGAGAGGGCCGCCACCGCCGAATGCGATCATCGTCATGTCGCGCGGATCCCGACCCCGTTCGACGGTGACCGCACGCAGTGCACGAGCCATGCTCACGTTGGCCACGTGGCGGATGCCATGGGCGGCGGCCAGCGTGTCCAGGCCCAGTTGTTCGCCGATGTAGGCGTCGATGGCGCGTTTCGATTTCTCGGGGTCCACCTTCAGACTGCCGCCTGCGAGGGCGCAGGGGTTGAGAAAGCCCAGTGCCATGTTCGCGTCCGTGACGGTGGGGCGATCATTGCCGCGTCCATAGCAGGCTGGTCCGGGGTTGGCGCCGGCGGACTCCGGGCCGACACACAACAGGCCTCCGGCGTCGATGCCGGCCAGGGAACCGCCGCCCGCCCCGACTTCCGCGATGTCGATGGCGGGGACCTTCAGCACGTAGCCTCCGCCCTTGACGAAGCGGCTAGGTGCGCTGATGCCGTCGCGGAACTCGTACTCGTTCGTGAGCGAAGGAACGCCGCCAGTGATGATCGATGCCTTGGCCGTCGTGCCTCCCATATCGAAGACGATGAGGTCATTGCCGCCGCTCAGGGCCCCGATCTGTGCCGCACCAGCGACGCCGCCGGCAGGGCCGGAGGCGACCGCGAATACAGGCTTTTCACTGGCGCTGTCCACGCCCATCATGCCGCCGTTCGATGCCATGACTTGTAGCGAAGCCTTCACGCCCATGCGACCGAGGTCGTCCTTGAGTCGGCGCAGGTAAGTGCGCATGGCCGGCAGGATGTAGGCGTTGACCACGGTGGTACTGGTGCGTTCGTATTCCTTGATCTCGGGCAGGACGTCGCAGGAGGCGGTGACCAGCAGGCCTGGAAACTCACGCTCGAGGCTGGCCTTCGTCTCCAGCTCGTGTACCGGGTTGATGTAGCTGTTGAGGAAGCAGACGGCCAGGGCCTCCACCCCTTCATCGACGAGCCCGCGCGCAATGGTCAGTACCTCCTCGAGGTTCAGGGGCACCACGATATTGCCCCGGGCGTCGATGCGCTCCGTGACGCCGCGCCGATAGCGGCGGGCCGCCAGGGGCTGCGGCTTTTGCCAGCCCAGGTCGAACATGGTGGGCGTGCGGATCCGGCCGATCTCGAGGATGTCCCGGAAGCCGGCGGTTGTCAGGACGCCTGTGCGCGCACCGACCTTCTGAAGGATGGTGTTGGATGCCGTCGTGGTGCCATGGACGATTTCCGTAATGTCACCCGGTTCGATACCCGCCTGCTCGATCAATGCCTTGAGACCCGTGACGATAGCCTCGCCCAGATCATGGGGCGTGGTGGACGTCTTGTTCACGAAGAGGCGGCCATCGGGCAATGACAGGACGATGTCCGTGAACGTTCCACCGATATCGCACCCGACTCGGGCGCCAACACTGCTTCCAGCTTGCATGTCCAACTCCAGGGTAAGACAGGAAAAGGGGGGCAGCGAGGTCTGCTGCGGCCCCGGTGGTTGCGCGAACGGATTCCGGCGGCCCGCTCTGATTAACTAACTAGTCAGTACAATAGATGACGGTTTTTGGGATGCCAACCCGGGTTTTCACGTAGCACCGAAATGGCGCCAGTGCTGGAGTTGCGGCATCCTTGCAGTGCCATCAAAGCGGTGTAAACTAACCAACTAGTTAGGCGCTGCACCACCGTGGCGTCCCACGGCCAGATAACGGAAGGAAAAGGCAAGGCATATGCCAGCGACCAAAACCGGCGGTAAGCCCAAACCCCGCGATGCGGCGGTCACCCGCGAGAAGATCCTTCACATGGCGGCCAAGGAATTCGCCGCCAAGGGCTACGACGGGGCGCGCGTGGACAGCATCGTGGCGCGCAGCAAGATCAGCAAGAATCTTGTCTATCACTACTTCGAGAGCAAGGAGGCCCTGTTCATCGAGGTGATGGAGCGCGCGTACTCGGCGATGAGGGAGCGCCAGAACCAGTTCGGGCTGTTGGGCGACAACCCCGTGGAGGACATGAAGACGCTGGTGCTGCAGACCATCCGCCATTTCATCGACCATCCGGAATTCATCCAGCTGCTCAGCACCGAAAACCTGCACAAGGCCGAGCACATTCGCAAGTCGAAGGTCATTCCCGCGATGTTCAATCCGCTCAGAAGCGCACTGGCGCAGATTCTGGAGCGGGGCAAGGCGCAGGGAGTGTTCCGGCCTGACGCAGACTGGGTCGATCTCTACGTGTCGATTTCCGGGCTGGGATCGTACTCCATCTCCAATCGGTACACCCTGTCATTCGTGCTTGGCGTCGACCTGGGCGACAGGGAACGGGTGGAAGCGAGGGTACGGCACGTCTGCGATATGGTGATGAGCTACCTATGCCGATTCGACGGCGCAACGACCCAGATGCGCCAGGTGGCGGACAGCGTGGCGGATTGAGCCAGGGTTCGAATGACGACGTATGGCTTTTTCAACGGACGCATCTAGCTTTTCGAAAACCCGATCCGCGTGCTGCCGCTGCCAGGCTACAGAGGATCGGCCATCAGGCGACCCACGATATCAGGGGAGCCACCCTGCGGAAATGGCACGATGGCCTCGATCGGCTGCTTTGGCCACCTGCGCACGCGCGAAGCCAGTGGGGAAGGCGAAGGGTAGGGGAAAACTGCCGCGACGATGCGTCATCCGGTCGGCTTCGTGACGTGTCTCCTGACTGGGGCTCGCCATGCGTACCAGACCGGCGCAATCTCCCCGGGCACCTATGCCGCCATCAGCGTGGGCGCCATTCGGACACGCATGCACGAAGAACGCCGCCGCTGGATCGCGGAGCTGATGCGCGATGAGCTGAGGGGAGGAGGGTGGTCCCTGATGCCCGGGTGATGTGCCGGCTTCAATCGGTCCTTCCCGAGGTCCCGCGAGGCCGGCAGCATGTCAATTCGAACAAGGGGCTATGTTCCCAGCATCAAGGGCGCCGAAGTGCTACTCCAGTTCGACCAGCAGTTGGCCCGCACGCACCAGGCTGCCCAGCTGGACGTAGACATTCTTCACGATGCCGTCCGCCTCGGCAACGACACTGGTTTCCATCTTCATGGCTTCGATCGCTGCGACCGTTTCGCCTTTCGCGATGGATTGACCCGGTTTCACCGCCACGGAAATCACGCTTCCCTGCATCGGCGCAGCGACATGGAAGGGGTGGGAAGGCTCGGCCATCCGGATCTCCTGGGGAGAATTCCCGGCGCTGTGCCGTATTGCGCGAACCGGGCGAGGTTGACCATTGACATCGAAATGCAGTCTCACGGCGCCTTGTGTGTCCGGTTCCGACTGCGCGCTCAGACCGACATATA
Organism: Cupriavidus sp.; assembly: GCA_031180665.1. Classification (GTDB taxonomy): domain Bacteria; phylum Pseudomonadota; class Gammaproteobacteria; order Burkholderiales; family Burkholderiaceae; genus Cupriavidus. Next base: position 192,445 of record JAPSLP010000003.1, on the reverse strand, counting down.
AGGTCTTCCCCTTTTCCAGCGCTACGGGTATCTCCTGGCCAACCTGGAGGCCATAAAAGAACACCGGCGTGGGAAGGACGGACACGTCGCCGTACTGGTGGAGATGGGCGCAGAACTCCTTGAAGACCTTGGGGTACATCAGATAGGACGCCAGGTCGTCGTCCGAAATTGCGCGTCCGGTTTCATGCTCAGCCTCTGCTCGCACGGCCTCCAGGTCTACCGGTGCAATGTGCGCCGCTGCGCGACCTTCGATTGGGGCCACACCTCGAAGCAGCTTCTTCTGCAAGTGTTCAGGAAACCCGTCGGCGGGGTACCCCATTTCCCCGCGGAGCATCGAGACGACGGAATCCGGAACGGAAACCTGTTCTTCCGGATCGGCGATATCCGAAGCCGATAGTTGATTCGCCACGAGATGCAGCGCCATGTCGCCCACGACCTTCGACGAAGGGGTGACCTTTACGATGTCGCCGAACAGCGCATTCACGTCGGCGTATGCCTGTGCCACCTCCGGCCACCTGGACTGCAGCCCCAATGAGCGCGCCTGCTCGCGAAGGTTGGTATATTGTCCGCCTGGCATCTCGTGGCGATAGACGTCGGAGGTGCCCGCGCGCATGTCCGCCTCGAAGGGTTGGTAGTTTTTTCTTACCGATTCCCAGTACGTGCAAAAGGGCTCGAGATCCTGGTACCTGACCGCAGGCTTGCGGTCGCCATGCTCGAGCGCGGCACAAATGGCACCGAGGCTCGGTTGCGATGTGAGACCGCTCATCGAGTCCATTGCGCCGTCGACTGCGTCGACGCCCGCCTCAATGGCAGCCAGTACGGAGGCAACCGATGCCCCGCTCGTGTCGTGCGTGTGGAAGTGAATCGGCAGGCCAACCTCCGATTTCAGCGCGTGGACCAGCGCGCGGGCTGCGTTTGGTCGACACACGCCCGCCATATCCTTGATGCCAAGGATATGGACCCCGGCACGTTCCAACGATTTGGCGAGATTGACGTAGTAGCCGATGTTGTACTTGCCACGACGCTCGTCGAACAGATCGGCGGTGTAGCAAATCGTCCCTTCACACAATGCACCGGCTTCGATGACGGCATCTATTGCCACGCGCATATTGTCGACCCAGTTGAAGGAGTCGAACACACGGAACAGGTCCACGCCACTGTCGGCTGCCCGCTTGACGAAAAACTGTACGACGTTATCGGCATAGTTGGTGTACCCGACAGCGTTCGAGCCACGCAACAGCATCTGGAACAGGATGTTGGGTACCGCTGCACGAAGGGACGAAAGCCGCTGCCAGGGATCTTCCTTCAGGAAGCGCATCGCCACGTCGAATGTCGCTCCGCCCCAGCACTCGATCGAGAACAACCCCGCCAGACGCCGCGCATAGAATGGCGCGATCGCCGTCATATCGCTGGTACGCAGCCTGGTGGCCAACAGCGACTGGTGTGCGTCGCGCATCGTCGTGTCAGTGAGGAGCACGGACTGCTGATCCTTCATCCAGTCCGCGAAGGCACGTGGCCCGAGAGCAGCCAGCAACGTCCGCGTTCCGTCGGGGATCGGCTCGGCGCTTGCGTAGGGGCGAGGAACAGGATGGGTGAGCACGATCGACGATGGAGCGGCGCGCCCCTTCAAATCCGGGTTCCCGTTCACATTCACATCGGCGATGAAATTCAGCAGCTTCGTGGCGCGGTCCTGGCGCGCCGAAAAATCGAACAGCTGTGGAGTCGTGTCGATGAAGCGAGTCGTGCACTGTCCCGACAGGAATGTCTCATGGCCGATCACGTTCTCGAGGAAGGCCAGATTGGTCGCGACACCACGAACGCGGAATTCCCGGAGGGCACGACTCATCCTCTCGTTGGCCTCGGCGGCATCGCGGCCCTTGCAGGTCACCTTGACGAGAAGCGAGTCATAGTAGGGTGTTACCAATGCCCCGGTATACGCGGTTCCAGCATCCAGACGGATGCCGAAGCCCGCGGCACTTCGATAGGCAGTCAGCGTGCCATGGTCCGGAGCGAAGCCGTTTTCCGGGTCTTCCGTAGTCACCCGGCACTGCACCGCATGACCGTGCAACCTGATGTCATCCTGGCGCGGAACAATGGCATTGCGGTCTCCGATCGCCTCACCTTCGGTGATGCGGATCTGCGCCTTGACGATGTCTACACCGGTCACCTCTTCGGTGACCGTGTGCTCCACCTGGATACGAGGGTTCACCTCGATGAAATAGAACTCGCCAGTGTCGGCATCCATCAGAAACTCGACGGTTCCCGCATGCGTGTAGGACACCGCCCGTGCCAGTTTCAGCGCCTCGTGGCATAAGGCAGAGCGCTGGCCGTTGTCGAGATAGGGCGCTGGCGCTCGCTCGACGACTTTCTGATTGCGGCGTTGCACCGAGCAGTCGCGCTCGTAGAGATGGACAATGTTTCCGTGCCTATCACCGAGGATCTGGACTTCGACGTGTTTGGCGCGGGCGACAAACTTCTCCAGGTAGACCTCATCGTTGCCAAATGCTGCCTTGGCCTCTCGTCGGGCAGCCGACACGGCTTCCATCAGTTCGGATTGCAGCTGAACCACCCGCATTCCGCGGCCACCGCCGCCCCAGCTTGCCTTGACCATCAGGGGATAGCCGATCGCGGTAGCGAGGGCGTCGATGTGCGCAGGGTCGTCCGGCAGCGCGCCTGTGGCTGGCATCACAGGTACGCCGACGCGCTGCGCGAGCGCGCGTGCGGCGACCTTATTGCCAAGCTGCCGCATGACCTCCGGGCTGGGGCCGATGAACGCAATGCCGGCCTGCTCGCAGCGCTGGACGAAGTCCGGGTTCTCCGACAGGAATCCGTATCCCGGATGAATGGCGTCTGCCCCGGACTCCACGGCGACGCGCAAGATATCGTCGATGTCGAGATACGCGTCAACCGGCTTCTTTCCCGCGCCGACGAGATAGCTCTCGTCCGCTTTGAACCGATGCTGGGCAAAGCGATCTTCGTACGAGTAGATGGCGACTGTCCGGATTCCGAGCTCGGCGGCAGCGCGCATGACGCGGATGGCGATCTCGCTCCTGTTTGCGACGAGAAGTCGACGAATTTTCATCATGGCTGAAAGGCATTGTCGTTGGAAATTCTTGTCGGCATGCGGCCACCGGGAGCATCGAACGTATTGCTGGCACGGGGAGGAGCGGTCTGCAGCGGCGTCGCGCGCTTGGCGATTCTGCCGGGCACGAGACGATCCGCGGCACGCGGCCATGCAGGCGCAGTCTCGTGACGGGCCGGCACGACGCGTCGGAAGGAGCCGTTGTAGTCGCGTCTAGCGTGTCACCGTTCGCGCCGCAGGTGTTGCTCGGACACGCCGACGAGGAGCAGCACGGCGCCGAGCACGAGGAGCGCGCTGGTGGCGTACAGACCGCCATTCAGACTGCCGGTGGCATCCTTGATGGCGCCAAGCGCGATGGGACTGACGAAGCCGCCGATCAGCCCGATGCTGTTGATCAACGCCAGCGTGCCGGCGGCACTGGGAGAGCCGGCAAGGTAGTCGGTGGGCATGGCCCAGAACAGGGGCACGGTGCCGTAGATCGTGGTGGTCCCGACGGTCAGAAGCAGGCAGGCAAAGGTCAGTGTATTGGGCGCAAAGGGGATAAGCGCCAGCGCGACGGCGCCCGCCACCGCCGCCATCGCGGTATGCCAGCGTCGTTCCATCCTGCGATCGGATCTGCGGCACAGCAATACCATTCCGACGGCACCGAGCCCGAATGGAATCGCCGAATACAGGCCGACTTGCATCGTGGTGGTTGCGCCTGCATTCTTCAGCAAGGTAGGCAGCCAGAAGCTGAGGGTATAGGTACCGCAAATGAAGGCCATGTAGGCAATGGCCATCAGGTAGACACGAATATCGCGCAGCTCCACAGAGCCGGTGCCATGTGCCGCGTTACCTGCCTCTTCCTTTGCCATCAGGCCTTGAAGCGCGTCCCGTTCGCCGGGGCTGAGCCAACGCGCGTCGCGAATCTCGTCGTCCAGCAGGAAGAATGCCGCGACGCCGAGCAGGACTGCCGGGAGCGCTTGCGCGACGAACGTCCACTGCCATCCTGTCCAGCCAAGCAGGCCGTCGAGGTAAGTCATCGTGAGGCCGGACAGCGGCCCGCCTACCATGCCGGCAATCGGAATGCCGGACAGGAATACGCCCAGCACGGCCCCGCGGCGGCTGCTGGGGTACCAGCGATTGATGTAGTAGATCGCCCCCGGAACGAATCCTGCCTCGAACACCCCCAAGAGGAAGCGGCAAACATAGAACTGCATCGGTGTCTTGACCAGCGCCATGCAACACCCGGCGATGCCCCACAGCACCATGATCCGGAACAGCGTGCGCCGCGCTCCGACCCGCTTCAATACCAGATTGCTCGGTACCTCGAACAGGACGTAGCCAATGAAGAAGATTCCGGCGCCCAGGCCATAGACGGCTTCGCTGAACTGGAGGCTGTCCTGCATCTGCAGTTTGACGAAGCCGATATTGATGCGGTCCAGATAGGCGACCACGTAGCAGGCAAACAGGAAGGGAATGATACGCAGATTCAGTTTGCGGAAAATCGCGGCCTCTTGGTCTGGCTCGGGCGCCTGTAGCGCCGCAGGTGTGGCGTATTGCATGGTGGCATGTCTCCGGGATTGATCTCGTTCTAGGCGCGCAAAGGAGATAGCCGATGCTCCTTTCCAGCGTGCGTCAGTTTGCGCGAGCGCGACCCCGGAAACCATCAGCAGGGCGGCATAGCAGCTGTGAAGGAGTGGAACAGATTGCCGGTTTCAAGCGGCTTGGCGGGCCGCCCTCATCACGCAGGCTGCATGCGTCGCGCAGTCGGGACGGAAAGGAAACCGAGTGGATCCCACCAAGCGTGTGGGGGGCGCTGCCGAAAGCAGGACTGGGCCGGCCAGGTAACCCAGCTCAGCCCGCGCAGCGGGGGCGCTCAGGTCGCCATGGCCGCGTAGTGGTTCGCCCGAGCGGTGAACTGCCGATACCCGAGCCGGTCCTCGAATGCGTCGACATGCTCGAGATACGGGTCGGTCTTGCCGGACAGCGGTGACTGCCGATATGCCGTCAGAGCTTCCTTCAAGGCCTTCGCGACGACTTGCAGGCAGAAGCCGTAGTCGATGACCAGATCTGCCGCACCATCCCACTCGGAACGATCGGTCACGGTCGGCAGATGAATCGTGATGATCTTGCCTGGGATGTGCTTTCTCAAGCGGCGCAACACATCGGGGGTCGCACCATTGGCAAAAAAGTACTCGATACCGACTTCGGCAAACGCGTTCAAGCGACGGATCGCTTCCTGTTCGTCGCGAAGCGCCCAAATGGCGTCCGTGCGCGCGATGATGATGAAGTCCTTGCTCTGCCTCGCATCGAGTGCGGCCTTCAAACGTTGCAGCATGATTTCGAGAGGAATCAGCCGTTGCGGCAGGTCGGTATGTTTTCCGCCGGCATGGTCTTCGATGTGAATCGCCGCCACACCACTCCTCTCGAACGCTCGCACGGTGCGCCAAATGTTGGCAGGATCGAAGAATCCACCTTCGGCGTCGGCGATCACGGGGACGTCCACGGCCTGCGCAACGCTGGCCGCATGCCCACAGAGCTGGTCCAGCGTCAGCACGCCGACGTCGGGCAAGCCATGCCCGGCTGCGGCGGTGGCGTAACTGCCAATGTAGACGGCGTCGAAGCCGGCCTCCCGCACCAGCATTGCGCTGAACGCATCATACGAGCCGGGGATGACAAGACTTCGGTCTCGGGCCGCCAGAAGATTGGCCAGGGATTTTGCCGCAGGGTTGGAGTGCATTGCGTCCTCTTTCATCAAGCAGATTGGATCTGGTGCGTCGTCTTCAGGTAGGAAATGAGACCGCCCGCTTCGAGCATTGCGACGGCAGAACGATTAAGCGGAGTGAAATTCAGGCAGCGGCCGGTCGTGTGGTTGACGACCAAGGTGCGTTCCCAGTCGACTTCGATGTCGTCCCAGCGCTCGACCAGTCCGAGGATGCCAGGGCAGCTGATCTGGGGGAAACCTTCCGCGATCTCGCCAAGCCAATAGCCGGGAGAAAACGACTCGGCGATGACGCCAGCTATGCCGAGTTTCCTCATGGCGATCATCGGCGGGTAATGTGGGTGACCGTAGCCGAAGTTGCAGCCGCCGACCAGCAGATCGCCTGGCCTGACACTGGACGCGAAGTCGCGGTCATAGGCCTGCATCGCGACGCGGGCCATCTCGTCTTCATCGGTAAGGCGGATGTTCTTGATCCCGACGATCAGGTCGACGTCGAAATTGTCATCCGCGAACACGTAGGCCACGCGGCCATGGAGATTCGGCAAATGCATGGATTGCTCACAAGTACGCGCGTGGGTCGGCAACGCGTCCTTCAATGGCCGAAGCAGCGACCACAGCGGCGTTGCACAGATAGATTTCCGAGTCTGGGCTCCCCATCCGGCCCGGCACGTTCAGGGTCCCGGTGGAAACGGCTCGCTGTCCCGCTGACATGGTCGCGATGCGGCCATAGCAGTAGTCGCAACTCGACGAGGAAATGAATGCTCCCGCTGCCGCCAGCGTTGAGATCAGCCCCTCGCGCGCGGCTTCGACCATGATGGACTGGCTGGTCGGTACCACGTGCAGCGCGAATCCTGGGGCTATACGCCGACCTTCGAGGATGGCGGCGGCGGCGCGGAGGTCTTCCAGACGTCCGGACGCGCATGAGCCGATATAGCCCGTATGCACCTCCAGCCCCACATACGCCGCGAGATCATGCGTATCGGCCGGACTCGGGGGAACCACGATGATGGGCTCGAGATCGTTGAGGTCGATCGTGTGCACGGCCGAGTAGGATGCGTCCGGGTCGCTGTACAGAGGGGGAATCTGCTTGCGGGCCCGCGGCAGCGCATACGCGAGCCGATCCTCGCTCGGATTCACGATCGCGCTGATCGCGCCGGTGAACATCGCCAGCCCGGTGATCGTTTGCAGTCCTTCAATGGAAAGCTTGTCGACCGCGGCTCCCCCGAGCTCCAGAACCTGGAACCGGCATCCGGCTGGACCGATTTCGCGAACAATATGGTGGAACACGTCGCGCGCCATTACACCCGGCTTCAGCTCGCCGGTGAGGTTCACCCGCACCGTTTGGGGAACCTGCATGGCAATGCGGTCGCGCGTATAGGCTTCCAGCATGTTCCGGTGGATGCCGAGCCCCAGTGCGCCGAAGGTTCCCACTTGAGACACGTGAGGGTCGAAGTGAACCACGAGCGAGCCTGGCACCGCATAGCCAACCTCTGCGGCGACCTGGTGCCCGATGCCCTTGCGCTCGAGCAGGTTCACCTTGTTGGTGGTGCACCATTGCCGAGTCTTGTGGTGGAACTCCTCCTCCTGTGGCGTGGCCGATGGAATCATATGGTCGATGAAGATGGCGAAGCGTTCTGGATCCGACACCCGATCGGTGCCGGACACTTCGTGCATCTGAGCGAAATAGCTGTCGGTGTAGCCTGGAAAGTCGTAGGCAAGAACGAAATCCGGCCTGACGAGAACTTCGTCGCCGGCTTGCACGGAAGCAGCCCCGGCCGCGCGGGCCATGATTTTCTCTGTGATGGTGTATCCCATTGGAACTCCGTTCGGTCTGCGTTGGCTATGGTTTTTCGCTTCCATTCGAGCGGGGGCGTGGTCGCGCAGATCGGCGGCAATATCGCTTCCTGACGGCGTCCAGCGATGCGGTAGATGCACAACGTAGACGTGGGCCCTGGTGAAGGGAACGCTGCAATCGGCAAGACATATTGACGACGTTTGCGCAGAATCGATATGGAACGGAGAACCGCGCAACGGGAAACGTGTTGAACGTCGGCCCCCGTCCCGCGCGGGGTGGTATCGCACCGGCAGGGCGGCGTGGCAACGTGCGGCCCACCGCGTCGGATGCCCGGTAAGGGGCATCGGCGTCATTCAGTCAGCCATTCCACCAGCTTGCGGATCGCTGGCGCCGCCACGACGACAACCGGCAGCATGATGATCCACGCCGTACCGAACGAGCGCCACCAGTGCGAGAAGAACGTACCCTGCGCGGCGAACGGTGCGCTGGCGATGGCGGCGGCGATGGCGCAGGTCAGTCCCGATTGGATTACGCCGAAGGTGAAATGGCTGAAGCGTCGGGAGATGCGAGGCATGCTAGCGTTGGGCGGCCGTCAGACTGCGATGTACTTCCCAGGCGCTGCGTTCGACCCAGTTGTGCTGCAGGAGTCCGTCCTCCCGCACGTGCAGCACCGCGGTTCCCGTCATGCGGATTGGGGACTTGCAAGGGGCCGACCCCATGAAGCCATTGTTCCGGCCGGTGACCACCCACCGCGAGACGACCCGGTCGCCGGCTTCATTCTGAAAAGACTCCACCACCTCGAACTGGAAGTCGTCAATGCTGGCCAGGAATGCGGCCACCCATTGCTTGAAAACCTCTCGCGAGTGAATCAGCACCCCGCCCGATGTAATACCAAAGTCCTCGGCAACCAGCGCATCGGCGGCGTCCGGGTTGCGGTCCTGCCAGACTTGCCTCCAGAAGTTATTGACGATGGCGACGGCATTGACGGAAGGCATGATAGTTCTCGCTGTAAGGAAACGTTCGTCGAGTATTGCGGCTTGCAAAGAAGAAGACAAACGAATAATGTAGATGGATCTAAACGATTCACTTATGGATCGCCATGCGCGACATAGAACCGGATCTGCTGCGCGCCTTTCTCGCAGTTGCCGAAACCGGCAGCTTTACGGCGGCCGCCGATGTCATAGGGCGTTCGCAGTCCGCTGTCAGCCAAAAGGTGCTTCGGCTCGAGGAGGCGCTGGGGAAGCGCGTGTTCGAGCGGACCAGCCGGGCGTTACGGCTCACGCGCGACGGGGAGCGGGTGCTCGTTGCTGGCAAGCGGCTGCTCTGCCACTACGATGCGTTCATGCAGGCGCTATCCGCTCCTGCTGACAATCGGCTGCTTCGGCTTGGTATTTCCGAGAACCTTGTGCTGACTCAGCTGCCCCAGGTGCTCGCCCGTTTTGCCGAGCAGTACCCCGATTTGCGCATCGAACTGACCACCAGTTCAAGCCAGCTGCTGCTTGCCGAACACGATGCCGGGCGGCTGGATGTCGTCATCGCCAAGGCCCGTAAGGCAGATGGAAAAGACCGGGGCCGCGTCATTTGGCGGGAGCCTTTGGCCTGGCTCGCTTCGGCCGCCCATCGGCAAGACCCGCGCCGCCCCGCGCGGCTGGTGATGATGCGGGAGCCCTGTTTCTACCGGGACGTCATGACCGACACGCTGGACCGGGCGGGCCGCAAATGGACCACGGCATGCACCGCCAGCAATCTGCTTGGCCTGCAGGCCGCGGTACGCGGGGGGCTTGGCGTGACCGTCCTTGGCCGCTCGTTCGCGCAGGACGGCATGCACATCCTGCCGTTTTCCAGGCACTGGCCCCGTTTGCCTGACACCGAGCTGTCCTTGATCGGCGGTGGCAAGGAACTCGAACCTATTGTCGAGCCTTTAGTCGCCATGCTGACGGAGGCGTTTGAACAAAACGCCGGGCTGATGATCGCAGCGGATGCCGCCGCTGCGTGAGCGCGGGGCAATCGGACTGCAACAGGCCAGGCACGACGCCGGCAATTCGGCTGCGACATGCAGGGCTGCCGGCGCCTGTCCGGGTCAGCTTGTCCTTCTGCGCCGTGGCTTCTCGCACAGGCCTGCTGCTCGCAGGACCCCCGGGACCAAAACAATTCGGGCATCTGCCTCTACTTCCGGCGCGGGCGTATCCCCATCGCCCCGCATCCGTCGCTGACGCGGCGGCCCACCCGGCCATTCCTGGCCGCATGCCATAGTCCGACGTACCTGCGAGCAGCCGTCTTCGTTGCCCTGCGCGTACGCCAACCTCGGACGCACCCGCATCGTGTGCCATGGCGTCACAGTGGATATTCCTCAGCGGTGCTAGTTCGCCGCAGTGTTGATTGACACAATGGCTGCACCTTTTGCTACGCGAGAGGAGCGCCTGTGCCACCCATTCGACCGGCTCGGCGCGCCCCGACATAACGAAGATCTTGGAGATTGCAGTGCAAAACTACTCGCGCGAATTTCACAACCCCAATGGCATCCAGGCAGCCGTCGACCCGCTGCCACGAGATGCGCGTCCAGACATCTTCATGGCCAACGTGGCTGCGGCTGACGATTCGCGCTGGGTCCGGCAGGCCGACGGCGTGGACTTCCTGCCGCTGTGCTTTGGCGTGACACAAGGCTACTACGCCAACCTTCTGCGTGTACGCAAATCGGGCGTGCTGTCTTGCCACAAGCATTTTGGCGCCGTGCATGCCTATGTCATCAAGGGGCGCTGGTTTTACCTCGAGCATGAGGAGATGTACACCGAGGGCTCGTTCATCATGGAGCCTCCAGGCGAAACGCATACCCTTATCGTGCCTAACGACGTTACCGAAATGATCACGTGGTTCCACGCGGTCGCCGGCTACATCTACTACGACAAGGAAGGCCGCATTACTCACCACGAAGACGTATTTACGAAGCTGGAGGCGGCGCGGCGCCACTATGAAGAGCGTGGCCTGGATCAGCGCGAGATCGACCGTCTGATCCGGTAACACGCAAGAGCGCGCCTGGTCGTCGCGGGCAAGGTTCCGATGTTTGCGAGCAAACGGCTTGCCCGAACGTTTCGGCGACATCGCTACGCCGAACGTTGCCAGATATCCCGGCCCCGCATCTGTTCCGCGTGGGCATAGCTGCTATGCCGGCGGAATGCTGGATCGGTGCGGGGTCCTATATCACCATTGCCGTGAGCCGTCGCGAGGGAGCTCATCACCATCGCGCCGACGTCGCGGACCATCGAAGAGGGTTGGCGCCGCCGTATGCGGCGCGGCGCGGCCCCGGCGGAGACATTCTATGGAAGTAGGGGAAGTCGGGACCACCGTTCTCGACGATCGGAAGCCGGATGCGGGGCGCTGGACCGCTGTGCGCACCGTTTTTGCGGGAAGCATCGGCAATACGGTCGAATGGTTCGACTGGTCAATCTATACGGTCTTCGCAATCTATTTCAGCAAGCAGTTCTTTCCCAGCAGCGACCCGAATGCGGCGCTGTTGTCCGCGTTCGCGGTATTTGCGATCGGCTTCTTCATGCGGCCGATGGGAGGCTGGGTAATCGGTGCGTTTTCGGACCGGTATGGAAGGCGCGAGGCATTGACGCTGTGCATCGTCATGATGGCCGGCTCCTCCTTCGCCATGGCGCTGCTTCCGACCTACGAGCAGATCGGTCTATGGGCCCCCGTTCTTATGACGGCCGCCCGCATGGTACAGGGCCTGTCGGTGGGAGGAGAGTATGGCGCGGCCACGACGTACCTGACGGAGTCGGCGCCACCGGCCCGCCGCGGGCTCTACGGCAGTTTCCTGTTCGTGAGCGTCGCAGCCGGCCTGTTGCTCGCGTCGGGCTTGGCCTGGGTGATGACACACTGGATGAGTCGGGATGCGCTGGAGTCCTACGGGTGGCGAATTCCCTTTCTGATCGGTGGTTGTGGATCCGTCTTCGGCTTCTGGATTCGGCATGGCGTGGCCGAAACCGCCGCTTTCGAGAAGCTCAAATCGGCAGGCGAGGTCCGGCGCAGGCCACTGTCCTGGGTATGGAAGCACCATCGTGCATCGATGCTGCGCCTGATGGGAACCAGCGTGCTGCCGGCATTCAGCTTTTACTTCTTTGTCAGCTATCTGCCCATCTATGCAATGCGCAAGGGCGGTGCGACGCCTGAGACCGCGTTTCAGGCCAGCACCGCCGCCCTGGCGCTGTTCATGCTGGCGCTGCCGATCTGCGGCGCGTTGTCCGATCGTCTCGGTCGTCGTCCGCAGCTTATCGTCTATGCGTTGGTCAATCTCCTGTTCCTGTATCCCGTGGTGCGGTTGATCGGACCGGACCTCGGCACCTTGCTGCTGATCGAGTGCTTCGGCCTGTTCAGCTACGCGCTGTATGCCTCGATCGCACCGTCGATCATGGCGGAACTGTTCGATACGCAGGTGCGCGGGGTTGGCATTGGCGCTGCCTACAACGTCGTGATTGCCCTGCTGGGTGGAACGACGCCGTACCTGCTGACGTGGCTGTCATCACACGGGAAGGATGGGTGGTTTTTCGTCTATGTCGGCTGCGGCGCGCTGATTACGTTGCTGACCTTCCTGAGAATGCCGGAAACGCGCGGCCAGGCACTGCGCTGAGCCGAGCGGTGCAGCACCTCTGGGCCCCCGCGGGAGCCAAATGGGCACATTACGCAGCCCGACACACTGGAGAACCAGCATGAGCGACTTGCCATCATCCAAATCCGGGCTCGCTGCCCCGATGACGCATGCGACCGGCGCGCCGGTCGCGGACAACCTCAACACCTTGACCGCCGGACCGCGTGGCCCGGCACTGCTACAAGACATCTGGTTGATCGAGAAGCTCGCGCATTTCGATCGAGAAGTCATTCCCGAGCGTCGGATGCATGCGAAGGGTTGGGGGGCGTATGGAACCTTCACTGTCACGCATGACATCACGCGCTTCACCAAGGCAAGGATCTTCTCCGCGGTGGGAAAGAAGACGCCGCTGTTCGCACGCTTCTCGACGGTCGCCGGCGAGCGCGGTGCGGCCGATGCCGAGCGGGACATTCGCGGCTTTGCTGTGAAGTTCTATACCGAGGAAGGGAATTGGGATGTCGTAGGCAACAACACGCCAGTGTTTTTTTTCCGCGATCCGCTGCGCTTTCCCGATCTGAACCATGCCATCAAACGGGATCCGCGCACCGGGCTTCGTTCCGCGGACAACAACTGGGACTTCTGGACGCTGCTTCCCGAAGCGCTTCATCAGGTCACAATTGTCATGTCCGACCGTGGCATTCCCAGGAGCTTCCGGCATATGCACGGCTTCGGCAGCCACACGTTCTCCATGATCAACGACGCGAACGAGCGTGTCTGGGTGAAGTTCCATTTCCGCTCACAGCAGGGAATCGAGAACCTGACCGATCAGGAAGCCGCCGCCGTTGTCGCGGGCGACCGGGAAAGCCACGGCCGCGACCTGCTGACTGCCATAGACCATGGCAACTTTCCGCGCTGGAAGCTCTTCATTCAGGTGATGACCGACACGCAGGCGAAGTCGCACAGGCATAACCCCTTCGATGTGACCAAAGTCTGGCCAAAGGGGGAGTACCCATTGATGGAAGTGGGCGTGATGGAACTGAACCAGTATCCGGAGAACTACTTTGCCGAGGTAGAACAGGCCGCCTTCTCGCCGGCCAACGTCGTGCCCGGTATCGGCTTTTCCCCGGACAGAATGCTGCAGGGGCGGCTGTTCTCCTATGGAGACGCGCAGCGCTATCGACTCGGCGTAAACGCTAGCCAGATTCCCGTCAATGCGCCGCGCTGCCCGTTTCATAGTTATCACCGCGACGGCGCCATGCGGTCGGACGGCAATCTGGGCGGTACGCCGACGTACTGGCCGAACAGCAAGGGGGCGTGGGCGGGCGATAACCCTGATTTGCAGGAGCCGCCGCTGGAGCTGGACGGCGCTGCAGCGCACTGGGATCACCGCGTGGATGATGACCACTACGAACAGCCAGGCAACCTGTTCCAGCTCATGTCGCCCGCGCAGCGGCAACTGCTTTTCGAGAACACCGCAAGGGCAATGGGGGACGCCCGGGAGGAGGTGAAACGCCGCCATATCGAAAATTGCCGCAGGGCCCATCCGGCTTATGGAGCCGGTGTGGCGACAGCGCTTGGACTCTCTGGATCCAGTACAAGCCTGTAGACCGACGCGTCCGACCGACCACGCTCGGCGGGAAGCTACTCCCGCCGGCGCTTCAGCCGGGGTTCTGCAACCGGAGCCCGGCCGCTTCTCCGGGGCTCGCGCCTGCGTTTTGCCCGCCTCGATCTGCATGTCAATATGGGCCCTGCGCAAGCGGGTCCTCGAGCTACCTGGCGCGCGCGCATGCCGCCGATCAGAAGGCATCGTGGCCCAGCCGCGATACCGTCCGGAGTGACACGCCGAACCAATCCTGAAACGGCGCCTCCAGGTCGTCGGTAGCCGGCCACCCCAGTCGTACCTTCAAGTCCTCCACCTGGCAATTGCACAACAGAGAATCGAACAAGGCTCTCATGAGCCGTTGCGTTCTGGCAGCTGTGTAGGCGCTTCTCCCTGCTTGGACAGCGTTTTGCCGTGTCAGAAACTGCTGGCCCTGCCGAGCTTCGAATCGATCGCCGTCGCAGCCCAATGCCTGGCCGGATTCGTCCAAGGCAATGAGGACCCTGCCTGAATTGCGTGGCATTCCGGCGCCCGATCCATCGCAATCCCGCATGTCGATCGATCCCAATAAATCGCTTTCATGCATTGCGTCGATCCTCGATCATTGCTCTCGGACCGGGGCATGACCGGGAACGAATCAGCGGCGCACTGCGCCGCCATCTGGAGCGAGAACACGATGTCGGCAAACTGGCCACGTGAAATCTACGAAGAGTTGAAGGCGGCGAATGTCCGCCAGGTCTGCTACGTCCCTGACGCTGGGCACAGCGAACTCATTCGGCTGTGCGAAGCCGATGCGCAGATCCGCACCGTGTCGCTGACCACCGAGGAGGAGGGCGTCGCGATGGTTGCCGGCGCGTGGCTTGGGGGCGAACGCGGCGTGCTACTGATGCAGTCCAGCGGTGTGGGGAACTGCATCAACATGCTGTCCTTGCAGCATGAATGCCGCATGCCGTTTCTCACCATCGTGACGATGCGCGGGGAGTGGGGTGAGTTCAATCCGTGGCAGGTCGCGATGGGCAAGTCGACTCGCCAGGCGCTCGAGTCGTCGGGCGTCCATGTCTACCGCGCCGACCATGCGGACGAGGTAGCGCGCACGGTTGGCGCGACGGCTCGCTTTGCCTATCAAACCGGACGCATGGCCGCCGTGCTGATCGGCCAGCGAGTGATCGGCGCAAAAACCTTCAACAAGTGAGACCGTTATGAGCGAAGCGAACAAGGCGATGCTGGACCGGCGTGAGGCCATCGCCAGCGTGCTGAAGCACCGCGGCAATGCACTGGTAGTGACGAGCCTGGGCAATCCCAGCTACGACGTCGCGTCGGTGGGCGACCGCGCCGAAAACTTTTACCTGTGGGGCGCCATGGGCGGTGCCGTCATGGTGGGTCTCGGCATTGCGCGCGCCCAACAGGAACGCCGCGTCGTGGTGGTGACCGGCGACGGCGAGATGATGATGGGCATCGGTTCCCTGGCCACTGCCGCGGTGGACGGCGCGCCAAACCTGGCCATCGTAGTGCTCGATAACGAGCACTACGCAGAGACCGGCATGCAGCCCGCGCATGCCGGGCGGGGCGTGGATATCGCGGGCGTGGCACGTGCGGTCGGCTTCCGCGATGCCCGCACCGTGCGTACAGGGCAAGAGCTGTCGGCGCTGTCGGAGGAGCTGTTCGCCGGCTCCGGGCTGCTGCTCGCCACGATCAAGGTCACCACCGAGCCGGTACCCGTAGTGCTGCCGCCCCGCGACGGCCCGTTCCTGCGCAGCCGCTTTCGCCAGGCGCTGCTCGGCGACAGCGCTCACCGCTGAGCCGGTCTCGTCCGCCACCGCAACCGCCGAAACGCCCGCAGACCATCATGCAAACCTATCAACACTACATTGGCGGCCAATGGCACGCCCCGACTGGAGGCGGCTACATCGAAAGCCGCAATCCCTGGGACGGCAGGCCGTGGGCGCAGATCGCCCGCGGCAGCGCGCGCGACGCCGAGATGGCCGTGGAGGCCGCGGATGCGGCCTTCCGCGATCCGGCCTGGGCCGGCCTGACGCCGACGCAGCGAGGCAAGCTGCTGGGCAGGGTAGCGGACCTGATCGAGTCCAATGCCCGCCGTCTCGCCGAACTGGAAACGCGCGACAACGGCAAGCTGTTCGCGGAGATGCATGCGCAGGCGCGCTATATCCCCGAGTGGTTCCGCTATTTCGGCGGACTGGCGGACAAGATCCAGGGCGCGGTGATACCACTGGACAAGCCTGGCTACTTCAACTTCACGCGCCGGGAGCCACTGGGCGTGATTGTCGCCATCACTCCCTGGAATTCGCCGCTGCTGCTGCTGACCTGGAAACTGGCGCCGCTGCTGGCGGCCGGCAATACCGTAGTGATCAAGCCCTCCGAGCACACCTCGGCATCCACCCTTGAGTTCGCGCGGCTGTTCGGCGAGGCGGGTTTTCCGCCCGGTGTGGTGAACGTCGTCACGGGCTTCGGCGCAGAGGTGGGCCAGCCTCTGGTAACCCATCCGAAGGTCAGCAAGATCGCCTTTACCGGCTCCGACGCCAACGGTCGGCTGATCTACCAGTCAGCAGCGGCAAGCCTCAAGAAGGTCTCGCTGGAGCTGGGCGGAAAAAGTCCCAACATCGTGTTCGACGACGCGGATATCGAACAAGCCATTCACGGGGTGCTGTCGGGAATCTTCGCTGCCAGCGGCCAGACGTGCATCGCCGGATCGCGCCTGCTGGTGCAGCGCTCGATCTACCGGACCTTTCTGGACCGCCTCGTCGAGCGCGCCGCCACCGCCAAACTGGGCGATCCGATGCACCCGGAGACGCAGATTGGCCCCGTGACCACCGAGGCGCAGCTGGCCAAGGTCCTCGAGTACATCGAAATCGGCAAGGCCGAAGGCGCGGTACCGCTGTGCGGCGGCGTAAGGGCCAGCGGCGGCGGCATCGATTCGGGATGGTTCGTCGAGCCGACCATCTTCGGGGACGTCAACAACCGCATGCGCATTGCGCAGGAGGAGATCTTCGGGCCGGTGCTGTGCGCCATTCCCTTCGACACGGAGGAGGACGCGATACGGCTATCCAACGATAGCGTCTACGGCCTGGGAGCCGGTGTCTGGACGCGCAGCATCGAGCGGGCCCTGCGCATGTCGCAGGCGATTCAGTCTGGCACCGTCTGGGTCAACACCTATCGCGCGGTCAGCTTTATGTCGCCCTTCGGGGGCTACAAGCAAAGCGGTATCGGCCGCGAGAGCGGCATGGAAGCCATTGACGCGTATCTGCAGACCAAGAGTGTGTGGATTGCCGCCGGAGCGAAGGTGGACAACCCCTTTGTGATCCGCTGAAGGCTGCCGGGCGGCGGCACACCGTACGAGCCAGCAGTATTCAGGCGTCGCCCGGTCCCGCTATCGCGCGACCGGACGACGCCAATAACAACAGAATGGAGACATGATGCCGATCCGATCCAATCTTCGCCTTGTCCTCTGGGCCCAACTGTTGGTGTCCGCGGCCGGCGTGGCCGGCGCCACGCCGGCGCTTGCCCAGGGGGACGCCTATCCCAGCCGGCCGGTACGGCTCATCGTACCGTTCCCGCCGGGCGGCGGGGGCGACAAGCTGGCCCGCACGATGGCGCCCAGGCTCGAGGCATTGCTAAAGACCACCTTGATCATCGAGAACAAGGGAGGCGGCAACGGCAACATCGCGCTGCAGGCCGTTGCCACGGCACCGGCGGACGGCTACACGGTCGGCCTTGCCATCATGGACCATATTGCGCTGAGCCCGTTTCTGTACGACAAGGTCCCATTCGATCCTGTGCGTGACTTTGCGCCGATCGGCATGGTGGTGTCGACGCCTTATGTCTTCGCGGTGGAGACCAGAACCGGGGCGGCGGACCTTGCTGCAGCCATCGCCAGGGCGAAGAAAAACCCCGGAAGCGTCAGCGTCGGGTATCCGACCGTCAGCGTGCGGCTCGCTACCGAAATGCTCCAGCGGCAGGCCGGCGCGGCGTTCAACACGATTCCCTATCGCGGCATCGCGCAAGGCATGCCCGATCTGATCGGTGGCCGGCTGGATTTCTGGGCCGGTACCACGGTCACCATGCGAGGCCTGATCGATAGCGGCAAGGTTCGAGGGGTCGCGATCACGTCGGCGCGGCGTTCGCCGGCCTTGCCGGACGTTCCGACCATCGCCGAAAGCGGCTATCCCGGCTTCGAACTCGTGACGTGGTATGGGCTGGTAGCGCCCGCAGGCACGCCGGCCACGATTGTCGACAAGCTCAACCGGCAGTTGAATGCGGCGCTGGCCACGCCCGATATCCGCAAGCGACTCGAGGCGGATGGTGCGCTGGTGCTGGGAGGGCCGCCGGATCGGCTGGGGCAGGCTATTCGGGACGATATGGCCAGGCTGGGCCCGATGATCAAGCAGGCCGGCATCCAGCCGGAATGACGAGGTGGCAAACGTAGAGGGCGTGATGGATATCGTCAAAGACTTGCGTGCGATCGTCGGCGCGGAGCACGTGCTGACGTCCGCGCTGGAGGCCTACGAGACCGACTGGCGCGGCGTTTTTCGCGGGCGCGCGCTGGCGGTCGTGCTGCCGGCCGATACGACGCAAGTCGCGGCGGTGGTCGCCGCGTGCGCCGCGAGCCGGGTTCCCATCGTGACGCAGGGCGGCAACACCGGCCTGGTCGGCGGAGCGGTGCCGGACCAGTCGGGGCGGCAAATTTTGCTCAGCCTGAAGCGCATGCACCGGGTGCGCGAGCTCGATGTGCAAAACGCCACGGTGACAGTGGAGGCAGGGTGCGTGCTGCAGACCGTCCAGCATCAGGCCGACGCCGCAGGACTGCTGTTTCCCTTACGCCTGGCCGCCGAAGGTAGTTGCACGATCGGGGGCAATCTCGCCAGCAACGCCGGTGGTACACAGGTGCTGCGTTACGGCAACGCGCGCGAGCTGTGCCTCGGGTTGGAGGTCGTGCTGCCTGACGGGCGCATCTGGAACGGCCTGTCCGGCTTGCGCAAGGACAACAGCGGCTACGACTTGCGCCAGCTGTATATTGGCAGCGAGGGAACGCTCGGCGTGATCACGGCGGCAGTCCTGAGACTGTTTCCGCGGCCGGCTTCGATGATGATGGCCTGGCTGTCGGTGCCCTCCGCAGCTGCCGCAATCGCGCTGCACGAGCACGCACAGCGACAGCTCGGCGCGACGTTGACGGCCTTCGAGCTGATGGGGCAAGCGGCCGTGTCGCTGGCGGACCGGCATTTCCCGCACCTGCGTGCGCCGGCTCCGGACTCGTCCCCCTGGTTCGTGCTGCTCGAACAGTCGAGCGACCTTCCCGAAACCCTCGCTCGTCCCCGCTTCGAGGCGATGCTGCAGGCGGCGTTGGAACAGCGGTATATCAATGATGCACTGGTCGCGGCAAGCATCGACCAGGCCCAGCGGCTATGGCATCTGCGCGAGGCTATCCCCCTGGCTCAGGCGCGCGAGGGGTTCAACCTGAAACACGACATCGCGGTGCCGGTCTCGGGCATTGCCGGCTTTCTCGACGCTGTGGAAACGACACTGCGCGAGCGCCTGCCCGACATTCGGCTGATTCTGCTCGGACACGTGGGCGACGGCAATCTGCACTACAACGTGCAGGCGCCGGCGGGCGATGACGGTGCAGCCATACTTGCACAGCATCAGGCATGGATTACCGGGCGGATCTACGACGCGGTGCAGGCGCACGGCGGTTCGATCTCGGCCGAGCACGGCGTTGGCGCGTTCAAGGTCGCCGAGCTGGCCGCTCGCAAGGACGCCGTCGCACTGGATCTGATGCGCAGCATCAAGCAGGCACTCGATCCGCTGCAACTGATGAATCCCGGCCGCATGCTGACGGCAGCGAGATAGCGTCCTCGGGGCATTGCGCGCTCAACGCATGGAGCCGGGCACCCGCATGCGGGAGAAGTCGCAGCATTGGCGTGCCAGCTCGGCCACCGCACGCCCAAGCGCCAACGCTTCCGAATGGATTGCGCAGTAGCGCACCGAAGGCGCACACGGATCGGTGTCCACCATCTGCAGGCGTCCCTGTGCTACCTCGCTGGTAAAGAACGCTCGGGGCAGGCAGCTGACGCCGAAGCCCGCCTCGATCAGGCCTGCCAGGGTGACAATGCTGCGGCTGCCGCCCAGCCGGGTAGGCGCGACGCCTACCTGCTCGAACTGCTGCGCGCAAAGCACCGTGATGATCGACGTGCGAGCCTGTTCGATGACCGGCAGCCTGGCAAGCTCGCGCAGCGGCACGGGCCCGCTGCGACCGAACGCGCCGGGAGCGCTGAACCAGGCGAACTCGACCACGTCCAGATTGACTCGCGCGGCATAGCGGCTGGCGAAGGCTTCCGGCACGATGGCAACATCCAGCAAGCCCTCCGCGACCCGGTCGCGCAGCACGGCGGAGTGGTCGATATGAGGCTGTACCGAAAGATCGGGATGCGCTGACCGTATCCGTCCCACCAAGGTGGCGAACCAGGACATAGCCACCAACTCGGTGACGCCTATATGGATCACGCGCGGAATATCCCGGGTGGTCTGCTGGATCGCCTCGAGTTGCCCAAGGCTGTCGAACAGATCGGCACACAGCAGCATCAGTTCGTGCCCCTTCGCCGTCAGCGTCGCCTTGCGTCGCGCATCCACGAACAGGGGCGCCGCGACCACGCGCTCGACTTCCTGCAGCCGCTTGGTGGCCGCCGATTGGGTGACATGCAGCTTCTCGGCGGCACGCGCCACCGTGCCA
This sequence comes from Cupriavidus sp., assembly GCA_031180665.1. GTDB lineage: Bacteria > Pseudomonadota > Gammaproteobacteria > Burkholderiales > Burkholderiaceae > Cupriavidus. The sequence continues at coordinate 171,934 of JAPSLP010000003.1, read as the reverse complement.
AGCCTGGCCACCCAGAAGAACGTCTCAAGCTGCTTACGCGTCAACATCGCCGCCTCCCGGACGGGTAGCGGACAGCGCGCCGGCTGCATACGTGCGATTGAAATCGCAGATGCGCCGTGCCGACAAGGCGACGTCGCGATGGAACGACGTGGCGGAATCCGCGCGCGCGAGCGCAACGTAGCGAATGCCGGGCAGGGGCGGCACAACGCGCAGCTCGCGCAGCAACCCCCGCTCGACCAGTGGGCGGGACAGCACCACCGGCAGGTGCGCGATTCCATGGCCCGATACGGCCAAGCCCTCCAGCGCGGCGACGCTATTGCTGAGCACGCTGGTGCGTGGGCGCAGGCCATTGCGAGAGAACCAGCTCCGCATCAGCACGCCCGCCCCGGACTGCGGTGCCTGCATCAGAAGCGGATATCGGTCCAGCTCGGCCAACCTGATGCGCGCGTCCGGCACCGTTAGCGACGGACTGCAAAACCAGCCGTTGCGGACCTCGCCAAGGCGGGTACAAAGCAGGCCCGCGAGATCGAACGCGTTGGGAACCACGACAAGGTCGAGCCGCCCGCTGCACAGCCGCTCATGCAGCGGCAGGCTGTGCTCGACCTCGATGTCCACCGCGACGCGGGGAAACTGATGGCGAAGCGCGTCGACGAACAGGGGCAGCCACGTCAGGGCGGTCAACTCGGTAACGCCGAGGCGCAGCTTGCGCATCAGCGCGTCTTTGCGCACCAGGCGGGCCAGCAAGACATCGCGCTTTTTCAGCACGTCCCTGGCACGCGCGAGCACCTCTGAGCCTTCCAACGTCAAGCGGGCGGCGCGGCCGGAGCGGTCGAACAGAGGGTAGCCGAAGCGGGCCTCAAACTCTTGAACATGCCGGGAGACCGCCGATTGGGCGATGTCCAGCTGTCGCGCGGCGGCATCGAACGAGCCCATTTCCGCGATGGCGACAAAAGCCTCCAGTTGCTTGAACGAGGTCATCGCGCCACTATGCCGGCCCGCACTGCGCGCACTCAATTCCGATCTCCGAAAGGAGCCATTCGCGCCTACCGAAGACTCCTCCCTGAAGTCGGCCGCGGGTGCGGCGTCGCCTTGGTGGCCGGTGCGGCTTGGCCCGGGAGCGTGCCCGGCGACCCCACCGTCCGTCGATCCTCTCTGAGCGCTGCAGCATCAACGCTAAGCACCCGGTCCCTTTTCTACCGTCACGTCTTTTGCATGGACCTCTGCCGCGCACTCCGAGCAAACCACGACAGGATCAAACAGGTGCCCGCAGACGGTGTGCCGGTGCAGCAACGGCCTTCCTGCCTTGCCGGCCATGTGGACGTCGCCCCAATGGACGATCGCCATGATGATGGGATGAAGGTCCATGCCTTTGGCAGTCAGCCGGTACTCGTATCGGACTGGTGCCTCCTGATAGGCAACCTTCTTGAGAACGCCGGCCTCCACCAGCTTGGCAAGGCGATCCGCAAGCATGGGCCGTGAGATCATGAGCCGCTGCTGAAACTCGTGGAAGCGGCGTACGCCAAGAAAGCAGTCACGCAGCACGAGCAGCGTCCATCGGTCTCCGATGACGGAGACGGTGCGTGCGATGGAACAGGGTTCCTGTTCTAGATCGTTCCACTTCATTTGCGCGATGTTACCGTTGACGAGTTCAATTTTCAAAATTATGATTTTTTAAGTTCAAAAATAGAACTATGGAGACAAGAAAACATGCAACTCTCTGCAGCCGAGCTGGCGGCCCGGATCGCAGCCCTTCCGGACCGGATGTCGCACGTAGTGCGCCCTTGGGTACAGCGCTCGCCCGATGCGATCGCGTTGTCGGAAGGCGCCCGCGTCATGACATATGTAGAGCTGGCGCAAGCGATCCAAGCCGCGGGGCAGTGGCTCATTGAGCGGGGCGTTCACCCCGGAGACCGGGTCATGATCCTTGGTGAGAATTCAATCGCACTCGCGATCCTCGTTCTCGCTGTCGGCGACATCGACGCCTGGCCCCTGGTCGTCAACGCGCGGATCAGCGAGCGCGAGGTTAGCGCCATCCGCGAACACAGCGGGGCTCGCTTGGTCATCGCGACGAGCTCCATCTCACCGGATGCTGCCCGGCACGCCCAGCAGTTGGGCGCGGTCGTCCACGACATACCGGGAGTCGGCGACGTTGCCGTGACCGACGTTGATCCTGCCGCGACCGCGGAACCCATCAGCGCTGACGGTGCCGATCAAGTCGGGGCGCTGCTTTACACCTCCGGTACAACCGGAGCCCCAAAGGGCGTCATGCTAAGTCATCGCAGCGTGATGTTCACTGCGGGGATCGGTGGTGTCATGCGTGGATTTGGGCCCGATGACGTTGTCTACGGGGTGCTGCCGATGTCCCACATTGTCGGCTTCTCTTCAGTACTCATCGGCACATTGATGTTTGGCGCACGTCTGGAGCTCGTGCCCCGCTTTGACGCCAAGGCTGCCTTACGTGCCCTCAGCGAAGACGGGATCACGCGGTTCCAGGGCGTGCCTACGATGTTCCAACGTCTGCTCGAAGCTTCAGATGGAGAAATCTCCTGTCCCGCGCTCCGCGGAATCGGCGTGGCGGGCGCACCGCTGGACCTGACATTGAAGCGTGCGGTGGAGACCGCCTTCGGACTGCCCTTGCAAAACGGCTACGGCATTACCGAGTGCGCCCCCACGATTGCCTTCACCCGTGTCGACGATCCGCGCGATGACACCACGGTCGGTCCGCCCATTCCTGGAATCGAGGTGCGACTGAAGAGTACGACAGGGGAATCGGCGGCATCAGGCGAAGTAGGGGAGCTGCACGTGCGCGGACCGAACGTGATGCTCGGCTACTACAAGGCACCGGAGCTGACGGCGCAAGTCGTTGATCCTGAGGGGTGGTTCAATACCGGCGACTTGGCACGGATGGACGGACCCTACCTGCACATCGTCGGGCGCACCAAGGAATTGATCATCCGGTCAGGCTTCAATGTCTACCCTCCTGAAGTCGAGGCCGTTCTGGCGGCGCACCCGGATGTGGCCACTTGCGCGGTAGTAGGCAGACGTGTACCAGGCAACGAAGAGGTCGTCGCCTTTGTACAGCTCAAACCCGGGACCAAGGCCACGCCCGAGGAAATCGGGCAGTTCGCGGCCCAACATCTTGCACCTTACAAGCGGCCAGCCGAGGTATTCATTCGCACCTCGCTGCCGGCCACATCCGCGGGAAAGATCCTGAAGCACATGCTCGCCAAGGAAGCGTCGGGCGACGCCTCTTGAAATTTCGAGAACGCCGCTGCGACCGTCCTGGCGCGATCCAGTAGGCCTACTCGTGCCCCACATCCAAAGGAGACAACCATGGCAGACAGAAAGGCAATTCTGGTCATTGGAGCTGGAGACGCCACAGGCGGCGCCATCGCCAAACGGTTCGCACGCGAAGGCTATGTCGCGTGCATGACCCGGCGTAACGCCGACAAGCTCCAGCCCCTTGTCGACCAGATTCGCGCTGAGGGAGGCGAGGCACACGGCTTCGGCTCGGATGCGCGCAAGGAGGAGGAGATGGTGGCTCTCGTTCAGAAGATCGAGACCGAGATAGCGCCGATTGAAGTGGCCGTCTTCAACATTGGCGCGAACGTACGGTTCGGAATCACCGAGACCACGGCACGGGTCTATTACAAGGTCTGGGAGATGGCCTGCTTCGCCGGTTTCCTGATGGGGCGAGAAGCAGCCAAGGTGATGCTGCCCCGCGGTCGCGGCACCATCATCTTCACCGGCGCCACCGCCAGCCTCAGAGGGAGGGACGGCTTCGCCGCCTTCGCCGGCGCCAAGCATGGCCTGCGCGCCCTGGCACAAAGCATGGCCCGGGAGCTCTGGCCCAAGGGGATTCATGTCGCCCATCCGATCATCGACGGCGCCATTGACACCGAATTTATCCGGACCAACTTCCCTGCACGTTATGCCACCAAGGACCAAGGGGGCATCGTCGATCCGGCGCGCATCGCGGACCTCTACTGGCAGTTGCACATGCAACCGCGCGATGCATGGACGCATGAGACCGAAATCCGTCCGTGGATGGAGCCGTGGTAACCGCGGCGCGTAGGCCCCTCAAAACATTGAAGCAAAGTCAAGCCATGAACCCGATAACCGTCCAATTCCTGTTCGACTTCGGAAGTCCCAACGCCTATCTGAGCCATAAGGTCATTCCCGAGATCGAGGCCAGGAGCGGAGCCAAGTTCGAATACGTCCCGATCCTGCTTGGCGGCTTGTTCAAATTGAGCAACAACCGCTCGCCTGCAGAGGCCAATGCGCAGATTCCAGCCAAACGCGCCTATGGCCTGCTTGAACTCAATCGCTTCGTCAACAAGCACGGACTGACTCAGTACAGGAGCAATCCGTACTTTCCGGTCAATACCCTGCAGATCATGCGCGGCGCAGTCGCGGCCCAATCGTTGGGCTGTTTCGAGTCCTATGTTGACGCTGTGTTCGCCAGCATGTGGGAGCGGCAGAAAAAGATGGACGAGCCGGAGGTCATCGCAAGCGAACTGGCGGCCGCCGGTCTTGACGCGTCCGCCCTGATTGCCGCGAGCCAACAGCCGGACGTCAAGAACCGGCTGTTGGCGAATACGCAAGATGCACACGCGCGGGGCGCCTTCGGCTCTCCCACATTCTTCGTCGGTGAAGAAATCTTCTTTGGCAAGGATCGTTTGCGCGACGTCGAGGAAGAGGTCAACCGAGTGCGAAACAGCTGAGCCACGTTTTCGGAAGCATCAGAATTTGACCAAACCGCAGTTCTTCGCCTGTTTGTTGGCGATCGGCGCAGCATAGATCGTGGAGACGGCTGGTAACAATCCTCAAAAATGGATACCGATGCTTCACGAAGCGGGCGTCAAGGTGATCCAGAAATGCACCTCTGTCCGCCGTGCGATCAAGGCGCAAGAGATTGGCTGCGACGCGGTAAGTGTCGACGGTTTCGAGTGCGGGGGCATCCTGGTGAAGACGATGTGCCCAATTTCATTCTGCCGCCCCGTGCGGCCGATGAACTTCGGATCCCATTTCTGGCATCTGGCGGAATGGCGGATGCCCGTTCGTTGGTCGCTGCCCTGGCGTTGGGAGCCGAGGGGACCCGACCGACTACAGTCCCAGCTGTGACAACCCAGGGCGATCGTCGGGCCGGCGCCCCAGAGGCCAGTGGAACTTGCGCTCCGATTCCTTGATTGGCAAATCGTTGATGCAGGCAAACCGCCGCCGCATCAGCCCGTTCTCGTCGAACTCCCAGTTCTCGTTGCCATACGAACGGTTCAGTTCTTAACCGGTGAAAAGGCCCGCCTCAGAGCGGGTCGTTGTTTTGAGAAATTTTGTTACTTGTTACTCCCTATCTTCCGTTCATTGCAAATTCCGAACCGTTTGCACGGAGCAGCCGAATGCATTTGCCCGTTGATTCACTTTCGTTATCGAATCGTTCCGACTTTGCTATTTCCTGATTCGCGAGCTCTCTGTTAGCCTCTTTGCTGTTACAAGAGCGAGAAAGGCGGTGAAGCAAATGGAAACTAAACGTGCTCGCGGCTGTGTTATACGGCCTTCGCAGTTATCGGGCTACAGCCCGGCCAACCATCATGGTACTAAGAACATTAGACTAATTGGGGCCGATACGGGCGCGCGTCACTTGGAATTGTTGCTGGGCGAAATTACGGCCGGAGGAAGTGCCTTGCCGCATGCCCACCCGGGTCTGGAGCAGGCCGCTTATATACTGGAAGGATCTGGAGTTGCCACAATTGACGGTACGGAACATGAGGTGTCCAGTGGCGATGTACTGTTCTTTCCCGAGGGTGTTTTCCATTCCGTCAGAGTCACCAGCGGCGTGCTTAGGCTGCTGGTGATTTACTCCCCTCCCTATGGCGAAGATCCTGCCAAGGTGCTCAGGTAAGTGAAATGGGCGGACAATCGTGGAGGCTGCCGGGTTAAGTTGGGCGCGGTTCGCCAACAGGATTTCTTAGCTCCCGATCGTAGTTTGCCTCCGGTTTTTTGCGAGGCGAAACATAGCCGAGCGGCTCCGTCAGTACCATTGCTACCGCCTCCCACCGCATGGCTGCTGCGCTGGACAGCTCTCAGTCCAAACTTTAATCCCCAACAACATGGGACAGCGCGTTTTGCTCAACATATGAGCAAAAGCGCTCCACGGCGGTCGACATGCTGCGTCCCGCCAGGCTCAAAATACCAATGCGACGTTGCATGACTGGTTCGTGCAAAGAGCGCGCTGCTAAGCCCGCCTGTCCCAGATGGGCGAAGGTACTCCGAGGCAAAGCCGTCAAACCCAAACCCGCGGCAACCAGCCCACCGATCAACTGCAAGTCCAGGCTCGCGACTTCCAGCACCGGGCGGATCGTAACTCCGGCTTCGGTAAATGCGGCATCCGTTGCTGCGCGGGTACTGGTGCCGGGTGTAACAGCGATGAATGGGCGGCTGGCGAAGACTCGCCAGCTTAACGCCTGGTCTCGCGTCTTGGGATCGTTCAATGCGTCATTTCGCGGACACACCAGCACGAAGTGGTCATCGTACAGGTGGCGATAGTTGAATCGACCGTCCGGTGGCGGTTGCACACCCAGCCCGACATCAATTTCGCGGCGCTCCAGCAGAGCGAGGATTTGATCCGCAGTATCTACCCTCAAGGTGAACCCGACTCCCGGATAGTCGGTGCAGTAGCGCTTGACAGAATCCAAGAGCAGGTATTGGGCGATGGACGGCAGCGCAGAAACCCGTACCCGTCCCCGCTTACCTTCCATGAACTGGTACAGCTCTCCCGTGGATTCGTTGAACTCGTCCAACACCCGCGTGGCAATGGGAATCAACTCCTCGCCCTCTGGCGTTAGGGTCACGCTGCGGGTGTCGCGGTCGAAGATCCGCGTTCCCAGGCTTTCTTCCGCAAGGCGCACGATCCGGCTGAGTGCTGGTTGAGACACATGTAGGTGTTCCGCCGCCGCTGTGAAGTTGCCATGCTTTGCAATCGCAAGGATGGCTTCGAGCTGCTTCAAGGTGAGAGTTGTCCGCATCTATGCCTCCGCGTTATCGATTCCATCTGATTATTCTACTTCTTCTCTTGCTCCGGTTTCCGCAAAATACCCGAAACCGCAACACAAGCGGGAACATTGGAGACAAAGGTGAAGGAATCATTCTTGCGGCGCCTTGCATGCGCCATGGCGGCGGTACTCGTCACATCCACCCCGGTTTTGGCAGAGAACTATCCCAGCAAACCGATCACACTTGTGGTTCCCTTTGCCGCCGGCTCTGGCACCGATCAAGTGGCCCGCGCGATGGCTGCCTCAATGCAGACTGCATGGCCGGGAACGCCGGTAGTCGTCGAAAACAGACCGGGTGCAAATGGCTTCATCGCCGCACTGGCTGTAGCCAAGGCATCACCCGACGGTTACACGTTGTTTGTGACGACGAACACTACCCAATCGGCTAACCCACACCTGTTCAAGAAGCTGCCCTATGACCCGGTCGCCGATTTCGCCCCCATAGCCGCGCTGGCACGCGGTTCCACTGTGCTGGTGGTGCCTCCGTCGAGTCCCTACAAGACGGTGGCGGAATTAATACAAGCAGGAAAGAAGCACGAATTGAGCTATGGCGCCGCCAATTCGTCTGGCCGTGTGAGTGCGGAGATGCTCGGTCAGATGACGGGCGCGAAGGTTCTGTACGTGCCCTATAAGAGCAGCCCCCAAGCCTTGACCGACCTCATGGGTGGACAGCTCGACTTTATGTTTGCCGATGCGCCAACGGCCACGCCCATGGTAAGGGCCGGAAAACTCAGGGCCATTGGCTATGCTGGCGCCACGCGTTCCGAGGCCTTAACGAATGTGCCGACGATTATGGAATCGGGCATTAAGGGCTATGAGCTGTACTACTGGGTCGCGGTTTACGCACCGAAAAGTACCGCACGGGATGTAATCCAGCGGTTAAACGAAGTGTTGGTTGCTGGTGCTAAGACCCCGGCGATCGGCTCCGTCTTCAACAACGCTGGACTGGCACCCTACACGACCACTGCGCAAGGGTTGGCGAATCTCCAGCTTCGCGAAACCGAAAAATGGGGGAAGGTGATTCGAGCTGCCGGAATCCAGCCGGAATGACACCTGATCTTTTTCCGTGTGAGTACGTAAGACGCCCCCCTCGACACGGGCACCTCTTGCTAAATCCTGGATACATGACTGACGGACGCATTCATGCACTCAGTCACCCACATCTTTCCGCATGCGACATCGCAGCCCAATAAACGAAGGGATATCAGTGTCATTATGACTTGTACTTTGAGCAACGTTTCGGGCCCGCTCCACGGTGTGCGGGTGCTGGATTTGACCACCGTGTTCATGGGGCCCTCGGCAACCCAGATGCTGGGTGACCTGGGCGCGGATGTCATCAAAGTTGAGGCACCCCAAGGCGATTCCACACGCGGCATCGGGCCGTCTGGCGACATCGGATTAGGCCCAATCTTTCTCGGTCTAAACCGCAACAAGCGCAGCTTGGCGCTGGACTTGAAGACGCCTGAGGCTATTGAAGCGTTGCTGAGGTTGGTCCAAGAGGCCGATGTATTTGTCACGAATGTGCGACCCGCGGCCATGCGGCGACTGGGCTTGGACTATGACCGCCTCACGGCGATCAATCCGCGCTTGATCTATGTCAGTCTAGTTGGCTTTTCTCAGCGCGGGCCCTATGCCGCGAAGGCAGCGTATGACGACCTGATCCAGGCTGCCACTGGCTTGGCCGCGGCCGTGGGAGAGGTTCAAGGAGGCGTCCCGCGCTATGTGCCCAGCACCGTTGTAGATCGCTCCGTAGGGCTGTACGCGTTTGGAGTGATCACCACGGCCTTGTACGCACGCGAGCGCACAGGGCAGGGTCAGTTCATAGAAGTGCCGATGTTCGAAACCATGGTGCCCTTTCTGCTCGGCGATCACCTTTATGGAAGAACCTTTGTGCCCGCTAAGGGCGAATGTGGCTACCCGCGCGTGATGACTCCGAACCGGCGTCCCTTCAAGACCCTGGATGGCTATGTGTGCTGCATCATCTATACCGACAGGCAATGGGACATATTCCTGCATGCCGTAGGGAAGGGCGACTGGCTAAAGACTGACGCGCGCTTCAGAGATATTCGCTCGCGCACCGAATCCATTGATGCGCTCTACCAGTTGATTTCCGACGAGCTCGAGCAGCGCACTACTGCGGAGGTGTTTGAGCTGCTGCCCGTCAATGAGATTCCCATCTTCCCCATGCACACCTTCGACACGCTACTGGAGGACGAGCATCTGGCGGCCACCGGCTTCTTCAGGAAGACCATGCACCCAGTGGTAGGTCAAATTGTGGAGACCGCTGTCCCCAGCGAATGGTCTGGTACCCCGCCGGCCAACCACCGGCCAGTGCCAATGCTAGGCGAGCACACCGCCGAGGTGCTGCGAGAAGCAGGGTTTAACGACGAAGAAATCGCGGATTTCATAGCCAAGGGCGCTGCTCGCGTAGCTTGTGCTACGTCGAACCTCGGATCGGAGCAAGCGGCATGAATGCGGAAAAAGCAACCGTTGAGCTTCACAGTCGTAAGGAAGACGGTGTGCTGTGGCTGACCATAGACCGCCAAGAGCGGCGCAACGCCATGAGCCCGAACGTCATTGCTGGGCTGACCGAAGCGATGGAGCGCGCCCGCACCGATCGCGAACTGCGGGCAATCGTGGTCAGCGGGGCGGGGGACAAGGCATTCTGCGCTGGGGCAGATCTACAGACTGGCACATCGTTCAAGTTCGACTACTCCGAACCGCAGCATGCTTTCGCCAATCTGTTGCGTACAGCGAAGGCTGCGCGTGTGCCCCTGATTGCACGTGTCAACGGTGCATGTATGGCTGGTGGCATGGGCCTGCTAGCGATGTGTGACTTGGCGATCGCCGCACCACATGCTCGCTTTGGTCTGCCAGAAGTGAAAATCGGTGTGTTTCCAGCCCAGGTATTAAGCGTGCTGCAAGGCTTGCTAGGCCGGCGCGCGCTAACCCAGATGTGCATCACCGGCGAGTCCGTGGATGCGCCCACCGCGCTGGATTACGGCCTTGTCAACGAGGTCAGTACGGACTTGGATGGCGCCGTGCAAGCACTGTTGGCTCGGATTTTGGATAAATCACCGGCCGCAGTCCGTCGCGGCTTATATGTCATGAAGCATGTCGAACACATGACCTTTGAACAGTCCGTGGCGTTCACTGAAGGACAGATAAGCCTCTTCGCGCTGTCCGAAGATGCTGCCGAAGGTCAGCTGGCATTTCGCGAAAGGCGGCAACCGCAATGGAGCGGCCGATGAGTCAGGACAGAGTGATACGAATTGGGGGCGCTTCGGGATTTTGGGGTGATTCCAGCGTGGGTGCGCCGCAGTTGGTGGCTAGGGGCCAGGTTGACTACCTGGTGTTCGACTATCTGGCTGAACTTACCATGTCCATCATGGCGTCCGCCCGGCTTAAAAAGCCCGAACTTGGCTATGCCACGGACTTTGTCACGGTGGCAATGAAGAGCGTTCTCCATGATGTCGTAGACAAGGGCATACGCGTCGTCAGCAACGCCGGCGGCGTGAATCCGCAGGGCTGTGCCGATGCCTTGCGGGCCCTGGCGGCGGAGCAAAATGTTTCTATCAAGATCGCCTTGGTAACGGGTGACGATGTTATGCCGCAGCTGGCGCAGTTGCGAGAAGCTGAGCCCCCGGTGACCGAACTGCAAAGTGGGGCGCCGCTGCCGTCCAAGGTGCTGACAGCAAACGCGTATCTGGGTGCCGGGAGCATCAAGGCGGCGCTAGACGCGGGGGCGGACATCGTTATCACCGGCCGCTGCGTGGACTCAGCTGTCACGCTGGGAATTCTCATGCACGAGTTCGGCTGGTCGGCCACCGACTGGGACAAGTTGGCCTGTGGCAGCTTGGCGGGTCATATCCTGGAGTGTGGGTGCCAGGCTACAGGCGGACTGCACACCGACTGGGACAGCGTGCCAGATTGGGCGCATATCGGTTATCCCATCGTCGAATGCAAGTCCGATGGCAGTTTTGTCGTCACCAAGCCAGAACGCACAGGGGGGCTCGTCGCACCGCAGGTGGTGGCTGAGCAGATGCTCTACGAGATCGGTGATCCGGCGGCTTACCTGTTGCCCGACGTGATTTGCGACTTTACCCAGGTGCAGATGACCCACGACGGCCCGCAGCGTGTGCTGGTGAAAGGCGCCCGTGGGCGCGCACCGACCCACAACTACAAGGTCTGCGCCACCTATATGGACGGCTTCAAGACCTCCGCGCAAATGACCATTGTCGGCTTTGACGCTGTGGCCAAAGCGCGCCGCACCGGCGAAGCGATTTTTGAACGTGTCGGTGAGATGCTCGCGGTCCAGGGGCTCGAACCTTTCAGCCGCATCCATATTGAAGTGCTGGGCGCCGAGAGTTGCTTTGGCCCAGATGCGCAGGCCTTTGGCACTCGCGAAGTCATCTTGCGTCTGTCAGCCTGCCATAAGGACAAGGCGGCGCTCGAACTACTATCGCGCGAGATTGCGCCAGCAGGCACATCCTGGGCCCCCGGTACGACGGGATTTTCGGGGCGTGCATCAGTGTCGCCCATGATTCGGCAATACGCTTTCCTCCTGGATAAGGCATGCGTTGAGCCGCATGTCGATTTGGACGGTGTTCCGCTCCACGTCCCCCCCGCATCGCAGACTGCTAGCGACATCGCTCCCGCGTCTGAGGACCTCAATATTGGACTCGAGTCAGAGGAACTGTCCCTGCCGTCAATCACTGTGCCACTGATCCGTCTAGCTTGGGCTCGCTCTGGCGACAAAGGCAATACTTCCAACATTGGTGTCATTGCCCGCCAATCGAAGTGGCTGCCGCTTTTGCGCGCCCAATTGACTGCCGAGAGCGTGGGCCGTTACCTGGGGCACCTGGTCGAGGGTCCCGTGACGCGCTATGAAGTGCCGGGGATCGACGCCTTCAACTTTGTGTGCGAGCGGGCATTGGACGGTGGAGGAATGGCCTCGCTGCGGAACGATGCGCTGGGCAAGGGAATGGCGCAGATTCTGCTGGCCATGTCAGTGCAAGTCCCGCAAGCCTGGTTTCCGTCAGAGGCGTAGCCGCGCAGGTAGCCGTCAGAACACTGTTGTGGTGCAGCTAAGCGGAAACTGGCCGCGGACAGATCCACCGCACTGGATAGACACGTCTACACATTGCCGAGCAAGACCCCATGCGGCACGCCGAGCGAGTCCCAATGGGAGGGCAATAGCTGCAAGCTGCGGTCGCTACAAGGCAGTGATCGGGGCGAGGCGCCAGGTTAGTGAGTCGTCTGATCGCTATATCGAAAAGTACCAGGAGCGCTGAGGTATGTACCTGATCGGCGCGACATTGAAACCAGAGTAAACCATGAATAGAGCATTGCCCGCAGGCATCCGCGCGCTGGTGTCTCACTTTTCGGAGACCCGCGATGAAGCGCTTGCTACCGGCGTCAAATTGGTTGAGCAGCCAGCGCCGGATTTCGCCTCGTTATCGGAAACGGAGGTCCTCGTCGAAGTCGAAAGCGCTTGTGTCGCATATGTCGACCTCCTGATGCTCACCGGCCAGTATCACCATCGTCCATCACTGCCCTACACGCCAGGTCTTGAGTATGCCGGTGTCGTGCGCGGCGTGGGATCTGCAGTTTCGCCCTCTGTGCTAAAGCCGGGGGACCTGGTAATGAGTGACTACATGCACACAGGCCCACGGAGCGCGGGCGCGCATCAAGCTTGGGGCGGTTGGGCTCAATACGCTGTTGCTCCCCACAACGCGCTGATCCGCAGGCCGAACAGCTTGTCTGCGGACGCGGCCTGCAATCTGCTGCTTAACGTTGAGACCGCATACTTTGCGTTGGTAAACCGCGCCAATCTGGTTCCAGGCGAAACCGTGCTTGTTACGGGGGCAACAGGAGCGGCGGGTCTCGCCACAATTCAGGTGGCAAAGCTCCTTGGTGCCCGACAGGTGATAGCCGTTGGCCGCGGGGTAGAACGGCTGCAAGCCGCAGTGAAGCAAGGTGCGGATGATGTTATTGACCTGCTCACGGTCGGGCACGAAAACAAGACTGCATTGCGCGATGCGGTCAAAGGGCTTACCGGCGGACGCGGCGTCGATGTTGTGATCGACGGCGTGGGTGGGGAGTGGCTAGTGGACTCACTACGGACGCTGTCGTTTGGCGGTCGCATGGTGATCGTTGGTTGGGCCGCTAACACCGGCGTGGCCGCCGGTGGCGGTCGCGGCGGGTCACTTCAGCCTGACGTGCTGCCGACCAATCTCGTGCAGCTGAAAGGGCTCACGGTGATGGGATCGCCAATGGTCATTACTGGACAACGCGACCCTGGTGCGCGCGAGACCCGGCGGGCCGTCATTATCGACTGGATGCAAAAAGGCAAGCTGACGCCAGTCGTTAGTAGCGCCTTTCCTCTCACGTCATTAGAGCAGGCGATGCGAGCGCGGCTTGCCGGAGGCATCATCGGCGGCTGTGTCGTTCGACCGGTCGACCCTATCGCCATCTGAGTCTAGCCATCAAGCGTATCGACCGGCCAGCCGCTGAAATGGCTGTCCAAAGCTCACCATGCGACTAATCGTTCAAAACGGGTAACTTCGATGTTCAATCTGACAACAGAGCAGCGGGCCATCCGCGACGGCGTCGCTGCCGTCTGCCAACGGTTCGGCGATGAGTACTGGGCCGAATGCGACCGGGAAGGCCAATTTCCACACGATTTCCATCGGGCCATGGCGAGGGATGGCTGGTTGGGCGTGACTATGCCTGAGGAGTTCGGTGGTGCTGGGCTCGGCGTTACCGAGGCGGCAATTGTGATGCACACCGTAGCCTCTTCAGGCGGCGGCATGACCGCCGCTTCATCCATCCATATCAACATGTTCGGTCCGCACCCACTGGTCGTTCACGGATCCGCTGAGCAGAAGTCGCAGTGGTTGCCGCGTTTGGTGCGAGGAGAAGACCAAGTGTGCTTCGGTGTGACGGAGCCGGACGCGGGCTTGAATACGACCAACATCAAGACGTTTGCGCGGAAGGTCGATGGCGGTTACCGCGTCAGCGGCCGAAAGATGTGGACATCCACAGGTCAGGTCGCCAATAAGATCCTGCTGCTAACGCGCACTGCGCCCAAATCCGAAGGGAAGAAGCCCACCGACGGTATTACACTTTTCTATACGGATCTGGACCGAAACAAGGTGGAAGTACGACGGATCGCAAAGCATGGCCGCAACGCAGTGGATTCCAACGCCGTGTTTATCGACGACCTGTTTGTTCCGAACGAGCACAGAATTGGGGAGGAGGGAAAGGGATTTACGTACCTGCTCGACGGCATTAATCCGGAACGGATCCTGGTCGGTGTCGAGGCCATCGGCATCGGCGCGGATGCACTGCAGCGTGCTGTTCGCTATGCGCAAGAACGTATCGTGTTTGATCGACCGATCGGACAGAACCAAGGCATTCAGCATCCGCTGGCTGAATGTTGGCTCAACCTCCAGGCGGCGCTGATGATGGCTGATCGTGCGGCCCATCTTTACGACGCTGGTCAACCGTGTGGTGCCGAAGCCAACGGAACCAAGCTGCTCGGTGCACGCGCCGGTTATCAAGCGTGCCTTCAGGCTGTCATGACCCACGGGGGCATGGGCTATGCCAAGGAGTACACGGTAGAGCGACTCTTGCGCGAAGTCATGATTGCGCGACTTGCACCGGTGTCCGAACAAATGATCCTGTGCTTTATCGCAGAGAAAGTTCTTCACCTTCCCAGGTCCTACTGACGAGTGCATGTAGATATCACCGCAACAGAGTGGGCAACGCTTCGACAATGGCATTGCCGTTGAGGCGCTCCCTCCCAGGCAGATGACCGTCATGGTTTTGGGCTGTCGACTACATGCAAAAGTACGCCGCATTGAGGGACAGATGCACCGTGAGGTCAGGCAGCCAAGAACGTCATAGCGTCGGGGCGGCCACTGGACACAGGATCCGTACAAGCGCCAGATTCGGCGCTGATATCCGCCGCTCGAATGCGCGTAAATGGCGCAGTCGGCTCGCCATGCGCGGCCAATCAAGAATGCTCTCGAGTCGTGCCCCCGGAATGAGATTTGATCCGATGCCATGCCGTTGAGGGCATTCTGAAGCTATTTCTCTCGGCTCATCAAATGCGGGATGCAGTAAAAAAAATAGAATTGTTCATGGAGGAGACTTATGCTATTGGGAAAGCAGAAGTGGTTCGTCACGTGTGTACCAGCAGCGGCATCGATGTTCTGGTTCAATTATGCAGATGCGCAGACAAGCATCGCGATTTATGGTATCGCCGACGCAAACGTCGAGTACGCGACAAACATGTCCAATGTTGTGCCGAACGCCGCCAATGGTTTTAGAACTGGACCGGGCCACAGTGTTGTGCGGGCCAACTCCGGTGGGCAGTCTGGCTCTCGCTGGGGCTTGCGTGGCGTAGAGGATCTCGGTAACGGCTTACGGGCTTTGATCGTTCTGGAAGGCGGGTTCGGGATAGATACGGGTAGTATGCAGCAGGGCGGCCGGCTGTTTGGACGCCAGGCCTATGTCGGCATGGCGGCCGAAAAGATGGGCAGTATCACGTTCGGCCGACAATACACCGCAATCTTTGATTCGTTCGCAAACTTTTCACCGCTGGGGTACGCTGCCCAGTATGATCCGCTCTGGCTGCAACTCGGCTTAAATGCGCGTTCGGATAACACCATGAAATACGTGGGAAAATTCAGTGGCTTCACGGCAACTGCGCATTGGTCGTTGGGAAATGGCGTCGCGGGAAATGGTGAAATGCCTGGACAGTTCCGACGTGATAAAGGCTATGGCGCAGCGGTTCGCTATACCTCAGGCGCGTTCGGTGCCGCGCTTGTTTACGACCAATATAATCCCACACTCAATGCGACCACGGGAGCCACAGGCTCGAACAGGAAGGCCGGTGCCGCTGCCAGCTATGTAGTCGGTCCCGCGAAGATAATGGGCGGTTATCGGTGGGGAAAGAACGAGGGCGCGGCAAGCCAAACGATTTCGCGGGACGACTACTATTGGGTTGGAGTCAACTATCAAATATCACCGATCACCCTGACGCTAGCGTACTACTACGATGATTGGAAAAACTTCAATGGGGCCAATCCGAAGAATCCATGGCAAATTTCCTTTGCCGCGAACTACGTATTCTCCAAGCGTACTGATTTGTATCTGACGACTGCGTTCGCCAGGAATGCTGGTCTTGCGCTCGACACGCAGCTGATCAACAACGTGAACGGATACTACCTTGGTAGCGATAAGACAAGCATGGTCGGCGTCGCGCTCGGTATTCGCCATAGGTTCTGACCGTGCAGTCATAGGGAGCCGCCCACCGAGCGCGAAAGTCCCTCTGGTGGCTGACTATACGGTTCGCCGGACGGTTCGGAGGTGTGGAAGCGAGCGCCATGGCGAAGTACAAAGGACGTTTATGCGTAGCAGTACAAACTCTGGAGAAAAGCTCGTCTCGGGGCTGTCGAGATTGCATCGCGAAGTCCGGCGGGTGACGCGGGGGGTGGCGGCACAGGCAGAGAAGATCTCCAAAGGGAATCCCCGAGACTTCCTCGCTTGTGTGACCGTGCTTCTGGATCAACGCATGGTCGATGCCAATAGTGATGGAAAGGTGATCTGCCTGGCTTCCGCCGTCGAGTTTGGTCTGACAATGCCCCACCAATGGTCATGCTGCCGAGCGGCCGTGCTCAACGCGAATTCTGACGCAGTACGCGTTCTCTTTTATACCGTCGTTCGTCGCATTCAAGATCTCCATGCGAGGCAGAACAAGATGCCAGGCACCCGCGAAGCAGGGCGTGCAGCCCGCCGCCCGCAGGGCCGCATAGTATTGGCGACAGCCGTTCATGCGGGTACATCAAGTGCACGCGCGACTCGCAAGCACTGCAACGAATGCGAAGGACTTCTCGCGGATGCCCGCCGTGCGGATGGTCACGAAGAACTGCGGCCGGCGTTGGAAGGGGGGCTCCGCCGTACCGGCGCGGGTTTTGTGTCGGAATTCCAAGCCTACGACTGCGCGGTATGCGGCACCCATTGGACCCGTCACAAAATCGAAGCAAGCCTTTTCGTTACGTGGGTTATGCGCGACCAGGAAGGATCGCACTAATCGATGAGGCGCCGCGATCCAAGCTCTGCGCGATGCGCAATGCCGAATCAGCGGTTGGCTGGCCGGCCCCCGGCGACTCTGCCGTCCGGTATCCGATGGCACGCCGCGATCGATCTGGCTGTCCATCGCGCCAGGGCAGGCCGGCCAGGCTGACGCCCGCTGTGCAATCTATCTGGCCGTTCGTAGCTGCGCGCACCTGGCCACGCGCCGACCGGCGGCTTCAACGCGATAACGAAGCGCATGGCCAGCAATCCTCGCGGTCCACGCTGGCCGGCGTTGCGACTGGAAATCGATGCGGCGCACGAGAAGGCAGAACGGAGTCGCCGGTGACGGCTTATGAGGGGCTTGGTCGGGGTCCAGTTCACGCGGAGTCGTTGTTCTGAGTAATTTGGTTACCGCTACAGAGCGCTCAAACAGGAAGGCATGCACATGCTCAAGGGAAAATATCGCCATATCTTCATGCATTGCGTGTTGCGACATCGGTATCTCTTCGACAACTGGCTAGTGCTGAGTCGGGCGATGACCGCAGCGGCCAGCTATCCGCGGGAGGCGGAAGCCAACGCACTAGTCGCAATCCACGCGAGCACTCGGCAGGAATAGTGCACAGCTTTACGTTGGAGCACTTGGGAGGGTGAGCCGCTGTGGGGCGGCTTGGGAGGAAGGGCGACGTCTGGTCCCCGATGGGATGCGGGCCGGATACGCCCGCAATTTAACATAAGAAGTATTATCGGCGACACAGATGTTGGAGCTAAGTTGTAATGTCCGGTTTTAGCCAAGTTCAAATGTCCGAGTGAGTTGGCGTACCCTGACCGGCTGCCATCTGATGGGAGCCGGCCATGTCTTCAGACAGGATCACCCTGACCATGAGGCAGATCGATCGGTTGAAGGTATTGCAGGCGCTGGCCGAGGGATTGCTCAAGACCGGGATTGCGGCTGCGCGCATGGGGCTCTCGACCCGGCAGACGTTGCGACTGCTGAGGCGATTCGAGGCCATCGGACCGGTGGCGCTGATCAATGGCCGTGTTGGTCGTGCCGGCAATAACCAATTGACACCCGGACTAGAGGCGCGGGTCCGCGGGCTGATCCGTGACACCTACGCCGATTTCGGTCCCACGCTCGCCTGCGAGAAGCTGCGCGAGCGCCACGGTATTGATCTGGCCAAGGAGACGGTGCGCCGGATCATGATCGACGCCGGCTTCTGGGTCCCGAGGAAGCTGCGCCCGCCCAAGGTTCACCAGCCGCGGCACCGGCGCGCCTGCCTGGGCGAGCTGATCCAGATCGATGGCAGCGACCACCGGTGGTTCGAGGACCGGGGGCCGGCCTGCACGCTGCTGGTCTACGTCGACGATGCGACCGGGCAGCTGATGCAACTGCTGTTCGTGCCGACCGAATCGACGTTCTCGTACTTTGCGGCCACGCGGGCCTATCTGGAGCGGCACGGCAAGCCGGTGGCGTTCTACAGCGACAAGGCTGGCGTGTTCCGGGTCAATGCCAAGGATGGGCCGGATGGGCGCGGCTATACGCAGTTCGGGCGGGCGCTGTTCGAGCTGAACATCGACATCCTGTGCGCCAATTCGAGCCAGGCCAAGGGGCGCGTGGAGCGAATGAATGGCACGTTGCAGGACCGGCTGGTCAAGGAGCTGTCGTTGCGCGGTATTGCCGCCCTCCCCGCCGCCAACGGCTTTGTCCGCGAGCTTCATGGTGAGTTCAATGCGCGCTTTGCCAAGGTGCCCCGAAGCGAGTTCAATGCGCACCGGCCGGTGCGCGCCTATGAAGACCTCGAGCGCTCGGGAGACACGCCGGCCCATTGCGCCACGCGTTCGCGCAGCGGCAGCAGCCGCTCATCCAGAGGTTGTGCGTCCAGCAATTGGTGGCTGTCGAAATCGTAGCTGCCTCCGAAGCTCACCACGCGGCGCAGGGCGAGATAGCCCTTGTACCGTGCGGCCTGCAGCGGCAGCGACCGAATGATGCCGATGATGGACGCCTCTTCGTCGGGAGACAGGAATTCGGGCTGGTAGACCAGCCCCAGAATCGACGCCTGCATCGCGCCGTCCCCGAACAAGCTGAACCGTTCCATCGTGTTCCTTACGACTTGACGGCGCCTTCCGCGGTGCGACCGATCCTCTTGCGTACGCTAGCGTATCGGTCCGGTCAGCTTGCCGTCCCCATACTCCCGCTTGATCTCGGAGATCACCACGCGATAGCCGTCGAGCCACCGGGATTGCCTGGCTTTCGCCTCCCTGTGCGCGGGATGGCGAATCAGCTGGAGCAGCGCCTCTTCCGTGTCCCAATAGTAGACATTCTGGATCAGCCCCCCCGCGTTGTTCTCCCAGGTCTCCTCGCCGAGGTATCCGGGGATGGATCGCGCCGCCTCGGCAATCTGCTGATCGAGGCGATGGAATTCCTGGTCGTATTGGCCCGCCCGGAAGATGAACGTCGACGCAAACATGAATGGCCCCGCAGAACTGCCGAAGAAGCGCCAATCATATCGCACGGACGTCATGCGAAGCCTTCGATGACGACGACATCCGCTGCGGAGCCAGGCTGGAGCCAGGCGCGGGCCAGGATGAACGGCATGCTCTCGTGACATCGACGCCGGCATGGAGCACGGCCGCTGCCGGCACTGGCCTGTGACCGGTGCCGGGGGCCGCGACGTGGGGAATCACGCCTTGACGAAGTCCAGCAGGTCCGCGTTGATGATATCGGCATGCGTGGTACACATGCCGTGCGGGAAGCCCTCGTAGACCTTGAGGGTGCCTTGCTTGAGCAGTTTGACGGACAGCAACGCCGAGTCGGCGATGGGGACGATCTGGTCGTCGTCGCCGTGCATCACCAGCGTCGGCACGTCGATCGATTGCAGATCTTCCGTGAAGTCTGTCTCGGAGAACGCCTTGATGCCGTGGTAGTGCGCATTGGCGCCGCCCATCATGCCCTGCCGCCACCAATTGCGTATGACCCCGTCCTGTGCCGTCGCTCCCGGCCGGTTGTAGCCGTAGAACGGTCCGGCAGCGACATCGAGATAGAACTGGGCGCGGTTGGCAGCCAGCTGCTGGCGGAAGCCGTCGAACACCTCGACCGGCAGTCCGCCGGGATTGGCCGGCGTCTTGACCATCAGCGGCGGCACCGCACCGATCAGCACCAGCTTGGCGACGCGTCCCTTGCCGTGGCGCGCGACATAGCGCGTTGCCTCGCCGCCGCCCGTTGAATGGCCGATATGGACAGCGTCGCGCAGATCCAGGTGCTCCACCATCGCGGCGACGTCGGCGGCATAGTGGTCCATGTCGTGGCCGCTTGCCGCCTGCGCCGAGCGGCCGTGGCCACGCCGGTCATGGGCAATGACGCGGTAACCCTTGCCAAGGAAGAAAAGCATCTGGGCATCCCAGTCGTCGCCGCTCAGCGGCCAGCCGTGGTGAAAGACGATCGGCTGCCCTTCCCCCCAATCCTTGTAGAAAATCTCAGTGCCATCGTTTGTCGCGATCATGCCCATGGTGCTGCTCCTTTCGGCTTGCTGGCCGGCTTGCTGGCTTGACCCCGGTTTTGCACAATGCGCGAGCATCGCCGCGGGCCGACAGCACCCCGGGCGCGCAATGGCCGCAGGCCAGTTGCGAAGCAGCGAAGCGGATCGGTTGGAGATGTCGGGCTGAAGTCGATCGGGTCAAGCGCATCCTCGTGCTGCCCGATCTGGTGTGACAGGAAGGTTAGTCATTGAGCGGCCCATCGGCAAGGACGCCAATCCATACCGGTAGGGGTATGGGCGCCAGCGCGGTCCCGCGATCGTCGTGCCCGGCAGCAAGCCGGCCGATTCCCGACCGGGCCGGTCCCTACCGGCTCAGCTCGAGGACCGTGCTATCCACAGGGCCAAAGCCCCTGCCGTTCCCGTCGTAATCCCAACGCTGGACGCAGCAGTTCAGGCGCCCTCCGTCGACGTGGTGTTCGATCACGTTCACCGAGTTCGGGATCGATGCGCGCACCCGGCGCGATACCGCCGTTCCCGCCTGTACCGCCCACGCGCGGCGGCCCGAGTTCGTCGGCAGCGGCGTGACATACGGCAGATGGATATGCCCGCCCAGCACCATATCCATGCCGGCATCGACCCACGCCGGTACCGCCGCATCGCGCCCGATCAGCAGATTCTCGGTATCCGATTCCACCACGGCCCGCACCGGTTGGTGCACCACGACGATGCGCAGTTGCTCCGGCCGTGCCTGCCGAAGCTGCGTGCAAACGCGCTCGATCTGCTCGCGCGACACTTCGCCGTTCTTGTGCCGTGATGGCCTGGTCGTGTTCACGCCGATGGCAAGGACCCGTTCGTTGCTGAATACCGGCTCGAGCGCCATGCCGATCGCGCGCTTGTAGCCGCCATACGGATTGAAGATCCGGGCTGCGACGTTGAAGAGCGGAATATCGTGATTGCCCGGGATGACGAGCGTCGGCTGTCCAAGGCTGGAAAGAAACGCGCTCGCGGCGGCGAACTGGCGCCGTCTCGCTCTCTGTGTGATATCGCCCGACAGCACGACGACATCCGGCGCGAGCTCGCGCGCCAACGCCAGCACGGCCTCCACGACCGGTGCCAGCTCCGTACCAAAATGCGTGTCGGACAGGTGCAGGACGCGGGCCACTCTCATGAACGGTCCAACCGGCTCGTGTCCCGCGGGACCAGCAATTGCAAGCGGATCGGGGAGACCGAAAAATGCAGGGGCGTGCGCGTCCAGTGAATCTCCCCGTCCATCGCCACCTTGATGCGCCGGCGGCCGCGAACGCGCACGGTCAGCGTTTCAAAGCCGAAGCTGATGACGCGGGAGGCATCGCCGAGCCGCCCCATCGCCCCCATCAGCAACAGGCCATACAGGGCCAGGGTACCCACCGGCTTGGCGACCATCGCCACCAGACGGCCCTCTTCCAGATGGGCGGCTTCCGGAATGCCGATCTGCTCGAGCTGCAAGCTGTTGTTGCCGACCACGAGCGTCGGCGTGCGCAGCACCTGCTGTTGGCCGTGGGACAGCAGTTCGAGCGTCAGTTGCGCGGGCGTACGCATCAGTGTGACCAGCGCCGACAGCAGCGCCACCCAGCGCCGCCGACCGAGCATCTGCTTGTAGACCTCGCGGTCCTCCAGCAGCTGCGGGTACAGCCCCAGACTGGCATTGACCAGAAACGGCCGCCCATCGAGCAGGCCGACCTGTACCGGTTCAATGCGGGCCTCGAGCAGACTGTCCACGGCCTCTTCGGTTTCCCGCGAGATGCCATAGGTGCGGCCAAAGTAATTGAACGTGCCGCTAGGCAGGATGCCGAAAGGCAGCCCCGTCGGCAACACGGTCGCCGCCACCGCGTTCAAGGTACCGTCGCCGCCCGCTGCCACCACCACGCCGTTGGCCTGTCTCGCGCGTTCGACCGCCCGCTGCGCGATCTGCGGCAGTTGCCTGGGCTGATCCACCGAGAAGATGGTATAGGCGCGTCCGGCCTCGCCCAGTCGTTTCTCGATCTTGCTTCGTGTCTCCACGGCGTCGTCACTGCCCGAGCCGCGGTTGAAGACGATGAAGA
The DNA here is from genome assembly GCA_031180665.1 of Cupriavidus sp. Classification (GTDB taxonomy): domain Bacteria; phylum Pseudomonadota; class Gammaproteobacteria; order Burkholderiales; family Burkholderiaceae; genus Cupriavidus. Next base: position 149,245 of record JAPSLP010000003.1, on the reverse strand, counting down.
GCGGTTCGTTGCCGGACAAGGTGGCAACCGGCTCGGCGTGCGGGGGAGCTGCGGTGTTTGGCATGGGTAGAAGATACCTGTGGCGGCAAGCCAGGACAACTTTCGCTTTCAACTGGGGAAGCTATCCATGCCAAGCCGGCAGCGGGCAGCCCCGGCTACGTTGCATCCTCGGCCGTGCGGGGCTTCGGTCGGCCGTACGTCATCACGCCGGGTCACCGTCGTGGAACTTCGGCAATACCGCCTGCGCGAGTTCGTCGATCACGTCGTGCACGCGCCGCTGCGACGCCGTGATGTTCAGGGCCACGTGATGGACGCCGGCGGCGCGCATCTGCTCGAGGATCGCCACGAGATGCTGCGCGCCAGTCCGGTATCCGAGGTTCAATGCCGTCGGCGGCTCCGACGCGTTCTCGCTCAATTCCAGCCGGACGGCCACGCCGAAGGCGCGGAAACGACCCGGCGCGGAACGCTCGCAGGCCGCACGCCACATGCTGTGCCGATCCCGTTGGGTAGCGTGGTCGCGGTGGTACGTCATCCAGCCGATGGCATGCCGGGCGATCCAGTCCACGCTCTGTCCGCCCGATCCGACCGCCAGCAAAGGCACGGCGCGCTGCTGGCGCGGCAGCATGTGGAAGGCGGTCCCGTCGTCGGGCTCGCGATCCGGCACCACGCGCGGCGGCAGGTCGACCGCCGCGCTGACGACCTCCCAGCGCCGGCGGAAGAGCTCCCGTCGCGCGTTGCCGTCCTGCCCGAACGCCGCATACTCTGGCGGACGATCTCCCGAACCGAGTCCGAGAATGAAGCGTCCTCCGGACAGTTCCTGCACGGAGATCGCTGCCTTGGCGATATGCAGGGGATGGCGCAACGGCAGGACCACCGCCCCGCTGACAAGCATCGCCTGCCGCGTGCGCGTGGCCAGCCCGCCAAGGAACACCCAGGGGTCGAGATGGCCAACGGGATCGGGATAGTCCGCGCTGTTGAGCGGCACGTCGCGTACCCACAGGGCGCGGAACCCGGCCGCATCCGCCCGCCCGGCCAATTCGAGCTGCGCGGCGTAGTCGGGCACCGTCTCGCCCTCACGAAGCAACGGCATCACGAGACCGATCGACAGTTCGTGCTCGCGAAACAGTTCGAGCGGTGTGTGCGGCTGCGCGCCTGAAGTGCTGAAGCCCGACATGATCCATCCATCAGGGTTGATCTCGGACGGATGATGCCACGCGCCGCCGGGCGCTGCCCGTCGGTCGTTTCGTGCTCCGGTGGAAACGGCGCGGGGCTGTCATGCGGGGGCTGCCGCCGCCTGATTCGCGGTGGCAGGCATGGTCCGCAACGGCAACACAACCTTCGCCACGAGCCCCGGCCGGCCATCCGCTCGCCCCGTCAGCTCGACGCGGCCGCCCAGGTTCGCCGCAATCGTCTGCACGATGGCAAGGCCCAGCCCACTACCCTCTTCGTCGGTCGCACCGCCGCGATAGAAGCGCTCGAACACCCGCATGCGGGCGGCTTCCGGAATACCCGGGCCGGTGTCGGCCACCTCGATCACGACATCGCCGCCATCGCGATGGACGCTCACGTCGACGCGCCCTCCCCGGCCCCCATAGCGGATGGCATTGTCCGCGAGGTTCTTGATCAGCATGCGCAGATCGGTCTCCGTGGCCGCGAGCCGCACGTCGTCGAGCCGCTCGACGCCCAGGTCGACGCCCCGGTCAATGGCCAGCGGCAGCAAGTCGGTGACGACACCGGCCACGACATCGGCCACCGCCACATTATCCGGGACCCTTGGCGCACCGATCTCCGCGCGGGCCAGTTCGAGCAGCTTGGTGATCAGTGTCGCGCTACGGCGAATGCCGCGGCGCAGTTCCTCCAGCTGTTCGTCGATGCTGTCCCGCGGCGCATGGATCAGGTTCTCGACCTGAAGCTGGAGGGCCGTCATGGGCGAACGCAGTTCATGCGCGGCGTTCGCGATGAAGGTGCGTTCCGTATCGATCAGTCCGGATAGCCGGACCATCAAGCGGTTGACCGACTCGAGAAAGGGCCGCAGTTCCCGCGGGGCCGTACTGGTGTCCACCGGCTCCAGGTGGTTGAGGTCGGCCTGCGCGACGCGCTCGCCGATGACGCTCAATGGCCGCAGCGATTTCCTGACGCTGAACCCGATCGCCCACACCAGCACCGGCAGCAGCACCACCACCGGAATCGCCGCCCATACCGCCACCCGGCGGGCATTGGCCGTGCGAACGGCCCGCTGCTGGGCAATCTGCATATAGGCATCGCCGGCCTGGAGCGTGAACACGTCCCAGACGATGCCCCCCGCATCCAACTCGGAAAAGCCGGGCTGGGCGCGCGGAAGCAGCACCCAGGGCGCGCTGCTGTGCCCCGGGCGGACACCGTCGCCCGGTCCCCAGGTCTGCACCACCACAGGCGGCACCGCCGGTGGCTTGCCGTGCGACGGCGCCGGCATGGTTGGCGGCGCGGCCTGGATCGCGGCGGCTGCCTGCCGCAGGTCCTCGTTGAACTCGCTCGCAAGCTGGCGCACGACGGTCCAGGCGCCAAATGCGCCCAGAAATCCCACAAGCAGGGCAAGACCGCCGAGCGACAGGCTCAGGCGGCGATGCAACGATCCGATGGCGGCAGTATGGGCCATGTCCAGCTCCGGTCGGGTTCACGACTGAAGTGTGGGCGATCCCTGCCCGGATGCCGTGAGCATTTTTACCAACGGCTACCGTCAAGATTGCATCGCCGCGCCGTACGCACCGGCCCCCACGCGCCTGCGGATGTAGCACGGCGCACGTTTGCCGCCGATCCTGTGCCGCCACGGCGCCCTGCCGCGGATCCTCCCGCCTTGGCGCAGCCCTTGCGTGGCCGCCCAGAGTGCTCCGCTTGCGCCGGGGCCATGATGGTGAAACACGGAGGACCGACATGCTGGCACCCGAGCCCAAACCGATCACCGACTCCCCGCAACAGAACGTGCCCCGCGCCCTGCCGCCGCGCCTGCCGGTACGCCTTCGCATCAATGGCGCCGATTACACGCTGCACGTCGAACCCTGGGTCACGCTGCTGGATCTGCTGCGCGAGCAGCTCGATCTGACCGGCAGCAAGAAGGGCTGCGACCATGGCCAGTGCGGCGCCTGCACGATTCTTGCGGACGGGCGCCGCATCAATGCCTGCCTGGCGCTGGCGGTGGCCTACGACCAGGCCGACATCACGACCGTGGAAGGACTGGCGCGCCTGTCCGGCGACGAGGGCGCGCTGCATCCGCTGCAGCAGGCCTTTATCGAATGCGATGCCTTCCAATGCGGCTACTGCACGCCGGGCCAGCTGTGCTCGGCGGCGGGGCTGATGAATGAAACGCCGCCCCGCAACGTGCCGGAGATCCGCGAGCGGATGAGCGGCAATCTGTGCCGCTGCGGCGCGTATCCGCTGATCGTCGAGGCGGTGTCGCGCGTGGTGCTGGACGGTCGCAACACGGCCCACGGTGAAAGCGACCGCACGGGTGCCGGTGCAACGCCGTCGTCGGCGCCGATGGAGACATCCGCGCCGTCCGCCCCATCGGCGCCATCGGAGCCGACGCCATGAACCCGTTCCGCTACGAACGCGCCGACACCGTGCCCGCGGCGCTCGCCCTGATCCATGAAGCCACCGGGCGCGCGTCGGGCAATGCGTCGGCACGCTGCCTGGCCGGCGGCACCAATCTCGTCGATCTGATGAAGGTCGACGTGATGCGCCCGGTCACGCTGGTCGACCTGGGCCTGCTGCCGCTGGCCGAGATCGAGGAACAGCCCGACGGCAGCCTGCATCTGGGCGCGATGGCCCGCAACGCCGACACCGCGGAGCATCCGCTGGTGCGCGAGCGCTATCCGCTGCTGCGCGCCGCCATCCTGGCCGGGGCCTCGCCGCAGATCCGCAATATGGCGACCAATGGCGGCAACCTGCTGCAGCGCACGCGCTGCTACTACTTCTACGATGCCGGCGTGCCGTGCAACAAGCGCGCGCCTGGCACCGGCTGCCCGGCCGCGACCGGCCTGGCCCGCCAGCACGCGATCCTGGGCGCCAGCGAGCATTGCATCGCCACCCACCCGTCCGACATGTGTGTGGCACTGGCGGCGCTGGACGCGACCGTCCATGTCGAATCGGTGAACGGCACGCGCGAGATTCCCTTCGGCGAATTCCACCGCCTGCCCGGCGATCGGCCGGATGTCGATACCACGCTGGCGCCCGACGAGATCATCACGCACCTGTCGCTGCCGCCGGCCGAGGCCTTCGCCGCCCACAGCTGCTATCTGAAGGTACGCGAGCGCGCCTCGTACGCCTTTGCGCTGGTGTCGGTGGCGGCGGCGCTCGATCTCGGGCCCGACGGCCGTATCCGCGCCGCCCGGCTCGCGCTGGGCGGCGTCGCCCACAAGCCCTGGCGCGACACCGAGGCCGAGGGCTTGCTGGCCGGCAAGCCGGCGGGCCCCGAAGCGTTCGCCGAAACGGCTCGTTTCGTGCTGCGCGAGGCGCGTGCCTGGGGCGGTCCGGCGCTGCCGGAAAGCCTGTCCGGCGGTCCGTCCGCAAGCGGCCCCAACAACGGCTTCAAGATCCCTCTGGCCGAGCGTGCCATCGTGCGCGCCCTGGAAATGGCGGCGGCCGGCATCCTGACCAACACCGGCCAGGACGCCTACCGCGAGGAGACGCAGGCATGACCAAGACCGTGCTCGAACCGATCGACGAGAATCAGCAGCCGGTGGCCGCGCCCGGCTCCGGCCAATCCGCGATCGGCACGCCGACGCCCCGCATCGACGGCGTGGCCAAGGTGACCGGCCACGCGCGCTATGCCGCCGAGCATCCCGCGCCGGACCTGGCCTATGGCGTGGTGGTCAACAGCACCGTCGCGCGCGGCCGCATCGTGTCGATCGACGCGAGCCGCGCGTTGGCGGTGCCGGGCGTGCTCGACGTGATCACCCACGAAAACCGCCCCAAGGTCCGGTCGCTGCGGCTCTTCTACAAGGACATGACGGCGCCGGCCGGCTCGCCGTTCCGGCCGCTGTACGACGACGAGATCCACTACAGCGGCCAGCCGGTCGCCCTGGTGGTGGCGGAAACCTTCGAGCTGGCGCGCTATGCCGCGATGCTGGTGCAGGTCCGATACGAGGCCGCGCCGCACGAAACCAACCTGCTGGCGAACCTGCAGCACAGCCACGAGCCTTCCTCGCTGAAGGCCGGCTATTCGCCGCCGCCCAAGCCCAAGGGCGACGCCGATGCGGCCTTCGACGCCGCGCCGGTCAAGATCGATGCCGAGTACTACGCCGGCGTCGAGCACCACAATCCGATGGAGATGCACGCCAGCACCGTGATCCGCGACAGCCGCGGCCATCTGCTGATCCACGACAAGACCCAGGGCTCGCAGAACTGCCGCTGGATGGTGTCGCGCGTGTTCGGCCTGCCCAAGCGCAAGGTGGTGGTGCGCAACCAGTTCGTCGGCGGCGCCTTCGGCTCGGGCCTGCGGCCGCAGTACCAGTTGCTGGTGGCGGTGATGGCGGCGCTGAAGCTGCAGCGCTCGGTGCGCGTGGTGCTGACGCGCCAGCAGATGTTCACCTTCGGCCATCGCCCGGAAACGTGGCAGCGCGTGCGGCTCGCCGCCGACACGGATGGCAAGCTGAAGGCCGTCATCCACGAGGTCGCCGCTGAGACCTCGCGGCACGAGGATTACGTCGAGGTGGTCGCGAACTGGTCCGGACAGCTCTACGCCAGCGAGAACGTCCGCCTGGAATACCGGCTGGTGGACCTGGACCACTACACGCCGATGGATATGCGCGCGCCGGGCGCGGCCCACGGCGTGCATGCGCTGGAAGTGGCGATGGACGAGCTGTCGTACGCCGTCGGCATGGACCCGCTCGCGCTGCGGCTCGCCAACTACGCCGAGCGCGACGGCAACAAGGGCCTGCCCTTCTCGACCAAGTCGCTGCGCGAATGCTATGACGAAGGGGCGCGGCGCTTCGGCTGGCACAAGCGGCCGTCGCAGCCGCGCTCGATGCGCGAGGGCCACGAGCTGATCGGCTGGGGCATGGCCACCGGCACCTGGGACGCAATCCAGATGGCCGCGCGCGCCAGTGCCACGCTGCATGCGGACGGCACGCTCGAAGTCGCCAGCGCGGCCAGCGACATCGGCACCGGCACCTATACCGCCATGACGCAGATCGCCGCTTCCGCGATGGGCCTGCCGCTGGAACGGGTGGTGTTCCGCCTGGGCGATTCGGAATTGCCGTTCGCCCCGATCGAGGGCGGTTCCTCGCATGTAGCGACCGTCGGCTCGGCGGTCGATGGCGCCTGCGAACGCCTGCAACGCCAGCTGTGGCGCCTGGCCAGAGGCCTGCGCAACGGCGGCTTCCAGGGCTGCAGCTTCGAACAGGTGGCCTTTCGCGACGGGATGATCTGCCTGCGCGCCGATCCCGCCGTCGCCATGCCGCTGACCGAAGTCCTGTCGGCCAACGGCAAGTCGCAACTGGGCGTGCGCCATCTGCTGGTGCCGAACCTTGCCGAGCAGAAGAAGACCGTACGCGCGGTGCATTCGGCTGTGTTCTGCGAGGTGCGCGTCGACGAGGCCCTGGGCCTGGTGCGCGTCATGCGCGTGGTCAGCGCGGTGGCGGCCGGCCGCATCGTCAACCCGCTGACCGCGCGCAGCCAGGTGATCGGCGGCGTAGTCTGGGGCATCAGCCAGGCACTGCACGAGGAAACCCATGCCGACCATGCGCTGGGCCGCTTCATGAACCATGACATCGCCGAGTACCACGTCGCGGCCAATGCCGACATCCGCGATATCGACGTCGTCTTTATCGAGGAGGACGATCGCATCGTCAGCCGGATCGGCGCCAAGGGCGTTGGCGAGATCGGCATCGTCGGTGTCGCGGCCGCCATCAGCAACGCCATCTTCCATGCGACCGGCCGGCGGCTGCGAACGACGCCGATGACGCCGGACAAGGTGATGGCGCGATAGACCGCCAGCAGGGCGCAGCGCCTTCGCCGCGCATCGTCAACGCTGCCCTGCGCTCGCGGGGCAGCGTGGCGACAGCAGCGGCCGGGTCACGATGGCCATCAGCGCCAACCAGATCAGCGCGAGCGCCATCACCGTATTGGCCGACACCGGCTGCCGGTAGACGAGGGTCGCGACAATGAACTGGGTAGTCGGCAGAACGAACTGCAGCAGCCCGTTCATCGACAGCGACAGATGGTTGGCCGCATACGAGAACAGCATCAGCGGGATCGCGGACACCAGCCCGGCCATGGCGAGCGCAGCCAGATGCAGCTTCGGCATGTCCGCCGGCAAGGCCAGCGTCATGTCCGAGAACAGCAGCGCCAGGCCGCAGCCGATCGACAGGAACACCGTTTCCATCAGCAGGCCGCTGACCGCGTCCAGCGGCGTGAATCTCTTCAGGCAGGCATAGCCGCCCCAACTGATCGCGGCCGTCAGATAGAGCCCGTGCTGCAGTTCGCCGCTGCGCCACAACAGCAGCGCGATCGCGGCCGCGATCGCCACCAGTGCCGCTGCGACGACCCTGTCGACCTTCTCGCGAAACACGATCACGCCGGCCGCGATCGTGATGCACGGCGCCGTCAGATAGCCCAGGCCGGTTTCGACCACATGCCCGTGGATCGAACTCCAGATGAAGACGCCCCAGTTCACCACCACCAGGCACGAGGCCGCGACATGCAGGGCCAGCACGCGCGGACCCAGCTTGCTGCGCAATGCCCGCAAGCGCCCGGTCAGCCAGAGAATGGCCAGCAGCGTCGTCAGCGAAATCAGGATGCGGTAGCCGACCAGCGTCGTCGGCGCGATGCCGGCCAGCAGCCGCCAGTACAGCGACGACGCGCCAAACACGACATTGGCGGAAACGCCGGCCGCCGCTGCGGCCATGCCATTGGGGAATCCGGGACGCGATGTTGTCATGTACCTGAGCCTCGTCGATATGTGAAGAGCGGCTTGCCGGAGCGGGACGCCAGGCCGGACGCAAGGTGCGCTTCATTGCCACTGTAGGGCCGTCAATCCATCGCGTAAAATGAATTGTCCCGAACCGATCATTCGGAGAAATCGATATGCTGGAATTGTCGGAGCTGAAGACGTTTGCCGCCGTCGTGCAGGCGGGCGGCATCAACAAGGCCGCCGAATCGCTGCATCGCGCGCAGTCGAGCATCACGGTGCGCATCCAGCAGCTGGAAGAGAAGCTCGGCGTGGCGCTGTTCCACCGCGATGGCCGCAAGCTGCAACTGTCGCCGGCGGGCAAGGTGCTGATGGACTATGCGGAACGGCTGCTCGATCTGGCCGACGAGGCGGCCGAGGCCACCCGCAACGACCGGCCCAGCGGAACGCTACGGCTCGGCGCGATGGAAAGCACGGCAGCGGTCCGCCTGCCGCAACCGCTGGGCCTCTTTCACGAGATGTATCCGGACGTCGCCCTGGAGCTGTCCTCCGGCGACCCGGCGGAGCTGGCCGAGCGGGTCATCGACGGCGCGCTCGACGCCGCGCTGACCACCGACCCGGTTTCGGACAAGCGCTTGCATGCGATGCCGATCTACGAGGAGGAACTGGTCATCGTCGCCGATGCCGACCATCCGCCGATCGCTTCGCCGAAGGACATTCCCTCGAAGACGATCCTCGCCTTCCCGCGAGGCTGTCCGCATCGCCGGTGCCTGGAGGACTGGTTCGCGCGCTCGCGCACCGGGCCGCGGCGCGTCGTCGAGGTCGGCTCCTACCATCTGATTCTGGGCTGCGTGGCGGTGGGCATGGGCGTCGCGCTGGTGCCGCGCAGCATCGTCGGCACCTACAGCGAGCGGGCCCGCCTCAGCGTTCATCCCCTGCCCGCGAAATCCGGCCGCATGGTGACGCGGCTGATCTGGCGCAAGGATGCCGCCGAGGCGAACATCCTCGCGCTTTCGCGTGTCCTGCTCAAATGCAAGGCCGTGGCGCCGGCCGGTCGTTCATAGCGCCCCATATTGCGAATCGTTGCCGATGACGCGGGCCCTTCGCCCGCCTACCAGCGCCAGGGCTCGAGCGCCGGATGCTCGAGCGCGTGCGCCGTCTCGACCAGGTGCAAGCGGAAATTGCGCTCGTCGCGGTCGAGCCCCGGTCACCGCGACCGCCACCAGGACGGTGGCCGTGGGCGCGCGCCGCGCATCGGCGGCTTGCGCGCCGGGCATAGCCCGTGCTGCCGCCTTGACAGATTTCGTTTAACTCTGTTATTAATAATGATTACTATTTACATCTTTCCTTTGCATCGCTCCGCGTTCCGCCTTGGCATGCCACTGTCCGCTGGTCGCCGGAACGGTCGTCGAGCGGAGCCACCTGCTGGAACATGAGTACGCCGGGCTGCCTTCTCCCTACGAGCATCGAGTCGCTGTATTGCGACCACCACCTATGGCTCAAGGGATGGCTCCATCGGCGTCTGGGCAGTGCCGAGCAGGCCGGCGACCTGGCGCACGACACCTTCGTGCGGCTGCTCAACAGCGAACGCGTGCCCAGTCGCCTGGACGAGCCCCGCGCCTACCTGACCACCGTCGCACAGCGCCTGGTGTCCAACCACTGGCGACGCGAAAAGCTCGAACGCGCCTATCTCGAAGCCCTGGCGCAGGCGCCAAGCCAGGTCGAACTGTCGCCGGAGGAACGGGCGATCCTGCTCGAGACGCTGTTCGAGCTCGATTGCCTGCTCGACGGATTGCCCAGCATCGTCAAGGAGGCCTTCCTGCTGTCCCAGCTCGACGGGCAGACGCACGCCCAGGTCGCCGGGGCGCTGGGTATCTCGGTCCCGACGGTCAAGCGCTATATCGTCAAGGCGCTGCAGCGCTGCTTCTTCGCCGACCTGTCGTTCGTCGCCTGACGTCGGACACCGCCACCTTGGCTTCTTCCTGGTACCACGCCACCGCCGACGCCGCCACCATCCCGGCCGACGTAGCCGAGCGCGCGCTGGAATGGCTGCTCGAACTGCAGGGCGACGACGTGGCGCCCGAGGTGGTCCAGGCGTGGAAGCGCTGGCGCGCCGCGCACCCCGATCACGAGCGGGCCTGGCAGCGGATCGAGTCGGTCAAGGACAGGCTGCGGCCGCTGTCCTCGCCGGTGACCTCCGATATCGCGCGGGCCGCGCTCGCCCCGCCGCGCTCGCCGGGCTCGCCGAAGCGCCGGCGCGCGCTCAAGGTGGTGGCTGTTTCGCTGTTCGCCGGTGGACTGGGCTGGAGCGCACGCGACCATACGCCGTGGCGCCAATGGGCAGCGGACCATCGCACCGCGGTCGGCGAGCGCCGCTCGCTGACGTTGGCGGATGGCACGCAGCTGTGGTTGAACACTGCCAGCGCGGTGAACATCGACTTCAACGCGGCGCAACGGCGCGTCAGGCTGCTGGCCGGCGAGATCCTGATCGCCACCGCCAGCGACGCCGCGTCGCCGCCCCGGCCTTTCCTGGTCGAAACGGCACAGGGCACGGTGCGGGCCCTGGGCACGCGGTATGTCGTGCGCCAGCGCGGCGACGATACCGAGGTCAGCGTGTTCGAGGGCAAGGTCGAAATCCGACCCCATCGCCATGCCGACCGCGCGCTCGTGCTGCCGGCCGGCTATCGCGCCAGCTATACGACCGAAGCCATCACGCCCGCTTCCCCGGCCGAAGCCGCCGGCGCGACCTGGACCGAAGGCTTCATCGTCGCCCGCAGCATGCGCCTGGACGATTTCCTCGCGGAACTGGGCCGCTACAGCAACGATGCGCTGTCCTGCGACCCGGCGCTGGCCGGCCTGCGCGTATCCGGCTCGTTCCCGGTCGACGACATCGGCAAGGTATTGAGCGCGCTCGGCACGACCCTGGAGGTACGCACCGAAGTGGTGACACGGCGGTGGGGCCGAAAAGAGCTGCGGCTCACCCGCAGGCCTTCAACCTAGCTCCCGCTGGCCGACGATGCCAGGGAACGCTCATGTCGTTCCGCGAAAGCGGGAATCCAGCGTCGTTCGAAGCCACTGGGTCCCCGCCTGCGCGAGGACGACGCATTCGCCAGCCACCGATTCAACGGAGATCTGAAAAAAATTCGCCGCGAGCTGATCCGTTTTGATGTCTCGCGTGTCATGGAGGTGAGCACTCCAACTTCTCCTCCTTCCGAAAGGTCAGATCATGGGTTCCCTCCGGGTCCACGTCACGGCGCCGACGCGCCAGCCAACTTACCGATTCCGGCGCAAGCTGCTGGCCCGCGCGGCGCGGCACATCGCCTTCGGCGCCGCCGTCGCCGTGCCGGCGCTGTCCATACCCACCATTGCCCATGCCCAGCCGGCGGCGCCAAGCCGCGGCTATGACATCCCCGCCGGCACGCTCGAATATGCGCTCAGCCGCTTCGGCCGCGAGGCCGGCATCATGCTCTCGTTCAAGCCGGAACTGACCGCCGGCCGCAGCAGCAACGGCCTGCAGGGCAACTACACGGTCCGCCGCGGGCTGGACACGCTGCTGGCCAATTCCGGGCTGGTGGCCGTCGAGCAGGCGAACGGCACCTATGTCGTCAATGCCGCGCCGCGGTCCGCGCCCGCGGCCGATGGCGTCGCGATGCTGCCCACGGCGACCGTGGTGGCCGCCGCCAATGACGGCGCGCTGCCGGCGCCTTATGCCGGCGGCCAGGTCGCACGCGGCGGCGGCCTGGGCGTATTGGGCACGGCCGACGTGATGGACGTGCCGTTCAGCACCACCAACTACACCGCCGAGATGCTGCAGGACACCCAGGCCCGCACGCTGGCGGACGTGGTCGTCAACGAGGCCTCGGTGCGCACGCTGACCTCGACCGGCGGCTTCGGCGAGGATTTCCAGATCCGCGGCTATACCGTGTCGAGCGGCGACGTGGGTTTGAACGGCCTCTACGGCATGGCCTCGGCCAACCGGATGCCGGCGCTGATGATGGAGCGCGTCGAGGTGCTCAAGGGCCCGGGCACGCTGATGTACGGCATCGGGCCGAGCGGCAGCATCGGCGGCGCGATCAACGTCGTCACCAAGCGCGCCGGCGACGAGCCGCTGACGCGCCTGACCGGTACCTTCCAGAGCAAATCGCAGCTCGGCGTGCAGGCGGACATCGGCCGCCGCTTCGGCGAGGACAAGGAATGGGGCGTGCGCTTCAACGGCGCCTACCAGAACGGCAAGACGACGCTGGACGACGGCCGCGCCGAACAGACCGTCGGCGCGGTCGGCCTGGACTATCGCGGCCGCAAGCTGCGCTGGTCGCTCGATGCCTACAGCCAGCACGAGGGCATCGACAACTTCCGTCCGCAGATCGGTTTCCTGGCGGGGGTGACCTCCATTCCGCAAGCCCCCTCCGGCCATCGCAATTTCTACCCCGGCACGAAGCTGAACCTGCACGACACGGCGGTGATGAGCCGGGTCGAATACGACGTCGCGCCGAACCTGATGGTATGGGGCGCGGCCGGGTATCACGAGGGGTCGACCTATCAGGACTTTCCCTCCGGTCGCGTCGATGGACAGGGCAACTTCCTGGTGAACAACGCCTGGTACGACGCGTACAGCAAGACGCGGACGGCCGAAGTCGGCGCCCGTGCGAACTTCGCAACGTGGAACGTCGGCCATACCCTGACGTTCAGCGCCACAAGGCTCGAGCAGGAAGCGGGCAACTTCTATTGGGCGAACCGGACCCCGGGCGTGCCCTCGAACATCTACAACCCAGTGCCGATCCCGCCGGTCATCGGCACCCGTGATGAACCGCAGCGCGCTTCGGAAACGGAGCTGACCAGTTTCTCGCTGACCGACACGCTGTCCTTCGCTGACGATCGCGTGCTGATCACCGGCGGCCTGCGCCATCAGCGCGTGGCGCTGGAGAACTTCATCGCCGGCGTGCAGAGCGGCAAGTACGACGACAGCGCGGTCTCCCCGCTTGCCGGCATCGTGATCAAGCCGCTGTCGAACGTGTCGGTCTACGGCAACCACACCGCGGGCCTGACGCGCGGCGGCGTTGCGCCTGCGGGGACCCGGAACGCAGGCGAGGTCTTCGCGCCGTACAAATCCAAACAGTACGAGGCCGGCGTCAAGGTCGACTGGAGCCGCCGCGTCACCACCACCGTGTCGGTGTTCCAGATCGAACGCCCCAGCGCCGTCACCGATCCGGCCACCAACATCTACAGCTTCGACGGCGAGCAGCGCAACCGCGGCCTCGAACTGTCGGCCTACGGCGAGGTGATGCGCGGCCTGCGGCTGATGGCCAGCGCGACCTTCTTCGATGCGAAGCTGACCAGTACCGCCGGCGGCGTCAACGACGGCAAGGACGCCAACAACGTGCCCAAGCGGACCTTCAACCTCGGGATCGACTGGGATACGCCGTGGGTGCAGGGCCTGAGCCTGTCCGGCCGCGTGCTGCATACCTCGTCGATGTACTTCAACGCGGCCAACACGCTGAGCCTGCCCAGCCATACCCGCTACGACATCGGCGCCCGCTATCGCACCCGCATCGGCAGCACGCCGGTGGTGCTGCGCGCCAATGTGCTGAACCTGTTCAACGACAACGACTGGCTGGCCAGCGGTACCTATGTCACCGTGGCCGCCCCCCGCACGCTGATGCTCTCGGCGCAATTCGACTTCTAAGGGCTATTCCATGAAACCTTCCGCATCGCTCGCCTTCGCGCTGATGGCCTTCGCCACCGCGGCGCATTCGCACCAGATCTGGATCGAGCAGGCGCCGGGCCAGAACGCCAGCGTCCGCTTCGGCGAATTCGCCGAGAACCTGCGCGAGGTCTCGCCCGGCACACTGGACAAGCTCGGCGTGCCCAGCGCCGCGCTGCTCTCGTCCAGGGGCGAGCAGTCCGCCGACGGCGTCAAGACCGGCGACGGCTATACGCTGCCCTTCCAGGCCAGGCGCGGCGACGCGATCGTCGCCCAGGCGCCCCAGTACCCGCTGTACCCGTTCAAGCGCGGCGAACAGCAGCTGACCGGCTGGTATTTCCCGGCGGCGCGGCTGGCGACCGAGCTCTCGCCGCAGCCGCCCAAGCTGGTGCTCGACGTGGTGCCGGCGGGCAAGGCCGGCGAGCTGCAGGTCTTCTTCCGCGGCAAGCCGCTGCCCAAGGCCAAGGTCGTGCTGGTCACGCAATCCGGCTGGGCCAAGGAGAAGCAGACCGACGAGCAGGGCAAGGTCGCCTTCGACATGCCGTGGCAAGGCGTCTACGTCGCCGAGGTCAGCCATCAGGATGACACCCCGGGCGAGCGCCGCGGCCAAGCCGGCCACGAGCGATATCATCGCGTCGACTATGTCAGCACGCTGACCTACGTCAAACCCGACGGCCTGCCCGCCGTCCCCGCACCGACCGCCGACAACAAGGCCAAACAGTAAATGCCAGCTGCCGTGCCTCGCGCCCTGAAGATTGGCGCGCTCGTTTCGCGCATCGTCGCCGCGGTGCTGGGCGGCTATGCGCTCGCCGCGCTCGCCAGCGTCGCCGCGCTGACGCTGCCGATCAGCAAGCCGCAAGCCGTGCTGACCGGCATGCTGGCCAGTTTCGCCATCTATGCGGGCGCCGTGATCTGGGTGTTCGCGGTACGCAGCGCGCGGCGCGCATGGGCCGGCCTGCTGGCCGTGGCCGTCCCGCTGCTGCTGGCGGCGTGGTATGCCGGCGTGGGAGGGAGCGCAACGTGAAGCCGAACGCGAAGACCCGCAACGGCAACGACAACCACACCGCGGACAAGGGGCGCGGCATCCGCCAGACCATGTCCGACCTGCATACCTGGGCCGGTCTGCTGGTCGGATGGATTCTCTACGCGATGTTCCTGACGGGCACGGTCAGCTATTTCAAGGACGAGATCTCGCAATGGATGCGGCCGGAACTGGCGCATCAGCTCGAAGTGCCCGATCCCGCCGCGGCCGCGCAGCGCGTTGCCGACACGCTTGGAACCGTCGCCGCGGGCAGCCCGCTATGGGGCATGCAGATGCCGACGGACCGGCACAACGTCGTCAGCGCGTTCTGGCGCACGCCGGGCGGCCCACCGGGCAAGCGCACGTTCGAGAGCGGCACCTTCGACCCTGCCACGGGGCAGAAGGTCGCGGCGCGCGATACCGAGGGCGGCGAGTTCTTCTATCGATTCCACTTCCAGTTCCACTACATGCCGGTGCTGTGGGGACGCTGGCTCGCGGGCTTCTGCGCGATGTTCATGCTGGTGGCCATCGTCAGCGGCGTGATCACCCACAAGAAGATCTTCGTCGACTTCTTCACCTTCCGCTGGGGCAAGGGCCAGCGTTCCTGGCTCGATGCGCACAACGCGCTGTCGGTGTTCGGCCTGCCCTTCCACCTGATGATCACCTATACCGGCCTGGTGACGCTGATGGCGATGTACATGCCATGGGGCCAGCAGGCGGCCTTCAAGACGCCGGCCGAGCGGCAACAGCTGACGGCGCAGCTGAATGCGTCGCCGCCGCCCGGAAAACCCAGCGGCATCCCCGCCCGGCTCGCGCCGATCGATGACATGGTGCGGCAGGCCCAGGCGCGCTGGGGCCAACACAACATCAGCCGCGTGACGATCGCCCATGCCGGCGATGCGTCGGCCCGCGTCACCGTCCTGCGCGGCGAGGCCGCGCGCGTGTCGATGAGCCCGCAGTACCTGGTGTTCGACGGCGCCACCGGCAAGCGGCTCGAGGCACGCGACAGCGTCGGCCCCGCAGCCGAGGCACGCGGCGTCCTCTACGCGCTGCACCTTGGGCGCTTCAGCGATCTGCAGCTGCGCTGGCTCTACTTCATCGTCAGTCTCGCCGGCACGGCGATGGTCGGCACGGGTCTGGTGATGTGGACCGTCAAGCGTCGCCAGAAGCGGCCGGAACCGCACCGTCCCGACTTCGGCTTCTGGCTGGTCGAGCGGCTCAATATCGCGGCGATCGCCGGACTGTCGATCGCCATGACGGCGATGCTGTGGGGCAATCGCCTGCTGCCCGCCGAACTGGCAGCCCGCGGCGCCTGGGAAATCCACCTGTTCTTCATCGCGTGGGCGGCGACGCTGTTGTACGCACTGGTACGGCCGGCAAAGAAGGCCTGGATCGAACTGCTGTGGCTGGGCACTGCGCTGCTGGCGCTGCTGCCCCTGCTCAACGCGCTGACGACCGACCGAGGCCTGTGGCGCAGCGTGGCCGAGGGTGACTGGGTCTTTGCCGGCTTCGATCTGATGATGTGGGTCTTGGCCGCGCTGCACGCGATGCTGGCGCTACGCACCGCCCGGCATCGGCCGCAGGCCAGGCCCGCCAGAACGGCGCGCGCAATGCCTGCCACCGCCAACCTATCGGAGGACGGTGCATGATGGACCTGCTCGCCTTCCTGCTTTGCATCGGGGCATTCGGCGCGCTGGCGCTCGCGATGGAGCGGCATCAGCAAGCCATATTTGGCGTTTCGTTGCCACGGTCGCGTACGCGCCTGCTGCGCGCCGCCGGCTGGCTCGGCCTTGTGCTGGCCCTGTGGATCCTGGTGGCGCATCGCGGCTGGGCGCTGGGACTGGTGCATTACAGCGGGCAGACCAGCCTGGCCGCGGGCCTGGTCTATGGCGCGTTGATCTGGCGGGAGCGGCGGCACGCAGCTCGCCGGTAAGCGGAGCATGATCGCAGCGGCAATGCCCCCCGCGCCCGTCGCTCTGTTTCAGCCCTGATACGAATAAAACCGCGCGCGGACCAGACCTGCACAGAATTCATTTGCGTCCTTCGTTGCTCTCGCCTCAGATAAGACGTCCCTGCGAGTTTGCTGGCTAGGCGGATTTACCGGCAAAACTTTGACAACCATCATGTCATTCCCGCGCATGCGGGAATCCAGCGTCTTGAGAAGCCGCTGGGTCCCCGCCTTCGCGGGGACGACCGCTTCCTACCCGAGTCGCATGGACCGCCTGCTCGCCCGGCCTGCCCGGGCGGTCCTCGATCGACGCAGTACGCCAGGGCACGACGCATGGCCAGCAGCGAAGTCATCCGATACGCGGTGGAATTGGGGGACAGCCTGCGGCGCGCGCTCGGCCCGGCGGCTCCCTCCGCGGATCTGGATGCGCTGCAGGCAGCCGCACAGCAACTGGACGCGATCGCGCAGAGCGCGCCGTCCGCGAGCGCTTGGACCGCGGCCGTCGACGCCTGGACCGCCGCGCGCGACAAGCTCGCCGCCCATCTGAACCGATACCTGCTCGAAGGGTTGCCCGATATTCCCGGCCTGCAGGACCTCGCGCGCGCGCTGAACTGGGACAGCGCGCAGGGCCTGAACGGCGAACTGCCGCTCGGCCCGCTGAAGCTGGCGTTTTCCTCGGCCTCGCTGGTCCTGCAGCCCAAGCTGCCGGACAACACCACGTTGCCACCGTTTACCGTAGGACCGCAGCAGCCGTCCGGCATTGCCGTATCGCTGCCCTCGCCCTTCGGCGGCGGCCTGCCGGGCGGCGGCGCGATCGTGCGCCTGCCTTCGGTCGCAAGTTCAGCCGCGGGCTTCGGCGGCGCGCTGAACGTGCCGCTGGGCGCGGTATCGATCAGCGCCTCGGCGGTGCTCGAACGCCTGCCGGACGGCGTGCCCTCCTTTCTGGCGCTGATGGGCGCGGCGTTCGTTCCGCCCATCCAGCTTTCGTTCGGCTTCTCGCTCGACCGCGTCGGCGGACTGGTTGGGGTCCACCGTCGCGCCGATACCGACGCGCTGGCGGTCGCCGTGCGCACCGGCGCGGCGGCCGACACGCTGCTGGCCACGCGTCCGCCGACGAACCCCAGCATCGCGATCGAAGCCCTGCGACGCTTCTTTCCCGCGTTCCAGGGACGCCATCTGATCGCGCCGACCTTGCGGCTGGCGTGGCTGTCCGCGGGTGCGGGCAGCTTCCTGTCGCTCGATCTCGGTCTGGTCGCCGAGGTCCCGAGCGGCAAGGTCGTGCTGCTTGGCGTCGCCCGTGCCGGCATCCCGGGCGTGCCGGGACTGGTGCAGTTGCGGCTGGACCTGCTGGGCGTCGTCGATCCGGCGCAGGCGCTGGTGTCGATCGACGCCAGCCTGGTCGACAGCCATGTGCTCGGGGTCTTCTCGGTTTACGGCGACGCCGCGATGCGGCTGCATTGGGGCAGCCAGGCGTATGCGGTGGTGTCGATCGGCGGCTTCTATCCGGGCTTCAACCCCGAGCCGGCGCAGCTGCCGGCCCTGCGCCGCGTCGGGCTGTCGCTGCAAACGCTGGGCGGGCCGCTGTCGATCCGCGCCGAAGGCTATCTGGCCTTCACGACCAACACCATCCAGCTCGGCGGGCGCTTCGACATCACGTTCTCGATGGGGCTGACCGCGCATGGCTTCCTGCAGCTCGATGCGCTGGTGCAGTTCCGCCCCTTCGCCTTCGTTGCCAATGCATCCGCCGGCTTCGACGTGCGCGCCGGCGGCTTCAGCTTCGGCGGCGTGCGGCTCGACGGCACCGTATCCGGTCCCGGCCCGCTGGTGATTCGCGGCCGGCTGACCATCGAGACCTTCCTGTTCGACGTCTCCTGGGACGAGACCTTCTCGCTGGGCAGCGGCCCGGCGGATATGGCCGCCAGTCCCGGCGAGCTGCTGGCGATCGTGCAGCAGGAGATCGCGCGTGCCGGCAATGTGCGGGCCGCATCGATCGACGATCCGGCCGTGGTGCTGGCCCCGCGTCCCACGCGCGCGGGCGTCGCCGCCGTGCCGCCGACCGGCGCCCTGCAATGGTCGCAACGCCGCGCGCCGCTGGGCCTGCCGATCGAGCGCGTGGATGGCTTGCCGCTGCCGGCGCGCGCCGGCGTGCGCGTGTTGACGCCCGGCGATCCGGTGGCCGAGCGTTTCGCGCCGGGCCACTACTGCAACCTGAACGAGGCCGAACAGCTGAACCGCCCGCCCTTCGACGTGCTCGATGCCGGGGTGGTGCTGAGCAGCGGCCCGCCGCACCGGAGCGTGGCGCAGGACGACCAGCGCATGGTCGACCTCGTCGTGATCCTCCCCGGTCTCGAGCACGAGCAGATTGCCGAGCGCACCGATCTGAGGGCGATCGCGCATCTGGTCGCGGCCAGCCATCGGCCTCCCGCGCTCGGCAACACGGCCCAGTTGATACAAGCCGCACGCGAAGTGTGGACCACGGTGCCGCCCACGGATTTTGCGAGCTACACCAGCGCCACCGCCGCGCATGCCTTCGCGCGCGGCAACAGCGCCGGCGGTGCGGTGCCGATGGCGGACCTGCTGTCGCCGGTCGACCTGTCGGGGGTCTGAAGCATGGCCAACTTCCATTCCTGGCAGGTCACCGCGCTGCGCCATGGCGCCAATGGCAACGTGGTCGCGGGCCGGTTGCAGGCCGGCGCCACGCTGACGCTGGAGGAAATCGGCGTCGGTGGCGCGCCGCGCTCGATCACGGCGCCCGCCCCCTACGAGCTGTTCGGCCCGGGCGATGTGCAAAGGCTGGCTCCCGGGACCATCACCCGGCGCTATCCGCCGCCGGGCGCGTCCGATGCGGAGGACACCAAGCGTGCGCTGATCGAATTCAGCCACACCGATACGCTGGACCTGCCGTGGCGGTATTCGCCCGATCCGGCGCTGCCCGGTGCGATACGGCCGTGGCTGGTGCTGGTGGTGGGGTTGCCGACCGACATCGTGCCCGGCCGCGATGGCCGCGTCACGCTGTCTCCGCAGGCGCAGTCCGATCATCCGCTCGGCGACTCGCACCAGTGGGCGCACGTGCATGAGATCGACGGCGACTGGTACAGCCGCATCCTGAGTCCGAAGAAGCTGCAAGCGCAAACGGCCTACGTTGCCTGCCTGGTGCCGGCCTACGTGGTCGATCCCGACGGCACGCTGCGCGATGCGTGGCCCGTCGCCGCGGGCCAGCCGGTGCGCGTCGCCTGCTACGACAGCTGGGGCTTCCGTACGGGCGAAGGCGGCGACTTCGGCGAGATCGCCAAGCGGCTGCGCACGCCGGTCGACGGCGAACTGAAGGAGGACTTCGGCCGCGCGAAGCTGCATTGCCTGCGGCGCGGCGAGGCCGCTGCAGGCGAGCCTGCCACCGCCGCCCTGGCGATGGGCGGCGCGCTGCAACGGGTCAGCATGGTGGGTGCGCCAGCAGACCCGGTCGCACCCTGGCTGGCCGAGGAAACCGCCGCGCTCGCTGCGATGCCGCCGATGCCCCCGGGCCGCTGGCTGCTGACCGCACCGCGCTACCACGCCCCGTTCACGATGCCGGGCACGGCGCCGGCGGCCGGCTGGAGCGCGCAATTCCATACCGATCCGCGCCATCGCGGCGCGGCGGGCCTTGGAGCATGGGCCGCCATTGCGTGGCAGGACCGCATCGCCAAGGCCGCCGCGACGCGTGCGGGCGATCTGGCGATCGCACGCGAGCGCATCGGCAATGTCGCGCTCGGGGTCGAAGTCTCGCGCTCGCTCTGGTTCCGCCATATGCCCCCCGATCCGGTGGACAAGCTGGCGGTGCTCGGCGCCATGCTCGGCCGCATGCCGGTGAACGAGCAGCACACCGTGTCGTCGGCCTTGACCGGACGCACGCCCGGCATGGTCCCGGCGATCTGGTCCTCGGCCGCGCGGCGCGCGTTGCGTCCGGGCCCTGCGCGCTCGGCGCTGACCCGCGACGGCGCGATTGCCCATCGCGTGCTGCTCGAAGCGGCCGCAGCCTGCCCGGCGGCAACCGACGATCCCGATGCGATCTGGCACAAGCCGCGCGCAGATGCCGGCCCCTTGCTGAAGGATGCGGTGCGGCGCGCCTTCGACGACGAGCGGCAGGCCGACGACATGTTGCGGATGCTGATGGACAGCGAAACGACGGCGGACCTGAACCGGCTTGCCGCCGCGTTCGCTGCCCTGACGCCCGATGCCGATGGCCGGGTCGATCCGGACGAGGTCATTCGCGCGGTGCGCGAACCCGGGCAACGGATCGACGAGCCGGCCGCCGGCCAATGGGTCGACACGCTGGCGGCAAGCCGTCCCCGTTGCCGGCCGGTGGACCTGACCCTGCTGGGGCAACGCGTCGCCGATGCCGTCGATCCGTTCGCGGCGCGCCCGCCGGTGGTCAACCGCGTGCTTGCCACCCTTCCCGGCATCGTCGACATCGGCCCAGTCGAAATCGAGCCCGAGCTGGACCTGCCGCTGTGGCAATTCCTCAATGAGGCCGCGCCCGACTGGATGCTGCCCGGCATCGGCGAGCTGCAGCAGGACCGCGTGGTGGGGTTGGCCACCCACGCCGCCTTCGTGGAAGGCGTGCTGGTCGGTGCCAACCACCAGGCGCTGGCCGAACTGCGCTGGCGCAATTTCCCGATCGCCCCGCGCTGGTCGCCACTGCGCAAGTTCTGGCAGCGCACCGGCGGCCAGTTCGATATCCATCCGATCCGCAACTGGCCCGCCGCGACGGCATTGGGCGGCGCCGCGCTGGCGCCGACCGTGCTAGCCAGCGAGGCGGTGGTGCTGTTCAAGACCCCGCTGTTCCGCCGCTATCCGGACACGGTCGTGTATCTGTACCAGGCCGATGCCGATTGGACGGTGCCTCCCGAGAACCAGCCGCTCGACGAATCGCGCAAGCACTTCCCGACCTTCCCCGGCAGGATCGGCCCGGATGTCGCGTTCTTCGCCTTCAACGTGGCACCGTCGGACCTGGGCAAGTATTGGGTGGTACTGGAAGAGCCGCCGGCAGGCTACCGCTTCTATAGCTGGCACGACGATCAGGAACGGCCAGCCGGCACCGTCGCCGACGGGGCGGCCTACGGCATCGCCACCTTCGCGCCGCCCGTGCGCGTGATGATCGGCAAGCTGGAGCTGGCATGAGTGTCGTCGACGTGCTGGCGCCCGTGCGGATCGAAACGCGCTTCTACGCGCCGGACGGCGATCGGCCCGGCTGGATGCTGCGGCTGCGCGTATGGCCCGACGAATTCTCGATGGCGCGCCGGCCCATCGCGCCGTCGCCGGCCGAGCTCGATCTCTACGACGACGTGCTGCGCCAATTCCCCGCCGATGCCGGCATGCAATGGCGGATGCTGTGCGCGCGGCTGGGCGTCGAACGCTCGCTATGGCTGCGGCGAACCGTCGCCATCGTGGCCGACCCGATGCCGCGCACCGATCGCGGCACGGCGCAGCCGCGCGATCCGGCGGCCTGGCCCGACACCCATCAGCCCTACGGCCTGCCGCCCGCGATCCACGTCTGGTTCATCCAGGCAGGCCAGCCGGGAGCGCCCACGCTGGCCGGCACGATGCGTCCGCAGCGGGAACGGATTGCCGAACAGCTCGGCTTGACCGCCTTCGAATACCCCGCGGCCACGGGCGAGCTGCCGCGCACGTGGTGGACCTCGTTCGAGGTCGCCAAGGAACTCGAGCTGGCGATCGAGATCCCCTTCCCCGCCGGCGCCCAGCCGCCCGCGCTCGACGCGATCGTGGTGGCCGGCATGGGAGACGCCGACCCCGCGCCGCTGATCGCGATGCACGCGCTCAGCGGACGGCTGTCGGTGCTGCGCCCCGGCACGCCGACCAATACGGTGGATGGCGAGGCGACCGCTGAGACCGGCGGCGATCCGGCCGCATGGGAAGGCATCGACGATGCGCCGCCGCCCCCGGACAGTGCGTCCGCCGCCGTGATGCAGGCGTTGGCCGGGCCGGATGCCGTTCCCATCAAGCTGCAAGGCGGCGACGTTGCCGCGCCGGGATACGATCCGCTGGTCGTGCAGGCGCTGTGGCCGGTGCTGTGGGGCCACGCGCTGCGCGATGTCATCGGCGCGGGCGAGCACGAGGCGCACCTGGCCGAATGGGCGCAGGCGTGGCTCGCGCCGCAGGGCCCGTATCCGGCGATCCGCGTCGGCTCGCAGCCCTACGGCCTGCTGCCGGCCACCGTACTCGCGGGCTGGACCGGGCAAAACATCACGGCGGGACAGATTCGCGACTGGACCGGCCCGTGGCGCGATGCGGCCGCCGCCGATGCCGCGAGCCATCCTGGCACCGTGGTCGGCGCCACCGCGCAGCGGGCGGCCGAACTGCTGGGCGAGGACACGCCCACGCGCCGCTGGGGCATTCGCCTCGTCGCGCCGCTGCCCGTGACGAACGCGATCCGCGCAATGCGAGGACTGCCGCCGCTCGAGCCAAGCGCATGGGAGCGGGAGACGGCATCGAGCCTGGCCGGGCGCAAGACGCCGCTATCGCCGCTGGGTGCCTTCACGGAGCAGGCGCATCTGCCCGCCAGCACGCCGGAAGCCGATGCCGACGACCCCGACACGCTGCGCCTGCTGCTGGAGGAAGACAGCGAAGTCTTCCCGTACCGCTGGGACCGCAAGCTTGGCCTGCTCGGCCATCTGATCTTCGAATCGCTGTGCCTGCTGCGCGCCAGCGTCGGCCAGGCGCGGGAGGCCATCGGCGCCGGCCTGGCCGTCGACCCAAACGCCCCCTTGCCCTTGCAGGCGGGCACCGATGCGCTGATCGAGCTGGTGCAGCGCGGCTATCCGGGCACGGCGTCGCAGCCGCAGCTCGACGACCTGTTTGCCTCGCCCGACCCCGGCGCCCGGCGCGTGGCCAAGCGCTGCTTGCGCGGCATCGAGGCACTGGCCGCGCTGGTGAAAGCCTATGCCGACGATCCCGACGGCGTCTTCGGCTGCGTGCTGGCCGCGCTCGATACGGCCAGCCATCGCGTGGATCCGTGGATCACCGGCCTTGCCTGTTCGCGCCTGCGCGAGCTGCAGGACGCGCGTGCGCCCTGGCGCCTGGGCGTGTACGGCTGGGTCGATGCACCGGCGCCTTACGATGCGGCCAATCCCGGCCATGGCCTGCCGCCCGGCCCCACCGCCGCCGGGCTGCTGCACGCGCCGTCGCACACGCAGGCGATGACGGCCGCGCTGCTGCGCGATGCGGCGGTCCGCCATCCGGGCGATGCGCGCTGGCGGATCGAGATCGATTCGACCAAGGTTCGCGCGGCAATGCGTCTGGCCGAGCGGGTCCGGCTGGGCGTGCATCCCTACGAGGCGCTGGGCCTCGAGGTCGAGCGCATCGTCGGCGACTGGGATACCGTGCGCAAGCTGCGCGAGGACTATCCGATGCGCGACACGCATGCCGGCACGCGCTGCTGCGACGGGGCGCGCGTGCTGCGGCTGCTGTTCCGGCATCAGCCAGGCGACCCTCCGCCGCCGGCGCTGCCGGCCGGCGTGCGCGAAGCGCTGGCGACCTGCGATGCGGCGCTCGACACCTATGCCGATCTGCTGGTGGCCGACGGCATCCATGCGCAGGTCTGCGGCCATGGCGGCCTGGGCAACGCCGCGATGGAGGCCGCGGCAGGTCTTGGCCCGCCGCCCGAACTGCGTGCGATACGCACGCCGCGGCACGCCGTCAGCGTACGCGTATCGGCGTGGGCGGTGCTGCCGCCCGGCAATGCGGCGCCGGTTGGTGCGCAGGTGGGCGCGCCCCCGGCCGTGCTTGCCGATCCCGCCTTCGCAAGCCTGCTCGATCGGGAGCTGGGCCCGGCGGGCGGGTGGACCTGGACCGTCGGTGCCGACACGGTGAGCCTGGCCGATCTCGGCCTGCATGGCATCGAGGCCTTCGCGCTGCCGCCTGCCGAACTGGCGCAGCGCGTGCGCGGCGAACGCGATGCATCGCTGCCGCTCGCATCGGGCACCGCCGCGGACAAGCTGGCCCGCGCCACGCGGCTGGCCGAACTGCTTGGCGGCGGCGACAGCGATCCACCGCTGCCGGGAGCGATCGATGGCCGCGACGACGACGCCGCGCCCGCCTCGCCGTTGCGCGATGCGATGGTGGCCGATCTGGTGGCCCGGGTCAGCATGCTACGGGATCGGCTGAACTCGCTGCTGGCCGCGCTCGCCGCGGCCGATCTGAACGACCCCGCCGCGGTGGCATGGTGCCTTGCGCAATGCCGGGCCTGGGGCGCCGTGCAGGCTGACGATGCCGAGCCGCTGGCGCAGGCGCTTGCCCGCTTGCAGACACGCATGACGGCCGCGCCGGAAGGCGGCGCCGGGAGTGTGCACGCCCTGCGGCAAGCGATCCGCGCCCTCGTCGGCCACGCCCGCCTGCCGGTGCTGCCGCTGGTGCCGTCGCTGGCCGTCGGTCCGCTGCGCGCCGCGATGCGCGACGACGAAGGACGCCCGCGCATCGACCGCGACTGGCTCGAGATCGTCGCCGCGGTGCGTCCGCGCCTGGCGAGTCTGGAAGCCTGGCAGCTCGATCCCGCGACGCAGCCATGGCGCGCCGCCGTACGGACCGCCGATGGCGCGGGCGATCCGTGGAGTCCGGCCGGGCCGGTGGTGGTGGCCTACGGACCGGACCCGGCCGCGCTGGCCGGCAGCATGGCGACGGTCGCGATCGCGGGCCTCGACGCCTGGCAGGACGCAATCCCGTCGAACCGGCACACGACCAGCGCGGCCTTCGGCTTCAACGGCCCGAAGTCGCGCGCGCCGCAGGCGGTGCTGCTGGCCGTGCCGCCCGACGCCAGCCGGCGCCTGAGCGACGCGGAGCTGGTGGCGCTGGTGCTGGAGACGCGGCAGCTCGCGCGCGCCCGTGCCTGCCGCCCGCGGCCGGGCAGCCGGGTCGCGACGCCTGCGGCGCTGTCATCCCTGCCGGACATGTTCTGGAGCCATTGGACTTGACTTGACCTGACCTGACCTGACCTGACCTGAGCTGACCTCTCTGACCTCACCTGACTGACCTCACAGCGCGCGCCGGCCCGCGACCACTGGTCACAGTCCACCGATCGAGACCGCCATGTCCCTGCATTTCCGCCTCGAACCGCTCAGCCCGCCCACCGATTTCCATCGCGGTCTGCGCGCGCGCGTCGCCGACCCGGTCTGGTTCCTGACGCGGCAATGGCAGCTCGGCGAGCTGCAAGGCGAAGACGTGTCGAGCCCGGTGTCGGTGGCCGTCAGCGTCAGCCATGCGCCCTTGCGCTATGCGCCGCGCCGGCCCGACCTCGATCCGGCGCGCATCCCGGCCGAGGCCCTGGTCGAGGCCGAGCCCGGCGACTGGTGGACCATCGGCCGGCGCGTGCGGCTTGGCCGCGCCGCCGCGCCGCTGTTGCCCGCGCTGTCGCCGCAGCGCCTGCAGACCTTGCGCCTGGGGCCATTGCCGCCGCCTTACGAAGCCCTGTCGGACCAATTGGACGGGCGCGCAATCTTCACCGCGGGCCTGCTGGCCGGCCATGCGCTGTGGAACGAGGTGCCGTCGCCGCCCGCCGACAACTGGTCGTCACGCCGGCTGACGCACGATGCCCACTTCAGCGCCGGCACGCGTGGCCTGGAGATTCGCGATCACGATGGCGGCGACGTGGACTGGTATTCCGCCGACGCGGGCGGTGCGGTGCTGCGCGCGGACGCCGGTACCGCGGCGCCGGCGCCTGCGCCGCGGCAACTGCTGGTCAGCCGCCTGTCCTACCCGGGCGCGCCGCATCCGCGCTGGTGGCAGATCGAGGATGGTGCCGTGGACCTGGGCGCGTTCTCGCCGGACCGCTCGCATCTGGGCACCGCGCTGCTGCTCGATGTGGCGCTGGCCCATGCCGACGACTGGTTCTGGTTTCCGGTACCGGAGCCGCCGCCGGCTGCGAATGGCAAGCGGCCTGCCTCGTCCGGCATGCTGGTGACGCTGCGCGAAACGGTGGTACACGACAGCTTCGACGATACGTGGACGCTGGCACCGCCGCCGGTGGACGGCGCGCACGCCTGGTCGCTGTTTCGCACCACCGGCATGGAGGCCGGCGCGCTGCTGATCTGGCCGGTCGCCGTCGCACCGCATGCCGGCCCCTGGCTCGATGACGTCTCGCTCGGCATCGACGAGGACGCCAACGTGGCCTGGGCGGTGGAGCTGCGCGCGGACGGCCGCGTGCTGCTGGCCGACGACACCAGCGCGGCGGCGCTGCGTGAGACCACGCGTACCGGTACGCGCCAGTTCCGCTACCTGCCGTCGACCACCTTGCCGGCGCACTGGCATCCGTATCGGCGCATCGGCCCCGACGGACTCCAGGGCGACTGGCAGCAGGGCCTGGTGGCCGATCTCGGTGGCGTGATGCCGCGCGTGCGGCCCGGTCCGGCATCGCGGCTGATCGGCGGACCCTCGGGACCGGGCTTCGGCCGCGGCCACGAAATCGCGCCCGAGGCGATCGCCAGCAGCGGCGTCTCGCTGCGGCGCCGTGCCCGCCTGGCACGCGATACCGAGGGCCGCCCGGTGCTGTGGGTCGAACGCAGCCGCGCGCCGCTCGCCGGACCGCCGGTCTCGCATCTGCGCTTCGACGTGATGGCGGAAGACCACGTGCCGCCGGGAGACGGCGATGGCTGAAGCCTATGTCGACGTGAAGCTGTTCGACGGCTTCGTGCTGCCGTACGAGAGCGGCGCCGAGCAGTATCTTGGCGATCTCAAGCCATGGTGGGATGAACTGGCCGCAGCCTATCCCGGACTGCGACTGGACCCCGGATTCCCCGTCGAGCAGATTGCCATGCTGGCCGATATGGTCGATGCGGGCCGCATGATGGGCGGCGATCCGCCCGACCCCTTCGCCTGGTTCGAAGTGCCATGCGAAGCCGCGCAGGCCGACACGCTGGCCGGCCTGCTGTACGCCTTGCCCTTCGTCGAATGGGCGGAGCGGCGGATAGCGTTCGTCCCTGCCGGCCGAGTCGCTTACGGAACCAACGAGCAGGCCCGTACGACGAGGCAGCTGCACGCCGCCCCGGTCGGCATCGATGCCCACTATGCGTGGCGCGTTCCCGGCGGCACGGGGCGCGGCGTCAGCCTCGCCGATGTCGAGCATGCCTGGAATCTGCAGCATATCGACCTGGCCAGCGTGCCCATCACGCCGTTCTCGACCTTCGGCACAGCGAGCCAGGAGTACATCGACCACGGCACGTCCGCGCTCGGCATCGTGGTCGCCGGTGACAATGGCGGCGGCATCGTCGGGATCGCACCACAGGCGCAGGCACATGTGGTGACATCGATGCGGCAGGACGGTCGGCACAGCCTGGACGCCGCGCTTGCCATTGCCGGCAGCGCCGTGCGGCCCGGCGGTGTCGTGCTGATCGAGCTGGGCAGTGCGCGGCCATGGACAGTCAACCAGGACCCCGGGGTGCCGGTGGAATTGTCCAGGAAGGTACAGGCGACCATCCAGCTGCTCGGATTCTTCGGCATTACCGTGATCGAACCCGCCGCGAACACCGGCGACCACCTCGACATCCATCCTGAATGCGACCATTTCAATCCCGCCAGTCCGTCGTTCCGGGATTCGCTGGCCATCATGGTCGGCGGCGCCACGCAGGACGATCCGGAAGCGGACACGCCCCAACCCTGGCGACGCGGCTCGACCTATGGCGCGCGCGTCGACTGTTTTGCCGATTTCCGCGACCTGCAGGCACCGTACGACCACCCCACCTCTCCCTATCGGCAATTTGGCGGTACGTCGGGCGCCTCCGCGGTGATCGCGGGCGTGGTCTGCGCGATCCAGGGCATGCAGGCGGCCAGGGACGGCCAGTGCCTGTTTCCCACCTCGATTCGCGACCTGCTGCGCAATCCGTCGCTGTGCACGCCGGCCGCATCCGATCCGCCGGGCAATATCGGCGGCATGCCGGACCTGCGCAAGATCGCCGTGCACATGGGCTGGCCGCGCATCCTGCCGGCGCCGGCCGCGGCGGCCATCGCTGGCGACAGCGCGCTGCTGGCCGGACTGGACGCCAATGACCGGCTGAGCCTGCGGATGTGGTCACGACTGATTGGACCCGGCCCGGAACTTCCCCAGCCGGCGAGCATGCCGTTCCAGCTGTCCGATGCGCAGCCCGCGCTGCTGGTCTGGCTGGAAACCGCACCGCTGCTGCGCACGGTATTCGAGGTGTTCATCACCAGCGTCCGCGGCACCTTGCGGTACTACTACTGGGACACGCTGGGCAATGCCGGCGATATTGCGCGGAACTGGACAGGGATCGGCAGCCTCGCCCCGGGCTACGACGTGGCGGCGTGCCATCCGGTATCCGAGCTGACGACGGTGGCCGCGATCCAGCCGAGCGGGCAATTGGTGGCGGTCGAGTACGACGCCACCGAAATGGGAAATCACGACTTCTCCGCCCCCGTGCAGCTCGATTCGTTCAGTACCTATCGGCGCACGCCCGGCCCGATGATGCTGTCGCGCCGGGCACGCACAGCCGATGTCGTGGCTATCGACGACGGCGGCGCGCTGCGCTGGATCGCCGGCACCGTGCCCGAGGGCAACACCATCACGTTCTGGCACGAAGCGGTGGCCGCCCAGTGCGATGTGGCGATGGAGCCCGGCGTCAAACCCGGCATCGCGGGCACGCTCGATGGCGTCGCGGTGGTGGCGGTCGGCAGCGACGGGCTGCTCTATGCCGGCGGCTTCGGCCTGCAGCCGCTGCTGTTCGAGACGCTGGTGCCGATCGGCCCCGCGCCCGCCTTTGCCGCGCAAGGCCATGCGGGCCTGGCGCTGCTGCATGGCGATACGCTGGTGGCGGTCGCCGTCAGCGTCGACGGCCTGCTGCATGCCGCATTCCGCCCGCTGATGCCGGGCGGCGAATGGTCGCCCTTGCTGGCGATCGATCCCTACACCGCCGTCAGCCCCGCCGGCGGCGCGACCGTCGTGACGCAGGGCGACACCGTCATGGTGTTCGCCGTGCTGCCCGACGGCCGCGTTTGCCGCAGCGATTACACGCCGGAGAGCGGCTGGTCGCCGATCGTGGCGCAGTGAGGCTGGTGAACACGCGGGTTCGGGCCTGGCCGACGGGCGCCCCGGAAGCTCGCGCACTGAACGGCGCCACCCGTTGTGGGCGGACCGTTCGCGCTTATTGCGTCGTCCCTAACGCGCCGCCGTATTGCGCGCTGCCCTGCTGCCGCGACACCAGCCGCGCCGGCACCAGCAGCGTCAGCACGGCGCCGACGACCAGGCAGCCCGCGAGCAGATACATGCCGGCGTTCGTGCTCTGCGTCAGGTCCTTGAGCCAGCCGACCGCATAGGGGCTGATAAAGCCCGCCAGGTTGCCCAGCGAGTTGATCATCGCGATGCCGGCCGCCGCGCCGGTGCCGGCGAGGAACGCCGTCGGCAGGCTCCAGAACAACGGCAGCGTGGTCATGATGCCGATCGTCGCCAGCGTCAGGCCCACCATCGCCAGCACGGTGCGGTCGTACCACAGCACCGACAGCACCAGCCCGATTGCGCCGGCCAGCGCGGGAATGGCGATATGCCAGCGCCGTTCGCCGCTGCGGTCGGCGCTGCGTGCCACCAGCACCATGCCCAGCACCGCGAAGCCGTACGGAATCGCGGTCAGCAGGCCGATATCGAGGGCGCCCTTGACGCCGGTCTGGCGGATGATGGTCGGCAGCCAGAAGCTGATGCCATACAGCCCCATCACGAAGCTGAAGTAGATCGCGCTCATCATCCAGACGCGCGGGCTGGACAGCACGCGGCGCACCGGCAGGTCTTCCTTGTGCGCCGACTCCGCGGCGACATTGCGCTCGAGCACGGCCTTCTCCTCGGCCGTCAGCCACTTGGCATGGCTGATGCGATCGTCGAGGAAGGCCAGCACCCACAGGCCCACCAGCACCGACGGAATGCCCTCGAGCAGGAACATCCATTGCCAGCCGGACCAGCCATTGTGGCCGTCAAAGGTCTGCATGATCCAGCCCGACAGCGGGCCGCCGATCACGCCCGACAGCGCGACGGCCGTCATGAACCACGTCGTCGTGCGTCCGCGCCGCTCGGCCGGGTACCAATAGGTCAGGTACAGGATGATGCCGGGGAAGAACCCGGCTTCCGCCACGCCCAGCAGGAATCGCAGCACGTAGAACATCGTTGGCGTGGTGACGAACATCATCGCCGCCGAGATCAGGCCCCACGTGAGCATGATCCGCGCGATCCAGACGCGGGCGCCGACCTTGTGCAGGATCACGTTGCTCGGGACCTCGAACAGGAAGTAGCCGATAAAGAAGACGCCCGCCCCGAGGCCATAGACCGTTTCGCTGAACTTCAGGTCGTTGAGCATCTGCAGCTTGGCGAAACCGACATTGACGCGATCCAGATACGCGACCACGTAGCACAGCAGCAGAAAGGGAACGAGGCGCCAGCTGACCTTGCGGTAGATCGCGTCTTCGAATCCGGCATCCTTGGAAATCATGGCTGTCTCCTGATGGGTGTCATGCGTGACGATGCGAGCGGGCCGCCTCGTGGGCGGCCCGTGCAGTGTGCGAAGCGGTCAGACGCAGCGGCCGCCGTCCACTTCGATGCAGGTGCCGGTGACGAAGGCCGCTTCGTCCGACGCCAGGTAGAGGCATGCCGCCGCGATATCGGCGGGCGTGGACATCCGGCCCATCGGAATCGTCGCGAGGAAGGAGGCGCGATTCTCGGGCGTATCCGGCTTGCCCATGAACTGTTCCAGCAGCCCCGTCGCGCCGATCACCGGATTGACGCAATTGACGCGGATATTGTCCGGTCCGAGCTCGGCGGCCATGGCCTTGCTCGCGGTCACCACGGCGCCCTTGCTGGCGTTGTACCAGACCAGCCCCGGACGCGGCCGGATCGCCGCAGTCGATGCGATATTGACGAACACGCCGCCGCCGCGCTGGCGAAAATGTGGAATGAAATGGCGCGCGGTCCAATACAGGCTTTTGACATTGACGGCCTGCACGCGATCGAATTCGTCTTCGGTAATTTCCAGAACGGGTTTGTTGCGATGGGTGGTGCCGGCATTGTTGACGACGATGGCGACATCGCCGAATGCGGCCAACGCGAGCTCGCGCATCGCTTCCACATCGCTGCCCTGCGAGACGTCGGCGCGCACGGCACGGGCCTGTCCGCCGGCCTGCTCGATGGCTTGCGCCACCCCGGTGGCCTTGGCCTCGTCGATATCGGCGACCACCACGCGCGCGCCTTCGCGCGCGAACAGATTGGCGATACCTTCGCCAAAGCCGGAACCGCCACCGGTCACCACCGCCACTTTGCCCGCCAGTCTCATCGTTGTCTCCATCGTTATGGTGCGGCTACATGGCGGGACATTTTAGCGTCGCTTTGCGATCGGAGTGGCGCCGGGCGAAATATTGCTCAATTCCCTTTCGCCGCGGCACGATCGAGCACGACGAAATATTTGCGCACCGGCTCGATGACTTCGAATACGCCTTCGAATCCGGCGGGAATCACGCAAGCATCGCCGGGGCCGAATTCGCGGGCGTCACCGGCGGCATCGCTGATGCGCAGGCGGCCGCTGATCACGTGGAAGAACTCTTCCTTGCCCGGCGGAAAGGCAATACGCCAGGCGCCGGGTTCGCAGGCCCAGATGCCGCAGTCGAAATCGCCATGCGTCGCGCTGTAATGCGTCCAGGTGGTGCGGTCAGGATTGCCGCGCACCAGGCGGTCGGGACGCGGATTGTCGTGCGTGGGAATGGGGTCGGTGCGAAAGTCGATCAGCCGGGTCATGGGTATGGTGGCGTTGTCCTGTCGAATGGGCGCAACGATATACCGCGAGCGCCCTCATGTCGATTGCGAACCATCGACGCAGCGCCGTTGGACCCATCAGGCGCCAGCCCAGGCTACGCCTGGGCGCCGACCTGGCTCTCCAGCTCGGCGAGCCGCGTCTTCAGCGCCCGCTCCTGCTGAAAGCGGACCGTCTCGTCGCGGATCACCGCGACGATCCCCGTCACGGCATCGCTGGCGTCCTTCAGCAGCGCGACGGTGAAGGCGATCGACATGGCCTTGCCGTCCTTGCCGATCGCCGGTACCTTGAGCAAGTCGCTGCCGTAGCGGGTGGTGCCGGTCGCCATCGTCTTGTCGTAGCCCTGCCAGTGCCGCGCGCGCAGCCGCTCGGGAATGATCAGGTCCAGCGACTGGCCCAGCGCTTCGGCCTCGGTATAGCCGAACATCCGCTGCGCGGCTGGATTCCATAGCGTGATGGCGCCCTGCGCGTCGGCGATCACGATGGCATCGCCAATGGCGGCCACCAGTTGCGCATAGTCGATCGGTTCTGGCATGGGGGTCTCCTCGCTGTGGGGCATTCCGTCATTGCCGGCGCGTCCGTTGCGCCCGGTCCTGGATCGACGGTAGCCCGATCCGCGCCGGCCCGCAATGGCGGCCTTGACGCCAGCGTGGAAAAGCGTATTCGCCCGGGTACTGAGCGTCATTCGATGATTTCGCTTTGGAATCAATCGGACGCGATTTAAGATGCCGCCCTGAGCGGGGCCGATTACGGCCGATGGTCCCCGACTGCTTGTCCCGTCGACCTGTCCCTTACCCAACAGAATGCTGCGAGCGCGTATACGTTTCTATCTGGCCTTCCTGATCGCCATGCTGACGATTCTCCCGGTCAGCGCCAGTCCCGGGAAACTGGACGCCCGCCTGCAAGCGGCTGCCGCCAGCGGAGATGCCGCCGCCGTTGCCCTGCTGCTCGGGCAAGGGGCGAATCTGGAAGCGCGGGACGAGAGCGGCGCCACGCCGCTGCTGATCGCGACCCGCTACAACCATATCGACGCCGCCAGGGTGCTGATCGACGCCGGCGCGAACGTCAATGCCAAGGACCGCATCCAGGACAGCGCCTATCTCTATGCCGGTGCGCGCGGCCACAACGAGATCCTGAAGATGACGCTGACGCATGGCGCCGATCTGCGGAGCACCAACCGCTATGGCGGCACGGCACTGATTCCGGCGGCCGAGCGCGGACATGTCGAGACCGTGCGCATCCTGATCGCCGCCGGCGTCGACGTCAATCACATCAACCGGCTGCATTGGACGGCCCTGCTCGAGGCCATCATTCTTGGCGATGGCGGAGCGCGGCACACCGAGATCGTGCGCCTGCTGGTCAATGCCAAGGCCGATGTCAATATTCCCGACGGCAAGGGCGTGACCGCGTTGCAGCATGCGCGGCAGCGCGGCTATCGCGAGATCGAGAAGATCCTGGTGAAGGCCGGCGCCCGGCAATAACGGCGCGCCAGGCATCCTCGGCTAGCGCTGCATGCCCCAGCGCCGCACCGTGGCGGCCTCCAGCGTGCGGAACACCAGCCCTTCCACCAGCAGGCCGATCAGGATCACCATCGCCAGTCCGGCGAACACGCGGTCGGTATAGAGCTCGTTGCGGTTCTGGAAGATGTACCAGCCCAGGCCGCCCTTGCCCGACGACGCGCCGAACACCAGCTCGGCCGCGATCAGCGTGCGCCAGGCGAAGGCCCAGCCGATCTTCAGGCCCGAGACGATGGCCGGCAGCGCCGCCGGCACCAGGATCAGCAGCACATAGCGCAGCCCGCCCAGGCCGTAGTTGCGTCCCGTCATGCGCAGCGTCTCCGGCACGCCACGAAAACCCGCATAGGTATTGAGCGCCAAGGGCCACAGCACCGAGTGGATCAGCACGAAGATCAGGCTGCCGCTGCCCAGGCCGAACCACAGCAGCGCGAGGGGCAGCAAGGCGATCGCCGGCAATGGATTGAACATCGCGGTCAACGTATCGAGCAGATCGCGGCCGATCGTCGTGGAGACCGCGAGCGTGGTCAGCACGAAGGCCAGCGCGATGCCGGCTGCATAGCCTTGCAGCAGGATCGTCATCGAGATCGCGGCCTTGTTCAGCAGCTCGCCGGTCGTCAGCCCCTCGACGAAGGCCTGGGCGGTGGCGAGAAAGGACGGCAGCAGCAGGTCGTTGTTCTGCAGCCGGGCCACGGTCTCCCACAGCGCCGCCAGCGCAAGAAGGATCAAGGCGCGACGCAGTCCGCTGTTCTGCCACAGGCGCTGGCGCAGCGGCAGCGCCCGGGCGACGGCGGTGGCGGTAAAGGCTTCGAGTTGGCGTTCGTACTCGGGCCGCAGCGGCGGCGCGGCAGGCGATGTCGTGTTGGCGATCGTCGTCATGGCTGTTCCCTCAGTGTGCCTGCGCGGCGCGCGGTGCAATGTCCGCAGCGCCGTCGGCGTCGGCGGCGGCATCCGGCGCGGCGGTGTCGAACAACAGACGATGGATGCGCTGCGCGGTCTGCTGGAAAGCCGCGCTGCCCTGGCTGTGCAGGTCGAACTGATGGCTGTTCAGCTCGGCACGCACGCGGCCCGGATGCGGCGACAGCAGCAGGATGCGGTTGCCGACCACCAGCGCCTCCTCGATCGAATGCGTGACGAACAGCAGCGTAAAGGCGGCGTCCTGCCACAGCGCCAGCAGTTCCTCCTGCATGCGGCGGCGGGTCAGCGCGTCGAGCGCGGCGAACGGTTCGTCCATCAGCAGCACCTTGGGCCGCAGCGCCAGCGCCCGCGCAATGGCCACGCGCTGCTTCATGCCGCCGGACAGCGTATGCGGATAAGCCTGCGAGAAGTTCGCCAGCCCCACCTTGTCCAGATAGTGCAGCGCCACGTCCTCCGCTTCCGCACGGCGCAGCCCGCGCGCCTGCATCAGCGGGAACATCACGTTCTGCTTGACGGTCTTCCACGGCGGCAGCTGGTCGAATTCCTGGAACACCACGATGCGGTCCGGCCCCGGCGCGCGCACACGCTCGCCATCGAGCCGGATCTCGCCCTCGATCGGCGGCACGAAGCCGGCCACCGCCTTGAGCAGCGTCGACTTGCCGCAGCCCGAGGGGCCCAGCAGCACGAAGCGGTCGCCGGCATGCACATCGAAGCTGACCCGGTGCGTGGCACGCACCACGCGCTCCGGCGTCCGATATTCCAGCGAGACGTCGTCGATCTGCAGCAGCGGGCCGCGGGGGCCGCCGGCGCCGACCACGCGCAACGGTTGCGAGACGGTGGCGCTCAAGTCAGCTCCCCTGGGCGGTGGCGGGATCGGCGAAGAAATAGTCCTGCCAGGACTTCGGCTGATTGCGGATCGCACCGACCCGATGCATGAATTGCGCCAGCACGAAGGTGTTTTGCGGCGCGATGCGGAATTGCACCTGCGGATTCTTCAGGATGCCGACCAGCAGCGTGCGGTCGATCCTGGCCTTGTTCGCGCGGATATAGAGGTCGGCGGCGGCCTCGGGATTGGCGGTGACATAGCGGGCCGCTTCGGCCAGCGCCTCGACGAAGGCGCGGTAGGTCTTCGGATTGTCGTTGCGGAAGGACTCGGTCGCGTACAGCACCGTCGACGAACTGGGGCCGCCGAGCACGTCGTACGAATTGAGCACGATATGCGCGTTCGGATTGCCGGCCAGTTCCTGCTCCTGGAACGGCGGATTGGCGAAATGCGCGGTGACCTCGGTGCCGCCGTTGATGATGGCCGACGCCGCCTCGGGGTGCGGCATCGCCACGGTCCATTTGTCGAGCTGGTTGAATGCCTTGTCGCCCCACTGCTTGGCCGCAGCTAGCTGCAGCACGCGCGACTGTACCGACACCGTGACCGCCGGCACCGCGATGCGGTCCTTGTCGGTGAAATCGGCCAGCGTCCTGACCTTGGGGTTGTTGCTGATCAGGTAGTACGGAAAGCTGCCGAGCGAGGCGATGCCCTTGACGTTCTGCTTGCCGCGGGTGCGGTCCCACAGCGTCAGCAGCGGACCGACGCCGGCTCCGCCCACGTCGATCGCGCCCGACAGCAGCGCATCGTTGACCGCCGCGCCGCCCGACAGCCGGGTCCATTCGACCTTGATGTCCAGGCCCTGCTTCTGCCCCTGCTTCTCGATCAACTGCTGTTCGCGGGCGACGTTGAGCAACAGGTAGACCACGCCGAACTGCTCGGCGATGCGGATCTGCCCTTCGGCGTGAACCGGTGTGGCCAGCGCCAGTGCGCCGGCGCCGACGCTGGCGCTGACCGCAAGCGCGATCAGGCGGCGGCCCAGTTTGCTGAGCAAGGACGAACGGGGATACGGTGCTGCCATGGTGGGGCTCCGGAAAAATTCTGTTGTGTTGTGCAATGGGGTAGGCGGACCGCCGGGAGACGGTCCGGCCGGCTGGCCAATCCGGCCATGCGGACCGCTTCGGACCAGCGCCGGCGATGTCCGTGTCGTCAGAACGGGATGTCGCCCTCGATCGTGGTGCGGTACATCACGCGGCGCTGATCCGCCGGACAGCCCGCCGCCAGATGCAGCAGCGAGCGGTTGTCCCAGAACAGAAGGTCGTGCGGCTGCCAGCGGTGGCGATAGACGAATTCGGGCTTGACGCTGTGTGCGAACAGCGCGTCGAGCAGCGCGCGGCTTTCATCCTCGGGCAGGCCGACGATCCGCGTGGTGAAATGCTCGCTGACGAACAGCGCGCGCCGGCCTGTCTCCGGATGCGTGCGGACCACCGGCTGCAGCACCGGCTTGACCTGGGCGATCTGCTGCGCGCTCAGGTTCGGGCGCCATGGGCTGCGCTGCTGCAGCTCGGCATAGCGCGCGAGATAGGTGTGCTCGGCCTGCCGCCCCTGGACCGCCCGCTTCAACTCGGCGGGCAGCGTCTCCCAGGCCAGATGCTGGTTGGCGAACAGCGTGTCGCCACCGTCGGCCGGCAGCTCCTGCGCGTGCAGCAGCGAACCCAGGCTCGGCTTCTCCTTGTACGACAGGTCCGAATGCCAGAAATGGCCGGCATCGCCAAGGCCGATCGGCTTGCCGTCCTCGAGCACGTTGGAGACGATCAGGATCTCCGGATGGCCCGCCAGCTGAAACTGGTGCAGGACGTGGATCTGCAGCGGGCCAAAGCGCCGGCTGAATGCGATCTGCTCCCCGGGCGTGATGCGCTGATCGCGAAACACCAGCACATGGTGGTCCAGATGGGCGCGATGGATGCGGGCGAAATCCGCGCCCGACAGCGGCTGCGACAGGTCCAGCCCCACGACTTCGGCGCCCAGGGGCCCGTCGAAGGGTCGGATTTCGAAGCCGGTGCCGGCGCCTGGCGTCACGACGGGAGGACGCGCGGGCTGTGCCGCCTGGAGGGAAACGGTCATGTCTGGGTGCGGAAATTCGGATGGATCAAGGCACGATGCATACGGGGTTCTCGCGCTCGCATCGACTGGGATCGATGCTAAGGAGACCGGCCATCGCCGGTCAACGAATCAAATCGTTCGGCCTTATCCGTTCTTCGCATATGGAGGACCGATGGGCACGCCCCTCCGCCCTCAACGCGCACCTGCAGCGCCCTCGCCCCGCCTTGCGCCGCCAGTGCGCGCCGCCACCGCGCGCCGCAATGCGGCCAGCGCGAGCGGCAAGGCCGGATGGCGCGAGCGCGGGTCGTAGAGCGCCGCCAGCGGCAACACCAGCGCGGCGGGGTAAGGCTGGATCGGAACGCGCACCGTGCCGGCCACCGCCAGGCTGCGCGACTGCGTCGGCGCCAACCCGATGCCGAGCCCCGCCGCGACCAGCGACAGCTGGCCGTGCAGGCGCGGTGCGGTCGCCGCCAGTTGCATGGGACGGCCGGCTACGCGGCAGCGGTCGCGTATCGCGGCATACAGTGCCGGCCCCTGTGCCTCGGGGAACAGCACCAGGGGCTCGGTGGCGAGTTCCTCGATGCGGATCGCCGTCCGGCCGGTAAGGCGGTGGTCGGCGGGCAGCACGGCGTCGAAGCGATCGTTTGCCAGCAGCACGCTGGCAAGGCGCGCGTGCGTGTCGACTGGCGGGTGGCCAATGCCCAGATCGATTTCGCCAGCGGCGATCAGCGCCAGTTGCTCGTTGGTGGTGGCCTCCTGCAGCGCAAATTCGACCGGCTCGGACGCGTCCGACAGACTGCGCAGCGCGGCCGGCAAGGCGCGATAGAGCGCCGCCGAGACATAGGCAATACGCAGGCGCCGACGCCGTTGCTGGCCCGCCGCGCGCGCGGCTTCCTGCGCGCGCCGCTCGCCCTGCAGCAGCTCGATGGCTTCCTCGCGCAGCCGCTCGCCGGCGGCCGTCAGCGCGACGCGGCGGCTGGTACGGTCGAACAGACGCACGCCGATTTCCTCTTCCAGCCTGGCGATCGCCCGGCTCAAATGCGGCTGCGCCATGCCGACCTGCTGCGCGGCACGACCGAAATGCAGGGCGTCGGCAACTGCGAGGAACAGCTTCAGTTGATGGAATTCCATTGATACCCCTACACGTATCGAACGATGCCATTTTGAGTGATTGATGTATCGATTGGCGAGGGCTATCTTCGCCCTCCATGTACTTGCCGAAGGAAGGAACGATGAAGCAGCGGATGGCAATCGCACTGTGCAGCCTGGCGATGACGCTGGCAAACCCTGCGTTGGCGCATCACGGCTGGGGGTATTACGACACCGCCGCGCCGCTCTACTTCTCCGGCCGCGTGGTATCAGTGACCTGGCGCAACCCGCATCCGCAGGTGACGATCGAGGTCGACGCCAAAGCGCTGCCGGCGAACTGGAACGCCCTGCCCGTGCCGCCCGAACTGGCCGAACTGGGCTTTGCCCGCACGCTGGCGGCGGTACGCGCGCCGGCCGCGGCCGGACGCTGGACGCTTGACCTCGCCCCGATCAACCGGCTCGAACGATGGGGCATGCCGCGCGAGCCGCGGCCCGGCGACCGCCTCGAGGCGATCGGCTTTCCATCCTGCGGCGACCGCCATGTCGCCAGGCCGGCCCTGATCGTGCTGGACGGCGTCGGCGTGCGCCAGCAATCGGTCGCGCTGCCGGCCGGATGCAGCGGCGCGCCGCGCGGCTGATCGGGACGGCGGCATGGAAACGTGGGAGGCGTGGTTCGCCGCGGTCGAGACATCGCAGCCCGTCATGGCGCTGCGTGCATCGACCTGGGTCTATCCGCTGGTCAGCTGGCTGCATCTGCTCGGCATCGGCCTGCTGTTCGGCACCATCGCGGTGGTCGATCTGCGGCTCGCCGGCGGATTGCTGCGGCTCGATGACGCAGCGCTGCAGCAGACGCTAATCCCGCTGGCGCTGGGCGGCTTCGTGGTGGCGGCGCTCTCCGGACTGCTGCTGTTTGCGCCGGCGGCGCGGGAGTATCTGTCGAACCCATGGTTCGCCGCCAAGCTCGCGCTGATCGGTACCGCCGCGCTGAACGCGCTGGCGCTGCATCTGGCCACCCGCCGTCGCCATGATCGGCGCCATGGCCGGCTGGCCGGATTGCTGTCGCTGGGGCTATGGGCTGCGGCGATGCTGGCCGGGCGGATGTTGGCGTTTGGGTAGGGGGAGGCCGATGCGCAGAACAACCGCCTGGCCCTCTGAACTTTATTGTTACCCCACGGTCACATCGAGTCCGCTTCCTCACTGACAACGGATTGGCCGCCGACGCCGTCCGCGCCATCTGGAGCCTTGCATGAACCCGACTCTGCCCCGGTTGCTGCCGCTATCCGCCCTTGCCGTATCGCTGACCCTGACGGCCACGGCGCCGACCGCCGTGGCCGCCGAACCGGGCGCCGCCAGCACCCCGACGCCTTCGGTCACCCCCTACGGCCCGCAGCTCGAAGGCTTTCCCTACCCCCACCCCATCCAGCGTTTCACCTTCCAGTCGCAGCAACAGGACCTGTCGATGGCCTTCATGGACGTCGCGCCGAAGGGCAAGCCCAACGGCCGCACCGCGGTGCTGCTGCATGGCAAGAACTTCTGCGGCGCGACGTGGGAAGCCACCATCGACACGCTGGCCACTGCCGGCTATCGCGTGATCGCGCCGGACCAGATCGGCTTCTGCGCCTCCACCAAGCCCCGCGGATACCAGTTCAGCTTCGCGCAGCTCGCCGCCAATACGCAGGCGCTGCTGCAATCGCGCGGCGTGACGCGTGCCACCGTGATCGGCCACTCCATGGGCGGC
Organism: Cupriavidus sp.; assembly: GCA_031180665.1. Lineage (GTDB taxonomy): Bacteria > Pseudomonadota > Gammaproteobacteria > Burkholderiales > Burkholderiaceae > Cupriavidus. Next base: position 108,729 of record JAPSLP010000003.1, on the reverse strand, counting down.
ATGCTGGCCGCGCGCTTTGCGCTGCAGTATCCGAAGGCGGTGGAGCAACTGGTGCTGGTCAATCCCATCGGGCTGGAAGACTGGCAGGCCGAGGGCGTCCCCTATGCCACCGTCGATCAGCTGTATCAGGGCGAGCTCAAGACCAGCTTCGATTCGATCAAGGCCTATCAGCTGCGCTTCTACTACAACGGCCAGTGGCGCCCGGAATACGATCGATGGGTCGCGATGCAGGCCGGCATATATGCCGGCCCCGGCAAGGAACAGGTGGCCTGGAACCAGGCGCAGACCTCGGAGATGCTGTTCACGCAGCCGGTCGTTCACGAGTTTTCGCGGATCGGCGTGCCGACGCTGCTGATGATCGGCGAGAAGGACCGCACCGCGCCGGGCGCGAATCGCGCGGCGCCGGAGATCGCCAGCAAGCTGGGCAATTACCCGGTGCTCGCACGCAGCGCGGCGCGCACGATCCCGAACGCGACGCTGGTGGCCTTCCCGGAGCTGGGCCATTCGCCGCAGGTGGAATCGCCGGCGCAGTTCCACAATGCGTTGCTGCGCGGGCTGGACGCTGCCGGCACCGCCCCCTAGCGCCATGGGCGGCCGGCAGTGCTGGCGGCCGCCTCCCGACCCACTGGCAGTCCGGTCACACCGACGCCGGCAGCAGCACCACCTTCGCTGCGGCCACCCGTCCCGCGGACAGATCGTCGAAGGCCTGAGGCCCATCGGCCAGCGATCGGGTCTCGACCCATTCCAGTTCGCCAAAGCTGCCCGCGTCCAGCGCCGCCACCGTCGCGCGCATATCGGCCATCGTATAGGTGTAGGTCCCGAGCAGGGTGAGCTCGGAGAGGGTCAGCTTGCGCATGTCGATCTCGCTGGCCCAGTCCTGCAGTCCGATATGCATGATCACCCCGCCGGGGCGTGCGGCGGCAATGGCAAGATTCCGGGTCGGCTTGGCGCCGACCGCATCGATCACCAGATCGTAAGCGGACTCGTCCGGCGCACGTGAGAGCGGATCCAGCGTCTCGCATCCCAGATGCCGCCCGACCGAGGCGCGGCGCAGCGCATTGGTCTCGGCCACGGCAATGTGCCGGCACCCGTAGGACTTGACCAGCGCGGCGGTCAGCATGCCGATCGCACCGCCGCCCACGACCAGCGTGCGGGCCTCCGGCAAGGGCCGCGCCATCGCCCTCATCGACAGGTTGAGCGCGTGCAACGCCGTGGCGGCCGGCTCGGTCAGCGCGGCCGCCACGCTGGGGAGCGAGTCCGGAATCGGAATCACGCAGCGGATGGGGACAGCCAGATATTCGGACAGCGCCCCGGGGCGGCTCATTCCCACCATGCCGCGATCGGCGCAGAGATTGTCCCGGCCCTGCAGGCAATAGCCGCAGCGCCCACAGGTCACCAACGGATTGGCCGTGACACGGCTGCCGACCGCCAGCAAGGCGTCGTCGCTGCTCGCGACGACCGTCCCCGAGAATTCGTGGCCGAGTACCAGGCCCGGCTTTCGCCGAGGATCGTGACCATGGTAGGCATGCAGGTCGGATCCGCAGATGCCGCTCGCATCGATTCTCAGCAGCGCTTCGCCGGGCTGCAGGGCGGGCATGTCGCATTCCTGCAGGGCGACGGCGTGGGGTTCGGTATAGACGATTGCTTTCATGGGCGTGGCAATGGATGCAAACGGAACGGGAAAGAGACAGGAAAGAGACGGGAAAGCGAGAGCGGGCGGAGCGGCACCAGGCCATCCCGCCGGCATCAGGCGTTCGCCTTGGATGGCGCGAGGCCCTCGTGCGCGCTACGGCGGTTACGGGATGAAATCCACATCGTGCAGGCCGCGCTGAGGATGCCGATCGCCAGCACATAGGCACACAGGTACCAGGGATCGCCGCCGCCCTTGGCGTTCAGCCACGTTGCCACGATCGGCGTCAGGCCGCCGGCGAAGACGCCCGCGAACTGGTACACGAACGAAATCCCGGTGTAGCGCACCTTCGGGTCGAATACCTCGGAGAACATCGACGACATCGTGCCGAACACGGCAGCATGGAATATCCCGAACGGGATGATGATGGCCGCCCAGACCAGCATCACATTGCCCCCCGAATGCTGCATCAGCCAGAACGCGGGGAACGCCGACAACCCCGCCAGCAACGCGCCGGTGCCGTAGACCAGCGGCCGACCGACCCGGTCCGATACGGCGCCCCACAGCGGGATGAACAGCGTCATCACGCCGGCGCCGATCAGCACGCCAAGCAAGGCATCGTTGCGGGACAGCTTCAGTGTCTGCGTCAGGTAGGACAGCGAGTAGACGCCGAACACGTTGAAGAAGACGCCATCGATAAAGCGGGCGCCCATGCAGGCGAGCACCACGCGAGGGTATTGCCGCAGCATCGTCACGAAGGGCAGCGGCTGGCGCTCACGTTTGCCGCGCTGCGCCGCGGCGAACTCCGGCGACTCCTCGACATGGGTCCGCATATAGGAACCGATCAATACCATCACGGCGCTGAACAGGAACGCGATACGCCAGCCCCAGGCCAGGAAGTCCGCATCGGACAGGCCGAACGACAGCGCCGCAATGATGCCGCTGGCAAGAACCAGCCCCAGGGACATCCCGGTCTGCGGCAGGCTGGCGAAGAAGCCGCGGCGCCGCGGCGGGGCGCTCTCGAAGGTCATCAGCACGGCGCCGCCCCACTCCCCGCCCAGCCCGATCCCCTGCGCGATCCGGCAGATCAGCAGCAGGATGGGAGCCCAGACGCCGATCTGTTCGTAGGTCGGAATCAGGCCGATGGCGGTGGTGGCGACGCCCATGATCATCAGCGTCAGGACCAGCATGCGCTTGCGGCCTAGCGTGTCGCCGAAGTGGCCGAAGATGATGCCGCCGAGGGGACGGGCGACAAAGCCCGCGGCGAAGGTCGCATAGGCGAGCAGCGTGCCGACCAGCGGATCGGTGGACGGGAAATAGAGCTTGTTGAAGACCAGGCCCGCCACCACGCCGTACAGAAAGAAGTCATACCACTCCACCATCGCGCCGATCGTGCTCGACGTCACTACCTTTCGCAGCTTGCGCCCCGGGTCCTGCTCCGCGGTCCGCGTCGTCATGGCTGTCTCCTGTGAGTCTTGTCATATGGGCGTATTGGACGCCGTGGTATCGATCAGGCCGCGTGCGGGTTCGCCGTCTGCGCCGGCCCTCGCCTATTTCGCCGTGTAGCCTCCATCGGCCATGAAGGTCTGGCCGGTGATATAGCCCGCCATATCGCTGGCGAGAAACGCAGCCAGCCCCTGCAGGTCTGCCAGTTCGCCATTGCGTCCGATGCAGGTGCGGTCAGCGTGGCGCTGCGCCAGCGTCGCGTCCGCAAATACCGGCCCGGTCAGGGCGGTCGGGAAAAAGCCGGGCCCGATCGCGTTGCAGGTGATGCCGTGCCGGGACCACCGCTCGGCGATGGCGCGCGTCAGCTGCACGACGCCACCCTTGGCGGCACCGTAGGGCGCGCTGTCGGCGAAGGCCCGGTACGACTGCAGCGACGCGATATTCAGGATGCGTCCCCAGCCCGCCTCGCACATCGCGGGCGCCAGCGCCTGCGTCAGGAAGAACGGCGCGCCCAGGTGCGTATCGAGCTGAAGGCGCCAGGACGCGGGCGTGACCTGTTCGAACGGCTCGCGCAGGTTCATGCCGGCGGCATTGACCAGGATATCGATATGGCCGTGCCGATGCCGCATGGCCGCGACGGCGGCCGGGATGGCGTCGAGATCGGAGACGTCGCAGGCCATCGTGTCGACCGCTATCCCGAGCGAATCGAGCCGGCCCGCCGCGGCATCGAGTTGCGATTGGCGGCGCGCGGCCAGCAAGATCCGCGCACCGGCCCGACCCAACGCCGTGGCGATCGTCTCGCCGATTCCGGAGCTTCCCCCGGTCACCAGCGCCTGCCGGCCATCGAGCACGGGAGAAAGCCGCGAAATCGATGCCGCGTCATGCAAGGCGGACATCGTCAGACCTCCACCGGCGCGCCCATTTCGACGCGCGCCCCCGGAAAGTACTTCGCCATCCGGTCGTCGGCCGTACGCGCATGCGCCTCCATGCCCTCAAGGCGCGAGATGCGGGCAGTCACCTGGCCGATCTGCCGGGTCGCTTCGCGCGTCATCCTCTGCCACGTCAGCGTCTTCATGAACTTGTGCACCGACAGCCCGCCGGAATACCGGGCCGCGCCCTTGGTCGGCAGGACATGATTGGGCCCGCTGGTCTTGTCGCCGAACGCCACCGTGGTTTCCTCGCCCAGGAACAGCGAGCCATAGCAGGTCAGGTTGGCGAGCCACCAGTCCAGATCGCGGGCATGGACCTCCAGGTGTTCGGACGCGTAGCGGTCGGAGATGTCCGCCACCGCTTCGCGGCTGTCGCACAGGATCACCTCGCCGTAGTCGCGCCACGCGGCAGTGGCGGCATCCCGAGCGGTCGGCGGCAATGCCGCGATCCGTTCCGGCACGAGTGCCATCACCTTGTCCGCCAGTTCGCGCGATGTCGTGAACAACCAGGCGGGAGATTCGTGCCCATGCTCAGCCTGCCCGACCAGATCGCTGGCCACGATGGCAGGGTCGGCACTGTCGTCGGCGATGACCGCCACCTCGGACGGGCCGGCGAACACATCGATGCCCACTTGCCCGAACAGCGTGCGCTTGGCTTCCGCGACGAACTTGTTGCCGGGGCCCACCACCACATCGGCCGGCGTTCCCGTGAACAGCCCATATGCCATGGTCGCGATCGCCTGCACGCCACCAAGGGTCAGAATCAGATCGGCGCCCGCTGCGTGGAAGGCGTACAGGACGTGAGGATGGATACCCTGGCCCCGGAACGGGCTCGAACATGCCACCACGGTCTTCACCCCCGCGGCCTTCGCCGTGGCGACGCCCATGTAGGCCGAGGCGATATGCGCATAGCGGCCGGCGGGCGCATAGCACCCGACCACATTGACGGGAATCACGCGCTGGCCAGCGGTCACGCCAGGGTGCAGTTCCACCGAAAACTCCTGCAGCGACGCCTTCTGCGCGAGCGCGAAATCGTGGACCTGGCGGATGGCAAAGTCGATGTCGGCACGGACCGGGGACGGCACGTCACGGATCTGCCGATCGATCTGCTCGGGGGTCATCACGATATCGCCGGTCCAACCGTCGAGCTCGCGCGCGTATTGCCTGACGGCGTCTTCGCCCCGGACCTGGATCTGTTCCAGCATATCGGTCACCACGCGCTGGGCCGTGGCGGTTTCGGTCTGGGGTGTCTTCTCTGCCTTCTTGAGGTAGGTGATCATGTGGGCGTTCCTGTTTGGCTGAATGAAAGCGTTATCATCTGGAAAGACGGTTAGAAACGCCTTGGCAAAACAGCGGCGTATTTCTTGCGTGAATTTAGCTCGCCTTAAATGAAAGCGCTTTCATTCAGAGCATAGTCTGGCACCGGGAATCCGCAAGGAAGGGTTTTCCCGCAGCAGCGGCCAGCCTTGAGGCGGCGGACGCGCGGGTTGACCGGGGCGCACAAAGATCGGAGACAATCGGGCTATCACGTTGGGAGCGAAAAACCGTGCGGCGAACGAGGCTGGAGGATGTGGCAAGACTCGCGGGGGTATCGATGGCGACGGTGTCGCGAGCCCTTTCCTCGCCCGGGCTGGTGCGGGAAAACACGCTCGCCCGCGTGCGCAGTGCCATCGAAGCGCTCGGCTACGTGCCGGATGCCTCCGCGCGGACCTTGGCGTCAGGTCGCTCGCGCACTGTCGCCGCGGTGGTGCCGACGCTGGACAATGCCATCTTTTCGCACTCGATCCAGGGCTTGCAGAGCGTCCTGGCCGCAAGCGGCTATCAGCTTCTGCTTGGCTCGCACAACTACGATGTGGATACCGAGATCGACGTGGTACGCGCGCTGGCCGAGCGTGCCGTCGATGCGATGGTGCTGGTGGGGGCCGACCATGCTCCCGAAACCTTGTCGCTGCTCAAGCAGTCGGAGATCAAGACGATCCTGACCTGGTCGCTGTCCAACCACTATCCCTGCATCGGTTTCGACAATTTCGAGATCGGCGCGCTGGCCGCCAGGCATCTGTATGACCTGGGGCACCGCGAATTCGGCATGATCTCGGGGATCGCCCAGCACAATGACCGCGCGCGCCTGCGTACCGAAGGCTTCCTCAGCACGCTGCGTGTGCTGCGGATCAAGCCGCCCGCCGGCGCGCTGTGCGAGCAGCCTTACAGCTTCGCCGGCGGCCGTGCCGGCCTGCGCCACATCCTGCAGGCGTCGCCCAGCCGGCCGACCGCCATCTTCTGCGGCAACGATGTGCTGGCGCTCGGCTGCCTGTTCGAGGCGACGGCATTGGGAATCGAGGTGCCCGATCAGCTTTCCATCGTGGGCTGCGACGACCTGCCGATATCGGCCGAGATCTCACCGGCGCTGACCACGATCGCGCTCGAAAGCGCAACGCTGGGCCGCATGGCCGCCCAGGCGCTGCTGTCGTGGCTGCAGGACGGCGTGGAGCCGGGCAGGACCGAGCTGCCGGTCACGCTGGTGGAGCGTCAAACCACCGCGCCGCCGGCAGAGCGCGGCTGATCAGGGCCGGAGCAACGTCGCGTTCCAGCGCCCTCCCCCTTCGATCGTGCCCTGCATGGTTCTGCCATTGATTTCGCCGGTATAACGCTGATCGCCCGCGACGAACGAGATCTGCGTGCCTGCGATGCGGCCATCGCTGATCGGCGTCGTGGCGCCTTCCTCGCGCAGCGTCCCTTGGACCATCTGATACTTCTGCGTCAGCACCAGCTGCTTGTCGCCCATCCGCCAGGTGCCCTGCACCTTGGCGGGAATCACCCATTTGTAGGCGGTGCAGTGACCCGCGCAGCCCTGCGTGACCTGCGCCGTCTCGTCCGGCTCCCAGTCGTCCATCGTGAAGGTATTGGAGACCACGCGCGTTCCCGGCTTCATGTTCAGCAAGGTCGGGCGCAGCCGCAGATTGAGGTCCGGCAACAGGAACAGCGTCACCACGGTCGCGTTCGAGAAGTCCGACTTGAAGATATCGCCCTGGTCGAATCTGGCGCGATTGCCAACACCCTCCGCCTGCGCCGTCCGGCGCGACAGGGTCACCAGGTCGGGATTGAATTCGATGCCACGCGCGCTGGCGCCACGTTTTGCCGCGGTGATCACCAGCCGCCCATCGCCCGACCCGAGATCGACGAGATGGTCCCTTGGCGTCAACTCGGCCATGTCGAGCATGCGATCGACCAACGCCTGCGAGGTCGGGACCCACACCACGTCCTTGCCCGATTGGCCGACCGAGGGTTTGTAGACCGAGGTGGCTTCGGACGCCGTGTCCGTCTGCGCCAATCCGGGTCCGCTCAATGCCACCGCTCCCGCGGCAAGCAGCGCGGCAGCGACGAACGACTTCGGCAAGATCGTCATCGACGTTCTCCTGTTCTGATGGTCACATGGGGTCGGGTGAAGCATCCTGGCTTTCCGCGGGTTCGACCTGCTTGCGCTTGAACAGCAGGATCGGCGCGCCGGCGGCGAGCATGGCGAGGCCGATCAGCGCCGCGGCCCCGGTATAGGTCACGCTGGCATACAGCATGTACAGGCAGGTCAGGCAGAAGATGATCGGGGTCAACGGATACAGCGGCACGCGATACGGCAAGGCGCGGTCGGGATGGCGCCAGCGCAGCACGAACAGCGACAAGCCGACCAGCAGCAGGAAGCCCCAGAACACCGGCGCGGTGTAGTCCACCATCGCCTTGAAGCCGTCGCGCGTGATGGCGCCCACCGCAATCAGCGCCAGCGCGATGATTCCCTGCACGATCTGACCGTTGGCCGGCGTCTTGCCGCGGCCGTTCCAGATGCCGACCCACTGCATGACGGTCATGTCGCGCGCCATCGCATAGAACACGCGCGAGCCGGTGAAGATGGTGGCGTTCAGCGTCGAAATCGCGGCGACCACGATGGCGGCCGTGACCACGCGCTCGCCGATCGGCCCGGCCACCACGCGCATCATGTCGGCGGCCACCGCATCGGATTCGCGCAATCCATCCAGCCCGAGGATCGACAGCAAGGCCAGGTTGGTCAGCGTGTACAGCACCACCAGCAGGACTGTGCCGCCTGCCAGCACCTTGGCGATATTGCGCGGCGCGTCCTTCAGTTCGCCGGTCAGATAAGCCGCCTCGTTCCAGCCGCCATAGGTCAGCAGCACGAAGATCATCGCCATGCCGATCGCCGCGGTTTCAGGCGGCATCGAAGGCGCGGCGCGTTGCGCGGTCTCGGGCGATCCGAACAGCCCGAACAGGATGATCGCGCCGATGGCACCGATCTCCAGGAAGGTCACCACCACCTGGAGGTTCTTGCCCTCGATGGTGCCGATCACATTGACGGCGGTCAGCACGATCACCGCCAACGCCGCATAGATGGCGGGGCCGAAGGGGTCGAAGGGACCGAACAGACCGGCTGGCATCAGCTGGGCAACGTAGTCGCCCAGCATGAAGGCGACCGCCGCAAGGGCGCCGGTCTGGATGACGGTGCAGCGCGCCCAGCCGAACATCATCGCGGTGGAACGGCCGTAGGCACGCGACAGGAAGTGGTATTCGCCGCCGGCGTTGGGATGGGCCGCCGACAGTTCGGCATAGCACAGCGCCCCGATGAAGGTGATGATGCCGCCGACGATCCAGACCAGGATGAACATCGCCTCGGACTCGACGCTGCCCGCGACGATCGATGGCGTGCGAAAGATCCCAACCCCGAGGACGAGGCCCACCATGATCGTGATGGCGTCGAAGACCGACAGGATGCCTTGCGGTCGGGGTTGGTTCGGATCGGTCATCCCTATCCCTCGGACGGGTGGAGCGAAATCGGCTTGCGGAATGGGCCTGCAAGGCAGCGGACTTGTCTGCCTGTCCACAATACGAAACATCCGAAGGGGTGACTAGGGGTGCGGCGACCTCCTCCGACGGTCGATCAGTCGACGTGACGGGATGGACGCTTCAAACGCGTCGAAAATGACATCGGTGTCATTCAACGTTGGCCGAAAGCCGCACCCGCGAACAGCTCCTTGAACTCGCGCGGCTGCGAACGCCAGTACTGCTTCGGCGCCTGGACCTGCGCGCCGAGCTTCGCCGCGGCATGCCACGGCCAGCGCGGGTCGTACAGCATCGCCCGCGCCAGCGACACGGCGTCGGCCTCGCCGTTGGCGATGATGCTCTCGGCTTGCTCCGGTTCGGTGATCAGCCCGACCGCGATGGTGGGCAGTCCAACCTCGGCCTTGACCCGCTGCGCATAGGGAACCTGATAGCCCGGGCCCAGCTTGATCGCCTGCTGCGGCGACACGCCGCCCGTGGTCACATGGATCGCCGCGCAGCCGCGCCGGGCGAGCTCCTTCGAGATCGCCACCGTGCCCTCGATATCCCAGCCATTCGGCACCCAGTCGGTCGCCGAGATGCGCGCCCATACGGGACGGTCGGCCGGGAAGGCGGCACGCACCGCGTCGAAGACTTCCAGCGGAAAGCGCATCCGGTTCTCCAGGCTGCCGCCGTACTCGTCGTCGCGATGGTTCGCGATCGGAGACAGGAACTGATGCAGCAGATAGCCGTGCGCGGCATGGATCTCGATCGCATCGATGCCCAGCCGCGCGGCGCGCTTTGCCGTCTCGACGAAATCGCGCTTGACCCGCTCGAGGCCCGCACGATCCAGCGCGACCGGCGCGACCTCGCTCGGCGCATGGGGCACCGCCGAGGGCGCCTCGGTCTGCCAGCCCTCAGGCTCGTCGGGACGAATCTGCGCGCCGCCATCCCAGGGCGCGCGGCTCGACGCCTTGCGGCCCGCATGCGCGATCTGCATCGCGACCTTGATCGGCAAATAGGCGCGCACCGCTTTCAATACGCGGGCCAGCGCGGCTTCGTTCTCGTCCGAGTACAAGCCCAGGTCGTAAGGCGTAATGCGCCCCTGCGGCGAGACCGCGGTCGCTTCGAGAATCAACATGCCGGCGCCGGACAGCGCCAGATGGCCGAGATGGATCAGGTGCCAGTCGGTGGCATTGCCCTGCTCCGCCGAGTATTGGCACATCGGCGCGATCAGGATGCGGTTGTCGAGCTGCAGGTTGCCGATCTGCAGCGGGGTAAAGAGTGCGGGCATCGAAGAACCTCTTCTGTCTTCCGGTTGGTATCGACCCGTCATCGCGGGCCAGGCAGGCATTGTGCGGCAACTGCGCGATGGCTGCAGGCGGCGGGCGCGGTCCGCACCGACGCATCTTTGGTGCGCGGCCCGCCGATCGTGGTGCGGCGGCTCCCGCCGATGGTGCCCGTCGATGGTGCCCACGATGGCCTCGCCGCGTTTCGAGCGAGCCGATACGCGCAATCGCTCCGGCGATGCAGGAATTGCGATGGCATATCACTTGCTTTGGCAGTGCCGACGTCCCTTCCCCACTCAGGAGCCATGCCAGTGAACTGCTTCGCCCGCGCTTTCGCATCGATGTCGACCGCCGCTTCGTTCGCCACTGCCGTCTCGGCGTCGGCCACCCGCCAAAGGCTGAGCATCATCGGCACGGCGGTCGCGCTGTCGCTGCTCGCCCTGCCAGGGTCTGCGATGGCCGAGAAGGTCTTGCGCATCGGCATGACGGCGGCCGACATTCCCCGCACGCTGGGGCAGCCCGACCAAGGCTTCGAGGGCAATCGCTTCAGCGGCATTCCGATGTACGACGGCCTGACGCAATGGGATCTGTCCAGGAGCGACGGTCCGAGCCTGCTGATCCCCGGGCTCGCGACCGAATGGAAGGTGGACGCGAAGGACAAGACCAAGTGGGTCTTCAAGCTGCGCCCCAACGTCAAGTTCCATGACGGCACGCCGTTCAACGCCGACGCGGTGGTGTGGAACGTCGGCAAGGTCCTGGACAAGACCGCGAAGCAGTTCGATCCGAGCCAGGTCGGCGTGACCGCATCGCGCATGCCGACGCTGCGGTCGGCGCGCAAGATCGACGACCTGACGGTGGAGCTGACCACCTCCGAGCCCGACTCCTTCCTGCCGTACAACCTGACCAACCTGTTCATGGCGTCGCCAACGCAATGGGAGAAGAAGTTCGCCACGGTGCCGGCCTCGGTCACCGATCCGATCGAGCGCTCCAAGCAGGCGTGGGTGGCCTTCGCTGCCGATGCGGCGGGCACCGGCCCCTTCAAGATGAGCCGCTTCGTGCCGCGCGAGCGCCTCGAGGTGGTGAAGAACGCCCAGTATTGGGACGCGAAGCGCGTGCCAAAGATCGACAAGGTCGTGATGATGCCGATGCCCGAGGCCAATGCGCGCACCGCGGCGCTGCTGTCCGGGCAGGTCGACTGGATCGAGGCGCCAGCACCGGACGCCATCGCGCAGATCAAGAGCCGCGGCTTCCAGGTCTACGCCAACGCGCAGCCGCATATGTGGCCGTGGCAGCTGTCGTTTGCGCCCGGCTCGCCGTGGCTGGACAAGCGCGTGCGGCAGGCGGCCAACCTGTGCGTGAACCGGTCCGGCCTGAAGACGCTGCTGGGCGGCTATATGGCCGAGGCCAAGGGCATCGTCGAAGCCGGCAATCCGTGGTGGGGCAATCCCAGGTTCGACATCCGGTACGACCCCGCCGGCGCACGCAAGCTGATGCAGGAGGCGGGCTACTCGGCGACCAAGCCGGTCAAGGTCAAGGTGCAGGTGTCCGCCTCGGGTTCCGGCCAGATGCAGCCGCTGCCGATGAACGAATACGTGCAGCAGAACCTGAAGGAGTGCTTCATCGACGTGGACTTCGACGTGGTCGAATGGAACACGCTGTTTACCAACTGGCGCATCGGCGCCAAGGACCCGAGCGCCCACGGCGCCAATGCAATCAACGTCAGCTTCGCGGCGATGGACCCGTTCTTCGCCATGGTGCGCTTCGTCAGCAGCAAGACGCAGCCGCCCGTGTCGAACAACTGGGGCTACTTCAGCAATCCGGAGTTCGACAAGCTGATCGAGACCGCGCGCACCTCGTTCGACGACAAGGGCCGCGACAGTGCGCTGGCGAAGCTGCATGCCCGCATCGTCGAGGAAGCGCCCTTCGTGCTGATCGCGCATGACGTCGGCCCGCGCGCGATCTCGAAGAAGGTCAAGGGCGTGGTGCAGCCGCAAAGCTGGTTCATCGACATCGCCACGATGTCGATGGACTGATTCCCAACGCGATCGACTGCCCGGGCCCGCCATCATGTCCTACCTGCTTCGCCGCGCGCTGTACGCGTTGCCCATTCTGCTCGGGGTTGCGCTGCTGTGCTTCTCGCTGGTGCATATCGCGCCGGGGGACCCGCTGGTGTCGGTGCTGCCGCCCGACGCCTCCGAGGAGATGCGCCAGCAGCTTGCGGCGCTGTACGGCTTCGACAAGCCGTTCATCGAGCAATTCGTGCACTGGCTGACGCGCGCGCTGCACGGCGACCTGGGCACGTCGATCGCTACCAGCCGCCCCGTGATGCAGGAGGTCGCCACCGCGGTCGTCAATTCGGTCCGGCTGGCGGCGGTGGCCACGCTGATCGGCTTCACGTTCGGCTGCCTGTTCGGCTTCGTCGCCGGCTACTTGCGCGATTCCGCGATCGACCGGGCGGCCTCGTTCCTGTCGGTGTTCGGCGTCAGCGTGCCGCATTACTGGCTGGGCATGGTGCTGGCCATCGTGTTCTCGGTGATGTTGGGCTGGTTGCCGGCGACCGGCGCGGGGCCGGGCGGCTCGGGCGACTGGAGCTGGAACTGGGAGCACGTCCAGTACATGCTGCTGCCGGCCATCACGATGTCGGTGATCCCGATGGGCATCGTCGCGCGCACCATCCGGGCGCTGGTGGCGGAGATCCTGTCGAACGAGTTCATCGTCGGACTGAAGGCACGTGGCCTGTCCGACCTCGCGGTGTTCCGTCATGTGGTCAAGAACGTCGCGCCCACCGCGCTGTCGGTGATGGGGCTGCAGCTCGGCTATCTGCTCGGCGGGTCGATCCTGATCGAGACGGTGTTCGCCTGGCCTGGCACCGGCTTCCTGCTGAACTCGGCGATCTTTCAGCGCGACTTCCCGCTGCTGCAAGGCACGATCCTCGTGCTGGCCGTGTTCTTCGTGCTGTTGAACGTGGCGGTCGACGCGCTGCAGGCGCTGTTCGATCCGCGCATCCAGCGCAACTAGCCATCCGGAGAACGCCATGGAAATGACGCTGGACAATGCCGCCGCGCCCGCCGCGGTGGAGCGCTCCCCCGGCTACTGGTACACAGTGGGCCGCCGGCTGCTGCGCAACAAGCTGGCGATGGGAGCGGCCCTGGTCCTGCTGGCGCTGATCCTCGCCGCGATCTTCGCGCCGCTGCTGATGCCTGCCGATCCCTATGCCTCGTCGATCCTGAAACGGCTCAAGCCGATAGGCACCGAGGGCTATCCGTTCGGCACCGACGAGCTCGGCCGCGACATGCTGTCGCGCCTGATCCTCGGCGCGCGGCTGTCGCTGTTCATGGGCATCACGCCGGTGCTGATCGCCTTCGTGCTGGGAAGCGCGCTGGGTATCGTGGCGGGCTATGCCGGCGGCTGGACCAATACCGCGATCATGCGGGTGGTCGACATCTTCTACGCCTTTCCGTCGGTGCTGCTCGCCATCGCCCTGTCCGGCACCCTCGGCGCCGGCGTGGGCAATGCGCTGCTGTCGCTGACCATCGTCTTCGTTCCCCAGATCGCGCGCGTGGCCGAGAGCGTCACCACGCAGGTGCGCCATCGCGAGTTCGTCGACGCAGCGCGAGCATCCGGCGCGTCGGCCCTGACCATCGTGCGCGCGCATGTGCTGAACAACGTGCTGGGACCGATCTTCGTCTACGCGACCGGCCTGATCTCGGTGTCGATGATCCTTGCCTCGGGCCTGTCGTTCCTGGGCCTTGGCGTCAAGCCCCCCGAGCCCGAATGGGGCTTGATGCTGAACACGCTGCGTACCGCGATCTATACCCAGCCCTGGGTCGCCGCGCTGCCCGGGGCGATGATCTTCGTGACCTCGATCTCGTTCAACCTGCTCGCCGACGGCATCCGCTCGGCGATGGAAATCAAGGACTGAGCCGATGCCATTGCCATTCTCTGCGCCGAGTTTCGACCTTGGCGGTCCCGCCCAGCCGCTGGTGATCGCACGCGATCTGGTCAAGCATTTCCCGCTGAAGGGCAGGATTCCCGGGCGCCGCGCCGGCGCGGTACGCGCGGTCGACGGCGTCAGCTTCGACGTGCTCAAGGGCGAGACCCTCGGCGTAGTCGGGGAATCCGGCTGCGGCAAGTCGACCACGGCGCGGCTGCTGATGCAGCTGATCGAGCAGGACAGCGGCGAGCTGATCTTCGACGCGCTGGGCGTCGGTTCCGCCCAGCTGCCGCTCAAGCGCTACCGCAGCCAGGTGCAGATGGTGTTTCAGGACAGCTATTCGTCGCTGAACCCACGGGTGACCGTCGAGGAATCGATCGCCTTCACCGCGCGGGTGCATGGCGTTCCGGCGCGCGAGGCGATCGAACGCGCACGCCAGCTTCTGGCCCGCGTGGGCCTCGAGCCGTTGCGCTTCGGTGGCCGCTATCCGCACGAGCTGTCCGGCGGACAGCGTCAGCGCGTCAATATCGCGCGTGCGCTGGTGCTGCGGCCCCGGCTCGTGATCCTCGACGAAGCGGTCTCGGCGCTCGACAAGTCGGTCGAGGCCCAGGTGCTGAACCTGCTGCTGGACCTGAAGGCCGAGTTCGACCTGACCTACGTCTTCATCAGTCACGACCTGAACGTGATCCGCTATCTGTGCGATCGCGTGATGGTGATGTACCTCGGCAAGGTCGCCGAGATCGGCGATACCGAATCGATCTACGCCGCTCCGGCCCATCCCTACACGCGCGCCCTGCTTGCGTCGATGCCCTCGATGGACCCGGACCGGCGCACGCTGGCGCCGCCGCTCGCAGGCGATCCGCCCAACCCCATCGATCCGCCGCCGGGTTGCAGCTTCCATCCGCGCTGCAGCCAGGCAGAGGCCGTCTGCGGACAGCGCGCCCCCGTGCTGTCCGACAAGATGGCCGGCCATCCGGTCGCCTGCCTGATGGCCGACCCGGCCGGCGGCCATTCGCGGCCGCTGGTACGGCAAGCGGTGGCGCTCTCTGCCGCCCCCTGCTGAGGACGCCAACATGAATGCCACCGTACCCGCATCCGCACCCGCATCGGCATCCGCATCCACACCGGCCACGACGCCTTCGCCCGCCACGCCGATGATCGCCGTGCGCGACCTGCATGTCGCCTTCGACGCCGGCGGCAAGACCATCCGCGCCGTCAACGGCGTGTCGCTGCAGGTGGCCCCCGGCGAGGCGGTCGCGCTGATCGGAGAGTCCGGCTCGGGCAAGAGCGTGACGTTGCGCGCGCTGATGCGGCTGCATCCGCCCCGCCGCACTACCATGACCGGCGACATCCGCATCGATGGCACCGACCTGATGCGGCTCGATGCCAAGGGGTTGGCCAGGATCCGCGGCGGCACCGTCGCCATGGTGTTCCAGGAACCCTTGCTCGCGCTGGACCCGGTCTACACCATCGGCCAGCAGATCGTCGAATGCATCCGTGCGCATGAGCGCGTCTCGGCCGCGGAGGCGCGCAAACAGGCGCTGCAGGCGCTCGAGGCCGTCCGCATTCCGAGCCCCGAGCGGCGCCTGGCCGCCTATCCGCACGAGCTGTCGGGCGGCATGCGCCAGCGCGCGATGATCGCGCTGGCGTTGTCGGGCAAGCCGAAGATCCTGCTGGCCGACGAGCCGACCACCGCGCTCGATGCCACCGTCCAGATCCAGGTGCTGATCCTGCTGCGCGAGCTGCAACGCGCGCTGGGGCTGTCGATCGTATTCGTGACCCACGATATCGGCGCGGCCGTCGAGATCGTCGATCGTGTCGCCGTGATGTACGGCGGCCGCATCGTCGAGGAGGGTCCGATCCGGACGCTGCTGCGCGATGCGCGTCACCCCTACACCGTCGCGCTGTTGCAAAGCCGCCAGCACGGCATGGCACGCGGCGAGCGGCTGACCGCCATTGCGGGATCGCCGCCCGATCTGGCGGCGTTGCCCGCCGGTTGCAGCTTCGCGCCACGGTGCGCCCATGCGCGGGCCGAATGCCTGGAACGCGTGCCGCAACCCGTGTCGCTGGGCGACGGCCATCGCGTCAGCTGCGTGCTGACCGCCGCGGCCGAACCCGCGCTGGCCGTGGCATGACTCCCTGGCGCGGCCCCAACCATCGCGTATTGTTCCGGCCCTCGCCGTCGGCGGCCGGTCAACCCCTTACGGACACCCCATGAGCCTGGCATCGCATCCGTCCCGTTCCTTCATGCCCTACCCCGAAGCCCACGTACCTCATGCGCCAGGCGGGCCGTTGCACGGACTGCGCTTCGCCGCCAAGGACCTGTTCGACGTGGCGGGCTATCCCACCGGTGGCGGCAACCCTCACGTGCTGGCGATGTCGGGCATCAAATCATCCACGGCGCCAGCCGTGCAATGCCTGCTCGACGCCGGCGCGGCCTTT
The DNA here is from genome assembly GCA_031180665.1 of Cupriavidus sp. Classification (GTDB taxonomy): domain Bacteria; phylum Pseudomonadota; class Gammaproteobacteria; order Burkholderiales; family Burkholderiaceae; genus Cupriavidus. The sequence goes on along the minus strand of JAPSLP010000003.1, from coordinate 92,241 downwards.
GTCGGCAAGACCCATACCGACGAGCTGGCCTTCTCGATGAACGGCAAGAACGCGCACTACGGTGCGCCGGTCAACGGCGCGGCGCCCGACCGCATCACCGGCGGCTCCTCGTCGGGCTCCGCGTCGGCGGTGTCGAACGGCCTGTGCGACTTTGCGCTCGGGACCGACACGGGCGGCTCGGTGCGCGCCCCCGCCAGCCATTGCGGTCTGTTCGGAATCCGCCCCACGCATGGTCGTGTCTCGCTCGCGCAGTGCCTGCCGCTGTCGCACAGCCTGGATACCTGCGGCTTCTTTGCGCGCGAGATCGATACCTTTGCGCGGGTTGCCAACGTCTTGCTGGGCTCGGATGACAATGCCCTGCCGGATGTGCCCCGCCTGCTGCGCGCCGAAGACGTGTTCGCCCTGCCCACCCCCGGTGCAAGCGACGCCCTGCTGGACGTGGTCGCGCGTATCGAAGGCGCGCTCGGCAATGCCGACGCCGTCACCGCCGCCGACCGCCCGATCGACGACCTCTACTGGGCCTTCCGCCATGTGCAAGGCTGGGAGGCGTGGCGCAGCGACGGCGACATGATCGAGCGCCATGGCCTGCAACTGGGATCCGATGTGGCGGCGAGGTTTGCCTTTTCGAAAGCCGTCACCGCGGGGCAGTACGACGAGGCCACGCAGGTGCGCCGGGCCTTCACCGCCCACCTTGCCGCGTTGCTCGGGAACGACGGCGTGCTGCTGCTGCCGACCATGCCCGATATCGCGCCGCTGACGGACGCCGCGGCCGATACGCTCGAGGACTATCGCAACCGCGCCGTGCAGATGCTGTGCCTGGCCGGCCTGTCCGGCTTTCCGCAGATCAGCCTGCCGCTCGTCCGCCGCGATGGCGCCCCGCTGGGACTCTCCCTGCTGGGTCCGGCCGGCAGCGACCGCAGCCTGATCGCGTTCGCCGAACGCGTGGTAACCATCGTCGACTGAGCGCGGCCTGCCGATGCCTGTCGTTCCCGCGAAAGCGGGAATCCGGCGTCTTTTGCAGTCGCTGGGTCCCCGCCTGCGCGGGGACGACGGGGGGCGCGGGCAATCGCTTATCGCGTCACGTCCAGCACCCACCCCGGCTCGATGTGGTCCGGATTCTCCGCGAGCTTGTACTGCGGATTCAGGTTGATCAGTTCCCGCAGCGCGTAGGCGGCGACCTGCTGGTCCGTGGTCATCGCCTCGGCCGCGGCCTGCTGCTCCTGCCCGTCGGACAGCAGCGTATCGAGGTTGGTCGCCGCGATGCCCCACAGCGTCCCGCTCTCGACACCGGCATGGTAGGGCTGCACCACCACGCGTCCGTTGCGCGGCCGCGGCCGTTGCGGCGGCTGGGGCTCCGGCTGCTGCGGTGGCGGTTCGGTGCTCGGCGGCTTGGGCTCCTCGGACGGCGTTTCCGAGCGCGGCGGTTCCTGCGGAGCCGGCTGCGTCGGCGACGGATCGTGGGTCGAAGGGACCGATGGCGTCGACGACGACGAGGGTGTCGGCGTCGGAGTAAGCGGCCGGTCGTCCTCGTCGCTGCCCACGGTCTCCAGCAGGATCTTCATGCCAAAGTTGACGATCACGCCGCCGCCAAGCAGCACCAGGCCATACGGCATCGCACGGCCGAAGAACTCCCACTTGCGCGGCAGCAGCGACTGGTCCGGCTTGAGCAGGAGATTGCCACCCTTGTCGGCCGCCACCTTGTTGAACTCCCGGTTCGCGATGCCGCGCTCGACGCGCGACTGCAGGAAGGCGCCGACGCCGAAGGTCGCCAGGCTTGCCGCACCGAGGCCACCGGCCACGCCGCCGTACGTCATCACGTCCGTCACCGCCAGCGGTACCGCGCCGGCGGCGTACATGCTCATTACGAACTTGCGCGTATGGGCGGCCGGCAGCGCGGGCAGCTTGACCTTGGCGTGGTAGCCGATCCGGTTAGCGATGTTGAAGCTCGCCAGCACGCTGTTGGCCGCCAGGAACGCGGTGTTGCTGTACGTCGCCACATTGCCGAGGTCTACGCCGTGATGCAGGAACCAGGTCGCCGTGGTGGCGTTGTTGATCGCCAGCGTGCCGATCTGCAGGCCGTCGTTGATGCGGCCGGCGACGGTATCCGGCGTCAACAGCGCCGTGCCGGCCTGCTTCAGCGCCTGCACGGCGGCGGCCACCTCCTCTGTCGACGGCTTGCCGGTTTCGGCGCTGACATGGCGGTCGAGCACGTCGATATGCGCCTTGAATGCCTTGCGGTTGTCCTCGCTGATGCCATACATCGCGGCACGATCGCCGGTCAGCGCCTTGCGCAGCCACGCGATATCGGCCGGCGTCTGCCGCTCGACGTGGCTAATCACGCGATTGCTGAAGGCGGTGCGCCCGGCGGCGACGCCGCCGCGGTAGATAAAGCAGGAACCGGCGACTACCACCGACGCGGCGGTGCCGGGCACTGGCATCGCCGGCATGGCCGCGGCCGCGCTGGCAAAGGCGCCGCCGACCGATGCCGCGACCGTGGCGCGCAACTTCCATGGGCGCGGTGTGGGCAGGGAGGAAGACGATGCCGGCTGCGAGTTGGCCGGGGTTGGCTTATTCGTTTCGGCCGGCTTACCCGCCTCGTTCCCCTTGCCCGGCTCGGGCGACGCCGCCCCCTCCGGCTCCGGCTCGCCGCCATGTCGGAACGTGGCCGAGCGGACCGTGCCCTGCAGGTCCGTCACGATATGGGCGACGTTGGCCTGCGCGGCCTCGCGCATCTTCGCCAGCACCGTCACCACGGCCTGCCCGTGCGCGGCCAGGCTACCGCCGGGCTCGACCGACATCACGTCGGCAATCTTGACGCTGCCATCGGCGAAGAACGCGAACTCGACGTCTTGCAGCAGCAGGCCGCGGCCGTCCGCGCCGTTCTCGATGCCGTGCTCGATCGCATCGAGATCGCGCAGCGTGCGCGCGTTCATTAGCGCCGCATACTGCGGCAGCAGATTGCCGTTGCCATCGAGCAGGTCGGCGCTGCCCGCCAGATAGCGCTCATAGACAATGGCCGGATGGCCGAGCACCGACTCGCCCTCGTTGCCATGGATGCGCAGCGTCGGCATGCCCATCGACTCGACCTGAGCCATCGCCTCGCGTTCGGCAGCCATCGGGAAGGCCGCGATCATGCTGTCGTTGCCCAGCGCGACCGCATGGCTGTTGCCCAGCGCGAAGACCGTCTTGATCGCGCCTGAACCAAGCCGCGGGCCAAGATAGTGGGCCAGATCGACCGGCGTCTGCCGGCCGTCGTCGTGCACCAGGCGCACCGCATCGACGCCGTCGACCGCAAAGCCGCGGTTAGCATGGCGATACGGTTGCGGATGCAGCGTTTGCCAGCCCACGCCTGGCTGATCGAGCTTCAATACGGGTTTTGGTGGGCCGGCAGCATTGTCGGCGGCGGCTCGCGTGGCGGCGCGATCGAGGGAATCGAGCTTGAAGCCAGCCGCGGACAGCATCACGTCAACGCCCATCACATCTGCCACCTGCTGCGCAAAGGCGCGGCGCGCATGCTGGCTGCCGCCATCGAGCGCCAGCACGACGGTTCCGTGCTTCTTGCCTGCGTCGGCCAGTTCCAGCGCGAGCCGGTGCGCGCCGACCGCTTCGCCGTCGTCGTCGAGCAGGCCGCGCTCGCGATCGAAGCGTCCGAGCACGACGTTGTAGTCGTCCGGTGCCATCACCTTCAGCGGCGACGAACCGAACACCGCATCCGCATGGCGCGGCGGCGCAGCGCGCCAGTCGGGCGGATGGTTCGCGTCGACGGCGCGCATCGGCATCGTGGCATTGCCGCGTGGCATGACATACGCGCTCTCGGGCAGCGCCCGTCCGCCTTCCTTGACGCCGACGATCGGCAAGGCCGGCATCGCACCGTAGAAGCGGCCGCCCTGGCTGTGCACCGGCGCGTCCGACTCCGCCATGGCTTCGGGGCCGGCATCGACGCGCATCGCGCCGCCGAAGACGGTATCGCCCCCGCCGTACCAGCCACGGATCTCCCACTTGCCGTCGGGCGCATGGACTCGTGCGTTCAGCGCGGTCGCCAGTTGTTGCGCCAATGGCAACGGACCGTCCATGCCGAAGCAGTCGTAGATCAGCACCGGCATGCCTTCGCGATAGTCGGGATGCGAGCGGATCCGGTCGGCCAGCGCTGCCGCGTCGTAGTCCGGGCGGCCGCTGCCGTCCATGTCCATGCGCACGCCCTGGTACGCACCCTCGGCCCGCACCGTCAAATAGCCGGGCACCTGCGGTACCGAGATCGGCGTGGCGCGGTCGTCGAAGGTGACATAGCCCGCCTCGGCCGCCAGATCCAGATGCGCCCTCGCCCGCGGGAAATGCCCCAGTTGCGCCAGCACATCGATCCGCTCACCGCCTTCGTTGCGCACCAGCGGCATGCCCTCGGCAAACCCCTCGGGCAGCGCCACGCGGATATCGCCTTGGTAGGCGCGGTTCAGCGCGATCTCGCCCGGCACGGTGCGGCCATCGCGCCGCGACAGCGGCACGGTGCCGATGGCATCCTCGGCGGCCGGTACGCGGCCGGCCCGGTAATTCGCCTCGGGCACGACCTGCAGCCGCACCTTGACGCCCACCGCCGCCTGCCGAGCGAGCTGCGCCGCGGCCTGCTGTGGCGAATCGAAGGCGCCGATCACCTTGGGCCTGGCGTTGACAGAATCGGCTTCGCGCACGGCCACATACTTGACGTCGGCCAGCCGGCCGCCGGTGGCATGCACGCTGTCGATGACCGAGGCGATGGCCGCGTCGCCCGGGATGCCATCGCGCAGCGACCAGCTGCGATCGACGATCGGCGGAACGTGGCGCGCCTGCGCATTGCCCCGCCCGCCCGCATTGGCGCCATGGAAGGGACGGCGCAGCCCGTGCGCGAACAGGTCGTCCAGCACCGAGCGAGGCTGGCGGCGCGGCATCGCGGTACCGATCAGAGGCTGCACCGGCGCGCCCGGCCCCGCGACCGAGTCGGCGCCGGCCCAGAGCCGCAGGAAGCGGTACACCGCCGCATGGACCTCCGGCGAGAAGCCGTCGACCGTCGCCACCTGCTGCCGCGACACGCCGTCGACCGCGCCCGCGTGGACGGACGCCTCGATGGCCGACAGGATCTGGTCTTCGGTCGGCATCAGGTGGGCCTTGCCCAGCTGGCGCAGCATGGCCGCGCCGATGGCGTAGGCGCCCCAGTTCGACACGCTGGCGGTCACCAGGATGTCGGTCCTGACGGTCGAGGCGATCGGCGTGCCGTCCGGCGCCAGCGGGACGAACGCCGCCACATTGCCCATGCCCGCTTCGTTGCCGCCGTCGCCCACCGAGGACGTGCCGATGCCCATCTCCTGCGCCGCCTTCAGGAAGGCGTCGATACCCGGGGTGAAGTCGTCGAGGTTGACCCCTCGCATGTTGTGCTTGGTACCGGCCGCCGTGCGTCCGGGCAGTTCGATCGACGACACGTGGTCCGGCCGCAATTCTTCCAGCATCGCGCGCACCACCGGCGACGCGCTGTCGGCATGCTCGTCGAAGAGATGGACCGAATCGAGCGGCTGCCCCATGTCGGCCAGCGCCGCTTCGAGGATCGGCTGGTTGGCCGAATCGACGATATAGCTGACGCGCTTGCCGGCGGCGCGCAGCATCGCGCCCAGCGCCACGGTCCCCGGCGGCCCGTCGGTCTCGGGCATGCCCTCGGCCACCGAGAAGCCGGTCAGCAGCAGGACATGGTCGGCGTCGGCCATCGCCGCGCCGGCGTGGAGTGCCCCTTGCGGAATCGCCAGGCGGTCGATATTGCGGCCGGTATACGCGGTCACCATCGCATCGATCGCCGCCGGCATGCGGTTGGCGTCGAGAATGCCGCGGATCTGGCCCGGGTCCGTGCTGGCGCTGAACCCGGGCACGCCGAACGCGCGCGCCCGCGGGTCCTCGGTCATGCCCTGCGCCAGCCGCACGACCTCGCTGGCGCGGCCGGTGGTCACCGCCAGCAGCGGGAGCATGTCGTGCGCACTGACCTCCTCGAACGGGATCGGCTCCGGCAGCAGGTCTTCCTGCTTGAGCACGCCGCGCTCGATCAGCCGATCGACCAGCGCCTTGGCCTGGTACTGCATCGGGTCGATCACCTTGACGTGGCCAAGGCCGCTGGCATCGAGCTGCTGGCGGATCAGCTTCGCCAGCGCCGGATAGTGCGTGCAGCACAGCCACAGCGTCTCGGTCTCGGCCGGAATGCGATCGGCATTGATGTACTTGGCGACCAGCTTCTGGATTGCCACCAGCTCGGGCCCTTCGGTGGCCTGGTGCTGCAGCGCGTTGACCGCGGCGGCCCACTCGTTGGCGCCGATCTCCAGCACGTTCTGCCCGGTACGCAGCGCCCCCACCGCATCCAGATAGGCATGGCTGTTGACGGTGCCCGGCGTCGCCACCAGCGCGATATGACGGCCGCCGTCCGCCTGCATCGCGCGAGCGGTGGTGTGGATCAGGTTGATGAAATCGCGCTCGTCCAGCCCCGCCCAGCCTTCCGGATAGGTGATGCACGCGGTGTTGCAGCCGAGCGCGTTGGCATCGGCCCGCTGCTGGTGCATCGCCTGCAGGCCGTCGTTGACGCGGCGGATCAGGTCGTCGCGCTCGCGCCCGCCGTAGGTGCCCGCGGCGTGGTCGCCGTACGCCACCAGCTGCACGCGCTTGCCGGTCATCGAGAAGATATGCCGGGCGATGTTCATCGCGGCCAGGATGCCGCCGTTGCTCGAGTCGAAGACCGTGACCTCGATGATGTCGTCGATCACCTTGATGCCGAACTGCTCCGGGTCCACGCCCTTCGGCAAGAAGCGGCGCTGCATGCCATCGAGCATCTGCGCCAGGTCCAGCCCTTCGGGCAGCTGCTTGGCCTGGGCCTGCAGCAGCTCGTACACGCCCAGGTAGCTGCGCTTGTCGAGCCCGCGCATGCTGGTCGCGCCCCGCTCCAGCGTGACGCCGTCATAAGCGTGCAGCGCCGCCATGCGGTCGATCATCGCGGCCACACGCTCGGTCGACGGCATCGCATGGCCGGCGCCCGAGGCGCGCTGCAGCGCGAAGCCGACCGCCTGCGCGGCCAGGTTGGTGTTCATGCCGACCACGGGATGGCTCGCGCCGACCGCCGACCATTGGTCGATATCGGCCGGTTCGACATGCAGCGACGTCATCGCGCGCTCCAGCGCGGAGCGCATGCCGGCGGTATGGCTGTCGGCGCCGATCGCCACGGTGACCAGGTCCTTTGCATTGGCCTCGACCAGCAGCTGGTCCACCCGCGGCGCGCCCTCGAGGCGCTCGCCGTTGGCCTGCCGGTATTCGCCGACGCGGTTGCGCCCGGCCACCTCGACCGCGACCACGGCCTGGGTCCGGTACTTGGCCAGCAGCGCCTGCGCCTGCTGCGCGGCCCGCGTCGAATCGGTGGCGGTGAAGGTCTCGATGCGGGCATCGGCGACGCCCAGCTCTGCTTGCAGCAGATCGGCCAGCAGCGCCTCGTGCGCGGGGTCGGTGACGTAGACCACTTCCTTGCCCAGCGCGCTCAGATAAGCGCCGAGCGACGCCGCGCCGAGCGGACCGTGCGTGTCGGCGCCGCCGTGCAGCGTGGCGGGCGACGTCGCGATCAGCACCGTGTCGACATCGCGCAGCGCGCGTGCAGCCAGTTCGGCGCCATAGGGCACCGACAGCGACATCGGGCGGCCGTCCATGCCGGACACGCGGTCCAGCGGCGAGATCGCGTTCTGCAGCACGATCGACGGTTCGGCGCGGGCGGCCTCCAGCACGGCGGCACGGCCGCCGCCGCCATGCGCAAATGCCGCGCTGCGGACATTGGGCCGGACATCGCCCCGTGCGTCCGCGCGTGCCTCGGCGCGGCGGCGGCTACGGCCGCTGGTGCTGGTGCGGCTGGCCGCCGGCGGCGCCTCGCCGTGCCGACTGCGTTCGCTGGCCTCGCGGATGTACTTGTTGACGGCCTGCTGCATCGCCCGGTCCATCATCCGATTGACCACGCCGTCCTGCAGCCGGGCGCCCTGCGCCACCGCCGAATCGAAGGTCAGACGGCTCGCCAGCTTGACCGATTGCCAGACCCCCAACTTCTGCGGGGTGAAGGAGCGCCCGCCACCATCGCCGGCACGGGTGGTGACGGCGGATTGGCTGGGGGGTTCTGCTGACGGCACCGTCGCCGGCCGACCTGGCGTACCGTGCGTGTCCCCATCCTGCCCGCGCCAGACGGTCGGCCGACCGGCCGTCCCCGATGGATGGCCCGCCTGCTCGCCGCCGGCGCGCGGCGCCCCGGCCGTATCCGCCGGCTGGCGTCCGCCCGCGGCGCCGTCGTCGGCTGGCCGCACCGGTACCCTCACCTCTGAGCCATCGCGGCCGTTGGCGATGCCCTCGCCGGTCTGCACCGCCGTCTGCAGCGCCAATGCCTGCGCGGCGGCCTCCGCGCGTGGGGTTCGTCCAAGCACACGCACGGTGGCGTCGTGCACCGCTCGCGCGCTGCGCATCTGTATGCCCGCCGGCATCATCTGCGTCATCCCCGTCAGCAGCATCGCGCCGTTCTGCAGCTTTTCAGTCAGCGACATCTGGTCGCCGTGCTGGACAAAGGTGGCCGCCTGCTGCGTCGTCAGGATGCCCCCAGTGCCGAACGCGCCGAGGTTGAGCACGTTGCCGCCGACCGCCATGCGGCTGGCGGTGTCTGAAAGGGTGCGCGAAGCCGACTGCGCCATCGTGGCGGCTCGTTGTGTGTTCGCGGCAAGCGCGGCGACGTCGGCTGCGAGCGGGTTCGAGTTCGCGGCGAGATTGGCCGCCCTTTCCGACAGCGCCGCCGCGCGAGCGGTCAGCGTTGTGGATCGGTTGGCCAGCGCGCCGGACGCCCGTATTGCGAGCGAGGCGCCTTTGCCGAGGCCGAGGCCCCCGATCCCGGCCACCGAGCCGAATGCGTTGGCCCACAGCGAGAACGCGCGCGCGTTGTCCAACGGATTGAGCGAGCGGCCGTGGTCCACCATGTTCTGCGCATCGATTGCCGTCACCGCCAGGCCGTATCCCATCGAACCGAGCATGCCGCTCCAGGCCGCCGCTACCAGCGGCGTCGCCGCGCCCCCGGTGGCAAGCATCACGCCGACGCCGCCGATGGCGCCCAACGCCGTCACTCCGATATCGAGCCAAGCGCGCGCTTGTTCGCGCCCGGTCACGATGTGCGCGTCGATGTCGTCGAACTCGACGTGGCCGTCTGCGCCAAGGCTCAGGTCCCTGGCCAGGTAGACGGTGCCCTTGTCGTGCAGCTCGTTGTTTTCCTGGAAGTCGGGCTCGGCGGACTGATCGCCCTTGCCGTAGACGGCGCCCTGGTCATCGACCCACAGCGTCTTGCCATCCTTGACGAACTCGAACACCGCGCTCTGGTAGGGCGACATGCCGGGGCCGGTCACATACATCGGAATGACCTTGATAGTGGCGCCTTCCGGCGCGTCTTCGGCCAGCTGCTCCTTGATCAGCTTCGGATCGGCGTTGGGCGCTGCGAGCGCGATCGCGTTATCGAGCGCCTTGTCGTCGCCGGCCTTGACAGTCAGTTCATCCTTGCGCAGCGCCAGCGCATCGAAAGTGCCCTGCAGGATCTCTTCTTTGTCCAGCTCGAAGCGCTCCTGGTCTTCCTTGGCCTTGTCGCTGCCGCTGTACTGCTCGCAGCCCCGGTCCATCGCGCGGGTCAGGTCGTAGTCGGCCATCGAAGGCGCACGGTCGCGGTCCTTCAGCTCCTTGGCGAAGGCCAGCGACAGGCTGGTGTGCCCCTGCGCCGCGGCGTCCTGCGCGCCGCCATAGATGCGCCCTTGCGTGCCGCCGACCTGGTTCTGCATCACCATCGTGAAGACCTCGTTGTCTTCGTTGGCGAGCCAGCTGGCGGTCGAAGTCGCGGCGGGACCAGTGCCTTCCGCGCCCGGATTGCGTGCCTGGTAGCCCGCGTCGGCGGCGTCGACGACGGCGGCCAGGCCATGGTAGAAGTCGTCCCAGTCGTTATAGCTGCCGCTGGTCGGCGCGACATTGCGCCCGGTCCAGTCGTTGCTGTATTCGCCCTTGACCGTGTCGAGCAGCGTGGTGGCGTCTTCCTCGGTCAGATGGGGCGCGACCTGTTGCATGTACTGGCCGACCCGGTCGGCATACATGGTCTGCTGGCCGACGATCGGCTTGTAGTCGTCGTCGTGTGTCTTGCCCTCGAGGTCCTTGCGCATTGAGGCCTCGATCTGTACACGGAAGGCCTCGCTGCCGAAACGGTTCCCTTCCACGGCGAGATAGCGCTCGCGCTCCTGCTCGGTCTGCGCGGCATTGGCCGCGCCCTGGCGCAGCTTCAACGCGCCGACAAAGTCGCCACCGTCGAGCTTTTGCTTCAGGTTTTCCTGCAGATAGCCTTCGCGCAGCGGCACCGAACCCCGCATCAGACCAAGCATGCGCTGCATGCCCGCCGCCGCGGCGGCACTGTCCTCCTTGCTGATGCCGTCGCCGCCCTCGGCGCGCCGCTGCGTCTCGGTGAACGCGTACATCACCAGGCCGGACTGGTCTACGCCGGCCTCGAAGGCCTTGCGCGTCGGATCGTTCGGCGGCGCCTTCTCGGCGGGAACCAGATAGTCCGCGCCCAACGACTTGTACATGACATAGGCCGCGGGGTTGAACTCCATCAGATTCCGTTCGTGCTGCGACAGATCGCGCGGCGTCGCCGAGTTGGGGTCGGTCTTGGCGTCCGGGTCGAGCGTCAGGCCCTGTACCTGCGCCATCGCCAGCGTGGTCGGATCGGTCTGCGCCAGCTCGCGCTCGAACTTTGTCTGCGGCGTCAGGTGGTCCATCTCGCCGGCGATTCGGCCCTGCATATCCGCGGTACCGATGACCATGCGCATGCCCTGGTTGTTGCCATAGCGGTCCTGCAATTTCGCGACGGCCTGCTGCCGGAAGCTGTCGGGCACCTTGACGCCATCGCCGACCTTCAGCGCGTCGAGTTGCGACTGCGCGTCGTCGACGCGGTTCTGTGCCTGGGTCAGGTCGTAGCCGCGATCTGTCAGCGACATCGTGCCGTCTTGCGGCCGATTGCGGACGCCGGCCAGGCCTTTGTCCGCATCCTCCTTGTACAGCTGCGTCGCCAGCGTATCGATCTCGACGCGCATCGTTGCGAGATAGGTCTCCTCGGCCTTGTCGCGGGTCTGCTGCGCCTGCTGCACGGCCGCGCGCGCGTCGCTGACGGCCTGGCCGCTCTCGGGATCGGCGCGGCGGATTCCCATCGGGATCTCGGCCAGCGCCTTCTCTTCCCGCTGCAATGTGGTTTCGGCCTCGTCGAGCCGGTCCTCGGCCAGCCCGAGTTCGAAGCGCGCCCCTTGCGTGTCGCGCGCCTGCTGGGTCGGCTCGGCCTTCAGGAAGCCGGCCTTGATCTGGTCGAGGTTCTGGTCGAGCACCGGGTCGTCGTAGCGCTCCCGGATCTCCTTCGCCTTGGCATCGACCGCCGCGGTGATCGCCTTGGTATCGCCGCCGGTCGCGGCGGCCTGATTGGCCGCCACCCGCAGCTCGTTCTGCGCGCCGGCCATCGCCATGCCGTATTTCTGCTCGATCGGCTGCCAGTCGGCATCGCTCATGGTGCCGGCGTTGCGCTTGGACTCGCTGTCGTCGTAGGCGCGCTTGGCGTCCTTGTGCCAGCGATCGGTGTGCCCCTTTGCCTCGTTCTGCTCCTTGTCGCGCGCCTGCTGCGCGGGATCGGCGGCCGGCTTTTCGCCGCCTGGACCCTTGACCTGCACCACGCCGGCCGGTTGCGTTTGCGCAGTGTAGAGCGCGGGCGTGACGACGGGCTGATTGTTCGCCGAGCGATCGGGCTGCTGTTTCTGGTCGGCCGGGCTTGTCTGGTTCGCCTGGTTCGCCTGCTGGGCCTGGTTTGCCTGTTGCGCCTGCTGTGCCTGGTTGCTCTGTTCGTTGCGCCGGGCCGCTTCCGCTTCCTGCGCCTCCCGCTGCCGTTCGGCCTCGCGGGCCTGGGCGCGCCTGGCCTCCTCGGCCGCCGCGCGCGCCGCCGCTTCGGCGGCGGCACGGGCAGCGGCAAGAATGGCTTCGCGGGCTTGCATCAGGTCCTTGAAATCCAGCATGACGCTCTTCTCCTGAGGAACGGGGCGATGCGAACAGCGTTAAGGCGGGCGCGTGGAAACCGAGGGCTCGCACGAGACCAGCGCCCACGCGGCGGAATGCGCCTGGACGGATTGCGGCCAGCGTGACAGGCCATTGTCTGCCCGGTGTGGGGCGCTACCAACTATGGAAAATCGTAGGCGGGCCGTTCAGCCGGCCGCCAGGAAGGCATGGAACTACGCGAATACGTAGTCGAGGTCCGCAGAACGTCGCGACCGGGAGCAACGACGGGCACCGCTGTCATCGCCCCGTCATGGCAATCGTCTAGAGCCGGTTGTTGTCGAGGTCGGTGACCAGCATGCAGCCTGGCGCATGCGTGATGCAGATCTCGGGGCGGGCTTCGCGTATCACCGCCTGGGGGGTCACGCCGCAGGCCCAGAACACCGGGATCTCGTCCTCGTCCACCGGCACCGCATCGCCGTAGTCCGGCGCTTCGATATCCTCGATGCCGATCAGCCGCGGATCGCCGATATGCACCGGCGCGCCGTGAACGTCGGGATAGCGCGCCGTGATCTCGGTGGCGAGGATCGCATCGGCGGCCTTGAGCGGACGCATCGACACCACCAGCTTGCCGGACAGGCGCCCGGCCGGCCGCGTCTCGATCGACGTGCGGAACATCGCCACGTTGCGGCCGAGATTGATGTGCTTGAGCGGAACGTTGGCGGCGATCAACGCGTGTTCGAACGAGAACGAGCAGCCGATCGCGAAGGCCACGAAATCGTCGCGCCACAGCGAGGCGATGTCGGTAGTCTCCTGGTAGTCGGTGCCGTTGCGATAGACGCGATACAGCGGCACATCGCTGCGGATGTCGACGTCGACGCCGAGATTGCGGAAGACCGGATCGCCCGGCTCGGTGACGTCGATCAGCGGACAGGCCTTGCGGTTCAGCGCGCAGAACTGCAGGAAATCATAGGCCCAGTCGCGCGACAGGATCACGATATTGGCCTGGACATAGCCCCTTGCCAGCCCGCTGGTATGGCCGCGATAACGGCCGGAGCGGATCAGGGCACGCAGTGCGGCGGGGTCTTCGGGCAACAGTCCGTTGGCTTGCTGAAGGGGCAGGTTCATGGTCGTCGGCGTCGAGTCGTGCACGCGCGCGCAACGCGCGCTGTCGCGAGGTGTGCAACGATTCTGGACGCCGCGCCGATGCGCTGTCCAACAAAACTTTCGGATGGAGCGCGATAAGGCTTTTCGATGACAAAGGCAAGTTGGGCTTGCTTTGGGGCAATGACAGCCCGCTGCGATCAGGCCTCGCTCGAGGTGCGTGCGTCGGTATCGCCGCCGCTATTCTGCGTGGCGGCATTGGCGATCAGCATCGCCTTGTCCTCCCCCGCTTCCGCGCAGAACGCGGCCACCACGCCGACCGTCAGGGCGATCACCGACTCCGACAGCTCCAGGCCCGCGCCGGTGCGCCACGAGGCGACGATGTCCAGCGAAGGCGGATGGCTGTCGATATCGACGATGGTCAGCGTGCCGTCCTCCAGCTCGCGCCGCACCAGCACCGGCGGCACCGCGCCGATGCCGAAGCCCTCGCCGATCAGCCGCGTCATCGCCGCGACCGAATTGACGCAGCTGATGCGCGGCGACGGCACGCCATTCAGATGGAACAGGCTCAGGATGTCCTGATGCGGGCGCGAGTTCTTGACGAAGGTGATCACGCGCTCGCCGGCGAGGTCGTCCAGCGAGCGATACGGCCGGTCATAGGCCGATCCCTTGGCGACGATCCAGCGGATCGGGTACTTGGCCAGCTCGATATTGCGCACGGTCTCCACGCGCAGCAGATCGGTCTGGAAGATGATGTCGAGATAGCCCTTCTGCAGCTGGTCGCACAGGTTCAGCGCCGCATCGGCGGTCAGCTCGATCTCCAGCGCCGGATAGGCCTCCATCACGCGGCGGACCACCGACGACAGCCAGGTATGGATCACCGAATCCATCGCGCCGATGCGAAGGCGCCCCTCGCTGACGCGCGTGGAGTCGATCGACTGGCGCAGCCGATGCATCGTGTTGACCATGCGCTCGGCGTACTCGAGCACCTGCTGGCCCTGCGGGGTCAGCGATACGCCGCGCGAGTCCCGCAGGAACAGCTTGACGCCGAGGTCTTCCTCCAGCACGGCGATGCGGCTGGAAATCGAGGCCTGGGTGGTGAACAGTTTTTCCGCGGTCAGCCGGAAGCTTCGCAAACGGGCGACCCAGACGAACGTCTCGAGAAAGCGCAGATTCATGTCGACACGGGTTGGAATCACGGTACAGCGCTGTCGCGCTGCCATGTCGTCCCCGCGAAAGCAGGGACCCAGCGGCTTCGAACCAGCGCTATCGCCCAAGACACTGGGTTCCCGCCTGCGCGGGAACGACGGGGCGACATGCTTCGCCGCTCAACCTCCCTGCGTCGACGGACGCGCCGCGTCGGCGGATTCGCGCACCGGATACGCCGGCGCGGCATCGACCGGCTGTTCGGCCAGCACCTTGATGCGGCCCAGCCCCTTCTGCATTTCGTCGCCCAGCGCCTGCGGGTATTCGGCGCGGGGACCGGCCGGAACGGACAGCGGGTCGAGCCACATCTGCCACGTTACCACGGCAGTGCCGGCATCGGGACCGGGACTTACCTGCAGTCGCCCGCGCGTATGGTTCGACAGCTTGCGGTAAACGTAGGAGTACGGCCCGCGATCGACCAGCACGTCGACCACCGGCGGCCCGCCGTTCTTGCGCTCGGCACGACGGACGGTACCGGGGGAGCCGTCGCCCAGCACCACGCTGCACGAGCGCAGCGCGGCGTCCCACTTGGCGATGGCGCAGTAGTCGCCGGCCTGCGTCCACACCTGCTGGGGCGTGCGATGGATCAGGATCGAACGCTCGACCGGGACCAGTTGGGCATGGGCGGCAGGCGCGATGGTCAGCGTCGCCAGCGCGGCCAGGGCCGCCAGCGGCGCGCCGCGGGGGCGCCGCCGTGCAAGGACGTGGGATGAGTGGTGGTCGGGCATGCCGGCGGAACGATCGGTCGTCGGAGAAAGAATGGTGGTCGGTGCGAGATGCGCCAATACGCCTCGATTCGCGGGATGCGCATCGAGGCGTGCTCATCCGCAACCGTGCGTGTTCATGCGCGTCGATGCGCGTCCGTGCCCGGCCATCATCGCGGCCGGGCTCGATGATGGCGTAGCGTACCGCGAGCGGCGCGCCTTGCCATCACCGAAGCTTCGTAGGACGGCAACTTCGCGCCGGTCCGTCAGCCCTGCCCGTCAGCCCTGCCGCGTTTCCGGCGGTGCGATATCGACCAGCCAGCCGGGCACGATGCGGTCCGGATCGCCGATCGACCCATTGAGCTGCAGCAGATGATCGAGCGCCCGGCGGGTCTGCCCGAGTTCGCCGAGGGGAACGGCAGCAGCTTCGCGGTCGGCAGCCAGCAGGGTGTCCCGATGGCTGCGCGCGATCTCCCATAGCGTGTCGCCCGGCGCGACCCGATGGTAGCCAGCCAGCACCGCGGCGGCGCGCCGCGACAGGTTGCGATGCGGCGGCGCCATCGCCGATGCCGTGGCCTGCCGCTCGGCCAATATCTGTGGCGCGGTGCCGCGCACGGTATCGACCGATACCGCACGATGGCGACCGGCGGACCCGAACAGGTCCGGCCACTGGAACTCCTTGTTCAACGTGATCGCATCGATCTCGCTGACGCGGGACTTCGACAGGTCCGGTCCCTTCAGATACCACAGCTGCGCCGGAGCGACCTTGCTGCCGTACTGGCCGATCTGCAGGCGGTTGCCGGTATTGGAGCCGTAGAAGCGCAGCGGGCCGATATTGGTCGCATCCATCAGCACCGGCGTCACCGGCCACGACCATGTGGCCTGCCCATCCACATCGGTCAGCCTGCCGTTGGCGAAGTTGGTGCGCAGGATGTTGTGCTTGACGTGCCCGACGCGCAGGCTGGCCATGCCCATCTTCGACAGCCACGGCAGACCGAAGCGATAGGCGACCCCGCCCTCGACGATATTGACGCCGTCGCGCGTGCCGACGGTCGTCTTGCCGTCGCGCGAGAACGCGAACGGCGTGGTGCTGCCGCCCACCCACAGCGACTTGATGCCGCCGATATTGAGCCACAGCGTCATCGAGTTCAGCCCGTCGCGCGAGCGGAAGGTGATCTGCCAGCCGTCGATGCGCGTGGTGTCCGGCAGGTTGTACTTGCGCAGCTCCCTCGGATCGCGCGACACGTCGACCTGCCCGGTCGCCGCCGCGTACGCGCCATGGGCCAGCGCCGCGGCGCGCGCGCCGCGCTGCAGGCCGCGGCGGACCTGCGCGAAGGTCAGCGCGCTGTCGCCGCCGGCGTTGGCGAGGCCGCCCTGCAGGGCAATCGGGGCGGTGCGCTCGAGCCGCTGCCGCACCGGTCCCAGCGACACCGTGCCCAGCCGCGCATCGGCGCGCTGCTGGCGCTGCGCCCATGCCAGCAGGCTGTCCGCGGCGCGCGGGTTGGCGATGGCGAGCCGGGCTAGCGCGCCGTCGCCGCGGCCGAAGACGGCGCGGCGCGCTTCGGCCGCCTCGCGCCGTGCCTCGCGATGGCGGGCCGCGGCCTGGTCCATCGTCGCGCGCAGGTCCTGGCGATTGGGCTGGCGATTGGGCTGGCGATTGGGCTGACGATTGGGCTGGCGATTGGCCCGGTGATTGGCCGGGCTGTCCCCGCTTGCACGTTGCGCGCGCCGCCACGCCTGCGTGGCCTGCTGCTCGGCAACACGGGCATCGGCCCGCTGCCATTCGGCGCGCCGCCATTGGCGCATCGCCGCCACGCCCTCGCCGACGCGGGTCAGGCGCGGATCGGCGGCGGCCTGTCGGGCCAGACCGCGCAGGTGAACGGCTTGCGCCTGCCACGGCGAGTCGGCACCGTCCTGCTGCGCGAGCCGTTCCATCTGGCGTGCCGCGCGCTCCAGCACGCGGCGCCATGCCGCGGGATGCGTGTCGCGCAGCGCGGCCAGCGCACCGTCCGCCGGCGGTTGACCGACACGGCCACGCTGCGCCGATCCGGCCCTCGGCGTCGGGCCGCCGTCGCCGAACACCGCGCGTCCCGCGCGCTCGGCGTTGGTCTGCGCGAGCCGCTGCGCCTGGGCCGCCAGCGCATGCTGACGCGTCAGCGCGCGATGGGTCGCAGTGCCGGGCGTGGCCGTCCGCAACTGCGCCGACAGCGCGTCGGTCACCCGCGCGGCATCGTTGGCGCTGCGCAGTGCCTGTCGCCATGCGCGCAGGCTGGCGGCCGCGGCGCGCCGCGTATCGCGCTTGCGCACCCGTGCCGCGGCAAGCAGCAGTTCGGCATAGGCTCGCCGGACCTCGCGCGCCGAATCGCTGCCCCGCGCCTCGGCACGACTGGGTACGAAGCCCTGCCAGCGGCGCACCGTCCCCGCCTCGCCGCCCTGGTAGCGTTCGCGCACGCCTCCCGCCGCGGCCAGGCGCCGGGCGACGTCGGGCGAATGCGCGGCCACGGCATCGACGAAGGCCTGCCATGCCGCCAGCTTGGACTTGGTATTGCCCGCCGCCGCGGCCTTCGCCGCCAGCGCGCTGGCGCGCTCCTGGTAGAAAATCGCGCGGCCGGCATCGAGCCGGTTCAGCGCGCCGTTGCGTGACGGCCTGCTGCCGTCGGCGTGGGGGCGTGCCGGCCCCGATCGCATCACGGCCGACCACGTCATGCCGTCAGCGGTACGAGCGGCGGTACTGGCCGGCGCATGCGGGGCGAGGCGCAGCGACGCGCGCGGCGTCAGCATGCCGAGCCGCCGCGCCTGCAGCCACAGCAGGCCGGTGCCGGCGTCGGCCATGCCCATGCGGAACCGCTGCCGCAACGACGCCGCCACGGCACGCTGCCAGCGTGGCGGCAGCGCCGGCATCGTGGTGGCCGGATTGGTGGTCGGATTAGTGGTCGGATTGGCGGCCGCATCGCCGGAACGGCGCGGCGCGACCGCATGGATATCGCCTTCGATCGATGCGCGAACCGGCTTGGACGCGCCCTTCGGCACGTAGTCGAGCACCGCGTCGCGATTCGCGCGCATCGCGTCGAGCGTCTTCGACACCAACGCCGCACCATCGGCGAGCGCGGCGCGATGGCCGGCGATCCGGGACACCAGCGCTTGCGCATGGGCCACGCTGCCGGCGTCGCGCGACGCGGCAACCTGCCGCGCCGGCAGCGCGGCTCGCCACTGCTGCAGCTCGCCGCGCAGATGCCGAATGGCCTCGGCGCGCGGGGTCAGCACGGTATCGGCGCCCTTGAAATCGCGCTGGTTCGCAGCGAGGCGCCGCAGTTCCTGCCGCAGGCCGATCGCCAGCAGCGGATGCCAGCTGGTGGCCAGCCGCTGCGCGGCCGTGTCAAGGCGCCGCAGGTCGCGAACGATCGCCTGCTGGCGCGTGGCGTCGGTCTCCCAGCGCAGCCGCGCCAGCTGCGACTGCGCGCGTGCCTCGATCTGCCGCATCTGCTGGCGCATCGGTCCGGACAGCCAGCGGTGCAGCGCGTGGCCGTCCTCGAACGCAGTCTCGCGCGCGGCGCGCACCAGCTTGGCCTCGGCATCGCGCTGCTTGCCGATCGCCTGCGCCGCACCGCGGCGCCCGGCGTCGAGCCAGTTCAGCATGCCGAGCGTATCGACGCGGCTAAGCCGGTCCTGTACCGCGCGCCAGCGCGTGCGCGCCACCGGATAGCTGTGCGGCGGGGTTTCGGAGCGAGGCTGGGCGGCCGACGGGCCCGGCGTTGCCGGGGGCCGTGCCGCGCCGGCGGGATCGGTGCCCTGCCGCCTCGCCGATCCAGGAAACCCGGCCAGGTTCGACAGGGCTGGCAGCCGCTGTGCCAGCGTGTCCTGCCATTGCCCCAGGCGCATGCGGGCCGCGGTCAGCGGCGTCTGCATGGCATTGCGCAGCGGCATCGTCAGCGTCGACAGCGCCTGCGCGCCGCGATCGAGACCCGCCACCGTGCCGCGCCACGCCGTCGCGACATGGCGCGTGCCTGCGAGCGCGCCGGTGGCGCCCTGGCGGATCCACCGGCCGCTGACCGGATTGATCATGAACTGCACGCCGCCGAGCAGCAGCTGCGTGCGCGTGGTGGCACGCTCGCCGGGCGTCATGTTCTCCCAATTGGACACGGCCGAATACGCGGTATAGCCATAGGTGCCGGCGCCGACCGCAAGCGCTTGGCGGCCGCTGCGGGTGGCCTGCTGCTGCAGCGCCTGCGTGCGCAGCGCCAGCTGGCTGGCCTCGTCGGTCAGGCCGCGGCTTTCGGCCACCAGCGCGCGCTGGCCGCTGCGCGCCGCGCTGACGCCGGCCACGCCGGCGCGCACGCCCAGCGCGGCGGCCAGGATATTGAGCCCATCGATCAGCATCTGCGGGTTCTTGTCCGGGTTCCAGCTCTGGCCATGCGAAATCTGGTCGGCGATGCTGGCGGCAGAGGTGCCCACGCCGTAGGCAGTGGCAGCCCCCGCGGCCACCATGGCGACAGGCGCCAACGCGCCGCCCGAGCCGACCACCAGCACCACGCCGGCAACGATGCCCACGCCCGCGGCGATCGTATCCAGGTGGGTCTTGCGGCGAAAGCTCTCCCAGCCGCTCTCGATGCGCGCGTCGCCGATCTCCAGCTCGATATTGCCCTCGCCGTCGACCGTGAACTCGCCGTCGCGCGGCATCGCCAGCACGGCATCCGCGGCCGGCAGCGTATTGTTCTCGCGGTAGTCCTTCAGGTCGTCGTAGGCGCGTCCGGCCTCGTCGACGAAGCGCGGTCCCTGGTCCGTCTCGACCTTGAACAGCATCGTGCGCGTGATGCCGCGCTCGCGGCTGGCGTAGACCACCGGCAGCAGGGTCACGCGCGCATGCTCGCCCCCCTGCTCGACCAGCTGGTCGGCCACCGCGTCGAGCATGTCGGCGTAGTCGTCGTCGATGCCGGCGAAGATGTCCTGCTTGCGCAGCGTCTCCGTCTGCGTGTCGGCGTCGCCCGCAAGCTGGACCTCTGGCGGAATACCGAGCGCCAGCCCCGCCATGTTGCGGGCATGCGTGCGGCCCGCCATCTCGTAGGGCCGGCCGCCATAGTCGACGTAATGCTGGTTGATGACGCCCCGCGCCATCGCGCGCGGATCGGACACGAACAACTCGTACAGCGCGGCCGGGTCCTCGCGCTGCTCGGGCGTCAGCGTCGCCGTCAGTGCGCGGGTCTCCTGCGCGGCGCCGGCCTGCGCGGCCTCCTGCACCAGTTGCTGGCGCGCGGCATCCTCCTGGTCGAGCGCCTGCTGCAGCGGGGCCCAGGTCGGCGCGTCCTGTTCGCGCAGATAGGGATGCTCCTGTTTCCATGCCTGGTGCTCGTTGCGCAGGCGCTCGACGTCGTCGCTGGCCGCGCCGCTGTCGCGCTCGCTGCGATAGCGCTCGAGCTCGGCGGCGCTGGCCGAGGCCGTGGCACGCGCGCGCTCCAGCGCCTCGCCGGTGGAGATCACGGTTTCGTCCTTTCCCACGTCGACACCGCGGTCGCGCGCACGGTCCTCGGCCTCGAAGCGGGCGCCGAGCGCGGCCAGCAGCGCGCGATGGTCGGTGTCGACCTGCGCGCTGAGGCGGGTCAGTTCGGGATCGGCGTCGTGGTTGGCGTTGGGACCGCTGGCGCCGTTGGTATTGGCATTGGCGTTGGCCGATGCGTTACCGTCGCGGCGCGCCTGCGCGATGGCCTGCGCGTCCTGGTTCAGCGTCTCGAAGTCGCGCCATGCGGTGTCCTCCGCCGTGAGCGCCGACTGCAGCTGCGCATGTGCTTCCCAGACGCGCGCGGTGACCGGATCCATTTCGACCCGCGACGGGCCCTGCCCCGGGATCGACAGCGTCGTCGACGAGGCCGGATAGCCGCCGTACGGGGTCAGGTACTGCGCCGAGAACTGGGCCGGGTACTGGACATACCAGCGGCCGTTCTCCTTGACCGCAACCGGCGGCGATCCGGGCGGCGCCAGCAGCGGTGCCGCGGTGGAGGGGGTGGCCGTGGGCGGCGCGGACGTCTGGCTCCCGCTGGCACTGCCGGCTGCATCGGTACCGGGCGGCAACACGGTCCATGGCGCCGGCCGCGCGGCGTCGCCGAGGTTTGGCGTCCCAAGGTTCGGCGTCAGCAGCGGCGAGGTCGACAGCGAAGGGGCCGTGCCCGGCAACGATGCCGGCGGCTGCGTGGACGGCGTGAGCGGCCCGGACGGCCCCGACGGTCCGGCCGGTGCGAGCGGCCCGGACGGCTCGGTGGCTGAGAAGTCGTGCGTGCGATGGGCCTCGAGCGCCAGCGCATATTCGCCCTCGGCGGCGCGCCTTGCCTCGGTGGCGGCCAGCGCGTCGCTGCGGTCGTGCGCCAGCGCCTGGGCCAGGCGCGTCTCATCGCGGCGCTCGCGCGCGGCGTCGATTTCCTGCTGGGTCGCCCCCGGGCGCCGCACCGTCGCCTCATAGGTCTGCGCCGCATTGGCGGCGGCCTCGTCGGCGGTGGGCAAGGCCCGCTGCGCGGCACCGCCGTCCTTGCGCCATTCGTCGGTCCGGCCCTGCCGCAACGCATCCGCCGCGTCGCCGTTCGCGTTCGCGACCGTTCCCTGCACGTTCGCGCGCCCCTGACTGGCCGACTCGCGCAGCGTGGCGTTGCGACCATCGTCCGGCGCACCGGTTCCGCCCTTCTCTCTCGCGCGCAGCCCCTCGACGAGCGCCGCGTCGGCCTGCTGCGAACTGCGCAAGGCCTGCAGCGCGTCGTGGTCGCCGCGCGCGGTCTGCATGCGGTCCTGCGCGTCGGCGTAGGCAATGCGCGCCTCCTCGCGGGCAGCGGAAGTCGTCGCGCCTTCGTAAGCGGTGCGGGCCTGTTCGAGGCCGGTCTGCGCCTCGCGGTACTCGGTGTCGATCCCGGCGGCACGGTCGCGCAAGGCCTGGCGCGCGGCCTGATCGTCCTTGGCCGATTGCGCCTCGGTCAGCGCGGCCTGCGCGGCCGTATTGCGTTGCTCCAGCGTCTGCCTGGCCTGCTGGACCTCGGACGGTTCGACCAGGCACTGGTTGGCGCGCGCTTCGTCGGCGCGATGCCGCTCTTGCTTGGCGGCGAGGTCGTTGGCGGCATCTTGCGCGTCCCACGATGCCTGCGCGGCGACGACCTGCCGGTCCGCCACCCACCACGCGTCCAGCGCCGCGCCGTAGGCATCGTCGGCACGCTGCAGCGCCGCGGCATCGCCTTCGGTGCGGGCACGCTCGCGCGCCGCGCCGGCCTGCTCCAGCTCGCGGCCGGTCCTCGTCAGCTCACGCTGCGCGGCATCGCGCTCGTAGCGGCGCCATTCGGTTTCGAGCGCCGCGGCGGCGCTGTCCGACTGCCGTCGGGCGGCAGCGGCCGTTTCGCGCGCCTCGGTCAGCGCCTGCCGGTCGGCCGCATTCAGCCTGCTCGGATCGCTGCCCGGCGGCGCCAAGGCCGTCACCGCGCGGTCGGCGGCGGCCAGTTCCGCATCGGCCCGCTTGGCATTGACGTCGGCGACGGAAACCGTGTGCAGCTGCTGCGCGTCGTCGTATGCGGCCTGCGCCGTGGCTACCTTGGCCTGGTTCTGCGGACCCGGCTCGTGCAACGCCTCGGCCTTGGCCTCATCGAGCGCGATCCGCTTGTCGTGCGCGTCCAGTTCGAGCGCGGCCTCGTTCAGCTCGGCCTTGCGCGTCGCCGCGGTGGCCTCGGCCGTCTCGGCCTTGGCGATATCGTCGCGCGACTGCGAACGCTCGGCGGCCTCGCGCGCGGCCTGCGCCTGCGCGCGCGCGGCCGCCTCCGCCTCCTGTGCCTGGCGCAGGCGCTCGAGCATCGCGGCAATCTGTTCGCGCAGCTGCTGCAGCCGCGCCTGCAGTTCGGCCTGTTCGCGCTGGCGCTGCGCGGCCGAGTTCGCTTCGGCGTCGGCCGCGCGCGGGGGCGGCGCGGACGGTGCCGGCGGCGGTGGCGGCGGTGGCGGCGGGACCGTGATGGGGCGCACCATCGAGGGACCTGACAGATCGGCGGGATAGCTCATCGTGACCTCGAGAAGAAGGCCGGGCGGGGCACCATGCCGATGCACACGCGCGCTGACCCGGGGCGCCGTCATCAGACCGCTCGTCGATGAAGGCCCCGTGACGAGACGAACCCTCGTGGTGCAATGGCCCGCCGCTGCTGCGCTGCACAGCGA
This sequence comes from Cupriavidus sp., assembly GCA_031180665.1. Taxonomy (GTDB): domain Bacteria; phylum Pseudomonadota; class Gammaproteobacteria; order Burkholderiales; family Burkholderiaceae; genus Cupriavidus. Next base: position 68,998 of record JAPSLP010000003.1, on the reverse strand, counting down.
CATCCCTACGAGTCTCCGTAGCGCATCCCGTGCCCCGCTTGTCACTGGCGCGCCGTATGCTTACGCGTTGCCCTCGATGGAACGCGATGCGCGTGCCGGGGCGCTGACAATGCCGGAGCAACCTTCACGTCGTCCCCGCGGGTTTCCGCGGTCGGTCGGCACGCCGTTTGGCGACAGCGCGTGATCGGGGAAAACCCGAAATCGCCGCGGAGCGCGGGAATGCCAGATCTGGCCGGGGCCCGCGTATTGACTGAGATTGAGTGGTGATCTCAATTTTTTCTTATGAGGACCCAAGCTAAAAAATAGTTGGACGAGGCGCCCGGCTGATTTGAAGAATGCAGATGCCGGGGGACGTCCCTCCATGCATGACAGGTTCCCGCAGACCGCCGCGAGTCATCGGACATCGCCGCGGGCCACCGCGATCGCGCGCCAACTCTCCAGGCGTGCATCGGCACACCGCCGTGCCATCGCGGGCCGCCAGCGCGCGGGAACCAGTACAGCGACGACGATCGTCGACCGGCCGGCAGCACCAGCGGTGCCAGCCCGCTTCTCTGCCGAACATTGCCGAGCATTGCCGAGATTTACCGCGAGGCCCCGATTTGCGCGCGATCCGCCTGCAAATGGGGACACGCGCTCTGGCCCGGATCAAGCCTGTACCGACGCACCGCGACGAGACACCACGACGAGGAACGCATGGAAACGCAGATTGGCAGCATCCAGGGGGAGCAGCAAAGCCGACCGTCGAGCGGACTCTTTGCCTGGTATCGCGACATCACGCCGGGCGAACGCCGCACCTTCTGGAGCTGCAAGGTCGGCTACGCGCTCGACGCGATGGACACGCAGTTCCTCAGCTTCGTCATACCGACGCTGATCGCGACGTGGGGCATCACGCGCGGCGACGCCGGCTTCATCGGCACCGCCACGCTGCTGACCTCGGCCGCGGGCGGCTGGATCGCCGGCATCCTGTCCGACCGCATCGGCCGCGTGCGCACGCTGCAGCTGACCATCGTCTGGTTTGCCTTCTTCACCTTCCTGTGCGGCCTGGCGCAGAACTACGAGCAGCTGCTGATCGCCCGCGCGCTGATGGGCTTCGGCTTCGGCGGCGAATGGACCGCGGGCGCGGTGCTGATGGGCGAGGCGATTCGCTCGCAGGACCGCGGCAAGGCGGTCGGCATGGTGCAGGCGGGGTGGGCGCTGGGCTGGGGCATGTCGGCGCTGCTGTATGCGTTGGTGTTCAGCCTCCTGCCGCCTGAAACCGCCTGGCGCGCGCTGTTCCTGATCGGCCTGCTGCCGGCGGTGTTCGTGATCTTCCTGCGCCGCCTGGTCAAGGAGCCCGAGGTCTACGCCGAGCACAAGGCCAGGGAAGCCGCCTCGGCCGAGAAGACTTCGTTCGCCGCGATCTTCTCGCCGAAGCTGCTGTCGATCACGCTGCGCGCCGCGCTGCTGACCACCGGTGCGCAGGGCGGCTACTACGCGATCACGACCTGGCTGCCGACCTTCCTGAAGACCGAGCGCGGGCTGACGGTGCTCGGCACCGGCGGCTATCTGGCGATGGTGATCGTCGGCTCGTATCTGGGCTATATCACCAGCGCCTATCTGACCGACCGCATCGGCCGCAAGCGCAATTTCATGCTGTTCGCGCTGTGCTCGATGGCGATCGCGCTGATCTACACGCAGATCCCGGTCAACGACACCGTGATGCTGATCCTCGGTTTCCCGCTGGGCTTTTTCGCCTCGGGCATCTTCGCCGGCATGGGTGCGTTCCTGACCGAGCTGTTCCCGACCAGCGTGCGCGGCTCCGGCCAGGGCTTCTGCTACAACGTGGGCCGCGCCATCGGTGCGCTGTTCCCCTTCCTGATCGGCCATGTCAGTCAGACCATGCCGCTGGGGCAGACCATCGGCGTGTTCGCCGCCGGGGCCTACGGCGTGTTGATCGTCGCCGCGCTGACGTTGCCGGAAACGCGCGGCAAGACGCTCGAAGCATGAGCGACCAGGGAATCCCATGCCGACGGCGATAACCCTTCACGGCCTAAGGAAAGTGGCGCATATACAACATCCCCGCCGCATCGCATCAACCCCCCGCAGGCCTTGCGGCAGCGCGGCTCGCGGGCATCGCGACGGATGGCAATGCGGCCCCGCTTCGCACGGTTGGAATGCGCGCTCGATGTCATGACATCTTGGCTTGCAATAATTTGCCCGGCGCCGGATGGCAACTGCCAACGATGGCGCCATCACGGTTTCGCACCACCACAGCATCGATAGCGGCCGCGCAACGCACGGCACGCACAACACCGGGCACGCCGCACCGCGGCGCCATCCGGGATTTCCGACGGGAATGGGTCAGCAGTATGTTGGGCTTTGCCAGAAGGCCTGGCCAGCGGGCGCTATGTCGCTCGCGGATCGAGCCAAGGCAAGCCTTCACGCTGCCGCGTCAGCGCGGCGGCCATACGCATTTGTCGGAGGCGATCGATGGAAAAAGTAGTGGAAGCCGGCCTGGGCCGCGACACCAGCCTGTCGCGGACCCTGAGAGCCGACCTGCCGCGCGCCACAAGCGACGGCACGTCGGCCCGCGGTCCACGCGGCCTGCCGCCGGTGGCGGGCCCCCACGGCATCAAGGTATTCGGCGAACGGCATATCGTTCCCGTGAAGCGGCGCATGCGCCAGGGCGGCATGCCGGGACTGGTCGAGGCCATGCTGCGCGAAAGCTCGCCTGAATCGCGCACCGCGCTGATGCAGTCGGCGATCCGGGGGATCGGCTTCGACTGGCTCGGTTATGGCACCGCCACCACCGCGGGCGGGCAGGTGCAACTGCGCACCTTCCTCGATACCTATTCGCATCCGGGCTGGCGCGACTACTACCTGCGCGAGCGCTATTACGAGGTCGATCCGCGCCAGCCGCGGCCGGGCAGCTTCGGCCTGCCGCTGGTATGGGACATCAGCGACCTGGAGCGCAGCACCTCGGGCGGCACGCAGGCGCTGCGGCTGCGCCGCTTCCTCGACGACCTGCGCGACGCCGGCATCCGCAGCGGCGTGTTTCTCAACCTGCCGATGCCGGGCACCAGCGACTTCGTCGCGATCAGCTTCGCCTCCGGCATCGAGAGCCGCCGCTGGATCGGCGACCCCGTGATCGGCCAGGCCTTGACGGTCGGCTTCGCGCTGCACGAATTCCTGACCTGCCACGCCGACATCCCGGCGCTGGGCGGCACGCAACGCGACGGCCTGTCCGAGGTCCAGCGCGACATCCTTGCCTGCCTGGCGCAGGGCCTGTCGGACAAGCAGATCGCCAATCGCATGGAGATGTCGATCTTCAACGTCGACTACCACATGCGCCGGCTGCGCAGCCATTTCGGCGTGCGCAACCGCGTGCAGCTGGCGCATGCGGCCACGATGCAGGACCCCAGCCTGATCGCCACGGCGGTGGAGAGGATGGATCGGGCGGAGAGGATAGAGCGCGGGGGCAATGGTATGCGCGAGCGGGCCGGGACGGGGTATCGGGCGGAAGCGGCGTTGTTGGATTGCTAGCGGCGGTTGCCCTCTCCCCAAGCCTCTCCCGCAAGCGGGAGAGGGAGCTGGTTAGCGCAACAGATACCGCGACGCCGCTGCTCTACCGCAGATTTTCTCCCCTCTCCCGCTTGCGGGAGAGGGGCTGGGGGAGAGGGCAAACCACGCCAGCAAACCACAATCCCCCAACCGCCCAACCACCCTCACCCACCCTTCGCCCACCGCATCAAATCCGCGACCCGCTCGAACAGCGATCGATCGATGAAACGGTCCAGCGGCACCGTCATATAGAGCCGCTGCGCCAGGTCCGAATCGAAGGCCGACGGGATCAGGTAATCGGCCGCGGCCTGGCGGATGCGGGCCGCGACCTGGCCGCCGCCCTTGGCGACCACCTTGGGCAGCGTACCCGGCCCGTCGTAGCGCAGGGCCACCGCGTACTGCGTGGAATACACCACCGCGGTGGAGACCCGCACCCGCTCGCCGACGCCGAAGAACGCCGCCTCGAAGAACGCCGCGCGCCGCCGCCCGGCGATCATCGGGTCGCCCTGCGTGTCCTTGTACTCGCGCCGGTACTCCTCCACGCTCATGCGCTGGCGCTTCATGAACTCGTAGCGCTCGTGCACGTAGTCGATCACCGCCATGATCAGGTAGATCACCGCGGCCCAGCAGCACATCATCAGCAGGATATGGGCGATCAGCAGCAGGATCTCGGCCGGGCGCGCATAGCCGGTGCGCACGCCGTCCTCGATCGCGCGCAGCGCCAGCACATAGATCAGCCCGCCCAGCAGCGCGATCTTGACGACCGTCTTCAGCAGATTGACCAGATTGCGCACGGCGAACATCCGTTTCAGGCCCTCCGCCGGATTCAGGCGCGCCAGCTGCGGCTTGATCTGCTCGAACGCGACGAGCGGCCCGACCTGCACGAAGGCGCCGACGATGCCGCAGACCAGTGCGATCGCCGCAATCGGCAGCACGCCCATCAGCAGGAAGCGCGCACCGGCCTCGCCGAGCGCGAGCATCTGCTGGTCGGCCAGATGCCGGTCGATCGCGCCCATCGCACTCAGCCACAGCGCGTGAAACAGCCGCACGAAATAGCGGCCGAGCAGCCAAAGCCCGATCAGCACCCCGAGAAAGACCAAGGCCGAGGTTACGTCGCTGCTGCGCGGCACCTCGCCGCGCTTGCGCGCGTCGTCCAGCTTGCGCCGCGTCGCTTCGAGATTCTTTTCGCTATCGGCCATCGCCGGCCCTCACTGGACACCCGCGCGTCCGCGCAGCAGGTCGATCAGCGCGTTGTCCGGACGCAGGAAGCCCTGCAGCGTATCGACCATCACCGACAGCATCAGCACCAGCATCAGGAAGGCAACCGTGATCTTGACCGGCTGCGCGAACTGGAACACGTCGAACTGCGGCACGAAGCGTGCGATCAGCGCGAAACCGAGCTCGACGATCACCAGCAGCAGCAGGATCGGCGCCGCCAGCTTGACCACCCAGGAGAACATCGTGCCCGCATAGGTATTGGCGAACTGGAACGACGACAGCGAGACGTCGGGGCCGAAGGACATCACCGGCCAGAAGGCGAACGATTCGACGATCACGCCGGTCATCGCGAACAGGCCGCCGAACGAGGCGAACAGCGCGATGCCCAGATGGGACAGCAGGTTTTCCATCGGCCCGTCCTCCTGCTGCGTCACCGGATCGAAGAAGGTGGCATTGCCCGAGCCGGTCTGGAAATCGATCAGCTCGCCGATCATCTGCAGCGCGACGAAAAACAGCCCGAACGCCATGCCCAGCAGCAGGCCGATGAAGGCCTCCTTGAAGATCAGCAGCAGCCACAGTCCGCCCGCCACCGCATCGATGTCCACGCGCGCGCCCGGCGAGACGAACAGCGCAATGGCCAGCACGATGCCATTGCGGGCCACCCCGGGGATCGATTGGTGCGACAGGAACGGCACCACGGTAAAGGCCGTCAGCAGCCGCGGCATCACCATCAGGATGGGCATCACGGTCTCGCGGCCCCACTGGAAGAACATCGCCGGATCGATCATGCCTTGATGCCTGCGCCCATGGCCCGCTGCCAGACCCGCAACGCGGCCTCCTCGGCCGCCTCTTCCTCGCGGCGCTCGATGTCGGCCCGGGCCGCGGCTTGTTCGCGATCGATCAGTTCGCGCGTGCCGGTCAGGCGAGCCTGCGCCTGGGCCCACTGCCGGCGGCTTTGCTCGAACTCGGCACGACGCTGGCCGGCGATGTCGAGGGCCTGCGCCAGCGCGGCGTTGGCGCGGGCGATGCGGGCGTCGAACGACGCCTGCCACGCCTGGGCATCGAGCAGTCCCGAGATCGCGACGCCCTCCTTCGCCGCGCTATCGCGCAGCCGCTGCAGAAACGCCGCCCGCTCGGAAAGCGCCGCGCGTACCGCGCCTTGCGCCGCCTCGGCGGCCCGCATGCCTTCGAGGAAAGCATCGCGCTTCTGCCGCATCTCGCGATGCGCGTCGTCGTGGCGCCGCTCGCGCACGCGCTCGAGCTGGCGCAGCGGCACCGTGGACGATTGGCCGTTCATCGGTTGGCCTCCTGCTGAGCGGTCGCGCGCCCTTGCGCGGCCATCGCCGCCGTCGCTGGCGTCACGGCCGGAGCCAGCGGCGTGATCGCGCGTTCCAGCGTGCGCAGCGTGGTCTCGTAGGGGTCGAGCCGGCCCGCCGGTTGCGCCAGGAAGGCTCGGATCTGGCCGATGGACGCCACCGCCGCGTCCGCCACGGCATCGGCGCCGGGACGGTATTCACCGATCTGCAGCAGCAGCTCCAGCTCGCGGTACTTGGCCAGCAGCTCGCGCAGCCGGGCCGCGTGCCGGGCCTGCTGGTCCTCGACCACATGCGGCATCACGCGGCTGACGCTGGCCAGCACGTCGATCGCCGGATACTGGCCGGCGCTGGCCAGCTTGCGCGACAGCACGATATGGCCGTCAAGGATCGAGCGGACCTCCTCCGCGATCGGATCGCTGTCGTCCTCGCCTTCGGTCAGCACCGTGTAGGCGGCGGTGATCGAACCGCGCGCGGCGGTGCCGGCGCGTTCGAGCAATTGCGGCAGCATCGAGAAGACCGACGGCGGATAACTGCGGCGCGTCGGCGGCTCGCCGCTCGCCAGACCGATCTCGCGCTGCGCGCGCGCCAGCCGGGTCAGCGAATCGACCAGCAGCAGCACGCGCTTGCCCTGGTCGCGGAAATGCTCGGCGATCGCGGTCGCGGTATACGCGCACTTGACGCGCTCCATCGGCGCGCGGTCCGACGTCGCCACGACCAGCACGGTGCGGGCGAGCCCTGCATCGCCGAGGCTGTATTCGATGAATTCGCGCACCTCGCGCCCGCGCTCGCCGACCAGCGCGACCACATTGATATCGCTCTGCGCGCCGCGCGCCAGCATGCCGAGCAGCGTGCTCTTGCCCACGCCAGGCGGCGCGAAGATGCCGACGCGCTGGCCTTCGCCCAGCGTCAGCAGGCCATCGATCGCACGCACCCCGGTCGGCAGCGGCGTGCGGATCAGCGCGCGGGTCAGCGGATCGGGCGGCTCGTTCTCGACCGGCACCTGGCTGACGCCGACCAGCGGGCCGCGGCCATCGATCGGGCTGCCCAGCGCGTCGAGCACCCGGCCCAGCAGCGCGGCGCCCGCCGGGCAACGGTAGCCGTGCATCTGCGGCACGACCTCGGTGACCGCCGACACGCCGGTGGTGCGCCCCAGCGGCGTCAGCAACGCGGTCTGCTGCTCGAAGCCGACCACCTCGGCCAGCAGCGGCGGCTCGCCCGGCGTGACCAGCTGGCAGATTTCGCCGACATGCGCCTGGATGCCGGTCGCATGGATCAGCATGCCGACCGCCTTCGACACGCGCCCGCGCATCGCCACCGGCGTGAAGTGGTCGAAGGCGCGTTCGAGATCGAGCGCGGCGTGCTGCAGCGCGGCCTTCAGGTCGGAGGTGGAGAGCGGGTCGGCCATGGGTCGGGGAATCAAGGACGCGGCGTGATGCTTCTGGTCGGGCATGGGCAGGATTCAACCCGCCTGCACACGGCGCGCAAAGGCTTCGAGCTGGGCCTGCAGCCCCACCTCCATCGTGCCGGACGGGGTCAGGATGCGGCAGGCATCGGGCTCCAGGCTCGGCTCGACCACGACGTTGGCGCGGCGCGGCCAGTCCAGCGTCTCGGCCATCGCGTCGAGCAGGTTGCGCACCGCCTGCTCGCGGCCAAGCGGAATCTGGATGGTGATGAAGGGCTCGCTGCGGACCAGCACGTCGATCCGCTGCAGCGCGACCTCGAGGATGATGTCCGGATCGAGCTCGCCGGCGATCTGCTGGACCGCCTTCATCACGATATTGGCCATGGTCCGCCGCATCGCGCCGAGCTGGCGCTCCGCCTCCGCGGCGGCGCTGACCTGCGCGGCCGCGTGCTCGGCCTGGGCCTTGGCCCAGCCGTCGCGGTAGCCGTGCTGGCGCCGCTGCTCGGCGTCGCGCTGCGCGTCGGTGGTGATGCGATGCGCCTCGCGGCGCGCGGCCTCGATGACCTCGGCCGCGTCCATCAGGGCCGCGTACTCCGCTTCCTTGAGGACCTTGCGCTCGGACAGCAATTGCAGGTTCTCGCTGGTAATCAGAAAAGCCAGTGCCATGTCGGAAACCGTTCTGGAATCAGATTGAGCAGAAGCAGCTCGCGCAGCTGCGCGGCCTGCGGACGGCTCAGCGCGGGCACCGGCAACGCGGCCAGCCGGCGCGGGAACTTGCGGCGCACCGCGTTCAGGAGCGTCGCCCCGCCGCCCTGTGCCGCGCCGCCCCGTGCCGCGCCGCTTGAAGCCAGCGGCAGCGTTTGCACCAGGCCGCACAGCAGCCGGTAGCCCCGTTCGGCCATCACGCGGGCGGCGGACGACGGCCGCGCACGGATGGGATCGAGATTCATCGGCAGGTCCGGCAGATCGGGCACGCGCTTCAGGATGAAGGCTACCGCCTGCGGGTCGAAGCGCCGTGCAGCCCGTCGCAGCCGGTAGGGCACGGTGCCGATCAACGGCTGGGCCAGCGCCCCCAACCTGCCGTCGAGCTGCTGCGCCAGGCGGCTGCGCTCGCTGGCAAAGCCGGGCTTGTGCACCGCCATGCCGCACCAGATGGCGAGCAGCCGCAGCGTGCTGCGATCGAGCAGCACCAGCCGCGCCAGCGGGTCGCCGCGCGCATCGAGCAGGCCGTGCAGCAGCTCGCGCGCCTGCCGGTCGCCGCCACCGAGCGACAGCGGCCCGGCCAAGACCTGCGCCGCGGCCGTGCCGAACCGGTCAGCGCTGCGCAGCGGCAGCGGCCATTCGCGCGGCAACCAGCTCGGATGCTGATGCGCGAGCGGGCGCTGCGCAAGATCGGCGACCGCGCGGGCCAGCGCAAGCGAGGGCGTATGCGAGGGCATCTGCGAGGGCATATGCGAGGGCGCATGCGGGGCATGCGGCAGACCCGGCGCGGCCAGCGCGACCATCAGGCACGGCTCCTCATCGCGCTGCGTGTCCCCAGCCGGCCCAGCGCCTGGCGCAGGCCGCCGCGCTTCCATGCCAGCACGCCGAGCCCGGCGAGCGCCAGCGCCGCGATCACCGCCCCCGCGATCGCGGCGAAGCGGCCGACCGGGAAGCCCTGGCTGACTGGCGCCCGCGCGATCGGGGTGAACGGCCGCGCCTCGACCAGCGACAACGAGACGTTCTCGTGCGTCACGCCCTCGATGCTGTGGGCGACCATGTCCTTGACCGTCGGCACCAGCAGCCGCAGGTCGGTATCGGGACGATGCTTGATGAAGACCGCCGCCGACGACGGCCGGATCTTGTCCGACAGCGGATCGGTAGCCGGGATCACCACGTGTACCCGCGCCGTGACCACCCCGTCGATATTGCGCAGCGTCTCCGACAGTTCCTGCGACAGCGCGAAGATATAGCGCATGCGCTCCTCGGTCGGCGTCGCCACCAGGCCCTGCTTCTGGAACACCTGGCCCAGCGAAGAAAAGCGCTCGCCCGGCAGTCCTTCGCTGCGCAGGACTTCCAGCGCAGCCGGCAGTTGCGCCTCGTCGACGCGCACGCTCCAGCCGGTCTCGCCGGCGCGGACCTTGTCGGCGTCGATGCCTTCGGCGGTCAGCACCGCCAGCATCTGGTTCGCTTCGGCCTCGTTGAGCGAGGCATACAGGTCGACGCGGCAGGCGGCCAGCAGCAAGGCCAGCGTCAGCGGGGCGAGACGGGCCAAAGGGGCCAGCCCGGGCCGGCGCGCAGCCGGCATGGCCGAAGCCGCAGGGATCGGCGTCATTGCTGGTTCTTGAGCAGGCTGTTGAACAGATTGGTGCCCGCACTGCCGATACTCGACGTGACATGGATCGACGAGAACAGCTCGAGCGATTCGGTCTGAAGCATCATGGCCTGATACACCACGTCGCTGGTGCTGCCCTGCTGGATCGCGGTGAACATGCTCTCGCGCATCTCGTCGAGCCGCGCGGCCTGGCGTGCCGCCTCTTCGCCCGCAGACACATAGGTGGTGCGGATCGCGGCGCCGAGCGAGGACGTGCTCGGCTCGCTGGCCGTGGTGCCGCCGGCGGCGCCATGCTGCACCATTTCGGCGAAGGTGCGGGCATCGGCCGGATCGGCGGCCTGGTTGGCCTGCGGCGCCTGCTGGTGCGCGGACACGGTGGCCGCCTCGGCGGCGGCGCCTTGCGCGGCAATCGCGGTGGGATCCATCGCTGTTCTCCTGGACTGGAATGAGGGACAAGCCGGTCAGGGTGCGCGGCGCGCCGGACCGGCCTCGCGGCCGTCCGGCGACGCGCGCGACCCCGCCGCCGTCAGTTGGTCCTCGACGTCTGCTTGACGTCCTGCATCGCGCCCTGGACCAGGTTGGCCTTCTGCGTGTTGTGCGCCATTTCGCTGCTGACCACGGCGTTCTGACGGGTCAGCGTGTCCTGCAGGGCCATGATGTTCACCGAGAACTCCTGGGCCTTCTGCTGGATTTCCTGCATCTTGGCGTTCAGATCGACTTCACCAGCCATTTCCATCTCCTTCGTCAAGTGGTACTGCCAAACACTCCGCATCGGCGATGCGGAACCGATTTGCCGCGGCGCCACTGTGGGGCACCGCGGCGAATATCGATGGCCGCCGGCCATCCTGTGGTTCCCGCGCAGACGGGAATCCAGCGACGTGAAAAGCCACTGGCTCCCCGCATTCGCGGGGACGACACCCGTTCGTCAGCGAGCAGAGCGCGGCGGCTCGCCGCCCTTGCCTTCCTTCAACACCAACCCGTCCGCTTCGATCTTCTCGATCTCGGCGCCGTTCTTCAGCACCGCCCCTTCGAAATAGCGGCTGCCGTTGGCCAGCTGCACGTATCGCGTGCCGTCGCCGTTATCGGTGATGCTGACCACGCGCGCGGGAAATACGCCCTGCCAGTTGTCCCAGCGGCCTTCGCGCAGTTGGCGACGCCGGCTGTCGGCGGTCTCGCGGTAGTCGATGCGATCGGACACCAGCACGCCCGGGTGCAGGTCCTCGATCACGCGCTTGACCTTGTCGCGGCCGGCCACCGGGTCCGCCGTGCCGGTCAGCACCACGCGGCCGTTGCCCTGGTACGCAATGCCCACGCCCGGCTCGTCCACGTAGCGCTGGATATGCTCGATGATGTCGTCGGCCGACCGCACCTGCTGCTGCACGCCGCGGCCGAACGGCGCCAGCGCCTGCACGATGCGCTGCCGGTCGACCCGCGAATTGACGAAGCCGCGCACGGTGACCGCGCCGTTGGGCAGCGACACCACCTCGAGTTCCGGATAGCCGGCGACGGTCTCGCGCACCGCAGCCGGGTCGACCTGCGCGGTACGGACGAACCCCGCGTCGCGCGACAGTGTCGCGGCCAGCCAGCCGGCGCCGATCAGCAGCGCCACCACCAGCACGCCGATGCCGCCCAGCAGCCAGCGGCTGGTCTGGCGTACCGGCTCGTCGCTGTCGGCGCGCGCGGCGCGGCGACCCGATTCGGCCCAGGCGAACAGCGTGTCGGTGGTCTCGGACGCCGCCGGCGCGGCGCGCAGCAGTTCCATATCGAGCGAGCCCACCGTCAGGATGTCGCCGCCGGCCAGTGCGATCACGCGCTGCGTGGTATCGCGGCCGTTGACCTTGACCTGCGCCTCGCCGATGCGCTCGGCCGAGACCGCCAGTTCCCCGACGTTCAGCACCAGATGGCGCGGCTGCACGTCGTCGCCTGGCACGCTGATGTCGACGTCGCTGGCGGCGCCCAGCACATTGGCGCCGCGCCGCAGCGAGATCACGCGGCCGTAGACGGCGCCGCCCAGCAGCCGCAGCGTCCAGCCGGGGGCGCCGGCGTCCTGGCGCGGCGGATCGGCAAGCGGATCGACGTGCGAATCGACGTGCAAGGCGGCGGCCATCAGCTCATCCCCGGCATCACCAGACGCGGTGTCAGCAGGTAGAAGCGCTCCATATTGGCCTGGCGCTTTTCCTGATACTTGAACAGGTTGCCGATGATCGGCACGTCCTGCAGGAAGGGCACGCCGGACGACGCGCGCAGCTTCTCCTCGACGGTATAGCCGGCGATCAGCAGGCTCTTGCCCTCATCGACCATCGCCTGCGTGGTGATCGAGCGGCGCCGCACGATCGGGATGTTGTCGACGGTCTCGCCGGACAGGTCGCCATCGGCGATATCGATGCTCAGCATCACGGCGCGCCCTTCCCGCTCGTCGATCACCAATGGCGTGACGCGCACCGCGGTCCCGGCCACCACGTTGAACAGGCCAGCGTCCTGGAAGCCGTCGACGCGCACATAGAACTCGCGCATGTTCTCCAGCGCGGCCTCGGTGTTGTCGAGCGTCAGCACCTTGGGCCGCGCGACGAAGTTGGCCTGGCCGCGTTCGGCCAGCGCCTTGACGCGGGTCAGCAGGTAGCGCGTGACGTCGTTGCCGATCGCGCCGGTGAACTGCAGGCCCGAGCCGGCGGTATTGCCGGAGGTGCCGCCCTCCGAGCGCGCATTGCCGAAAGTCAGCGGCGATCCGCCGCCCCCGCCGAGCTGCAGATCGACGTGGCGCGTATGCAGGCGCCAGTCCACGCCCAAGCTGTCCAGGTTCTCCTGGCTGATGTCCATGATCGTGACTTCGATCTCGATCAGGCGCGGCTTGATGTCGAGCGACGAGATCAGGCGCTGGTACTGCGCCATCCGTTCCGGGACATCGCGCACGATCACCGCATTCAGGCGCGTGTCCGCCTGGAACTGCGGCAGGCCGCCGAAGCCCCAGTTGCCGAAGCCGGGCTGGCCGATGCCGGTGGAGCTGTCGGCCATCGACTCCAGCACCTGGCGCGGATTGGCCTGCGGCAGCGTCATGTTGCTGGCCCCGCCGCTGCGCAGTTCGGCCATGCGGCTGGCGCCGCGGCTTGGGCCCATGCTGACCGGCGTGGTGGCCGTGCCTGCGCGCTGACGCCCGTACAGGCTGCGCAGCACCGTGACGACGCCCGGCACCGTGATGTCCTTGCCGGAGCGGTTGATGCGGAAGTCCGATGCCCATGAGTACTTCAGCGGGAAGATCTGCACCTCGGCACGGTCGTCGTTGACGGCGCGATCGTCGAAGGCGCGCACCGCGGAACGCACGGTCTCGACATAGCGCTTCGGCCCGGAGACCATCACGGTGCCGTCGTCGTCATTGATCGTGATCGGATAGCGCGAGTCGACGACCTGCATATGCTCGAGCGCGTCCTGCAGCCGGTCCCCGGCCCCGCGCGCGAACGGAATGACCTCGCTGCGCGCTTCGCCGGCCGGCTCGATATAGAGCAGCGAGCCGTCGTAGTAATAGGTCAGGCCATAGCTGGCGCAGACGCTCCGGAGGATGGACAGCGGCGAGTCGGAGAAGCGGCCGCTGATGGTGCCGTCCACGCGCGAATCGACCACCGCGGTGGTGCCCTGCGTGGAGGCCAGTTCGCGCAGGAAATCGGCCACGCGCTTCTCGCTGGCCGAGATCTGGAACGGCTTGCCCGGCCAGTTCAGGTCGGCGGCGTGCAGCGGCCGGATGCCGACCAGAAACAGGGCCAGCAACAACGCGATCGCTGCAAGACCCTTTGTCGTCCCCGCGCAGGCGGCAATCCAAGGGCTTTTGCTTCGCGCCATCGCACTTTTCAGGTCGCTGGGTCCCCGCGTGCGCAGGGACGACAGAGCGACGGTGCCCAGGCATCCCTTGCCGCCTGACATCTTCTTATCTGTCGACGGGCGCCCTTGCATTGCGCCCGCCATGGCCAGACATCGAGGTCCGAACCGTTCGCTTGTCAACATATCCTCCCCGGTTTTCCACTGCGTGATTGTGCGTAACTGCCGTGCGAATCTGTCGTTATAAAAAGGTCAGCATGGTCTGGATCGCGCGCTGCGAGAACCGCATCACCTCGCCGCCTAGCCAGCCGCCCAGCAGCACCAGCGACACCAGTACCGCGATCAGCCGTGCCGAGGTGCCGATGCTCTGGTCCTGGATCTGGGTGACCGCCTGCAGCACCGCCACCACCAGCGCCACCACGGTGCCGATCAGCACCACCGGCAGCGTCACCCACAGCACCACCAGCAGCGCCTCGCGCGTGATATCGAGAATCGTGTCGGCGCCCATCGCTCACTCGACCTCGGGATTGCGGATCCAGCCGACCGGCACCAGGCGCACGTCCTCGTCGACCTCCTGGTAGGACAGCACCGGCAGACGCGGCGCGACCGGTTCGATCAGACGCTTGATGTAGCGGCGCACGTCGACGCTGACCACCACCACCACGCGCGCGGCATTGGCCTTCTCCAGCAGCTGGCGCAGCTGTTCGCGGATCTCGCGCGTGACGTCGTGGCTCAGCAGCAGCAGGTTGCCGCGCGCGGCCTTCTCGATCGCGCCCTGCACGCGCTGCTCCAGCGCCGGTTCGAACAGCACCGCGTCGATCGCGCGTTCGCCGCCGACATGGCGGCTCGTGATCAGCCGGCCGAGATCGACGCGGACCAGTTCGGTCAGCGCGATCGCATCGGTTTCCTTGGGCGCCCAGGTCACCAGGCTCTCGAAGATGGTGCGCAGGTTGCGGATCGGCACGTCTTCCTGCAGCAGGCGGCGCAGCACCTCGGTGACGCGCTGCAGCGGCACCACGCGGGCCAGCTCCATCACCAGGTCCGGGGCCTCGGCCTGCACCACGTGCATCATCTCCTGCACGTCCTGGATGCCGAGCAGCGGCGCGGCATGCTGCTTGATCACCGCGCCGACATGGACGGCCAGCACTTCCTCGCACGACAGCGTGCGCGGCGCCCCCGGCACCGGCGCGTCGCTGGCGGCGTCACGCGCGGTGCGGCCGGTCGGCTTGTCCAGCGGAATCCATACCGCTTCGGCGAACGGTCCAAACGGCGCGCCGACCACCGCGCGGCCCTGGTCCACCAACGCGCGCGATCCGGGCTCGACCAGCTCCATGCCGGGCCGCAGCGCGCCGCGCGAGGCCACCACGTCCTGCACGCGAATTGCGTAGGTGTCGGGTTCGCCCAGCGGGCGGTATTCGATCCGCAGGCGCGGGAAGACCATGCCCAGGTCCGACTCGACCTGGCTCTTCGCGATCGTCATGCGCTGCTCGAACTGCCGCATGTCGAGGCGATCGCGCAGCGTCGGGTCCAGGTCGAGCGCCAGCGCGGGCGCCACGGCCGCGCGCGCGTCTTCCTCCTTGCGCTCGTCCGGCATCTCGATCCACGTCACCGTGCCCGCGGTACGCTGGCCCCGGCGCATCAGCCAGTAGCCGCACCCCGCCACCACCAGCGCCATCGTGCCGAAGGTCCATTTCGGGAAACCGGGCACCACCAGGAACACGGCGATGGCCACGCCCGACACCAGCAGCGCCTTGGGCTGCGCCAGCAGCTGGCGACCGATCACGGTGCCGAGATTGGCGGCGCGGCTGTCGCTGTCGTCGGACGACACGCGGGTGATCACCACGCCGGCGGCGATCGACACCAGCAGCGACGGGATCTGCGACACCATGCCGTCGCCGATGGTCAGGATCGCGTAGCGCTGCAGCGCGTCGCCGATGCTCATGTCCTTCATCAGCGTGCCGATCGTGATGCCGGCCAGGATATTGACCAGCGCGATGACGACGCCGGCGATCGCATCGCCCTTGACGAACTTCATCGCGCCGTCCATGGCCCCGTGCAGCTGGCATTCCTGCTCCAGCGCGCGACGACGCTCCTGCGCCTGCGCGGCGCTGATGGTGCCCGCGCGGACATCGGCATCGATGCTCATCTGCTTGCCGGGCATCGCGTCCAGCGCGAAACGGGCGCCGACCTCGGCCACGCGCTCAGAGCCCTTGGCGATCACGATGAACTGGACGATCGCGATGATCAGGAACACCACGCCGCCGACCACGACGTTGTTGCCGACGATCAGCTTGCCGAAGGTCTCGATGATGTGGCCCGCATTGGCGTGCAACAGGATCAGCTTGGTCGACGCGATATTGAGCGAGAGCCGCAGCAGCGTGGTGAACAGCAACAGCGAGGGAAAGGTCGACAGCGACAGCGCCGACGGAATATAGGTGGCGACGATCAGCAGCGTCAGGCTGATGCCCAGATTGATCGTCAGCATCAGGTCCAGCAGGAAGGTCGGCAGCGGCAGCACGAACAGCGCGATCACCGCGAACAGCAGCAGCGTCAGCGCGATGTCGGACTGGCGCGAGGCTGCCGCAGCCATCTGCTGCAGGCCCGGCGCGGGGCCGATCCCCTTGGTGAATCCCGACAGTTTTGCCATGACGCGGTATGTGGGCTGCTAGTGGGCTGCTAGTGGGCTGCTAGTGGGCTGCTTGTGGGCTGCTGCGATGGTTCGATCGGCCGTTCGCCGGTATGGGCTCGACTGCCGTACTGAATGGCACTACCCAGGTGACGGCACACAGGGCACGCAGGCCATGCCGCCGCGGCGCACCCCTGGCGAACGGTGAGCGCAGTGTATGGCGGCTGCGCCACGCGACCAATACCGAGGATTCGTAGCGGCGAGGCTGGCGAAGGGGCCGCCGGGTCGCCCACTACCAAGGCTCGTAGTGGACGGGGCTGCACCTGGTTCCGTATCGTTCTCCCCGTATTTCGGTCGTATTGATTTCGGTCTCGTTTGTTTCGGTCTCACCTACTGGCTTCCACCGCCGCGGGCATCGCCGCCGTCGGCGGGCCTTGCCATGCCTCTGTCATCCATGACGTCCATTGCGCTCAGCGAACCTCCTGCGTCCGCAGGCCCCATGTCAGCGGGCCGCGGCGGGACCGCGCACGCGCGCGTGCGGCTGCATCGGCCCGGGAGCGGGGACGCTGCGATCCGCGAACTGGACGCCGCCCCCGAACTGCCGCACGTCGAGGCGGATGTGGCGGCCCTGGCCAATCGCCTGCTGTGCCGGACGGCGCCGTTGCGGCTGCGCGTGGCCGGCGCCGATTGGCTGCTGCAGTTCGAGCCGCAAGGGAGTCTGGCGGCGGGTGGGTCGGCACCCTTCAGCGGCGGAGCGAACGCCAACGCCTACGCCTTCACCCTGGGCGAGACGCGCGGACAGTTGCTGTTCGATGTGCCCAGCGAACGCCGGTTGCTCGGCGTGGACGGCGCGGCGGAGACCCTGCCGGCCCTGCTGCGTCAAGCCTTGATGGCCGATGCGCTGGCCCCGGTCGGCGAGATGGTGGCCGCCGCGGCTCGGCAGCCCTTTGCGTGGCAAGGGGACGGCGCCGGCCCGCGTTCGAGCGCGCCGTGCTTCGGGCTGACGCTGCGGCGCGTCGGCGGAGCCGGCGGAGCCGATGGCGGCAATGCGGGCAATGCGGGCAATGCGGGCAATACGGGCAATACGGGCAATACGGGCAGTACAGGTAATGCGGACAACGCGGCCAATACCGGTATTGCGGGTAATGGAAGCAATGGCGGCAACGCCCCCCATGTCCCGGCCGGCGGCGAGACGCTGCACGCCACCCTGCAACTGGACGAGCCCGAGCGCCTGGCCACGCTGCCGCTGCTGCAACGCGCGCCGGACGCCCCGCTGCCGCCGTGGCTGGCGCAATTGCGGCTGCCGCTGGCCGTGCGCATCGGCACCACCACCATCGCGGTCGGCGAGATGCGCGACATCCGTCCGGGCGACATCGTCGGCATCGAACACTGGCAGACGCATGGCGGCGCGCTCGCCGTCCATTGCACGACCGGCGCCGCGGGACTGGGCTGGCCAGCGTTGGCCGAGGGACGGCGCATCACGATTCAACGCCCGACCGGCGCGTCCGCCGCGCCGTCGGCTCATGGAGACAGCATGGAAGACCGCAACAACGGGCAGCGCGAGTTGCCGCATCCCGACGCCGCGCCGGCCGCGCTCGATCGGCTGGAAGAGCTGGAGGTGTCGCTGCGCTTCGAAGTCGGCGACGTGTCGCTGGCGCTGGCCGACCTGCGCGAAGTGCGGCCCGGCTATGTGTTCGAGCTGCCCCAGCCGCTGAAACAGAGCGAGGTGAGGATCGTCGCCGGCGGCCGCATCCTGGGCACCGGCACGCTGATCGCGGTGGGCAACCGGCTCGGCGTGCGTGTGTCGAGCTTCGCCGCGGGCGACGCATGAGCGGCAATCTGTACAACCCGGTACTGATCCTCACCGTCATCCTGGCGTTCGGCATTGCGCCGTTCGTGGCGCTGATGGTGACGAGCTATACCAAGCTGGTGATCGTGTTCGGGTTGCTGCGCGCCGCGCTGGGGCTGCAGCAGGTGCCGCCGAATATGGTGCTCAACGGCATCGCGATCATCCTGACCGCCTACATCATGGCGCCGATCGGCGCCGACGCCTTCGACGCGATCGAGCGCCGCGCGCAGAGCAATGCGCCGTTCAACGTGGGGGATGTGGTCACCGTCTACGACTCGGTCAGCGGGCCGCTGAAGGAATTCCTGATCAAGCATACCGAGGAGCGCAACCGCACCTTCTTCGTGCAATCGGCCAAGCGGATCTGGCCGGAGGGCCGCGCCGACGATCTGCAGCCGGACGACATGATGGTGCTGATCCCGAGCTTCACGCTGTCGGAGCTGACGCGCGCGTTCCAGATCGGCTTCATCATCTATCTGGTGTTCGTCGTGGTCGACCTGATCGTGGCGGCGATCCTACTGGCGCTGGGCATGTCGATGATCGCGCCGACCACGATCTCGGTGCCCTTCAAGCTGCTGCTGTTCGTGATGCTGGAGGGGTGGACGCAGCTGATCCAGGGCTTGGTGCTTTCGTACCGCTAGGCCGCTATGGCCGCGGCATCGGCCGCGACGTCGCTCTCGGCCTCAGTCGGCCACCTCCGTCTCGGTCGGTCACATCGGCCTCGATCGACTACCTCGCCCTCAGTCGATCACCTCGGCGCAAGCATCGGTCGGCAGCGCGGCAACGTCGCCGATCACCGGCACGATCTTCAGGCCCGCGGAGGCGACCCGGCAAGGGGCGGCAAGCACGCCGCAGCCGCCCAGCGCAAGGGCCGACACAAGAACCAGCGGCAACATCATCAGCAATCGTTTCATCGGGCACGGCCTCGTCAGCGGGAACGCGCATTGTGCACGATTCCTTGCATCCCGGCATCCTGGGCTAGCATATGGACTGGTACGCCATTCCGGATCGCCGATGACTTTTGCCGAAACGTCCCACCTGCACGGCCCGCAATCGCCCTTCCCCGTTCTCCGCGCCTGCCGCCGGCGCTGGATCACCGGCGCACTGACCGCCTTGCTGATTGCCTTGCTGGCGGGCTTCGCCACCGGCGCACTGGCCCAGCCCCTGTGGTTCGCCAATGGCAAGCCGACTCCCGCCGCGCAACAGGCGGTGGCCGCATTGGCCAATGCACCGGCCGACGGCCTGGATGCCGAGGACTACGACGCGAACATGCTGCGCGACGCCGTTGCCAGGGCCGCCAACGGGCCGGCGCTGCCGCCCGAGGCAGCCGATCGCCTCGATGGCGCGCTGACCGCGGCGATGCAGCGCTACCTGTCCGATCTGCACCGCGGCCGCGTCGACCCGCGCAAGGTCCATGCGAACTTCAATATCGCCGAGGAGAAGCCGTTCGACCCGGACAGCTATCTGCGCGCGGCGTTGGCGGCGAACCGCCTGCCGGCCGCAATCCGCGAAGCGGCGCCGACGTTCCCGTTGTATGGCACCTTGCGCGATGCGCTGGCCCGCTACCGCGCACTGGCGACGCAGCCCTACTGGAAAAACCCACTGCCGGCGTTGCCCGAAGGCAAGCTGGCCGAGGGCAAGAACTACGACGGGCTGCCCGCACTGGCCCAGCGCCTCACCGCGCTCGGCGATCTGCCGACGGGCACACCGGTACCGGCAACTTATACCGGCCCGCTCGTGGCCGCGGTCAGGTCGTTCCAAACTCGCCATGGCCTCGACGCCGATGGCGTGATCGGCCCTGCCACGCTGGCCCAGCTCAATACGCCGCCGTCGGCGCGCGTGCGGCAGATCGTGCTGACGATGGAGCGGCTGCGCTGGACCCCGCTGGGGGAAGGCTCGCGCATGATCGTCGTCAATATCCCCGAGTTCATGCTGCGCGCCTATGAGTTCCACGAGGGCAAGCTCGATATCCGGCTGGAGATGAAGGTGATCGTCGGCAAGGCGCTAGACACGCGCACGCCGCTGTTCAAGGAGGACATGCGCTATATCGAGTTCAGCCCGTACTGGAACGTGCCGCGCTCGATCGCGCAGAAGGAGATCATTCCGCGGCTGCAGCGCGATCCGGCCTACTTCACGCGCCAGGGCTTCGAGTTCGTGGCGGGCAACGAGGTCATCAGGCAGCTGAATGCGGCCAATATGCAGGCCGTGCTGGACGGGCAGATGCGCATCCGCCAGCGGCCCGGACCGCTGAATGCGCTCGGCGATATCAAATTCGTGTTCCCCAATAACCAGGCCATCTATCTGCACCACACACCGGCGCCGCAATTGTTCAAGCGCGGCCGGCGCGATCTGAGCCATGGCTGCATCCGTGTCGAGGATCCGGTGGCGCTCGCGAAGTTCGTGCTCAAGGACATGCCCGAATGGAGCGAGGAGCGGATCCGCCAGGCAATGGGCGCCGGCAAGGCCAGCACGGTCTCGCTGATCAATCCCTTGCCGGTAACGTTGGCATATGGCACGGCCGTCGCCAGAGCCGATGGACGGGTATACTTCCTCGCTGACATTTACGGCCAAGATAAAGTGCTCGGCCAGGCGCTGCAGCAGCGCGCCGCGCGCCGGGCCTCACATACGCCAGCCGTCAGGGCCACGCCGCCGGCCAATCGCGCGGCCAGCGCCCCGCCCTCCTGACCTCATGACCTCATGACCTTCTGAAACACGCAACATCGAGCCAAGCAAGCTAGAACATCACATCATGACGTATTCCCGTGATCCGGCACGGCGCCGCTTCCTGCAACGTACCGGCGGCCTGGCGCTGAGCGCCGGCCTGACGGCCCTGGCGCCAAAGCTGGCGCTGGCCAATGTACCGGGCGCCCGCGCGCTGGCCTTCGACCACACCCATACCGGCGAGCATCTGTCGCTGGTCTACGCGATGGGCGAACAGGTCCTGCCGCAGGCTCACCTGAAGCTCAATCGCTTCCTGCGCGACCACTATTCGGGCGACGTCGGCACCATCGATCCCGAGCTGTTCGGCGTGCTGTACCAGCTGCGCACGGTGCTGGGCAGCGACAACCCGTTCCAGGTCATCTCCGGCTATCGCAGCCCCAATACCAATTCCCGGCTGCGCAAGACGCGCGGCGGCGGCGTGGCCAAGCACAGCCTGCATATGGACGGCAAGGCGATCGACATCCGCCTGCCCGGCGTGGCGCTCGACGATCTGCGCGACGCGGCGGTGTCGCTGCAGGCCGGCGGCGTCGGCTTCTACCGCAGCGAGAACTTCATCCACATCGACACCGGCCGCGTGCGCCGCTGGGGTTGACTTTGCGCGGCCTCTAGCGCGTTGATCCGTGGCGCTGAAGGTTATCTTCAGCGATCAAGACGCTGGGCCGCCGCCTTCACGGGCGGCAACGGACGATGTCTCGGCGATGAAATCCGTCGTTCCCGCGAACGCCGGGACCGCGTCACCTTCCGCCACGGCCCCTTCTCCCAACATCCGGTCGGCAATCCGATGCGCGGTATTGACCGAGTCCGTCACGCCCAGATGGCCGTGCCCGACGGCCAGCCACAACCCTGGATGGCCATCCGCCGGCCCGACCATCGGCACGGAATCCGGCATGCAGGGCCGATGGCCCATCCACCGGCTCGGCGCCGGATCGTCCAGTCCATCGAAGGTCTCGCGCGCGATCCGCTCCAGCATCGCCGCGCGGCGCATATCGGGCGGACGCGACAGCCCGCCGATCTCGACCGTACCGCCGACGCGCAGCCCCTCCTCCATTGGCGTCACGAAGACCTTGCGGTCCGCCAGCACCACCGTGCGCGATACGGTGCGCGCGGCGTCGCGGAACTGGACGTGGTACCCGCGCTGGCTTTCCAGCGGAATATCGAGCCCGAGCGGCGCCGTCAGCTTGCGCGACCACGCGCCTGCAGCCACCACGATCTCGTCGAAGCATTCGTCCTCGCGGCCGTCGGCCTCGACCACGCACCAGCGCGGCCGGCCCGCGAAATCCGCGCGACGCAACGCGCGCACCTCGGTCCTGCGCCGCTGGCCGCCGCGCTGCTCGAACGCCCGCACGATGGCCTGCACATAGCGACCGGGATTGACGATGGTCGCGTGGTCCTGCAAGAACATGCCGACCTGATAGCGGCGGCCGACATTGGGCTCCAGCGCCTCGATACCGGCCCGATCCAGCCTCTCGAAGTCGTAGCCGAACGCCTTGCGCATACGCCATGAGGTCGCGTCCTTCTCCAGCGCCGCAGCGTCGGGATACAGATGCAGATGCCCGCGCCGCATCAGCAGCTCGGGCGCACCGATCTCCTGCGTCAGCTGCAGATGCCGCTGCACCGCGTTGACGTGAATGGCATGCAGTCGCTCGGCCGCCTGCTCGACGCGGCGTGGCGAGGCCGAAGCGATGAAGCGCAGCAGCCACGGCAAGGCGCGCGGTAGATACGACAGCGGCAGGTACAGCGGACTGCGTTCGTCCAGCAGTATGCTGGGCAACGAGGCCAGCACGCCCGGCATCGCAAGCGGCGCGACCGAGCCCGGGCTGATTGCCCCGGAATTGCCGTAGCTGCAAGCTTGCCCAGGTTCGTCGCGGTCGATCAGCGTGACCTCGGCCCCGCGCTTCTGCAACTCGTACGCGATCGCCGACCCGACGATGCCGGCTCCGACCACGGCAACGCGTGGCGGGCGGAACGAGGTGAACGGAGGGATCGGCGTGTTCTGATATTCCATGGAAATCTGGTGGATGGGTGGATGTCTTGACGGCTTCGAATGTAAGTGGCTCACTATCGCGGGCGCAATAGCGGATATCGGTATGCGATATCTTCGGTGAATCACCTTGGGAAAAGTGGGGAATGGGGACGGCGAAGGCAGTGCGGGCATCGAACTCCCGGAGCGCGGGAGCGGCAAACGGCGACGGCGGCCACCGCGACCAGCGGAACGGTGACAGCCGGTCCGCCAATCCGCTCTATATCGCCTCGATCGGCAAGGCCTTCGAAGTGCTCGAGTGCCTGGCCGACATCGGCCGTCCGGTCGCGCTAACCGAGCTCTGCCAGCATGCGTCCCTGAGCCGCAGCGCGTTGCAACGCATCACCCATACGCTGACCGCGCTCGGCTATCTGCGGCAGGACCCGAAGACCCGGGCGTTTACGCTGTCGGGCAAGGTGCTGCACCTGAGCCACGCGATGCTGTCCAGCGACTCGCTGCGCGACCGCGCCCTTCCCCATCTCGAAGACCTGAACCGCCGCACCGCCGAGACCGTCAACCTGATGGAGATGGAGGGCGACGAGATCGTCTATGTGGTGCGCTTTCCGGGCTTCCGTGCCGTCAGCGTCGACCTGCACGTCGGCTCGCGTCTGCCGATCCACTGCTCCGCCGCGGGGCGCGCGATCCTTGCCGAAATGGACATTGACGACGCGATGCGGCTGCTTGCCCGCGTGCCGCGCCGCGCGATGACGCCGCACACGCGCACCGAGTTGCCTGATTTGCGCACGGCCCTGCAGACCGCACGCAAGCGCGGCTATGCGTTGAACGATCAGGAATCCTTTATCGGCGATATCTCGATCGCCAAGGCGATCCTGAATCGGCAGCGCGAACCGATCGGCGCGGTGAATATCGCGGTGTCGACGTCGCGCTGGACGGTCGAGGAAACGCTGCGGCAATTGCTGCCGCAACTGTTGATCACGGCGCGCGCCATCGAGCGGGACGTCAACGCACGCTGAGCGAGTTGCGCGAGTTGCGCGAGTTGCGCGAGTTGCGCGAGTTGCGCGAGTTGCGCGAGTTGCGCGGGTTGCGCGGGTTGCGCGGGTTGCGCCAGTTGCGCAGGTTGCCCGGCATGCGCGGGTTCCGCAGGTTCTGCGAGTCCAGCGCGCCGAATCGCATCGGCCGCCGCTGTCAAAAAACTGTCATCGAGGCTACCTACCATCCTGACTGCGCTCCGAAGAGCGGTCCCACTCGATGCCCGGCCACCCGCCGGGCATCGTCGTTTGCAGCGTCGAACTTTCAGATTGCTTTCAACAACATGAAGCCAACACCGAATCCATCTCGCCGCACCATTCTCAAATTCCTTGCCACCTCGCCGATGCTGCCGCTGGGTTCGGCCTCGGCCGCACTGCTGGCCGGCTGCGGCGGCGACGACGACGCGGACACCGCGCCCAATCCCGGCACGCCGACCGCCACCTTCACGACCGCCGAGTTCATCGGCATGAGCGCGCCGACGCTCGCCGCGCCGGCGGCGATGGCCACCACCACCGTCGGCTCCGAGCTGAAGGTCTCGTTCAGCGACGGCAGCAGCCAGACCTACAAGCTCGCCTATCAGCCCTTCTTCATCACCGGCGATACGGTGCCCGACGGCAAGGGCGGCACCGTGGTGGCCGGCGGCTACTTCGACATCCATAACCAGCCGATCCTCGACCGCTCGGTGCCCGGCAGCGAGCGCCAGTTCTTCTCGGACTGCGTCGACGGCAGCTCGCTGCTGACGCTGGCGGACGCCAACGTGCCGGGGGTCAAGGGCAAGCCCGTGTTTGCCGTCGTGCAGTTCGAGTACACCACGCGCGACCAGGCCGGCACCTCGACCTACGGCATGCTGCCCTCGCCGATCGCGATCCTCACGCTCGATCAGGACCCCGCCACCGGCAAGCTGACGCTGGTCAAGTACCACAACGTCGATACGTCGTCGGCGCGCGGGCTGTGGATTACCTGCGGCGCCAGCCTGTCGCCGTGGAATACGCACCTGTCGAGCGAGGAATACGAACCGGACGCCTTCACCATCGCGTCGAACACGCAGTTCCAGCGCTTCAGCACCTACACCTTCGGCGACCCGACCGCGGCCTCGCCGTACGACTACGGCCATCTGCCCGAGGTCACGGTGAACCCCGACGGCACCGGCTCCATCGTCAAGCACTACTGCCTGGGCCGCATCTCGCATGAACTGGTCTGCGTCGCGCCCGACGAGCGCACCGTGCTGATGGGCGACGACGCCACCAACGGCGGCGCCTTCATGTTCATCGCCGACCGCGCGCGCGACCTGTCCTCCGGCACGCTGTACGTCGGCAAGTGGAATCAAACGTCGGGCACCGGCCCGGGCTCGGCCACGCTGAGCTGGATTGCGCTGGGCCACGCCACCAGCGACGAAATCCGCGCGCTGGTCCGCGGCGGCATCCAGGCCACCGACATCTTCGACGTCAAGACCACCGATCCGGGCGATGCCAGCTATACCCGCATCCCGTTCAACGGCGGCTTCCAGTGGGTCAAGCTGATGCCCGGCATGGAAAAGGCCGCGGCTTTCCTCGAGACGCACCGCTACGCCGCGCTCAAGGGCGGCAGCCTGGGCTTTACCAAGTGGGAAGGCACGACGATCAACGCGCGCGACAAGGTGGCCTATATCGCGATGTCGCGCATCGAATCCTCGATGCTGAACGGCTCGGGCGGCGTGAAGGTCGAAGGCCCCTACTCGGGCGCGGTCTACGAGCAGAACCTGCGCGGCGGCCAGACGGATACCACCGGCGCGCCGATCAACAGCGAATGGGTGCCGGTCGATATGGCCGCCGTCCCCGAACTGATCGCCGAAGACTTTGGCGGCGGGAAACTGAAGCAACAGGACGCGCTGGGCAACTTCGCCAATCCGGACAAGATCGCCACGCCGGACAATCTTAAATACTCGGAGAAACTGCGTACGTTGTTTATTGGCGAGGACAGCAATACGCACGTCAACAACTTCCTGTGGGCGTACAACATCGATACGAAGAGGCTGTCGCGCGTATTGTCGACGCCCGCCGGCGCGGAATCGACCGGGCTGCATGCGGTCGACGAAATCAATGGATGGACTTACGTCATGAGTTCGTTCCAGCATCCGGGGGATTGGGAATCGCCGTTGCATGACATCGTCAAGCCGACGCTGGATCCGCTGGTTCGGGCGAATTACAAGGATCGGTTCGGGGCGGCAGTGGGATACATCACGGGCGATGCCACTTCGGTGAAGTTGGCGAAGGAATAAGCCTCTGACACGTCAAAAGAAGCCCGGGCGAGAGAAAACGCCCGGGCTCTTTTATTGACGTCGGGGTGCCCACGGCGACCGCGAAGCGGATGTTGAAAGGAAAGACGACTAGACTGTCGCCCTCGGCTGCATCCCGCATGCCGTGCCCTGCAAGAGGGCCGGCCCTTTCATCTCCATCTTCAATGACCGACAAGACCCGACAAATCGCCATTGCCCTGATCCTATTGGCGGTGCTCGCCATGCTTTGGTTGATTGGCAACGATCAGAACCATACCGGCGACACCGCCTCCTCTCCCGCTACCGACGCGTCGCAAGTCCCATCAGCCAGCGCGGCGGGCGGCATTTACCGCGGCGGCACACTCGAACCATTCAGCATCGACCCAACGCGATCCACAGACCGCCTGCCGGTGTACCAGGCGGCCGTGATCCTGCAAGACTATCGCGAAGATCGCGACCGCGCCGATCGACGTTATCGCGGGGCATACTTCATCGTCGAGGGCGTGGCCAGCGGGATTCGACGCGAGGGCGGTACGCAGGTCTATCTCGATATCCGCACCACCGACCCCGATCAGCCGGTACGCGCGAACCTGCTGGAACAGCAGAACTGCGGCGCGGCTCGGCCGGTCTGCGAAGTGGAAGCGCGCGCCACGATGGTCCGGCGCGGACAGAAGGTCGCGGTCGAGTGCACCGGTGCCGGCATCGTGGGTACCACGCCGGTGCTCGACGGCTGTCTGCTGCGGGGCGGCGCCAATTGAGCTGAAGAGAATTGGGGGCCGGCCGCCTTCCCGAACGCCTTCCCGCTGGGCCGTCCACGAGTTTCATCCTGCTGTCATTTGCGCCGCGCACAATCGCCTCCATCCGGCCCCCAATGCCGACCGCATGACCGCGCCGGCTTTTTTGCGGCGCACCGCACCACCGGTTGTCCTTGACACCGGTTTTTTTGCGGCTTGAATGAAAACGTTTTCATTTATCCCCACCTCGCCCCGGTTCCAGCCGAATGCCTCGTAAACCCGCACCCCTCGCCACGTCGTCCTCGTCGCCCACGCCTTCCAATGGCGCGACGCTGATGAACGTTGCGCAGGCGGCGAGCGTGTCGTTGGCAACGGCGTCGCGCGTGTTCAGCAATCCGGAACTGGTCCGTCAGGACACCGCCGAGCGCGTGTTGCGGGCGGCGGGCGAACTTGGCTTCCGGCCCAACCTGTTGGGCGCCAAGCTGCGGGCACAGCGCACCCGCATCGTCGGTGTCATGCTGCCGACGCTGGAGAACGCGGTATTCGCCGAATGCTGGCGGGGCATCGAGGAGGCTGCGCTGGCGCAAGGCTATTCGCTGATGCTGGTGACCAGCCGCTACGACCCCGAGCGCGAACGCGAGCGGATCGAATATCTGCTGCGGCATCGCGTCGACGGCATGGTGCTGACGGTGGCCGATGCAGCCCGCAGCGCGGTGCTGGACCAGTTGGATGCCGAGCGCGTGCCCTATGTACTCGCGTACAACCAGGGCACCCGCCGCGGCAAACACTATTCGGTGTCGGTGGACAACCGCGTCAGCGCACGCGCCGGCGTGGAGACGCTGATCGCTGCCGGGCATCGGCGCATCGCGGTGGTATCGGGCGCCTTCGCCGCGTCGGACCGCGCCAAGCAACGCTATGCAGGTTATCAGGACGCGATGCGCGCGCATGGCCTGGAACCGCTGCCACCGCTGTCGCTGCCGGCCCACACGCCCACGCACACGCCGGAGGAGGCAGAGCACATTCAGCGCCTCGTCACCGCGCCGCGCGGACCCACCGCTCTGTTTTGCACCAACGACATGCTCGCGATCGGCGTGATGTCCATTCTGAAGCGCCTGGGACTGTCCGTGCCCCGCGATATATCCGTGCTCGGCTACGACGGCATCGAACTCGGCCAGCTACTGGAGCCGCCGCTGTCCACGGTCGTGCAGCCCAACAACGAGATCGGTGCCCGCGCGCTGGCTTGCCTGCTGGCACGGCTGAACGCCGTCGGCGCCGAAGCCGCGCCGGACCGTGGCTTGCCCCGTGCAACGTTGCTGCCGCACCAGATACGCGCAGGCGCCACCGTCGGACCGCCCGGCTAGCGCCCGTCGCAAGCGAACTGCCGCGCTTCACTCGCATCGACTTGTACCGTTTCCCACCACCGCCGTATCTAGATAAGGAGTGCATCATGCAATCGACTTCGTCCTGGCTGCGCCGCCTGCGCTGGCTGCTGCCCACGATTGGCGCGGTCGTATTCAGCCACGCTGCGGCCGCGCAAACCGCGATCTGCTACAACTGCCCGCCGGAATGGGCGGACTGGGCCGCACAGATCCGCGCGATCAAGGAAAAGACCGGCGTCACGGTGCCGCACGACAACAAGAACTCGGGTCAGTCGCTGGCCCAGATCGTCGCGGAAAAGGCCAACCCGGTGGCCGACGTGGTGTATTACGGCGTGACGTTCGGCATCCAGGCGCAGAAGGAAGGCGTGACGGCGCCCTACAAGCCCGCCAACTGGAATGACATCCCGGACGGCCTCAAGGACCCGCAGGGCCATTGGTTCGCCATCCATTCGGGCACGCTCGGGCTGATGGTCAATGTCGACGCGCTGCGCGGCAAGCCGGTGCCGCAATCGTGGGCCGATCTGCAGAAGCCCGAGTACAAGGGCATGGTGGGCTATCTCGATCCGGCCAGCGCCTTCGTCGGCTATGTGGGCGCGGTGGCGATCAACCAGGCCCTGGGCGGTTCGCTCGACAATTTCGGCCCGGCGCTGAAGTTCTTCAAGGACCTGCAGAAGAACCAGCCCATCGTGCCGAAGCAGACCGCGTATGCGCGCGTCCTGTCCGGTGAAATTCCCATCCTGCTGGACTACGACTTCAACGCCTATCGCGCCCGCTACAAGGATCGCGCCAACGTCGCCTTCGTGATTCCCAAGGAAGGCACGCTGGTGGTGCCCTACGTCATGAGCATGGTCAACAAGGCACCGCATCCGGCCGAAGCCCGCAAGGTGCTGGACTTCGTGCTGTCCGACGCCGGGCAAACGCTGTGGGCGAATGCCTATCTGCGGCCGGTGCGGGCCAAGGCAGTGTCCAAGGAGGTCGAGGCCCGCTTCCTGCCCGCGTCCGACTACGCCCGCGCCAAGACCATCGACTACGGCAAGATGGCCGAAGTCCAGAAGGCCTTCAGCGATCAATACCTGAAGGAAGTGCGCTGATGCCGCGCCGGGGCGCACGTCGCCCCGGCCAGCCCCTTCAAGTTGCAGTTGGAGACACCCGCACCATGCGCCGTCGCACCCCTTCCCCCTCCGCCCGCACGCTGATCGTCTTCGCATTGCCGGCGCTGATCGTTTTCCTGGCGTTCTTCTGCCTGCCCATGGCCAAGCTGCTGGCCGTTAGCGTGGCGGGCGACGACGGCGCTGGGGTCTACTGGACCGTGCTGTCTAGCCCGCGCTATCTGCACAGCCTGCTGTCCACGGTGCTGCTGTCGGGTTCGGTGACGCTGGCCACGCTGGCGATTGCCGGCGTGGCCGGCACCTTCCTGCAACGGCATCCGGTGCCCGGCAAGTCGGTACTGGTTGCCATGCTGACCTTTCCGCTGGCTTTCCCGGGAGTCGTGATCGGCTTCATGGTCATCATGCTGGGCGGCCGCAACGGCCTGCTCGCTTCGATCGGCGATCTGCTGGCCGGCGAGCGCTGGACCTTTGCCTACGGCATGACGGGATTGTTCGTCGGCTATCTGTATTTCTCCATTCCGCGCGTGATCCTGACCGTCATGGCCGCAGTCGAAAAACTCGACACCTCGCTCGAGGAAGCGGCCCGCTCGCTGGGCGCCAACCGCTGGCGCGTGGTGCGCGACGTCATGCTGCCCGCGCTGATGCCGGCCCTGATCTCCAGCGGCGCGATCTGTTTTGCCACCAGCATGGGCGCGTTCGGCACGGCGTTCACGCTGGCCACGCAGCTCGACGTGCTACCGCTGACCATCTACAACGAGTTCACCAACTACGCCAATTTCGGCATGGCCGCCGCGCTATCGATCCTGCTCGGTGCCGTGACCTGGGCGCTGCTGGCGGTGGCTCGTCATCTGTCCGGCAACGCGGTTGCCGCTACCGCGTAGGAGCGCAAGCATGAAGACTATCCGTCGCGGCTCCGCGTACTGGGCACAACTGGCACTGACACTCGTCGTTTGCGCGTTCATGACCGTGCCGGTGGCGCTGTCCGTGCTGGCCGGTCTGACCAACAATATCTTCGTCGGGCTGGAGAGCGGCCTGACCACGCGGTGGGTCCAGGAGGTCTGGGGCCTGTACCGCAACACCATCTTCCTGTCGCTCGGCATTGCGCTGGCGTGCCTGGCCTGCACGCTGGTACTCGGCGTTCCGGCCGCCTACTACATGGCGCTGCGCCGCAGCCGCGTGACGCGGCTGATCGAAGAGCTGCTGATGTTGCCCGTGGCGATCCCCGGCCTGGCGACGGCACTGGGCCTGATCCTACTGTATGGCGGCCTGCCATGGCTGCGCACCAGCTGGGTCTTCATCCTGATCGGGCATGTCCTGTTCACGCTGCCGTTCATGGTCCGCTCGGTGCTGGCCATCATGTCCGCCATCGACATCCGCACGCTGGAAGACGCGGCCGCCAGCCTCGGCGCCACGCGCATGCAGCGGTTCTTCACCGTGGTGCTGCCCAATTGCCGGCAAGGCATTCTGGCCGGCGCACTGATGGTCGTGACGCTGTCGGTCGGCGAATTCAACCTGACCTGGATGCTCCATACGCCCACCACGCAGACACTGCCGGTCGGGCTCGCCGACAGCTATGCGTCGATGCGGCTGGAGATCGGCTCCGCCTACACCATCGTGTTTTTCCTGATGATCATCCCGCTGCTGGTGGTGATGCAGATGGTGTCCGCACTCGGTGCGCGCGCCCAGCGACACCCGGTTGAGGACACCCCCACGCCGTTCGCCGGCACGGTCACCACTTCGCCAAACACACCAGTCGGCCTGGACAACGCGCCGCAGTCCCAGCCCCAGACGGAGGCCCCCCGCCATGCATGAACCCACCACCATCGCACTGCGCCACTGCGGCAAGACGTTCCCCGACGGCACGCGCGCGCTCGAACCACTGGATCTGGACATCGGCGCCGGCGAAACCGTCGTACTGCTCGGCCCGTCCGGCTGCGGCAAGACCACCACGCTGCGGATGATCGCCGGCCTGGAATTCCCCGATACCGGCGGCGAGGTGCTGTTCGGCGGCGCACCGGTGACGCATCTGCCGATCGAACAGCGCGGCGTCGGCATGGTGTTCCAGAACTACGCCCTGTTCCCCAATATGACGGTGGCCGAGAACATCGGGTACGGCCTGCGCGTGCGCAAGGTCGATGCGCAGACCCGCCGCCGGCGCGTCGACGACATGCTGGCCATGATGCAGTTGGGCGCCTTCGCCAACCGGCGCGTCGACCAGCTGTCCGGAGGCCAGCGCCAACGCGTGGCCCTGGCGCGCGCCATTGCCGTGCAGCCGCGCGTATTGCTGCTGGATGAACCGCTGACCGCGCTCGATGCCAAGCTGCGCGACGCACTGCGCGCCGATATCAATCGCTTGCTGCGCAGCCTGCGCATTACCACGGTGTACGTCACCCACGACCAGGCCGAGGCCATGGCGCTGGGCGATCGCATCATCGTGA
Organism: Cupriavidus sp.; assembly: GCA_031180665.1. Taxonomy (GTDB): domain Bacteria; phylum Pseudomonadota; class Gammaproteobacteria; order Burkholderiales; family Burkholderiaceae; genus Cupriavidus. Next base: position 37,284 of record JAPSLP010000003.1, on the reverse strand, counting down.
TGGACAAGGGACGCATCGCGCAGAGCGGTACGCCACAGGAGGTCTACCGGCAGCCGGCCAATGCCTTCGTCGCCGACTTCATCGGCACCATGAACCGCCTGCCGGCGGCCGCGGCTGACCACGTGTGGCGCGTGCCGGGAGGCGCGTTGCCGCGTGAGGCGCAACACATCGAGTTGGCGCAGGCCGAGCTGATGTTCCGGCCGGAAGACGTGTCGCTGACCGACGCGCCTACTGCGTCCGATGTCCATGTGACCGGCAGCGTCGTCACCGCCCTGTTTCTCGGCCATGCGACGCGGCTGCTGGTCGACGTCGGCGCCCCTGCCCCGATCGTGCTCGATACTGCGCGACGCGACCGCTGGGCGGCCGGCGACCGCGTTGGCCTGCGCATCGATACCAGCCATCTGGTGACGGTGCCGGCCGAGGCAGCACGGAGCGCGGCATGATGCAGACCGCTTCCCAACCAACTTCCCAGCCCGCCTCCCAGGCCACGCCCTACCTCGTCGCCCACATCACGGACCTGCATATCAAGGCCGGCGGCAAGCTGTCCTACCGCCGCGTGGATACCGCGGATGCGCTGCGCCGATGCATCGATACGCTGTTGGCGCTGCCCCAGCGTCCAGACGTTGTCGTGGTGACCGGAGACCTGGTCGACTTCGGCAGCGAGGACGAATATCGCTTTCTTCGAGGCATCCTCGAAACCCTGCCGATCCCGGTTCGCCTAATGCCCGGCAATCACGACAGCCGGGAAGCGCTGCGTCGCGTGTTCCACGATCATGCCTATCTGTTTGATGCAGGCGATGGCGACGCGCCCGTGCACTACCGCGTTGACGCGGGACCGTTGACCCTGATCGCCTTCGACTGCACCGTGCCGCGCCATAGCGGAGGACGCGTGGAGCCGGACCAGTTGCCTTGGCTCGAAGCCGCATTGGCGGTCGATCCGGAACGCCCTACTCTGCTGATGCTGCACCACCCGCCGTTCCACACCGGCATCGGTCATATGGACCAGCAGGGCCTGGAGAACGCTGCGCTCCTCGAAGCCGTGGTCCGACGCCATCCGCAGATCGAGCGCGTGCTGTGCGGCCATCTGCATCGGCATATCACCCGGCGCTTCGGCGGCACCATCGCGATGACTGCGCCCGGGCCGGCGCACCAGGTTGCGCTGGACCTCGACCCGCAGGCGCCTTCGCGCTTTCGGATGGAACCGCCGGGATTTTTATTGCACTGGTGGCATCCGGTGCATGGGTTGGTTACGCACGCGGCGCCGATTGGGGACTATGGGCCGGTGTATCCGTTTTTTGATGCGGAGGGGAGGTTGATCGATTGAGGGGTTGAAACCAAATCACGACTTGGCTGCAACAGGAAGCCGAAAAGGCGCGCCCAGCCGGTTGAACGCATTCATTGCGGCGATCGTGAATGTCAGGTCGACCAGGTCCCTGGGCGTGAACGCGGCCGAGGCCACTGCGTATGCTTCGTCCGAGGCATGCGTTTCGCTGACCCGGGTCACTTCCTCCGCCCAGGCCAGCGCGGCGCGTTCCTGGTCGGAGAACAGGTGGGGCACCTCGTCCCACACCGGCACCAACGTGATCTTGTCGATCGACATGGTTTTCCTGAGGTCGCGACTGTGCATGTCGATGCAGTGGGCGCAGCCGTTGATCTGCGAGACGCGGAGGAACACAAGGTGAACGAGTTCCTCGGGGAGGTTCGTACTCTTCGTGACGTAGTGGTAGATACCAAAGAGTGCCTTCGCGCCGTCGGGTGCGATCTCATGCCAGTTCAAGCGGGTCATCTCTGTCCTTTCCTGTCGTCGATGGTGAATAGCGTGGCTGTCGACGCGCCCGGGCCGCATATCGACTTCGGGCGCGATCCATGTCATAACGCCACGTTACTCCCCCGGGTTTTGGCGAAACAGGCCCAAAAACTGGCGAAATGATTGATCCAAGATGACTGACCCAAAGACGCCCGCTGCGCTTTCCATCCAGGTGGACCGTGCCGCCGCCGCGCCCATCGGCGACCAGATCTATGCGAGCCTGCGACAGGCAATCGTCGACGGCCGGCTTGCACCCGGACGGCGGTTGCCTTCCGGCCGGGACCTCGCCGCGCAGCTTGGCGTCGCGCGCGGCACCATCCGCGTGGCCTACGATCGGCTGACCGCCGAGAACCTGGTGTTTGGTGCCGGCCCCGCGGGCACACGCGTATGCTCGCAGCTGCCGCCACGCCGAGCGGACGACGAGGCGCCACTCGACGGACCTCTGGCAGGCTTCACCCGCCCCTATTCGAGCGCTCCGCTGCCGTTCCAGATGGGCGTACCGGCCCACGACGCGTTTCCGGCCAAAGTCTGGGCCCGCATGCGGACGCGTGCCGTGCGCGCCGATGCCATCGCCTACACGACCTACGCCGACCCGCGCGGCGAGCCGGCACTGCGCACCCAAATCGCCAGCCACCTGGCCGTCAGCCGACAGATTCAATGCCATCCCGATCAGATCATCGTCACCAGCGGGTACCGCCAGGGCCTGATGCTCGCGCTCACGGCACTGCGTGCGCACGGGCGCACGGCCTGGTTGGAGGAGCCCGGCTATCCGCTGGGAAAACGCGCGCTTGAACTGGCAGGAGTCGCGGTCGAACCCGTGCCCGTCGATACCGAAGGGCTACGCGTGGAAGACGGCATCGCCAGCGCGCCACATGCCCTGCTGGCGCTCGTCACCCCGGGCCAGCACGCACCGCTGGGCGTGACCCTGTCGCCAGCACGAAGACGCGCCCTGCTCGACTGGGCGGCGGCGACAAGCGCCTGGATCATCGAAGACGATTATCTCGGAGAACTGCAGCTCGATGGGCGTGCGGCACCGGCGCTTGCCGCGGGCGAAGGCGCCGAGCGCGTGATTCATATCGGCGCGTTCAGCAAGACGATCAGCCCGGCGCTGGGCCTCGGTTTCGTCGTCGCCCCACGCACGGTGGCGGAGCGCCTGGTCGAGGTCGCCGCCGTATTGGCTCCCGCTCCGAACCGGACCACCCAACTGGCCGTCACGGAGTTTCTGGCGGATGGGCACTTCCTGCGCCACCTGCGCCAGATGAAGGCCCTCTATGCCGAGCGCCGCAGCCTCGCGCTGGCGCATGTCAGCGAGTTTTTGCCGGGCACGCTCACGGCGGGCCTGGGCCTGATCGCACCGCTGCCACCAACCGTCGACGACAGCGCCCTCGTCAGCATGGCCCGCGCACGCGGCCTCGCTCCCTCCGCCCTCTCCGCCTGGTACCTTCGCCGCCGTCACGCGCAACGTGGCTTGCTACTCAGCGTGACGAACCTCCGCCCCGACAACGTTGGCGCCGCGTGCGCCACGCTTGCGAACGTCGTCGCATCCCATTGAGCCGTGGCGCACCTCCGCCTGATCACATCGACGAACATGCCGGTGACACGGGAGGTCTCGGGCCAGAAGTCGTCGTTGGACAGGAGTACTTGGTTGGTCGACAATCGACGAACATGCATCACCCATCTGACCGAGCCAGGACCACGTCAGTTGCCCGAGAAAGGAGCGCACCATGGGGACCGTATCTCTTTCCAGCGGTACAACAATCGATGAGATTGCGGACCGCATCTATCGCATCTCCACGCCGGTCGAGATCCCTGGTGGTGGCGGATTCTCCTTCAACCAGTACCTGATCGACGACGACGAGCCGCTGCTATTTCATACCGGCCTGCGCAGGCTGTTTCCGGTTGTCGGAGAAGCGGTCGGGCGGATCATGCCAATCGATCGTTTGCGCTATGTCGGTTTCTCGCATTTCGAGGCCGACGAATGCGGCGCACTCAATGAGTTTCTTGCAGCCGCGCCGCGTGCGGAGCCGCTGTGCGGCCAGATCGCGGCCATGGTCTCGGTTGGTGACTATGCCGACCGGCCGCCACTGGCGCTGGATGATGGCGAAACAATCTCGCTCGGGCAGCATAGCGTGCGCTGGCTTTATACACCGCATCTACCGCACGCATGGGAATGCGGCTTCCTCATGGAGACCGCGTCAGCAACGCTGCTCTGTGGCGACTTGTTTACCCAAGGCGGTTCACATCATCCGCCGCTTACCACGGATGACATCCTCGAACCGAGCGAGGCGTTCCGCAACGAGATGGACTACTTCTCCCACACCAGGAGCGCCCGCGCAATGCTGGAACGCCTCGCTGATTTGCAGCCGACGACGCTCGCCTGCATGCACGGCAGCGCTTGGACCGGAGATGGTGCGGCCTTGCTGCGCGCACTCGCCGACAGTGTGGAACGCAGCTAGGCGCTAGGCTGAAGGGCCGCTTTGGAGCAGACTGGTCGGCGGGTATGGGTCGACGAGTGACAACCGGGGCTCGCCAGGATGACCGCCTCTGCGTCTTACGAGAGGTCCACCGCTGCTGCGCGTCCCACAGCAATTGCATCAGGTCCTCAAGGGTGGCCGAACCCCCAGGGACACCGCATCGTGCCTTCGGTAGTACAGCCGTTCGCGCACGAAGGTGGATAGCGCGGTCGGGATTCGTGCTCGATGCCGCCCGACGCGACCGCTGGCGGCCCGCGACCGCGTTGGCCTGCGCATCGATACCAGCCATCTGGTGACGGTGCCCGCCGAGCCGGCACGGAGCGCGGCATGATGCAGACCGCTTACCCCGGCCACGCCCTACCTCGTCGCCCACATCACGGACCTGCATATCAAGGCCGGCGGCAAGCTGTCCTACCGCCGCGTGGATACCGCGGATGCGCTGCGTCGGTGCATCGATACGCTATTGGCGCTGCCCCAGCGCCCCGACATTGCCGTGGTGACCGGAGACCTGGTCGACTTCGGCAGCGAGGACGAATATCGCTTCCTGCGGGGGATTCTGGAAACCTTGCCGATACCTGTGCGGCTGATGCCCGGCAATCACTACAGCCGCGAAGCACTGCGCCGCGTGTTCCCCGATCACGCCTATCTGTTCGCCGCAGGCGATGGCGACTCGCCCGTGCACTACCGCATCGACGCAGGGCCGTTGACGTTGATCGTTTTCGACTGCACCGTGCCGCGCCATAGCGGTGGCCGCGTGGAACCGGATCAGTTGCCATGGCTGGAAGCCGCGCTGGCGGTCGACCCGGAACGCCCTACGCTGCTGATGCTGCATCACCCGCCCTTCCACACAGGCATCGGCCATATGGACCCGCAGGGCCTGGAGAACGCCGCGCTGCTCGAGGTCGTGGTCAGGCGCCATCCGCAAGTCGAACGCGTGCTGTGCGGCCATCTGCATCGGCATATCACTCGGCGGTTTGGCGGCACCATTGCGATGACGGCGCCGGGCCCGGCCCACCAGGTGGCGCTAGACCTCGACCCGCAGGCGCAGTCTCGCTTTCGGATGGAACCGCCGGGGTTTTTGCTGCATTGGTGGCATCCGGTGCATGGGTTGGTTACGCATGCGGTGCCGATTGGGGATCATGGGCCGGTGTATCCGTTTTTTGATGAGGGGGGAGGTTGATTGATTGAGGAGGCGGTAGAACGCCGTGCCGACATACAGCCGATCAGGTCCCTACGGTCTTCCGCCAACTACCATACGGTAAGTGCATTGGCCCGAGTTCAGATAAGACTTGAGCCTTGCCGATCTAATGCAGAAACAATAAGCCAGACAAACGTCTCAATCAAATGCTCGCTGGCTGCTAGTGCACCGGCAGCTGATAGCTCGGCGACCTCGCCTTCTCCGTCGTGAACGAATTGAAAGGAAATGCGCTCAATTACTGGCGAGAGATTTGGGAAGGCCGCTTGGAGGTCGTCGTTCGCGCTGCCTTGAGACTGGAGCTCCAATCTCACATTGGCGCGTCCCCCCAAGATGGCGCCGACTGCCTTGACTTTGCGCACTACCAAATGAGCAACCTCGGGCGACGCGCGAATGACGTTCAGCATCTCCAATACATCAAAGCGGAGAGCTTCCACTGACATACCCGCTCCCACGGAATCTGATAGCAAGGTGACGAGAGATCGTACCGAGCGGGGAGGATCGATTAGCACCAAAAGGTACCGATTGCCGCTAACGGCAAGCAGATAAAAGCGAAAAATGTTGTAGCGCACAGATTCGACGTGTTGGACCTCCCCGAAAGGGTCCTCGATCGTCTCGCGCTGCACGAAGCGTTCGATGAAGCGCGCCTCAATCTGTTTGCTCCGGACACGCACAAGCTCGAAACCCATGCCCGAGTCGACCGAGAAAGCTGACTTCGCCATGCGAGCCGCTACCGCGCGCACCCCGAGACCGAGGTGCATCTCAATCCATTTGGTCTTCGTCATTCCCATCTCGCCGCCCGTTACAGCGCTCTCACGACTGCCCGTGCCGCCTCTTCGATGAGCCGTCCAAGGCTTTTGTCCTCACCATCGGCAAGTCCGGTCCGAGACTTGTTGAAGCTTGAGTCTTCCTGCATTTTGTAGAAACCACGAGGCAGATATGAAAACCTAGTACACGTCTCTGGTTCTGAGAATTGCGCTTCGAACTCATAAAGATCCGGCTCTAGCACGTCCTCTTTGGTGGATTGCCACACGATCTTCCACAGGTAGAATCCCTTTGAGAAAAGCACTCTCAACTCATCGGATTGCAGCACCCCCTCCCCCTTAAGCGACGCCTTCGTGATATGCACACCCATGTCGATTGTCGGATCTGAGTCCTCCTCCTCAACATCCTCATTCACCTTGGGTTTGTATACATATGCGTCGGTGACGTCATAAAACTTGAATCCATTAACGCTCTTGATTAGCTCCATGAAAAATTTCGACCGTGCAACGGCATCCGGACAATGGGCCAGAGACACTTCATCGATGTCCAGCGAGTCGTCAGTGTCTTTGCTCACGTCGGCGATTAGTGTACGGGTCCATTCGTCGACCTGATCGTTGTGCGGTCCGCTGATAACGATGGCACGGTCTGACGCCTCAACCGTAATCGTGGCCTCTTTGGCGACGACTTGACGGAATTCCGTGTTATTGAACTGCGTGACGTTGTATTTCACAACGATATCAAAGCCGCCATTTCCGCGTACCCGGACATTAGCGATATCGCCTCCTGCCCGAATACCTTTGCAGAGCTTATGGGCAGCCGCCTCGAACTTGCCGAGTTCGAGCGAATTGGAAGACACACGCAGTGACGACAGTCGTTCACGACGCACCGGCGAACCGAACAGCTTGGCTAAGGTCTGATAGTCGTGATAGTCGTGCGCCAGCCGAGAGTAATAGTCGGCGAGACTGCGCCGTGGCGTGCCTTTCGAGACAATGATTCCACGGCTGATGAACAACTCGCGTAGGTGGTGATTAGTGACAGCAGGCAGATTTAACGCATCGTAGATCGCCTTGTCGCCAGCGCTATAAATAGCCATTCAGTGCCGCTCCTTTTCCCATCCCAGCTCCACCTTTGAGAAGGTCTTCTTTTCAATCTCAAGGATTTCTAGCTCTATTGCTTCCAACATCTTTCGTTTGGCAGCATCAAAGCCCCAGTCGTGCAAATAGCCATTGATTGCACGTTCGAAATGACTGCGAATATCCTTATGTGGATGATGGTGTGCCACGCGGATGCGCAGGGATTGTCCAGCTTGCGGAATTTGGTAAGTTGCCAGGTAATCGAAGAGATAGATAAATTCCACAGCGCTGTTTCCTGGTCTGTTGTAATAAATCACATAGCCAGGACCATAGCGGGTTACATTCTCCTTCTTCCTTTCATCGTACTTTGTCACTGCGTCGTGTGAGATGATGAGGAACGGACCGGCGATCTGCTCGATGGTGGCTGGCGCCTCATCTGATCGGACCAGCACGCGATGCCTGCGCAACTCGGGGTAGAAGAAATGATAGGCGGTTTCCGGAAAGCTACCTTCTCGATGCAGTCGATTTGCGTCCGAAATAATTGTCGTCATGTAGTTGATCAACAAGGGATCGATTACATGGAGTAGCATGTCCGGTTCAAGTGGCAAATTCTCGGTGCGGATACCCCGCTCACCGTGCTCAAACCGACCTGACCGCTTTGGATTGAAGATATCGTAAAAATGTTTATCGTACTCGGCATCATGGTTGTAGATAAACAATGCGCCGCGAATCTCACTATCACCTTCATCAACGTTGTATCGAGCGTCCCATTCCTCACTGGAACGTGCACAGTCGATAGTTTGTGCCAACGACTTCAGTGCAGCGCGCACAGGCGAGGCCGAAATACTGCTGACGGAGTAGCTCTTCAGATCCATGTTCATGAGGATCCGACGATTAAGGTATGGATCGACATAACTGAACACCACGTCAACAGGATGTGTATGCTGCGCCTTTTCTTTTCCGGCGTGCTTGGTGGCCTTCACGCAGGTGAAGTTCTGATCAAGTAGATCGACGCGCTTCCATCTAAACCACTCGAAGATTTCTCGCGATACGCGATTCGCCATCTCCGCTGTGGGTGCTGTTTCGCCACCACTCATCTCTTCTCCAGTCCCTCATAGAATAAAGTCCAAAATTATGCCACTCCGCAGGGAAGCGGGCGCCCCTACCTCCGCAGGGTGTAGCCCGACGCGCAATTCGTGTGTAGTACTGGATCCGCCGGACACCGCTGACCGCCGACTACGTGTTACAGTGTACTGCCACAAAGACTTCTAAAGTCTTCCAACGGCTTTCTCCTGCGCAAGCGTATCGAAGTTTTCACGGTCTTTCGGCGGCGGCAGACCTACTGTGAAGCAGACCATGATCGAAAATATTTCTGATATCGAAATTCTCGCGCTACAATGTCGATCAGAAAACTCAAAGCTGTACATTGAGGAGGCAATCCGGTGTTACCGGGCAGGCGCATACCGCGCTTCGATCGTAAGTACTTGGATTGCGGTTGTGTTCGATTTAGTGGACAAGATTCGCGAGCTATCCGTCAACGGTGATGCCGCGGCGACAACGATACACACTCGCTTCGAGTCATATCTTGCGCAGATCGATGCTGGTAACGAACAGGGCATCAAGAGCGCGTTGGAATTCGAGCGAACAATCCTCAAAACTTGTCGAGATTCATTTCAGCTTTTTGATCAACACCAGTTTACTGACCTGGATCGCCTAAGGGATGACCGCCACAGGTGTGCACATCCCTCATTCCAGCGAATGGGCCAGCCCTATCAACCTAGTCCGGAACAGGCCCGACTCCACCTGCGCAACGCAGTCCACCATGTCTTGGCGTTACCGCCTATCCAAGGAAAGGCTGCTCTTACAACGTTAAGAACGCTGATAACGTCGCAGTATTTCCCGCTCGACGCGGAGAAGGCCGCCGTTCAACTTCGAGCGTCCCCGCTTGGACGCCCTACCCCCTCGCTTCTGCGAGGCTTTATTGACATGCTGATCTTCGACTTCGTTACGGAAGGGCGCGATCTTTTTGGAAAGAAACAGGTTTGCGCTGCACTTGCTGCCACTTTTGCGATCTTTCCCGGAGAGGTAGAGCCGAGAGTTACGCAGCAACTTGGCAAGGTCATCATTGAAGTACCAGACCAGCAATTACCGTTCGCCATCACCTTATTAACGCATGTGATCTGGGCTTGGGATGGCCTCAGTATGCAGGCCCGAGACAAAGTTAACCATTTTACCCAGCATTCCGCCGCGCCTGATGTTATTCCCTGCCTTCATGGGCTTCATCGCATCCCCTCCCTTCAGACAGCAATCGAGGCACGCATATGTCAATTCAGCGCCGATGAGCTAGCCGCCGCAATTGTAAGCGGTGCGGAATTGCTGACACGACCGAGAGCACTTGAGATCCTTTCAGAAGTGAAAAGTTGGAATCAGGCGAACGACGTCATGACGCGCATTATTCTGCCGCTCTTCGATGTAATGACGAAGGATGATCTGACTAGAATTATCCAGATGCCTAGGCTTACCGGTGCCGATCTAATCGGTGCGCATGCATTCTCGACGTTTATAAAGAAGGTCGCGGCATCAGACCATTTCGAAACGCGAGAGCTTTGCTTACTTCTTGAAGAAAATGGCGCCGGGTATCTCACCGCATTTGCGCAGCCACCTGAGGCAACTCCACCGCCACTCCCTCAAGACCAGGCTAACACGGCGCAGATCTAAAAACAGCAACTCGGCAAGTTGCAACGTAACTACCAATACGGCCACAAGCCTTAGCGACGCCCCCAATGAACGAGTGCCGACTTGCATGATAATCCCGTGAGTGACCGCTTTGCTGCCGGAGACGAGACCCGTTGGCCAACTACTCCGAGGCCTCCACGTTCGAAACTCGGAGCGAAAGGATCGACGCCTCCGATCATTTCGATTTCAGACGACGTCCTCCCTGGAGGAAACGGATTCAATGACGCATGAGTGGGCCGGAGTCGTTGTCACTGCTATACACGCGCATTTTGCCCACCGTATCGCTCCCCGAACCTCACTGCTCTCCCCCCCTCCCCGTCACCACCCCCACATACCGCCCCCGCGGCCGTATCACCTGCCCCACTCCCAATTGCTCCAGGCTGTGCGCGAGCAGTCCAATGCTTCGCGCCGTAGCAAACATCGCAAAGGCAGCATCGTTCGGCAGCCCGTAATGGATAACCATCGCCGCCAGCGCGACGTCGATATTCGGCTGCAGCCCCGTCAGCCTTGTCGCCTTCTCGATGAAGCGCGCTATCGCTTCCGGCGGCTCGAACATCGCCAACAACGCTGCCGCCCGCGGATCGCCATCGGGATACAGGTGGTGCCCGAAACCAGGCAGAGGCAATCCCGTAGACAGATGATGCGCGATCACCTGTTCTTCGCCCTGCCGCCCCACTTCATCGAATAGCGCCTTGACGCGACCCGAGGCGTCGCCGTGCAAGGGGCCGGACAGCGTGGCGAGCCCTCCAAGAAGACAGGCCGGCAGGGAGGCGCCCGTTGATGCCGTGATGCGAGCCGCAAAGGCGGAGCTCGTCAGTTCGTGGTCGACCAAAAGGACCATGGCCGTCCGCAGAAGCTCGGCCACGTGCGCCGGTTGTTTCCACCCTTGCGCAAAGCGAAGGTGCAACGGTTGTTGGCCCGGTTGCGCGCCAAACGCATTGGCGAGTTGGCCGACCAGGCTCTGGCATTCGACATGCAGGACCCTTGTCATGCGCCCATGCGTGGAGTGGCCGGTCGCGGCCAGCGTAGCGAGGGTTTTGAACGCCGCGACACGTCCGGGGTTGGCGACCCGGGAGGAGCACGAGAAGTCCACCGCTTGCTGCGCGTCCCACAGCAATTGCGCCACGTCTTCGAGGGTGGCCGAGCCGGCCAGGGACACCGCGTCCTGCCCTCGGTAGTACAGCCGCTCGCGTACGAAGGTGGAAAGCGCGGCCGGGATGCTCGGTTCCGCGCCAAACAGCGTATTGGTGGCGAGGGTTTCGTGCTTTCGGCCGGCTTGCTTGCGTTTGGCGAGGCTCGCCACGTCCTCCGCGCGGTACAGGCTGCGGCGAGTGTCGACTGGGTCGGTCATGACTTCGAGCTTGCCGCGGCTGACGTAGGCGTAGATCGTCTGCGGTCGCACGCCGAGCTGTCGGCATGCCTCGTCCATCGATATCCAGGAGCTCATCGGGGTGACTGTCAACGTTTATATGTTGATTTTATAGATCAATATTGCCATCACGATCAAGTATTACCTACTATGCCGTCAACGTTCAACGCCTCGCTCAAACACCCAAACGCTGACGCACATGAAGCCGCAAATCCTGCAACTCAATCCCATCCTGATTCCCGCGATCAACGACGAGCTCGCCTCGCTATACGACGTGCACAAGTACTTCGAGATCGCCGATCAGGCGGCATGGCTGCGGGAGCACGGGCCTTCCATCCAGGCCGTCATTACCGGCGGACACACGGGGATTTCACGGGCGATGCTGGAACAGTTGCCGGCGCTGAAGGTGGTGGCCATCAATGGCGTGGGCACCGATGCGGTGGACCTGGAATATTGTCGTGGCCGCAATCTGGCCGTCACCGCGACCCTGGGCGCGCTGACTGAAGATGTGGCCGACCTCGCTATCGGCTTGCTGATCGCGGCCTGTCGCAATATCTGCGCGGGAGACCGTTTCGTGCGCGATGGTCAGTGGGAGCTGTATCCGCAGCCGAGCGCGATTCCGCTTGCCCGCCGCTTCAGCGGCATGAATGTCGGCATCGTGGGCATGGGGCGTGTCGGCCGGGCGGTAGCAACGCGGGCCGCGGCGTTTGGCTGCCCCATCCGCTACACCGACCTGCGCCGCATGGATGACGTGCCCCACGAATTCGTGACCGACCTGCGCGAGCTGGCGCGCCGCAGCGATGCGCTGGTGCTTTGCGCGGCGGCGGACAAGGCGGAGGGCATTGTCGATGCCGCGGTGCTCGACGCGCTGGGCCCGCGCGGCTATCTCGTCAACGTGGCGCGTGGCCGGCTGGTCAATGAAGCCGACTTGGGCGAAGCCGTGGCGGCCGGCCGCATCGCGGGCGCTGGCCTGGATGTGTTCGTCGACGAGCCGCGCGTACCGCAGGCCTTGCGCGAATCCGATCGCACGACGCTGCAGGCCCATCGCGCCAGCGCGACCTGGGAGACTCGTACCGCGATGGCGCAGATGGTGCTCGAAAGCGTGGCCCAGGCGCTGGCCGGCGGCCGGCCTACGATGAGCCTGACCACCTGAACGCAGCGCGATCGATCCCTCCCCGGCTGCCCGGCTGCCCGGCTGCCCGGCTTTCCGGCGCCCCGGGCTTCCCGGCGCCCCCGGCATTCCGGACGCAGCATCAGAGTTGACACAACAGTTGACCAGAACCAGAGGAGACAACCATGCCATTTACCAAGCTGCTCACGTCCCTGGCCGTCCCGGCCGCCCTTATCGTGGCCCCTGGCCTGTCGTCCGCACAGGCACAAAAATACCCGACCCGCCCCGTCACCATCATCGTGCCCGCGCCGGCCGGCGGCGGCATCGATCTGATCGCCCGCGTGGTCGGAGAAAAGCTGGCGGTCAAACTCGGGCAGCCCTTTATCGTCGAGAACCGTCCGGGTGCATCGAACAACCTCGGCACCGCGGTGCTGGCCAATGCCAAGCCGGATGGCTACACGATCGGCATCGTCGGCGGCAGCCACAACATCAATAAATACCTCTTCAAGAATCTGGGCTGGGATCCGGAAAAGAGCTTTGAGCCCATTGTCTATACCCACGTGATTCCGCTGGTATTCGCGGTCAATTCGAAAATTCCCGCCAAATCGGTCCCCGAACTGGTCAGTTGGATGAAGGCCAATCCGGGCGAGGCCAAGGTCGCGACGTCCGGTCGCGGCAGCGCGCAGGAGATGGCCGCGGAGATGTTCCGCATGGTCAGTGGCGCCAACATGCTGCTGATTCCGTACAAGGGCTCGTCCGCTGCCCACCCCGATCTCGTGGCCGGCCGCACGGTGCTCTTCATCGACACCATCAGCGCGATCCAGGAGCAGGTCAAGGCCGGCAACGTCCGCGCGCTCGCCGTTTCGACGCGGAACCGCTCCAAGGCCCTGCCCAATGTGCCGACCGCGGAAGAGCAAGGACTGAAAGGTTATGACGCCAACACCAATGGCGGCTTTCTGGCGCCGGCGGGCACGCCGAAGGACATCGTTGCCAAGCTGAATACCGAGATCAACGCGGCATTGAAGCTGCCGGAGGTCCGCGCCAAGCTCGAAGCGGCCGGGATCGAAGTCCAGGGCGGCACGCCGCAGGATTACGCTGCGCTGATCAAGTCCGACCTGGCCAAATGGGGCAAGGTGGTCAAGGAGGCCGGAATCGAGCAGGAATAGTGCCTGTTCCCGCAATCCGCTCTGCCTTCACCGGTATTCCTCGTTGAACCTCTTGGATTGCGGGCGGGTATTGGTATCCGGCCGATCTCGCCATGCAATTTCCCACGTAAAATTCGGCGGCCGCCGCACTGTATCGGCGCAATGTCTTTACATTTGGCATGCACGTCGATCTCCTTACCCTTTATCACCTAGCTATCGGAACGCTCCTGGTCAGTGCCGGAATGATTTTCTGGGAGCATCGGGCGAACCCCAGGCGCAGCCGGGAATTGCGAATCCTGGCAGCGGGGTTCGCGACCCTGGCAATTGGCTGCGCGGCGGTGCTGTTCCGTCGGGATCTGCCCGGAGCCATCGGTTCGGCCCTGAGCAATCTGCTCGTTCTGAGCGGCTATCTTCTTGTGCTGCGCGGCGTCGCAGCGTTGAACGGCCGGGAATACCGGGCCAGTTCCATCGGGCTGCTCATCGCCATGGCGCTGGTATGGGCCGGATGGGGGCCGCAGCATCGGGAATTCGTGTGGAGTCACGTCAGTTCAGTGCCGATCGCGATCGTCAGTGCCTTGACGGCCTGGGAAATGCTGCGATGCGATGCGATGAAGTCATTACAGCCGCGGCGCATCGTCGTGGTCGTGGCTGGCATTCATGCAGCGATATACGCGGCCAGGACGTTCGTTCTCCCCGGGTTGGTGGCCGCCTACGGACCATCGATACAGGCGGTCGCCAGCAAGATCACCATCTATGAGGGCGTGCTGTATTCGGTCATCTTGCCGATGGCACTGCTGAAGCTGATCCGCGACGAGGCGCACGGGCAACTCCTACGGCAATCGCAGACGGATTACCTGACCGGTCTCGGCAATCGCCGATGGTTCTTTGAACAGGGCGCGCTGATCGCCGATCGCTGCAAGGGGCGCGGGCCGACTTCCGTGCTCGCGTTCGATCTGGACCATTTCAAGGCCATCAACGATCGTCACGGACACGAGACCGGCGACAAGGTGCTGAAGTCATTCGCGCAGATCGCCCAAAGCGTGCTCGGACCGGATGCGGTTCTGGCTCGTATCGGGGGAGAGGAATTTGCGGCGCTGCTATCTGGCGATGATGCGCTGCGCGCCAAGATGCTGGCGGAAACGGTAGCGAGGCGATTCGCCGAAACGATCCCACACCAGAGTGACAGCACCGGGATACGGGCGACCGTCAGCGTTGGGCTCGCGCAGTTCGAAAACCATGCACCGACGCTGGTGGATCGGCTTGCTGCCGCGGACCGCGCCTTGTATCGCGCGAAATTCATGGGCGGCAATCGGGTCGAATTGGCGCCAGCCGATGCGCTCGCGTCCTGAAGCGGCGCCTCGCAACAGGATCGCGTGGTGGCGCGAAAAGCCACCCGTTTTTTTCCCTCAAGTTTTCTCCTGCCGTGCCGTCAATCCGCGTTGGGGGTAAAAAACCGGACCGTCGCCGTCCGGCCCGCCAAGTCGCCTGCATGCCGGGCGCCAAACCACAACAAAGGGGAGCGGAGGGAGAAATGCATATCGGAAACTGGTCCATCCGGGCAAGGCTGACCGCGTGCTTTGGCGCGGTGCTGTTGATACTGGCCATCGCGCTGGCAATGGGCGTCACGCAGTTGCGCGCCATCGGCGAGGCGGCCCATGCCGTCGATTCCGCCGCCAAGAGCGCGCCCGCGCTGACCCAGCTGGATCAACAGATCACCACCACCACCGAATGGATGGCGGGCCTTGGCATCGCCGCCCTGCTGGTGGCGGTGGCCAGCGTCCATGCCCTGTCCAAGGGCATTCAGCAGCCGCTGGCCGAGGCCGAACTGATCGCCGAAACGGTCGCGGCCGGTGATCTGAGCCAGGAATTCGAGACCGAGCGCAACGGCCCCTTCGGCGCGCTGCTGGGCGGGCTCGGTCGGATGGAAGACATGCTGACCGACCTGATCACCCGGATCAAGACGTCCACCGACTCGATCACCGAGGCCTCGCACCGGATCGCTGCCGGCAATACCGATCTGTCGCAGCGCACCGAGCAGCAGGCCGCGACGCTGGAGGAAACGGCGTCGAGCATGAGCGAGCTGACCGCGATGGTGCAGCAGAACACCGAACGTGCGCGCGAGGCCAACCGCTTTGCGCAGTCGGCGTCGGGCATCGCCGAGCGCGGCGGCGAGGTGATGACCGCCGTGGTCGACACGATGCAGGCGATCGACACCAGCTCGAAGAAGGTCGCCGATATCGTAGACGTGATCCAGGGCATCGCCTTCCAGACCAATATCCTGGCGCTGAACGCCGCGGTGGAAGCAGCGCGCGCCGGCGAACAGGGCCGCGGCTTCGCGGTGGTGGCCGGTGAAGTGCGCACGCTGGCTCAGCGCAGCGCGGCGGCGGCGCGCGAGATCAAGGACCTGATCGACGATTCGGTGCAGCAGGTCGGCAGCGGTTCGACGCTGGTCGGCAAGGCCGGCCAGACGATGCAGGAAATCGTCGGAGCGGTTCGGCACGTAACGACGCTGCTGGGCGAAATCGGTACCGCGTCCGAGCACCAGAGCAGCGGCATCGCGCAGGTCGCCGAGGCGGTCACGCAGATGGACACCGTGACGCAGCAGAATGCCGCGCTGGTCGAACAGGCGGCCGCCGCATCGAACGCGCTGGCCGACGAGGCGCGCGAGCTGCAAAGCGTGGTGGCGCGATTCCGGCTGGAGGCCGGCCCTGTCCCGATGCCGGCGTCGCGGAAGCCGTCGCTTCAATTGGCGGCGGCTCGATAACCGACGACGTAGCCCTATCCGCTCAGCCCGCGCCGGATCGTCAATTCCACGGGCGAATACGCGCCGTCTTGCCGTTCTCGCTGTCGCGGCTCCCGCGGCAGCAACGGCGGCTGCGCCATGAACCGCGGCGTCGTGCCGCAGTGCGGCTGGGCCGAATGCACCAGGAACGGGTGGCACAGATACACCGTTCCGGCTTCCCCGGTCGCCAGCGCCTCCGGACGCCGTTCCGTTTCCTGCAAGCCCGCGACGATCTCGCGCAACGTCAGGCCGGCATCGCCGGCTGGCGCCAGCATCCGGGCAACATCGAGATGCGAGCCGATTCGAATGCGAGTCGGCGCGTCTCGCTCGGTGACGTCCGAGAACAGGAACAGCATCAGCAATGCCCTGCCCTTCGAGCTGACGTTGGCGCGCCACTCCATGAAGTCGGGGTTGTCCCAGCCGAAGCTCACGTCGACATGCCAGCCGGCGTCGCCGGGATCGTCTGACGAAGGGAAGCGCACGGCGAAGGTCCCCATCGCCATGCAGGGCAGCCAGTGCCCGGCGCCGACCAGCTGATCGAACGCCTGGCGCAACACAGGTGTGTTTGCGGCCTCGATGAACGGCGGCTGCGAATACATGCCGAGCCGGATCACAGGCCTGGTCCAGCTGGACGGATCGTCGGGAGCGCAGCCCGTGTCTTTCCACAGGATCGCCCTCGCCTCCTCCGCCAGCGCACGAGGAAAGGCACCGTCGACTCTAACGAAACCGCGCTCGATGAAATCGCGAATCTGGCCTTCGTCCAGTGCCATGTCTTGACGATGGTCGCGTTGCATGTCCGCTCCCTCCATTTCGGTTGTCATGCCGTAACGCGGCATGGTACCGAAATCGGCGAAGCGGAATTTGGCCGTCAGTTCAAGCGTTGCCCCGATGCCGCATCGAACAGATGGACATGCTCGACTCGCGGCCTGAGCCACAGTGGGCTGCCGGGGCGCGCCTGCACCCGATCGCGGAATGCCGCCACCAGTTGATGGCCACCGACCTTGGCCGCAATCAGCGTTTCGGAGCCCGTCGGTTCGACCACGACGACGCCCGCCTCCAGCGCGTCGCCCTCCCCGAGGGTGAAATGCTCGGGCCGCACGCCATACAGCACCTCATGTCCATGCATTGCCTCGGGAGCGCGAGCGAGCGGCAGCCGCAGCCCATCGTCGGTCAGGATTGAAGGCGGACCGTCGCGTTGCACGCGCCCGCGCAAGAAGTTCATTGCCGGCGAGCCGATGAAGCCCGCGACAAAGGCATTGCGCGGGCGATCGTAGAGTTCCAGCGGCACGCCGGACTGTTCGACCACCCCATCCTTGAGCACGACGATGCGATCGGCCATCGTCATCGCCTCGACCTGATCGTGCGTGACGTATAGCGTGGTGGTCCCCAGCCGCTGGTGCAGCGCCTTGATCTCGGTGCGCATCTGCACGCGCAGCTTGGCGTCGAGGTTCGACAGCGGCTCGTCGAACAGGAAGGCTTCCGGCTGGCGCACGATCGCGCGACCCATGGCCACGCGCTGGCGCTGCCCGCCCGACAGGCGGCGCGGCGTGCGGTCGAGAACGGCGGAAAGACCGAGCGTTTCCGCCACGGCCTGCACGCGCCGCGCGATCTCTGCCTTCGCAAGGCCCTGCAGCTTCAGCGAGAAGCCCAGGTTCTGCGCCACCGTCATATGCGGATAGAGCGCGTAGTTCTGGAACACCATCGCGATATTGCGATCGCGCGGCGCCACATCGTTGATCAGCCGATCGCCCAGCCGGATCTCGCCCGCAGTGATCGGCTCAAGGCCTGCCACCATGCGTAGCAGCGTGGACTTGCCGCAGCCCGACGGGCCAACCAGCGCGACGAACTCGCCGTCGCGGATATCGATCGACAGGTCGTGGATGACCTCGGTGCTGCCGTAGGTCTTGCGCAAATGTCGGAGAGAGATGGAAGCCATGAGTCCTTCGGAATGGAATTGCGGGTCCGCAGTCAGTCCTTGACGCCGCCGGCGGTCAGTCCCCGCACCAGGTATTTGCGCACCAGCAGCGTAAACGCCACCACCGGCAGCATCACCAGCGTGCCACCCGCCGCGATCTTGGTCCATTCCCAGCCTTCGTATTGCAGGAAATTGACGATCGCGACGGGCGCCGTGACGGCATGGGTCCGGGTCAGGATCAGCGCATAGAAGAAGTCGTTCCAGGAGAAGATGAAGCACAGCACGGCGGTGGCGGCCACGCCCGGCGCCGCGAGCGGCAACGTGACGCGCCAGAATGCACTCCAGACGCCGCAGCCGTCGATCCACGCGGCCTCTTCCAGTGCGGCCGGTACCGCCTCGAAGAAGCCCTGCATCAGCCAGATCACCACGGCCAGGTTGAAGGTCAGATAGACCAGGGCCAGCCCCCAGACGGTGTCGAGCAAGCCGATCCAGCGGTAGGCCAGGAAGAACGGGATCGTGAAGGCGATCGGCGGCGCCATCCGCGTGATCAGGATCCACAGCGCCACCCGGCCGCGCGCGCGGAAACGCCATCGCGTCAGTGCGTAGGCGGCCGGCACGCCGATCGCCAGCGACAGCACCGTGGACAGCGAGCTGACCAGCAGGCTGTTGGCGAACGAGCGGGCGAAGTTGCCCTCCAGCAGCGCGCGGAATGCCTCGAGCGTGGGCGTAAACAGCAGACTGTCGTCGAATGCGCCCTCGGCCGGCCGGAAGGCGATCTGCACCAGCCACAGGAACGGGAACATCAGCACCAGCAGCAACACGATGGCCATGGCGGCACGGCCGTGGCGACGCAGCCAGGCCAGCGGCCTTGCCCACGGCCGCTGCAACGCCGGCATAGCGTGCTCGCCGGCGCTGTCGCGGGGTGGCAGTCGCAGCGTGTCAGTCGTGGCGTTCATTCCCATCGCTCCCCTTGAACCGGCTGATCGACCAACTGATGGCAAACACCGCCACCAGCATGACCACGGCAATCGCGCTCGCATAACCCCAATACGAGAAATTGAACGCCTGGATAAAGCCGTAGAAGTTGGTGACCTCCGTTACCGTGCCCGGTCCGCCATTGGTCAGCACGTAGATCAGCGGAAACGCCTTGAAGCTGTCGATCAGCCGGAACAGCGCGCACACCACCAGCACCGGCCGGATATACGGCAGCACGATGTAGCGGAACAACTGCCAGCGGTTCGCGCCATCGATGCGCGCCGCTTCCAGCGGCTCGTCGGGGATCATCTGCAATGCCGCCAGCACCATCAGCATCGTGAACGGAAACCACTGCCAAGTCTCGGCAATGCTGATGGCCCACAACGCGGTATCGGGATTGGCGATCAGCGACCGCAGCGGCAGGCCGATCTGCTCCAGCGCGCGATGCAGCGGGCTGACGTCGGGCGTGTACAGGATCTTCCAGATCAGCGCGACGACGATCGGCGGCAGCACCATGGGAATCAGGAAGACCGAGCGAATCGCAGCCAGTACGCGGGAATGCGCATTGAGCAGCAGCGCAATTGCCAGGCCAAGAGCCAGCTGCAAGGTCACGCTGGAGAGCGACAGACGCACCTGGACCCATAGCGACCCGATAAAGCGGGGATCGTCGAGCAACTGCCGGTAGTTGACCAGCGGATCGTCGAAGCGGAACGTTCCCACGGGGTCGAGCAGGTTCAGCGGCGTCAGGCTGATCAGCAGCAGCGCCGCCGCAGGCACCAGCGTGATGACGCCCAGGATCAACAGCGACGGCGCGAGCCCGAACAGGAAGGCACGCCGCCGTTCGCCTTCCCAGCCATGCGGCGCCGCGCCGTGCCGGATCGAAACGGAATCCGCCATCAGACCGCCACACCCGCCCGCTTGAGCTCGGCGATCGCCGCGGCCTGCGCCTGCTTCATCGCGCCGGCCGCGCTCTGCTGACCGGATACGATCAGCTCGATCGCCTTGTTCAGCTGCTGATCGACCTGCGGATAGACCGAGACGGTACGGTATTTCATATGCCCCTGCTTGCCGGACAGCTCGATCGAATCGGTGCACAGCTTCGCGATGTCATAGCCGTTGACGACTTGCCGCTTGCGGAACACATCGGCGTCGATGTCCGAGCGGCGCGACGGCGAGCCATAGCCGGCGGCAACCGCCCGCCGCGTGATCGTCTTCGAGGTGGCCCAGACGATGAACTGCCAGGCCGCATCCTTGTTCTTGCTGCCGATCGGTATGCCATAGCCGTGCACCGCGGTGCCCGGGAAACGCCCGGCCGGGCCCTTCGGCACCAGGCCCCATGCCGCCGTTTGCGCCGCCTTGCTCGAGGCGGGATCGCCGACCTGCGACAGATAGATCTGGCCCAGCGTGCTGAAATTGCTGCGGCCGGCCTTGAGCGCCTGCACGGCCTGGTCTGGCGTATACGAGACGGCGCCGTCTGGGCCGAACTCGCGCAGCAGGCGCGCGAAATAATCGGCCGCGGCAATCGCTTCCGGTGTATCGAGCGTGGGATACAGGTCGTCCGGCGCCTTGCGGAAGACGTCGCCGCCAAAGGCATGCAGATACGGCGGAAAGGTCCAGCCGTAGTGGTTATCGGTGACGAAGCCGGCAACGCGCTCCTTGCGATTGACAGCCTTCAGGGTCTTGACCAGATCGTCGGTGGTATCCGGATAGGCGAGTCCCGCCGCCTTGACCAGATCGAAGCGCGACGAGGCGCTGATGGTCACCTCGGCGGTCCACGGCACGCCGTAGAGCTTGCCATCGCGACCCGTCTCGGGCGCGCGGGCCCCGGGCAGGAAATCGTTGATATCGAAGTCGGCTGGCGTACGGCCAGGATCCTTGACGAAATCGTCGAGCGGCGTCAGCCAACCCGATTGGATCCAGCGGCTCGAATAGATGAACGTCACGTTCACCACGTCGAAGCCCGAGCCCTTGGTCGACAGTTCCAGATCGACGCGCTGGTTGTAGACCGGAAAGGACGGCGTGTCGAAGTTGACCTTGATGCCGGTCTGCGCCTCGAACTCGGGCAGCCACTGGCGCAGCAGCTTCTGGTATGGCGCGCTGAATGCGGAGACGTTGAGCACGACGCCGGCGTACTTCTTCGCGCCTTGCGCGAATGCCGGCGCGGCCAGCAGCGCACCGGCACCCAGAGCCACACCGGCGCGCAGCACGCGGCGTCGGCCAGGGTCGGGCGTGCCTGCCGCCTCTGCACTCAAGAGCGGCGCAGCCGCGGAATCGTCAGGGTCGATTGCAGTGGTCATGTCATGTCCCGATGCATTGGCATGAATCACTGCTGCGCGGCGGCAGTCAGATCCACGCTGCGCCGGCCGTCGACACCGACCGGCACGTCGCCGCTGACGGTCACGCGCCGCACCACCCGGTGCTGGTCGCCGTAGTCGTTGAGCGCATAGTGCTGCGTGGCGCGGTTGTCCCAGATCGCCACGTCACCGGGCGACCAGCGCCAGCGCACGGTGTTCTCCAGCCGCACCACGCGGTTTTGCAGAACCTCGAGCAGATGCCGCGATTCGCTGGTGGATAACCGCGACAGCCGCTTGATGAAATGCCCCAGCAGCAGCGCCCGTTCGCCGGTTTCCGGATGGACCCGCACGACCGGATGCTCGGCCTCGATCACCGTGCGCGTGAAGACGGCACGATACTTCTTGCGCCCTTCTGCTTCCTGCTGGCTGGCACCCTCGTCAACGCGGGTCTCGGCGTAATCGAAGTCGTTGCCATGGACAGCCCACAGCCGGTCTGCGATCGCCTTCAGTTCTTCCGGCAGCGCGTCATAGGCGGCCACCGTGTTGGCCCATACCGTATCGCCGCCTACCGGAGGCAATACCACGGCCCGCAGAATGCAGACCTTGGGCGGCGCGACCTTGAAGGTCACGTCGGTATGCCAGGAATCGGCGCGGCCGCCATGGCGCGAGTCGAGTTCGAGGAAGGTGGTGCCGTCGGGCGCGGGAACGGTCGGATGCGATTCGATCTCGCCCCACAGCCGGCCGAACGCCTGGTGCGTGGCGTCGTCCAGATGCTGCTGCCCGCGCAGGAACAGCACGCGATGTCGCAGCAAGGCGGCTTTCAGCGCCTCCAGCGTGCTCGGGTCCAGCGACCCGGACAGGCGCAATCCGCGCACTTCGGCCCCGATGCGGGGCGAAACCGGAACGATGTCCAGCTCGCTGGACGTGATGGCAGGACGATCCTGGATGACGGCGCTCATCGCTTCTCCGTGGCATGAATGGGACCAGACAATGGTATGAGTCCCATTCCGCCAGGAGAACGAAGTAAAACGTATGTCGATATTCGCGCGCCCTACTTCACCGGCGTCAGAATCGGCGTGCCCTGCTTCTTGATCAGAAACACCACGAACTTCGCCGGTTGCGTCTTGCTGGCGTTGCGCCCGACGGTGTGGATGTCGTTCGGACCTTCGTGGAAGGTCTCGCCCGCTTTGAGCGTGACCTCCTTGCCGCCCTTGACGCCCATCACGATGCTGCCCTCCAGCACATAGACGAAGCCGTGTGCGTCATGGCGATGCACGGGGTCGGCGCCGCCCGGCGCGTAGTCGACGACGATCATCTCGACTTCCTTGCCAGGGTATTCGGGCAATGGCTGCGTCAGCAGCGACTTGAACGAGACGCCCTCGCCTGCCGCGATGGCGGGCGGCACCATCATCACGGAGGACAGCAGCAGCGTTGCCGCGAAAGCAGTGACTGGCTTCATCGCCTTACTCCAGGTTGGCCTTGTCGAGGCCGAATGCCTTGTCGGACGAGCCCGGCACGGTGCGGAACGCGACGTTCAGGCGGTTCCAGGAATTGATCGCGCCGACCAGGAAGGTCAGGTCCGACAGCTCCTTCTCGCTGTACTGGGTACGCACGCGCTCGTAGATGTCGTCGGGCACGCCGTGGGCCGGGATATGGGTCAGCACCTCGGTCCACGCCAGCGCGGCGCGCTCGCGCGGCGAAAACAGCGTCGATTCGCGCCAGACGGCCAGATGATGCAGGCGCAGTTCGCGCTCGCCATGGATCTTCGCCATCTTGATGTGCATGTCGACGCAGAAGCCGCAGCCGTTGAGCTGCGACGCGCGGATCTCGACGAGCTCGCGGATATGAGGCTCGATCGTCGTCTTCTGGAACATCGTGCCGAGCTCGATCAGCTTCTTGGACAGTTCCGGAGATTGCTGGAAATAATTGATGCGTTGGGTCATGGTGGCTCCTGGTGAATTCGATTGACTGCTGGCTTCACCGAGACCGCATCGCGAATCCATGCGGCTCGGCCTGGATGGCATCGTAGGGTTGAGGCCCTTTTCCCGGTAGTACCGCCAAGGTGCGCACTCTGTTGTCGCTTCGGCACCAATCGCGGATGCACCTCTTCAAACCGATACGGTGATGACGGTGCGAATGCCTTCCCGCGCCATCTTGGCGTAGGGACAGAAGCGCTCGGTATGGCGAACCAGTTCTTCGGCGACGGGCTTGTCGACCCCCGGCATGCGGATATGGATCTCGGCAATCAAGGCGTAGCCGCCGTCGCTGGGATCGCGGCCGAATGAGACCTTGGCTGCGACCGTCATCGCGGTGACATCGATCTGCGCGCGCTGGGCCAGCAGGCTCAAGGCCCCGTGGAAGCACGCCGCGAATCCTGCGGCAAAGAGTTGCTCGGGATTGGTCCCGCCGCCCGGGCCGCCGAGCGCCGCCGGCAACCGCAATTCGAGATGCAGATTGCCATCGTCGGACCGCGCGATCCCGGAGGCGCGGCCGTGCCCGGACTCGCCTCCGGACACTGTCACGGTGGTCGAGTACAGCGCCGCGAAATCGCGTCCGCGATATCGGTCGAGCAGCGTCAGCGGTGGCGGTTTGAGCCGCTTGCTTTCCATCGCTACGCCGCGCCTAGTGGGCTTGCGTTTTGCGCATCCAGTCTTCGAAGCTGACGCGCCCGAGATGCGCCTCGCCCTCCGGCACGAGCGTGCCCGTCTGAAGCTCGGCGCCGAAGTAGCGCGCGGCGGGGTCAACCTGCACGGTGCGCGCATCGCCAATGGCCTGCAGATAGCGCTGTACGAGGTCGCTCATCTTGAACTGCTCGGGTCCGGCAATCTCGACGATGCCGTTGGCCGGGGCGACCAGCGCGCGCTCGGCGACGGCCTGCGCGACGTCGTCCGACGAAATGGGCTGGATCAGCGCGGACGACAGCTGGATCGAGTCCCCCTGCGCCGCGGATTGCACGATGCCGCCGAGAAACTCCATGAACTGGGTCGAGCGGACAATCGTGTAAGGAACGCCGGACGCGCGAATCAGTGCCTCCTGTGCGCTCTTGCCGCGGAAGTAGCCGCTTTGCTGGAGCTTGTCGGTACCGACCACCGACAGGGCAACGTGGTGAGCCACGCCGGCTTCCTTTTCGGCAGCGGCGAGATTGCGCCCCGACGTCTCGAAGAAATGCAGCACCGCGGCGTCCTCGAACGACGGCGAATTGGCGAGATCCACTACCACCTTGGCGCCCGCCAGCGCCTCCGCAACGCCTTCGCCGGTCAAGGCGTTGACGCCGGTTTGCGGCGCGGCGGCGATCACCTCATGGCCCTGTGCCGACAGCCTCGCCACGACCTTCTTGCCGATCAGGCCCGTGCCGCCAATGACAACGATCTTCATGATGCTTCTCCCTGCTGTGAGTGGAAAGTCGAACAACTTCACGCTCATGCTAGGGGTCGTGCATCGTGTGCACCAGACCGACGCGCGGACCACGGTGTTTCCCGTTTGGCACCAATCGCGCGGTCAGCAGGCATCCCGGCCGCGGCGCGTGGCGCGGCGGCGGAACGCGGGACGAAAATCGGAGGATGGCTCGAAGGCGATGCGCGGATCAGCGATTGACCCGCAGCCGGTATTCGCTCGGCGAAAGCCCGAAGTGCCTCTGGAAGGCGACCCGCATGCGCTCTTCGCTGCCAAAGCCGCATTCGCGCGCAATCTGGTCGACCGGCTTGTCCCTATCCTGAAGCAGGCCGCGCGCCGCCTCCATGCGGAAGTGCTCGACGCCCTTGGCCGGGGTGCGCCCGGTCTTTTCCTTGTAGACCCGCGCGAAGTTGCGCGGGCTCATGCCGACGCGATCGGCCAGTTGCTCGACGGACAGGTCTTCGCGGGCCAGATTCTGGACGATCCACAAATGCAGCGTCTCGAACACCGGTACCTGGCGGCTCTGCGTGATCAGCATCTCGCTGAGCTGTGGCTGCGCCCCGGGGCGCTTCATGTAGACCGCGAGTTCCTTGGCGACATTGAGGGCAACCTCGTGGCCGCAATCGGCCTCCACCATCGCGAGCGCCAGATCGATGCCGGTAGTCACGCCGGCCGAGGTCCACAGGTTCTGCTGCTGCACGAAGATCGCATCGGCATCCAGGTCGACCGTCGGGAACATCTCGTGGAACCGCTGCAGCATCGCCCAATGCGTGGTGGCGCGCTTGCCATCGAGCAGCCCGGCGTGGGCCAGCAGGAACGCCCCACTGCAGACCGAGGCCGTGCGCCGGACCTTGGCGGCGACGGTGGCCAGCCATTCGATCAGCGATGCGGAGTCGATGGCGACCTGGAGAATGTTCGGCGAGCCCGGCACGATCACCGTGTCGACGGCGCGCAGGTCCAATGTATCGAGCGCCACGGTCTGCATCGCCGTGCCCTCCACCGCCGCTACCGCCCCGCCCGACTCGCTGGCGACATGGCAGCGATAGCCCGGCATGCCGCGCTCGTGGGCGTAATGGGATGCGGCCCAGAACACCGTCTGCGGACCGGCGAAATCGAGCAGGCTGACATCCGGATACAGCACGAACACGACATTGCGCGGCATGGGTTCAATGGGCGCGGAAGTGGAAGGCGAAGGATTCAATTCCATGGCAGCCGGGAAGAGGACACCGGATGTTATGTCGTGCCGGTGATGGCGTGCAAGCGCGTGCAAGCGCGTGCAAGGGCATGCAAGGGCATGCAAGAGCTGCACGGGCGTGCAAGTGCGTGCAAGCGCCGTATCCATGCCGCAATGCGGCAAAGCGACGCCGTTTCCATTTCTGCACCAATTCCGATCACCCCTGGCAAAGCGCGCGGAAACGGGATGGCAGCCTGGCAGAAAATCAGGGAACGCTGTCATTTACCGTACACCGGCGCCTGATTAGCATCCAGGCACGCCCCATCTTTTGCGGCGATGCATTCAGGGAGTGCTGAATTGAACGAACCGGAAACAGCGGAACGCGCCTTCCGCCTCAGCCTGCCCAATCGCGCCGACGCGCTTTCCACGAGCTTTGCCGCGAGCTATGCCGGCATCATGGCGTTCATGGCCGTCGCCAGCGAGGGCAGCTTTGCCAAGGCCGGCGAGCGCCTGGGTATCGGCCGCTCCGCAGTCAGCCGCAATGTGCAGAAGCTGGAAACGCAACTCAGTACGCGGCTGTTTCTTCGTACCACGCGCACCACACAGTTGACGCGCGAAGGTCAGCGTTTCTTCGAAAACTGCCACCAGGGCGTGACGCATATCGTCGAAGCGATGAACGACATGCTGGAGCTCCGGGAGGGCCCGCCGCGCGGCCTGATCCGCATCAGCTCGACGGTGGGCTTCGGCAGGAAGATCGTCGCCCCGCTGCTGGAACGCTTCATGAAGGCCTATCCGGATATCGCCATCGACCTGCTGCTCGATGACCGGCCGACCGACTTCGCCTCCGAGCAAATCGACGTGGCATTCCGCAACGGCCGCATCGAAGATTCGAGCATCATCGCCAAGCGGTTGATTCCGATGCAGATGGCGTTGTGCGCATCGCCCGCTTATGTGGCCGCGCACGGATTGCCGCAGACGCTGGAACAACTCGCCGAGCACGATTGCATCAATTTCCGCTTTGCCAGCGGGCGGATATTCGAATGGGAATTCAAGGTCGACGGTGCCGTGCGCAAATACATGCCCACGGCGCGGCTCACATTCAATGACGCCGACCTGGTGCTCGATGCGGTGCTGCAGGGATGGGGCATTGCGCAGATGGCGGGATACCAGATCTGCGATCGCATCGCCGCGAACGAACTGATTGTCGCGCTGGCCCGGCATGCACCGGACGATCGCGGCCACTACATCTGCTATCTGAGCCGCCAGCACCTGCCAACCCGTATTCGCGTCTTTATCGATTTCATGACCGATCAGATCCGAGCGCTGGATCTCGACTGCCTGACCGGATTCAACGAGGAAACGCTGGAACGGGAAATGGCTGCGTGAGCTCCGGCGCAACGCCGGACGACCTCACGACCTGGCAACCTGACGACCTGACGAACGTGACGACCTCACGACCTGGCAACCTGACGACCTGACGAACGTGACGGCCTACCGGCCTGGCCGCCGAAAGCACTATCGCCCGACAAACCGCGGCACCCGTTTTTCCTTCCAGGCGATGGCCCCCTCCTTGATGTCCTCCGATTGCACCGAGCGCTGCAAATCCGCGGCCAGCGCTTCCACGTCCAGCACACCGCGCGCAATCGCGTTCAGATGCTTCTTCATGCCGAACACCGAGATCGGCGCCAGCGACGCGATGGTGGACGACAGCTGCTCGACGCGTTCGCGCAGCGCCGCGGCCGGCAGCAGTTCGGTCAGGAAGCCACAACGGAACATCGCCTCGGCATCGATCTTCTCCGCGGTCAGGAACAGATGCTTGGCGGCGTTCAAACCCAGCCGCGAGACATAGCGCTCCATGCCACGCTGATAGAAATGCAGGCCCAGGCGGGCGGCCGGCATGAACATCTCGGTGGCTAGCGTCCCGATGCGGAAGTCGCAGGCCAGCGCGAGATCGGTGCCGCCGCCATAGACCCCGCCGTGAATCTCGGCAATCGTCACCGGACGGCAATCCTCGAGCGCATTGACCAGCGGCTCGAACCCGGCGCCGCGCTGCCCCGCGGCCAGCTTGCCGATATCGAAGCCGCTGCAGAAGTATTTGCCGCTGCCGCGGATGCGCAGCACCAGCACGTCGGCCTCATTGACCGTATCGACATGCTGGCGCAGCGCCGCCAAATCGTCCGGGCCGAGCCGGTTGGCGACTTCCGGCCGGCTCAGCGTGATGGTGGCGATGCGGTCTTCGATCTCGAGGATGGGGAGCGATCCGGTGTCTGACATGGGCTGACCTTGCAATAAGAGGGAGTGGTCGAATCAACGGGAAAGGAATGCGGCCTAGGCGCTTGCCAGGGCGGCATCGAAGCGATCGATGCGCGCGTCGGCAAACGCGGGACGGGCCTGGACCCGCCGCCACCAGTCGGCCACGGCAGGAGCGCTATCCGGCGACAGCGCTTGGGCATCGAGTTCGGCAAGGCGCGCCACGAATGGCACGGCGGCGATATCGGCGAGTGTGTAGCGATCGCCGAGCAGCCATGGGCCGTCCGCCAGCATCCCTTTCATCTTCGGCACGATCGCCTTCAACTGGTCGAGCGCGGCGCGCTTCTCGTCATCGGTATAGGGCTGTCGCGCGACGCGCAGCCAGGCCTCACGCCGCTGCGCGGTCGGCACGCGGGCCAGCCGCTCGGCCAGCTCGGCGTCGGTCCACTGCGACGCCTGCGCCTGGAACACCAGGCTCCAGTTCAGGATCAGCAGATTCGGCAGCGCGCGCTCATCGGTCCAGCGTATGAAATTGCGCATCACGGCACGCCGATAGGGATCGGCCGGCCGCAGCGGCGGCTCCGGATGCGTGTCGTCGAGGTATTCGCAGATGGTGCTGCTTTCATGCAGCGCCCTGCCGTCGTCCAGCACCAGACCCGGCACCACGCCGTTGGGATTCACGGCCAGATAGGCCGCGGAGTGATGCTCCTGCCGGCGCATGTCGACCGGCACGCTGTCGTAGCGAATGCCCTTCTCCGCCAGGCACAAACGCACGCGGCGCGACGCGCTGGACAGCCAGCTGTGATAGAGCTTCATGCCGGTTCTCCTGGTAAATCCGGTTCCGATCACCGGTGGGAATTACGGAATCAGCACCACGGCGCCGCTGGTCTGCCGTGCTTCGAGCTGCCGGTGCGCGTCGCGCGCGTCGGCAAAGGCAAAGCGCTGGCCGACTTCGAGCCGGACATGGCCCGCGCCGACCGCCTCGGATAGCGCCGCCATGCCCCGGCGCAGCGAGGCGGCATCGGAAATGAAGGTACGCAGCGTGGGACGGCAGACCATCAGCGACTTCGCATGCAGCAGTTGCAGGTCGAACGCTTCGACATCGCCGGACGCGGTGCCGTAGTTGATCGCCATGCCGAGCGGTCGCAGGCAAGACAGCGACGGCACGAACACGTCCTTGCCGACCGCGTCGTAGACCACCGCGACGCCGCGGCCGTCGGTCAGTTCGAGCGTGCGGGCGACGAAATCCTCGCGGCGGTAGTCGATCACGTGATGGCAGCCATGGGCGAGCGCGATCTCGCGCTTGGCCTCAGAGCCGACCGTGCCGATCACCGTCGCGCCCAACGCTCGCGCCCATTGGCACAGGATCACGCCCATGCCGCCGGCGGCCGCATGCACCAGCACCGCATCGCCCGGTTGGACCGGGGATATCCGGCGCAGCAGATATTCCGCGGTCAGGCCGCGCAGCAGCGTGGCGCCCGCCACGTCTTCTGGGATCTGCGGGGGCAATGGCACCACGCGTGCTGCGGAGACGTTGCGCACGACCTGATAGGCCCCGGGCTGGAAGCACCCCACCGCTTGGCCGACCGTCAGTCCACTGACGCCCGGCCCTACCGCTTCAATGCGGCCCGCCCCCTGTGAGCCAAGGACGATCGGGAACGACGTCGGCTGATGGGGGCCATGGCTGCCGCGCCGTTGGTAGATGTCCGCGAAATTGACACCGATCGCGCTCTGCCGGATCCGGACCTCGCCCTCGCCCGGCGGCGGCACGGCAACGTCGATGAACTCCAGTTCGTCCGGGCCGCCGTTTCTCTGTATTTGTATTGCCGCCGAATGCATACGAATCCTTGAAGGGAAGACACCTCCGTAGCCTAAAGGCCACTTAGCGCCGCAACGCCGTGGCCTGGCCCCGAGCGTAAATCGGCCACAGCCAGCCGCACAGCGCAAAGTCTAGGACACCGAACGGCCGTCCGCATCCATATAACCACCTATTCGTATACGGAACATCGTTGTGCGTATACTCGCCGCACCCCATCATTCCTTTCCGCGCCATGGTCCAATCCGACACCCAACTCCCACTGCAAGGCATCAACGTCCTTGACCTGACCGTTGCCCGCGCGGGCCCGGCCGCGGTACGTCTGCTCTCCGACTGGGGCGCCAACGTCATCCGGCTGGAGCCGCCGCCGCCGAAGGACCACGGCTCGGTGACGGGCCAGCGCCGCGGCTCCGACGAGCAAAACCTTCATCGCAACAAGCGCAGCATGTGCGTCGACCTGAAGACGCCGGAGGGCGCGCAGATCCTGGCGCGTCTGCTGGAAAACACCGACGTGGTGGTCGAGAACTTCCGGTCGGTGGTCAAGGCGAGGCTGGGGCTGACGTACGAGGCGCTGAGCGCGCGCAATCCGCGCGTGATCCTCGCCAGCATCTCGGGCTTCGGCCAGGATGGCCCGTACAGCGAACGCCCCGGGGTCGATCAGATCGTCCAGGGCATGTGCGGGCTGAGCTCGGTGACCGGCGAGCCCGGGCGTGGTCCCATTCGCGTCGGCATCGCGATTTCGGACACGACAGCGGGCATGTTCCTCGGCCAGGGGATTCTGCTGGCGCTGTTCCATCGCGAACGGACCGGGCGCGGCCAATGGGTCCATACGTCGCTGATCGAGGCGATGCTCAACAAGCTGGATTTCCAGGCGGCGCGCTACACCGTCGACGGCGAAGTGCCGACGCAGCAAGGCAACGCCCATCCGACGCTGGTGCCGATGGGCACCTATCGCGCCAGCGATGGCCTGGTCAATATCGCGGCCAGCACACAGCGGATGTGGGCCAACTTCTGCCAGGCACTGGAGGCGCACGATCTGATCGACCACGCCGACTATCGCGATGCGCGTTCGCGCGCCCGCAACCGCGTCAGGCTCGACGAAGCGATCCAGGCCCATACCTCGCGCTTTAGCTGCGCGGAACTGATGGCGCGGCTCAATCCGGCCGGCGTACCTTGCGGCCCCGTCCTCGATATCGGCCAGGCCTTCGAGGACCCGCAGGTGCGCCACCTCGGCATGACCCGTACCGCGCGCCATCCCGTGCTGGGCGAACTCGACCTGCTGCGCTCGCCGATCAACCTGTCCGCCGCGCCCCACCCCGAGCGCTTCGCGCGCGCGGCGCCGGACCCCGGCGAGCAGACCGACGAGCTGCTTGGCGAGCTGGGCTTTGCGCCGGAGCTGATCGCGCAGTGGCGCGACAAGGGCGCGATCGCCTGACGATCGGCCTGACGATCGACGTGGGGCCGCAGAGCCCCATCGACTCATACAACACGACAAGGAGACACCGATGCACAGCCATTCCACAGCGGCCTCTGCGGCCTCTGCCACTGTCGCGGCCCTGGCGGCCGCGGGGCTGATCGCCGCCACCGCGCCTGGCTCCGCCCGGGCGGAAGGCTATCCGAACAAGCCGATTCGGCTGGTAATCGGCTACACGCCGGCAGGCGCGGCCGACTTCGTTGCACGCGTGGTCGGCGAGGCGATGTCCAAGGAGCTGGGGCAGCCGGTGGTGGTCGAGAACAAGCCGGGCGCCGGCAGCACGCTAGCATCGGCATGGCTGGCGCAAGCGCCGGCAGACGGCTATACGCTCGGGCTGGCCACGGCGACGATCTACGGCATGGACCAGCACCTGTACAAGGTCAAGTACAAGGCCGACAGTTTCACGCCGATCACCCGCCTGACCATCTCGCCGCTGATCCTGGCCGTCAACAAAGACCTGGGGATCGGCGATGTGAAAACGCTGGCCGCCAAGGCGAAGGCGAATCCCGGCAAATTCAACTACTCGTCGTCAGGGATCGGCGGCTCGCCGCACGTCGCGGGGCTGTCGTTCGCCAATGCGGTCGGCGTCGACATGACGCACGTGCCGTACAAGGGCGGCGCACCGGCATTGCAGGCGGTGGCCGCGGGCGAGGTGGAGTTTTCCTTCGGCACGGCATCGTCGGTACTGCCGCTCGGCACGCAGGGGGTGGTCAAGATGATCGGCGTCACGACGCCGCAGCGTTCGGCCGTGGCGCCGGGCCTGCCGACCATTGCCGAGCTAGGCTTGCCGGGCTTCGACTACACCTTCTGGTTCGGGCTGTTCGGACCGGCGGGACTGCCGAAGGAGGTCACGGACAAGCTCTATGCCGTTGCGACCAAGGTGCTGGCCGATCCGGCGATTCGCACGCGGCTGGTCGACAACGGCAGCGAACCGGCGCCGTCGCGTTCGCCGGCCGAGTTCAGGCAATGGGCGCAGCAGGATGGCAAGAACGCGCTGCAACGCACGGTGCAGGCGGGCGTGAAGATCGACTGAAACCCGGCGCCCTTGCTTGAGCGATTGCTTCAGCGCTTCCTGGGGTTTTCGGGCGCGGTGGCTCAAGCGGTTGCTTGAGCGATCGTTTGATCGCTTGTTTTTGCGTTTGCCGGGGCGACCGCGGTCAGCGTGGCCCCCTGGCGCCGACGGCCTCGTCCGGCATCGACGCGATCATGTCCGCATAGACATTGCCGCCGGTCGAGATGTGCTCGACCATCGCCCGCGCCGCCGCGTCTTCATCGCCGCGCAGGATCGCTTCCATCACCGCGCCATGCTCCTCGAGCGAGGCGCGAATGCGGGCGGGCTTCTCGAAGCGGTAGTCCCGCATGCCCCGCATGCGGGCCCGCATGGTGCGAACCTGCGCGCTCAGGATCTCGTTGCGGCAGGCCTCGTAGATGACCGCGTGGAAACGGTCGTTGGCCTCGCGATAGCGGTCGGCGCTGGCCTGCGCCGCCGCCTCCTGGCAGGCCGCATAGGCTTCGCGCAAGGCCTCCCGTTCGGACTCGGTGATACGCCGCGCCGCCAACTGGGCCGCCAAGGCCTCGAGCTGGACCAGGATCTCGCTCATCGCAACGTATTCGCGCAGCGTGATAGCCGATACGATCGCGCCGCGGCGCGGCACCAGATCGACCAGCCCGGCCGACGCCAGCCGGATCAACGCCTCCCGCACCGGCGTACGCGATACCGAGAAACGCGACAGCAATTGCTGCTCGTCGAGTTGGGCGCCGCTGGCCAGCTTGCCGGAGAGAATCTCCTGTTCGATGGTGGCGCGGATCGTTTCCGCCAGACTCGTTCGCTCTTCGGGCATGCGGCAGGGACATCGGTTTGAGTGGGGGCAATTCTACTACGGGCACCGTCTGAAACGCCGTTTTTGCATGCGCTGCGGCGCGTTATGTGTACGGAGACGCGGCACCGCGTTGCACTGCCCGCCAGGTCGGCCGCCGGGCCGGGCGTTTTTACCGTCGCATGCAATTTTTTCGCCGGCCTGGACGCGCCGCCGTCCCTGCGGCGGCACACGACATCCCTGCACAAGCCGCGTTGCGCGGCCCGTCATCGCCGGGTCCCGAAGTTGGGCGCGGATATTGCTGAACGATGCGTACCCATCCACGTTCAAGGGAGAACACGCCATGCCTATCCGTACCGCAGCACTCAGTGTCCTCAGTACCGCCGCCTGTTCCTTGCTGCTGTCCTCCGCGGTGATGGCGCAAGGCACCAGCACCGCGCCGAAGAACACGGCGCCCGGCAATATGCCCGCCACGACCGCAACGGATCAGACCACCACTCGGGGCGCCGCCGGCGACACCAGCAAGCTGGTGCGCGCCGACCGCAGCTTCCTCGAGAACGCCGCGCAGGGCGGCCTCGCCGAGGTTGAAGGCAGCAAGCTGGCCGAACAGAAGGCCGCGAGCGCCGACGTCAAATCCTTCGCGGCCCGCATGATCAAGGACCACACCATGGTCAACGAAGAGCTGACCAAGCTGGCCTCGAGCAAGGGCTATACGCCGCCGACCGAGCCTTCGGTCGTGCAGCGCACCGAGCTGAAGGGACTCAGCGCGCTCGATGGCGAGCGCTTCGACAAGATGTACGCCAGCCGGATCGGCGTCGCGGCGCATGAAAAGACCGTCAAGCTGTTCCAGGAAGCCGCGAAGAACGCGAAGGACCCCGACATCAAGGCCTTCGCCGCCAAGCACGTACCCGATCTGGAGCAGCATCTGCAGATGGCGCGCGACCTGAACAAGAAGGTCGGCAACGACAAGTAAGCCCTGCCCTGGTGGGAGCGCCGGGGGGCGGCAGGCGGCCGCGACGATGTCGGCGGCCGCATCCGCCAACGTGGCGGGCCAACCCCCGCCTTGCCTTACAGCATGTGAGCGAGAAACTCGCGCGTACGCGGATGCTGCGGCGCGCGGAAGAATGCCTCGGACGGCGCGCTCTCGACGATGCGGCCCTGGTCCATGAAGACCACCCGGTGCGCCACTTCGCGCGCGAAGCCCATTTCGTGCGTGACCACCAGCATGGTCATCTGGTCGTCCGCCAGTTGCCGCATGGTGCGCAGCACCTCGCCGGTCAGCTCGGGGTCCAGCGCCGAAG
The DNA here is from genome assembly GCA_031180665.1 of Cupriavidus sp. Lineage (GTDB taxonomy): Bacteria > Pseudomonadota > Gammaproteobacteria > Burkholderiales > Burkholderiaceae > Cupriavidus. The sequence goes on along the minus strand of JAPSLP010000003.1, from coordinate 2,418 downwards.
TGGGTTCGTCGAACAGCATGATGTCCGGCTCCATCGCCAGCGCACGGGCGATCGCGACGCGCTGCTTCTGCCCGCCCGACAGGCGCGACGGGTAGTTGTCGCGCTTCTCCAGCAGGCCGACCTTGCGCAGCAGCGCATCCGCGATCGGCACGATGGCATCGCGCGCCATGCCCTTCACCGTCATCGGCGCCTCGATGATGTTCTGCAGCACCGTCATGTGTGGGAACAGATTGAAGGACTGGAATACCATGCCCATCTTGCGGCAGATGCGGCGCACCTCGGCGTCCGGCACGTAGCGACTGCGCTGGTCCGCGTCCGGCTCGACCAGCGTCTCGCCCTCGATCTCGATGCTGCCGCCATCGATCGTCTCGAGATGGTTCAGGCAGCGCAGCAGCGTGCTTTTGCCCGAGCCGGATGGCCCGATGACCGCCACCACCTCGCCCTTTTGCAGCGTCAGCGAGACGCCGTGCAGCACGCGATTGGTGCCGAACGACTTGACGATATCGCGGGCGCAGATCATCACCGGGCGCTCCTGCCCTGCGCCGCTGCGGGCCTGCGGCTCATTGATCGTGTGCGGCATAGCGTTTTTCCAGGCTTTGGAACATCCAGGTCAGCAGCAGCGTCATCAGCAGATAGAAGGCCGCGGCAACCAGGAAAGGCGTGGTGGTGAAGTCGCGCTGCACGATGCCGCGCGCGGTGCGCAGGATGTCGTTCAGCGCCAGCACGTAGATCAGCGAGGTGTCCTTGACCAGCGTGATGGTCTCGTTGCTGACCGGTGGCAGCACGCGCCGCACCATCTGCGGCAGCACGACGCGGCGCATCGTCTGCAGGTACGTCATGCCAAGCGCCTTGCTGGCTTCGTACTGGCCGCGGTCCACGGATTGGATGCCGGCGCGGAAGATCTCGGCGAAATACGCCGCGTAGTTCAACGCGAAGGCCACCACTGCCGCCGGGAAGTCCGGCAGGCGCACGCCGACCACCGGCAGGAACGGCAGCGCGAAATAGACGAACAGCAGTTGCAGCATCAGCGGCGTGCCGCGCATCAGCCAGATGTAGCCGTTGACGGCCACGCTCAGCGGCCGCCATGCCGACAGCCGCGCCAGCGCGAGCGCCAAGCCCAGCGGCACCGACAGCGCCAGCGTGATGAAGAACAGCGAGAGCGTGATCCGCGCGCCCTGCGCCATCGGTCCCAGCAGGGAGAGAACGTAGTCCATGGATCGAAACCCGGCGCGCGGGATCCAGAAAAAAGCGGCGCCCCGTGAAGGGGCGCGGCGGGCTTACTTGATCAGATTCGCGCCGAACCACTGCTGCGCGATGCGGGAGGCCGTGCCGTCCTGCTTCATCTCGGCCAGCGTCTTGTCCAGCTGCGCCAGCAGTTCGGTGTCGTCCTTGCGCAGGCCGACGCCGTAGTCCTCGGTACCGAAGTTCTCGTCGAGCACGCGGTACTCGCCGGCGCGCTTGCTGACCAGATAGCGGCCCACGACCTCATCGACCACGATGGCGTCGAGACGGCCGGCGGCCAGATCCATCAGCGCGGTCACGTTGTCGCCGAAGGTCTTCAGCTCCTTGATGCTGGCGGCCACCTGCGACTCCTTGCGAATCGCGTCGACCGCGCTGCTGCCGTCCTGCGCCCCGACGATGCGGCCCGCCAGGTCGGCCTTGGCCTTGATCGGCGAGGCGCTGCCCACCACGATGATCTGGTGGTTGCTCATATAGGGCGCGGTGAAGCTGATGTTCTTCTTGCGCTCTTCGGTGATGGTCAGGCCATTCCACAGCACGTCGACGCGCTTGCCGTTCAGTTCGGCCTCCTTGGCGCTCCAGTCGATCGCCTTGAACTCGACCGTCATGCCGAGCCGGCGCGCGGCCTCCTTGGCCATGTCGATATCGAAGCCGACGATTTCATTGTTGGCATCGCGAAAGCCCATCGGCGGGAAGTTGTCGTCCAGGCCGACCACGACGGTCTTGGCGGCTGCGGCGGGGGCGCTGGCGGCGCCGGCCGCCGCCGGTGCTTGTTCGGACTTGCCGCAGGCGGCGAACAGGGCCACGGCGGAGACGATCAGGAGGGCTTTCAGTGATTTCATGATGTGAGAGGAGCGGAGCGAGAGAGATCAGAGCAAAGGCGGGCGATGCCCGGGGCCATCCGACATCCCGCTTCGACACGGTGAGATGGCGGCAAACCGGCCATTATACGAAAGACCGATCTCGTCGGAGAATGTGGCGCACAGGCGGGCGTCGCCGGTCCGTGTCGTCTATCCTTTAGCAATGTGCTAAATCCTTTAGCAATGCGAACACGAAAGGTGACGACATGGCCGCACGCTCCATTGCCTCCCTCTCGCTGAGCTTCGGCTTGGTTTCCATCCCGGTCCGGGTCTTTTCCGCGACCGAAAGCAAGTCCGGCATCGGTTTCAACCTGCTGCA
>JAPSLP010000032.1 GCA_031180665.1 Cupriavidus sp. | reverse complement strand
GGCAGGCGCTGATGGGCGGCTTTGCCAGCTCGCGCATTCTCGAAGTGCATGGCGAACGAATGATCCGCCGCACCTTCGATCCGGGCTTTCGGATCGCGCTGCATCAGAAGGACCTGAACCTGGCGCTGTCCACGGCCCGCAAGCTGGGCCTGAGCCTGCCCGGCACCGCGTCGTGCCAGCAACTGTTCAATGTCTGCGAAGCGCTCGGCGGCCAGGCCTGGGACCACTCAGGACTGGTCCGCGCGCTCGAACACATGGCCGGTTTCGCCATCGGCGATACGCCGTCTTCCGCAAGCGGCGACAGCGCCGGGCGCAGCACGGCCAACCCATCGTGATCCTGGCCGCGTGGCTGGCAGCGCGGCGCGGCCGGGCGCGCGACGCCGGCCGCATGGCATGCGGCCGGGCCCGACATTGCCACCACCCATGCCCGATGCAATCGGGCCAAACCCGCATGCACGGCACCGCACCAGCACGGTGAATTTCTCGGGAATTACCCTTGTTTGCGTTCAAATACATCACGCCATGATGTATCGTTCGTAGCCATCGACGGTCCCGCACCGTCGTGAGGGCGCTGGTCCCGGTCCGTCATCGGGACTTCCGCCAGCCCTGACCTGCAGCCGCCCTCGCCACGACGAGGGTCGCCTGCCGTCGCCGCGCCGGCATACGCGCCCGCGCGCCGCGACATTCCCGAGTGCCATCCCGACAAGCCTGCGCCAAGACGGGCGGGGATGGCTGTTCCGTTCACCGTTTCGAATCCTGCGGGCGCCATCATGCGAATACGCAAACAAACCGATTTCTTCTCCGGACTGATGTTCATCGCCGTCGGACTAGGCTTTTCGCTGGTCGCGCGCGGCTACACCATGGGTACCGCGGCGCGCATGGGCCCCGGCTACTTTCCGTTCTGGCTCGGCATCGTGCTGGCGCTGCTGGGCGCGGTGGTGGCGCTCGGCGCCATGTCGCCGAAAGGCGAATCCGATCGGCTTGCCAAGTGGGATGTGCGCACGGTGCTGTGGGTGCTCGGTTCGGTGGTGCTGTTCGGCCTCGTGCTCAAGCCGCTCGGCATGGTGCTGTCGGTGGTCCTGCTGGTGCTGATCGCGTCGATGGCGAGCCACGAGTTCACCTGGCGCGGCGCGCTGCTCAATGCCGCGGTGCTGGTGGTCATCAGCCTGGTTGCCTTCGTCTACGGCATCAATCTGCAAATGCCGGTGTGGCCGGCTTTCCTGTCGGCTTGAGGAGGCCCACGCAATGGAATTGCTCAACCATCTGGCGCTGGGATTCTCGACCGCGCTGTCGCTGCAGAACCTGGCCTATGCGCTGCTGGGCTGCGTGCTGGGGACGCTGATCGGCGTGCTGCCCGGCCTCGGACCGCTGGCGACGATCGCCATGCTGCTGCCGATCACCTACACGCTGCCTCCCGTCGCGGCGCTGATCATGCTGGCGGGGATCTACTACGGCGCGCAGTACGGCGGCTCGACCACCGCCATCCTGGTCAACCTGCCCGGCGAATCGTCGTCGGTGGTCACCACGCTGGATGGCTACCAGATGGCGCGCAAGGGCCGTGCGGGCGTCGCGCTGGCGACCGCCGGACTGGGCTCGTTCTTTGCCGGCAGCGTCGCCACGCTGATCCTGGCCGCGTTCGCAACGCCGCTGTCGGAACTGGCCTTCAAGTTCGGTCCCGCCGAGTATTTCTCGCTGATGGTGCTGGGCCTGATCGGCGCGGTGGTGCTGGCCTCCGGCTCGCTGGTCAAGGCCGTCGCGATGATCGTGCTCGGGCTGCTGATCGGGCTGATCGGCACCGACGTCAATTCGGGCGTGGCGCGCTTTTCGTTCGACGTCCCGGAGCTGACCGACGGCATCAATATCACCGGGCTGGCCATGGGCCTGTTCGGCTTCGCCGAGATCATCGTCAATCTGGAGCAGAGGGAGGCGCGCGAGACCTTCACCGATCGGGTCACCAACCTGTTCCCGACCAAGGAAGACTTCAAGCGCATGATCCCGGCCGTGCTGCGCGGCACCGCGCTCGGTTCGGCACTCGGTGTCCTGCCCGGCGGCGGCGCATCGCTGTCCTCGTTTGCGGCGTATTCGCTGGAGAAGAAGACCTCGAAGCACCCGCACGAGTTCGGCAAGGGCGCGATCGAGGGCGTGGCGGGTCCGGAATCGGCCAACAACGCAGCGGCGCAGACTTCGTTCATTCCGCTGCTGACGCTGGGCATTCCGTCCAACGCGGTGATGGCGCTGATGGTCGGCGCGATGACGATCCACAATATCCAGCCCGGCCCGCAGGTGATGACCAGCAACCCCTCGCTGTTCTGGGGCCTGATCGCCTCGATGTGGATCGGCAACCTGACGCTGGTGATCCTGAACCTGCCGCTGATCGGGATCTGGGTCAAGTTGCTGAAGGTGCCGTACCGCTTCCTGTATCCGGCGATCCTGACCTTCTGCTGCATCGGCGTCTATTCGGTCAACAACACCGTGTTCGACGTGTTCGTCGCCGCGGCCTGCGGGATGATCGGCTATATCTTCATGAAGCTGCGCTGCGAGCCTGCGCCGCTGCTGCTGGGCTTCGTGCTCGGGCCGATGATGGAGGAGAACTTCCGCCGCACGCTGCTGCTCTCGCGTGGCGACTTCCACGTGTTCATCGAGCGGCCGCTGTCGCTGGGCCTGCTGGTCGCGGCCGCGGCGCTGGTGGCGGTGGTGGCGCTGCCCTCGGTCAAAGCCAAGCGCGAGGAGGCGTTCCAGGAGGAATAGCGAGCGGCGGGACCCCGCGGCATGTTCGGCATATTCGCCGATGTCGCGGGCTCCATGCGCTCGCTTCCATCCCTCTTCCGATCTCTGTTCTGCGGGCGCGAAAGGGAGTCCGCTCGTCGGATCGACCGCCGCTACGTTGCGGTCCAGACCCTGCCGAGAAAATCGCGGATCAGCGGACACAGCGGCGCGAAATGCGTCTCCAGCAACCAGTGTCCGCCGTCGGTCATGTGTAGTTCCGCGCGCGGCAGATCGCGCCGGTAGGCACGGCCGGCTGCCTCGGGCATATAGCCGTCGTGCGGTCCCCACAGGATCAGCGTGGGCGGCTGGTGTTCGCGCAGATAGGCCTGGTAGCGCGGGAACCAGTCGAGATTCGCCTTGAGCCCTTCCATCAGGCGCACGGCCAGCTCGCGCCGGACCGGTGTGTCCATCAGGCGCCAGTGCAGCGTCCATAGATCGGGCGACAGGCGCGGCACGTGTTCCGGCTGGATTTCGCCAATGAATTCGTCACGGAAGCCCTGCTCGCTGGCCGCGGCCTCCAGCGGCGCGCGATTGGCCGGAGATGGGTCCGCCCAATAGCGCCGGATCGTCTCGTACTTGGGCCCGAGCGCGTCCTCGTAGATGTCGCCGTTCTGCACGATCAGCGCGCCGATCCGCTGCGGGGCCCGGATCGCCAGCCGCAGGCCGATCTGCGAACCATAGTCGTGCAGATAGAGCGCGTACCGCCGCAGACCGAGGGCGTCGGCGAAGCGCTCGAGAAACGCCGCATAGGCATCGAAGTCATAGCCAAACTGGTCGAAGTCCGGCGTATCGCTGTAGCCGAATCCCGGAAAATCCGGCGCCACGGCGTGCCAGCGGTCGGCGAGCGCCGGCAGCAGGCGGCGGTATTGGTAGGACGAACATGGGTAGCCGTGCGGCAGCAGGATCGCGGGCGCGTCCCGCGGACCGGCTTCGCGGTAGAAGATGCGCATGCCGTCGAGTTCCAGCGTCCGGTGCGCGACGGCATCCTGACGCCCGGCCATTTCCGCCGCCGACGTGGCACAGATCGGGGACGTATCGTGCGGATCGTTCATCGTCGCTCCTTTCGAAAACGGATTCGGACGAGGATGCAAATTGCATTCCGACGCCTGGCATCGCGCGCTCGCCGCCTGTCCGCCACACTGCCCTGCGTCGCTGCCACCGCGATTGTGCAAAGCGCGCAGTTTTTGCCTGTGCGCGCGCCTGCATGCGCCGAAGTCAGAAGCCGCCGACCGTTCCCGAAAACGATGGAGCGCCGCGCTCTTAACATGCCCTCCGTTGTTCACCACACGGGCAGCTTGCTGCGGACCCGGCCACCACCTTCGCAACGTCGCGCCCCGGCACCGGGGGTGGTGGCCGGTCTTTTTGGCCTCAAACCCACCCTTCCCGATGCAGCTTGCGCCAGAGCGCCGTGCATGCCAGCGCGGTGCCGGCAATCACGGCCGGATAGGCGAACGGCAGCTTCAGCTCGGGCATGAATTCGAAGTTCATGCCGTACAGGCTGAACACCACCGTGGGGATCGCGAGAATGGCACCCCAGCCGGCGAGCCGCTTGACTACCTCGTTCTGGCCCACCGTGACCAGCGCCAGATTGACCTGCACCGCGGTCGTCAGCATTTCGCGCACGACATCGAGCGTGCGCAGCAACCGGCTGGCGTGGTCCTCGACGTCGCGGAAATAGGCCCGCAGGTCCCGGGGCACCAGCTCCTCGTGCAAACGGATCAATTGCCCGCACATCTCCTCGATCGGATAGACGGCATTGCGCAGCCGCAGCACCTGCCGCTTGATGTGGTACAGCCGCTCGATCGCGGTGCGGTCGAACTGGTCGCTGAACAGCCCCTGCTCGAGCTGCTCGAAGGTGTCCTCGAGCCGGTTGACGATCGGCATGTAGTGGTCGACCACGAAATCCATCAGCGCGTACAGCACGTAGCCGGGCCCGTTGGCCAACGCGTGCGGCTCGTGTTCGCAGCGCTCGCGCACGGGTGCGTAGGTGCTGCTCGCCCCATGGCGGACCGACACGACGTAGTTGGGGCCGACGAACAGATGCGTCTCGCCGATCTCGACGCTGTCGTCGACCAGCTGGGCGGTATTGAGCACGATGAAGACGCTGTCGCCATAGGCCTCCAGCTTGGGCCGCTGATGGGCGTTCAGCGCATCCTCGACCGCCAGATCGTGCAAGCCGAATTCGAGCTGCGCCTGGCGCAGCAGCGCGAGGTCGGGCTCGTACAGGCCCAGCCAGATGAATGTGCCCGGCGTCTTCAATACCTCGCTGATGTCCTCCAGCGGGACCTCGCCCAGCCGCTTGCCGCCGCGGTAGGCCACGCAGTTGATGATCGCACCCATGAACGCTCCTCGGTCAGGATGCGCAATCGTAACAAGCAGCGGTTCGGTGGAGAACGAAGGTCGACCCCGCGGCGAAGTCCGCGGTCCCCTGCGGCCCCTTGCCGCAAAACGTCGCGCCGTGCAGGTCACCTGATCGACAATTGTTACAGTTAGCCGGGAAGAGGCAGTTAGAATGCGATATTTCCACGCTTACCCGGCTATGTCCCAGAAGAAATCGCCACACTTCGAGCTGCGTAGTGGCAACGTCGACGCCCTCCTTCTTGCGCTCCATACTGCGGATACCTCGGCGCTGCGAGACGATCTGCTGTCGCGCTTCGAAGCCACCCCCGATTTCTTCTCGAACGACGTCATCGCGCTGGACCTGCGCTCGCTGGAAGACGGGCAGCGCCCGGAACTGGGCACGGTGATCGACACGCTGTCCACGCTGAAGGCCCGCGCGATCGGCGTGGTGGCGCGCCAGGAGCAGCACGACTGGGCCCAGGCCTGCGGACTGCCGATGCTGGACAGCCAGAGCCGCCGCGGCAATGGACGTACCGGCGCCGCGCGCGAGGCGGACCCGGCCGCTGCCGCCAGCGAAGCGCCCGCTCCCGCCCCGACGCCGGCGCTGCCGCGCGCCGCCACGACGATGCTGATCGACAAGCCGCTGCGCTCGGGCCAGCAGATCTACGCGCACGGCGACGTCGTCATCATGGACGTGGTCAGCTTCGGCGCCGAGGTCATTGCCGAAGGCAATATCCATATTTACGCCCCGCTGCGCGGCCGTGCGCTGGCGGGAGTCAAGGGCAATCCGGACGCGCGCATCTTCTGCACCTGCCTGGAACCCGAACTGATTTCGATCGCCGGCATCTACCGGACCGCCGAACAAACCCTGCCGCCCGACGTGCTGGGCAAGCCCGCGCAGGTCCGGCTCGCCGACGAAACCCTGATTCTCGAGCCGCTTCGCATGAAGTGAGTCCGGCCGAGTCCCGCAACATCGCAGCGCAAGCTTCAACCCTATTACTGGACCAAGAGCCATGGCAAAAATCATCGTTGTGACCTCCGGCAAGGGAGGCGTCGGCAAGACCACCACCAGCGCGAGCTTCGCCGCCGGGCTGGCCCTGCGCGGCCACAAGACCGCCGTGATCGACTTCGACGTCGGCCTGCGCAACCTCGACCTGATCATGGGTTGCGAGCGCCGGGTGGTCTACGACCTGATCAACGTGGTGCAGGGCGAAGCCAACCTGCACCAGGCGCTGATCAAGGACAAGAAGTGCGAGAACCTGTTCATCCTGCCGGCCTCGCAGACCCGCGACAAGGAAGCGCTGACGCACGAAGGCGTCGAGAAGGTGATCAAGAACCTGATCGACATGGACTTCGAATACATCGTCTGCGATTCGCCGGCCGGCATCGAAACCGGCGCCCTGATGGCGATGTACTTTGCCGACGAGGCGCTGATCGTCACCAATCCGGAAGTCTCGTCGGTGCGCGACTCCGACCGGATCCTCGGCATCCTGTCGTCCAAGACCAAGCGCGCCAGCGAAGGCGAGCCGATCAAGGAACACCTGCTGATCACGCGCTACAACCCCAAACGCGTACACGGCGGCGAGATGCTGTCGCTGACCGATATCCAGGAAATCCTGCGCATCAAGCTGATCGGCGTGATTCCCGAATCCGAGGCCGTGCTGCACGCCTCGAACCAGGGCACGCCTGCCATCCATCTGGAGGGCACGGACGTTGCCGACGCCTATGGCGACGTGGTGGACCGCTTCCTCGGCAAGGAAAAGCCGATGCGCTTCGTCGATTATCAGAAGCCGGGCCTGCTCTCGCGCCTGTTCGGCAACAAGTAAGGAGGGCTCATCCCCATGTCGATCCTGTCCTTCCTGCTCGGGGAGAAAAAGAAGTCCGCGTCGGTCGCCAAGGAGCGGCTGCAGATCATCCTCGCCCATGAACGCACCGGCCATTCCGCGCCGGCCGACTATCTGCCGGCACTGCAGCGCGAGCTCGTTGCCGTGATTTCGAAGTACGTGAAGATCGGCGACCAGGACCTGCGCGTCAGTCTCGAGCGCCAGGACAACCTCGAGGTGCTCGAGGTCAAGATCGAGATCCCGCAGAGCTGAACTCCAGCGGCCGACCGCCCGGTCCGGCCGCCCCCCCTTTGGCGGGGTGTCCCCACGCGGACGTCCCGCCCTTCCCGCCTCTCCCCTTTCCGTTTCCTCACGCCCCTCGCAGGCGCGCCTTTGCACGCCGCAATGCACCATTGCGGGCAACTGTCGCGGCGTGACAACGAAAATGCACCAGCCGCATTCATTCCGCGCCGCTCTGGCACGGATTGGTGTCGGAACCGGTTACGTTTTGATAAATTTTCGCGGCGTCTACCGACAACGTAGAGCTCATAAATGCCGCCGCGATCCGGCGACAGAACCACAAGACAGAAAAGGAGCACCATGAAGAAATCGGCCTTGACTCTCGCACTCGGCACCCTGTTCGCCGGCAGCGCCTACGCACAATCTTCGGTCACGCTGTACGGGATCGTCGACCAGAGCATTCGCTACACCACCAACGCCAACGCCGACAATGACGGCCTGGTCGAACTGACCAACGGCGCCATCACCAACAGCCGCTGGGGCATCAAGGGCAGCGAAGCCCTGGGCAACAACCTGAAGGCCATCTTCCAGCTGGAAAACGGCTTCGATCCGGACACCGGCCGCGGCAACCAGGCCACCGGCACCCTGTTCGGCCGTCAGGCTTACGTCGGCCTGTCGGGCGACTTCGGCACCATCAAGCTGGGCCGCCAGTACACCGAGGGCTTCAACCTGTTCGGTGATTACGATCCGCTGACGATCGGCAACTACAACAACAACGCCTGGCCGTTCTTCCTGACCCAGCTGCGCCGCGACAACGTCATCAGCTATGACGGCAAGTTCGGCGGCCTGAACGTCGGCGCCAGCTATGGCTTCGGCGAGCAAGCCGGCAGCGTGCGCACCAACCAGTACTGGGGTACTCGCGCCTCGTACGCCTTTGGCCCGTTCGGCATCGGCGGTGTGTACCAGGAAATTCGTGACGTCAACCAGAACAAGCAGCAGATGTGGGGCGTGGCCGGTAAGTACACCATCGGCGCGGCCAAGCTGTTCGTCGGTTACATCGGCGGCAAGGACCACACCGGCGTGATCGACAACGGTTTCCTGAATCCGAACCAGACGACGACCGGCAACCCGGTTCCGGCGGGCGGCAACCACGCTGCCAACCCGCGCAAGGACAAGATCGGTTACGTTGGCGCCAGCTACCAGCTGACCCCGGCGCTGGCCCTGACCGGCGCGTTCTACTACGACGACATCGACAACAAGGATGGCGTTGCCGGCAACGATGGCAAGCGCTACACCGGCGTGCTGCTGGCCGAGTACGCGCTGTCCAAGCGTACCCAGGTCTACGGTACGGTCGACTACAACAAGGTCAAGGACGGTGCTCGCACCGAACTGCCGGGCAAGAGCAACCAGACCGGCGTGGCCGTGGGTATCCGCCACATCTTCTGATCGGCATCGTTTCTACCGATCGACAGGCAGGAAAGCACCTTCGGGTGCTTTCTTGCTTTGGGGCAGCACCAGGCGCCAGATTGCCGCGCCACCTTCCTGTTGCAGCGTCAGCTTGCCGCGGTGGCATCGCATCACGCGGCGCACGAAGATTCCGGCCGGGGCACTGCGTGACAGCGCCGCGACGACCGCATTTGGCGAGGCGGCCGCCGTCGCCATCTCGACGCGGCAGACGCGGTGCGAAACGCCGATCCGCAGATGCACGGCCGCGCCAGGCGAGGCGTTGAGAATCGCACGGGCCAGCAGGCGGGCCACCGCCATCTCCAACATGCGGGCATCGCCATCCACCCATGCGACCGCCGGCAGGTCGTCGCAGTGCAGGACCACACCGGTCTCGTCGGCCGCGCTCCACGCCGCATCGATGCATCCCGTGACCAGTGCCACCAGATCGACCGGAGCGCGGCAATACGGATGAACGGCCTCCTCGATCAGGCAGCCCAGTTCGTCGACCCGGGTCAGCGCCTCGCGCGCGTACGCCACGACTTGCGCGGCGAACGCAGGCCCGGCCAATGCGCCGGCGCGATACAGCCCGGCCAGCGCCAGCATGTCGGTGGGCGGAACGCGCAGATCGTGGGCAAGGCCATGCGTCACCGCGCGCCATACCGGATCGCCCTGCCGCGCTGCGCTGCGAGCCCAGCGGCGGCGCCATGCAGCAAGGCGGGCAAAACCTTCGCGCAAGCTCATGGCAAGGTCACCGCCTCGAGCCGATAGCCGTGGGTATAGACGGGAATCAAGCGGAAACCGCGGTCGGCGCGCAGCCCCAGCTTGCTGCGCACGCGCGACATATGCGTATCGATGGTGCGTGACAGCGGGGAGATCTCCCTGCCCCAGACCGCGGCGACGATATAGTTGCGCGCGACGATGCGGCCCTCGTTGCGAAACAGCAGCAGGGCGAGGTCGAATTCCTTCGGCGTCAATTCGACCGGGTTGCCGTTCAGCGTGACGGTGCGCGCGGCGCTGTCGAACACATAGCCGCCCAGGCTGACGCGGGCGTCGGTACCGCCGCGGCGGCTGTCGGCACGGCGCAGCAGCGACTGGATCCGTGCAGTCAGCTCCCCCGGCCGGATCGGCTTGACCATGTAGTCGTCCGCCCCGGCGCACAAGCCGCTGACCACATCTTCCTCGGCGCCTCGGCAGGTCAGGAACATCACCGGGACGCGCCGATCCAGATTGGCGCGGGTCCAGTGCAGAACCTCCTTGCCGCTCATGTCCGGCATCTGCCAATCGAGCAGCAACAGATCGAAGCTCTCGTCCCGCAAGCGCAGCAGCAACTGCCGGCTCAGTCCGAAGCTGACGCAGCAGTGTCCCGCCTCGGTCACGATTTGCTGGATCCACGCGGCCTGCGCGGGTTCGTCTTCGAGCGATGCGATCTTCATGCGCAAACTCCGTTGACGGTGGTGAGCGATCAAAATCCGGCCTGCGTGCGGCCGGCCCTTCCCATCGAGCATCGAACCACCCCGCATTTAAGACGCCGCGCGGCCGTTTACAAATAGGAATTGCCTCAATATGAGGTTTCAACAAAAACTCACTTTTGGCATATCGGCGTCTGAACGTACGATGCCTGCGCGGATGGAAATTGCCGCGCCAATGCCAGCGGCGATCGACGGCGAAGGCCAGGCAGGCGTTCTCGCAATCCGCGGCCGGTGACTGCCCTGCCGGCAGACTGTCTTGTCACGTTCGGGCGTTCGGGCCGCGGGACCACCGCGACCTGCGCGCAATCGAAATCGACACGCGAGGAGAGCAGATGCCATGAGAATCGCCGCGCTGCAGGACGATCCCACCCAAGCCGTGGTGCTGGAACAGACGCTCAGCCTGCAAGGCCATCGATGTGTCCGCTTCCGGGAGGGGCGGACCCTGATGATGGCATTGCGCCAGGAAGCGTTCGACATGCTGCTGTTGGATTGGGAAGCGCCGGGAATCGCCGCGCAGGACGTGCTGCTGTGGGTACGGCGCACACTGGGCAGCCGCTTGCCGGTGATGCTGCTTGGCGATGCCGCGAAGGCGTGCCAGCTGTGCCGCGGTCTCGCCGAGGGGGCGGACGCGTTCATCACCAAGCCGGTGCGGCGCGCCGAATTGGTTGCCCGCATCCACGCACTGGCGCGGCGCATGCTCGAAACGGGCGAAGGCTGCTTCGATCTGTCGGTCGGCGCCTACCGTTTTTCGACCACCGATCGGCGCGCGTATCTGACCGGCGCCCCGGTCATGCTCTCGCCCAAGGAGTTCGATCTGGCGATTCTGCTGTTCCGGCATCTCGGCCAGCTGGTATTGCGCCAGACCATGATCGACGAGGTCTGGCGCCGCCCGCTGCCGGACGGATCGCGCACGCTCGACAGCCATCTGTCGCGCGTGCGGACCAAGCTCGCCCTGTGGCCGCACAACGGCGTGCGCCTGACCACGGTGTATTCGGCCGGCTGCCGCCTCGATGTGGTCGACCCCATCTAAGGAGCGAACCATGGCTTCCCTTGCCAGAAGACTGCTTGCGGAAGCGGTCGGCACCTTCGGCTTGATCTTTGCCGGATGCGGCGTCGTCGTGCTGGCCGGCTGCAAACCGGACACCGCCGCGGACCTGCTGTGCATCGCCCTCGCCTTCGGGCTGGCGGCCTATGCGATGGCCCGGGCGGTCGGACCGATCTCCGGCGCGCATCTGAATCCGGCCATCAGTCTGGGGCTGGCCGCGGCGCGGCGCTTTCCGTGGCGCGACGTGATTCCCTACGGCATTGCACAGCTTGTCGGTGCCGTGGGTGCGGCGACCCTGCTGATGCTGGCAGCGCAGGGGCGCCCGGATTTCGCCTTGTCGTCCGAGCGCTTCGCCGCAAATGGCTACGGTCTGCATTCGCCCGCGGGCTACGACATGCCCAGCGCAATGGCGATCGAATTCGCCGCGACCGCGATGCTGGCGCTGGTGACCGCCAGCGTCACGCGGCGGCGTCGCCTGGTCGCGGCAGGCCCCGTGGTACTGGGACCCGCGCTGGCGATGGCCCATCTGCTGGCCCTGCCGGTGACCTACGCCGCGCTGAACCCGGCCCGCGCCACCGGCCAGGCGCTGTTCGTGCAGGGCTGGGCGATCGCGCAGCTATGGCTGTTCTGGCTGGCACCTGCGGCGGGCGGGTTGATGGGCGGGCTGATCGCCTATTGCCTGCTCGACGAGGATGGCTTGTTGACCGAACCGGACGAGCTGACGGCGTTGGCGTACTGGGCGGCGGCCGAGGCGGCCGAGCCCGGCTGCGATCCGCCGCCGCCGGCATGAGGCAGGGAGCGATCGCGGTGCGGCGTACTGCCGCCGGGGCTCAGTCCGCCTTGATGCCGGCTTCCTTGACGATGCGACCGTTATCGTCGTACTCGGCACGGATCGCCGCGGCAAACTGCGCCGCGCTGCCGCCGGTCGGCACTTCGCCACCCTTGAGCAGGCGTTCGCGGACTTCCGGCGCGGCCAGCGCCTTGTTCAGTTCGGCGTTCAGACGCGCGACGATCGCCGCCGGCGTCTTGCCCGGCGCGAACACGCCGAAGGTCGAGGTCAGATTGGCCTTCGGATAGCCCAGTTCGGCAAAGGTCGGCACCTCGGCCAGCGCGTCGATGCGCTTCGGCGCGCCGACCGCCAGCGCACGCAGGCGCCCAGCCTGCATCTGCTGCGTCAGCGCGGGGCTGGCATTGGTGCTCATCACTTCGAACTGGCCGCCGAGCGCGTCGTTCATCTGCTGGCCGGCGCCCTTGTACGGAATCAGCGTCAGGTCTGCTTGCGACCTGGCCTTGACCTGCTCGAGCACGACATGGCCGACCGTGCCGAGGCCCGAGGTCGCCCACCGGACCGAACCCGGCTTGGCCTTGGCTTGCGCGACCAGATCCTGGAAGGTCTTGCCGGTAAAGCCGGAGGTGGCGACCACGATCACCGGGGAATACATCACGCTCATCACTGGCGCGATATCGCGCTGCGGGTCGTAGTGCACCTTGCCGACGTGCGGGTTCAAGGTCAGCGGACTGGTCGACGAAAAGCCGATCGTGTAGCCGTCCGGCGCGGCCTTGGCAACCGCATCCATGCCGATGCTGCCGCCAGCGCCGGCCTTGTTCTCCACCACCACCGACGTCCCCATCTGATCGGACAGGCGCTCGGCGAGCGCGCGCGCCACCGTATCGCTGATGCCACCGGTCGGGTAGGCGACGATCAGCCGGATCGGGCGCGACGGATAGTTGTCGGCGGCGGACGCCGGCGCGCTGCCGATGGCGGCAAACGACGTGGCGGCGGCAAGGGCGGCGAGTCCGGGCAGGCGGAAGGCGAAAGACATGGGGCAGGCGACAGGAATTGGTAGGAAGTTAGCGGGCGTTGGCGGTCATAGCCGGCGACATCACGCGACATCACGCGACAACAACGCAGGGACAACGCGGGCAGAACGCGGGCACGACCCGAGCATTGAGCCGCCAGAGCGGCGTCGGCCGCTATCTTAGCCTTAGCTCAAGGTACCGGGTCGCCATTGTGGCACCCAGGAGACGAACAACTCGTTGGCGCGATCGTACAGGCGCCACACCGTGCCGCACTCGCGGCACTCGAACGTCAGCATGCTGAACGGCACACCGGCCGCGCTTTGGCTGACCAGCGGCGCCGTGTGCTTCAACGCCAGGCGCTCGTGCGGCTCACGCCGGCGCATGTCGGCGGAAAGCGCGAGGCAGTGGGCGCAGGCGTTCGGTACGCCGGGAGCGGGCGACGCATCGCGGGAGCGGGAAGAGACTTCGTTGGCGGACACGGCAAGGGGCGGGGCGGCAACACCCCGCGATGGAATCGGCAACGTCGCCATGATGCCGTAAATCCCTGCACCGCTGACCGGGCACTTGCGCACGATCGGAGTCGGCGGGTGTACGCGACGCGTACCCGGCTGGTCGCGACATGCCGCTTCATGCGGAATCTGCAGATTGCCGAAAGTTCTTTTTGACGAGTTCGTCACACTTGCGCGATGCGTTCGCGGCATGGCGACGGCACGACGGCCCTACGGCGGTGCTGCTAGGCATGCCGCTCTAACAGTCACCAGCCTGCAATTCATCATGCGAATTCCCGTTACGATCCACCGTTTCCGCTGCATCCAGGACATTCGGCATGCCGTCCGGCGCCATCCCGGCGAGCTTCTGCAGAAGCTTCATGGCGACAGCGCGCATCACATCGTTGAGCTTGGTCGCAACCGCTATCGCTTCGAGCTCGTCGAATGCAGATCGGGGCGATGGGAAGGCGCCCTGGTCGAAGTGCCGTTCCGGCACATGACATGGCGGCAGCAATTACTCGCCATCGTACGGACCTTGTGCCGGCTGCTTCCGTGCGGTTCCGTACGCGTCGCGCGCCTTCGGCATACCGTCGGACATTACACGCAACCGGGAGGACCGGCTGGCCTCGTCCCCGAACAGGGTTTTCTGCCCGCTGACGACCGGCTGGTCTGGTTGTATGAACTGTGCCGGCAATTTCGCACCTCTCCGAACGCCCGCATCGATCTGCCGGCAAGCCTGGACTTCCGGGATGGGGTCGTATCCGACGAAGACTTGAACCTGGTGGACAAGCCACTGCGCGCCTTGCCTGAGGCGCTGCCCCTCGATCAGCTGGAGCTGATCCTCGAGCCGCTGTGTTCCCTGACACTGGCCCAAAACACGAAGGCGCGAAGCCGGCGCGATCAAATGGTGGTGTTGCTGTGCGACAGGTTCGCCAAGGCGCATGAGCATGACTTTGACATGGCGGCGGCCAGACGGATCGTGCGACTGACCGCCGGCTTGTCCGCCGGACGGATGTTCCGGCAATGGCTGGAAAAGGGTGCGACGCAGCTGGCCGATGCCCTCGTTGCCGCGGTCAATCCCTGCGCAATGAGCCGGCCCACCAGGCCACTTTCCGGCGCCGATGCCAATACCGTCAATGGTTTCAAACTGATCAGCCGACATCTGACCGATCTTGCCGCCGTTCTCCCTTGTTTTCCATCACGGGCAGTGGCGCCGATGTTGCAATGTATGGCCGACATTGCATTGCTTCCCGACGGGGACCTTGTGAGCCGGAACGAACTGCAAGCCATCGTCGCCCGTGCTTATGCGCAGACTGGGGAAAGGAGGGGGACAAAGGCCGAAGCGCCGGAGGCGCCCCGCAAGCCGGCACGCGTCTGGGGTAAGCGGGCAAACATGCGTGCAAATGCACATCACTAAGATTCTTCCCCGTCACCCTGTGACGCGTCCCGATCCTTTGCTAATCTGGAATGGCGTACCGCCGACCTGACCGGCGGACCGCCCGCCGCCGCGGATGCCGGCGCGGGCCGCAGTCCTTCCCCGACCCGACCAGGAGTGGATGATGAAAACTGCACGACAGGTCCTTGCGTCCAAACCGACGCAAGCCATCTACAGCATCCAGCCGGGCGCGACGGTGTATGCCGCGCTCCAGTTGATGGCGGAAAAGAGCATCGGCGCGCTGCTGGTGATGGAGCATGGCAAGATCGTCGGCATCCTCAGCGAACGCGACTACGCGCGCAAGGTCATCCTGATGCAGCGAACGTCCCGCGAAACGCTGGTGCGGGACATCATGACCACCGCGGTGGTGTATGTACGGGCCGATCAGACTACCGACGAATGCATGGCCCTGATGACGCAGCACCGCTTGCGCCACCTGCCTGTCATGGAAGGCGACGAGCTGATCGGCATGCTGTCGATCGGCGATCTGGTCAAGGACATCATCTCCGAGCAGCGCTTCATCATCGAGCAACTGGAGCAGTACATCGCGGGCAGCCGTTAGCGTCCGGATGCGGGGCCCAGGCGGTGGCATATCCGGTAAACGCATATAATTCTGCGTTTACTGAATAACAGATGAAGCCGGTCCCATCGGGGCCGGCTCCGGCCGCTCTACCCGGCCGCCCCCGCCGCTGCTCCGATGTCCCGCCCCGCCGTTTCCGACCGCCCTACCCCCGCTTCCGCTTCCACCCCCTGTTCGATTGCACCGTCAGATACCGCGGTACCCGCGCCGGCGCAGACCGTTGCCGCCGCCGTAGACCACCGCGCGATCATGCGCGTGATCGGCGGCATCGTGCTGTGCATTCTGCTCGCCGCGCTCGATCAGACCGTGGTGATTCCGGCGGTGCCGGCGATCGCGCAGGATCTCGACGGCTTCGGCCATCTGTCCTGGATCGTCACGGCCTATCTGATTACCTCGACCGTCACCACGCCGCTGTACGGCAAGCTGTCGGACTCGTTCGGCCGACGGCGGCTGCTGCTGGTCGCGATCGCGCTGTTCGTGCTGGCTTCGCTGGCCTGCGCCGTGGCCGGATCGCTGCAGCAGCTGATCCTGTTTCGCGCGCTGCAGGGAATCGGCGGCGGCGGGCTGATGTCCCTGGCGCAGGCGGCCATCGCCGACGTGGTGTCACCGCGCCAGCGCGGCCGCTATCAGGGCTATCTCGCGGCGGTATGGGCGGTCGCGTCGGTGGCCGGACCGCTGGTCGGCGGCTGGGTATCGGACCATCTGTCGTGGCGCTGGCTGTTCTGGATCAATCTGCCGCTCGGCCTGCTGGCGATGTGGCTGTGCCATCGCGGCTTGCGCGCCCTGCCCGCGCCGGCCGGCAAGGCGCGCGTCGACTGGGGTGGCGCGCTGCTGCTGACGGTGGCAATCGTGTCCTTCCTGCTGGCGATGAGCTGGGGCGGCGAGCGGTTCGACTGGTGGTCACCGCCGATGGCAGGATTGGCGGCGGTGACCGGCCTGGCCGTGCTGGCACTGGTCTGGCAGGAACGACGCGCCAGCGACCCAATGCTGCCGCCGCGCCTGTTCGCCAACCGTAGCTATGTGTTAGGCGTCGGTGCCTCGGCGCTGGCCGCTTCCGCGCTGTTTCTCTGTGTCTTCGCGCTGCCGCTGCATTTCCAGCTGGTGCGCGGCGCCGATGCGGCGATGTCCGGCATGCTGGTGGTGCCCTTCCTGCTGTCCACCGTCGCCGGCAACTTCGTGGTGGCGATGCTCGCCCCCCGGCTAGGCCGGCTCCGCGGGTTGCTGTCCGTCGGCTTTGCCGCCGCGGCACTCGGCCTGGCCGCGCTGTCGAGCGCGACGCCGGCCAGCTCGCTGATCCTGCTGCTGGCGGCGATGATCGTGACCGGCGTCGGCTTGGGCATCTGCATGGTCGGCACGTTGATGAACGTACAGAACGCGCTCGAGCGCCGCGACACCGGCGCCGGCACCGGCGCGCTGCTGGTGCTGCGCTCGCTTGGCAGCGCGCTGGGTGGCGCGATGGCCGGCACGCTGCTGACCCTGGCCTTCCGCGGCGCCCTGCAAGCGGCCGGACACGACAGCGTGGGTGCGCCGCTGGACCTGGGCGCGCTGCGCCATGGCAGCGAGGCCTTCGCACAACTGTCGCCGCAGGTGCAGCACCTGCTGACCGGCGGCGTCGAGGCCGGTTTCCACTGGATCTTCGCGACGGGCGCGGCGGCCGCCCTGCTGGCGCTCGGCCTGGTACGACGTACGCCCGACGTCGAGCTGCGCGGCGCCGTGTCGGATCACGCCAAGCCTCTGGCGATGGAATAGCGCGGGCGCCGCCCAATCGCGCGCCAGTCGGTGTTTTGGCCCCCCGCTTGGCCCCTTGCACCCCGGCGCCATCGCCGGCGTAGACTACGGGTCACCGTTTGCCGGAGATCCATGCCATGACTCGCTTCCCTGCCTTCCCGAGCCAGCTGCCACGGCGCCGCCGCGCCGCCCTGCCCTGGGCGCTCGCGCTGGCGCTGTCCGCGCCGATCGTCCATGCCGCCGGTGAGCAAGGCACGAACCGCCCCGCCGGCGCAGCCGCGACGACATCTCAGGCATCGTCGGCGAGCTGTCCCGCCACGCTGAACTTCCGTTTCCCGCGGCTGCAGGACGAGGCCGAACAGAACCTTTGCCAGTACGCCGGCAAGGTCGTGCTGGTCGTCAATACGGCCAGCTATTGCGGCTTCACGCCGCAGTACGAGGGCCTGGAGGCGCTGTACGCGAAATACCGCGAGCGCGGGCTGGTGGTGCTGGGCTTCCCGTCCAACGACTTTTCGCAGGAACCGGGCTCGGAAAAGGAGATCGCCGACTTCTGCTTCAACACCTACGGCGTCAAGTTTCCGATGCTGGCCAAGACCCATGTGCGCGGCGACCAGGCCAATCCGATGTATGCGCGGCTGGCCAGGGAGAGCGGCACCGCGCCCAAATGGAATTTCCACAAGTACCTGATCGACCGCGACGGCCGCGTGGTCGCGAGCTATCAAAGCTCGGTCAAGCCGTCGGACCGGCAACTGGTCTCGCGCATCGAGCAATTGCTGGCCGCACCGCGCCAGGCGAATCCGGCGACGGCGAACTGATCGGCAGGATATCTGCAGAACACCAACAAGCAACGCGAGGAGAACGATGAAGCTGGTACGAATTGGCAACGCCGGCGCCGAGCAGCCCGGTCTGATCGACGCACAGGGCCGCGTGCGCGACCTGTCGGCGGTGATCGGCGATATTGACGCGCACACCCTGTCGCCCGGCGCCCTGGCCGAACTGGCGGCGCTGGACCCCACTGCCCTGCCGCTGGCCGAAGCGCAGCGGTTCGGCATGCCATGGACCGGGATCGGCAAGATCGTCGCCATTGGGCTGAACTACGCCGACCACGCGGCCGAGGCCAACATGCCGATTCCATCGGAGCCGATCGTGTTCCTGAAGGCCACCAGCTCGCTGAACGGCCCCAACGATCCGGTGATGCTGCCGCGCGATTCGGTCAAGACCGATTGGGAGGTCGAACTCGGCGTGGTGATCGGCACCCGCGCGCAGGACGTGCCGGCGGCCACCGCGCTCGATCACGTCGCCGGCTACTGCGTGGTCAACGACGTTTCCGAGCGCGAATTCCAGATCGAGCGCGGCGGCACCTGGGACAAGGGCAAGGGTTGCGATACCTTCTGCCCGGTAGGACCGTGGCTGGTCACGCGCGACGAAGTGCCCGATCCGCAGGCGTTGTCGCTCTGGCTGGACGTCAATGGCGAGCGGATGCAACACGGCACCACCGCGACGATGGTGTTCGATGTCGCGACGCTGGTCAGCTACGTCAGCCGTTTCATGACGCTGCATCCCGGCGATCTGATCTGCACCGGCACGCCGCCGGGCGTGGGCATGGGCTTCAAGCCGCCGCGCTTTCTGCGAGCCGGCGACACCATGCGGCTGGGCATCGAGGGATTGGGCGAACAGACACAGCGCGTGCTGCCCTACCCGCGGTCGGCGTGATGGCCCGCTGAACAGGCGCACTGAACAGGCGCGCTGAACAGGAGGGACTCTGATCCCCTCGAGGCGATCGAGTTCCCCCAACCCTGCCCGCGTCATGGTGGACCGTACCCCGTTAGCAACAGTTCTGAAAACAAATGCGCCGCAAAGAGCGAATCGCATAGGCACTCGCGATCCTAAGTGGAATACTGTGCTTCATGGACTAAGCCAGTACGAGCGCCGTCATGTCAGAAGTTGATCCCCCCATTCTCGTGTCCCGCCTCGGAGCCGATCTCACGCCGGCTTATTGCGAGTTGTCCGATACCCTGGACAGCCGCGCCGAACTCGAGGCGATTCGCCGCACCATCCACCAGCACCCCGAACTCGGATTCGAAGAGCACCGCACCGCCGAACTGGTGGCGCAGCGCCTCGAGCGTTGGGGCTATGCGGTGACGCGCGGGGTCGGGGGCACGGGCGTGGTCGGCACGCTGCGCAACGGCGACAGCGGGCGCAGCGTCGGCATCCGCGCCGACATGGACGCGCTGCCGATCCTGGAATCGACCGGCCTGCCGTATGCCAGCGTCCATTGCGGCAAGATGCACGCGTGCGGCCATGACGGCCATACCGCGATCCTGCTGGGCGCCGCGCGGCAATTGGCGCGGACGCGCAATTTCGACGGCACCGTCAATCTGATCTTCCAGCCCGCCGAGGAGATCGGCGCCGGCGCCAGCGGCGCGCAGCGGATGCTGGCCGACGGACTGTTCGAACGCTTCCCCTGCGATGCGATCTTCGGCCTGCACAACCACCCGGGCGTGCCCGTCGGCACCTTCATGTTCCGCGCCGGCCCGATGATGGCGGCCTGCGATACCGTAACGATTACGATTCGCGGCAAGGGCGGCCATGCCGCGCGCCCGCACCAGTCGATCGATCCGATCCTCGTTGCCGGCAGCCTGGTGATGGCGCTGCAGACCATCGTGTCGCGCAATATCGATCCGAACGAAACCGCGGTGGTGACGATCGGCTCGCTGCACGCGGGCCATGCGCCCAATGTGATTCCCGAAAGCGCCAAGCTCGAACTGAGCGTCCGCTCCTTCAGCCCCGAGGTCCGCACCACGCTGGAAACCCGCATCCGCCAACTGGTGACCTCGCACGTCGAAGGCTATGGCGCGGCGGTCGATCTCGATTACCGCCCGGGCTATCCGGTAGTGGTCAACAGCGAAGCGGAAACGGAATTCGCGCGCCAGGTCGCCGAGGAGCTGGTCGGGCCGGACAAGGTCGTCGGCCAGATTCCGCTGATCTCCGGCAGCGAGGACTTCGCCTATTTCCTGCAACAGCGTCCCGGCTGCTTCGTGCGCCTGGGCAATGGCGCGGGCCGTCCGCTGCTGCACAACCCCGCCTACGATTTCAACGACGACAACCTGACGGTGGGCGCGGCGTACTGGACGCGGCTGGTCGAGCGCTATCTGGCTGCCTGACCGGCGCCGGCCCGCAGCAAATCGAAACTTCCACGGCAAACCCGCTCAGCGAAAGAACGCGCTGGGCGGCACGCCGAACTGCCGCCGGAACATCGCCGCGAAGGCGCTGGGGCTCTGGTAGCCCAGTTCAAGCGCGACCTCGACGACCTTGACGCCCGCCGCCAGCCGCTCCAGCGCGGCCAGTAGCCGCGCCTGCTGACGCCACTGGCCGAAGGTCATGCCGGTCTCGCGCGCGAAGCGCCGCTGCACGGTCCGGCCATCGATGCCCACTCGCCGCGCCCAGTCGGCCAAGGTCATCGGGGTATCGGGCATTTCCAGAATCGCGGCACAGATGCGCCGCAGCGCCGGATCGGCAGGATGTGGAAGATGCAGTGGCAGCGCGGGGAGCAGCACCACCTCGTCGAGCAGCAGCTGCATCACGCGGCCGTCGCGGGAATCGGGCGCATAGGGCGGCACGATGTCGATCGCCGCGAGGATCAGTTCGCGCAGCAGCGGCGAGACACCGAGCACGGTGCAGCGCGTCGGCAATCCGGCGGCCGCGTCCGGGCGGATGTACGCGGTGCGCATGCGCACATGGCCGACCATGCGGATCCAGTGATCGGTGCCGCCGGGCACCCAGATCGCGCGCGTCGGCGGCACGATCCATTGACCCTCGTCGGTCCCGACCACCATCACGCCATGGACGGCATGCAGCAGTTGGGCGTGCGGATGCCGGTGGCGCGTCGTCAGATGTCCGGGCTGGTAGTCGGCGGCCATCGCGGCCACCGGCATCGGGCCGCGGTCGTAAGCCATATAGCGCGGCGGCGAGGGCAGGGCGTCGGGTTGGGAAACAGCGTCGGCCATTTCGATCGATACTCCCTGTGTGGCGAGAGCGTGGCGCATCGGGCGCGGAATCCGGTCATTATCTGTCCTTTTCGCGATACTTGTAGTCTCAATCTCGCAGGACAGGCGCCAACGCAAGGAATAGCATCACCGTGTTCGCGCGCGTGCGGCCTCGCTGCCGCGTTGCTCCCGCGTCTTCCGACTGCGCCGCGAACGCTTCCAAGAAAAAGTCCAACCAGAGACCTTTGCCATGGCTTCGCGAATCGATTCCCTGTCTGCCGACTTGGGCAATGTGCCCGACGCCGCCGTGACACCGGCCGCGCCCGCCGCACCGGTCACGCCGGGCGCGGCGAGCGCCGACGCCGGCGAACGCACCGGCTTCCGCGTGCTGTCCGCCATCAGCTTCGCCCATATGCTCAACGACATGATCCAGTCGTTGATCCTGGCGATCTACCCGATGCTCAAGGGCGGCTTCAACCTGAGCTTCGTGCAGATCGGCCTGCTGACCCTGACCTATCAGATCACCGCCTCGCTGTTGCAACCGCTGGTCGGCCTGTACACCGACAAGCATCCGAAGCCGCATTCGCTGGCGGTGGGCATGGGCTTCACGCTGGGGGGACTGCTGCTATTGTCGATCGCGCCGAGCTATGGCGTGCTGCTGGTCGCCGCGGCGCTGGTCGGCACCGGCTCGTCGATCTTCCATCCGGAATCGTCCCGCGTGGCGCGCATGGCTTCGGGCGGACGCCACGGCCTGGCGCAGTCGATCTTCCAGGTCGGCGGCAATGTGGGAAGCGCAGCCGGCCCGCTGCTGGCGGCCGTGGTGGTGCATACCCAGGGCAGCATCGCCTGGCTGTCGCTGGCTGCCCTGCTGGCGATCGCGGTGCTGTGGCGCGTGGGAGGCTGGTATGGCCAGCGGCTCGCCGAGCACGCCCGGGCCGCGCGCAAGGCGATGGCAAGCGTGCCCCGCCTGCCGGCGCGTACCGTGGCGCGCGCGATGGCGGTGCTGATGGTGCTGCTGTTCTCGAAGTACTTCTATATGGCTTCGCTGGGCACTTACTACACCTTCTATCTGATGGAGCGCTTCGGCGTGCCGCAGCGCTCGGCCCAGCTCTATCTGTTCGCCTTCCTGTTCGCGGTCGCGGTCGGCACCATCCTCGGCGGCCCGATCGGCGACCGCATTGGCCGCAAGCGGGTGATCTGGTTCTCGATCCTTGGCGTCGCCCCATTCACGCTGATGCTGCCCCATGCCGACCTGTTCTGGACCGCCGCGCTGTCGCTGGTGATCGGCTTCATCCTGGCCTCGGCGTTCTCCGCGATCCTGGTGTTCGCGCAGGAGCTGATTCCGGGCAAGGTCGGCATGGTCTCGGGCCTGTTCTTCGGCCTGGCCTTCGGCATGGGCGGCATCGGTGCCGCGGTGCTCGGCGGGGTCGCCGACGCGCACGGCATCGAGGCGGTCTACCGGTGGTGCGCCTACTTGCCGCTGCTCGGCGTGCTGGCCGTGTTCCTGCCGGAAACGCGCACGCGCGCCTCGTAGTCCGGATCCAGGCGCGACAGCAGGGCGGTCGCGGCGGCCGGCGCGCGCTCCTTGTCGCCGTTGATGAAGAAGACGAAGACGTCGCGGCGGCGTGCCGGGACGTCGTTGTCCTGGACCCGCGGCAGTCCCTGTGGCGCCTCGCCACGCGCCCACGCCTGCGCATGCTCTACCCAGGCGTCGAGCAGCTTTGGCGCGTAGCCGTACTTCAGCTTGGCGTTGCTGCGCATCAGCCGTGCGTAGACGAAGTCCCCGGTCACATCCGCGAACGAGGGGAACTGCTCGGCATCGGTGAACACCGTCGCTACCTTGTATTGACGGGCCAGCGCCAGGAATTCGGCGCAGGCAAAGCTGGCGTGGCGCACTTCCATTACATGGCGCAGCCGGATGCCATCGGCTTGCTGCGGCAGCAGGGCGAGAAAGGCCTCGAAATCCTCGGGGTCGAATACCTTGGTCGGTGCGAACTGCCAGGCGATCGGCCCGAGCTTGGCGCCCAGTTCGGTGATGCCGCTGTCGACGAAGCGCTCGACCGACTCCCTCGCTTCGGCCAGGACGCGCCGGTTGGTCGCATAACGCGACGCCTTGACCGAGAACACGAAATCGTCGGGCGTCTGCTCCTTCCACTTGACGAAGGACGCGCGCTTCTGCGTGCCGTGGTAGGTGCTGTTGATCTCGATCGCCGTCAGCCGGCGGCTGGCGAACTCGAGCTCGCGCGCCTGCGTCAGGTCCTCCGGGTAGAACGTGCCGCGCCAGGGTGCATAGGTCCAGCCACCGATGCCGACGCGGATGGCGCCAGCCTGAGTCGATGCATTCGCTGCCATGACGATCCTCCTCCGATTTAGCGATTCACTTCCGATGGCGTGATCGCGGGGTACTTGGCGGCATTGAGCGCGATCTTGTCGCGCACCGCGGCGTCGAGATCGACCTCCAGCACACTGGCCAGCTCGACCAGGTAGATCAGGATGTCGGCCAGCTCCTGCCGCACATGCTCGCGCTCGTCCGTCGCCATCACGGTGTGGGACTCCTGCTCCGTCTTCCACTGAAAGATCTCCACCAGCTCGGCCACCTCGACGCTCAGGGCCATCGACAGGTTCTTCGGCGAGTGGTATCGCGCCCAATCCCGGGCGCGAATGAAGTCGTTCAGCACCTGTTGCAAACGCTCGGTTTCAATCAGCTTCATCTGTGCTTCCTTGCCCACGGCAGGTTGTTCGGTGGGCTACTTTACCGTGCCTGCCGCCGGCTCCGTCCGATGCGCCGTCGGCCCGTCCACCGCCCCGGCCGGCTCGTTGGCGAGCACGTCCGCCGCCCAGTGTGCAAACGCTTCGCCGCGGGACGAGCCCAGACGCACGCCGACCAGCAACACCGCGTCGAGCGCGTAGCACGTCGGCCCGGGCGCGACGCCATCGTCGCGCTGCGCCTCCTTGCGGATCGAGGTCGACCCGAGCCGGCGCCCGCAGAAAGCGGCCTTCAACTGCCTGGCGACATCCTGCTCCGAGGTCCGGTACAGCGCCGCCATATTGTCGAGCGTCATCCACAGCTTGCCGTCGAGCACGCGGCAGGCGACGCGCGTCAGGGAGTCCTCGGTCTGGTAGTAGCGCCGATCGGCGCTGTCGGCATTGGCATTCTCTGTCATGGTCGATATCCCATGGTCTCCGGCGTTGAGGAACGATGTGGAGACGCAAGGTATCGCCTTCCGAAGAAGTGCACGTACAGCTGGCGCCCATCGGGCGACGCTTTTTAGTGAATTTGGCGTGAAAACTAATGCTGCCAATGGCCGGGAAAAGCGCAGGCGAAATGGCATTGCAACGACCCGGGAAGAGAACAGGCGAGGAGGGTGGGAAGGGAAGGGAAGGGAAGGGAACAGCGGGGAAAAGGCTGGGAAGAAAAAAAGCCAACTACCAAAGGAAGGATGACGTACGACCCAACGAGGAGCTGGGGTTGGTAGTTGGCTCCCGCAAGCGTTGACGGGCGAACCGACAAACGCCATCGTAGGTGCTTGGGCTGGCCAGTTCTTTAGAAAAGCGCAGGAGACTGTTACGGTAGTCAAGCCGCTCCGGCCACATCCGGCATTCATCCGCATTCATCCGCGTTTCGCACCAAGGCGGGTCGGTACAGGCACGGCAAAACCAGGCTACGGCCGCGGACCAACGTCCCCGGGCCATCCTGTGACGCATCGGCTCCAGTGCCGTTGGGACGTGGCGAAAGATGGGCACATGCCCATCTGAGCGCACTCTGCCGCCCGGCGCGCATCATGGGCATTCTGCGGCTCGATTGTCCGAAAGCGCTTGATGAAGAAGGCCCCGTCGATCAGGATGGCTGTCGGCATGCTGACTCCCGTGGCCCGCGTTTCTACACCGAAATGAAAAAAGCCCAGGGGTTCGGCGCGCTGCTGGATGAGCGCAACGGCTTACTGCCAAGGGCTGGATGCAGGCGAACCAAGCATTGGCCAAGGTCCGGTGCAACAGCAACCCGGATGCCCGACAGTAAAAAAAGAAAGCGCCCGAAGGCGCTTTCCTTGTCCTGCCGACAGCCGCGGTTTCACTGCGCGGTGCCGTTCTGCGGCGTCGTTGCGGAGGCCACCGGCCCCGTTTCCGACAGCCCGCCGCCCAGCGCCCGATACAGGTCGATCGCATTGTTCAACCGCAGCTGCCGCGCCTGGATCAGCGCCTGCTCGGCGGTGAACAGTTGCCGCTGCGCGTCCAATGCCTCGATCTGCCCGGTGATGCCGCTGCGGAAGCGCAGATTGGCCAGTTCGAAGCGGGCCGCCTCGGCGTTGCGCACCTGCTCCTGGCCGGTGACCTGCTCTTCCAGCGTGCCGCGTGCGACCAGCGCGTCGGCCACCTCGCGGAAAGCCACCTGGATGGTCTTCTCGTAGTTGGCCACCTGGATGTTCTTGCGTACGTTGGCCAGGTCCAGGTTCGACATATTGCGGCCGAAGTCGAAGATCGGCAGCACCAGCTGCGGCGCGAACGACCACGCCTTGGTGCCGGCCTCGAACAGGCCGGAGAAATCCCGGCTCATGCTGCCGAGCTGGCCGGTCAGCGAGATGCGTGGGAAGAACGCGGCGCGGGCCGCACCGATATTCGCGTTGGCCGACAGCAGTTGCTGCTCGGCCTGGCGGATATCGGGACGTTGCTCGAGCAGGTCCGATGGCAGTCCAGCCGGGATGTCGGTGACGAAGCGCTCCTCCGACAGCGTGCGCGCCGGCGGCAGGTCCGGGATCGACGCCAGCGGCGTACCGACCAGTACCTCAAGCGCGTTGCGCGCCTGGGCGCGCTGGCGCGCCAGTTCGGCGACCGACACGCGAGCTTGCGCCACCAGCGATTCGTTGTCGCGCAGATCGAGCGCCGAGGTAGCGCCGGCCTCGAAGCGCTGCTGCGCCAGGCGGAAGGTTTCCTCGCGGGTCTTCAGCGTGTTCTGCGCGATCGCGTACTGCTCGTCGTAGGCGCGTTCGGCCAGATAGGCCTTGGCGACTTCCGACACCAGCGAGATCTGCGCGGCGCGGCGCGCTTCCTCGGTGGCGAAGTACTGCGCCAGCGCGGCGTTGGACAGGCTGCGCACGCGACCGAAGAAGTCGAGTTCGTACGAGGTGATCGCCCCGCCGGCCTGCCAGTACTCGGCCAGATAGCCCTGGCCCAGCGGCGAAGCCGCGCCGGACACCTGCTGGCGCGTGTAGCCGCCGGTCGCATTGACCGTGGGGAGCAGGTCGGCCCGCTGCACCTGGTACGTCGCGCGCGCCTCCTCGATGCGCAGCGCGGCGGTGCGCAGATCGCGGTTGTTCTCCAGCGCGGTCGCGATCATCGCCTGCAGGCGCGGATCGCGGAAGAATTCGCGCCAGCCGATGTCGGTGGCCCGGCGGGTCTCGCCGGTCTTCACCTCGGACTGGCCGAAGCCTTCGGGCGCGGCCGGGAAGTCGGTCGCCACCGGCGCGGCGGGCCGCTCATAGCGCGGCGCCAGCGTGCAGCCGGACAGCACGCCGGCCACCAGCAGCAGCGCGGTCAGTGTTTTTGCCATGTCAGATTTCCTCCTTCGGGTCCAGCCACTTCTGGTCCAGCATGCGTTGACGCTCGCTGCCCTTGAAGCGTTTGCGGATCACCACGAAGAACACGGGCACCAGGAAGATCGCCAGCACCGTCGCGGTGATCATCCCGCCCATCACGCCGGTACCGATCGCGCGCTGGCTGCCCGAACCGGCGCCGGTCGAGATCGCCAGCGGCAGCACGCCCAGGATGAACGCGAACGACGTCATCAGGATCGGCCGGAAGCGCAGGTGCACCGCCTCCAGCGTCGCGTCGATCAGCCCGCGTCCCTGCGCCTGCAGGTCCTTGGCGAATTCCACGATCAGAATCGCGTTCTTCGCCGACAGGCCGATGGTGGCGATCAGGCCCACCTTGAAGTAGACGTCGTTGGGCATGCCGCGCAGCGTCACCCCCAGCAGCGCGCCGAGCACGCCCAGCGGCACCACCAGCAGCACCGCGGCCGGGATCGACCAGCTCTCGTACAGCGCGGCCAGGCACAGGAACACGATGATCAGCGACAGCGTGTACAGCATCGGTTCCTGGGCGCCGGCCAGGCGCTCTTCGTAGGACTGGCCCGACCACTCGAAGCCGAAGCCCGGCGGCAGCTTGGCGAAGATCTCTTCCATCGCCGCCATCGCCTCGCCGGTACTGCGGCCCGGCGCGGCCTGGCCGGCCAGCTTGACCGACGGCAGGCCGTTGTAGCGCTCCAGGCGCGGCGAACCCATGATCCACTTGGACGTCGCGAACGCCGCGAAGGCCACCATGTCGCCGTTGCTGTTGCGCACGCGCAGCTTGGTCAGGTCGTCCGGCAGACGGCGGTCCGCGCCTTCGGCCTGAGCGATCACGCGGCGCACGCGGCCCTCGTAGATGAAGTCGTTGACGTACGAGGAGCCGAACGAGATCGACAGCGTCGAGTTGATGTCGGCGATCGACACGCCGAGCGCGCGCGCCTTCTCGCGATCGATGTCGATCTGCAGCTGCGGCGCGTCCTCCTGGCCTTCCGGACGCACGCCGGCCAGCACCGGATTCTGCGCGGCCATGCCGAGCATCATGTTGCGCGCTTCCATCAGCTTGGCGTGACCCTGGCCCGAACGGTCCTGCAGGCGGAAGTCGAAGCCCGAGGAGTTGCCCAGTTCCGGGATCGCCGGCGGGTTCAGCGGGAAGATGATCGCGTCCTTGATGAACGACAGCGCGCCGAACGCCCGACCGACCAGGGCCTGCGCGGTTTCGTCCGAACCGGTGCGCTCCTTCCAGTCCTTGAGCCGCACGAACGCGATACCGCCGTTCTGGCCACGGCCGAAGAACGAGAAGCCCGCCACCGTGATCATCTGGTCGACGATCTTGCTTTCCTTCTGCAGGTAGTAGTCCTCGATCTGCTTGAGCACGCCGAGGGTGCGCTCCTGCGTCGCGCCGTTGGGCAGCTGCACCACGGTGATGGTGTAGCCCTGGTCCTCGTCAGGCAGGAACGACGACGGCAGGCGCTGGAACAGCAGCACGACCCCGACGATGATCACGCCGTACACGAGCAGGTAGCGGCCGGTGCGGCCGAGGATGCGCGCCACCATGCTCTGGTAGCCCGTCGCCGCGCGCGCGAAGCTGCGGTTGAACCAGCCGAAGAAGCCCTTCTTCTCGTGGTGATGGCCCGCCTCGACCGGCTTGAGCAGCGTCGCGCACAGTGCCGGCGTCAGCGTCAGCGCGAGCAGGGCCGAGAACGCCATCGAGGCGATCAGCGACAGCGAGAACTGGCGATAGATGTTGCCGACCGAACCGGCGAAGAAAGCCATCGGGATGAACACCGCGGTCAGCACCAGCGTGATGCCGACGATGGCGCCGGTGATCTGGCCCATCGCCTTGCGGGTCGCTTCGCGCGGGGACAACCCTTCCTCGCTCATGATCCGCTCGACGTTCTCGACCACCACGATCGCGTCGTCCACCAGGATACCGATGGCCAGCACCATGCCGAACATCGTCAGCACGTTGATCGAGAAGCCGAACGCCAGCAGCATGCCGAACGTACCGAGCAGCGCGACCGGCACCACCAGCGTCGGGATGATCGTGGCGCGGAAGTTCTGCAGGAACAGGTACATCACCAGGAACACCAGCACGATCGCTTCGAGCAGGGTCTTGACCACTTCCTCGATCGAGATCTTGACGAAGGCCGAGGTGTCGTACGGGACGGTGTACTCGTAGTCCGCCGGGAAGAACTTCGACAGCTCCTCCATCTTCGCGCGCACCGCGGTGGCGGTGGACAGCGCGTTGGCGGTCGGCGCCAGCTTGATGGCGATCGCGGCCGACTGCTTGCCGTTGGTACGGGCGACGGTCGAATAGTCGGCACCGCCCAGCTCCACGCGGCCCACATCGCGGATGCGCACCTGCGAGCCGTCCGGATTCACGCGCAACAGGATGTTGGCGAATTCCTCGGGCGTCGACAGCCGGCTCTGCGTGGTCACCGTGGCGTTCAGCTCGGTGCCGCGCGGCGACGGCGTGCCGCCCAGCTCGCCGACGGCGACCTGGATGTTCTGCTCGGAGATCGCCGCGGTGACGTCCAGCGGGGTCAGGTTGTAGCCGGTCAGCTTGGCCGGATCGAGCCACACGCGCATCGCGTACTCGGTGCCGAACAGGTCGGCCTGGCCGACGCCGGGCACACGGCGGATCGAGTCCATCACGCTGGCCGACACGTAGTTGCCCAGCTCGATCGCGCTGGCATTGCCGGACTTGGACGTCACGGTCAGGAACATCATGTAGTTGTTCCCGGCCTTCTCGACGCGCACGCCCTGCTGGCGCACCTCCGCCGGCAGACGGGCCTCGACCCGCTTCAGGCGGTTCTGCACCTCGACCGAGTTCAGGTCGACGTTGGTACCCGGCTGGAAGGCGATGGTGATGGTCGCCAGACCGGTCGACTCACTGGTCGACTGGTAGTACATCAGCCCGGGCGCGCCATTGAGCTCCTGCTCGATCACCGAGGTGACCGAGTCTTCGAGCGTCTTGGCGGAGGCGCCGGGGTAGGTCGCCGTGACCGAGATGGTCGGCGGCGCGATATTGGGATACTGCGCGATCGGCAACTGCATGATCGACAATATCCCGCCCAGCACGATGATCAGCGCGATCACCCACGCGAACACCGGCCGGTCGATGAAAAACTTGGCCATGAGGCTGGCTCCCTGTTTGTTCCGCTATCTGCTTGCGCTTGCTTTGCGCTTACCGCTTGTCGCTGCCGGGGCGGGGCTCAGCCCTGCTTGGCGGCAGCCGCCGGTGCCGAGGCGGCCGCCGGCGCCGACGCGCCGCCCTGGCCATTGGCCGCTGCCGCGCCGCTGGCGGCACCGGCCGGGGCCTGCGCCTGGAACGGCACAGCCTTGGCCGGCGCACCCGGCTTGACCTTCTGCAGGCCCTCCACGATCACCTTCTCGCCGCCCTTCAGGCCTTCGGTCACGACCCAGCGGTCCCCGATCGCCGCGCCGGCCTTGACCGGTACCGCCGCGACGTTGCCGTCCGCGCCGACCACCATCACCGAGGCGCCCGCGGCGTTACGGATCAGCGCCCGTTGCGGCACGGTCAGCGCGTTCTCGTCGACACCCTGCTCGATCCGCACGCGCACGTAGGTGCCCGACAGCAGCTCGCGCCGCGGATTCGGGAACTGCGCGCGCAGCGTGATCGCGCCGGTGCTCGGGTCGACCGTCATGTCCGAGAACAGCAGCTTGCCGGTCTCGCTGTATTCCGTGCCATCCTCGAGGAACAGGCGCACCTTGGCACCGCCGTTCACACCCTTGATGGCGCCCGACTCGATGCCGCGGCGCAACCGCATCACCTCGGTGGCGGGCTGGGTGAACGTTACCCAGATCGGATCGACTTGCTCGACCAGCGCCAGACGGGTCGCCTCGCCGTTGCCGACCAGCGCGCCCTCGGTCACCAGCGCACGGCCGGCGCGGCCGGAAATCGGCGCGGTGACGGTGGTATAGCCCAGGTTGATCTGCGCCGTGGTGACCGCGGCCTTGGCCGAGGCGATCTCCGCGCTGGCCTGGCCGGCCGCCGCGACCGCCTCGTCATATTCCTGCTTGCTGACCGCATTGACCGCCACCAGCGGCTTGTAGCGCTCGGCCTTCTGCCGCGCGGCAACCGCGTTGGCCTCGGCGCGCGCCAGGCTCGCCTTGGCCGAGGCCAGCTGGGCCTGATACGGCGCCGGGTCGATCTTGAACATCACCTGGCCGGCCTTGACCTCGCCGCCTTCCCGGTAGTTGCGCGACAGCACGATACCTTCGACCCGCGCCCGCACTTCGGCGGTGCGCACGCCCTCGAGACGGCCCGGCAGCTCGTTGACGACCGGCACCGCCGTCGGCGTCACCGTCACCACGCCTACCTCGGGCGGCGGCATCGCGCCGCCCTGCGGGGCGTCGTTGCCGCAGGCGGACAGCGTCAGAACCGTCAGCGCAGCGGTAACGGCAAGCAAACTCGAACGTTGGGACTTCCTCATCGATAACCCCGTGATGGCAATTTGAGATCGGCCGGATACGCCAAACGCCGGCCCAGAGCTAAGGGGCCGGCGTGGACGTCCTGTGCGGCAGAGCCCCACGACGGACCGTCGTGGAGAAAAAGAACAATACTAGCCACAAACCGCAATGGTGCCGTATGGATTGCGACAGATGGTCGCGTATGCGTCACAACATGCAGCCCGCAGGACCCGAATGGTCAGGATCTCTTGGTAGAAAGATGCGCAGGGCTGGTCCAAATTCTGGCTAGCGCGTAGTATATATACATTCAAGCATGTATGTAAGAGAAATATTGCACCGCAAGGATGTCCCGTCTCTTCCCGTTCCCTTTTGCAATCGGGCAGCGACCGCATATGCGGGAGCCACCGGGATCGGTTAGCATGCCGCCCGTTCGCACCGCAGCAAACAGAGGCAGGAAGTCCAGTGGTACCGCATTTTCGTGACGGATTCGTTTCTTTCGTGGCTGGCCGGCGACCACGGGCAGCCGCCCCGATCCCGGGCGAAACCGTCCCATTCGTCCCCACCGCCCACTGAAGACACCGCTTATGGCCAGACGTACCAAGGAAGAAGCCCTCGAGACGCGACATCGCATCCTCGACGCGGCCGAGGCCGTATTCCATGCGCGGGGGGTGGCGCGGCCCTCGCTGGCCGATATCGCCGAGGCCGCCGGCGTGACCCGGGGCGCCATCTACTGGCATTTCAAGAACAAGAGCGATCTGTTCGCCGCCATGTGCGACCGCGTGCATCTGCCGGTCGAGGCGCTGTGCGAACCGGAGCGGATCGCCAGCCAGGAAGACCCGCTCGGCGGCATCCGCGACATCGTCGCGCTGGTGTTCCGCGAGACGGTGGTCAATCCGCAATGGCGGCGCGTGTTCGAGATCGTATTCCACAAGTGCGAGATGGTGGACGACAACGGCGCCATCCTCGAGCGCCAGCGCCAGTCGCACGAGCAGGGG
Source organism: Cupriavidus sp. (assembly GCA_031180665.1). GTDB lineage: Bacteria > Pseudomonadota > Gammaproteobacteria > Burkholderiales > Burkholderiaceae > Cupriavidus. Next base: position 29,530 of record JAPSLP010000032.1, on the reverse strand, counting down.
CTGCTGAAGATGCGCGAGCATCTGCGCCTCGCGGTCGAGCGCGGCCAGCTGTCGGCCGACCTGGACCTGGACCTGGCGGTCAACGCCTTCCATGCCGCCATCGGCGGCGTGCTGGCCCACTGGCTGTTCGCGCCGGGCGACTTCGACCTGAACGCCGACGCGGAACGGCTGGCCGACGTCTTCGTCGACACGCTGCGGCTCGCACCCTCGCTGCGCAAGGGCTATGTGCCGCGGCCGATGGCCAAGCTGGACGAGGAAATGGCCGCCCTGCGGCTCAAGGTCCAGCAGCAGCAATGCGCGGGCGGCTGACGGGCCGCGCCGTTCCTCTGACGGGCCGAGCGGTGCACGGCGCGATCCCGAGCGCGATCCCGAGCGCGATCCCGAGCGCGGTCCCCGGCGTGGTTGCCGGCTCGGCCGCCATTTCGCAGAGCGTTCCACCGCATGTCCCGGCATCCCCCCGCTTCCGCCCGCATCTACCTTCGCCCTGGCGTCATCCCTTCATCGCTTCGCGCCAGCGCGCGAGAAACGCCTGCTTGCGCAGCGTGTCCTGCGCGGCCAGCAGTCCCGGGCCGACGCTGATCGGCTTGAAGGCATAGCCCAGGCGCTCGGCCAGCGCCGCCGCGGTATGCCCGCTCTTCGTATCGGTGCGGATCGTATAGAGCCGCGAGGCCGAGCGCGCCAGCAGCGCCTGCCCCTCGCGCGAGAGCAGGAAATCGAGCCATAGCCGCGCCGCCCACGGATGCGGCGCCCGCCGCGCGATGAAGGCGACGCGCGACATCACCAGCGTGTAGTCGCTCGGCGCCACCACGCCGATCGCCGCGCCGCGCTCCATCAGCGACAGCGCGTACGAACCCAGCAGGTTGTAGGCCAGCACCAGTTCGCCACTGGCCACCGATTCCACCATGTCGGCGGTCGAGCCCGACAGCCGCACGCCGGCGCGTCCGAGTGCCTGCGCCAGGTACCAGAATTCGCCGCCCATGCGCGCATCCTGCTGGGCCAGCAGATACCCGACGCCCGAGCGCTCGATATCGTAGGTCACCACGCGCCCGCGCCAGCGCGTCGCGTTGTCCTGCAGCAGCCGCGCCAGCGCGCTGCGGCTGCGCGGCACCGGCATGCCGTCGAAATGGCGCCGGTTGTAGACGATCACCGCCGGCTCGAAGGTGGTGCCCCAGGCCTCCTCGCGCCAGCTCGCCCAGCCCGGCAGCCCCGCGCGTTCGGGCGAGGCGTAGTGCAGCGCGTGGCCGTCGTTGACCAGCTTGATCTGCAGGTCCATCGCGGTGCTCCACAGCACGTCGGCGTGGTCGGCCCGGGCCGGCTGCGCGGACTCGGCGAGGAAACGCTGGTTCAGCTCGATCGTGTTCAGGTCGCGATAGCTGACCTTGACGCCGGGAAAGCGCGCCTCGAAGGCATTGAGCAGAGGTCGCGCGACATCCTCGTCGGTCGAGGCGTAGACGGTGACCATGCCTTCGCGCTGGGCGCGCGCGATGATCTGCGGATAGTCGGACGGATAGCCGGGGGGCGGGGCGGGCGGGCTCGGCGCTGCGCCCGGCGCGGCGAACGCGCCTTGCCAGGCCAGCGCGCCGGCCCCCGCCAGCAGGCGCCGGCGCAGTGCGGAGGGCGGGTCGCCGCGATCGGCTGACGCGGTCGGATCGGCGGGCATGGAAGGCGGCAGGACAGGCAAGCGGGCAGGGCGCGGAGCAATGCACCAAAGGAAGCGCGAAGGGCCGCGGCAGCGCGCGGAAGCGGCAAACCGGCGCGACGGTGGAGCGGTATTATAGGCGCCCGGATCGGGCCGCGAGTCCACGCCCGCATGGCCACAGCGTCCCCCGAAGGCACGGCGACGCCGGGCTTGCACGCTCGGGCCTTCGTTGCCGATCCGGGGCGATTTCCGCATCCGATTTCAGATCCATTTCCGCGTTCCAACTCCGGCAGGAGGCCGGCATGCGCATTCTGCTGGTGGAAGACGAAACCGAACTCGCGCACTGGGTGGCGCGCGCGCTGGAGCAGGGCGGCTTCGTGGTCGAGCACGTGGCCGACGGCCTGCTCGCCGACGCGCGCCTGCAGGCCGAGGAATACGACGCGGTGGTGCTGGACCTGCGCCTGCCCGGCAAGGATGGCCTGTCGGTGCTCAAGGCGATGCGCGGGCGCGACGACCGCACCCCGGTGCTGATCCTGACCGCGCAGGACACGCTGGACGAACGCGTGCGCGGCCTGAACCTCGGCGCCGACGATTACCTGCCCAAGCCCTTCGCGCTGGCCGAACTGGAAGCGCGCATCCTCGCGCTGATCCGCCGCAGCCGCGGTCGCGCCCATCCTCGCCTGCAATGCGGCGCGCTGGTATTCGACGGCGAGACGCGCAGCTTCACGCTGGACGGCGCGCCGCTGGCGCTGACCCCGCGCGAATCGACGCTGCTGGGCGCGCTGCTCGCGCGCAGCGGCCAGCCGCTGACCAAGGCGCAGCTGCTCGACAAGGTGTTCTCGCTGGACGCCGACGTCAATCCCGATGCCATCGAGGTGCTGATCTACCGGCTGCGCAAGAAGCTGTCCGGCCACGGCGTGACCATCGTCACGCTGCGCGGCTTCGGCTATCTGCTCGAAGCGGAGGCCGCCGCTTGAGCACGCCGGGCGGGCCCCGGGGTGGCCGCCGCCGCGGCTGGCTGCGTGGCAGCCTGCGCCGCCAGCTGCTGGTGCTGCTGCTGCCGGCGCTGGCGGCGATGATGGCGCTCGACAGCTGGCTGACCTACGGCACGCTGCGCGACGCCGCCAATACCGCCTACGACCGCTCGCTGTTCGGCTCGGTGCGCGCGATCGACAACGCAATCGGCATGGCCGGCGAGACCGTGCAGCTGACGCTGCCCGACGCCGCCATGGAGATGTTCGAGACCGCGGCGCAGACGCGCGTGTTCTATCGCGTCGCGCTCGAGCGCGAGGGCGCCATCGAGACCGTGACCGGCTACGACGACCTGCCGCTGCCACGCGGCACGCTGGCCAACAACGTGCCGCGCTATTACGACGCGGTCTATCGCGACGCGCCGGTGCGCATTGCCGCGATGGCGCGGCCGGTCTACCGGCCCGACGCCCATATGCGCGTGATCATCCAGGTCGCCGAATCGGCCGAGCCGCGCGCGGCGCTGGTCGGCGCCGTGTGGCGCAACACGCTGGCGCGCGACGCGCTGCTGATCGTGGCCAGCGCGCTGATCCTGGTGGGCGGCGTGACCTTCGTGCTGCGCCCGCTCAAGCGCGTGCGCGACGATGTCGAAGCACGCCCGCCCGACGACCTGACGCCGCTCGCGGTGGACCCGGTGCCGGCCGAGGTGCGTCCGCTGGTCGATGCGGTCAACCGCCACGTGTCGCGCTCGGCGGCGATGGCGCAGGCCCAGGCGCAGTTCATCGCCGACGCCGCGCATCAGCTGCGCACGCCGCTGGCGATCCTGAAGACACAGGCCGAGTTTGCGCGCCGGCAGCTCGACGGCAGCGGGGACCCGGCCCCTGCGCGCGAGGCGGTCGATGGCATCGTTTCGCAGCTGGAACAGGCCTCGCGCCTGGCCAACCAGTTGTTGGCGCTGGCGCGGGTGCGCCAGCACGAAGCGCAGACCACCGAGGCGGGCGCCGAAGCAGGCGTGCCCGATGCCGTGATCGACGCCGCCGCGGTGGCGGGCCAGGTCGCGCTCGACTATCTGCCGCTGGCACGCGCCAAGCTGCAGGACTTCGGCTGGGACGACGGCGGCGGGCAGCCGCTGCCCGTGCGCGCCGACGCGGCCCTGCTGCGCGAGGCGCTGGCCAACCTGGTCCACAACGCGATCCAGTATTCGCCGCGCGGCAGCCGTATCACGCTGTCGGCCGCGCGCGAGCGCGACAGCGCCTGCCTCGCCGTCGAGGACGACGGGCCCGGCATCCCGGCCGAGGAACGCGAGCAGGTGTTTGCGCGGTTCTATCGCCGCGTCGGCCACGACGAGCCCGGCTCCGGCCTGGGCCTGGCGATCTCGCGCGAGATGGCGGCACGCTTCGGCGGCAGCGTGACGCTGCATGAGGCCCGGCAGGGGCAGGGACTGCGGGCCGAGTTGCGGTTGCCGCTGGCGGCCGGCGCATGAGCGGACGCACCAAGCGGACGCATGAGCGGACGCATCAAGCGGACGCACGAGCGGACGCATCAAGCAGCATTCGGGCGGACACCACCGCCCGCACCGACTCGCCGCATCCACCCGATCCGCGTAAACCCCAGGCCAGAAGCTGTCGTTTTGACAGCTTTTTGACAGTTTCCAGCTCCTAGAATCGCCGCCATGGCCGGACAAGCGGCCAATGGACCGTACAACGACAACATCGCAAGCAGGAGACGCCATGCGCCGCACCCTCGATCGACTTCCCCGTCTTTTCCCGCATTTCTTCCGTTTCGCGCTGGTCGGCGCGGCCTTCGGCACTGCCGTGGCGGCTGGTCCCGCCTTCGCGGTCGACACCGCCAAGTTCATGATCGGCGCCAACCCCGGCGGCGGCTGGGACCAGGCCGGCCGCACGCTGGGCGCCGCGATGGTATCGGCAGGCGTGGCGAAGTCCGCCTCGTACGACAACCGCGGCGGCGCGGGCGGCACCATCGGCCTGACGCAGTTCGTCAACACCGATAAGGGCAATCCCAACGCGCTGCTGGTCACCGGTGCGGTGATGGTCGGCGCGATCGAGACCAACAAGCCGCCGGTCACGCTGAAGAACGCGACCCCGGTGGCGCGGCTGTTCACCGACACGATGGTGATCACGGTGCCGGCCAGCTCGCCGATCAAGTCGATCAAGGACCTGACCGCGCAGCTCAAGGCCAATCCGGGCAGCGTCAGCTGGGGCGGCGGCTCCAAGGGTTCGATCGACCATATCCTGGCCGGCTTGATCGCCAAGGACATCGGCGTCGATCCGAAGCGCATCAACTACGTGCCCTTCCAGGGCGGCGGCGAGGCCTCGGCCTCCGTGCTCGGCGGCCACGTGACGGCGGGCATCGCCGGCGTGTCCGAGTTCCTGCCCTTCATCAAGAGCGGCAAGATGCGCGCGCTGGCGGTGACCTCGAAGGACCGCGTCGCCGATATCCCGACGCTGAAGGAGCAGGGCGTCAACGTCGAGATCTACAACTGGCGCGGCGTCTATGGCGCGCCGGGCATCACCGCAGAGCAGCGCAGGGCGCTGATCGACGCGGTGGTCAAGGCGACCGAATCGCCGTCGTGGAAGCAGGCGCTGGCCAAGAACGACTGGACGCCGTTCCTGCTGACCGGCGACGAGTTCGGCAAGTTCGTCGACGCCGAATCGGCCCGCCTGGGCACGATGCTGCGCGAACTGGGCGTGGCCAAGTAAGGGCGTCGCGGCCTCGGCGTCTTTTCGCCTTCCCCGCCTTTCGCGCCGTTCCTCCACCCGGTCAGTCGGCCCTTCCGGCCGATCTGGACCTGACAGCTGCAGCGGCGCCGCGGCCTCCCGGACCGCGGCCCGTTCGTTTTCCGCCCCGCCGGATGCGCACCGCGCATCCGGCCCCGATCCGGAGCCCATCGTGAAACCTTCTCACACTGCCATCGGCATCGTCGTGCTGCTGCTGTCGGCCTGCTTCTTCGCCGGCATCCAAGGCATCTCGGGCGAGTCCGGCTACGCCGGCATGTCGCCGCGTTTCGTCCCGACGCTGGTCGGCGTCGGCCTCGCCATCTGCGGCGCGCTGCTGACCTGGCAGGGCGTGCGCGGGGGCTTTCGCGCGATGCCGGAAGAGGACGCCGAGCTGCCCTCGCAGCCGCACAGCCTGCGCGGCCTGCTGTGGGTCGCGGCCGGCCTGCTGCTGAACATGGCGCTGATCGGCACGCTGGGCTTCGTGCTGGCGTCCACGCTGCTGATGGTCTGCGTCGCGCGCGGCTACGGCAGCCGCCGTTTCGTTCGCGACGCGCTGATCGGGCTGGCGATCACGGTGCCGATGTGGTTGCTGTTCGATTTCCTGCTCGGCATCAACCTGCCGCTGCTGCCTATCGCGGGGCTCTAGATCGCGGGGCCGTAGATCGCGGGGCTGTAAATCGCGGTGCTGTAAATAGCGGTGCTGTAAATGGCGGGACGGTAACCCGCAGGCCCGTCGGGCCGGGAGACAAGCAAGATGGATACGCTCAATCAATTGATGAACGGCTTTGCCGTCGCGATCACGCCGCTGAACCTGATGTGGGCGCTGGTCGGCTGCTTCCTGGGCACCGCGATCGGCGTGCTGCCCGGCATCGGCCCGGCGCTGACGGTGGCGATGCTGCTGCCGCTGACCGCCAAGGTCGAGCCCACCGCGGCGCTGATCATGTTCGCCGGCATCTATTACGGCGCGATGTACGGCGGCTCGACCACCTCGATCCTGATGAACACGCCCGGCGAATCGTCGACGATGATCACCGCGATGGAAGGCAACCTGATGGCCAAGCGCGGCCGCGCCGGTCCGGCGCTGGCCACCGCGGCGATCGGCTCCTTCGTCGCCGGCACCATCGCCACCGTGCTGCTGTCGCTGTTCGCGCCGGTCGCGGCCGACGTCGCGCTGCAGTTCGGTCCCGGCGAGTACTTCATGATCATGCTGCTGGCCTTCACCACGGTGTCGGCCGTGCTGGGCTCGTCGCTGCTGCGCGGCATGACCAGCCTGTTCCTGGGCCTGGGCATCGGCCTGATCGGCATGGACTCGCTGTCGGGCCAGACCCGCTACACGCTTGGCATTCAGGAACTGTACGACGGCATCGACATCGTCGTCGTCGCGGTCGGCCTGTTCGCGGTCGGCGAGGCGCTGTTCAACGCCTTCTTCCCGCAGCCCGCGGGCACCTTCAACAAGCTCGGCCCGGTGATGATGACGCGCTCGGACTGGAAGCGCTCGATCCCGGCCTGGCTGCGCGGCACCCTCATCGGCTTTCCGTTCGGGTTGATTCCAGCGGGCGGCGCCGAGATCCCGACCTTCCTGTCGTATGCCAGCGAGAAGAAGCTGAGCCAGCATCCGGAGGAATTCGGCAAGGGCGCGATCGAGGGCGTGGCCGGGCCGGAAGCGGCCAACAACGCGGCGGTGACCGCCACGCTGGCGCCGCTGCTGACGCTGGGCATCCCGACCTCGAACACCACCGCGATCATGCTGGCGGCGTTCCAGAACTACAACCTGCAGCCCGGTCCGATGCTGTTCCAGACCTCGGGCGACCTGGTCTGGGGCCTGCTCGCCTCGCTCTACATCGGCAACGTGATGCTGCTGGTGCTGAACCTGCCGGCGATCGGCCTGTGGGTCCGCATGCTGCGCATCCCGACCCCGCTGCTTTATGGCGGCATCCTGATCTTCGCGGGCCTGGGCGCCTACGGCATCCGCCAGTCGGCCTTCGATCTGCTGCTGCTGTTCCTGATCGGCCTGCTCGGCATGGCAATGCGACGCTTCGACTTCCCGACCGCGCCGGTGATCGTCGGCATGATCCTCGGGCCGATGGCCGAGAAGCAGCTGCGCAACGCCCTGTCGATCAGCCAGGGCGACTGGACCATGTTCCTGCGCCATCCGATCTCGGCCTCGATCCTGGCGCTGACCGTCGCGGTCGTCGTGGTGCCGCGCCTGCTGCGCTGGCTGTCGCGGCGCTCGGCGATGCGGGGCGTGGCGGACGCGGCCAATTGATCGGCGCAGGGGTCGCGGCATGAAGCGGGGCATGAAGCGGGACATGAAGCGCGGCATCAAGCACGACATCAAGCGCGACATCCCGCGCCACAATGCGCGACAATGCGCGTGACGCCACAAGGCCCGGGGCTCCCGGGCCTTGTCGTTTGCCTGCTCTCCTCCCACCACAAGAAAGCGGCGGCGCCCTGCGCCAGCCTGCCACCGTCATGCGATCCGTACTTTCCCGTTGGCGTCCGACGCTGCTGACGCTGCTGCTTGGACTGGGCGCCGCCCTGCTGTGCGAATGGCTGCGCACGCCGCTGCCCTGGATGATCGGCCCGCTGCTGGCCGTGGCCGCGGCGCGCATGATGGGCGCCGACCTGCGCGCGCCATCGCAGGCCCGCAACGCCGGCCAATGGGCGATCGGTACCTCGCTGGGGCTCTACTTCACCCCCGACGTGGTCGCCAAGCTGGTCGAGTTCTCGCCTTACGTGATCGCCGGCTCGCTGTTCGCGCTGGTGCTCGGCACCGCCGGCGCACTGATGCTGCGCCGGACCACCGGCGTCGCCTTCAAGACTGCGTTTTTTTCCACCGCGATCGGCGGCGCCTCCGAGATGGCCAATCTGGCCGAGCGTAACGGCGCGCGCATCGACCAGGTCGCGGCCGCGCATTCGCTGCGGGTGCTATTGGTGGTAGTAATCGTGCCGGCGCTTTTCCAGTATGGCGGTATTCATGGGCTCGATACCTATATCCCGGGGCCGCGCACCGTCGACGCGCTCGGGCTGGCGGCGCTGATCGCCATCACGGTGGCCTTCGCGCTGCTGATGAACCGGCTGAACCTGCCCAATCCCTTCGTCATCGGCACGCTGATCGCCGCCGCGGTGCTGACCGCCTCGGGCATCGAGCTGTCGGCGATCCCGACCTCGATGAGCCATGCCGGCCAGCTGCTGATCGGCGTCTCGCTGGGCGTGCGTTTCTCGCGCGAATTCCTGCATACCGCACCGCGCTTTCTCGCCGGCGTCGCGCTGTACACGCTGGTGGCGCTGGTGATATCGGCGCTGTTCGGCTGGGGCCTGGCGGCGCTGTCGGGCGCGCATCCGGCCACCGTGATCCTGGGCACCACGCCGGGCGGCATCGCCGAGATGTGCATCACCGCCAAGGTGCTGGAGCTCGGCGTGCCGCTGGTCACGGCCTTCCACGTGATCCGGATGGCCTTCGTGGTGCTGTGTACCGGCCCCCTGTATCATTGGCTGAAACATCGCGCCGCCCCGGAGGAGACCGAGTAGCCGGGCGGCCAGGACAACCGAGGACCACCGACGGGCCGCCATGCCAGAGACGACGCTTGCCATCGCCGACATCGACGCCATCCTGGAGCGCGTGCTGGCGCCCTGGGTCCGCCAGCTGAACCTGCGCGCCGAGCGCGTCGACGCCGACAGCGTCACGCTGCGGCTGCCCTTCGATCCCTCCCTTCGCCACGCCGGCGGCGTGGTCTGCGGCCAGGTGCTGATGTCCGCGGCCGACACCGCGATGATCGTCGCGATCTCCAGCGCGCTGGGCGGCTTCCGCCCGATGACCACGGTCAGCCTGACCACCAATTTCATGCGCCCCGTGATCGAGGGCGACATGCTGGTGCAGGCCACCGTGCTGCGGCTGGGCAAGACCGTCGTGTTCGGCGAAATCGCGCTGCGCGGCCCCGACGGCAAGCTCGCCGTGCAGGCGACCACCACCTACGCGCTGCTATGACGGGGTCGGCCGCCCATCCCGACATGGCCACCGACGCGCGCACCGCGCCATCGCGCACGCCTGCGCGCGCGCCCCAGTACGGCGGGCCCTTCGAGCAGGTGGTATTCGCCGGCGGCGGCAATCGCTGCTGGTGGCAGGCCGGCTGGTGGGACACCGTCGCGCCCGAACTCGGGCTGCGCCCGCGCGTGATCGCCGGCATCTCCGCCGGTGCTGCCACCGCCTGCATGATTTACACGCACGAGTCGCGGCAGGTGATGGACTACTACCGCGGCGTGCTGGCCGGCAACAAGCGCAACGTCTACTGGCGCAATCTGCTGGGCAACCAGCGCGTGTTTCCGCATTACGGCATCTACCGGGCGGCCCTTCTGTCGATCCTGGCGGACGGCCGCCTGGAGCGGTTGCAGGCCGCGCCCGAGATCCGCGTCGGCGTCGCCCACATTCCGCGCTGGTGCGGGCCGCGACTGGCGGTGATGGCCGGACTGCTGGCCTACAACATCGACAAGCATCTGCTCAAGACGCTGCATCCGCGGCTGGGCCGCACGCTGGGCTTTCATCCCGAGTTCGTGCGCGCCCAGGACTGCGCCACGCCGGAGCAGCTGGCAGACCTTTTGCTGCAGTCCTCGTGCACGCCGCCGTTCACGCCCGTGCTGCGGCGCGATGGCCGCGCGGTGCTCGACGGCGGCCTGGTCGACAACGTGCCGGTCGACGCGCTGGACGCCACGCCCGGCGACGTGCTGGTGCTGATGACCCGGCTGTATCCGCGCCCGCGCCGTTTCGTGATGGAGTGGAACGGCCAGCGGCGCCTGTATGTGCAACCGTCGCGGCGGGTGCCGATCTCCAGCTGGGATTACACGCGCCCGGAAGGCATGACGCTGGCCTACGACCTGGGCCGGCGCGATGGCGACACCTTCCTGCGCGAATGGACGGCCGAGGCGCCAGCCGATCTGGCGCCGGCCTCGTAGCGCGGGAGCGGCGCAGCGGCTGCTCCCTTCGGTGTTCTTGCGGAATTCTCGCGGCCTGCGCGCCGCGGCAGGAGGCATAGATGACGAAGCGGCAAGCTGGCAACGACAACGAACGCAAGCGCGCAAGCAAGGTATCGGCCGAACCTCGGATGGAGCGCGTCCCGCGCGCCAAGGGCAACGCCGGCCCCGGCCGCGCGCGCCAGGCGGACTTCGTCGTGATCGGCGGCGGCTCGGCCGGCGTCGCCGCGGCGATGCGGGCGGCCTCGCACGGCGCCAGCGTGATCCTGGTCGAGCGCGAGCAGATCGGCGGCACCTGCGTGAACCGCGGCTGCATTCCCAAGAAGATGCTGCACTATGGCGCGACCTGGGCCGCGATCCTGTCGGGCTGCCTGTCGCATACCGGTGGACGCGAGGACTGGAACGACGCCATCGTGCGCGTCAAGGCCGAGATGGCGCGGCTGCATGCCAGCTATACGCAGCGGCTGCAGGAGGCCGGCGTGCACGTGCTGCGTGGCGAGGCGACGGTCAGCGCGCCGGGCGAGGTACGGGTGGGCGGCGACACGCTGCAGGCGCGCCGCATCCTGATCGCCACCGGTTCGCGGCCGGCACCGCTGCCTGTCCCCGGCGGCGAGCTGGCCAGCACCTCCGACGACGTGTTCGCGTGGAACGGCGTGCCGGCCTCGCTGGTGGTGATCGGCGGCGGCTATATCGCGGTCGAGATGGCGTCGATCCTGTCGCGCTACGGGGTCAAGGTCGACATGCTGGTGCGCGAGTCGCGGCTGCTGGAAAACTTCGACGAGGACATCGCCAACGCGCTGGCCGAGGCGCTGACCGCCAAGGGCGTGCGGCTGCATCTGAATACCGACGTGACGCTGCTCGACCAGGCCAACGGCGCGATCGAGGTCTGCTACCGGCAGGTGGAGGAGAGCGCGATCGGCGGAAACGGAAGCGGCAACGGCGGAAACGGCGGCAAGAACGGCAAGGGCAAGGAACGGATCCACAGCGTGCGCGCGCAGGCGGCGCTGGCCGCGATCGGACGCGAACCGAATCTCGACGGCCTTGGCCTCGAGGCGCTGGGCGTGGCGCGCGGACAGCGCGGCCTGCGCGTGGACCGGCAATTCCGCACCAGCGTGCGCGGCATCCATGCGATCGGCGACGTCACCGAAGGACCGCAGCTGACGCCGGTGGCCACCGCGCAGGGCCGCTGGCTGGCCGACCGGCTGTTCGGCCGGCGCGGCGAGCGCGCCGACTTCGACGTGATTCCGACCGCGGTGTTCTGCGAGCCCGCGATCGGCAGCGTGGGGCTGACCGAGGCGGCGGCGATCGAAGCCGCCGGCAAACCGGAACGCATCGGCACGCGCATCAAGCGCTTCGTCTCGCTGGAGAACCGCTTCGCCGGCAACACGATGCCTTCGGTGATGAAGGTCGTCTACAACGCGCGCAGCGGGCGCGTGCTCGGCGTGCATCTGCTGGACAACGCCGCTCCCGAGATCGCGCAATCGATCGCGGTGGCGCTGCGCCTGGGCGTGCGGCTGTCGCATCTGGAAACGACGATGCAGCTGCACCCCACCGTGGCGGAGGAACTGTTCGGCTGAGCCGCCGCGACGTGGCGCTTTGCCGCTTTGCCGCTTTGCCGCTTTGCCGCTCTGCCGCTCTGCCGCTCTGCCGCTCTGCCGCTCTGCCGCTCTGCCGCTTTGCCGCTTTGCCGCTTTGCCGCTTTGCCGTTCTGGCGTTCTTCCGCGCCTAGCGCGACACCACCGCGGTCGCCTCGATCTCGAACAGCATGCCGTCGAGCGCCAGCCGCGACACCGGAATCAGCGTGCAGGCCGGCGGCGGGCGCGTCCCCCACATGCGCCGCAGTTCGGCGCCGAATTCCTGCAGGCGTTCCTGCGAATGGTCGACGATCAGCACGGTCAGCTTGGCCACGTCGCGCAGGTCCGCGCCGCCGGCATGCAGCGCGATCTCCAGGTTCTCCAGCGCGCGCCGCACCTGTCCGGCGAAATCCGGCGCCAGCGTGCCGTGCTGATCCTCGCCGCCCTGGCCGCTGGCAAACACGATGCGCCCCGGGGCGGTCGCCACAGCGACATGCGAGTAGGCATTCGGACTGGGGTCGTACAGGCCGTGCGGATTGACAAAGTGCAGGCTGCAGGCGGGACGGCGCGATTCGATCATGGCGTGGTTCTCGAAGAGGATCGGGCTGCAGGGCGCGCAGCGGGTTCGGTGCGCGCCCGCCCGTTGAGGAAACGGAACGGCGCCAGTATCGAACCTCAAGTTAACCTGAGGTCAACGGTGACCCTGCTAGCATTGGGACTTTCGCTGCGAACACCGACGCAATCCCGCCATGCCACGCCAGCCATCCAACGACAAATCGATCGAACGGCCACCACGCAAACTATCCCACCACGAATCGATCGAACGGCTGCCGCGCAAGCCAACCAACGGCGAACGGATCGAACGGCCGCCTCGCCAGCGCGGCCCCAGGGCCGCCGACATGCTGTCCGTCGGCGAGGTCGCGGCACGCACCGGACTGGCCGTGTCCGCGCTGCATTTCTACGAGTCCAAGGGATTGATCCGCAGTACGCGCAGCGCCGGCAACCAGCGGCGCTATGCGCGCGCGGTGCTGCGGCAGCTCGCGGTGATCCGCGTGGCGCAGCGCATGGGCTTGCCGCTGGCGGCGATCGCCGAGGCGATGGCGCGGCTGCCCGAGGGCCGCGCGCCGACGGTGGCCGACTGGCGCCGGCTGTCGGCGGCGTGGCGCGAAGACCTGGACGAGCGCATCCGCACGCTGACCCAGTTGCGCGACCAGCTCGACGGCTGCATCGGCTGCGGTTGCCTGTCGCTGAAGGCCTGCCCGCTGCGCAATCCGGGCGACACGCTCGCTGGGCAGGGACCGTGGCCGTATCTGATGGGCGGCGGCACGGGCAGCCGTCACGACTAGGACGGCGCCACGCGCGCCCAGCGCAGGACCGGGCGCGCTCAGCGCGCGAGCGGGCTCGCCTTGCCGCAGGGATCGGGGCGCTGCACCGGCGGCACCAGCACCACGTGGTCGTAGGCGCCGGCCTCCTCGGGCGCCGCCGACTCCAGGTACGCGACCGTCAGCACCTCGGCGGGCTTTGCGCCGAGCCAGCGCGGCACGCCGATGTCCTCGCGCACATGGCCGTTGCCGGCCAGCAGCACCACGCCGTGCGCAGCGTGCGCCCGCAGCGCTTCGGCCATCACGGCATCGCGCGCGGCCTGGGCGTTCAGCATGCCGGGCAACATCGCGCGCGGGAAATGGCCGCAATGGCTGTCATCGAGCACGGCCGTCTGCGCCGCCGCCAGATCCGGCGGCAGCGGCCGGGCCAGGCCCAGCCGTTCGCGCTGGGCCGCGTCGAACACGGCGCCGCCCCGCATCACGCCGCGCGCGTCGTCGCGCGACAGGTTGGCGGCAATCAGCGGCAGATCGTGCCGCAACGCCAGCGCGATGACCGGCCGATACAGCGACCAGTCCCATCCCGCGGCGCCGGCCTGCGCGATCAGGTGATCGGCATCGCCGGGCCGCTCCCGGCGCGCGCGGTCCAGATCCGCCTGCCGCTCGCGGTCGAACTGCTCCATCGCGATGGCCGGCCGCCAGCCCGCGTCGATCGCCTCGGCCAGCGCGGCAAGCCGGCGCCGATGGCCTTCGGCGTTGTCGTGAACCTCGCCCAGCAATACATAGCGGTAGGCCGCCAGCCGTTGCGCGCCGTCATCGGGATGGGCGGGTGCCGCGGCACAGCCGACCAGCAAGGCCAGCGCCGCCGCCATGGCGGCGGCCTTCGCCCCGCCAGGCGATCCGCGCTCAGCGGCCCGCATCCGCTCCCACCGTCTCGGGCACGCGATTGCCGTCCGCATCGATCTGCAGCGGGCCGCTGCCGGAGAAGCGATCCAGCGCCAGGTAGATCACCGGCGTGATGAACAGCGTGATGACTTGCGAGAACAGCAGCCCGCCGACCACGGCCAGGCCCAGCGGCTGGCGCAGCTCGGCGCCGGCGCCCAGGCCCAGCGCGATCGGCAGCGCGCCCATGATGGCGGCCAGCGTGGTCATCATGATCGGACGGAAGCGCAGCAGGCAGGCCTGGCGGATCGCCTTGGCCGGTGGCATGCCCTGCTCGCGCTGCGCGGCCAGCGCGAAGTCGATCATCATGATGGCGTTCTTCTTGACGATGCCGATCAGCATCAGCACGCCGATGATCGCGATCAGCGACAGCTCGACGCGGAACAGGAACAGCGTCAGCAGCGCGCCGACCGCCGCCGAAGGCAGGCCCGCGAGGATCGTCAGCGGGTGGATATAACTCTCGTACAGCACGCCCAGCAGCACGTAGATCACCGCGATCGCGGCGATCAGCAGGATCACCTGCGTCGCCTGCGAGGACTGGAACACCGCCGCATCGCCGCCCCAGCTGGTGAAGATCTCCTGCGGCATCGCGGTTTCCTGCTTGAAGCGGTCGATGCGCGCCGACGCGTCGCCCAGCGCCGCGCCCGGGGCCAGGTTGAACGACACCGTGACCGACGGCAGCTGGCCCTGGTGATTGACGGCGATCGGACCGACGCGGCGCTCGGTGGTCGCGAACGCCGACAGCGGCACCAGCGTGCCGCTGGTGCTGCGCACATAGATCTTCGAGAACGCGGTCTCGTCGACGCGGTCGACGTCCGCGGCCTGCAGGATCACGTAGTAGCTGTCGATCGAGGTGTAGATCGTCGACACCTGGCGCTCGCCGAACGCCGTATAGAGCGCGGTGCGCACGTCTTGCATCTGCACGCCCAGCGAGTTCGCCTTGTCGCGGTCGATCGCCAGCTGCGCCTCGAGGCCGGCCTGCTGCGAATCGCTGGTGACGTCGCGGAACAGCGGATCGGCGCGCATACGCGCCATCAGCTTGTCGGCGGCGGTCTGCAGATTGCCCGACTGCACGCTCTGCAGCGTGTATTGATAGCGCGCCTTGCTGACGCGGCCGCCCAGCTGCAGGTTCTGCACCGGACGGAAATAGACGTTCAGCCCCGGTATGCCGGCCACGTCGCGGCGCAGCGACTCGACCACCTGCGGCATCTTCGGCCGCTCGCCGCCGGGCTTGAGCTCGATGAACATGCGGCCGGTATTGATCGCGGGCGAGGGGCCGCCTCCGATCGCCACCACGATGCTCTTGACGGCCGGATTCGCGCGCATCCGCTCGGCCGCGTCGCGCATCAGCGTCGACATCGCGTCGAAGGAGATGTCCTGCGGGCCGTCGGCATTGACCTGGATCTGGCCGATGTCCTCTTCGGGGAAGAAGCCCTTGGGAATCAGCACGAACAGCACCGCGGTCGCTACGAAGGTCATGCCGGCCGCGGCCAGCACGGTGCGCCGATGGGCCAGGCACCAGTCGAGCCCGCGCGCATAGCGGTGCAGCGTGTATTCGAACAGGTTCTCGAACCACTGCGTCGAACGCAGGCCGATACTCTGCCGCTGGGCAGGTGCGGCGGCGTGCGCGGGCGCATGGCGCGGCGCATCGCCATAGGCATGCTGCGATTCGTCGACCGGCACGTTCTCGGCCGACAGGAAGCGCGCGCACAGCATCGGGATCAGCGTCAGCGACACCAGCGCCGAGACCAGGATCGCCAGCGACACCACCGCGGCGAACTCGTGGAACAGCAGGCCGATCACGCCCGGCATGAAGAAGATCGGGATGAACACCGCCACCAGCGACACCGAGATCGACACGATGGTGAAGCCCATCTCGCGCGATCCGACCAGCGCCGCCTTCAACGGCGCCATGCCTTCCTCGATATGGCGGACGATGTTTTCCAGCATCACGATGGCGTCGTCGACCACCAGGCCGACCGCCAGCGTGATGGCCAGCAGCGACACGTTATCGAGGCTGTAGCCGAACGCCTTCATCAGCGCCACCGTGCCGATCAGCGAGATCGGCAGCGAGACCGTCGGGATCAGCGTGGCCGCGGCGCGGCGCAGGAACAGGAAAATCACCATCACCACCAGCGCCGCGGTCAGCGCCAGCGTGAACTGCACGTCGTGGATCGACTCGCGCACCGAGCGCGAACGGTCGTTGACCACGTTGACGTTGACCGAGGCCGGCATCTGCTGCACCAGCCGCGGCAGCGCGGCGCGGATCGCGTCGACCACCGCGACCGTGTTGGCGTCGGGCTGGCGCTGCACTGCCAGCACGATCGAGCGTTCGTTGTTGAGCCAGCTGCCGGTCTTCAGCGTCTCGACGCTGTCCTCGACCTCGGCCACGTCCGAGAGCCGCACCAGCGAGCCGTTGGGCTGGCTGGCGACGATGATGTTGCGGAACGCGTCCGCGTCGGCCAGCTGGCGGTTGGCCTGGATCGTCAGCATCTGGCGCGCGCCGTCGAGCGTGCCGACCGGCGTGTTGGCGTTGGCGCGCGAGATCGCGCCGGCCAGCTCGTCGAGCGTCATGCCGCGCGCGGCCAGCGCATCGGGGCGCGCGCGCACGCGCACCGCGAACCGCTTCTGGCCATAGACCAGCACCTGGGCGACGCCGGGCAGTGTCGACAGCGTCGGCGCGATCAGGTTGTCGCCGAACGCATTGAGCTCGGCCAGGCTCATCGCCGGCGAATTGATCGCCAGCAGGATCACCGCCGCGTCCGCCGGATTGACCTTGCGATACGACGGCGGCTCGTTCATCTCGGTCGGCAGCGAGCGCTGGGCGCGGAACAGCGCCGATTGCACGTCGACCGCCGCGGCGTCGATGTCGCGGTCGTTGTTGAATTCGATCGTGATGCTGGAATTGCCCAGCGTGTTGGCTGAGCTGATCACCGACACGCCGGGGATCGTGGCGAACTGCTTCTCCAACGGCGTGGCCACCGAGGCCGCCATCGTCTCGGGACTCGCGCCGGGCAGCCGCGCGGTGACCTGGATCACCGGCGAATTGAAGCTGGGCAGCGCGGCGATCGGGATGGTCGGGTACAGCACGATGCCGGTGACGACGATGGCAATCGCCAGCAGCACCGTCATCACGGGCCGGCGGATGCAGAGTTCGGACAGCGTCATGGCGTCAGTGCTTCCCGGGGGCGGAAGCAGGAGCGGGGGCGGCAGCCGCGGCGCTGGCCTCGCGCACCGCGCTGCCCGGGCGCAGGTTCTGCACGCCCTCGACCACCACGCGCGTGCCGGCCGGCACGCCTTCGACCACCGCCGCGGCGGCGGTTGCCGCCAGCATCTTCACCGGCATCGCCCGCACCTTGCCGTCGGCCTGCACCGCATAGACGAAGCGGCCTTCGGGTCCCGTCACCACCGACTGCGGCGGCACCGACACCACGCCGGTCAGCGTCTGCACCACCGCCTCGACGCGCGCATAGGTGCCAGGCCACAGGCGCTGGGCCTCGTTGTCGAACTGCGCCTTGACGCGGATGGTGCCGTATTGGGGATCGACGGTGTTGTCGACGAAGGTGATGCGGCCCTGCACCGGTTCGGGATTGCCGTCGTTGGGCTGCGCGGTCACCGGCACCGGGCCGCTGCGCAGCGCGTCGCGCAGTGCGGCGAGCTGGCGCTCGGGCAGCGTGAAGGTGACGGCGATCGGCTGGATCTGCGCGATCGTCACCATCGGCTGGGCCGCCGTCGGCAGCACCAGCGAGCCCGGGAAGACGTTGATCGCGCCGGTGCGCCCGCTGATGGTGGCGCGGATTGCGCCGTAGCTGACCGCGACGCGGCCCGCTTCGATCGCGGCCTGGTCGGCGCGCACCGTCGCCTCCAGCGCATCGACCTTGGCACGCGCGGTATCGACGGCGCTGCGCGAGATGAAGTTGCGTGCGACAAGTTCCTCGCTGCGCGCCAGCGAGCGGCGGGCGTCGGCCAGATCGGCCTGGTCGCGCAGCAGTTGGGCGCGGGCCCGGGCCAGGTTGGCCTCGTCCATGCGGGTGTCGAGCGAGAACAGCAGATCGCCGGGCTTGACGGTCTGGCCTTCGCGGATATGGACGGTGCGGACGGTGCTGGAGACCTGCGGGCGCACCTCGACGGTGGACAGCGCCGTCACGTTGCCGTTGACGCTGACCTGCAGCGGCACGTCGCCCTGGCGCGCCAGCGCGGTGGTGACCGCCACCGGGGCCGGTCCCGGCGCCTGCGGCTTGGCGGCGAACCATGTTTTCCAGCCGAACCAGCCGGCCCCTGCCAGCAGAACGACCAATGCCAGCGCCAGCCAGGGCGACACACGACTTCTGCCGGTACCCATGGCCTGGCTCCAGTTGCTTTCGACGAAGCCCTTGGCCTGGTCGATACCCTTCGATTTCATGCGAGGACCCTCTGCTGCGCCGCGCTGTTGTTGCGCGTGTTCGCTCCCGTTTGTCGCCGTGCCCATCCAGACGGCCACCGCCGGCTTCTGGGAACCGGTGGGCGGCCGGCCGCCCCCAGTGGTACCGCCATGGCGCCGTATCTGGCAAGCGTTGGCAGACGCGTCTGTATTACAAACGATTACAGGGAAGGGGCCGTCTTTGTATCAGGGATCAAACATTAGCAGAAAACGGGCCCACCCGGCCGCCCGGCCGCGTGATGGGCCAGTGCGCGCCGTGCGAAGGGGCACGCCAAGGGCGTACCCCGTCAAAGCGCGCTCAGGCCTGCTGCGGCGCCTGCCGGCGCAGCCAGCGGCAACCGAGGGCGCGGGCGCGGCCGGACAGCAGCAGGGCGCCGAGCATCAGCACGGCCGCGCCCCAGTGCAGCGCATGCGCGCCGGCGGTGGCGTAGATCGCCGCGCCGACCATCGCGCCGATCGCCTGGCCCAGATAGATCGAGGAGGAATTGAGCGAGATCGAGACCGCCGCCCGCTCCGGCGCCAGCGCCACCAGCCGCGCCTGCTGCGCGCTGTTGGTGGCAAAGCCGCCCACGCCCCACAGCATGAAGATCAGCACCAGCGCGACCGGGCCGAGGCCGGTCAGCGGCCACAGCAGCATCGCCGCCAGCGAGGTGCCCAGCGCGATGTGGACCACGCGGGCCGGCGTGGCGCGGTCCATGCGCGCGGCCGCCACCACGTTGCCCAGCACGCCGCACGCGCCGTAGGCCAGGAACATCAGGCTGAGCGCGCCGCCGCTGACGCCATGGACGTCGCGCAGCATCGGCGCGATGTAGGTGAACATCGTAAACATGCCGGCCGACGACACCATGGTCACGCCGACCACCATCAGCAGCGGCGTATGGCGCAGCACCGCGCCCCAGGCCGCGCGGCCCACCGGCGCCACCATCAGCCCGCGCGGCAGCACCCGCCACAACGCAATGGCCACGCCCAACGCCATCACGCCGACCACGCCCATGCTGACGCGCCAGCCCAGCGTGGTGCTGATCCAGGTGCCCATCGGCACGCCGACCACGCTGGCCACGCTCCAGCCCAGGAAGACGAAGCTGATCGCCCGGCCGCGCAGCTTCGCGTCGACCAGCAGCGGCAGCGTGGCCGCGGCCTGCGGGGTATAGATCGCGGCGCCGACCGCCGTGACGAAACGCAGCACCACCAGCGTGCCGAAGTTCGGCGCCAGCGCCGAGGCCAGATGGAGCACGCCATAGAGCGCGAGGGCGCCGACCAGCAGCAACCGGCGGTCGATGCGCGAGCCGATCGTGGCGAACAGCGGCGCCCCGACGCAGCAGGCCAGCGCGAAGGCGGAGATCAGCTGGCCGGCGGTGGCGGCGCTCAAATGGAAATCGCCGGCGATGTCGTTCAGCATGCCGGTGACGATCATCGCGCCGGTGCCGATGACGAAATTGCCGACGCAAAGCGTCAGAAGCCTGGGGTCCATGATGGAGATGGGGAGCAAGCCGCCGGAGCCGGCCCCGCGCGAGCTTGCCGGGACCACGCCGAG
Source organism: Cupriavidus sp. (assembly GCA_031180665.1). GTDB lineage: Bacteria > Pseudomonadota > Gammaproteobacteria > Burkholderiales > Burkholderiaceae > Cupriavidus. Next base: position 9,427 of record JAPSLP010000032.1, on the reverse strand, counting down.
GCGGGGAGGGCGCGCGGATGGCGGTCTTGAATCCGGGCCGGCCGTCCTGGCCGCCTTGCCGCGCGCGAATCCCGGCAGTGTAGCGGTTTTGCGCCGATCGGGTCGGACGCCGCGGGACGGGTGTGCCAGCGCGCGGCGCTGCGGCAACCGCTGCGACCGGCGCGCGCCGAGCAGAGTGCTAGCGCGCCAGCGCCGGCGTCAGCGCCTTGGGGTTGACCACGCTGCCGTGCTCGCCGGCCAGCACGTCCAGGATGTTCTGGAAGGCGGTGCGGAAATACAGCTCGTAGCTCTCCCGCTCGACGTAGCCCAGATGCGGCGTGCAGATGCAGTTTTCCATGCGCAGCAGCGCGTGACCCTGCAGAATCGGCTCGGACTCGAACACGTCGACGGCCGCCATGCCGGGACGCCCGCGGTTCAGCGCGGCCACCAGCGCGTTTTCCTCCAGCAGCTCGGCGCGGCTGGTGTTGACGAACAGCGCGGTCGGCTTCATCGAGGTCAGGTCGGCGAGCTTGACGATGTGGCGCGTCTCCTCGTTCAGGCGCAGATGCAGCGACAGCACGTCGCTGTCGGCGAAGAGCTGCTCCTTCGATCCGGCGACCTCGAAGCCGTCCTCGCGCGCGCCCTGCTGCGAGGCCTCGCGGCCCCAGACCAGTACCTTCATGCCGAAGGCGCGGCCATACCCGGCCAGCAGCCGGCCGATCTTGCCATAGCCCCAGATGCCCAGGGTCTGGCCCTTGAGCACCTGGCCCAGGCCGAAATTGGGCGGCATCGTGGTCGATTTCAAACCCGACTGCTGCCAGGCCCCGTGCTTGAGGCTGGCGACGTACTGCGGGATCCGCCGCTGCGCCGCCATGATCAGCGCCCAGGTCAGCTCGGCCGGCGCCACCGGCGAGCCGACGCCTTCGAGCACCACCACGCCGCGGTCGGTGCAGGCGTCCACGTCGATATGGCTGCCCACGCCGCCGACCCGGCCGGTCTGGCTGATGATCTTGAGCTTGGGCAGCTTCTCCAGCAGCTGGCGCGTGATGCGGGTGCGCTCGCGGATCAGCACCACGGCTTCGACATCGGACAGGCGTGCCGCCAATTGGCCCACGCCCTTGACGGTGTTGTTGAACACCTTGACGTCATGGCCCTGCAGCAGCTGGAAACAGGCCAGCTTGCGCACGGCATCCTGGTAGTCGTCGAGTACGGCAATTTTCATCGTCGGATTGGGTGAGGCGGTTCGGTGAGGCGATTCGGTGAGGCGGTTCGGTGAGGCGATTCGGTGAGGCGGTTCGCTGCACTACGGTGAGCGGCTCGATGATCGATTGCAGTGCATTGACGCCGCAACCCGGTTGGTACGCGTGCCCACAGACCGGCGTGCCGGCGGCCAGTAAGGTGGGCCACCAAAGTGCTGCGACAAGCCATGGCGACACGGCGTTCCGACCGATTTTCGCGCCATTCGCTTGCTGCAGAGCAAAAAACGGAGGACGACAGCGGTGGTATCCTTGCCGCCTTCGGTGACGTCCGGGATTGTCGGTCGAGCTACGCTCCCGCAGCCAGGTTGTCGCCGGACAAAGCTTGGCTGGCACCCGCCGCGACATGTCCGCGGGAAAACCGCCACTGTAGCGCAGCCGCAAGGCCCCCCGCGATCGATTCCCGACTGGATCGCGCCGGACTTGTAACGGGATGTGACGATCCCGGGCGAGCGTGGTCGAGGACCGACCACCATGCGGCCGCCATGCGGGCGAAACGCCCGCCCCACATGCGGAACCGCTTTCACAAGAAGTGGTCCCTCAAGCATGCGGCCATGGCAGGCGCTCTCGTCGACTCCGCGTTTTACCCGGCTGTTTGGCGATATTCACAGCGCGGCCCCGGGCCAGGCTTTGCCAAAGATTTCTTTTTTGCTTTGGAGTACCACCATGAACCACCCCACCATGCAAGGCACACCGGCGTTGAACGTTCCGGCCTGGGTCAAGCACCAGAAGCTGGTCGCCTGGGTCGCCGAGATCGCGGCGCTGACCAAGCCTGACAGCATCTACTGGTGCGACGGCTCGCAGGAGGAATACGACCGCCTGTGCGAGCAGATGGTCGCCGCCGGCACCATGAAGCGGCTCAACCCCGCCAAGCGCAAGAATTCCTTCCTGGCCATCTCCGACCCCTCCGATGTCGCGCGCGTCGAGGACCGTACCTTCATCTGCTCGCAGCAGCAGGAAGACGCCGGTCCCACCAACAACTGGATGCCGCCGGCTGAAATGCGCCAGACCCTGAGCGGGCTGTTCGATGGCTGCATGCGCGGCCGCACGCTGTACGTGGTGCCGTTCTCGATGGGGCCGCTCGGTTCGCCCATCGCCCACATCGGCGTGGAGCTGTCCGACAGCCCGTACGTCGCCGTCAACATGCGGATCATGACCCGCATGGGCCGCGCCGTGTATGACGTGCTGGGCGCCGACGGCGAGTTCGTGCCGTGCGTGCATACCGTCGGCAAGCCGCTGGCGGCCGGCGAGAAGGACGTGCCGTGGCCGTGCAACCCGACCAAGTACATCGTCCATTTCCCCGAGACCCGCGAGATCTGGTCGTTCGGCTCGGGCTACGGCGGCAATGCGCTGCTGGGCAAGAAGTGCTTCGCGCTGCGGATCGCCTCGACCATGGGTCGCGACGAAGGCTGGCTGGCCGAGCACATGCTGATCCTCGGCGTGACCTCGCCCGAGGGCAAGAAGTACCACGTCGCGGCGGCCTTCCCGTCGGCCTGCGGCAAGACCAACTTCGCGATGCTGATTCCGCCCAAGGGCTTCGAGGGCTGGAAGGTCACCACCATCGGCGACGACATCGCCTGGATCAAGCCGGGCAAGGACGGCCGCCTGTACGCGATCAACCCGGAAGCCGGCTACTTCGGCGTGGCGCCGGGCACCAGCGAGAAGACCAACTTCAACGCGATGGCGACGCTGAAGGAAAACGTCATCTTCACCAACGTCGCGCTGACCGATGACGGCGACGTCTGGTGGGAAGGCATGACCAAGGAAGCGCCGGCCCACCTGATCGACTGGCAGGGCAAGGACTGGACGCCCGAGATCGCCAAGCAGACCGGCGCCAAGGCCGCCCACCCGAACGCGCGCTTCACCGCGCCGGCCTCGCAGTGCCCGTCGATCGACGCGAACTGGGACAACCCGGCCGGCGTGCCGATCGACGCCTTCATCTTCGGCGGACGCCGCTCGACCACGGTGCCGCTGGTGACCGAGGCCCGCAACTGGACCGAAGGCGTCTACATGGCCGCCACCATGGGTTCGGAAACCACCGCCGCGGCCGCTGGCCAGCAGGGCGTGGTGCGCCGCGACCCGTTCGCGATGCTGCCGTTCTGCGGCTACAACATGAGCGACTACTTCGGCCATTGGCTGGCGCTGGGCAAGAAGCTGGAAGCGTCCGGCGCCAAGCTGCCGAAGATCTACTGCGTCAACTGGTTCCGCAAGGACGAGGCCGGCAACTTCGTGTGGCCGGGCTTCGGCGAGAACATGCGCGTGCTGTCGTGGATGATCGACCGCGTCGAAGGCCGCGGCCAGGGCACCGAGCACGTGTTCGGCACCTCGCCGCGCTACGAGGACCTGCGCTGGGAAGGCCTGGAGTTCTCGCCCGAGCAGTTCCAGAAGGTGACCTCGATCGACCGCGCTGCCTGGGAGCAGGAACTGGCGCTGCACGAAGAGCTGTTCACCCAGCTCAAGCACCATCTGCCGCAGGCGCTGTCCGAAACCAAGGACGCGCTGGCCAAGCGGCTGGCGGCTTGATGCGGTAGTGCCTGACGGTGCGCCTGCCTTCGGCGAGCGCATCGGCAAGAAGGAAGCCCTCGCGATTCGGTTCGCGAGGGCTTTTTTTCGTTCCGCGTATTGTCGCTACAAGGCGGGGCTGAACGCGATGAACTCAGCGCCAGAACCGCCTCGCAATCGGGCGTTCCGCGGGGAGCCCAGCCATCCGCTGTCCCATATAGCGCCGCATGCTGGCCCAGTCGATCGCAGTCCCGCCAGCCAGCACATTGGCGTATCGCTGTCGCGCTTCCTCATGGAACCGCCGGCGCATTGCCGACGGCAAGGTCAGCGGTTCCTCTTCATCGTCGCGGCGGGCGTGCTTCGTACGGTCGGATGCCATGTTCGATGCCTCTTCGGATATGGAAACAGGCCATCGTGTGACGCAACATCAGCCGGCAGCTATCGACAACCGGATCGGGCATTTAACGTTGCGGGATCCAGCGGAATCTCACCCGCTGTTCGCGTCGCCCCCCAACTGCTCCACCGCATACTTGACCAACCCCGCCCGCCCCTCGATGCCGAGCTTGCGTTTGAGGTTCAGCCGATGCGTCTCCACCGTGCGGACCGACACGCCGAGGGACGCGGCGATTTCCTTGTTGGCCAGGCCCCGGCCGATGCCGTTCAGGATGTCGCGTTCGCGCGGGGTCAGCGCATCGAGGGGATGGGCGGCCGGGCCTTCCTCGATCATGCGCCGCGCGATGCGGGCGCTGTAGAACACGCGGCCGGCCAGCACCGCGTCGATCGCGGCCAGCAGTTCGTCGGCCGGGGCGTCCTTGAGCACATAGCCGCGCGCGCCGGCGCGCATCGCCTGGCGCACGTATTCGAGGTTGTCGTGCATCGACAGCATCAGCACCGCGATCTCGGGATGGCGCTGGTGCAGCGCGTCGGCCAGCGCGATGCCGCCCATGCCGCGCATGCCGATGTCGGTGATCAACAGATCCGGCAGCGCCTCGGGCTCGCGGCGGGCCAGCCAGGCCAGCGCCGCTTCGCCGTCGTCGGCCTCGCCCACCACGGTCAGACCGGGCTGCAGGGCCAGATGCATGCGCATGCCGTCGCGCACCAGCGTGTGGTCGTCGACCAGCAGCACGCGCGCCGCCCGGGGCGCTTCGGAAAACAGGGTCATGACAGCAACGAGCGGGAAGGGTTGGAGGTGTCCGCCGGCGTGGCCGCGGCCGGGGGCAGAGCCGGCGTACCGGACGTAGCCGCCGCATCGGGCACGAACGCCGAGGCCGGCAGATACGCGCGCAGTCGCGTGCCGCCCGGTGCGGATTGGATATCGAATTCGCCGCCCAGGCTGGCGATGCGCTCGCGCAGATTGCGCAGTCCGATGCCGCCGCGCGGGTCGCGCTGCACGCGCTCCAGATCGAAGCCGCTGCCGTCGTCCTGCACCACCAGCGCGACGCCCGACTCGGCATACGAGAGCGTCAGCTCGACCCGCCGCGCATTGGCGTGGCGCTCGACATTGGTCAGCGCCTCCTGCGCGATCCGGTACAGCGCGGTGGCCGCCTCGTCCGACAGCGGGCGCGGCACGCCGTGGCAGTCGATATCGATCTTCAGTCCGCTCGCGCCCTGCATCTCACGCGCCAGGTGCTGCAGCGCGGCCTGCAGGCCCAAATCGTCGAGCAGGGCGGGGCGCAGATTGCGGGCGACGCGCCGCACCTCGTTGAACACCGTCTCCAGCCGGTTCAGCGCCATGCCGAGCACCGGCGCCACCGCGCCGCCGTCGGTCGGCGCCTGCGCGAGCCGGTTCAGCGCGGTCTCGAGCACCAGCTTGACCGACACCAGCAGCTGGCTGACGCCGTCATGCAGCTCGCGCGAGAGCCGCGCCCGTTCGTCCTCCTGCGAACGGACCACGCGCTGCGCCAGCTGGCGCAGCTTGGCGTCGGCCTCGCGATGTTCGCTGATGTTCAGCGCCAGTCCGCCCGCGCCGACCAGCAGGATGCTGATCGCGGCGATCGCGCCGATCCACGCCAGCGTGGCCCGGATATCGGTCTCGGCGCGTTTGTCCAGCTCGCGCAGCGTGCGTTCGACGTCATCCAGGTAGATGCCGGTGCCGAGCATCCATCCCCATTCCGGCACCGCCACCACATAGCCGAGCTTGGGCGCCATCTGCCGCGTCGACGGCTTCTCCCAGCGATAGCGCACCGCGCCGCCGCCCGCGCGCGCCGCCGCGATCAGCTGCTGGATCGGCAGCGCGCCCTCGGGATCGCGCAGGTCCCACAGGTCCCGGCCGATCAGGTCGGGTTGGCGCGGGTGCATCAGGTTGCGGCCGTTCAGGTCGTACAGGAAGAAGTAGCCGTCCGGGCCGTAATCCAGCCCCGCCAGCGCCTGCATCGCGGCCTGCCGCGTGGCCTCGTCGCTGCGGCCGGACTTGACCAGCGGCGCGATGGCGCTCTGCGCCAGCTGCACGTAGTGGCGCAGCTCGGTTTCCTTGCTCTGCAGATAGGCGGCCTCGACCAGCGCCCGCTCGTGGCGGACCAGCGCGGTGGCCTGATAGTGCACGGCCAGCGCGATGCCAAGCATGGCGATCGCCAGCGGCGCGACCGCGAGCAGCAGAATCTTCTGGCGGAGTTTCATCGTGACCAGGGTAAACACGGATGCCTGGGAAGCGGCGTCTCACCGTCCCGTTGCGTAGTACTACGCAGGATCGCTGCGTAGTTACGCGCTTGTGCCTCGATTGGCGGGTGTCAATACTACACGCCGACGCGCGACCGGCCGCCAGGCCAGGCGCGACGTCGTTCGCAACGGGATGCGCCAGTGCCCCGCACCGGCGTATCGCCCCGCCTGCCAGACAAGATCCGGACCGTAAGTCGAGGGACCGGGCGCCGCTGAAATCTGCGCTGACGTCTGCGCTGACGTCTGCGCTGAAATCTGGAGACAGCTTGCCCCCGATCCCCCGCCATTCGCCGCCCGACGGCGCGCGTGCCACCTTGCGCGCCGTCGGTCCACCGGCCCTTGTCCCCCCGCGGGCTTTGTTCCACGTGGTCTGAGGAGACCCTCACTATGAATCGCATCGGGCAACACCTGATGTGGCTGGCCGTCGCCGTGCTCGGCGCGTTTGCCTTCGCCACCGTTGCACTGTCGCGCGGCGAAGCCGTCAGTGCCTTGTGGATCGTGGTCGCCGCGATCTGCATCTATCTGATTGCTTACCGCTACTACAGCCGCTTCATCGCCGACAAGGTGATGCAGCTGGACCCCAAACGGATGACGCCGGCCTGGCGCCATAACGACGGCCTCGACTACGTGCCGACCAACAAGGCGGTGCTGTTCGGCCACCACTTCGCCGCGATCGCCGGCGCCGGACCGCTGGTCGGACCGGTGCTCGCCGCGCAGATGGGCTATATGCCCGGCATGCTGTGGATCCTGGCCGGCGTGGTGTTCGCCGGCGCGGTGCAGGACTTCATGGTGCTGTTCATCTCGACCCGCCGCGACGGCCGCTCGCTGGGCGACCTCGTCAAGGCCGAAATGGGTACGGTGCCCGGCATGATCGCGCTGTTCGGCTGCTTCATGATCATGATCATCATCCTGGCCGTGCTGGCGCTGATCGTGGTCAAGGCGCTGGCCGACTCGCCGTGGGGGACGTTCACGGTGGCCGTGACGATCCCGATCGCGCTGTTCATGGGCATCTACACGCGCTACATCCGCCCGGGCCGCATCGGCGAGGTGTCGGTGATCGGCTTCGTGCTGCTGATGCTGGCCATCGTCGGCGGCCAGTACGTGCACGAGAGCGCCACGCTGGCGCCGCTGTTCACCTTCGACGGCAAGGCGCTGACCTGGATGCTGATCGGCTACGGCTTCGTTGCCGCGGTGCTGCCGGTGTGGCTGCTGCTGGCCCCGCGCGACTACCTGTCGACCTTCCTGAAGATCGGCACCATCATCGCGCTGGCGGTCGGCATCCTGATCGTCGCGCCGGAACTGAAGATGCCGGCCTTCACGCAGTTCGCCGAAGGCGGCGGTCCGGTCTGGTCGGGCAACCTGTTCCCGTTCCTGTTCATCACCATCGCCTGCGGCGCGGTGTCGGGCTTCCACGCGCTGATCTCGTCGGGCACCACGCCCAAGCTGCTGGAGAACGAAACCCATGCGCGCTTCATCGGCTACGGCGCGATGCTGGCCGAGTCCTTCGTTGCGATCATGGCGCTGGTGGCGGCCTCGGTGATCGAGCCGGGCGTCTACTTCGCGATGAACAGCCCGGCCGCGGCCATCGGCACCACGCCGGAGGCGGTGGCGCAGGCCGTGTCCAACTGGGGCTTCGTGATCACGCCCGACGTGCTGGTGCAGACTGCCAAGGACGTCGGCGAGAACACCATCATCTCGCGCGCCGGCGGCGCCCCGACGCTGGCGGTGGGCATCGCCCACATCCTGCACCAGGTGGTCGGCGGCCAGGCCATGATGGCGTTCTGGTACCACTTCGCGATCCTGTTCGAGGCGCTGTTCATCCTGACCGCCGTCGACGCGGGCACCCGTGCCGGCCGCTTCATGCTGCAGGACCTGCTGGGCAGCTTCGTGCCGTCGATGCGCCGTACCGACTCGCTGCCGGCCAACCTGATCGCGACGGCGCTGTGCGTTGGCGCCTGGGGCTACTTCCTGTACCAGGGCGTGGTCGATCCGCTGGGCGGCATCAATACGCTGTGGCCGCTGTTCGGCATCTCGAACCAGATGCTGGCCGCTGTGGCGCTGGTGCTGGGCACCTGCGTGCTGGTCAAGATGAAGCGCGGCCGCTATGCGTGGGTCACGCTGCTGCCGACCGTCTGGCTGCTGATCTGCACGCTGACCGCGGGCTGGCAGAAGCTGTTCCATGCCGACCCGAAGATCGGCTTCCTGTCGCACGCCGGCAAGTTCAGCGACGCGATCGCCCAGGGCACCGTGCTGGCGCCGGCCAAGACGATGGAGCAGATGCACCGCATCGTGTTCAACGACTACCTGGACGCGGGCCTGTGCGCGCTGTTCATGGCGGTGGTGCTCTCGATCGTCTATTACGGCCTGCGTACCGGCCTGCGCGCCGGCGCCCAGGCACGGCCGACCGCGCATGAGACGCCGTTCGAGCCCCTGCCGGCGGCCGCCTCGGCGCAGCGCTGAGCCCGACGCCGTCACGTCAAACCCCACGCGAGAGGAAGGAACGCCATGCTCGATCCGCTGAACAAGATGGGCCGCTACCTGGGCCAGTCGCTGCGGCTGATGGTCGGGCTGCCCGACTACCAGACCTATGTGGCGCATATGGAAAGCACGCACCCGGACCGGGAGCCGATGAGCTACGAGGAGTTCTTCCGCGAGCGGCAGGAGGCGCGTTACGGCGGCGGGCAGGGCAAGTGCTGCTGATCGGCCAGGTCGCTCGCCGACGGGCGGGAATCCGGTGTCGTTGACTAGACGAAGCCGCAGGGTTCCCGCGCTGAGGAAGACGACAAGCTGTCAACGTATCAAAGGCTGCCCACGGGCAGCCTTTGTTGCGTTTCTGCAGCATTAATAAAGGCTTACAGGCAGTTACAGCAATGTCCGTGCCCAAAATCTACACTTGCATCACAGTTTGGCAACCAGAGGAAAAACACTATGTCTCGCCGACTCGTTCGCAATATGACCGTGGCCCTCGCCCTGGCGGCATCGACGACGCTGCCTGCATTCGCGAGCGACATGAATAACGCACTGGGTGGCGCCCT
>JAPSLP010000074.1 GCA_031180665.1 Cupriavidus sp. | reverse complement strand
GTCTGCGAGGTCTCGTACTCGGCCAGGAAGGCGCGGATCAGGTTGGCGAAGCTGTCGCGCTCGCTGTGGCCCTGGCGCTCGGCCTCGGCCTCGACCTCGGTGACGATCAGCATCAGCCGGCGCGTATAGCGATCGAGCAGGTCGAACAGGATCGCTTCCTTGCTCTCGTAGTAGTGGTACAGCCGCGCCTTCGAGGTGCCGCACGCTGCGGCCAGGTCGGCCATCGACGTGCTCGGATAGCTGCTGGCGGCAAACGCGGCCGCGGCCAGCTCCAGGATCTGTTCGCGTTGGGCTTCGAAATCGGGCGCCTTGGTACGGGCCATCAGGAATCGGCCGCCAGATTGCGCCGCAGTTCGCAGCTTTGCAGCGAATCGGCATTGCCCCGCAGCACCATCTGACCGGCGCCGATCAGTTCGCGGCAGCGCCAGAACACGAACCAGTCGCTGGCCAGCAGCCCCTCGATCGCGCCCATCACGCTGCCGACCACCTGGGCCGCGGGCGTCCATTGGAGCGGCGCGCGCTCCAGGATCACCTCGTCGACGGTGTGGTAGGCCGCGGGCACCAGCGTATTGCCCTTCCACAGGCGCACGTCCGCGTTTTCCTTGACGTTCTGCTGCCACTCGTAGCCGAGCCGGCCCAGCCGCAGCACCGAAACCGGCGCGATGGTGGAGAAGCGCCGCGCCAGCCGGGCGGCCGGATACATGCCGATCGCGGTCAGATTGCCCTGCGTGGTGCCGTCGAGTTCGCGGCTGTCCATCGCAACCTCGTTGATCCGCTGCGGGCTCTGGTACAGGTGGAAGACGACCCGGCGCAGCATCAACTGGTCGGAGGCGCTCTGGCCGTGCCAGATCGCGACCTCGGGCTCGCTCTGGCGCAGGCCCTGCAGCTGGTCCAGCGCCTGGCGCATCTCGGCGGCGAAGTCGATCTCGCTGTGCGGGGCGACGCGCTGCCAGAAGCCGGAGCGGATCAGGCCGCTGCTGTCCACGTCGGCGATCGGGCCGACGGCCAGGTCGTCGCGCAGCACGACGACGAGGTCGGGACGGGCGGCTTGCGCCAGCGCCTGGCGCAGCGTATTGCCCGCCATGTCACCATTGACGACGTGGATGTATTGCATGGCCGTGATTGTATATGGATAAGACGGCTCGACCGCACCGCGCGGGCGCCCGGGGGGGCCGTATCCGGGCGCTATCCGACCCTGTCCGGGGCACAGGCGCCGGCGTCCGGTTTCAGGCAGCGGCCATTTTAACCATGCATCACTGCGGGACGGCGGCGGTGCGTGCGCCGCCGCGCGTTCGGTCCGGCCTTCCGTCCCGCAGTCCCGCGATCCTCATTCGCGCTATCGCTCGTCGTAGCTGACCACCACCCGCTCGGTCAGCGGCCGGGCCTGGCAGGTCAGCACGAAGCCCTTGTCCATCTCCCACGGCTCGAGCGTGTAGTTCTTCTCCATCTCGACCTTGCCCTCCAGCACCTTGGCGCGGCAGGTGCAACAGACGCCGCCCTTGCAGGCATAGGGCAGGTCGAGGCCGGCGGCCAGCGCGGTGTCCAGCACGTTGGCGTCCTGCAGCGGGATGCGCATCGCATGCTGCTTGCCGTCGAGCACCACCACCAGCTGGGCGGTGCCGGCCTCGTCGGTGGTCACCTTGGCGGGCTGGCGCCGCGGCTGGGCCAGCGGCACGCCAAAGCGCTCGGCGTGGATCTTGTGCGGGTCCAGCCCGGCTTCCTTCAGCGCGGCCTCGACGTCGTCGATCATCGAGGCCGGGCCGCAGACGAAGGCGGCGTCGATATCGTCGACCGGGATCAGCGTTTCGAGGAAGGCCTGCACCCGCGCGCGGTCCAGCCGGCCATGCAGCAGATCGACCTCCTGCGGCTGGCGCGACAGCACGTGGTACAGCGTCAGGCGCGACAGGTACTGGTTCTTCAGGTCGTCCAGCGCCTCGGCGAAGATGATGCTGTCGACATTGCGGTTGCCGTACACCAGCGTGAAGCGGCTGTTCGGCTCGATCGCCAGCGTGGTCCGGATCAGCGACATCACCGGCGTGATGCCGCTGCCGGCGGCGAAGGCGACGTAGTGGCGCGCCGCCTCGGGCTCGAGCGGGACATGGAAGCGGCCGTCCGGCGTCATCACGTCGATCGTTTGGCCCGGCGCCACCGCATCGTGCAGGAAGTTCGAGAACAGCCCGTCGTCGACCCGCTTGACCGCGACGCGCAGCTCACCGCGTTCGTCGTAGTCCTGCACGCCGCAGCAGATCGAATACGAGCGCCGTACCTCCTGGCCGTCGATCGACGTGCGCAGCGTCAGGAACTGGCCCTGCTTGAAGCGGTAGGCGTCGCGCAGCCCGGGCGGGACCTCGAAGGCGACCGACACGGTGTCGGCGGTTTCGGGGCGGACCTGCGCCACGCGCAGCGGATGGAACTGAGGGGTCATGGCGGCGTGGGGACGGTGGGCCGCGGCGCGAGCCGGACGGCCTGGCTAGTACGGTTTGAAGTAGTCGAACGGTTCGCGGCAGGTGCGGCAGCGATAGAGCGCCTTGCAGGCGGTCGAGCCGAACTGCGACAGCGGCTCGGTGTCGGCGCTGCCGCAGTGCGGGCACGCCACGCGGTCGGCGGTGCTGGCGACCGTGGCGCGGTGGCGCGGCACGAAGCGCAGCGGCCGGGTTTGCCCGGTCTGCTCCGCACAGCGGGCGGGCGGCGCGATGCCGTAGGCGCGCAGCTTGTCGCTGCCTTCGGCGGTGATCCAGTCGGTGGTCCACGCCGGCGCCAGTACGGTGCGGATCTTCCACGGGCCCAGGTCTACCTGGTCGAGCGCGCGACCGATGTCCTCGGCAATCTCCGCCATCGCGGGGCAGCCCGAATAGGTGGGCGTGATCACGACCTCCAGCGCGCCGTCGTCGGCGACCGTCACCTCGCGCAGGATGCCGAGATCGCGGATCGACACCACCGGGATCTCCGGGTCCGGCACGGCCTCGAGCGCGGCCCACGCGCGGGACACGCGCGCTGGCGCGTCGGCGTCGGCGTCGGCATGGCGGGCATGCGCGCGGCTGTCGGCTTGGCTAAGGGTGGCTGGCATGGGATCGGTCTCGCTACGCGGGGCGTCCGGCCTCACCAGTGCGCGCCGGGATGGGCGCGCGCCAGGCTCTGCATCTGCGCCAGCAGGTAGCTCATATGTTCGGAGTGCAGCCCCTGCTTGCCAGTCGACACGAAGCCGGTGGCGGCAGGCAGCGTCAGCGTGGCTTCGGCCACGGTCTGCTCGACGATCGCCTGCCAGGCCGGGCGCAGATCTGCGGTCGGCACGGCGATGCCTTGCGCCGCCGCTTCCAGCTCGACCGGGTCCGGCGCGAAGCATTCGTTCATATAGGGCAGCAGATGATCCAGCGCGCGCTGGGTGCGCTCGTGCGACAGCTCGGTGCCGTCGCCCAGCCGCACCAGCCAGTCGGCGCCGTGATGCAGGTGGTAGCGCGCTTCCTTGATCGACTTCGACGCGATCGCGGCCAGGCCCGCGTCGAGGCTGCCTTCGAGCGCGCTCCACAACTGGACCATCAACGCGCTGTACAGGAAGTTGCGCACGATGGTAATGGCGTAGTCCCGGTCCGACGAGGCGGTGCCGGCCAACGGCCCGCTGTGCGGCAGCTCCAGCAGCGTCCAGTTGCGGAATTCGCGCTCGCCGCGCCAGTAGGCGTAGTCGTCCTCGTGGCGGGCGCGACCGGTCAGCTCCGCCTCCAGTTCGCCGGCGCGCGCATAGAGCAGGCGCGCCTGGCCGATCAGGTCCAGGCTGATATTGGCCAGCGCGATGTCTTCTTCCAGTACCGGGCCGTGGCCGCACCATTCGGCGTTGCGCTGGCCGAGGATCAGCGCATTGTCGGCAAGGCGCAGCACATACTGCCAGCCGGCGGTGCGCGCCAGCGGCAGGTTGGACAGCAGCGGGGAAGGGGTCGGACTGAGCGTGGCGGTCATGCGCGGCCCTTCTTACATGTGATTGACTTCATCGGGCAACTGATAGAAGGTCGGATGCCGGTAGATCTTGTCGGCCATCGGGTCGAACAGCTCCGCCTTCTCGTCGGGCACGCTCGCGGTGATCGCCGACGACGGCACCACCCAGATCGATACGCCTTCCTGGCGCCGCGTATAGACGTCGCGCGCCATGCGCAGCGCCTGATGGGCGTCGGCGGCGTGCAGGCTGCCGCAATGCTTGTGTTCCAGGCCCTGCTTGCTGCGGACGAACACTTCCCACAGCGGCCATTCCTTTTGCGTCATCTTGCTGTCTCCTGTCGGCGGCTTGCGGCGGCTTGCTCGAGCGGGTCGCGGCTCAGGCCGCGGCGCGCGCTTGCGCCGCTTCGCGCTGCGCCACCTTGGCGGCGTGGGCCAGCGCGGCCTCGCGTACCCAGGCGCCGTCCTCGTGGGCCTTGACGCGCGTCGCCAGCCGTTCGCGGTTGCACGGTCCGTCGCCGTTGATGACCCGCCAGAATTCGTCCCAATCCAGCGGGCTGTAGTCGTAGTGGCCGCGTTCCTCGTTCCAGCGCAGGCCCGGGTCCGGCAGCGTGACGCCAAGCACTTTGGCCTGCTCGACGGTCGCATCGACGAATTTCTGGCGCAGGTCGTCGTTGGAGATCCGCTTGATGCCCCAGGCCATGGTCTGCGCGCTGTTGGTCGACGCGGCATCGGGCGGGCCGAACATCATCAGCACCGGGAACCACCACCGGTTGACCGCGTCCTGCACCATCTCGCGCTGGGCGTCGGTGCCCCGCATCATCGCCAGCAGCGCGTCGAAGCCCTGCCGCTGGTGGAACGACTCTTCCTTGCAGATGCGGATCATCGCCCGCGCATACGGACCGTAGGAGCAGCGGCACAGCGGAATCTGGTTCATGATCGCCGCGCCGTCGACCAGCCAGCCGATCACACCCACGTCGGCCCAGGTCAGCGTCGGGTAGTTGAAGATCGACGAATACTTCGCCTTGCCGCGATGCAGGGCGTCGACCATCTCGTCGCGCGAGGTGTTCAGCGTCTCGGCCGCCGAATAGAGATAGAGGCCGTGGCCGCCTTCGTCCTGCACCTTCGCCAGCAGGATCGCCTTGCGCTTGAGCGACGGCGCGCGCGTGATCCAGTTGCCCTCGGGCAGCATGCCGATAATCTCGGAATGGGCGTGCTGGGAGATCTGGCGGACCAGCGTCTTGCGGTAGGCCGCCGGCATCCAGTCTTGCGGCTCGATCTTGCCGTCCGCGGCCAGGCGCGCATCGAACGCGGCCTGCGCCTCGGCATCGTCGGCCGCGTTGTTGGTGGCAGCGCCCGCGTTGGCGGCGCGCTGGGCGTCCGCCGGCTGGGGCTGTTGGGGCAGGTCCAGGCTTTGGGTGTACATGACGCCTCCTCTGGCGGGTCCCGGCCATGCGTGGGCCGGGCGGTAGGAAGCATTATATATAAACCGACCGTTCGGTCAATTAATTGACGGGCGTGATCGGACGGCCTTGGAGGGCGTGGCGAATCAAGATTCAGGAACGAAGCGGACGTGCCCGCTGCGCAGCACGATATTGCGAGAGCGGGTCAGTTCGAACAGCGACTGGGCGATGCTTTCGATGCGCGGACGATGATCGGTGAAGGCGCGCACCAGGTCTTCCTCGCGCGGCGAGCGCGCGCCGAAATGCGACTCGAGCGCTTCGGCGGTGATCGAATAGCGGGACGGTTCCCCGTTGACGGTGGCGGGACACGACAGCGTCAGACTGGCTGCGCAGTAGGTGGGGACGCTGCTGGGAAACAGGATCTCAGACATGGCGTGCCTCGGCCGGAAAGGGGCGGGAGTCACGACCATTCTAGGATATGGGGCGGCACACGCCAGCCGAGTGCCGTGGCGCCGGGATCGGGCTTGTTATGTTTCGGGGGCTTGCTCTCGATGGCGAGTACTCGCTTACTTATGTGTTCATTTCTGCTGCGATGCAGCAACGGGTCGCAACGAGACGCAGACCGCTTTCCGCCCGCCGTGGCGAAATGTGGACGAAAAAAAACCCGCGCAGGTTGTGCGCGGGCTGGAATCCACCGAGGTGGTGGAGGAGACAGACTTCACTATACGCGGCTTGTTGCGACGCACCAAGGTCCGCGTAGCAAAAAACCCTAATCGGTACGAATTCGTTGCATCCATGCAACGGTTATCTGTCCCCATGGACCGCCAGCCCCATGCCGTCAACGGAAGAAGAGATAGGCGATGCCGATGGCGGCGACCAGGCCAACCGCATCGGCGAACAGCGCGCAGCCCAGCGCATGCCGGGTACGCCGCACATTGACGCTGCCGAAGTAGACGGCCAGCACATAGAAGGTGGTTTCGGTCGATCCCTGGATGATCGCCGCCAGCTTGCCCTGGAACGAGTCGACGCCGTAGGTCGTCATGACGTCGACCATCAGGCCGCGCGCGCCGGCGCCCGACAGCACCTTCATCAGGCCGACCGGCAGCGCCGGCACGAAATCGGTATTGAGTCCGAGGCTCGCGACGGCGGCGACCAGACCCTGCATCAGCCAGTCCATGCCGCCGCTGGCGCGGAACAGCCCGATCGCGACCAGGATCGCCACCAGGTAGGGGATGATCTGCACCGCCACGCCGAAGCCTTCCTTGGCGCCGTCGACGAAGGCCTCATAGACGTTGACCCGTCGCGCGGCCCCGCACAGCAGGAACAGCACGATCAGGCCAAGGATAAAGATGCTGCCTGCCAGGGCGGTCACGGTGTCGACCTGCGGGGCCGGCGCATGACGTAGCCAGACCGCCAGACCGCCCAGCGCGGCCACACTGGCGATCAGCGTGCCGAGGATGGCGGGTTTGAGCAGATTGAGCCGCTGGGTCCAGGCCACGGCGACCAGCCCGGCCAGGCAGGACACGCCGGTCGCCAGCAGCGTCGGCAGGAAGATGTCGGCGGCGTTGAAGCCGACCAGTCCCTGTTTCAGCGCGACCGCCTGCCGCATCGCGATGACCGAGGTCGGAATCAGCGTCAGCCCCGCGGTATTGAGCACGATGAACATGATCTGCGCATCGGTCGCGGTGTCGGGCTTGTCGTTCAGCGTCTGCAGCTCGCGCATCGCGTTCAGGCCCAGCGGCGTCGCGGCATTGTCCAGGCCCAACATGTTGGCCGAGACGTTCATCATCATCGCGCCCTGGGCGGGATGGCCCTGCGGCACGCCGGGGAACAAGTGCCGCAGCACCGGATTGACCGCGCGCGCAAAACCCTGCACCACGCCGCCGCGCTCGCCGATCCGCATGATGCCAAGCCACAGCGCCATGATGCCGGCCAGGCTCAATGAGATCTCGAAGGCGGTGCGGGCGCTGTCGAACAGGCTGGCCAGCATGGCTGGAAAGATGGCGGCATCGCCGTGTGCCAGCCGCACGCAGCCGATGGCGAAGGCGGACAGGAAAAAGGACAGCCAGACCAGGTTCAATGCCATGGGCGTAGTGGCAAGTAAGCGGCAAATCAGCGGGCAGATCAGCGGCAAATCAGCGGGCAGATCAGCGGGCAGATCAGCGGGCAGATCAGCGGGCAGATCAGCGGGAGCGAGGGCGCCGCCCGCATGGCGAGCCGCGAAGGACAGCGTGGTGCACAAGGCGCCTATCATAGCGTGGCCGCTCGCGGCGGCCGCCCGGTGCCGCCCGGGGCTTCCCGCCGCTATGGCGCGGCAGTCCCGCCAGCGCACCTTCCGGGAGGACAACTAGGCGAAGACGGCGCCGCGCTTGGCCAGCAGCTTGCGCAGGATCGAACGGTGACAGCGATGTTCGTCCTCGCAATAGCATCCGATCGCGAAATCGGTCTGGTGCGACAGCGCGGCCAGCAGGTCGAGCGTGCGGCTGGCCTCGGGTTCGGCCATTTCGGCCTGGAAACGGCGCTCGAAATGGCGCCAGGCCTTGTCGTCTTCCTCTTCCTGGGCGTGCTTGGCTTCGGCGACCAGCTCCGGAGAGGGCGACAGTAGCGGGAACCAGACATCGTAGAAGTCCCGGCTCGCATATTCGCTGCGCGGCACGCCCCGGGGCGGCCTGCGCACCGTGCCGATGCGCAGGCCTTCGCCGGCGCTGCGCGGGGTTCCGAGCCTGACGATGTGGACGGCCATGGCGGGCGCTCCTGTCTGCGGTCTGCGGTGGGGGCGGCGACAGCCGACGCCGAAGCGCGGGCCGTCACGGCGCAGGGAACGGTCAGGCAGTCGCTGCCGGCTCCAGTCCCAGTTCGCGAATCATGGTCTCCCGCATCACGAACTTCTGCACCTTGCCGGTGACCGTCATCGGCATGTCGTCGACGAAACGAACATAACGCGGGATCTTGTAGTGCGCAATCTGGTCCCGGCAGAACGCCCGGATCTCATCCTCGGTCGCGCTCTGCCCGGGTTTGAGCACGATCCACGCGCACAGCTCCTCGCCGTACTTCGGATCGGGCACGCCGAACACCTGCACCGCCTGCACCTTCGGATGGCGAAACAGGAATTCCTCGATCTCGCGCGGATACAGGTTCTCGCCGCCGCGGATCACCATGTCCTTGACCCGGCCGACGATATTGCAGTAGCCCTGCTCATCGATGGTCGCCAGGTCGCCCGTATGCATCCAGCCGTCGCGGATCGCCTCGCGCGTGCGGGCCTCGTCCTCCCAGTAGCCGAGCATCACCGAATAGCCGCGGGTGCACAGCTCGCCGGTGGCGCCAACCGGCACGACCTGCCCGGTTTCGTCGACGATCTTGCATTGCAGATGCGGCTGGACGCGGCCGACCGTCGCCACACGCTTCTCCAGCGGATCGTCGGTCGCGCTCTGGAAGGAAACCGGACTGGTTTCGGTCATGCCATAGGCGATCGTCACCTCGGCCATATGCATGTCCTTGACCACCCGCTTCATCACTTCGATCGGGCAGGGCGCGCCGGCCATGATGCCGGTGCGCAGCGAGGTGAAGTCGAACCGGCCGAAGTCCGGGTGATCGAGCTGGGCGATGAACATCGTCGGCACGCCGTGCAGGGCGGTGCAGCGTTCCTCGTGCACGGCCTGCATGGTCGCCAGCGGATCGAAGGCCTCGCCGGGGAAGATCATGCGCGCGCCAACGCTGACGCAGGCCAGCACCGACAGCACCATGCCGAAGCAGTGGTACAGCGGCACGGGGATGCATAAGGAATCGCGGTGGGTCAGCCGCATCGCCATCGCCACGAAGCGGCCGTTGTTGACCACGTTGTGGTGCGTCAGCGTGGCGCCCTTGGGGTTGCCGGTGGTCCCGCTGGTGAACTGGATATTGATCGGATCGTGCGGGCCGAGCGCCGAACCTGCGGCGTCCAGGCCGGCTGCCTCCGGCGGGGACAGCAATTCGGCATAGCGCAGCATGCCGGCGGTGTTCTCCTCGCCCATGCGCACGACCCACTGCAGCGTGGGCAGTCGAGCCGCACGCAGCGCCCCCGGCTCGCTGTCGGCCAACTCCGGTGCGAGCTTTTGCAGCATCTCGATATAGTTGCTCGACTTGAAGCGCGCGGCCGTGATCAGCATCCGGACACCGGCCTTGTTCAGCGCGTACTCCAGCTCGGCCAGCCGGTAGGCCGGATTGATATTGACCAGGATGACGCCGATGCGGGCGGTGGCGAACTGGGTCACCAGCCACTCCTGCCGGTTCGGCGACCAGATGCCGACGCGGTCGCCGCGCGCGATACCGCGCGTCAGCAGACCCGTGGCGAGGCGGTCGACCTGCTCGCTGAACTGGCGCCAGGTCCACCGGATTCCCTGCTCGCGGAAGACCACCGCCTCCGCGTCGGGGTGGGCCGCCACCGTGGCGGCCAGCAACTCGGCGATGGTCTGGTCCGACAGCGGCACATCGGTGGCGCCAGTGACCAGCGACAGGCCGGCGTTCGGGATCAGCGTCATGGTTGTCTCCTTCGACTGATTGACTGGATCGTAGTCAGGGGGTGCTTCTTATAGGTATGGGGCGCCAGCTTAGGCGAAGCGTTCCCCCGACGCTGTCACCGGTGCGACATTTGTCGTCTTTGAGGCACTCCAAGGCCAAATTCGGGTTTTTACTTAATTTGCTTGCCTTCGGCTGCGGTGTCCCTTAATATTCGCCCCCTCGCAGCCGAACGGCGGCGGGGTTGGCGGGGAAGGCGAAGGCACTGCGGTGCTGGAGCCGCAGCAAAAAAGTGCTGACAACCTGTTGACGAGAAGCGAAATGTTCTGCATAATCTCGTTTCTCTGCTGCTGACAACGCAGCGACGCGAACGGCAAAGCCGGCGCGTGAGC
>JAPSLP010000073.1 GCA_031180665.1 Cupriavidus sp. | reverse complement strand
CGCAAGCTTCAGCGCGGTGCTGAGATTGGACATTATCCCCACTCCCTAATAAACAGGCGAAAGCAGTGAACAACCCAACCATCGAAATTGAAATCGATATGGGAAAGACGGTCAGACCGTGAGCCCGGGGCTTGGTGCCGCGGTTTTCGCTGACGAACCGGGGATTGTACCCCACCCCGGGGATAAGGGCCTGATTTTTTTGCCTTTTTGGCGCGACCCCGAGCGCCGGTTCTCTAGAATGTGGTGTTTTGTGCTCATTGGGCTGGACGGCGAGCGTGTGCGCGCCGGCCCGCGCCGGCCCCCCCTCCATCGGATCGGGCTTGGCCGCGGCGATTTGCCGTAAAATCGCGGTTTCTGGATCGAATCCCCTTATGCCAAAGACAACCACCGTGCCGGCCGGCGACGGCGACCAGGTCCCCACCAGTGCGCCGCCGGCCTCGTACGAGGCCGCCATGGCCGAACTCGAAGCGCTGGTCACCAGCATGGAGAGCGGGGCCCTGCCGCTGGAAGAATCGCTGGCGGCTTACCGGCGCGGTGCCGAACTGGTCAAGTATTGCCAGCAGATGCTCGAGCGCATCGAGCAGCAGGTCAAGGTGCTCGAGGGCGACACGCTCAAGCCCCTGGCCGAGCCGGGCAGCCAGGCAGAGACCGAATGACCGCCTTCGCGCAATGGATGCAGGACCGGGCCGCCCGAACCGAGGCGGCGCTGGCGGCCGCGCTGCCGGCGGCGGACCGTCTGCCGGCGCGCCTGCACGAGGCGATGCGCTACGCGGCCATGGGCGGCGGCAAGCGGGTGCGCCCGCTGCTGGTCCACGCGGCCGGCGAGGTTGGCGGCGCCGACCCGCGCGCCTGCGATGCGGCGGCCTGCGCGGTCGAGATGATCCATGCGTATTCCCTCGTGCACGACGACATGCCATGCATGGACGACGACGATTTGCGCCGTGGCCGGCCGACCGTGCACAAGGCCTATGACGAGGCCACCGCGCTGCTGGTCGGCGATGCGCTGCAGACGCAGGCCTTCATCGTGCTGGCCGAGACCGACGCGCTCGAGAGCGCCGCGCGGCTGCGGCTGGTCGGCGAGCTGGCGCGCGCCTCCGGTTCGACCGGCATGGCCGGCGGCCAGGCGATCGACCTGCAGCATGTCGGCCAGCCGATGTCGCTGGACCAGCTCGAAACGATGCACCGGATGAAGACCGGCGCGTTGCTGCGCGCGAGCATCCGCATGGGTGCGCTGTGCGGCAGCATCGACGAGGCAGGACTGGCGGCGCTCGACCGCTACGCCGCCGCGATCGGTTTGGCGTTCCAAGTGGTAGACGATATTCTGGACGTTACCGCCGATACCGCCACACTGGGCAAGACCGCCGGCAAGGATGCCGAGCAGCACAAGCCGACCTATGTGTCGCTGCTGGGCCTCGAAGCGGCCCGCGAACTGGCCGCCAGGCTGCGCGACGACGCGCGCAAGGCGCTGGACGGATTCGGCGCCCGCGCGGCAAGGCTGGCGGACCTGGCCGACCTGATCGTGCTGCGCACGCATTGACAGTGCGCCGCGCGACCGATCGCCGTAAAACGACGAGCCGGACGGGAGAATCCGGCGGCAGGACGGATACCATGACTTACGCATTGCTCAATACCATCGACGACCCCGCGGACCTGCGCAAGCTCGATCGCCGCCAGCTGACCATGCTGGCCGACGAACTGCGCGCCTTCGTGCTGGAGTCGGTCTCGCAGACCGGCGGCCACCTGTCGTCCAATCTCGGCACGGTCGAGCTGACGATCGCGCTGCACTATGTGTTCGCCACCCCGGTGGACCGGCTGGTGTGGGACGTCGGCCATCAGAGCTATCCGCACAAGATCCTGACCGGGCGGCGCGAGCGCATGAATACGCTGCGCCAGTGGAACGGCATCTCCGGCTTTCCCCGCCGCAGCGAAAGCGAGTACGACACCTTTGGCACCGCGCACTCGTCGACCTCGATCTCGGCCGCGCTCGGCATGGCGCTCGGCGCGCGCACGCTCGGCGAGCAGCGCGTGTCGATCGCGGTGATCGGCGACGGCGCGATGACCGCCGGCATGGCCTTCGAGGCGATGAACAACGCCGGCGTCTACAAGGACCTGCCGCTGGTGGTGGTGCTCAACGACAACGACATGTCGATCTCGCCGCCGGTCGGCGCGCTGAACCGGCATCTGGCGCGGCTGCTCAGCGGGCAGTTCTATGCGGCGACCAAGAAGGGCATCGAGCGTGTGCTGTCGGTCGCGCCGCCGGTGCTCGAATTCGCCAAGCGCTTCGAGGAACATGCGAAGGGCATGGTGGTGCCGGCCACGCTGTTCGAGGAATTCGGCTTCAACTACATCGGGCCGATCGACGGCCACGATCTCGATTCGCTGGTGCCGACGCTGCAGAACATCCGCCGCCGTGCGCTCGAGGGTGCCGGCCCGCAGTTCCTGCATGTGGTCACCAAGAAGGGCCAGGGCTACAAGCTGGCCGAGGCCGACCCGATCCTGTATCACGGCCCGGGCAAGTTCAATCCGGCCGAGGGCATCCGCCCGGCCGCCAAGCCGGCCCGCAAGACCTATACGCAGGTGTTCGGCGAATGGCTGTGCGACCAGGCCGCGGCCGATCCGCGCCTGATCGGCATCACGCCGGCGATGCGGGAAGGCTCGGGGCTGGTCGAGTTCGAGCAGCGCTTCCCGGACCGCTACTACGACGTGGGCATCGCCGAGCAGCATGCGGTGACCTTCGCCGGCGGCATGGCCTGCGAGGGCCTGAAGCCCGTGGTCGCGATCTACTCGACCTTCCTGCAGCGCGGCTATGACCAGCTGATCCATGACGTTGCGCTGCAGAACCTGCCGGTGGTGTTCGCGCTGGACCGCGCCGGCCTGGTCGGCGCCGACGGCGCGACCCATGCGGGCGCCTACGACATCGCCTATCTGCGCTGCATCCCCAACATGATGGTGATGACGCCGGCGGACGAGAACGAATGCCGCCAGCTGCTGAGCACGGCGTTCGCGCAGGACTGCCCGACCGCGGTCCGTTACCCGCGCGGGGCGGGTCCGGGCGTGGCCACCGAGGCCTCGCTGCAAACGCTGCCGGTCGGCAAGGGCGAGATGCGCCGCAGCTGCGGCGCGCGCGCGGGCCAGCGGGTCGCTGTGCTGGCGTTCGGCTCGATGCTGCATCCTGCGCTGGGCGCGGCTGACAAGCTCGACGCCGCGGTGGCCAACATGCGCTTCGTCAAGCCGCTCGACGTGGAGCTGGTCAAGACACTGGCGCGCGAACACGACTACCTCGTCACGGTGGAAGAGGGCGTGGTGATGGGCGGCGCCGGCAGCGCGGTGCTCGAGGCGCTGGCCGCGGCCGGCATCGAGATCCCGGTGCTGCAACTGGGCCTGCCCGACCACTTCATCGACCACGGCGATCCCGCCTTCCTGCTGTCGCAATGCGGGCTCGATGCGGCCGGCATCGAACGCTCGGTACGCGAGCGTTTCGGCGTGACGGCGCCTGCCGCCACGGCCGCGTCCGCCGCGGCCACCAAGGCCGCCTGAGCGGTCGTCTCCACGCGCCCGCATCGGCTGCTATCGGCCCGGTGCGGGCGGCATCACCCGAATTCCCTTAGAATCGCTGGTTTTCGTGTTCGCAGCTGCGGGCTGGCGCCGCCGTGTTTTCCGGCGCGCCCGTGGTTTCACACTCGTTGCGCGGCAAGGTGGACTGCGAAGATGCCGCGACCGTAAAGGAAACCGAGGAAATCCGTCATGAATGACATCAATCCGGCCTTCGTGATGCCCGATGTGCAGTCGAGCGTCGATACGCGCCAGATCCCGATCCAACGCGTCGGCGTGCGCGGCGTGCGCTATCCGCTCACGATGCGTACCGCGCAGGGCGTGCATCCGACCGTCGGCACCTTCAACCTCGACGTGCATCTGCCTGCCGACCAGAAGGGCACGCACATGTCGCGCTTCGTCGCGCTGCTCGAGGACGAGCGCGAGCCGCTTGACCTGGCCTCGTTCCGTGCACTGCTCGACAAGATGCTGCAGCGGCTGGAAGCACAGGCCGGCCGTATCGAGGTGAGCTTTCCGTATTTCATCAACAAGGTCGCGCCGGTGTCGGGCGTCGCTTCGCTGATGGATTACGAAGTCACGCTGATCGGCGAAGCGCGCGATGGCGTCACCCGGGTTTGGCTCAAGGCGCTGGTGCCGGTCACCAGCCTGTGCCCGTGCTCGAAGAAGATCTCGCAGTACGGCGCGCATAACCAGCGCTCGCACATCACGATGTGCGTCGAGCTGGCCGCCGATCTGCCGATCGAGGCGCTGGTGCGAATGGCCGAGGAAGAGGCTTCGTGCGAACTGTGGGGGCTGCTCAAGCGTCCGGACGAGAAGTACGTGACCGAGCGCGCCTACGAGAACCCGAAGTTCGTCGAGGATCTGGTGCGCGATATCGCGATGCGTCTCAATGCCGACGAGCGCATCGTCGCCTATGTGCTCGAAGCCGAGAACTTCGAGTCCATTCACAATCACAGCGCCTATGCGGTGATCGAGCGCGACAAGCGGCTGAGCTAGGTGGTCGGTGCTGTCGTCCCCGCGCATGCGGGGACCCAGTGGCTTCCAACGACGCTGGATTCCCGCAGGCGCGGGAACGACGACGCCACCCGATTGGGTGGCGTTTTTTGTTCGACGTCGTTCGATGTCAGTTGGCCGGCACGCGGCTCATTGCGCCGCCGGCAGCCGCAGATCGGCCAGGTCCCAGCGCGGCGTGACGCCGTAGCCGTACTCGCGCCGCGCCAGTTGCGGCGCGGCCTGCAGCCGCATCGCGCCGGCGAAGGCGATCATCGCGCCGTTGTCGGTGCAGAAGGCAAGGTCGGGATAGAAGACCTGCGCGCGGCGCTTGGCCGCCTGTTGGTCGAGCCGCTCGCGCAATTGGCGGTTGGCGCCGACGCCGCCGGCAACGACCAGCCGCTTGTGGCCGGTGGCCTTCAGCGCGGCCATCGACTTGGCCGCGAGCACGTCGACGATCGCGTCGACGAAGGCGCGCGCCAGGTTGGCGCGGTCCTGCTCGCAGATATTGCCGAGCTTGCGCGCCTGCGTCAGCACCGCGGTCTTCAGGCCGGCGAACGAGAAATCGAGATTGCCCGAATGCAGCATCGGCCGCGGCAGTTCGTAGGCGCCGGGCAGGCCGAACTCGGCCAGCCGCGACACTTCCGGGCCGCCGGGGTAGCCCAGGCCAAGCAGCTTGGCGGTCTTGTCGAAGGCCTCGCCGGCCGCGTCGTCCAGCGTTTCCCCGAGCAGCGCGTAGTCGCCGATGCCGCGCACTTCCATCAGCTGCGTGTGGCCGCCCGATACCAGCAGCGCGACGAAGGGGAAGGCGGGCGGATTGGGCGTCAGCAGCGGCGACAGCAGATGGCCTTCCAGATGATGGACGCCGAGCATCGGCACATCGAGCGCGAATCCCAGCGCGTTGGCCACCGAGGCGCCGACCAGCAGCGCGCCGGCCAGGCCCGGCCCCTGCGTGAAGGCGATCGCGTCGATATCGCCGCGCTGGCGTCCGGCCTCGTCCAGCACCTGCTGCAGCAGCGGCAGCACGCGGCGGATATGGTCGCGCGAGGCCAGCTCCGGCACCACGCCGCCGTAGTCGCGATGCATCGCGATCTGCGAATGCAGCGCGTGCGCGAGCAGGCCGGCCTCGGTGTCGTAGAGGGCCAGGCCGGTTTCGTCACAGGAGGATTCGATGCCGAGAACGAGCATGGTGTGGTGCAGAGAGCGAGCGCCCCCGCGGGCGGCGGGGCAAAGCCAGTGAGGGTAGCACAGCAGGCCGTTGCCCGCTTTTCGCTACAATCGCCGATTCTCCAGCAGGACAGTCATGCCACAGTCGCACCCAGCAGCGCCCCCTTCGGCATCCCATCCGGCGCGCCCATTATCGCGCCAGCCGTCGTCGTCCCGGGCCGGACACTACGACGTCGCCGTGCTCGGCGCCGGGGCGGCCGGCATGATGTGCGCCGCGGTGGCGGGCCAGCAGGGCGCCCGCGTGGTGCTGATCGACCATGCCACGCGGCTCGCCGAGAAGATCCGCATCTCCGGCGGCGGGCGCTGCAATTTCACCAATCTGCACGCCGGTCCGGCCAATTACCTGTCCGACAATCCCCATTTCTGCCGCTCGGCGCTGGCGCGCTATACGCCGCAGGACTTCCTCGCGCTGATGCGGCGCCATCAGATCGACTGGCACGAGAAGCACCGCGGCCAGCTGTTCTGCAACGACAGCGCCGAGCAGGTCATCGAGATGCTGCGCGCCGAGTGTGGCGCGGGGCAGGTCCATTGGCGCACCGGCTGCACGGTCGCCGAGATCCGGCGCGAAGGCGAGGACTTTCTGTTGTTGACGCCCGATGGTCCGGTGCGGGCGGGCGCGCTCGTGGTGGCCACCGGCGGGCTGTCGATCCCGAAGATCGGTGCCACCGATTTCGGCTACCGGATCGCTCGCCAGTTTGGGCTGCCGGTGGTGGAAACGCGGCCGGCGCTGGTGCCGCTGACCTTCGACGGCGCCGCCTGGCAGCCCTTCGCGCCGCTGGCCGGGCTGTCCAAGGAAGTCGATATCGCCACCGGCAAGGGCAAGGAGGCCGGCGCCTTTCGCGAGGATCTGCTCTGGACCCACCGCGGGCTGTCCGGCCCGGCGGTGCTGCAGATCTCCAGCTATTGGCGCCCCGGCACGCCGATCACCATCGACCTGTTCGAGGGCGAGGACGCCGCCGCCTGGCTGCTGGAGGCCAAGAACGGCACCCGCAAGCATTTGGGCAACCTGCTGGCCGCGCGCATGCCCGCGCGGCTGGCCGATGCATGGTGTCACGCAGCGGGCCTGGACGCGGCCAGGCTGCCGCACGATCTGCCGGACAAGGCGCTGCGCAAGCTGGGCGAGGCGCTGAACCGCTGGCAACTGGTGCCGTCCGGCACCGAGGGCTACCGCAAGGCCGAGGTCACGCGCGGCGGGGTCGACACGCGCGCGCTGTCCTCGAGCACCATGATGGCGCGCTCGGTGCCGAACCTGTACTTCATCGGCGAGGTGGTCGACGTGACGGGGTGGCTCGGGGGCTACAATTTCCAGTGGGCCTGGGCCTCGGGCGTGGCCGCCGGCAAGGCTGTGGCGGAGAATGCACGCGCCGTCGCCCCGGCGTCCGGGAATGGGTTCGCCGCGGCCAAATGACGCTGTTGCGTCCGCGAAGTAAACCCGCACGCTCGAAGAATTTCGTGCTAGACTCGAAGTCTTCGTAAAACCGCTAACTCCTTTTTTGGCACATGACCACGATTCGCCTCAAAGAAAACGAGCCGTTTGAAGTTGCGATGCGTCGCTTCAAGCGCACCATCGAAAAGAACGGTTTGATTACTGAACTGCGGGCGCGCGAGTTTTATGAAAAGCCGACGGCAGAGCGGAAGCGCAAGAAGGCGGCGGCAGTGAAGCGCCACTACAAGCGCATTCGCAGCCAGATGCTGCCGAAGAAGCTGTACTGATCGACCAGTCGATCGGCTGATCGCCTTTCCGCGTCAGCATCCCGACCCGCTGTGGGCCTTGCTCCGGCGGGTTTTTGTGTTGGTGCTGCGCTTCCCTGTCCGCCCTCGCTCGTCGCGGTGTTGTGCCGACGAGTTCAACTGGAAAGATTGCCATGTCCCTCAAGCAACGAATCAGCGATGACATGAAGGCCGCCATGCGGGCGCGCGAGTCCGAACGGCTCGGCACGATCCGGCTGCTGCTGGCGGCGATCAAGCAGCGCGAGGTCGACGAGCGGACGGAGCTGGACGATGCCGCGGTGTTGGCCGTGGTCGAGAAGCTGATCAAGCAGCGCAAGGATTCGATCTCGCAATTCCAGCAGGCCGGCCGCACCGATCTGGTCGACAAGGAGAGCGCCGAGGTCGAGGTGCTGCAGGTCTATATGCCGGCCGCGCTGTCCGAAGGCGAAGTGGCGGCCGAAGTGGCCAAGGCGGTGGCCGAGAGCGGTGCCGCGGGCCCGCAGGACATGGGCAAGGTCATGGCGCTGCTGAAGGCCCGGCTGGCCGGTCGCGCCGATATGAGCGCCGTGTCGGCCCAGGTCAAGGCCGCGCTGACCGGCAAGTAGGGACGCGGCGCCAGTGCGATCCCGTGCCGCAGTGCAGCATAGTGGCAATATAGTCACAAAATTCTGGCAAGCTGCGATCGACGCACTACAATAATTTCACACTTCGCCGGGTGCGGCACCGCCCGGCATGCATTTCTACAAGGGCCGCCCGAAGTTTGCGGCGGCCACGTCGTCAGGACGGCCAACCGGGTGATTCCGCAATCCTTCATTCAGGACCTGCTGAACCGCGTCGATATCGTCGATGTGGTGGGCAAGTATGTCCAGTTGAAGAAGGGTGGCGCCAACTTCATGGGGCTGTGCCCCTTCCATAACGAGAAGTCACCATCGTTCACAGTGTCGCCGGCCAAGCAGTTCTACCATTGCTTCGGCTGCGGCGCGCATGGGTCGGCCATCGGCTTCCTGATGGAGTATTCCGGGCAGAGCTATCCCGACGCGGTGCGCGAACTGGCGCAGTCGGTCGGCCTGAGCGTGCCCGAGGAACGCGACCGGCTGCCGCCGGCCCAGCGTGCCGAACAGCAGGCGAAGTCGCTGGCGCTGTCCGAGGCGATGACGCGGGCCAGCGAGTTCTATCGTCGCCAGCTGCGCGGGGCGCCGACGGCGATTCAGTACCTGAAGGGCCGCGGCCTGACGGGGGAAATCGCCGCGCAGTTCGGCCTCGGCTATGCGCCGGACGACTGGCAGGGGTTGGAGTCCGTTTTCGGCAGCTACCGCGACGACGCCATTGCCGGCCCGCTGATCGAGGCCGGCCTGCTGATCGAGAGCGAAAAGCGCGATGCCGACGGCAAGCCCCGCCGCTACGACCGCTTCCGCGACCGCATCATGTTCCCGATCCGCAATACCAAGGGGCAGGTGATCGGCTTCGGCGGCCGGGTGATGGGGCAGGGCGAGCCCAAGTACCTGAATTCGCCCGAAACGCCGCTGTTCAGCAAGGGCACCGAGTTGTACGGCCTGTTCGAGGCACGACATGCAATCCGGGAAACCGGCTATGTGCTGGTGGTCGAAGGCTATATGGATGTGGTGGCGCTGGCTCAACTCGGTTTCGCCAATGCGGTGGCCACGTTGGGCACCGCCTGCACTCCCGTGCACGTGCAGAAGCTGCTGCGCCAGACCGACGCGGTGGTGTTCTCGTTCGACGGCGATGCCGCCGGGCGCCGTGCCGCGCGCCGTGCGCTGGAAGCGTGCCTGCCTTACGTCGCCGACAACAAGACCATTCGCTTCCTGTTCCTGCCCGCCGAGCACGACCCCGACAGCTATGTCCGCGAGGAAGGCACCGAGGCCTTCGCGGCGCAGGTGCGCGATGCGATGCCGCTGTCGCGCTTCCTGCTGCAATGCGTGACCGAGGAGCAGGACCTGCGTCAGCCGGAAGGCCGTGCGCGTGCCCAGTACGAGGCCAAGCCGCTGCTCAAGGCGATGCCGCCCGGCGGGCTGCGCCTGCAGATCGTGCGCGAACTGGCCGAGGCCACCGGTACCACGCCGGCCGAGATCGAGGCCGTGTGCGGCCTGGGCAGCGATGCCGCGCGGGTCGGCCGCTTCGCCCAACCGCGCGCACGGGCAAGGCGGCAGGCGCCGGCCGGGCTGGAGCAGCGTGTGCTGCAGCTGCTGATGCGCTATCCGGCGCTGTCGACCCGGCTCGACGACGACGCGCGCGTGCTGCTGCTCGATGCCGATACCGGCGGCTCGGAAGTGCTGGCCCACCTGGTCGCGAGCTGCGACGCCTTGCAGGGCGAGGTCAACTTCGCCGCCTTCAGCGAGCAGCTGGCGCAGTCGCCGTTTGCCGACGTCTATGCCAATGTGCGGGCCGGAGTGCTGCGCGAGGACATCGACGAGGAGCCGGCGACGCTGGAATTCGACGCGGCGATCGCCAAGCTGCTGGTCGAGCCGCTGCAGCGCGAATTGGCGCAGTTGCAGACGGCTGTCGAGAACGGCACGGCGGACGAGGCGGGCAAGACGCGCATGCGCTGGCTGATCGCGGAGATCCATCGGCGCAAGCGCCTTGGTTGAAAAACGGAATTCGGCCGCCATACCCGGGATGGGAGCGTGGCCAAGTGGCAGCAAACAGGGCAAAGTCCGTCGGTTTTGGGCTTAAGCCTTGATTTTTCAGGTGAAAACCTCACCTGTCGGGAAGGCCGGCTAGTGGCGACGTGCTACAATAGCCGGTTTGGATTGCGAAATCTTTCTCTCCAGTTCTGGTGAAAGTGAGCGTGCCAATGGCAAAGGCCAAAGCAACCGAAAAGGTTTCCACTAAGGCTCCCCGAGCGGGGAGCG
>JAPSLP010000031.1 GCA_031180665.1 Cupriavidus sp. | reverse complement strand
TTGGGCGCCGCGCCGAACGCGGTGGAGGCGCCGGAAAAAATCTTCGAGGCCGTCGATAGCTGCGTATGCGTTTCGAGGCCGATCACCACTTCCCATTGCATGGCGGTATTCCTGTTGGTTCCTTGCGGCGTCGCCGGCTTGGGCCGCGCCGCCGTTTGCTTTCGCGTTCTGCGTTGTGCGTTGTATCGCTATGCGTGCGGTCGCCTTATTGCGTGCGCGCACAGGTGCCGGTGCCCGGTTCGAACATGACCGGCCACGCCTCTTCATAGATGCCCGGCGTGCAGCGGCTCTGGCAATTGGCGTGCGCCAGCGTGACGCGGCGCGGGTCCTGCCAGACCAGCAGCTTGCACGCGCTGCCGTCGCGCGCGGCCAGTTCGATATGCGGTTTGCGGCGGGTCTGGCGGAACTCGGCCAGGTCGAAGCTGCACGAGCCGCGCTTGCCGACCCACAGCTTCCACGACAGCTGCTGCACGTTGTTGTCCGACACGCGCAGTTGCGCGTCCTCGCGGAAACCGTCCTCCTCGGTACGGCGGCAGTCGCCGGCCAGGTCGATATCGCGATCGGCGATCGGCGTCGGCCCGCCGATGCGCGGCAGCGGAATGCAGCCGGCCAGCGCGGCCAGCAGCACGGCGGTCAATGCCAGGCGGCCGGCAGAGCGACGGGACGGGTGGCGGGACGGGAGGCGGATCGAATGCAGCGCGTTCATGATCATCCCTGCGAGGGTTGGCGCAGGTGCCAGTCGGTGGCCTGCTGGAAAGCGTGCGCGGCCTGCAGCAGCTGCGCCTCGCCGAAGTAGTTGCCGATCATCTGCAGGCCGACCGGCATGCCGCCCTCGCCGAAGCCGCACGGCACGCTCATGCCGGGCAGGCCGGCCAGGCTGGTCGAGAGCGTGAAGATGTCGGCCAGGTACATCTGCACCGGGTCGGCGCTCTTCTCGCCGAGCTTCCATGCGACCGTCGGTGCGACCGGTCCCATGATCACGTCGCACTCGCCGAAGGCACGCTGGAAGTCGTCGGCGATGATGCGGCGGATCTTCTGCGCCTGCAGGTAGTAGGCGTCGTAGTAGCCGTGCGACAGCACATAGGTGCCGACCAGGATGCGGCGCTTGACCTCCCAGCCGAAGCCCTCGGCGCGGGTCTTCTTGTACATGTCCAGCAGGTCGCGGTACTCGGCGGCGCGGTGCCCATAGCGCGCGCCATCGAAGCGCGACAGGTTGGACGAGGCCTCGGCCGGCGCGATCACGTAATAGACCGGGATCGACAGTTCGGTCTTGGGCAGCGACACCTCGACCAGCGTCGCGCCGAGCTTCTCGTATTCGCGCAACGCGCCGCGCACGGCCGCCTCGACATCGGCCGACAGGCCGGCGCCGAAGTACTCGCGCGGCAGGCCGATGCGCAGGCCGGCCAGCGGCTGGCTCGCACTGGCGCCGCCGCGCGGCTGGCCCAGCAGCCGCGTGAAGTCCTCGTCCACGCCGCCTTGCGCCGGCGTCAGCGAGGTCGAATCGCGCTCGTCGAAACCGGCCATCGCATTGAGCAGCAGCGCGCAGTCCTCGGCGCTGCGGGCCATCGGGCCGGCCTGGTCCAGCGACGAGGCGAACGCGATCATGCCGAAGCGCGACACGCGGCCATAGGTCGGCTTGATGCCGGTGATGCCGGAGAACGCGGCGGGCTGGCGGATCGAGCCGCCGGTGTCGGTGCCGGTGGCGGCCGGCGCCAGACCGGCGGCCACCGCGGCGGCCGAGCCGCCCGACGAACCGCCGGGCACGCGCGACGCATCCCACGGATTGCGCACCGGGCCGAAGTGCGAGTTCTCGTTGGACGAGCCCATCGCGAACTCGTCCATATTGGTCTTGCCCAGCGTCACCATGCCGGCGGCGGCCAGCCGCTCGACCACGGTGGCATCGAACGGGCTCTCGTAGTTGGCCAGCATGCGCGAGCCGGCGGTCGAGCGCCAGCCGCGCGTGACGAACACGTCCTTGTGGGCGATCGGCACGCCGGTCAGCGGACCGGCCTCGCCGCGCGCGCGGCGTTCGTCGGCGGCACGGGCCTGGGCCAGTGTCAGTTCGGCGTCGACATGGACATAGGCGTTCAGCGCGCCGGCCTGCCCGATGCGGGCCAGATAGTCGCGCGCCAGTTCTTCGGCCGACACCGCGCCGGCGGCGAGCGCGTCGGCGATCTGGCGCAGCGAGGTCACGGTCGAGCCGACCGGAGAGGAGGAAGCGGAAGAAGACATGGAGTGTCGGAAAAGCTTCGGAGAACGGCCGGCGGGACATCGGCGCCGCCGGCGGATCGATTCAGGAGACGCCGCCCTGCGTATCGGTGCGTCGATACGGAAACATCGGGCGACATCGGCGAGCCGGGTGTGGGACCGTTTTTGGGACCGTTATCGGGACCGTTATTCGATCACCTTCGGCACCAGGTACAGGCCGGCCTCGGTGGCCGGCGCGGGACGCTGGTAGTCGTCGCGCCGGTTGGGCTCGGTGACGACGTCGTCGCGCAGGCGCTGCTGCATCTCGCGGACCGCCGACAGCGGGTGGGCCAGCGGCGCGACGCCGTTGGTATCGACTGCCTGCATCTGCTCGACCAGCGAGAAGAATTGATTCAGTTGCCCGAGCGTCTGCCCGGCTTCTTCATCGCTGATGTCGATGCGGGCAAGATGGGCGATGCGCTTGACGTCGGTTAGCTCGAGTGCCATGGCGTGGGTGCGAGGAATTCCAGAGGGCCCGGCGGTCCGGCGAAAGGCCGGGACGAACCGGGAGAAGGACGACCGTGCGGGCAGAGTCGGGAGGCGCTGGACCGGGCCAGGCCGGCGTGCTTGCGCGGCGCCGTATCGGCCATGGTGGGCCATTGTCGACCCGGCACCAGCCTGGGGAAAGTGCCGCGCGCGGCGCCCCACGATCGTCAGAATTACAGGTTTTTTCAGGGCAATTTGCCGCCGAAACACGCGGAATTATAAGGTATCATTCCGTTTTGCCGCCGCCCCTGGCGGCGCCTTCGCCGCTTGGACCGACGGTCCGGCCGTTGAAGGACGCCGGACCCGATTGCCCGCGGGGCCCGGACCAGGATCCTCCGATTAGACCGACTCGCTGCTGCCCCATCGTGGGTGACGGGTCTGTGGCGCCCGGACCGCCGTCCGGCCATCCGCCAAATGAAGTTTGGCGAACTTTTTGGCGCCGTCTAATCAAAGGTTCCCGTGGGAGTGCGTTCCGCCGGCTCGGCGGGCCGATTCCCTCCGGACTGTCGCGGTTCGCCTGGCGCACCGCAGCGGCATGGGCGGGACCGTGGATGCGCAGATGCACGCGCGCCGTTTCCATCGAACACCTATGAATATCGCGGCCGGCGCCAAGGACTGGCGCCGGCCGCTTCGCATACCTGCGAACCCACCAGAAAACAGGACTCCTGATGTTCGGATTTCTCCGCAGCTACTTCTCCAACGATCTCGCGATCGACCTCGGCACCGCCAACACGCTGATCTACATGCGTGACAAGGGCATCGTGCTGGACGAACCGTCGGTGGTCGCGATCCACCTGGGCGGCGGCCCGAACGCCAAGAAGACCATTCAGGCAGTCGGCAAGGAAGCCAAGCAGATGCTGGGCAAGGTGCCGGGCAACATCGAGGCGATCCGCCCGATGAAGGACGGCGTGATCGCCGACTTCACCGTCACCGAGCAGATGCTCAAGCAGTTCATCAAGATGGTCCACGACAGCAAGCTGCTGCGTCCGTCGCCGCGCATCATCATCTGCGTGCCGTGCGGTTCGACCCAGGTCGAGCGCCGCGCGATCCGCGAGTCGGCGCTGGGCGCCGGCGCCTCGCAGGTCTACCTGATCGAGGAACCGATGGCCGCCGCGATAGGCGCCGGCCTGCCGGTGTCCGAGCCGTCGGGCTCGATGGTCGTCGATATCGGCGGCGGCACCACCGAAGTCGGCATCATCTCGCTGGGCGGCATGGTCTACAAGGGCTCGGTGCGCGTCGGCGGCGACAAGTTCGACGAGGCCATCGTCAATTACATCCGCCGCAACTACGGCATGCTGATCGGCGAGCAGACCGCCGAAGCGATCAAGAAGGAAATCGGTTCCGCCTTCCCGGGTTCGGAAGTGCGCGAGATGGAAGTCAAGGGCCGCAACCTGTCCGAGGGCATCCCGCGCGCCTTCACCGTTTCGTCCAACGAGATCCTGGAAGCGCTGACCGATCCGCTGAACCAGATCGTCTCGACCGTGAAGATCGGCCTGGAGCAGACCCCGCCGGAACTGGGCGCCGACATCGCCGAGCGCGGCATCACGCTGACCGGCGGTGGCGCGCTGCTGCGCGACCTGGACCGCCTGCTGGCCGAGGAAACCGGCCTGCCGGTGCTGGTGGCCGAGGATCCGTTGACCTGCGTGGTGCGCGGCTCGGGCATGGCCCTGGAGCGCATGGACAAGCTGGGCAGCATCTTCGCCTACGAGTAAGCCGGTCCGGCAAAGGATCGTTCCCGTGGCGAAGCGCGCCCTGCCCGCACCGCTGGCCGACGCCGGCCACGGGCGGGTCCGCCGCCGCGCCACCCTGGCCAAGCCGGCCGTCGCCTGCCGGCGGCCCGCGCGACTCCGCCAATTCCGGTCCGCCCCCGGACGCCCGAGCGCGGCGTGCCGGCGATGCGGACCGCCACCGCCTGCGTACGGCTAAATGGATTACACGCCGCCACCGCTATTCAAGCAGGGCACGTCCGCGTTCGCGCGCCTGGTCATCTTCGTCACGATGGCGCTGGTGCTGCTGGTCGTCGATGCCCGCTTCGATGCGCTGTCCACGGTCCGGCAGGTCGCCGCCACCGTGCTGATGCCGGTCGAGCGCGCCGTGCTGGCGCCGCGCGACATGGCGCGCGCCGCCTTCGACTATCTGCAGTCGTCGGCCGCACTGGTCAGCGAGAACCGCGAACTGCGGCGGCGCGCGGTGGCGCAGGCGGACGACGCGCTGCGCCAGGCCCAGCTCGAGGCCGAGAACCGCCAACTGCGCAAGCTGCTGGACCTGAAGGAACAATCGGCCACGCCGGTCACGGCAGCCGAGGTGCTGTACGACGCGCGCGATCCGTACAGCCAGCGCATCGTGATCGACCGCGGCAGCCAGCACGATGTGCGGGCCGGCTATCCGGTGATCGACGATCGCGGCGTGGTCGGCCAGGTCACGCGCGTGACGCCGTTCCAGTCCGAAGTCACGCTGCTGACCGACAAGGACCAGGCGATCCCGGTGCAGGTGGTACGCAACGGCCTGCGCAGCATCGCCTTCGGCGGCGGCAAGGCCGGCATGCTGGACCTGCGCTTCATGGCCGCGTCGGCCGATCTGCAGCAGGGCGACCTGCTGGTGACCTCGGGCCTGGACGGCGTCTATCCGGCGGGCCTGCCGGTCGCGCGCATCGTGCAGATCGAACGCAAGGCCGACACCGCCTTCTCGCGCGTCTACTGCGAGCCCGTCGCGGGCGTGCGTTCGCACCGCCAGCTGCTGGTGGTGCGCTACGAGGCCGAGAAACCCTCGCGCGACCTGCCGGCCGGCGACGATGGCAAGAGCGCGGCGGGCAAGGCAAGCAAGACGGAGAAGGCCGGCAAGGGCGACAAAGCCCAGAAAGCCGACAAAGTCGAGAAGGCCGGGAAGGCGCCAATGCCGAAGGCGGACGCCGCGGCCACGGTCGCCGCGACGCCTTCGGCCACGTCGAGCCAGGAGCAGAAGCGGTGACCCATCCCCAATACCTGCTGCGGCCGGTCAACCCGGCCTTCATCGCGCTGACCTTCGTGCTGGCGTTCCTGTTCAACCTGCTGCCCTGGGGCGACATCCTGTGGGTGCCGGACATGGTGGCGCTGGTGCTGGTGTTCTGGAATATCCACCAGCCGCGCAAGGTCGGCATGGGCGTGGCCTTCGTGCTGGGCCTGCTGATGGACGTGCACGATGCCCGCCTGCTCGGCGAGCACGCGATGGCCTACACGCTGCTGGCCTACTTCGCCATCACGATCCACCGCCGCGTGCTGTGGTTCAGCGTCTATACGCAGGCGTTGCACGTGCTGCCGCTGCTGTTCATCGCGCATGCGGTGCCGGTGGTGATCCGGTTGCTGATGGGTGCGCCGCTGCCCGGCTGGTCGCTGCTGGTCGCGCCCGGCATCGAGGCGCTGCTGTGGCCGCTGGCCACCGGCCTGCTGCTGGCGCCGCAGCGCCGCTCCATCGACGTCGACGAAACCCGGCCGATCTGACGGCATGGCACTCCGCTCGCTGTTCTCCTCCGTGCCCCGACCGCCCGTCCCCGCAGCACCATGACCGAAATCCGCAACGTCGAACTCGAGCTCGGCCGCTTCCGCCTTCGCGTGGCGGCCGCGGCGCTGTTCGCCGTGATCCTGTTCGGCCTGCTGTTCCTGCGCTTCTTCTGGCTGCAGTGGTACAAGCACGACCAGTATTCGGCCAAGGCCGAGGACAACCGCATCTCGGTGGCGCCGATCGAGCCGAACCGCGGCATCATCATGGACCGCAACGGCATCGTGCTGGCGCGCAATTATTCCGCCTACACGCTGGAGATCACGCCGTCCAAGCTGACGCAGCCGCTGGACGACACCATCGACGAGCTGTCCGAGCTGATCGAGATCCAGCCGCGCGACCGCCGCCGCTTCCGCCGGCTGATGGAAGAGTCGCGCAGCTTCGAGAGCCTGCCGATCCGCAGCCAGCTGAGCGACGAGGAGGTGGCGCGCTTTTCCGCGCAGCGCTTCCGCTTCCCCGGCGTCGACGTGCGGGCGCGGCTGTTCCGGCAATATCCGATGGGCGAATCGGCCTCGCACGTGGTCGGCTACATCGGCCGCATCTCGCAGCGCGACCAGCAGCGCATCGAGGCGATGGACGTGGCCAACGACGCCAATCCGGCCAAATACGATCCGCGCAAGGACGCCGACAACTACAAGGGCACCAACTACATCGGCAAGATCGGCATCGAGCAGAGCTACGAGACCGAGCTGCACGGGCTGACCGGCATCGAGGAAGTCGAGGTCAGCGCCGGCGGGCGGCCGATCCGCACGCTGTCGACCGCGCCGGCGACGCCCGGCAACAACCTGATCCTGTCGCTCGACATCCGGCTGCAGCAACTGGCCGAGGCGCTGTTCGGCGACCGCCGCGGCGCGCTGGTGGCGATCGAGCCGGCCACCGGCGACATCCTCGCCTTCGTCTCCAAGCCGACCTTCGACCCGAACCTGTTCGTCGAGGGCATCGACACCGCGACCTGGAACGAGCTGAACAATTCGCCGGACAAGCCGCTGCTGAACCGCCCGCTGCGCGGCACCTATCCGCCGGGCTCGACCTACAAGCCCTTCATGGCGCTGGCGGCGCTGACGCTGGGCAAGCGCACGCCGCAGTGGGGCATGCACGACCCCGGCTATTTCACGCTGGGCAATCACACCTTCCGCGACGACAAGCCGGGCGGCCACGGCTGGGTCGACATGCACAGCTCGATCGTGGCCTCGTGCGATACCTATTACTACGCGCTGGCGCGCGACATGGGCGTCAACGCGATTCACGACTTCATGAAGCCGCTGGGGTTCGGCCAGCTGACCGGCATCGATATCGAGGGCGAGAGCCGCGGCATCCTGCCGTCGACCGACTGGAAGCGGCGCGCTTACCGCAAGCCCGAGCAGCAGAAGTGGTATGACGGCGAAACGATCTCGCTGGGCATCGGCCAGGGCTACAACAGCTTCACGATCCTGCAGCTCGCGCACGCCACCGCGATCCTTGCCAACAACGGCGTCGTGATGAAGCCGCACCTGGTAAAGGCGGTCGAGGACGCGATGACGCGCCAGCGCCGGCTGACGGTGCCCAAGGAAAGCTACCGTCTGCCGTTCAAGCAATCCGATATCGACGTGATCAAGCGCGCGATGGTCGGCGTCACGCATTCGGGCACCGCGGCCAGGGTATTCGCCGGTGCAGCCTACGAATCGGCCGGCAAGACCGGCACCGCCCAGACCTACTCGCTGGCCAAGGGCGAAAAGTACAACCACCACGCGCTGGCCGAGCACAAGCGCGACCACGCGCTGTACCACGCGTTCGCGCCGGCCGATAAGCCGAAAATCGCGCTGGCGCTGATCGTCGAGAACGCCGGCTTCGGCGCGCAGCACGCCGCGCCGATCGCACGCAAGATCATGGACTACTACCTGCTCGGCAAATGGCCCGCCGAACTGGCCGCGATCGCGCCGCCGGCCTCCGAGCGCACGCAGGGCCTGCCGCCGGTGGATATGCCGAGCGTGTTCACCACCGGCCATACCGCCAGCATCGCCAGCGCCACCGCGATGGGCAACACGCTGGCCAACGAGGATGCGCAGGGCCAGCCGGCCGGAAAAGAAGAGGGCGGCAAGGCGGGCCACGGCAGCGCAAGCGCGGTGGCAGCTGCGCAGGCCATCGATCCACAGGCGATTGCGCCGGCCTCGGCGCCGCTGACGCTGGGGGACCGCATGCGCCAGGCCCTCGGCCACAGCAAGCCGCCGCATGACGGCGTGCCGCCGGGTCCGGCCTCTCCACCGGCCCCGGACCGACCGGGCGCGCGCAACACGCCGCCCGCCGCGCCAGGCCCCACACCGTCTCCCGCATCCCGCGCCCGGCAGGCCGCCGCGGCGCCGGGCGCCAACGCCACGCATTGAAGGAGGCGCAGATGGATCGCAGACGCGCCCTGTCCCTGATCAAGACCGCGCTGACCGGCTTCGACAAGCCGCTCGCGCTGATTGTCTTCCTGTTGTTCGCCACCGGCATCGTGGCGCTGTACTCGGCGTCGATCGATGTGCCGGGCCGCGTCGAGGACCAGCTGCGCAATATCCTGCTGTCCTACGCGGTGATGTGGGTGATCGCCTATCTGCCCACGCAGACGCTGATGCGGGTCGCGGTGCCGCTCTACACGCTCGGCGTCGCGCTGCTGATCGCGGTGGCGATGTTCGGGCTGATTCGCAAGGGCGCACGCCGCTGGCTCAACGTCGGCATCGTGGTCCAGCCCTCCGAGCTGATGAAGATCGCGATGCCGCTGATGCTGGCCTGGTACTTCCAGAAGCGCGAAAGCGGGCTGCGCTGGTTCGACTTCATCGTCGCCGGCCTGCTGCTGGCCATCCCGGTGGGCCTGATCGCCAAGCAGCCCGACCTGGGCACCGCGCTGCTGGTGCTGGCCGCCGGCCTGTACGTGATCTACTTCGCCGGCCTGTCGTGGAAGCTGATCCTGCCGGCGCTGGCGATCCTGGTGACGCTGATTTCCGGGCTGCTGTTCTTCGAGCACGACATGTGCGCGCCCGGCGTGAACTGGCCCGTGCTGCACGACTACCAGCAGCACCGGGTCTGCACGCTGCTCGATCCCACCACCGATCCGCTCGGCAAGGGCTTCCACACCATCCAGTCGATCATCGCGATCGGCTCGGGCGGCCTGATGGGCAAGGGCTGGCTCAAGGGCACGCAGACCCACCTGGAGTTCATTCCGGAGAAGCACACCGACTTCATCTTCGCGGTGTACTCCGAGGAATTCGGCCTGATCGGCAATGCGGTGCTGCTGGTGCTGTACCTGCTGCTGATCTTCCGCGGGCTGTATATCGCCGCCAATGCGCCGACGCACTTCTCGCGGCTGCTGGCCGGGGCGGTGACGCTGATCTTCTTCACCTATGCCTTCGTCAACATGGGGATGGTCAGCGGCATCCTGCCGATCGTCGGCGTGCCGCTGCCGCTGATCAGCTACGGCGGCACCGCACTGGTCACGCTCGGCATGGGGATCGGCATCCTGATGAATATCTCGCGGCAGAAGCGGCTGATTCAGACCTGAGGAAGGCGCGCTGGCGCGCGCTACATCGTCGGCGCGCGCGACCTGACGGTCTGCTCCAGCAGCGACCGCAGCTTGGCCAGCGCGCCGGGGTCGCCGCGCGCCGCGGCCCGGGCGTACCAGATCTTGGCCTGTTCGATATCGCGTTCCACCACGCCCGGCTCGCCGCGCTCGTAGAAGCTGGCGACGATGTACTGCGCACCGCCGTCGCCGGCGGTCGCGGCCCGCGTGTACCACTCGAAGGCCTTGGCGTAATCGCGCGGCACGCCGCGGCCGATGAAGTAGTTGGTCGCCAGCGCGACCTGCGCCTGGATATGCCCGCCCTGGCCGGCACGCTGATACCAGCGGTTGGCCTCCTCCAGCGACTTGGGCACCAGGTCGCCACGCTCGTGCAATTCGCCCCAGGTGAATTGCGCGTGGGTCATCTCGTTGTCGGCCGCCTTCTTCAGCCAGACCAGCGCCTCCTGCGGTTTCGGCGCCGTGCCGTCGCCGCGCAGCAGCATCATCGCGTAATTGAACTGCGCCAGCCGGTTACCCTGCCGCGCCGCCTCCGCGAAGTCGCGCAGCGCGGTGTCAAAGGCGCCCGCCTCGTAGGCGACCACCGCCTGCCGCGTCAGCGTCTCCGCGGGCTGCGGCGGCCGGGGTGCCGCCGTCGCGGTCTGCCACCCGCCAAGCAGGATCAGGATGCAGGCGGCGTGGCGGACGAGGCGGCGAAGCGTCGGCATGGCGAACTCCCAGCGAGGTCGGGCTTTCCAGCCAGTGTAGGAGTCGCTGGGAAGCGGCGATAGGCTGCGGCGCGGCAGCCGCGTGGCCGGATCGTCGCGTGAATCGGCCGCTTCGGGATGGCACCAGACTATTCCCGGGACAAATATGTAGCGACGCTTCTTCCGTGCCTCCATTCGTCGACAAGATGGAGCGCGCGCCGCCTCCGGCATCACAGCGTCAACGCGGCAAACCTGCATGCCGCTTCGGAGGCTCTAGAATGACGCGGCCGCGCACCGATACGCGCTGCCGCCAGCCGCCCCGACACGAACCCATCGCCTGCCTCCCATGCATATCCGTTGGCTCGAAGACTTTGTATGCCTGGCCGAGGCCGGCAGCCTCGCCCGCGCCGCC
Organism: Cupriavidus sp.; assembly: GCA_031180665.1. Lineage (GTDB taxonomy): Bacteria > Pseudomonadota > Gammaproteobacteria > Burkholderiales > Burkholderiaceae > Cupriavidus. The sequence continues at coordinate 52,303 of JAPSLP010000031.1, read as the reverse complement.
GAATTGCGCAATGTCACGCCGCCCGCGTTCGGCCGCCGCATGCAGGCGGTCGAAGTGTGGGCCGGCGCGCCGCTGATCGATCGCAGCGTGTTCCCGGTCCGGCTGACCGCCGAGGGCAGGCAGTTTCTGGAGGCGGCGCAGTCGGCGCTGCATACGCTCGAGGAAACGCGGCTGGCGCTGCGGGCGGCCCACCGGGTGGATGCCAGCACCGTGGTGATCGCCACCGGCAAGACCCTGTCGCGCTCGCTGGTGCCGGCCTGGCTGGCGGGGCTGCGCCACGCGCTGCGGCACGATCCGGTGGCCGCGGGCTTTCGCACCCGGCTGTCGACCTTCGCCATGCACGACGCGTTGGCGATGTTCACCGAGGGCGATGCGGATTTCCTGCTGTGCTACAGCCCGCCGGACCTGCCGGTGCGGCTGGACGAGGCCCGCTATCAGTTCCATCCGGTCGGGGTCGAGCGGCTGGTCTGCGTCGCCGCGGCCGATGCCTCGGGCGGACCGTGCTTCCGCCTGCCCGTGCGCGCCAACAATGGCAAGAGCGGCGCGCCGGTGCCGACCATCGCCTATGCCGAGACGCTGACGATGGGCCGCATGGTCAATCAGGAGATCGCGCGGCGCAAGCTGGCCGGCCGCCTCGACGTGGTGGCGGTCTGCGACTTCGCCGAATCGGTGCATGAGATGGTGCGCCAGCGGATGGGCCTCGCCTGGCTGCCGGCCCGCCTGATCGCCGACGATCTGCACGCAGGCCGGCTGGTGCGCGCCGATCTCGGCAGCGTGACGCAGGCGCAGACGGAGGGCGGCCAGCCGGGCGGCAATCGGGATCTGGTGCTGCAGATCCGGCTGTACCGTCCGCGCGCCGCAATGCGTCCGCTGGCCGAAGCGTTCTGGCGCGCCGCTACGGCGTAATGGCGCCGGCCGCGGACCCGATGCCGCGCCGTCTTGCCGGGCGCCTTGCCGCCGGCCTTGCCAATCCGGCAATCGCCATTGCCAAACTCGCATGCGCCGACACGGCGCCGCTCCCTAACATCGCGCCATCCACATCGATAACACATAGACACGGGAGCGTTGCCATGAAGATCTCGCTGCGGACTGCCACCGCCGCCACCTTGCTGTTCTCCGCCGCCTCCGCCATGTCGCTGCTGCCTGCCGGCGATGCGCGCGCCAGCGAATGGCCCGCCAAACCGATCACGCTGGTGGTCGGCTACACGGCCGGCGGCAGCGTCGACCTGGTGGCCCGCACCGTCGCGCCCGAGCTCGGCAAGCGGCTGGGCCAGAGCGTGGTGATCGAAAACCTCGGGGGCGCTGGCGGCACCATCGGTGCGTCCCGCGTGGTCAAGGCCGAGGCCGATGGCTACACGCTGCTGATGGGTTCGGGCAGCGAGGTGTCGATCGCCCGCCTGACCAACCCGGCGGTCCGTTACGACGGCGAGAAGGACCTGGCGCCGATCACCTTCGTCGGCACGCAGCCGATGGTGCTGGTCGGCAAGCCGACCCTTCCGGCGCGCAATGCCGGCGAACTGATCGCGCTGGCAAAGGGGCAGCCGGACAAGCTGGCCTACGCCTCGTCGGGTGTCGGCACGCCGCTGAACCTGGCCGGCGAGCTGATCAAGCAGCAGGGCAAGGTCGGCATCACGCACGTGCCGTACAAGGGCGCGTCGGCGATGGCCACCGATCTGCTCGGCGGCCAGATCGATCTGGCCGTGATGGTGCTGTCCTCCGCGCTGCCCCATATCCAGGCCGGACGGGTCAAGGCCTATGGCGTGACCGAAGCCAAGCGCGCCGCGGTGGCACCCGAGGTGCCGGCGCTCGCCGAGACGCCCGCGCTCAAGGGCGTCGACATGGGCGTCTGGTTCGGCCTGATGGCGCCTAAGGCGACGCCGCGCGCGGTGGTGGAGCGGCTCAACAGCGAGATGCAGGCCGTGCTGGCAATGCCGGAGGTCCGCAAGAAGCTGGCCGAGGCCGGCGTCGAGGTCGCGCCTGCCAATCCGGCCCAGTTCGCCGCCTTCGTCAAGCGCGAGACCGCCAAGTACCGCACCATCGTGCAGGCGGCCGGCATCCAGCAATAACAAGGACTTCATGAACACGATGACCACGCTCGACGCCTACCCGGTCGAAGTCGCGTTTCCCGATATCCGGCCGTATGCCGACGGCAATACCGGCATCGCCTATGTCCATCACTTCGACAGCGGCGCGCCGGGGCCCCACGTGATGATCAACGCGCTGACTCACGGCAACGAGGTCTGCGGCGCGATCGTCGTCAAGGAACTGCTGGAAGTCGGGCTCAAGCCCCGCCGCGGGCAGCTGACGCTGGCGTTCGCCAACGTCGACGCGTATCACCGCTTCGATCCGGCCAAGCCCGACGCTTCGCGCTTCGTCGACCAGGACTTCAATCGCGTCTGGACCGCCGCGGTGCTCGACGATGCGTCGCGCGACTCGTCCGAGCTGCGGCGCGCGCGCGAGATGCGCCCGCTGATCGACCGCGTCGATCTGTTGCTGGACCTGCATTCGATGCACGAGAAGAGCCTGCCGCTGATCGTGTCGGGCCCGCTCGACAAGGGCGTGGCGCTGGCGCGCTCGCTGGGCGCCCCCGCGCATGTGATCGTCGACGAAGGCCATCCCGAAGGTCGGCGCATGCGCGATTACGCCGGTTTCGGCGATCCGGCCAGCCCAAAAAACGCGCTGCTGATCGAGTGCGGCCAGCATTGGGAGGCGTCGTCGGTGGAAGTGGCGCGCGACAGCACGGCGCGCTTCCTGCTGACCGCCGGCATCGTCGACAGCGGTGACCTGCCTTCTGGCTGGCTGTCGGCGCAGGCCGCGCCGCAGCGGGTGGTGCGCGTCACCGAGCCGGTGGTGGCCACCAGCATGAACTTCCGCTTCGCCGGTCCCTATACCGGCCTGGAAACCTTCGCCGAGGCCGGCACCGTGATCGGCTGGAACGACGGCGCGCCGGTGGTGACGCCGTATCCGGACTGCGTGCTGGTGATGCCGTCGCTGCGCCAGCTGCGTCCTGGCGTGACGGTGGTTCGGCTGGGACAGCTGCTGGCTTGACCCGCCGCGGCAAAGATGCCCCAAAGAGCATCGCCGCGGCCTTTATCGTGCCTTGAAGACGGCGTCGAGCGATTCGGCGGCCAGGAGCCGCCCGCTCCATCGCCTGATGTCGGCCGCCTGCGCCGCATTCAGCCTGGCAACGATATCCGGTGGCAGCGGCCCGAACCGGCGCGCCAGCAGTTGCTGCAGAACCCGGGCCGCACCTTCGCGCCGGCCCTTCGTGATTCCCTTCTTTTCTCCGCGCTTCTCCCCCCGCTTCTCTCCCTTCTCCTCGTGTCGGGCGGCCCACTCGTCCATACGTTGTGCCAATGACATTTCCAATTCCTCCAGATCGCGAACCCGTGGCAGCGCAAGCTTGCCCTTGCGCTGCCTCAACAATACGCCCCGCATCCACATCGCTAAAGTCCGCTTGAGTTCTTTGCGTCCGTCGATCCAGCAACGGACCTCCCGAATCACGCGGACCAGGCTCCGCTCGTTCTTCAATCGGTTGAAACGCATCACCGCCGCCACCAGATTGCGCCGCCGAGCCAGTTGTGCTTCCGAGTACCGGCTTTCGTCGATCAGGTGATAGCAAAACCGCGGAACCGGGAAGTCCGCATCGTGAGCGATCAGGCTTTCGACATCCACTGGCGCCTTCCATTTCGTTTCGCCGTTGTACAGCACGATCGGCAACACGGGCGGAAGCAGACGGCCCGGCAAACTCTCGTTGCGCCGGATCAGATCCTGATACAGAAGCATCAGATAGCTCAACACACGCACGGCCATGAACGTGTCAACGGTACTCTGGAACTCGATCAGGATGTACAGGTACATCCACTGCTGTCCCGTTCGCACACGCCAAACCACGTCATCGGCGCGCTGCCGAAAGTCATCGGTCACGTAGCTGCACGGCATGCGTTCCAACGTGGAGAAATCCACCTTGCGCCACCATTGCCTCGGCACAAAGCTCTTCAGAAGATCCCTGACGAATTCGGGGCACGTATACAGAAACTTGTAGGAGACGTCGTCGTGCTTGGCCATCGTGCCGATCATGCGAGAGGCGCATCGCGCCGAGACCGCCAGCATGCCGACTCGACGGCTATGAAGCTTTCTTAATAGTTGCCGCGCTATGAGTTACCGATTTGTTGCGTCATGGGGACCGAGCCGACTCAAACGCTATAGAAATCGGTGAACACCCTCATCAAGCACAGCATGTCCTGCGCCGTAAACCCGTCCATGACGACGTGACGGAGATCATGCGTCCGCCGCGCGCCATGTGGTGCCGGCAACTTCCATTTCGCAGGAAACGGACGTGCGCCCCCTTGCCCCCGCCCCCCTTGCTTCGTCGGCTGCCGGCCTTGCCGGCTCACTCTCTCCCTCCCCTACCGAAACCTCGTCCGCCAGCAAGCCGTCGCGCCGCTGGCGCCCTGGCGCGGCGCGGATCGGCACGCGGCTCGCGCTGATCGTGCTGGCCGTGCAGGTGCTGGTGTTCGGCCTGTTCGCCTGGGTGCTGTCGGACAGCAGCATGCGCCAGCTCGAGGCGCAGCAGCGCGCGGCGATGAGCGCGCAGAACGAGACGCTGCGCGATCTGCTCGGCCAGTTCGACGACACCATGCTGCAGGAGGCGGACCGCTTCCTGCTGAGCTTCGCGGCGGTGGTGCCCGGCCCGTATGCGGTCGATCCCGCGCAGACCGTCGAGGTCGCCGGCCAGCCGACGCCGCAGTTCACCAGCGGCGAGATCGTGCTGAACAACAACTTCGCGGTGCCCGACCGCTTCTTCTCGACCACCGGCGGCACCATCGCCACGGTGTTCGCGCGCCGCGGCGACGACTTCGTGCGCGTCACCACCTCGCTGAAGAAGCAGAACGGCGAGCGCGCGGTCGGTACGCTGCTCGATCGCGCCGGCGGCGCCTATGCAGCGGTGCAGGCGGGACGCTCATACCGCGCGCTGACGTGGCTGTTCGGCAAGCCGTACATGAGCAAGTACGAGCCCGTGCGCGATGCCGCCGGCAAGGTGGTCGGCGCGCTCTATGTCGGCGTCGATGTCAGCGCCGAGCTGGCGATGCTGAAAAACCGCATCCGCCGCAAATCGATCGGCGCCGACGGCCATTTCCTGGTGGTCGACGCCAGGCCGGGCCCCGACCAGGGCAAGCTGCTGGTCGGCCGACGCCAGGAGGGCACGGTGCAGCTCGACGCGCGCGACGAAGACGGCAAGACCTGGCTGCGCGAGATGATCGCCGCGCGCCAGGGCAGCCTGACGCATCGAATCGCCTTCGACGGCGGCGATCCGGCATTGCGACTGACCGCGTTCGAAACCTATCCCGAATGGCAATGGCTGATCGTCGGTTCGGTGCCGGTCGACAGCCTGCGCGCGGAGCTGATCGCCAATCGCAACCGCTTCCTCGCGGCCGGTCTCGCGCTGGCGCTGCTGGTGTCGGCGGGATTCTGGTGGATGCTGCGGCGGATGGTCAGCGCACCGCTGGCCGACGCGGCAGCGGCGGCGCGCAGTCTGGCCGCCGGCGACCTGACCGCGCGCCTGGACAGCCCGCGCCGCGACGAGATCGGCGAGCTGATGCGCGCGATCGATGGCGTCGGCCAAGGCCTGTCGGGCATCGTCGGCACCGTGCGCGCCAGCGCCGACGCGATCGTCGCCAGCACCGGCGAGATCGCCAGCGGCAATGCCGATCTGTCGGCTCGCACCGCAAGCCAGGCCAGCAGCCTGGAGCGCACGGTCGCCAGCATCGAACAGCTCAGCGCGACGGTGCGGCAAAACGCCGATGCCGCCGTGGATGCCGACGCCACGGTGCGCAGCGCCGCCGATGCAGCGCGGCAAGGCGGCAGCACGGTCGAGCGCGTGGTGCAGACCATGGACGGCGTGCATCGCAACGCGCAGCAGGTGGTCGACATCATCGGCATGATCGATGGCATCGCCTTCCAGACCAATATCCTGGCGTTGAATGCAGCGGTCGAAGCCGCGCGGGCCGGCGAACACGGGCGCGGTTTCGCGGTCGTGGCCGGCGAGGTGCGCAGCCTCGCGCAGCGCAGCGCCAACGCGGCCGGCGAGATCAAGGCGCTGATCGAGCGGACGGTTTCCGATCTGCGCGACGGCCACGCAGCGGTGCAGCAGGCCGGCAGCGCGATGGAAGACATCGTGCACCAGGTCGAAGGCATCGCCACGCGCATGGCCGAAATCAGCGCGGCCTCGCGCGAGCAGTCGCAGGGCATCGCGCAGGTCAGCGACGCGCTGGCCGAGATGGACGGCGTCACGCAGCAGAATGCCGCGCTGGTCGAAGAGGCCGCGGCGGCCGCCGAAAGCCTCGATCAGCGTGCCCAGCAACTGCGCGAGGCGGTGCAGGCGTTCAGGCTGGCGTAGCGGCGGCGCTGCGGTCGGCGCTGGAGCCTGCCCCGCTGTTCGGACCGGACAGCGGGGCGTTGCGATCCCGCAGGCGGCCGGATTCAGGCCGGCGTAGCGGCGGCGCTTTGGCCCGCCCCGCTGTTCGGATCGGACAGCGGGGCGTTGCGATCCCGCAGGCGGCCGGGTTCAGGCCGGCGTAGCGGCGGCGCTTTGGCCCGCGCCGCTGTTCGGATCGGACAGCAGGGCGTTGCGATCCCGCGCCTCCGGATGCGGCAGGCGGCCGGGGAACAGCTGGTCGACCAGCTCGTCGATCTTCTGCTTCGGGTCGATCAGATGGCTCAGATTGACACCGCCCTGGCTGCGCCGCGCATCGTAGACCGCCTTGCCGACGCGCTCGCCGCGGCGATAGACGGTGATGTCGGCGCTCGCCAGGAAGGTGCGCCAGTACGACTGCGAGGTCGCCGCATAGGTCGCCGTCAGCGTACAGGCCGCCACCGACGATCCCGGCGGCAGCAGCCTCGCTTCGAAGCCGCGGCGCTGCAACGATTGCAGCAGCGTGGCGGCAAACGGCGCGCGTCCGGCAGGGCTGTCGATCACGCAGAACGACGCGCCGAGGTCCGGATCGATGCGGACCATCGCCGCGATCGGGTCGGCCGGCGGTGCCGATTCGGCCGGGCTGACCGACTGATAGGTGGCGCAACCTGTGGTCAGCGCCGTCAGCGCGGACAGCATCAGCAGGCCCGCACGGGAGGGCGAAACGGCAACCGCGGCGCGGCCGCGGCGTGGCAGGGCGAAAGTCATGGCGGTTCCCCTCGGGGTCCGATTGGTTCGATGGCGCGATGGCGGACCTTTCTCCCGCCGGCATCGCAGCGCACGCATGGCGGGGTCTCTGCCGGTTAACGGCGACCGTACGCCAGATCTGTAGGGACGATTCGGTACGCTACCCCTGCGCCATCGATCGATGCCGATGCTCGATTTCGAGCCGCAATTCCGCATAGCAGAATTTCATGTTGGCCGATTATCGCCAACCTCTTCGCAAGGTCCGCGCATACGCCCTTGTCTCGCGCGTCGCTCGGCATGTAGATTCTGCTTTGCAGAATCACATGCCACAAAAAACAATGCGCCCCGCCTGCGCGGCGGCGACATCGAGAGGGGACACTTGTGAAGAAGCTGTTGATCGCCAATCGCGGCGAGATCGCCCTGCGCGTGCAACGCGCGGCGCGCGATCTGGGCATCGCCACCGTCGCCGTCTACGCGCACGACGACGCCAATAGCCGCCACCGCCTGCTGGCCGACGAGGCGGTCGCGCTCGAAGGCGAAGGCCCCGCCGCCTACCTCGACATTCCCGCCATCCTTGCCGCCGCACGCCGCACCGGCTGCGACGCGGTCCATCCCGGCTACGGCTTTCTCAGCGAACGCGCCGACTTTGCGCAAGCCTGCGCCCAGGCCGACCTGATCTTCGTCGGCCCCACGGTCGACCAGCTCGCGCTGTTCGGCGACAAGGGCCGCGCGCTGGCCCTGGCGCGCGAATGCGGCGTGCCTGTGATGCCCGCCACCGAGGGCGGCGCGACGCTCGAAGCGGTGACGGCCTTCTTCGACGAACAGGACGGCGCCGGCATCGTGCTGAAGGCGGTCGGCGGCGGCGGCGGTCGCGGCATGCGCGTGGTGCGCGAGCGCGAGGCGTTGGCCGAGGCCTATGCGCGCTGCCGTTCGGAGGCGCGCTCGGCCTTCGGCATCGACGCGGTATATGCCGAGCGGCTGGTCGTTCGTGCACGCCATATCGAAGTACAGATTGCCGGCGATGGCGCCGACGTGATCGCGCTCGGTGAGCGCGACTGCACGCTGCAGCGGCGCTTCCAGAAGCTGGTCGAGATTGCGCCCAGCCCGGCGCTGGACCCCGCGCTGCGCGAACGCATCGTCGAGGCCGCCCGCACGCTTGCGCGCCGCACGGGCTACCGCAGCCTGGGCACATTCGAATTCCTGGTGGAGGAAGCGGAGCCGGGCAGCACGGCCGCGCGCGACGGCGCACGCCAGCCCTTTGTCTTCATCGAGGCCAACCCCCGCCTGCAGGTCGAGCATACGATCACCGAGCAGGTCACCGGCGTCGATCTGGTAGCGCTGCAACTGGGACTGGCGCAAGGCCGGTCGTTGCGCGAACTTGGCCTCGATCCGCAGCGGCCGCCCGCGGCACGCGGCTATGCGATCCAGGCTCGCATCAACGCCGAATCGATCGATGCGCAGGGGCTCGGCCGCCCGGCGCAAGGCCGGCTGGAGCGCTTCGATCCGCCGACCGGCCCGGACGTTCGCGTCGACACCCACGGCTATACCGGCTACGCGCCCTCGCCGCAGTACGACACCCTGCTGGCCAAGCTGATCGTGACGTCCGGCAGCGACCGCTTCACCGACGCGGTGCGGCGGCTGCAGCGGGCGCTGGGCGAATTCACCATCCGCGGCATCGCCACCAATCTCGATCTGCTGCGCGCGCTCGCCGAGCGCGAGGACTTCGCCAGCCAGCAGATCCATACGCGGCATGTCGAGGCGGTGCTGCCCGAACTGCTGAGCCGCGCCGCCCAGCTCGAAGCGCAGAGCCGCGCGCTGCAGGCCGTGCAGGACGGCGCCGGCGGTGCCCTTCCGAGCGTCGCCGCCACACCGGTCGGCGCCAGCAGTTTCGACGAGCAGCTCGGCGAGGGGCTGCTCGCGGTGCGCGCGCCGATGGCCGGCCGCCTGGTCGAGGTCAGCGTCGCGGTGGACCAGCTCGTGCAGGCCGGCCAGACCGTCGCGGTGCTCGACGCGATGAAGATGGAACACGCGATCGTCGCCGAGCAGCCGGGCCGCGTGATCGACCTGCGCGCCGAGGCCGGCGAACAGGCGGCCGAGGGCCAGGTGCTGCTGGTGCTCGAACCGGCCGAGGCCGGCGCGCATGCCGGCGGCGACGCCGAGCACGCCGACCCGCACGCGATCCGCGCGGATCTGCAGCGCGTGATCGATCGCCATGCCTTCCTGTACGACGAGGCGCGCCCGGAAGCGGTGGCCAGGCGCCGCGCGCGCGGCCAGCGCACCGCGCGCGAGAACGTCGCCGACCTGTGCGATGCCGGCACCTTCGTCGAATACGGGGCGCTCGCGGTGGCCGCCCAGGCCAGCCGCCGCAGCGAGGCGGACCTGATCGCCAATACGCCGGCCGACGGCCTGATCACCGGCATCGGCGGCATCAACGGCGCGCTGTTTCCGGCGGAGCGCTCGCGCTGCGCGGTGCTCGCCTACGACGCCACCGTGCTGGCCGGTACGCAGGGCAAACGCAATCACACCAAGACCGACCGCATCCTGCAGGTCGCGCTGCAAAATCGGCTGCCGACCGTGATCTTCGCCGAAGGCGGCGGCGGCCGGCCCGGCGACGTCGACTTTCCGACCGTGGCCGGCCTGTTCCAGCCGTCGTTCGCGGCCTTCGCCGCGCTCAGCGGCGAGGTGCCGGTGATCGGCATCGCCTCGGGACGCTGCTTCGCCGGCAACGCGGCGCTGCTCGGCTGCTGCGACCTGATCGTCGCCACGCGCAACGCGAATATCGGCATGGCCGGACCCGCGATGATCGAGGGCGGCGGTCTGGGCGTGTTCCGACCCGAGGACATCGGCCCGGCCGCCGTGCAGCACCACAACGGCGTGGTCGATCTGCTGGTGGACGACGAGGCCGCCGCGGTGGCCGCGGCCAAGCACTATCTGTCGATGTTCCAGGGTCCGGTCGCCGACTGGCAGGCGCCCGATCCACTGGCGTTGCGGCGTGTGGTGCCGGAGAACCGGCTGCGCGTCTACGACACGCGCGCGGCGATCGCCGGCATCGCCGACGTCGGCAGCGTGCTGGAGCTGCGCAGCGGCTTCGGCACCGGCATCCATACCGCACTGGCCCGCATCGAGGGTCGCCCGGTCGGCATCCTGGCCAACAACCCGCGCCATCTGGGTGGCGCCATCGATGCCGACGCGGCCGACAAGGCCGCGCGCTTCATGCAGATCTGCAATGCGCACCGCCTGCCGATCGTCTCGCTGATCGACACGCCGGGCTTCATGGTCGGCCCCGAGGTCGAGGCGCGCGCGCAGGTGCGCCACGTCTCGCGGATGTTCGTGATCGGCGCCAAGCTGCGCGTGCCCTTCCTCGCGGTGGTGCTGCGCAAGGGCTACGGGCTCGGCGCGATGGCGATGGCCGCGGGCGGCTTTCGCGCGCCGACCTTCACGCTGTCGTGGCCCACCGGCGAGTTCGGCGGCATGGGTCTCGAAGGCGCGGTCCGTCTGGGTTTCCGCAAGGAGCTCGAGGCGCTGCCCGAAGGGCCGGAACGCGATGCGCTGTACCAGAAGCTGGTCGCGCAGATGTACGAGCGCGGCCACGCGATCAATGCCGCCGCGGCGCTCGAACTCGATGCGGTGATCGATCCGGCCGCGACGCGGCAGTGGCTGGTGACAGGGCTCGATGCGGGTGCATCGCATGCTGACCGGCCGCTGCGGCAGTACGTGGACGCCTGGTAAGGAGAAACCGCGCCGGCACCGCCGAATCCGTTCCCCAGCCCTTCCATCGACCCGAACAAGAACGCAACAGGAGACAGCAGATGGACCGCGAGCAGTCGAACCCACCGGCATCGCATGAGGCCACATCCGAGGCGCAGTTCTTCGCGGATCTGGAAGCGCGCCACCGCAGGATCTGGCCCGCCGGCCTGCCCACCGCGCCGGTGTACCCGCACGGCGAGGTCGCGCTCGGCGAGTACCTGCGCGCGTGGGCGCGCCTTCGCCCCGCGCATCCGGCGCTGATCTACTACGGCAGCGAAGTCAGCTATGCCCAGCTCGACGACCTCAGCGAGCGCTGCGCCGCATTGCTGGCCTCGCACGGCATCGGCGCGGGCGACCGCGTCGCCGTGATGATCGGCAACTGCCCGCAGTTCCACGTGGTGTTCTACGGCATCCTGAAGCTCGGCGCTGTCTACGTGCCCGTCAATCCGCTGTTCAAGGAAGAAGAGCTGCGCTACGAGCTGAACGACTCGGGCGCAACCGCGATCGTCGTGCTGGACCAGCTTGCGGACATGCTGATGGCGGTCAAGGGCCAGACCCGCATCCGCACCGTCTTCACCACCAGCCAGGGCGAGATGCTGCCGGCGCAGCCGACCGTGCCGCTGCCCGCGGGGCTCGACGCGCCGCCACGGCGCATCGACGGCGCGACCGACCTGATGCCGGCGATCCGCGCCACCGCGCCGATCGCACTGCCGCCGGTCGATCTCGACGCGCTGGCCGCGCTGAACTACACCGGCGGCACCACCGGCATGCCCAAGGGCTGCATGCATACGCAGCGCGACATGGTCTACACGGCCGCCGCCTCGTACGCGCTGACCGGCGGGGTCGACGCCGCGCGCATGGCGCAGGGCTCCGACGACGTGATGCTGAACTTCCTGCCGATGTTCTGGATCGCCGGGGAGAACCTGGGGCTGATCTATCCGATCTTCAGCGGCGCCACCGTGGTCGTGCTGGCGCGCTGGGATCCGGTCGCCGTGATGGCGGCGATCGACCGCTACCGCGTCAACCGCACCTTCGTCGTGGTCGACAACGCGGTCGAGCTGATGAACCATCCCGAGCTGCCGCGCTACGACCTTCGCTCGTTGCGGCATACGCGCGCGGCCTCGTTCATCCGCAAGATCACGCCCGACATCCGCCGGCGCTGGTTCGAACTGACCGGCAGCGTGCTGGCCGAGGGCGCCTGGGGCATGACCGAGACGCATACCAGCGACACCTTCACCACCGGCATGCAGCAAGACGACATGGACCTGCGCGGGCGGCCGGTGTTCGTCGGCCTGCCGGTGCCGGGCACGCGCATCAAGATCTGCGATTTCGACACCGGCGCGCTGCTGCCGATCGGCGCGGAAGGCGAAATCGTCGTCAGCACGCCGTCGCTGTTCAAGGGCTACTGGGGGCGGCCGGACGTCGACGCCGAGGTCTTTCGCGACGGCTGGTTCCGCACCGGCGATATCGGGGCCTACGACGAGGACGGCTATCTGCATTTCCTCGGCCGCCGCAAGGAGATGCTGAAGGTGCGCGGCATGAGCGTGTTCCCGTCGGAACTGGAAGTACTGCTGTCGCGCCATCCCGCGGTACTGGGCTCGGCCGTGGTGGGCCGGCCCGACCCCGACAAGGGGCAGATGCCGGTGGCCTTCATCCGGCTGCGGCCCGAGCACGCCGCAACGGTGGACGCCGGCACGCTGCACGCCTGGTGCCGCGAGCAGATGGCGGTCTACAAGGTGCCGGAGATTCGCATTGTCGACGAACTGCCGCTGACCGCGACCGGCAAGGTGCGCAAGGTCGAGCTGCAGGCGCAGCTGGAGGCGGAGCAGGAACCGCAGTAAAGCCGCACGAAGCCGCACGAAGCCGCACCGAGCTGCAGGGAGGCCGCAGGCGCGACGCCGCGTCGGCCTTTGCGCATAGCGATCGAAAGGGCGCCGCACGAGCGCCCGACGACAACAGGAGACAAACCATGAACCCGTCCCGCCGCAAGCTGCTGCAGACGTCGGCCGCGCTCGCCGGCAGCCTGGCATTACCCCGCCTGGCCGGCGCGCAGGCGCCCGCCAACGCCACCAACCCCGCCATCGATGGCCCGATCCGCATCGTGCTGCCCTACCCGCCCGGCGGCTCGACCGATGCGATTACCCGCTTTATCGCCGACCGGCTCGGCGCGGCGCTGAAGCAGACCGTGATCGTCGAGAACCGCCCGGGCGCCGCCGGCATGATCGGCGCGGCGCAGGTCGCCAAGTCGCCCGCCGACGGCCGCACGCTGCTGTTTACCAATACCGCGCTGATCCAGAGCCCGCTGATCCAGCCCAAGCCGCTCTACGACCCGATGACCGACTTTGATCCGCTGTCGCTGGTCGCCGACGCCGCGCAGGTGTTCGTCGCCAACGCCGATCTGCCGATCAAGTCGCTGCGCGACTACGCGGCCTGGGCCAAGGCGCATCCGGGTTCGGGGTACGGCAGCCTCGGCGTCGGCTCGACCGGGCACCTGTACGGCGAGCTGTTCAAGCGGCGCGCAGGCATCGAGACGGTGCACGTCGCCTACAAGGGCGATGCCCCGGCGATCGCCGACCTGCTGGCCAAGCAGCTGCCGGCCGGCTTCGTCTCCACGGTGGTGGCGCGCACCTATGGCGAGGCGGGCCGCATCAAGGTGCTCGCGACGCTCGGCACCAGCCGCGTGCCGTCGATGCCCGATGTGCCGACCTTCGCGGAAGCGGGGTACCAGGGCTTCGAGGCGATCGGCTGGATCGGCATGCTCGCGCCGCATGGCTGCGCCCGGCCCGTGATCGACCGGCTGTCGACGGAAATCGCGCGTATCGTGCGCTCGCCCGACGGCACGCGGATGCTGACCGAGGCCGGCATGCTGCCGCGCGGCACCAGCGCCGACGAGTTTGCGGCGCTGCTCAAGCGCGACCAGAAGGTGTGGCAGGCGCTGGTCCAGCAGACCGGCATCCGGGTCGGATGAACGCGGAACCGGCCACGCCGGAAACAGCGATGCCGCGGCCCGGCAGGCGACCCGGCAAGCAGTCCAACAGGAGTCCATTGGCCATGCGCGAAACCTCGACCACCAACGGGGCCGAACCGAAGGAAGGCCGGCACTTCATCACGGCGCTGGCGCGCGGCCTCGAAGTGCTGGCGTGCTTCCGCTCCAGCGACCGGGCACTGGGCAATCAGGAGATCGCGCAGCGCTGCCGGCTGCCGAAATCGACCGTGTCGCGCCTGACCGCGACGCTGATCCGGCTCGGCTATCTGACGCAGTACGAAGGCACCCACAAGTACGCACTCGGCACCGCCTGCCTGGGCCTGGGCAGCGCGATGCTGTCGCGGCTCGACATTCGCAAGGTGGCGCGGCCGCTGATGCAGGAACTGGCCGACTTCTCCGGCGGTACCGTGTCGCTCGGCGCGCGCGACCGGCTGTCGATGATCTATGTCGAGCACTGCCGCAGCTCGGCGGCGATCTCGCTGACGCTAGATATCGGCTCGCGCATTCCGGTCTCGACCTCGGCAATCGGGCGCGCGTGGCTCGCGGTGGCTTCCGACGGCGAACGTGGTGCGCTGCTCGAACAGATACGCGAGCTCGACGACGTGGCATGGCCGCGCATCCGCAAGGGCATCGAACAGGGACTGCAGGACCACGGCACGCTGGGCGTGGCGTGCTCGTTCGGCGACTGGCAGAAGGACGTCAACGGTATCGGCCGCGGTTTCGACCCGGGCAACGGCATGGCGAGGATGGCGCTGAACGTCGGCGGTCCGTCGTACAGCCTGTCGCCCGACTTCCTGCTCAACGAAGTACGGCCGCGCCTGCTGGAGGTGGTGCGGCAACTGGAATCGACCTTCCCGAAATAGGACCCCGCGACCGCACGGTCCCGTTCTTCAACAAGAAACGCGCCGTCCCGCTCGGCGCAACAGGAGGCGCAATATGCATCAGCACCCGGCATCGGCCCGCTCGACACTGACGATCGCGATCGGCGCCCTGGCCATCGGCGCGTCGACGGCCCTGTGGGCACCCGCCCAGGCGGCTCCGGCGACCGGCAGCCTGACGGTGGCCTTCGGCGCGGAGTCCACCACGCTCGACCCCGTGCGCATTTCCGCGGGCGTCGATCACTATTTCGTCGGCCAGATCTTCGAGATGCTGGTGCGTCGCAACGCCTCGCTGCAGGACGAGAACTGGCTGGCAGAGAGCTGGAAGCTCGAGACCGGCAAGGACGGCAAGCCGGTGCTGGACGTGCGGCTGCGCAAGGGCGTCAAATTCCACAACGGCGATCCGCTGACGGCCGAGGACATGGAGTTCTCCTGGCAACGGCAGCGCGATCCGAAGAGCAGCTTCTTCTCGCACTACGTGTCGTCGGTCGAGCGCTTCGAGATCGTCGATGCGCACCGCTTCAAGCTGCATTTCAAGGAGCCCGACGCGCAGTTCCTGGTCGGCAACCTGCAGCTGTGGGCGATGCCGAAGAAGTACATCCAGAAGGTCGGCGAGGAGGAGTTCGCGAAGAAGCCGGTCGGCACCGGCCCGTGGAAATTCGTCTCGCGCACCGTCAAGGACGAACTGAAGCTCGAGGCCTTCGACGACTACTGGAACAAGGACAAGCGCCCCGGCGTGAAGACGCTGACGATCAAGGTCATTCCCGAGGACCTGACCCGCGTGGCGGCGTTCAAGACCGGCAAGGTCGACTGGATCGACAACGTGCCGCCGTCGATGATCGACGAGTTCAGGAAGATGCCGGGGGTCAAGACCGCGACGCTGGTCAGCGGCAACAACCTGTTCCTGAACTTCAACACGCAGATGCCGAAATCGCCGTTCAACGACGTGCGCGTGCGGCAGGCGGCGGCGCATGCGATCGACGTCGACGCCATCATCAAGCGCGTGCTGTTCGGGCAGGGCGAGCGCTATGCGCAGGTCGGCAAGGGCTCGAACGGCTACGATCCCGCGCTCAAACCCTATGCCTACGATCCCAAGCGCGCGCGCGAACTGCTGAAGCAGGCGGGCTATCCGAACGGCTTCGATACGCCCTGCTACAACCTGACCACGCCGCGCGAGCCGGGCGTCAAGGAAGTGGGCGAGGCGATGTACGCGTATCTGAGCTCGGTCGGTATCCGCTGCCAGGTACGCAATCTGGAATACGGTGCGTGGATCAGCCTGGGCAAGCGCGGACGCAGCGGACCGCCGGAGATGGACGGCGTGCTCAGCTGGATGTGGTCGCAGGGTCTGCCTGGCGACCCTGGCCTGGCATGGTCCGGCCACCTGCACAGCTATCAGCCGGGCGGCTGGGGCACATACTCGTACACCAACGATGCCGAGGTCGACGCGCTGATCGAGAAGCAGCGCCAGACCATGGACCCGGCGGCGCGCACCGAGCTGCTCAAGCAGATCGCACGGCTCAAGCACGAGCGCGTGCTCGGCGGCCTGCCGACCTATCGGCCGCTGGTGACCTTCGCCTGGCGCGAGGACAAGGTGCACTACGTGCCCTGGCCGATCCGGGATTACTGGCGCGCATTCCAGGAGGTCAGCCTGAAGCAGGCGCATTGATGCGCTGACGCCAGCCGTCATTCGGCCCGATGTGCGAATGACGGCAGTCCCCTTCGTTGGTCGCATCCCCGTCCCTACCCCGTCCCCGTCCACACGGAGGCTTGCATGTCCATCGCGAAACGGCTGCTGCACGGTTTGGTCAGCATCCTGGGCGCCAGCGTCATCATCTTCCTGATCTCGCGCCTGTCGGGCGATCCGCTGGCGCTGCTGCTGCCTGCGGACGCGCCGCCCGACGTCATCGAGCAGACGCGCCAACATCTCGGCCTCGACCAGCCGCTGGTCGCGCAATACCTGAAGTTCCTCGGCCATGCGCTGACCGGCGACTTCGGCAACTCCTACCGCTGGCAGGAGCCGGCGCTGGGCCTGATCCTCGACCGCCTGCCGGCCACCGTCGAACTGGCGCTGGCAGCCCTCGCGTTCTCGATCGCGATGGCGGTGCCGTTCGGCGTGCTGTCCGCGGTCCATCGCGGCAGCTGGTTCGATCGCTTCGCCAAGGTCTTCGCGATGGTCGGGCAGGCGATGCCGAACTTCTGGGTCGGCCTGCTGCTGATCCTGTTCCTCGCGGTGCAGCTGAACTGGCTGCCGGCCTTCGGGCGCGAGTCCTGGTCGAGCCTGGTGCTGCCGGCGATCGCGCTGGGCTGGTACCCGGTCGCCGCGCAAACCCGCATCGTGCGCTCGGCCATGCTTGATGTGCTCGACAGCGACTACATCCGCATGGGGCGCGCGATGGGGCTGCCCGAGCGCGTGCTGGTGTGGAAGTACGCGCTGCGCAATGCGGCCATTCCGCTGGTCACCATCCTCGGGGTCTACTTCGCGGCGATGCTCGGCGGCGCCTTCGTCGTCGAGGTCATCTTCGCCTGGCCCGGGGTCGGCCGCACCGTGGTCGAGGCCGTGTTCGCGCGCGATTTCCCGGTGGTGCAGGCCGGCGTAATGCTGACTTCCGTGCTGTTCGTGCTGTCCAACCTGCTGGTCGACCTGAGCTACAGCCTGATCGACCCGAGGATTCGCCATGGCTGAACTGACTGCTGCAAAAACGGCTTCGGCGGCCGACCACGCCACCGCAGCAGCGCCCGCGCGCCGGCGCGGTGCGATCGCCTGGGGCACCCTGCCCTGGTTCGCGCTGCTGGTGTTGCCGGTGCTGCTGGTCTGCGCGCTCGGCGGCGAACTGCTGCTGCCGCACGACCCCAATGCGCTGGACCTGGGTATCGCCTTCCTGCCGCCGGCCTGGCTCGACGGCGGCAACTGGACCTATCCGCTGGGCACCGACAACATGGGCCGCGATCTGCTGACGCGCATCATGGCCGGCACGCGCATCTCGCTGGTGGTGGCGCTGTACGCGATCCTGATCTCCGGCGGCATCGGTACCGCTGCCGGCATGCTCGCCGGCTACTTCGGCGGCCGGCTCGATGCGCTGATCATGCGGCTGGTCGATATCCAGATGTCGATTCCGTCGCTGGCGCTCGCGCTGGTGCTGGCAGCGGTGCTCGGCCCAGGCTTCGAGACGGTGGTGCTGGTGATCGTGATCACCTATTGGACCTGGTATGCACGCATCGTGCGCGGCGAGGTGATGTCGCTGAAGCAGCGCGATTACGTTGCGCTGGCGCGCGTGGCCGGCTGCGGCACGCTGACCATCTTCCGCCGCCATCTGCTGCCGAACCTGCTGAACACGCTGCTGGTGCTGGCCACGCTGCAGGTCGGGCAGGTGATCATCTTCGAGGCCTCGCTGAGCTTTCTCGGCCTCGGCATCCAGCAGCCCGACGTGTCATGGGGCCTGATGCTGGCCGACGCGCGCAACTACATCACCAACGCCTGGTGGGCGATCACGATGCCGGGGCTTGCCATCATGGCGACCTGCCTCGCCTCCAACCTGCTTGGCGACTGGCTGCGCGACCGCTTCGATCCCAAAAGGAGGCAGCTATGAGCCACGCCGATACCGCCGCCGCGCGTGCTTCGACGCCAACCCGGAGCGGCACGCCGATGCTGGCCGTGCGCAATCTGACCACCCACCTGACGCTGCGCCGCGGCGTGGTGCGGGCCGTCGACGGCGTCGACCTGCATGTGCACGAGGGCGAGACGCTGGGCGTGGTCGGCGAGTCCGGCTCGGGCAAGTCGATGACGATCCTGTCGATCCTGCGGCTGCTGCCGCGCCAGACCGGCGCGCGCATCGGCGGCAGCATCGTGCTCGATGGCGAAGACCTGCTGCAGGTCTCCGAGAAGACCATGAGCGAGGTCTATCGCGGCCGCAAGATCGCGATGATCTCGCAGGACCCGCTGACCTCGCTCAACCCGGTCTTCACCATCGGCGACCAGGTCGGCGCACCGCTGCGCCATCACGGCATTGCCCGCGGCGAGGCGGCGCGGCGGCGCGTGATCGAGGTGCTCGACAGCGTGCGCATCCCGTCGCCGCAGGCGCGGCTGAACGACTATCCGCACCAGTTCAGCGGCGGCATGCGGCAGCGCGTCGTCACCGGCATGGCGATCGCCAGTGCGCCGCGGCTGCTGGTGGCCGACGAGCCGACCTCGGCGCTCGACGTGACGATCCAGGTCCAGATGATGGCGCTGTTTCGCAAGATTCAGGCGCAGACCGGCGTCGGCATCATCCTGATCACGCACGACCTGGGCGTGGCCGCCAGCATCTGCCACCGCGTCGCGGTGATGTACGCCGGCCGCATCGTCGAAACCGCCGATGTGCGCACGCTGTACCAACGGCCCGCGCATCCGTACACGCAGGCGCTGCTGAACTCGATTCCGCATTTCGGCCAGAAGAAGGACCGGCTGTTCGCCATCCAGGGCAGCCCGCCGAGCCTGATCGATCCGCCAGGCGGATGTCGCTTCGCCGCGCGCTGTCCGCATCGCAAGCCGCTGTGCGACGACGCGTATCCGCCCGAGGTCGAACTGGAGTCCGGCCATCGTGTTGCGTGCTGGCTGGCAAGCGGCACGTAGCACCGAACGTCCGAACCTTGCTCCCCGGAACATCGCAGCCAGCGCAGGAGTGCCCATGTTGCTCGAAGTGCAGGACCTGAAGAAACACTTCCCCGTGCGCGGCGGCGGCCTGGTGCGCGCCGTCGACGGGGTCAGCTTTGCTGTCGACGCCGGCCAGACCTTCGCCCTCGTCGGCGAGTCCGGCTGCGGCAAGACCACCATCGCCAGGCTGCTGCTCCTGCTGGAGAAGCCCACCGGCGGCGCGATCCGCTTCGATGGCCAGGACGTGCTGAGGCTGAACCGCCAGGGCGTGCAAGGCTATCGCCGGCAGGTGCAGGCGGTGTTCCAGGATCCGTCGTCCTCGCTCAATCCCCGCCTGAAGGTCAGGATGCTGCTGGCCGAGCCGCTGCTGGCGCATGGCTTTGGCGGCGATCGCGCGGCGCTGCAGCACCGGCTGCTCGAACTGCTGGAGATCGTCGGCCTGCCGCCCGGCGCGCTCGAACTGTATCCCCACGAGTTCAGCGGCGGCCAGCGCCAGCGCATCGCCGTGGCGCGCGCGCTCGCGCTGCAGCCGAAACTGATCGTGCTCGATGAACCGACCTCGGCGCTCGACGTGTCGATCCGCGCGCAGATCGTCAACCTGCTGTCCGATATCCAGCGCAGCTTTGGCCTCGCCTATGTGGTGATCGCGCACGATCTTGCGCTGGTCGAACACTTCAGCAGCGCGGTCGGCGTGATGTATCTGGGCGCGATGGCCGAGAGCGGTCCCAGCGATGCGGTGTTCGGCGCGCCGCGCCATCCGTACACGCAAGCGCTGCTCGGTTCCGCGCCGCGTCCCGATCCGGATCATCAGCCGGCCGAGGGACTGATCGTCGGCGAGATCGGCTCGGCGCTGGCACCGCCCTCCGGCTGCCGCTTCCATCCGCGCTGCCCGCATGCGATGCCGGTATGCGCGCAGCAGGCGCCGGCGATGCTTGCGATGGGCGGCCGCGATGCGGGACTGGCCCATCTTGCGGCCTGTCACCTGCTCGGCGGCGGCCAGGCGACGGCCAGCGCAGCACGCTGGCACGAAGTCGCGACGATGCCGTGATGCTGCGATGCTGTGATGCTGTTTGCTGCGATGCTCTGGCGAGCGGCAAAAAAAGAGCCAGCCGAGAGGCTGGCTCAAGAACCAAGGAGACACACAAACGCGCATAAACGTCGCGCGCAAAACGGAACAAGCACTACAAGGTACTGCGGAACTCGCTGCGAACGGGCGTCAATGGCGCGTCCGCTTTCGCAAACCGCATTGGCGTCAGCCGACGAAGGCCTGCCGGCAACGCAGCGCCATCACCTGCGCCTCGAACGCGCGTGCCGCGAGTTTGGCAAGGTGGGCGGTACGGCGGCGCCGCGAAGCGCAGCGCGATTGCGCGGTATTACCGGTTTCGGCCGGTTCATTCAAGCGCCAGGCGGCGCGGGTCACGGACAGAATCCGGGCAAAAGCCCGGGCATGCTCCACGGGCATGCTGACAAGGGCCGGGGCCATGATGCTTACCTCTGAGTTGTTCGGTACGGGGTGACAATCGATGTCAAACCGTAACTGAACGATACACAGGGGCCGGACGGGTCCTTATCAAGCGCCCGCCGAAAGCAATGTGGGTGTAGTCCTACAAAGATGCGGGGCGCAAGGCTGCGGGAACCCCCTCACGATCACGTCGTGCTCGGGCTCCAGAACGCCTGCCGCACCGCCGGCAGCGCTGCCAGCCGCTGCACCAGGCGGTCCAGCGCATCGCCATCGAAGGAGCTCGCCACCAGCGTCGCCTCGATCTCGACCTCGTCCTGCCCGAACGGCTGGATGTCCAGATCGTGCACCGGATAGCCGCCGCGCTCCAGCGCCTCTTCGAGCTGCGCCATCACCGCCTTCTGCTGGCCGCGCTCGGCAATCACGTGGACCGTGCCGGTGACCTCGACCGATTCGACGTCGAGCGGCTTGCGGTTGATCGCATCGACGATGGGCCGCAGCAGTGTGTTGGCCGCCAGCACGAACACGGTTGCCAGCATCGCCTCGAGAATCAGATCGGCACCGGCCGCCGCCCCCACGCCGGCCGACCCCCACAGCGTCGCCGCGGTATTGAGCCCGCGCACATTGCCTTCTTCCCGCATGATCACGCCGGCACCGAGGAAGCCGACGCCGGACACGACATAGGCCATCACATGCACCGCGCCATCGTGGCCGTGCAGCCGGTTGGCGACATCGACAAACACCGCGGCACCGACCGCCACCAGCACATTGGTTCGCAGTCCGGCGGTGCGCTGCCGGTACTGCCGCTCGAAGCCGATCGCGCCGCCGAACACGAAGGCGGCGGTCAGGCTGACCAGCGTGTCGAGCAGCGAGGGGAGATTGACGTTGTGGAAGGCTTCCATGCGTGCTCCTGACGCGATGCGATTGCCTGCGCGGGGCGCCATCGTGCGATCGCCATGCGCACCGATATCGAGGACAGGATGCGGCCGCTAGGAAGAGCCGGCGCGGCCCGCCTCGTTCAATATCCACTCGCGAAACGACGCAATCTTCGCGCGCGCGTGGATTTCCTCGGGATAGACAAGGTAATACGCAAAGGCATCGAGCAGCGTGACATCGGCGAGCCGGACCAGCAAGCCGTCGGCCAGTTCGCGCGCCACCATCGCCGCCGGCAATAGCCCGGCGCCCTGCCCCGCCATCACCGCCTTCCACAGCAGGCTCGAATCGTCGAACGACGGTCCGCGCGGGCGCTCGAGGTCGTCGATGCCCTGCGCCTGGAACCACAGATGCCAGCCCTTGCGCTCGGTGTCGTGGACCTGCGGCCAGCGCAGCAGATCGGCGGGCGTGGCGGGCATACCGAGTTGCCGCACCAGCGCCGGCGCGGCCACCGGCACGATTTCCACCGCGAGGATCCGTTCGCTGTGCAGGCCGGGATATTGGCCCAGCCCATGCCGTACCGCGACGTGCACGCCATCGCGCGCGAAGTCGGCAAGCGCGGTGGTGGTGATCACGTGCAGGTCGATATCGGGATGCGCGTGCTGGAACGACTGCAGGCGCGGCACCAGCCACGCGGCCGCGAAGAAGGGGGTGACGCTGACATTGAGCAGCCCGGTGTCGGCCGGCGCCGCGATGCGGCCCGTCGCCTCCTTGATCTGGCGGAAGGCGTTGCGCACCGGCGGCAGATAGGCCCGCCCCGCTTCCGTCAGATAGATGCCGCGGTTGACCCGCTGGAACAGCTTGACGCCCAGGTGCGACTCCAATGCCTTGACCATCTGGCTGACCGCCCCGGCCGTCACGCACAGCTCCTCGGCGGCGTGCTTGACCGACAGATGCCGGGCGGCGGCCTCGAAGGCCCGCAAGGCATTGAGCGGCGGCAGCTTGTGGTTTGACATTAGATTTTCTAAGGCGAAAAACGCATGAATTCTGGTTTGCGGGCTGACAACCAAAAAGTTAAGTTTGGGGCGTTATCTGGCCATGTCAGCGCAGCATCGGGTACGGTCCGGCGCAGGGCTGGTTTAATTCTACTTAACCTTTCAGAGCGACCGACAAAATGATTGCCGCCGATTGGCACCTGCTTTCGATTACCGAACTTGCCGGAGGAATCCGTCGGCGCGAGGTCTCGCCAACTACCGTGGTCCGCGCCCAGCTGGACCGCATCGCGGCGCTCGACGGGGCGCTGCACAGCTACGCGCTGGTGATGGCCGATGCGGCGATGGCCCAGGCGGAAGCCGCCGAGGCCGAGATCGCCGCCGGCCGGTATCGCGGCCCGCTGCACGGCGTGCCGATCGGCATCAAGGACCTGTGCTGGACCGAGGGCGTGCCGACCGCCGCCGGCATGGCGATCCATCGCGACTTCCGGCCGGACCGGGACGCCACCGTGGTGCGGCGGCTCCGGGACGCCGGCGCGGTGCTGCTGGGCAAACTGCAGCTGACCGAAGGCGCGTATTCGGACCATCACCCCTCGGTGACCGCGCCGGTGAACCCTTGGCATGCCGAGTACTGGCCCGGCATCTCGTCCAGCGGCGCCGGCGTGGCCACGGCGGCCGGCCTTTGCCATGGCGCCATCGGGTCGGACACCGGCGGCTCGATCCGCTGGCCATCCGCCGCCAATGGCGTGACGGGGCTGAAGCCGACCTGGGGCCGGGTCAGCCGGCATGGCGTGTTTGCGCTGGCGCCGTCGCTGGACCATGTCGGCACCATGGCGCGCAGCGCGGCGGATGCCGGTCTGCTGCTGCAGGCGATCGCCGGCATGGACCCGGAGGACCCGACGGTGCTGCACGAGCCGGTGCCCGATTACCTTGGCGCGATCGCGACGGACCTGCGCGGCGTACGGATCGGCATCGACGCGGACTGGAACGGCGACGGGACCGATGCCGAAGTCCGGGCCGTCGTCGGCGCGGCTGCGGAGGCATTGCGAACACTTGGCGCAACCATGGTCGATGTCCGCGTTCCCGATGCGGTGCGCGCGGGTAGTGAGCTGAACGACGATTGGGCCGCCAACTGCGCGGTGGAGGCGGCCGTGGCGCATGCCGCCACCTATCCGGCCCGCCGGCAAGAATACGGCACGGTGCTGGCCTCGGTGATCGAGGCGGGACGCGCGCTGTCCGGCATCGACTATCAACGGATCCTGCTGCGCCGCGCCGAATTGCGCGGCCGCATGGTCGCCCTGCTGCAAACCATCGACCTGCTGCTGACGCCGGTGCATCCGTATGCCCCGCTGTCGCTGGCCGCGGTGCGCACGCTCGGCGAACAGCCGGCGCTGATCGCCGGCCTGCAACGGTACACTTGTCCCTTCAATCTGACCGGCCATCCGACCCTCACGCTGCCAGGCGGTTTGTCGCGGCAAGGGCTGCCGATCGGCGTTCAACTCGTCGCCCCGCATCTGGGCGAAGCGATGCTGGTGCGCGCGGGCGCCGCCTTCCAGGGTGCCACCGGCTGGCATCGCCAACATCCGGTGAACTGACATGACGACACTGGTGTTCAAGCAGCGGGTGTTCTACGGCT
This sequence comes from Cupriavidus sp., assembly GCA_031180665.1. Taxonomy (GTDB): domain Bacteria; phylum Pseudomonadota; class Gammaproteobacteria; order Burkholderiales; family Burkholderiaceae; genus Cupriavidus. The sequence goes on along the minus strand of JAPSLP010000031.1, from coordinate 27,940 downwards.
GGTGGGTGGTGGCGGCCGCCTTTGCGGTGACGTTCGTCGGCTTTGGCAGCGCCTATACCTTCAGCGCGTTCATCGAGCCCTTGCAGCGCGAGTTCGGCGCCTCGCGCGGTGCGGTGTCGCTGGTGTTCTCGCTGGCGGGCTTTCTGTATTTCGCGCTGGGCATCGTCAGCGGACCGCTGGCCGACCGCTGGGGCGCGCGCCGGCTCTGCATCGCGGGGATGCTGCTGGTCGGCGCGGGCCTCGTGCTGGCGAGCGTCGCGCGCAATATCGTCGAGGTCTATGCGGCCTATGGGATCGGCGTGGGACTCGGCGTCGGTTTGGCCTATGTGCCGGCGGTGGGCGCGGTGCAGCGCTGGTTCGTCAAGCGTCGCGGTCTTGCGTCGGGACTCGCGGTCAGCGGCATCGGCGTCGGCACGCTGGCGATGCCGCCGCTGGCGGCGCTGCTGATCGACGGCATGGGCTGGCGCGACGCCTATCTGACGCTGGGCGTGCTCGCCGGGCTGCTGGGCGTGGGCGCATCGCTATTGCTGGAGAACGATCCGCGCGAGCGCGGCCTGGCCCCGGACGGCGAGCCGCTGCCGTCCCATGCCCACACCGCGCCGCCGCCGGCGGATGTATCGGTGCGCGATGCGGTGCGGACGCGCCAGTTCATCAGCCTCTATGCGGCCTGCCTGATCGCCTCGTTCGGCGTGTTCGTGCCCTTCGTCCATCTGGTGCCGCACGCGCAGGACCTCGGCATTGCGCAGGGCTCGGCGGTGTTGCTGTTGGGCGTGATCGGCATCGGCAGCACGGCCGGGCGCTTCTTCCTCGGCAGCCTGGCCGACCGCATGGGCCGCCAGCGCTTTCTGCTGTGCACGGTGATCGCGCTGGCGTTCACGCTGGTGATCTGGGCCGTCGCCACCGGGTTCTGGATGCTGGCCCTGTTCGCCTTCCTGTTCGGCGCCTGCTACGGCGGCTGGGTCGCGGTGCTGCCGGCGGTGGTGATGGACCTGTTCGGCGGCCGCAATGTCGGCGGCATCATCGGCGTGCTGTACACCAGCGTGGCGTTCGGCACGCTGATCGGGCCGAGCGCGGCCGGTTATGCGTTCGATGCGAGCCGCAGTTATACGTTGCCGATTTTGGCGGCGGTGGCGGCGAATTTGATGGCGGGGGCGATTTTGATGGTGGCGGCGCGAGGGACGAAGCGCAGCCCGGCAAAGGGCTGACGTATCCGGCTCCGAAGGTCGAGCGAAGACCGACGTTACTTGCCAATACAGAACCGCGTAAAGATCGTCCCCAGCAGGTCGTCGCTGGTGAACTCGCCGGTGATGCTGTTCAGGTGTTCCTGCGCCAGCCGCAATTCCTCGGCGAACAGGTCCAGCGCCTTGTCCTGCTGATCGGCGCGTTCGGCGGCGAGGTCCAGATGCGATTGGGCGCTGCGCAGCGCGTTCAGATGACGCTCGCGCGCGAGGAAGGCGCCCTCGTTGCCGGCCTGCCAGCCGATCACACGCAGCAGTTCGTGGCGCAGCAGGTCGATGCCGGCGCCGGTGCGCGCCGAGATCCAGATCTCGGTCGGGTTGGGGCCGTTGGCGACCACCACGTGGGGACGATTGCCGCCGAAGGCGATGGCGCCGACCGCGGGCGCCAGATCGATCTTGTTGACCACGCGCAGGATCGGCGCGCCGGGCGGCAGGTGGCCCGACAAACGGTCGTCGATGGCGTCGTCGATCTCGGACAGGCCGTGCTGCAGATAATCGGTCGCGTCGATCAGATGCAGCACCACGTCCGCGCGGCCGATCGCATCCCAGGTGCGTTCGATGCCGATGCGTTCGACCTCGTCGACCGCGTCCTCGCGCAGGCCCGCGGTGTCGATGATATGCAGCGGGATCCCTTCGATCTGGATGGTCTCGCGCACGCGATCGCGCGTGGTGCCGGCGATCGGCGTGACGATGGCCAGTTCCGCGCCGGCCAGCGCGTTGAGCAGCGAGGACTTGCCGACGTTCGGCTGGCCCGCCAGCACCACCGACAATCCTTCGCGCAACAGCGAACCCTGCCGGGCCTGCGCCAGCACGCCGCCCAGCGCGGTACGGATGGTATCGAGCTGCCCGCGCGCGTCCGACGCCTCGAGGAAGTCGATCTCTTCCTCCGGGAAGTCCAGCGTGGCTTCGACCAGCATGCGCAGATGGATCACCTGCTCGACCAGCGCGCGAATCGCCTCAGAGAATGCGCCTTCCATCGAGCGCGCCGCCGACCGTGCGGCGGCCTCGGTGCTGGCCTCGATCAGGTCGGCCACGGCCTCGGCCTGCGCCAGATCCAGCTTGTCGTTCAGGAAGGCGCGGCGCGTGAATTCGCCCGGCTCGGCCACGCGCAGACCGACTTCGCGGCCGGCCTGCAGGCAGCGCGTCAGCAGCATCTGCATCACCACCGGACCGCCGTGGCCCTGCAGTTCCAGCACGTCCTCGCCGGTGTACGAATGCGGGCCGGGGAAGAACAGCGCGATGCCGTGGTCGATCACCTCGCCCTTACCGTCGAGGAAGGGCAGATAGGTAGCGCGGCGCGGCGTCAGGGACTGGCCGCAGATGGCGCGCGCGATCGTGCCGGCTTCGGGTCCGGACACGCGGACCACGCCGATGCCGCCTCGTCCGGGCGCGGTGGCGATGGCGGCGATCGTGTCGATGCTGGGCTGGGCGGTCATAGGGCGGTATTGTCGCAGATCAACGCGGCGCCGGCGCCACCAGTCGCGTGGCCATCGGTGCGGAGCCGGGTGGCGCCATCACCCTCCCGGTGGGCTCCATCCGGTCTTGAGCACGCTCGCCGGACAACAGCGCGCAGAGCAGGCGGCGGGCGCTGGCGGCATCGGTCTGCGCACCGAGCCGGGCCTGGCGGGCGACCAGCTTGCGATGGACACGCCCGGTGTAGCGCCCAGGCAGCACCGGGCCGACGGCCTCGATCGCATAGCGCAGCCGCTTGCCGGCGACGCGCAGCGCGTGCAATACGTCGGCGGCCGGCGCGAGCGTCAAGTCCGCTTCCGTGCCGAGATCTCGCCAGCGCGCCTTGAGCGCCCGCACGCTGCGGCGCGCCTTGCGCACGCGTCGGCGCGCCAGCCGGCCCAGCGGCGCATTCGCCTTGCCGGGGATGCCGTCGACCGCGCGGTGGCGCAGCCCGGCCAGATCGTCGTCGAGCACCGGCAAGGTCTGGCTGCGCTGGGCATGCAACACCGACAGCAGCGTCGCGCGCGCCGCCTCGCGCCGGGTCTGTGCGCTGTCGAGCAGCGCCAGCAGCACCGGATCGCCCGGTTGGCGCGATAGGGCGGGTTGCATCGTGTCGGCGATAAAGACATCCCAATCGCGCACCGGACCGGTGGCTCGCATCAGGTCGCGCAGCACGATGCGCCAGCGCGCCGCCAACGCGCCCGGCAGCGCCGGCGCGAAGACCCAGCGCACGGCGCGCAGGTGGCGGACCGCCACGCGCAAGGCATGCAGGTCGTCGGGCCGGTCGCGCCGGTCCAGCGCGCGCAGCGCATCGGCGATCCGCTGCAGATCGGCGGCGGCCAACGCGGTGAAGGCGTCGAGCGCGCGCATCCGGCGTTTCAGTGTGAGAGTGCCCATGTCGCCCTGTCGGGGCCGGTGACTCGCGCCGACCCGCTGTCAATCCACGTGGCTACAGTGTAGGAAACGGCCTCGCGCGATGCGTCGCATGGTCGTCTTCGCGTCCGGCGGCCGCGCAAACAAAAAGCCCGACGCTTTCGCGTCGGGCTTCTCGTGCGGCGAGGTGCCGGCGGGCTCAGCCCTTGGCCGGCGCCGGGGTCTTGCCCTTGCTCAGCATCCGGTTGATCTGCCATTGCTGCGCGATCGACAGGATGTTGTTGACCACCCAGTACAGCACCAGGCCGGCCGGGAAGAAGAAGAACATCACCGAGAACACCAGCGGCATGATCATCATCACCTTGGCCTGGATCGGATCCGGCGGCGTCGGGTTCAGCTTGGTCTGCACGAACATCGAGACGGCCATCACGATCGGCAGGATGTAGAACGGGTCGGGCACCGACAGGTCCTTGATCCAGCCCAGCCACGGCGCGCCGCGCATCTCGACCGAGGACAGCAGCACCCAGTACAGCGCGATGAACACCGGGATCTGGATCAGGATCGGCAGGCAGCCGCCGAGCGGATTGACCTTCTCGGTGCGGTACAGGCCCATCATCTCCTGGTTCATCTTCTGCGGGTCGTTCTTGTAACGCTCGCGGATCGCCGTCATGCGCGGCTGCAGGTCCTTCATCTTGCCCATCGACTTGTAGCTCGCCGCGGACAGCGGGAAGAACACCAGCTTGATCAGCACGGTCAGCGCGATGATCGACCAGCCCCAGTTGCCCAGGATGCCGTGCAGCTTCTCCAGCAACCAGAACAGCGGCTTGGCCAGGATGGTCAGCCAGCCATAGTCCTTGACCAGCTCCAGGCCCGGCGCGATCTGCTCGAGCATGTGCTCTTCCTGCGGACCGGCGAACAGGCGCGCGTCGGTCGACACCGTCGCACCCGGGGCGATCTCGCCCAGCGGCTGCTGCACGCCGACGCGATACAGGTTCGGGTCGATCTGCTCGACGTAGAAGCTGTGCTGCTTGCCGGTCTGCGGCAGCCAGGCCGAGGCGAAGTAGTGCTGCACCATCGCGACCCAGCCGTTGTCCGACGGGGCGGGCAGCGTGACCTTGCCCTTGGCGATGTCTTCGAAGCTGATCTTGTGGTACTTGTCCGCGTCGGTGTAGACCGCCGGACCGGTGAAGGTGCTGTAGAACTGCGACTGCTCGACATGGCTGCCGTCGCGCGCCAGTTCCATGTACAGCGTCGGCGACACCGGCTGGGCGCGGTTGTTGGTCACGTCGAAATGCGTCGCGACGACGTAGCTGCCCTTCTGGAAGCGGTAGGTCTTGGCCAAGCGCACGCCGTCCTTCTCGGCGGTCAGCACGACGTCGAGCGAACCGGCATTGCCCAGGTCGCGCGGACCCGGCGCGGCGGTGAACACCGTCGTGTGGTTCGGCAGGTCGCCGTTGATCAGGCCCGAGCGCGCCATATAGGTATGCGCGGCGCTGCGCTGGAACAGTACGACCGGATTGCCGGCCTCATCCTTGTGGCGCAGCAGTTCGAGACGAGACAGGATGCCGCCCGCGGTATCGATCTCGGCACGGACCACGTCGGTGGTGATGACGATCTTCTCGCCGGCCGGGGCAGGGGCCTGCGGCGCAGCTGCCGGCGTGCCGGTCGGGGACGCGCCGCCCACCGCCTTGGGCACGTCGCTGCGCGCCTGCGGAGCGCTCGCCGGCGTGCCGGTCGCGGCGGGTTGCGAGGCGCTCGGGAAGAACATCGAGGCGTGGCCGTTGGCGCGCTGCCAATTGTCGTAGAGCAGCACGAGGGACATCGAGAAGATGACCCAGAGGATGGTGCGTTTGATATCCATGTCTCGCTGTATCTGGGAATTCAGGGTCTGGGCAGCCGGACGCTGACCGTCGGGCGGCCGGCGTCGCGCGAGGGCGGCACCGGATCATACCCGCCTTGCGCGAAGGGATGGCAACGGCACAGCCGGCAGGCGGCCAGCCAGCTGCCGCGCGCGGCGCCATGACGGACGATGGCTTCGCGGGCGTAGTCGGAGCAGGTCGGCAGGAAGCGGCACTGCGAGCCCAGGTAGGGACTCAGCGCGATCTTGTAGAAGCGCAGCAGGGCAAGCAGGATAGGCTTCATGTCGGTGCCCTCGATCAGGCGCCGGAAGGCGAGGTGAGCGCAGCGGGCGGAGCGGACGGCAGGGGCCGGGCGGCGACTTCCATCAGCTCGACCAGTTCGGTCTGGCAGGCCAGCCGGACTGCACGGCGGCTGGGGAATTCGGTGCGCGGGAATTTGGCCTGCAATCGCAGCAACACGTCGCGGCCGACCAATTGGTCCTGCCGCTGGCGGAACAGTTCCCGCACCATACGCTTCACCAGATTACGCTCGGCGGCGCGCGGCGCAAACTTCTTGCCCACCACGATGCCGAGCCGCGCCTGCGATTGGCCGTTGGCGCGGACGTAAAGCACGAAATGGGCGCTGCGGCGCCGCGGGCGCAAAGCAAAAACGGATGAAAACTCATCCGTCTTTGTGAGCCTCGCGGCTTTGGGGAAGGCATGGGTCGGCACGCTGGTCAGACTGGGCTGGCAGGCGTGGCCGGGCCGTCCTGGGGCAAGGCAAGAGGGGACAACGGCAAGGGCGGCGGCCGGGACACGACCACGCCGGGCTCCGCCATCATGCGCCAGCGGTTGCCGGGCGCGTCGATGCGGGCCGCCGTCCCGTCACCCGGCCCTTAGACTGCCAGGCGCTTGCGGCCCTTGGCGCGGCGCGCGTTGATCACGGCGCGGCCGCCACGGGTCTTCATGCGCACGCGGAAGCCATGGGTACGCTTGCGGCGGGTAACGGAAGGTTGGTAGGTACGTTTCATGTTGCACTCTCTGGTTGATCTGGGCACGCCCGGCCGCGTAGGGGCCGTGGCTGCCGCGTATGGTTCGCATGGGGCCGCCGCGGATGCGGTACTGCCGACGCTTGTGATTGTCCTGAAGCTGACCTGACGCCGGCCTTGGGTGTCGCGATACAGGTCTCGCGACGCAGGCTGGGCGGGATGACCGCGCGGCTGGCGCGGGCGACCCGAGCTCAGGTCCGCCGCCGCTTATGAAAATGAAGCGGGTCAGACCCGGCGATGCGCATACGTGATCCCCTGCCGCATCGCAGAACCCGCCATTTAACGGATTTTCTGCGCGCCTGTCAAGGCTGCTGTGGGAGGATGCCGCTGCGGGGGTGCACGCATAGGCTGGCAAGCCCGTTTCCTTGTCCACAGTGATGCGATGCACATTTTCGAGTGGCACAAGCGGCGCTTTTTCAGCATGATGCGAAGGACAATCCCCTTTCAAATCAAACAATTGCCCTCTATAAGGGCCGACTGCGGCGCTGCGATGTTCCAGGTTGTGCACAGCCATCCACCGAATTTTCACAAGTTGTCCACAGACTTATCCTTTGTGGATAACTTGAGCCGGGGGGTACAATCCCGGTCCAAACACAACACGGCCTGCGTGGCGCACGCACAACCCGGGGTGTGCAGGACATGACGGTTAGGCGGCTTGGCGGGCGGGGGACCCGACAAGCCGGCTGCGGTAGCCGTCATACCGCCATCCGGGAGACAGCGGCGCCCTTTTTTATTGGGACTCGAAAGACTGCTGACGTGACGCCAGGCAGCCGTGGCACTACCCAACAACAACCGATGCAAGATTTCTGGCAGGCGGCAGCCGCGCAGCTCGAGCGCGAACTGACGCCTCAACAGTTCAAAACCTGGATCAAGCCGCTCGCGCCGGTGGCGTTCGACGAGAACGCCCTGTCGCTGCGCATCGCCGCGCCCAACCGCTTCAAGCTCGACTGGGTCAAGAGCCAGTTCTCCGGGCGCATCACCGCGCTTGCGTGCGAATACTGGGAAGCGCAGGTGAGCGTCCACTTCGTCCTGGATCCTACGGCGTCGGGACGTGCGGCAGCGAACGGCTATCAGGCCGCCGGCAATCCGGGCGGCCCGTACGGTCCTGCCCAGGATCCGGCCGCCCCCGGCGGCGCGGGTCCGGCCGCCCATCTGGCGCCGGCCTACGGCGCCGGCCAGGCGATGGGCCATCCGCCCGCGCACGGCGGCCAGCCGCCCGGTCCGGGGTCGCTGATGTATGGCGCGCCGGAGCAACCGGGTGCCGGTGTCGCCGCGCCGGCCGGCTATGGCGGCATCCACGGCGGCATCGGCGCCAGCCTGGGCAATCCTCAGGCGGCACCCTACCCCGGTGGCGGCCAGCCGATCGGCGCCGACGCGGTCGATGTCGACGTGCCGCAACTGGATCCGGCCGAGGCCGCGGCCCGCTCGTATCGGGTCGCGCAGCAACCGATGCCCGGCCAGCAGCCCGCCGACACGGTCCATGAGCGCTCGCGGCTCAATCCGATCCTGACGTTCGACAATTTCGTTACCGGCAAGGCGAACCAGCTGGCGCGCGCCGCGGCGATCCAGGTCGCCAACAATCCCGGCAAGTCGTACAACCCGCTGTATCTGTATGGCGGCGTCGGCCTGGGCAAGACCCACCTGATCCACGCGATCGGCAACTTCATGCTGATGGAGAACCCGCGCGCCCGGATCCGCTATATCCACGCCGAGCAGTACGTCTCCGATGTGGTCAAGGCGTATCAGCGCAAGGCGTTCGACGAGTTCAAGCGCTACTACCACTCGCTGGACCTGTTGCTGATCGACGACATCCAGTTCTTCTCCGGCAAGAACCGCACGCAGGAAGAATTCTTCTATGCGTTCGAGGCGCTGATCGCCAATCGCGCCCAGGTCATCATCACCAGCGACACCTATCCTAAGGAAATCACCGGCATCGACGACCGGCTGATCTCGCGCTTCGACTCGGGCCTGACGGTCGCCATCGAGCCGCCCGAGCTGGAAATGCGCGTCGCAATCCTGATGAAGAAGGCCGCCGCGGAAAACGTCTCGGTGCCCGAGGAAGTGGCCTTCTTCGTCGCCAAGCACCTGCGCTCGAACGTGCGCGAACTGGAAGGGGCGCTGCGCAAGATCCTCGCGTTCTCGAACTTCCACGGCAAGGACATCACGATCGAGGTCACGCGCGAAGCGCTGAAGGACCTGCTGACCGTACAGAACCGGCAGATTTCGGTAGAAAACATTCAGAAGACCTGCGCCGACTTCTACAACATCAAGGTCGCCGATATGTATTCCAAGAAGCGGCCTGCCAATATCGCGCGGCCGCGGCAGATCGCGATGTATCTGGCCAAGGAACTGACGCAGAAGAGCCTGCCCGAGATCGGCGAGCTGTTCGGGGGACGCGACCACACCACCGTGCTGCACGCGGTACGCAAGATCGCCGACGAGCGCAGCAAGGACGCCCAGCTCAATCACGAACTGCACGTTCTGGAACAGACCCTGAAGGGCTGAAAACCCGGCGCCGGGGATTTTGCGGGACGGCTGGCGGGGGCTGGCATACTGTGGTCTGCGCGCCGCGCGTTGCCGCGGGGCACGGAAATGCCCGGTGGCACCCCGCAAACCCGCGCGGGACAAGGCTTTGCGGGCAGCCGGCACATATTGGGGGATCGTGGCTTTTCATGCACAATATGCAGACGAGCCACACATCGTCCGGCTTTGCCGAGCCGCCCGATCCGAGGTAAAATGCGACATTAACTCCTTGATTCCTAAGTGATTTTGGAGTTGTCCAAGACACCCGGCGGACGCTGACTATAAACGACGAAGGACATATTCAATGCAATTGGTCAAAACCTCGCGAGACAATCTGCTGCGTCCGCTGCAAATCGTGAGCGGCATCGTGGAGCGCCGCCACACCCTCCCGATCCTGGCCAACCTGCTGATCCGCAAGTCCGGCGCCAACGTCTCCTTCCTGTCCACCGATATCGAAATCCAGATCACCACGCACGCCGAATGCGGCGTCGGCAGCGACGACGTGGCCACCACCGTGGCCGCGCGCAAGCTGCTCGATATCCTGCGCGCCATGCCGGACGGCGATGTCGCGCTGTCGCTGTCGGACAAGCGGATGACGGTGCAATCGGGCAAGAGCCGCTTCGCACTGCAGACGCTGGCCGCCGAGGAATTCCCCACGGTCGCCGAAGCCACCGAATTCAACGCGAGCGTCACGCTGCCGCAGAAGACCTTCAAGCATCTGCTGGCGATGGTCCATTTCGCGATGGCCCAGCAGGACATCCGCTACTACCTGAACGGCATGCTGCTGGTGGTCGACGGCAAGAAGCTGATGGCGGTCGCCACCGACGGCCACCGCCTGGCCTACTGCGCGGTCGAACTCGAACAGGAAGCGGCGGGCGCCGGCGCGCGCCAGGAAGTCATCATCCCGCGCAAGACCATCCTGGAACTGCAACGCCTGCTCGAGGACAACGACGATCCGGTGCAGGTGCAACTGGCCGCGAACCAGATCAAGTTCACCTTCGCCAATGTCGAGTTGATCTCGAAGCTGGTCGAAGGCAAGTTCCCCGATTTCCAGCGCGTGATTCCGAAGGGCTACAAGAACGCCTTCGCGATCGATCGCATCAGGCTGCAGCAGGCGCTGCAACGCACCGCGATCCTGACCACCGACAAGTTCAAGGGCGTGCGCTGCATTCTCGATACGCACACCCTGAAAATCAGCTCGACCAACGCCGATCAGGAAGAGGCGCAGGAAGAGCTCGAGCTCGATTATTCGGGCGATGCGCTCGATATCGGCTTCAACGTGACCTACCTGCTCGACGTGCTGGGCAACCTCAAGAGCGAGCAGGTCCAGGTCAGCCTCGGCGACTCGAATTCGAGCGCGCTGATCACCGTGCCGGAAGACGACAACTTCAAGTACGTCGTCATGCCGATGCGCATCTGATGTTCCGGTAAAGGATCGCAAGATACGCAGAATCCGGAGCATCGAACGGCAGGCTACGGCTCTCGCAGCGGGCAAACAGCCCGTGCGACCGACCCGCAGTAGCAGGGGCAGGATCATGGCGATCCGCCCCTTTGCCGTTTTTATGTAACCGCCTTGCGGAAGCCGATGGCCGCGTCGTAACCCGGCGCGCCGCGCTCCCCGCATTTGCCGTGAGTAGGAAAACATGACCCAACAGCAGAACCCGCAACAGGAAAACAGCTACGGCGCCTCCTCGATCCAGATCCTGGAAGGCCTGGAGGCGGTACGCAAGCGGCCGGGCATGTATATCGGCGACACCTCGGATGGCACCGGCCTGCATCACCTCGTGTTCGAGGTGCTGGACAACTCCATCGACGAAGCGCTGGCCGGCTACTGCACGGAAATCCAGGTCACGATCCACACCGACAACTCGATCTCGATCACCGACAACGGCCGCGGCATTCCGTCCGGCATCAAGTTCGACGACAAGCACGAGCCCAGGCGCAGCGCCGCGGAAATCGCGATGACCGAGCTGCACGCGGGCGGCAAGTTCAACCAGAACAGCTACAAGGTGTCGGGCGGCCTGCACGGCGTGGGCGTGTCCTGCGTCAACGCGCTGTCGAAATGGCTGCGACTGACGGTGCGCCGCGACGGCCAGGCGCACTACATCGAGTTCGCCCAGGGCGCGGTGCAGAACCGCATCGTCGAAACGGTCAACGGTCCGGACGGACAGCCGGTCGAAGTCTCGCCGATGAAGGTGCTCGGCCCGACCGACAAGCGCGGCACCGAGGTGCACTTCCTGGCCGACGAGGAAATCTTCACCAACGTCGAGTTCCACTACGAGATCCTGTCCAAGCGCATCCGCGAGCTGTCGTTCCTCAATAACGGCGTGCATATTCGCCTGACCGACCAGCGCACCGGCAAGGAAGAGGATTTCGCTTTCTCCGGCGGCGTGAAGGGTTTCGTCGAATACATCAATCGCGCCAAGTCGGTGCTGCATCCGAATATCTTCTACGCGAATGCCGAGAAGGAGGGCATTACCGTCGAAGTGGCGATGCAGTGGAATGACGGCTTCAACGAGCAGGTGCTCTGCTTCACCAACAATATTCCGCAGCGCGATGGCGGTACCCACCTGACCGGCCTGCGCGCGGCGATGACGCGCGTCATCAACAAGTACATCGAAGAAAACGAGATCGCCAAGAAGGCCAAGGTCGAGACCACCGGCGACGACATGCGCGAGGGCCTGTCCTGCGTGCTGTCGGTCAAGGTGCCCGAGCCCAAGTTCAGCTCGCAGACCAAGGACAAGCTGGTGTCGTCGGAAGTGCGGCTGCCGGTCGAGGAACTGGTATCGAAGGCCCTGGGCGACTTCCTGCTGGAGACGCCGAACGACGCCAAGATCATCTGCGGCAAGATCGTCGACGCCGCGCGCGCGCGTGAAGCCGCGCGCAAGGCCCGCGAAATGACGCGCCGCAAGGGCGCCTTCGACGGCATGGGCCTGCCCGGCAAGCTCGCCGACTGCCAGGAACGCGATCCGGCGCTGTCCGAACTGTTCCTGGTCGAGGGCGACTCCGCAGGCGGCTCCGCCAAGCAGGGCCGCGACCGCAAGTTCCAGGCGATCCTGCCGCTCAAGGGCAAGATCCTGAACGTCGAGCGCGCGCGCTTCGACAAGATGCTGTCGAGCCAGGAAGTGCTGACGCTGATCACCGCGCTGGGCACCGGCATCGGCAAGGACGACTACAACCTCGACAAGCTGCGTTATCACCGCATCATCATCATGACCGATGCGGACGTGGACGGCTCGCACATCCGCACGCTGCTGCTGACCTTCTTCTACCGGCAGATGCCCGACATCATCGAACGCGGCTATGTCTATATCGCGCAGCCGCCGCTGTACAAGGTCAAGCACGGCAAGGACGAGCGCTATATCAAGGACGACAACGAGCTCAACGCGTACATGCTGCGCCTGGCAATGGAGAAGGCCAGCCTGCTGCGCCCGGACGGCAGCGAGATCAACGGCGACGCGCTGACCGAACTGGCGCGCCAGTACCAGCTCGCCGAAGCGGTGATCGGCCGCCTGTCGCGCGTGGTGGACACCGATGCGCTGCGCGCGATCGCCGACGGCGTCGAGCTGAACCTGGATTCCGCCGAGGCCGCCGAAGCGTCGGCGCGCGCGCTCAAGGCCAAGCTGTCGGAAATGCACGCCAAGCGGCTGAACGGCGCCGCGGTCAATGACGACGGCACCGCCGATGTCTACGCGCAGTTCGACGAGAAGAACGAGAAGCACCGCCTGATGGTGGCCCGCCGCCATCACGGCAACGTGCGCCTGTCGCACATCGATTCCGACTTCGTCCACGGCGCCGACTACGCCGCGCTGGCGCTCGCCGCCAAGACCTTCCAGGGCCTGATTCCGGTCGGCACCAAGGTCCGCCGCGGCGAAGGCGAGAAGCTGCGCGAGCAGACGGTCAACGACTTCCACGGCGCGATGCAGTGGCTGCTGTCGGAAGCCGAGCGCGGCGTGTCCCGTCAGCGCTACAAGGGCCTGGGCGAGATGAACCCCGAGCAGCTGTTCGAAACGACGCTGGACGTCACGCAGCGCCGCCTGCTGAAGGTACAGATCGAGGACGCGATCGCCGCCGACCAGATCTTCACGACGCTGATGGGTGACGAGGTGGAGCCGCGTCGCAACTTCATCGAGTCCAATGCGTTGGTGGCGCGGAATATTGATGTTTGATTAAGCTGTAGGACGACACATGGCGTGAGAAGCGCGACACATGATCGAAAACGTCGCGAACCCTTAAATGAAAAAAACCTAAGACGCCTTGAGAGCTGAGAGGAAGGCGAATGGAGCGGAGGCATATCAGTTCGTCGTCGGCCGCTCCTACACGCGGCAAGATGTCTTCGGGGTCATTGGAATCGATGACCCAGGCGGCGGCATTTGGTACACGGGATACGCCTCCTATCGAGGCGACTGGTTCGTCTTCTGTGGAACTGGGACGGCGGGCCGCACAGGCCATGACTATCAAAATCATTTCGTCGGCGCGGATTTAGTCTGGTTCGGCAAAACAAGAACGACGATCCGTCAGCCAGCGATTCGTGCCATCACCTCAGGTACTGGGCGGGTCTACGTTTTTTACCGCAGTGACAACCGCGGTCCGTTCGTTTTTGCTGGAACTGCGAAAGCAAAGGCGGTCAAGGACTCAACCCCGGTGGAAGTCCTGTGGAGCTTCGACCTAGCCGCTGACCCTGTTAGCTTTCCGGATGAACTTTCCGAAGCCGCTCCGTTTCTCGAGGGGGCTAAGAAGACAGTCACGGTGGACATCTACGAGCGCGATCCCAGGGCTCGCGCCGCATGTGTGCGGCGGTGGGGAATGCAATGCACGGTTTGTAGCTTTGACTTCAAAGCAACGTACGGCGAACTGGGCCAGGGCTACATCCATGTTCACCACCTGCGCCCGCTGTCTGAGATCGGCGCTGCTTATGAACTCGATCCGGTACGCGATCTCCGGCCGGTGTGTCCAAACTGCCATGCGATGTTGCACCGCACGAGCCCTGCGTTAGACATCGAAGCCCTCCAGGAAATCCTTCGTCAAGAAAGGAAGCGTGTAACGCAGCCTACGCTCGGGACCGCCGACCCAGACGTTCAATAAGGGAGACGATATGTCAGACGCTGACCATATCACGCTAAAGGTCACAGACATCGGGGAGTATGTCCGACACCATTCCTGTGCGCGCCGTCTGAAACTCGGACAGGATGAACAAAGCTTGCGGCGCGAGCTGCCCTTCTACAACCGCCTGTTCAATCCGCTCGACCCTGTCTTGCGTACCGCAGGAGCGGCTCGTGAGGACGAGGTCGATGATGGGCTTGTCGCTGACGGCTTTGTTGATTTGACTCGATTTCGAGCCCGGCGTGACGCTGGTGAAGAGACCAGAACGAGTTGGGCGCAATTTGCCGAAAGGCTCCGCTTGTTGGAGCCCGGGCGGCTCGCGTTTGGGCGCGAGATCGATGTAGAGGGCTTCGTCGGCGCATTTCAGGTTCTCGGACGAATCGACTTTGTAATCGTTGAATGGCGCGACCTGACACCGCGAATTCGACTGGTTGAATGCAAAGCCTCGAGAAAGGACAAGACGTATCAGCGAATCCAGGCGGCCCTCTACAGGCTGCTCGTCCGTGGGTTTGTTGAGGATGACGGGCTTGAAATCGCTGGAGCTGCCGTAGCCGCGGACTCGATCGAGGCTGTCGTCGCAAGGATTGATGAAGGTACGGAAGAAATTCAGCCGGTTCGAGGGTTAGTGGCGCTCGATCTGGAGGTTGAGACCGCCGATGTCACCAGGCTGCTTGCAGAAGGCGGACAGATCAATTCCGTCCTTTCCGCTGAACTTCAGGATCTTCCTTACTCGATCGAGGCTAAGTGTGATCACTGCAAATTTAACGTGGTTTGCTTGCCTGAAGCCGGTCGCACGCGCGCCTTGCAGCTCGTAGCTATCGACTCATCCGCAGCAAGGGTGCTTCAGAACAACGGCATCGAAACTATTGACCACTTGGCGGACTTGGACCTTGAGTCGGCCGCCGCTCATGGTTGTCGCACTGCCCCCGGGTTCACGGGCAATCTTTCCATGCTAAAAGCGCTGGCGAGAGCCCGCAGGACAACCCTACCGGGTGGTGAGCACGATCCGGAAGACTATCCCATAGCTAGACTTCCCTGGCGTGTTCAAAGTCAACTGCCTTGCTTCGAGTCGGATGGCCTTTCGGTAATTCGCGTCTACCTTGGCGTTCACTATGACTATGTTGAGAACCGGATCGGTTCTCTAGCAGCTCACATCACCACGAGCGAGTGGCAGCTTCATACGCCGTTCAGCAACGCGGGGGGCCGATGGACGCCTGAGCCATCGATAGTTGAGAGACTTGAGACTGATGCCGTTGGAGAGGACCGAAGACCCATCTTTCAGCAAAGAGAACTCGCCGAGTTCCGGGACGTCATCCGCAGTAGAGCGGCTCCGTGGTCCAGTAACCACGACGTTGCTACTGGGCAAGAGGCTGAACTGCTGCAAGGCTTTTTCGACGAATTGATCAACGCAATCGCGGACATCGCGCCTGAAAGACTTGCACCCATTCACTTCTATGTTTGGGCCCGCGCGGAGATGTCGCAGCTTATTGAGGCGTGCCTAAGGTCCGACACGCGACTGCTGCGAAGCCTGCAAGAGCTTATGGGATGCAGGGAACCTCTTGACCAGCTCATCTTTTCCTGCGTCGGCGAAGAGGCTGACAAGCAATTGGCGTTCGGCTGGACGGGTCGGGGCCTATCAGTCCTGACCTCATTAAGGTGGTACGGCGAGAGGTTCCATTGGACTCGGACAATCAACCGCGATGTCGTGCAGCTGGACTGGGTATTCCGACAGGATCTTTTCGATTTCAAGACGCGCCTTGAACTCCGGCCCGACAACGAATGGGCACGCGAGCGCGATCCAGATGGTGCTGCGCATCATTTCGAGATTCGAAGCCGTTTCTTCGACTCGCTCAGCGCTCCATACTGGCGGGCGGTCTGGGGCTCGCTCCCTAGGCCGGAAAGCGCACAGGACGCACAGCAGCGCGGCCAGCTGGAGCGGTACTACGAAGCGGCCCAGCCCAACTATCTTCGAGGGCTGCTGCTCGCTCGCGTGCATGCAATGCGCTGGGTAGAGTGGTTCCTTCCTCGCAATGACGAGATCTCGAAGCCTCGCCTTGACGTAATAGCGCTGAGGCAGTTCAACCTGGGCATTACAACGCCGGCTGAAGCTGCACTCGATTTCTTGCGACTGGACCACCACGTGAAGGTTACGGAGTGGCTGTCCACGCACATGGTTCCTGTTGCGAACCGGGTCGCTAGGGGGATCACGCTCCCTTTGCGAAACGTGCGAGTGGCCGCAGGCGGGCGGCACGTCATGGCAGAAATTGACGTTGCGACTTATGGCACAGACCTGCCCAAGCTGCGGAACATTTTTAGCGGCTCCGAGTTTGCGCGACTGAGCCCTCATTCAGGAGAGCCGGAAGTCGGCCAGACGATGAGGCAGCTGCTATTCGGCGGTGCGACCTGTGTCGTCGAAGACATCAACTGGGAAAACGGTCAGGTTCGCCTCACACCGCTGTACGCGCAAGCCAGTCGCTACATTGCTGCGAGCCGCTCCGCGAATGGTCTTGACTTTGCATTCGCTACATTGGACGAAAGCATCAGTGACTTCGTGGCCCCGAAGGCTGACGCCAGACTCGTTGCAGTTGCGGCCCATCACACATATCAGTGGCTCGATACGGCGAACCCGCGTGTGCCCGGGCGGGAGGCCCTCGGAAACGACGCAGAAGGCAGGCTCCTTGCTGCGCTGCGAGAATTTCGTACGGTGCAAGGTCATCACTTGATGCCCGATCAGCAACGCGCAGTTATTGCAGGGATCTCAGGTCGCATTCAACTGCTTCAGGGACCCCCAGGTACCGGCAAGACGCAGACGACGGCTGCCAGCGTGCTCTCTCGTTGCTGGACTAGCCTCCAGGTTGGAGACATTGTTGTCGTTGGCGCCCAGACTCACACGGCCGTCGACGAACTCATGCTCCGAGTCCTGGCAACAGTCGAACCGTTGCGAGACAGCTTCGCCGCAGCAGGCTTACCTGCACCGCCTATTCAGCTATTTCGGGTTGATCCCCGAGAAGGGGAAGAGCTGGCCGGCATCGATGAACTGCGCAGTGGGTCGGCAGTACGTGAGCTGGGAAGAGCTCGGGCGGCCGGCATTGTGATCCTCGGAGGAACGACCACGGCGCTGCTTAAGTTGGCTGCAAAGCTGGATGATTCGGCTGCGTTCGGACGGCGGGCAGCTGGCTTTCAGAGCAATTTGCTTGTCGTTGACGAAGCCAGCATGATGGTGCTTGCTCATTTCCTCGCGTTGACGACATTGCTCGCTGCAGATGGGCAAATCATGCTCTCGGGCGACCATCGGCAACTCGCTCCCATCGTTGCTCACAACTGGGAGGAGGAGGACCGGTACCCAGTTACTGTGTATCAGCCTTATGTCAGTGCATATGAGGCAGTGCGTGGCATCAAGGTGCGGCGCCAGGTTCCGGACAATCAGGTGGTCCTGTCGTCTCTAACCTTCACCTTTCGACTTCCTGAGGTAGTTCGTCACCTCATCAGCCCGGTCTATCAGCGCGACAACATCCAACTGGAGGGTTCGGGCCCAGGGGTTGAACTCGTGCATGAGGTCGACGCTGAATCGCCGTGGAGCGTGATCTGGACCGACTTCGAACGTTTGCATCTTGTCGTACATGACGACCAGAACTCAGTAAAGGCGAACCCGCTCGAAGTCGAAATCATCGAAGGCATTCTTCGAAGCAAGAACGGGCATCGCCCTCATAGCGTGGTCGTGATGACCCCGCATCGTGCGCAACGCAGCCTCCTGACGCAGCAACTTGGTTTGCGAGAGGAGATCCTGCGCATTGACACCGTCGAGAAGATGCAAGGCGGCGAGTGTCCTGTGGTGATCGTGTCGGCCACCGCCAGCGATACGGCCGCCATCACGAAGAATGCCGCCTTCATCCTCGATTTGAACCGTGCCAACGTTGCGTTCTCTCGAACGCAAGAACGCCTGATCGTTGTTTGCGCGCGATCGCTCCTGGACAATGTGCCCGCGGATCTTGAGAACTATGAGTCAGCGATGCTCTGGAAGGCCATTAGAGAGTTGTGCAGCCGTGTAGTTGCTGAAGTGGAGGTTGGAGCGGCACACGCGGTCATCTACTCACCGGAACCGCGAGACGAGATTGATGAGTAGTGGAAAATTGAAGAAGCAGGTGGCGCCGTCCATCCCTGCACTTTCGTTCTTCACTGGCGCTGGCGGACTTGATCTAGGTGTACGAGAAGCGGGATTCGACCCGGCGCTTAGCATCGAGGCGGATGCCTCTGCGCGGTTGACGCTTGCATCTAATTGGCCTAATCATAGGCAGGCTGATCCAGGCGATGTTCATGATCTCTCACTTGCGCAGATCGAAGAGCAGTCCGGCTTAAGGAGGGGAGAAGTTGGCTTGCTCTTTGGTGGACCACCGTGTCAGCCATTCTCGAAGGCCGCGCTTTGGCACGCGGGCAAAGTGTCAAGACTGAAGGATCCTCGCGCCAAGACACTCACGGCGATGCTAGATGCGGTGGAGCATTTCCTGCCAGACGCCGTTCTCATTGAGAACGTTAGCGGGCTAGCCGCAGGCAGAGGGTCAGGGGCCTCTTACGTGAGTCGCCGCTTTGCTGCAATCAATCGCGCTTGTGGAACGAAGTATCGGCCCGTTGTCTTCGTACTGAACGCTCTTGACTACGGTGTGCCGCAAGCTCGCGAGCGACTATTTATCGTGGCCTCGCGGTTGGGGACGAAGTTCGTCCCACCAAGTCCTTCTCACTTCGATCCAGAAATTGCCGGCGCACGTCCGCGGTGGCGGACGAGCTGGGACGCCATAGGTCATTTGACTGTTAGTGACGATGAGTTGGAGTTTTTAGAGCCGAGCGGCAAGTGGGCTGACTTACTTCCCTCAATTCCTGAGGGGCAGAACTATCTTTGGCATACGGATAGAGGCGGCGGTCATCCAATATTTGGTTGGCGTCGTCGGTACTGGTCCTTCCTGCTGAAGCTGGCCAAGAACAGGCCTGCGTGGACTGTGGCTGCCAGCCCGGGCCCAGCAACAGGACCTTTTCACTGGGACAATCGAAGGCTCTCGGTTGCCGAGCTGGCCGCGTTGCAGACGTTCCCTGCGGACTATCGATGGCCCGTGGCCTATCGACTCGCACAGGCACAAATTGGCAATGCTGTGCCCCCGGCGCTCGCTGCCGCCGTGGCAGTGGCGCTGCGCGCCCAGTGCTTCGATGGAGTGGTGTTGGATGCCACTAGGTTTGTGCCCGGTGAGCGCACGGACTGCCCCCGCGCGGCGCGGGTCCGAAGAGTTCCCAAGGCGCTCAAAGGACTTGAACTAGACACGTCGCCACACCCAGGACATGGGATGGGTCCAGGTGCGGAAGCGCGCCGCTGATCTGTTCCGATTTCTAATTACGTTGCTAGCAAGACCAGAAACGGTTTTTGCTAGCGATGAGCCCTTCTCCGAACTTCTCTACCAGCTCCGCTGCCACTATGACGTCTGGCAGACCGAGCTTGCCGAGCGCCTCGGCTACGAGCAGAGCTATATCTCCGCCCTCGAGATCGGACTAAAGGGGCCGCCAATGGAAGAGTTCGTACAGCGGATGGAAGCGGCTGTGCCGCTAACACCGACCGAAGACACTCAATCCCATTGAATGTCCCGCGTCGTGAAATTCTTGGGAATATCGGGGCGTACTTTAAGCGGACATCGAGCGCGTCATACATCCCGGGTTAACGGGGTGCGGCTACGGCGACGACTAGACGACTCGCCTCCGTGGCATCTCGAAGAAGACGCCATTCGGAAAGAACGACGCCGCAGGCTACGTTCGACCAGAGTGCTCGGGCGCGCCGATTTTGTACCGCAGCCCGCTGTGCGGGTAGGAGCATCTGCGCCGCCTTTCTACATGAGCGCCGCCGCAACAAGGCGGTCCCTCTTATGCAAGGCCAAGACGCTCGACCGTTCAACGGTCGGGCGTTTTTTTATGCCCGCTCAGGATGTCGAAGGCACCACCCGATAAGTCGACTGCACCAGCCCCGAAGGAAAGCTGCGGCTCGATACCAGCGCGAGGTCGATGTCGTGCGGCAATGCACCGAACAACGGCCGTCCCGCCCCGATCAGCACCGGCACCGTGGTGATCACCATGTCCACGATCAGGCCATCGCGCAGGAACGACTGCACCAGCTGCCCGCCGTCGACGTAGACGCGACGCACGTTCTCGCGCGCCAGTGCCTCCATCGCGTTCTTCGGCGTCCAATCGGCGAAGCGGACCTTGCCCTTCAGCGCCTCGGGCACCGGCGTGTCGGCCAACTGCCTGGACAGCACGAGCACGGGTCGGTCGTAAGGCCACGGGTCGAAGCTCAGCACTTTCTCGTAACTGCCTCGCCCCATCACGATCAGGTCCTTGTCGGCGATGAAATCCGTGTAGCCGTGGTCCTCGTCAGGATCGTCGCGCTGCAGGAGCCAGCCGATATCGCCATCGGGGCGGGCGATGAAGCCATCCAGGCTGGTGGCGATGAAGACGTGCGCGGTGGTCATTGGATTGCCTCCATGGGTGCGGACCGTATTCTTGTCCGCGAATGGCCCGGGCACAAGGCTCGCCACCGCCTTTCTGCAGCTTGGTCGGCCGCTATGCCACGCGCCACGCCACGCGCTATGCCCCGCGCGATGCCACGGCGCCGCCAATGCCGTTGCCGCCGTGGCGGGCCCGCGCCTCCCGTACCAGCGCCTGCGGCGGCCTGCCGAGCGAGCGCAGGAAGGCCCGCCGCATCCGTTCCTCGTCGCCGAATCCCGTTTGCGACGCGACTCTGCCGATCGACGTCTCGCCTGACTCGATCAGCGCATGGGCCGCCTCGAGCCGGAGCTTCTCGATCGCCTTCGCGGGCGACATGCCTGTCTGCGTCTGGAATGCCCGACTGAAATGCCGCTTGCTCCAATGCACGTGCTCGGCCAGCTGTTCGACCGATAGCGGCTCGTGCAGATGTTCGCGCGCGAAGTCGAGCGCGAGCCGGACGCGGTCCGACTTGGGCTCGAGCGCGGCCAGCGTGGAGAACTGCGACTGCCCGCCCGTGCGGCGGTAATGCACCACCATCATCCGCGAGATGGACTTGGCCAGCGCATCGCCGAGGTCGGCCATCACCAGCGCCAGCGCCAGATCGATGCAGGCGGTCATGCCCGCCGACGTCCACACCGGCCCGTCATTGACGAAGATCTTGTCCTCGTCCACCTGCACCGCGGGAAAGCGCCGCTGCAGTTCGTGCGCCAGCGCCCAGTGCGTCGTCGCCCGGCGTCCGTCCAGCAGTCCCGCTTCGGCCACGATGAAGGCACCGGTACAGATGCTGGCGATGCGCCTGGCGCGCGGCGCCGCTCGCCGCAACTGCGCGATCAGCGCGGGCTCGGTGGGTGCCTGCGTCGTGGTGCCGGCGACCAGCAAGGTGTCGTAGTGCCGCCTGCCGATAGGCTGCGTCTCGATCTTGACGCGCGACGACCCGGACACCATGCCGCCGTCGGCGGACACCACCGCGATCTCGTAGCGCGGTTGCGGCGACAGCTCGTTCGCCAGCTCGAACACGGTCAGTGCCGCCATGTCGAGGATCTGAAAGCCGGGATAGACCACCAGGGCAATGCGCGCGCTCATGATGTCCCCTTTGGAGGGTTTCGCCGATTGGATGCCAGCCATTGTAGCCATGGGCCGGTCTTTCCGCGGCCGTTCCGCCGGCCTTTTCCAATGTCCTTTATTGCGTTTTTTTGGTCATTTGAGCCATCGCCGGTTTCCACCAGAATGAGCATCAGACGGCAACGCACTCGGCACCACCGGCACGGCAAGGCCAGGGGGGGCAGCAGTGCAAGCTGCCGAATCCACTTTGACCGAACCAGCGATACAGGACATCGACATGCAACTCACCGACAACACCATCTTCATCACCGGCGGCACCTCCGGCATCGGCCGTGCGCTGGCGGAGGCCTTCCACAGGCTCGGCAACCAGGTCATCATCGGCGGCCGCCGCAAGCATCTGCTGGACGAAGTGACCAAGGCCAATCCGGGGATGGACGCGGTGGAGCTGGATATCGCCGACCCCGGCAGCATCGGGCGGGCAGCCAGCGAGCTGACCGCCCGCTATCCCAACCTCAACGTGCTGATCAACAACGCCGGCATCATGCCCTTCGATCGGGCCGACGCCGCGATCGACGAAGCGACGATGCAGGCCACCGTGACCACCAACCTGCTCGGCCCGATCCGCATGACCTCGGCGCTGATCGAACACCTGAAGCGCCAGCCGCGCTCGGCGGTGATCCATAACACGTCGGTGCTGGCGTACGTCCCGCTTGCCAACACCGCGGTCTACTCGGCGACCAAGGCCGCGCTGCATTCCTATGCGCTGTCGCAGCGCTTCATGTTGCGCCACACCTCGGTGCGCGTGCAGGAAATCGCGCCGCCCTGGGTCAACACGGACCTGATCCACAAGAGCGACGACCCGCGCGCGATGCCGCTCGATGCCTTCATCGAACAGACCATGGCGGCGCTGGGGACCGATGCGGAAGAAGTGCTGGTCGAAGCGGCACGTCCCCTGCGCGACAACCCCGGCGCGGGTGAGCATGCGTTCGTCAATGGCTTCAACGAAACCATCGCGGCCACGCCGATTCCGGTCGGCTGAGACGGCCCAGAGGCGAGTGGCGAGCTGGCGATCCGACACCGGGTCGCCGTCGCTAGTCCAGCAGAAAGTCGCCGATCGTCAGGGACCGCGCCCCCGGCTTCGGCTGCCAGTCCGTGACATGCCCGCCCAGCGGCGCCCACCAGGGCGCGGCGTCGGCGAGCACGGAACGGAAATCCACCGCCTCGGATTCCACCACACCGCACCGCGGATTCGCCAACACCCATCGCATCCCCGCCACCAGGCTCGACGCGACCTGCAGGCTGGTCGCCGTGTTGTAGGGCACCAGCGAGCGGGCGCGCTCGATGCTCAGGTGCGAGCCGTACCAGAGGCCGCCGTGACGGCCGCTGAGCAGCAGCACGCCGAGTTCGTCCTCGCCGCCGACGATCTCGTCGCGCAGGATGCGTTCGCCGCGTACGCGCGTGGCGGCACGGTCGTCGAGCCATTGCATCGAGGCGAGCGTGGCGTCGGTGGGGCGGTAGGCGTAGTAGACGGTAGGACGGTACGGCGGCTGGCCGGCGACATCGTCGGCATCGTCGGTGAAATAGGCGGCGATCGAGATCGATTCGTTGTGCGTGATCAGGTAGGCGTCGAACGGTCCGTGCGCCGGCGACCATGAGCGAACGCGTGTCCGATGTCCGGGCCGATTCATCGCGATCGCGACACCGCTGCCGTCGCTGTGGCGATAGCCGTCGGGAGGCAGCGCGAGCTCGTGCGTGCCCCAACCCAATTCGGCATCCTGCAGGCATTCGGTGATGAAACCTTGCGCGGACCAGGTGTTGGCGAATTCGCCATCGCGCGGGTAGCCGGGCGCTTGCTGGCTGTCGTATTCGCTGATCTGGATGACGCGTAGATCGAGACGGCGTGCAAGCGCAGCCCAGTCTGCGCGATGCTTCGGTTCGACCGGCTCCAGTCCGGCATGGCCCGCCAGCTCCATCAAGGCGGCCTTGACCAGCACCGATACCATGCCCGGATTGGCACCATGCGCCACCAGCGCCGTCGGCAGCCTCTCGCGACCGCGGGCAAACGCCAGCATCCGTTCGCGCAGCGCGTAGTTGCTCAGTGGCGAGGCCGGCGTGTCGCCGGCATAGTCCCAGGGCTCGATGCCGGCGTCGATGTAGAAGGCACCGCGGTCCTGCGCCAGCGCGATCATGTCGAGGCTGCAGACGGAGGGCGCCAGGCTCACCAGAATGGTCCCCGGACGCAGCAGCGGGCCAAGCACCGACGCGTAATTGTCCGCCGTAATGCCAGCCCCCACCGCGTGAAGACCGTGCGCCGCCACGATCTGGCGACGGCGATCGTCCAGAGAGCGATCCACCACGGTGGTCGCCGCCCGTGGCCAGGTTCGCTGCAGCAGCGGCAGCACGGCCTGGCCGATACAGCCAAAGCCGACGATGACGATTTGCTCGATCACGTTGAACCCTTCAGCTCGACAACGGCGATACCGGTCATCTCACGCGCCAAAAAACCGCGTCGCAGCGGACCGGCTCCGGAACCCCAATCGATTCGATGGCTTATCCGGACTGGCGAAGGCAATGGTATCGCCGCGTGCGGCCACTGCCAACGGGGCGCCGATTTCGCGGCCGCAGTGGCTAAGCACCCGACCATGCGCCATTCCGCCGGGTTATGCCTATATGCCGGGCGCATCATTGTTGTCCCGTTGCCAGTCCAGCAAGATCGGGCTCCAAGCCGGAATCGGCGGGACTTGCGCGCCTGCAGACGAGGCGGTGCGCCACGCCCACGGCCAGGCCATAACAAAACGGAGACAGCATGCAGACCCATTCCCGACCGCGCGGAACGGAAATTCGACGCCATGGCATCTGGTTCGCCCTGGCGCTGCTCGCCGCGCCGACCGGTGCAGCGCAGGCGCAAAGCGCAGCCCAGTCTTCCCCCGTTGCCGAACACGAAGTCATGCAAGGCTTCCCGCCGCCTCCGGAGCGGCAGCTCAGCCGCGGCAGCGGGTTGCGGCCGCCGTATATGCGCTGGGCCTTTCGGCATGCCCGCGAAATGTCGGCGACGGCCGGCATCCGCCATGCCTCTCACCCGCTGGCGCTGGACGGCCAACCTGGCACCGAGCTGGATGGCACCACGTTCGCGGTGGCGGGCAGGACCGTCGCGCTCGCGGACTATCTGCGCGACACCCATACCGACGGCTTCATCGTCCTGCACCGCGGCAGGATCGTCTACGAGCGCTACCTGGCCGGCTTCGGGCCGTACCAGCCGCACATCTGGGCCTCGATGACGAAATCGGTGACCGGGCTGCTGGCCGCCATGCTGATCGAACAGGGCAAGCTGGACCCGCAGGCCCGGTTGGCCGAGTACGTACCCGAGCTGGCCGGCAATCCGTTCGGCGAGGCGACGGTGCAGCAGAACCTCGACATGGAGGTGCCCGTCGGTTACCCCGAAGGGCTGCCGCCGGACCTGGGCCTGTTCGGCGCGGTAGGCATCGTGCCGCGCAAGCCGGACGCGCCCGATACCATCTACGACTTCCTCAAGGTCGTGCACGCCACGGCGCAACCCGACCACCGTGCGGATGGCGGTGTCTGGTACTACCAGAACGGTTCGCCGGAAGCGGTCGCATGGGCGTTGCGCCGCATTACCGGCAAGAGCTGGTCGCAGCTGGTCACCGAGATGATCTGGTCGCGCCTTGCCGACGACGACGCCTATGTGCAGGTCGACCGCCTGACCACGGAAATGGCCAGTGGCGGCATGAACTCGACGCTGCGTGACGCCGCGCGCTTTGCCGAAGCCGTACGCCGTGCGGCGGCGGGCGATGGATCGGCTGGCATTTCGCCGGCGGCAGTCCGCATTGCGCTGAAGCCAGCCGCCAATCAGGCGCGCTTCGCACGCGGCAACATTACGCCCGGCCGCGATGGGTATGGCTATCGCCACTACTGGTTCCAGCGCAACGACGGCGACGGCAGCGTCGAGGCCAGCGGACGCTTCGGGCAGAAGATCTACATCAACCCGGCCAAGGAACTGACGGTGGTGAAGTTCTCCGCCAGCCCCGATGGCGCGGCGCGCGCGACCAGCGCCGCGGGGCTGCGCAAGCGCGACGATCCGGCACGCGTGCTGGAATCATCGGAGGCCATGGTGGCGGCGGCACTGGCCATCCATCGCGAGGTCGGCCGGTAGGGACGCGGCAGCCTTCTTCTTGACGTGAGCGGCTCAACCGACGGACGTCGGTGCCGCCGCGCCCCTCAAGATCTTCGTCACGGCCGCGAACTCTTCGTTCGCATATCCCGCTTCTTCCGCGTCGCGCAGCAGCTGCGCGATCAGCGCGGGCAGTTCGCTGCGCAGCCCCAGACGGCGCATCGCCTCTTCGATCCGCCGGGTAGCGTCCACCGAGATCGACAACGGGCTCTGCGAGATCGCGAAATCGCCCTTCTCGATGACATTGCCCTCGTGACGCAGGAATGCGCCGAACGAGGGAGACATCGCTTCGACGATGCCGCCATAGACACCGACGTCGAGTCCCTCGGCCTGTGCCAGCGCGGCGCCCTGGAAGAAGCCCATCGAGGCACCATAGACGTACGACAGCGTCGCCAGATCCATGGTGGCCGCGGCGGCAGCGTCTTCGCCGAGGTAGACGATATTGCCGCCGAGCGCCGCCAGCAGATCGCGCGCATCGGCATGTGCCGCACGGCTTCCGGAAACGAGGATGGTCGTATCGGGCTGGCCCATCTGCTCGGGCGCGACCTGGATGGCGCCGTCCAGATAGCCGGCACCTACCTCGCGCGCCACAGCCGCCAACTCCCTCGCGTCCTGCGGGCTTCCGGTGGTCAGCTGCAACACCAGCTTGCTCTTCAGCGCCGCCTTGACCCCGTCTGCCGACAGGATGGCGTGCGTGGCCGCGTAGTCGTGCACGCAGATGACGACGGCTTCGGCTGCAGCTGCCGCCTGTGCGGCCGTATCCGCGACGATGGCGCCATGGCGCGCCAACGATGCGGCCTTGTCCCGCGTGCGGTTCCACACATGCACTTCCATGCCCGCCTGCAACAGCAGGCTGGCGAGTTTCGTTCCCATCTGGCCGAGGCCGATCACGGCTACCGTTTTCATCTGCGCACTCCATTCGTGTAAGCGTTGGCGCAGTATGCGAATGTACGGTTTTGATGGTCAAGTACGCACTAAAATGACAGGTACTATCCATCTGGTAAGTATTGGGGATAAATCGAATGAAACGCAGCCAACCCTATAACTGCGGTATCGGCCCGGCCTTCGAAATCATCGGCGGAAAATGGAAGGCGCTGATCCTGTACGAGTTGCACGGCAAGCGCGTACGGACTGGAGAGCTTCGGCGGCTGCTGGACGGCATTACCGAGAAAATGCTGATCCAGCAGTTGCGCGAAATGGAAGCCGATGGCATCGTGCGGCGCGAGGTATTTCCCGAGGTGCCGCCGCGGGTCGAATATTCGGCGACGCCCGCGGGCGAGGCATTGAACCGCGCGCTGGGGCCGGTGGCCGAGTGGGGGCAGAAATACGCAGCGGCAAGAACCAGAACCAGCGAGAAAGCATCGTGACGATCAGGACCCCATTCACTTCGGAATTCGTGGCCATCGCGGACGTGTGGGAAGCTTCGGTCCGCGCGACCCATCATTTCCTGACAGCCGCCGATATCGATGAATTGAGGCCGCTCGTTCTGAACGAATACCTGGCATTGGTCGATTTAAGGGTCCGCACGGGCGACGACGGCAAAATCCAGGGATTTGTCGGGGTCGCCGACGGAAAGATCGAGATGCTGTTCGTCGCGCCGCAGTATCACGGGCACGGCATCGGCAAGGCGCTGCTGCAATACGCCGTGACGGAAATGGGCGCCACGCTGGTGGACGTCAACGAGCAGAATCCGGCCGCGACCGGCTTCTATCAGCGCATGGGTTTCAGCGTCTTCGACCGGTCGCCGCTCGATGGACAAGGCCGGCCGTTCCCGCTGCTGCATATGCGGCTGGCCGCGCCAGCGCAACGGTAGCGGCGGAACAGCCGGAGCGGGAATGCCCTGACCGAAAGAGGATCCGATGGCCGAACCACGCGAATGGACCCGGGCCGAGATGGCCGAGCAATTGAACGCGCTTGGCGTCGCGTCGGGCGCGGTGCTGCTGGTCCATTGTTCGTTTCGTCATGTCCGGCCGATCGAAGGGGGGCCCCAGGGCCTGATCGACGCGCTGCGTGGCGCCATCGGCGCCACCGGCACGCTGGTGATGCCATCCTGGGCCGAGGACGACGACGCCCCGTTCGATCCGGCGACGACACCGG
>JAPSLP010000072.1 GCA_031180665.1 Cupriavidus sp. | reverse complement strand
CCGTCGGGTCACTATTTCGTCATGGGGGATAACCGGGACAACAGCCTGGATTCGCGCTATTGGGGCTTCGTGCCGGACGAGAATATCGTCGGCAAGGCATTCCTGATCTGGATGAATCTCGGCAACCTGGGCCGGGTGGGGTCGTTCCAGTAAACGGCCGCCGCCGGCCGGAGCGCGCCATTCGATTACCTCTTCGGGAACGCAGTACTGACATGAACCTCGACGCCTTGCAGCAACGACTCGGCTACCGTTTCAGCAAGCCCGAATTGCTGCAGCAGGCGCTGACGCACCGCAGCCATAGCGCGCACCACAACGAGCGGCTGGAATTCCTCGGCGACTCGGTGCTGAACTGCGCCGTCGCGGACATGCTGTACGGCATGTTCGGCAAGCTCGACGAGGGCGACCTGTCGCGGGTGCGGGCCAATCTGGTCAAACAGCAGGCGCTGTACGAGATCGCGCAGATGCTGCAGCTGTCCGAGTCGCTGCGGCTGGGCGAGGGCGAGCTGAAGAGCGGCGGTTTCCGCCGCCCCTCGATCCTGGCGGACGCCCTCGAAGCCATCGTCGGCGCAGTCTTTCTCGACGCCGGTTTCGAGGCCGCCCGCAGCCTGATCCGCAAGCTCTATATCCCGATCCTCGAACAGGTCGACCCCCGCACACTGGGCAAGGACGCCAAGACGCTGCTGCAGGAATACCTGCAGGGCCACAAGATCGCGCTGCCCCAGTACAACGTGATCGCGACCCACGGCGCCGCCCATAACCAGCAGTTTGAAGTCGAATGCATCGTGCCTAAACTGGAGGTGCAGGTATTCGGCACCGGGGCCTCGCGCCGCGCCGCCGAACAGGCGGCCGCCAAGCTGGCGCTGGAAGAGGTGCAGCGGCTGGTGCCCCAGCTGCTCAAGCGCAGCCGCGCCGAACGCACCGGCAAGACCCGCAAACAGCCCGTACCCCCGGATCCGCAGTTGTCTCTCAGGTTGAAGGAATGACCGAATCGAATCGCCCGCAGCCGGAGCCCACGAGCCCCGCGGCGGCAAACCCGCCCGCGGCATTCCGCTGCGGCACCGTGGCCATCGTCGGGCGGCCCAACGTCGGCAAGTCGACCCTGGTCAATGCGCTGGTCGGCCAGAAGATCAGCATCACGTCCCGCAAGGCCCAGACCACGCGTCACCGGCTGGTCGGCATCCAGACCACCGACGACACGCAATACGTGTTCGTCGACACGCCGGGCTTTCAGACCCGGCATGCCAGCGCCCTGAATCGCTCGCTCAATCGCGCCGTGACCTCGACGCTGTCGTCGGTCGACCTGGTTCTGTTCGTGGTCGAGGCGGGCCAATACGGGCCGGACGACGAGAAGGTGCTGACGCTGCTGCCGCGCAATACGCCGGTGCTGCTGGTGGTCAACAAGATCGACCGGCTGCCCGGCGACCGGCGTTCGGAAATCATGTTCCCCTTCCTCGAGAAGATGGGGCAGCAGTTTCCGTTCCGCGAGGTGGTGCCGATGTCGGCCAAGACGCGCGACCATATCGAACGGCTGCTCGGCATCATCCGGCCCTATCTGCCGGAGGGCGAGCCGATGTACGACGCCGATGCGATGACCGACCGCAGCGAGCGCTTCCTCGCCTCGGAGATCATCCGCGAGAAGGTGTTCCGCTGGACCGGCGACGAGCTGCCGTACACCAGCACCGTCATCATCGACAAGTTCGAGACCGAAGGGCGGCTGCGGCGCGTATTCGCCACCATCCTGGTCGAGCGCGATGCGCACAAGGCGATGGTGATCGGCAGCAAGGGCGCCAAGCTCAAGCAGATCTCCACCGAGGCGCGCCTGGACATGGAGAAGCTGTTCGACGGCAAGGTCTACCTGGAGCTGTGGATCAAGGTCAAGAGCGGCTGGGCCGACAACGAAGCCGGATTGCGTGCCTACGGATATGAGTGACCGCCCGGCGGTCCCGGCGCCTGCGCGGCGCGGGACCGCCTCCGCGCGCCGCGCGGACCCGGTGGCGGAGGAAGCCGCCGAAGTGCTGGACAGCGTCGGCGCGGAGCTGGCCGGCGCGCGCGCCATGATGGACCGCGCGATGCGCATCGTACCGGCACGCACCGAGCTGCGCGTGGTCAACCAGCCGGGCTTCGTGCTGCATGCCTGGCCGTATCGCGAAACCAGCCTGATCGTCGACGTCTTCACGCGCGACCACGGCCGCATGGCGCTGGTCGCCAAGGGCGCCAAGCGTCCGCATTCGGCGCTGCGCGCGGTGCTGCAGCATTTCCTGCCGATCTCGCTGTCGTGGAGCGGGCGCGGCGAGGTCAAGACCCTGACCAAGGCAGAGTGGATCGGCGGCATGCCGCCGCTGGCGGGCGAGGCGCTGCTGTCCGGCTTCTATCTGAACGAACTGCTGTTGCGCTTCTGTCCGCGCGAGGACGCGCACGAAGCGCTGTTCCGCCATTACATGGCGACGCTGACGCGGCTGGGGCAGGGCGAGCCCGCCGCCCTGGTGCTGCGCGGGTTCGAGCGCGTGCTGCTGCAGGAGACCGGCTTCGCGGTCGCCTTCGACCGCTGTACCTCGACCGGCGAGGCGGTGCAGCCGGGGCTCGACTACGTCTACCAGCCCGAGCGAGGCGTGCGGCGCGCGCATGCGAGCGATCCGTCGTCGTGGCCCGTGGTGTCGGGGCAGACGCTGCTCGACATGTCGCGCGACGACTACAGCCGGCCGCAGACCGTCACGCAGAGCCGCGCGCTGATGCGCTTTCTTCTGCATTATCATCTGCAAGGCGTGCCGCTGAAGACGCGGCAGATCCTGATCGACCTGCAAGCCCTGTGATCCCCCTATGATTTTCCACGCTCATCCCGGCGCGAATTCGAGCTTCATCGCGCTCGGCGTCAACATCGACCACGTGGCGACGCTGCGCAACGCGCGCGGCACCGTCTATCCGGATCCGATCCTGGCCGCGCTGCAGGCCGAGGAGGCGGGCGCGGACCTGATCACGCTGCATCTGCGCGAGGATCGCCGCCATATCCGCGACGCCGATGTTCGCGCGCTGCGGCCGCAGTTGGCCACGCGGATGAACCTCGAATGCGCGCTGACCCAGGAGATGCTCGACATCGCCTGCGACATCCGGCCGCAGGACGTCTGCCTGGTGCCGGAGCGCCGCGAGGAGGTGACCACCGAAGGCGGGCTGGACGTGGCGGGCCGTTTCGAGCAGGTCAAGGCGGCATGCCGGCAGCTGGCCGACGCCGGCATCCGCGTGTCGCTGTTCATCGATGCGCAGGCCGAGCAGATCGAGGCCGCCGCGGCCAGCGGCGCGCCCGTGATCGAGCTGCATACCGGCCGCTATGCCGATGCGCAGACGCCCGATGCGCAGGCGCTGGAATTTCGCCGCATCGCCGACGGCGTCGAGACGGGTCTGAAGCATGGCCTGGTGGTCAACGCCGGCCACGGCCTGCACTACACCAATGTGCAGCCGATTGCCGCGCTGCCGGGCATCGCCGAACTCAATATCGGCCACGCGATCGTCGCGCACGCGGTGTTTGCCGGCTGGCAGAACGCGGTGCGCGAAATGAAGGCGATCATGGTCGCCGCCCGGCTCGGCACGCGCTATCCCGCGCCGAAGGTTCCGGCGTGATCTACGGCGTCGGCACCGACATCATCCAGATCGAACGCGTGCGCGGCGTGATGGCCCGCACCGGTGGGCGCTTTGCCGAGAAGGTGCTGGGGCCGCAGGAGCTCGCCGTCTATCATCGCCGCCGCGCGCGCGTCGAGAAGCGTGGGCTGGCCTTCCTGGCGACCCGTTTCGCCGCCAAGGAAGCCTTCTCCAAGGCGATCGGCCTGGGCATGCACTGGCCGATGACCTGGCGCGCGATGGAGCTGCTGAACCTGCCGTCCGGCGAGCCCTACGCGCATTGCCACGGCGAGCTGGCGCAATGGCTGAACGAACGCGGCCTGACGGTGCGCGTCAGCGTCAGCGACGAACACGACTATGCGGTCGCCTTCGCGATCGCGGAACGGACCGGGCCCGCGGAAGCATCGGGCGTGTCCTTACCCAGATAACTCCTTCTCCTTTCACCGATGACCAAGAAGAACGCAGGCAAGCGACCGGGCCCGGTCGTGCTGGATGTCAAGGGCAAGCAGCTCGACGCCGACGATGCGCGCCGCATTTCGCATCCGTTGACCGGCGGCGTGATCCTGTTTGCGCGCAACTTCGAGTCGCGCGCGCAACTGGTGTCGCTGACGCGCGAGATTCGCGCGCTGCGCGACGACGTGCTGATCTGCATCGACCATGAAGGCGGCAGGGTGCAGCGTTGCAAGGCGGACGGCTTCACCCATCTGCCGGCGATGGCAAAGCTGGGCGAGCTGTGGGATCGCGACGTGCTGGCCGCCACCCGTGCCGCGGTGGCTTGCGGCTATGTGCTGGCTGCCGAGCTGCGCGCCTGCGATATCGACCTGTCGTTCACGCCGGTGCTCGATCTGGACTATGGCCGCAGCGGCGTGATCGGCGATCGGGCCTTCCACGCGGATCCTCGCGTGGTGGCGATGCTGGCCAATCATCTGACGCATGGCCTGCTGCTGGCCGGCATGGCCAACTGCGGCAAGCATTTCCCGGGGCACGGCCACGTCGAGGCCGATTCGCACGTCGCGGTGCCGGTCGACGAGCGCACGCTGGACGAGATCCTCGAGCAGGACGTGCGGCCGTATCAGTGGATGGGCATGACGCTGGCCTCGGTGATGCCGGCCCACGTGATCTACCCCAAGGTCGATCCGAATCCCGCCGGCTTTTCGCGCTACTGGCTGCAGGACATCCTGCGCGGCCAGCTCGGCTTCGAGGGCGTGATCTTCAGCGACGACCTCAGCATGGAAGGCGCCAGCGTCGCCGGCACCGTCACGCAGGGCGCGCGCGCCGCGCTCGATGCGGGCTGCGACATGGTGCTGATCTGCAATCATCCGGAGCGCGCCGACCAGCTGCTGGCCGAGCTCGACGTGTCGATCGACAAGGCCTCGCAGCGGCGCGTGCGCCGGCTGTTCGCGCGCGGCAAGGCGATGGCCTGGAACAAGCTGGAGCAGGACGCGGGCTATCGCAGCGCGCTGCGGCAGCTGCGCGACGAGGCGCTGATCGGCTGAAGTCGCAGCGCTTGCGGCAATGCGCGCTCCGCAATGAAAAAGGGCAGCCGGTCGGGCTGCCCTTTTTCATGTCATTCCCGCGAAGGCGGGAATCCAGCGTCTTTTCAAGCCACGGGTCCCCGCCTTCGCGGGGACGACAGTTCCATCCGTCTGCCTCGCCTCAGTTGGCGCGGCTGCGGTATTCGCCGGTGCGGGTGTCGATTTCGATCTTGTCGCCGATGTTGCAGAACAGCGGCACCTGCAGTTCGAAGCCGGTATTGATCTTGGCGTTCTTCAGCACCTTGCCCGACGAGGTATCGCCCTTGACGGCCGGCTCGGTGTAGACGATCTCGCGCACCAGCGTGGTCGGCATTTCGACCGAAATGGCCTTGTCGTTGTAAAACACCACTTCGACGTTCATGCCGTCCTCGAGGTAGTGCAGGGCGTCGCCCATGTTGTCGCTCTCGACTTCGTACTGGTTGTAGTCGGCGTCCATGAACACGTACATCGGGTCGGCGAAGTACGAGTAGGTGCATTCCTTGCGATCCAGCACGACCACTTCGAACTTGTCGTCGGCCTTGAACACGGCCTCGCCCGGCGCGTCGGTCAGCAGGTTCTTGTACTTCATCTTGACGACCGCGGCGTTGCGGCCCGACTTGTTGTACTCGGCCTTCTGCACGACCATCGGATCGGCACCGATCATGAACACGTTACCGACGCGGAGTTCCTGTGCGGTTTTCATCTGAACTAATCTTCCTGAATTAAAAATGTCTGGGAGTTCGGCGTGGCGAGGGCGCGCCGGGGCGGCGCGTTCGCGATCCGTGCTCAGTTCCGCGCGGGGCCCGCAGGTCGGACACCGGGGGCGCCGTGCGGGCAACCCAGGATTTCCAGCCCGGTCGCCATCAAATCAACCCGCTATTTTACCCGACTTTCGCAAAAGGCTACGAGGTTCGCTGCCAGATCGCCCAGCGCGGCCAGGCTGTGCTGCCAGCGCTGTGCCGTGCGGGCCAATCCGGGCAGCGCGTCGCGCAGGCCGTCCCACGCGGCTGCGACCTCTTCGGGCGCCGCGGCGCCGTTCCAGACATGCCAGAAGCGGGTGATCGCCTCGGCGTCGGCAGGCTCGCCGATCTGCTGTCGATACAGCGCCAGGAAGGCGTCCAGCTTGACGCGGTGGGCGTCGTCGGCCTGCGGGTAGATGTGCCAGACGAAGGGGCGCGTGGCCCATTGGGCCCGCACGAACGAGTCCTCGCCGCGCACGAAATTGACGTCGCAGGCCCACAGCAGTTCGTCGAACTGTTCCTGAGGCAGGAAGGGCACCTGTTGCAGATGCAGCGCTCCCAGCGTGCAGGCCGCCCCCGGCGACGCCGCTGTGGCGGCGGCCGCGCCGGCCCAGGCAAAGGCCTGTTGCGCCGCCGGCCCGGACGGCATCAGGCACTGCACCGGCTCGCCCCCGTCGCGCCAGTGGGCCAGCAGCGCCGGCAGCGCGGGATTCGGATAGGCGAACAGGCTGACCCGATGCGCGCCGTCGATCGGCGTCACGCCCAATTGATGCCACAGCCGCGCCTGGGCGGCCGGGGAGCCGGTGAAGCTGCGCCGCTGCATGCCCAGCAGCGACTCGCGCAGCACGCCGCCGGTGCCCGGCTCGAAGCCGGGGAAGAAGAAGTACTTGGTCAGCGGCAGGCGCGGATGCGGCGAGGCCATGCCATGGTGCTCGCGCACCCAGGGCTCGGCGCTCAGATATTCCAGATTGATCCACACCGGCTTGCGCGGGGCCTGCGCCATGCGCGCGACGAAGGCTGGCGGCAGCTCGCAGGCGAAGGCCTCGACCACCGCGTCGTGCGGCACGATGTCGCCCGCCGGCCCGTCCACGCCCTCGTCGCTGCCCGCGATCCAGCGGCGCACCTCGACGCCGGTCAGGCGCTGGCGGCTGGCGGCGGGATCGATGGCCGGCGCCAGGCGGGCAAAGCTGGCCAGATCGTCGACCCACAGTCGCACCGCGTGGCCATGCTCCTGCGCCAGCTGGCGGGCAAGCCGCCAGCAGACACCGATGTCGCCGAAGTTGTCGATCACGGTGCAGAAGATGTCCCAGGAGCGGATGGTCATAGGTGGAATTGCTCTAAACTTGCGATTTTAGAGCCCCGCGAGCCTTCGCGCGCGCAGCGTTCCACGTTCGCGGCGGCCCATCGCATGTCCCTGCCGCCTTCCCCGATGTCACGTCCGGATCCGCAACCCACTGGCACGCCCGCCGAGGCCGAGCCGCGCACCGACACGCCCGAGCCGGGCCCCGCTCCGACGTCCCCCCCGGCCAGCGCATCGTCTGCCGACGCGTCGGCTGCGCCCGCCGGGGCTGGCGCACAGGAGCCGGAGCAGGCAGGCAGCTTCGATCCGCGCCCGGTGATCGCCGCGCTGCCGGGCCTGCCGGGCGTCTACCGCTATTACGACGCGGCCGGCGGGGTGCTCTATGTCGGCAAGGCGCGCGACCTGAAGAAGCGTGTCTCGAGCTATTTCAACAAGACCCAGCTGTCGCCGCGCATCGCGATGATGGTCTCGCGCATCGCCCGCATCGACACCACGGTGGTCCGCAGCGAGGCCGAGGCGCTGCTGCTCGAGAACAACCTGATCAAGGCGCTGACGCCGCGCTACAACATCCTGTTCCGCGACGACAAGTCGTACCCGCTGTTGAAGCTGTCCGCGCATCGTTATCCGCGCATGGCGTATTACCGCGGCGCGACCGATCGGCGCCACCAGTATTTCGGCCCGTTCCCGAGCGCGCATGCGGTGCGCGAGAGCATGCAGATCCTGCAGAAGGTGTTCCAGCTGCGCACCTGCGAGGACACCGTCTTCAACAACCGCACGCGGCCGTGCCTGCTGCACCAGATCCACCGCTGCACGGCGCCCTGCGTGGGGGCGATCAGCGAGGAGGATTACGCGCGCGACGTGGGCAACGCCGCGCGCTTCCTGCAGGGACGGCAGAAGGAGGTGCTCGAAGGGCTGCAGCAGAAGATGGAGCAGCACGCCGAGCGGCTCGAGTTCGAACAGGCCGCCGCGGTGCGCGACCAGATCGGCGCGCTGTCGACGGTGCTCAAGCGCCAGGCCGTCGAGGAAGTGGGGCAGAGCAGCAATATCGATATCCTTGCCGTGGCGGTGCAAGGGGGCCGCGCCTGCGTCAACCTGGCGATGGTCCGCGGCGGCCGCCACCTCGGCGACAAGGCGTACTTCCCCGCGCATGTCGAGGAGGCGGCGATGATCGTCGATGACGAGGCCGAGGACATCGTCGCCGCGCCGCAGGCCGGGGAGCCGGCTGTGGCAGCCGAGGTGGCAGAGGTGGCAGAGGTGGCAGAGGTGGGCGAATCCGGCGCCGATGCCGCCGAGCGTGTCGCCGCCAACGTGCTGGCCGCCTTCATGGCGCAGCACTACCTCGATCAGCCGGTGCCGCCGATCCTGGTGGTCAGCCATGCGCCGGCCGACGGCGCGCTGATGGAGGCGCTGACGATGCAGGCCGGCCGCCGCATCACGCTGGTGCGCCAGCCGCAGGGCCAGCGGCGCGCCTGGCTGGAGATGGCGCAGCAGGGCGCCGCGCTGGCGCTGGCGCGGCGCCTGGCCGAGCAGGGCAGCCAGGAGGCCCGCACGCGGACACTGGCCGAAACCATCGGCATCGAGCTCGACGATCTCGGCGCGCTGCGGGTGGAATGCTTCGACATCAGCCATACCGCCGGCGAGGCGACGCAGGCCTCGTGCGTGGTGTTCCATCATCATGCGATGCAGAACAGCGAATACCGGCGCTACAACATCGACGGCATCACGCCGGGCGACGACTACGCGGCGATGCGCCAGGTGCTGACGCGCCGCTATCAGAAACTGGTCGAGCGAAGCCAGGAGGACAGCGCCGCGATGCCGCATATCGTGCTGATCGACGGCGGCAAGGGCCAGGTCGAGGTCGCGCGCCAGGTCTTCGAGGAACTGGGCCTCGATATCGGGCTGCTGGTCGGCGTGGCCAAGGGCGAAGGCCGCAAGGTCGGCCTCGAGACACTGGTGTTCGCCGACGGGCGGCCCGCGCTGGAGCTGGGGCAAGGCAGTGCGGCGCTGATGCTGGTCGCGCAGATCCGCGACGAGGCGCACCGTTTCGCCATCACCGGCATGCGCGCGCGCCGTGCGAAGACGCGGACCACCTCGCGGCTGGAGGAGATCGAGGGGATCGGCGCGCGCCGGCGGCAGAAGCTGCTGACCCGCTTCGGCGGCATCCGCGGCGTGATGGCGGCCAGCGTCGACGAGCTCGCCAGCGTCGACGGGATTTCGCGCACGCTGGCCGAGGAGATCTACCGGCAGTTGCACTGAGGCGGCGCCTTGGGCAGGCCCTGCCGCCATCGCGCCGCAGCCGGGACAACGGGCGTCCGCGCGGAACGCGATGGGCCGTGCCCGCTTCGAGAAATGCTCAATTGATGTCGGAATCGGCGACAATCGCGTGATTG
Source organism: Cupriavidus sp. (assembly GCA_031180665.1). GTDB lineage: Bacteria > Pseudomonadota > Gammaproteobacteria > Burkholderiales > Burkholderiaceae > Cupriavidus. The sequence goes on along the minus strand of JAPSLP010000072.1, from coordinate 1,040 downwards.
TCCCGTCTTCGACCTGCCGATCCGCCTATGCCGCTGAATATTCCGATCCTGCTGACCTGGCTGCGTGTTGCGATGATTCCGCTCGTGGTCGGCGTCTTCTATCTGCCGGATGCCTGGCTGTCGATGCCGACGAAGAACCTGACGGCCGCCGTGTTCTTCATCGTGGCGGCGGCCACGGACTGGCTCGACGGATTTCTCGCGCGGCGCTGGAACCAGACTTCGTCGTTCGGCGCCTTCCTCGATCCGGTCGCCGACAAGCTGATGGTCGCCGCGGCGCTGCTGTCGCTGCTGGCGCTGGACCGCGTCAGCGATCTGATCGCCCTGGTGATCATCGGGCGCGAGATCACCATTTCGGCGCTGCGGGAATGGATGGCGCAGATCGGCGCGTCCAAGAGCGTCGCCGTCAACTTCCTGGGCAAGCTCAAGACCACGTTCCAGATGATCGCAATCCCGCTGCTGCTGTTCGATGCGCCGCTGTTCGGCATCGACGCCGGCATGTTGGGCGGCTGGCTGATCTATGTCGCGGCGGTGCTGACGCTCTGGTCGATGTTCTATTACATGAAGCTGGCCTGGCCGCAGATCCGCGAGCGCAGCGCGGCCGCCGCAAGGGCCGCCGCGCAAAAGTGAGGATCAGTGCAAAAATATGCTTGACTTCATTGTCGGATGTTTGCATAATTTCGTTCTCGCTTCTGACGAAACAAAACGAACGAAGCGAGATGTAGCAAGAAGCGGTCTATATGCAGTGATTTAGCACCGTTTTACTGCAAGTGCAGTACGCAGGACACTGCGGGAGTAGCTCAGTTGGTAGAGCGCAACCTTGCCAAGGTTGAGGTCGCGAGTTCGAGACTCGTCTCCCGCTCCAGAATTTTCTGGTCGATCCGGAAGCGATTTCCGGGTTTGCCGCAGCAAGTGTCATGCGGGAGTAGCTCAGTTGGTAGAGCGCAACCTTGCCAAGGTTGAGGTCGCGAGTTCGAGACTCGTCTCCCGCTCCAGTCCGAAAGGGAAGCAGCGCTTCCCTTTTTAGTTTGCGATGCTGCCGC
>JAPSLP010000002.1 GCA_031180665.1 Cupriavidus sp. | reverse complement strand
TGCCGCCGCCGGTTCCTGCCCATCGGCGGCGGCTCGCACCAGCACCAGCGTTCCCGCGGGACATTCGTTCACCGCTTGGCGCACCTGCTCGAGCTGCGCCGCAACCTGGGACTGGTCGATGTACTTCAGCTTGTGCCGTTCCGGGTCGAAGACGAACACCTGCGGGGCCAATGCGGCGCAGTTGCCGAACCCGCAGCAGGCGCCCGGTCGCATCTCGACGCGAAGGTCATCCATGGCCCGCTCCTCAGCGCAGTGAAACCGTCAGCGTGAGCAGCATCGGGAACGAGATGTCCCGAATGGGCGCGTACTGCAGGCCCTGGAGCGCCATGTTCGGGAAACGCTGGAACAGCCGCTGAAACAGCAGCTCGCCCTCGAGCCGGACCAGCTGGGCGCCGATACAGAAATGCGGGCCGCCGGCAAAGGCGAGATGCCGGTTGTCGGTGCGGTCGATGATGAAGCGATCCGGCTGCGGGAAACGCCGCTCGTCGCGATTGCCGGCCTGCAGGCCGACAACCAGGCGGCGTCCCGGCTCGAGCACCCTGTCGCCGACCGTGATCGGCTGGCTCGCATACCGGTGCATGAAATGCACCGGGCCGTCGAATCGCAGACCCTCCTCCCAGCAGGAGCGGGCCAGGCCGGGATCGGCAATCAGCCGCGCCTTCTGGTCGGGATGCCGGAGCAAGGCCAGTGTCGTTGTCGCGAACATCGCCTTTGACGTATGGTAGGCCGCGATGATGACGCCGATGATCGTCGTCACGATCTCCGAGCGCGTCATCCCTCCTTCCTTGCCTTCGGACGCCAGCATCACGCCGACGAAATCGTCGGCAGGCAACGGCTGTCGCTTCAGCGCCTGGACCACGTCGTCCACATAGGCCTGGCAGTAGCTGCCGGCCTTGTCCGCTGCCTCGAGCGCGCCTTCTCCCATGCTGGTCACGCCCAGCACGGCAATCAGTTCCTGCGAACGCTCCAATACCTGCGTCGCCTGCTCGATCGACATGTGCATCAGCAAACTGGCCAGTTCGATCGCCAGCGGCTGGGCGAAGACATCGATGAAATCGGCCTCGGACTCGTGCGCCAACCTGTCCAGATGACGCTCGATCGCGCGCTCGATGCGTTCGCGCATTTTCGCCACCGCCTTGGGCATGAACGCCGGCGTCAGGATCCGCCGAATGCGCGTGTGTTCCGGATGGTCGAGGCTGGGCAGCGATTCGCGATAGTGCCGTGCGGCCGGACCGTTGCCCACCCGCGCCGGGAACTTGCCCGGTTCCGGCTGGGCCGTCACGAACGGGTGGCGAAGCACCTGGTCGACGTCCGCATGGCGTGTGATGACGACGCAGGGTTCGCCATCGATCTCGGTATCGAAGAACGGGAAGCGATCGCGCAGCACGCGGTAGCTTGCGTAGCGATCTTCAAAGAACTGGTCGGACGACAGGTCCGGTCGGGTCAGCATGTCCATGGTGGTGGCTCGCAAATTGGGGGAGGCGTGTCGAAGTGCGCGCTAGAAGCGTGTTGCCATCGCGGTGGCGGCCGCAGGGGCCAGCACGAGACCGGCAGCGCGCGGCTCGATGTCGACGTTGCTGTGGAAGGGCGGGCGCAGCATCGCGGCAGCGATCCGGTCGGCCAGGCTGGTGATGATGAAGATGGCGCTGGCGGTCAGCAGCCGCCCCTGCAGGGACGCGCCAGTGAGCCAGATGTTCTCCGTGTCGGCCCATTGAGGAATCCGGGCGGACAGGTCGGTCGCGGCCCGGATCGGCGCGACGGCGCGTCGTCCGTCGGACTGGACCTCGATCTCGCCATCGGCGTTCAGCGCCAGGCAGGGCGCGTGAAATCCGGCTGCATTGACCACCGCATCGAAGCGCCGTTCGCCGCCGCCCCAATCGATGCGCCAGGATCCCAGGCCGCCCGGTTCCACCGCCACATCGCGCGGTTGGCCTCGTTCGACGGTCAGCTGCCCACTTTCCAGATAGCGCAGGATCTTCCTGGCATTGGGCAGTGCCGCCGCGGTCAGGTATTCGAACAGAAGCGAAGCGAACGCGGGATGGAATCCGCCGATGCGTCGCTCTCCGTGGTCGAGATAGAGCGAATTGGCCGTGTTGACGAACTTGACGACCCAGTCTTGCCAGGCCGTGCCGCCGTGCTCGGCAATCGCGATGTCTTCGCGCAGCCGTTGGTCGACCGGCTCAGCCGGCGAAAACTGCGCGCGCCAGGATCGGCCGGTGCAGGCGCGGACCGCCCGCGCAAAGTACTTTCGATAGCCGAACCCGAGCGCGCCGGGCAAGGGCGCGTCGGCGGGTCCGTCCCAGCGGGTCATCGCCTGCAACAGGCCGTCCGCATCGATCGGGACTTCGTTGCCCCACATGAAGCGGGCGCGCACGGCAGGAAGCCGACCCGACGGCGACAGCATGGTCACGCGATGGCCGGCACGGCATAGCAGCAGCGTGGCATCGATCGCCGACAGCTTGCTGCCGATCACCAGCACTTGCGACCGCGGCGGGACCTTGGTCCGCATCTGCGTCTCGTCGTATGGGCAATGGACCAGATGCGGGTGTCCGCGATGCGGGGCAAATGCCTCGGGCAGGCGCGGCGAGCCGCCGCCGATGCAGAAGACCACATCCGAAACGACCACCGCCGCCGCGGTGACGACGCCCTCGAGTTCGAGGGCATACCGCCGATGGCCGAGCCGCTTCAGCGCGCGGAAGCGATACGGCAGATGGGTGACCTCGATGCCCCGCGCCCGCGCCAGCCTCGCATACCGATGAAAGCGATCGGCCAGATAGTCGCCGTAGATCCGGCGCGGCACGAAGCTCTCCGCGGTCGCCGCGGGGCCGTTGGCCGTCAGGTAATCGAGAAAGTCCAGCGGTTTGCCAGGCACGATCGACATGATGTCGACCGAGGTGTTGCAGATCAGATCGTGATCTGGGGGAGAGAACGCGGCGCCCGGCCCGATGACGCCGGGTTCGACGACGAAGATGCGGTCCGCGGTTCCCCGCTGAACCGCGGCGATGAACATGGCGACCCCGGCTGCCCCGCCACCCACGATCGCCATACGCCTTTGCGCAAGACTATTCATTATCGGCTCGAATGGAAATGGAATAATTCTCGCTGCGATGCCATTGTTTTTATTGTTGTCGATTGAATTTAAATTATCGGATATTCAATCGATCCGATTATCGAGGACAATGGAATCCCCCGGTCGCATATTGCGCGACCGAAATCCGATTGGCGTCGCCCTGGATCGGCGCAGGCAATTCGCCTGCGCCGCTGCCAGCTGGAATCAGACCGGAATCGCTTCCACCACCTTGATATACATGCCGGTGTCGATAATGCGGTTCAGGCGGAATCCGGCCTGTTCGAGGATATGGCGGTGTTCGTCCTCGGTGCGCTCCATGCTGGCGTAGATGGCCGCACAGACCACGTCCATCACCCTGCCGGTATCGGGCTTGTTGCTGCCCGGCTCGATCACGGCGTCCATCACCAGCAGCTTGCTGCCGGGTTTGGTCATGGCCTTGCGCACGTTGCGCAGGATGCGGATGGCGTCGGCATCGGCCCAATCGTGCGTGATGTACTTGGCCGTATAGATGTCCGCGCCGGACGGGATATCGCCTTCCTTGAAGAAGTCCCCGGCCGCCAGTTGCCAGCGGCTGTCGTCGCCAAGCTCGCCGAGGCGATGCTTGGGCAGCACGTGCTGCTGGTCGAACAGGATGCCGCGCACGGTCGGATTGAGCTGCAGCACGCGCAGCAGCATGCCGCCCTGGCCGCCGGCGATGTCGACCACGGTCGCATGTTCGGGGAATTCACAGGCCGCGAGCAGGAATTCGTTCTCCGGCAGCGACATCGAGCGCATGCCGACATCGAAGTGTTCCTGGTCCTGCTCGGCCTTGGCCCAGTATTCCCAGAAATACATGCCGGACGACTTCTTGAAGGCGGAGCGGCCCTTGACGGTCTCGATCAGCTGGCTGGCGGAGTTCCACAGTGCCGGATGGGTGATCATCATCACCGCGTCGCGCAACGAGCGGGGATGGTCGCTGCGCAGGTTCTCGGCGGCCGGAGTCAGGTGGTAGCGGCCCTGCTCATCCTCGCGAAACACCTCCCTGGTGCACAGCAGGCGCAGTACCTGCGTCAGCCGGCGCGGCTCCGATTCGGTTGCCGCGCCCAGCTCCGCGGCGGTCTTCGGGCCATCGCGAAGATGGTCGGCGAGGCCCAGCATCGCGGCAACGCGCAGCGCGGCCTGAACGGAGTACCCCATCGCCATATCGAGCACATAGAGGCCCGATTTGTCTCCGGTCTGGATGGCGAGGTCGCGTTGCACGGCGAGCATGTCCATGTCGATTCCTTTTGTGTGAGCGTGACGGTATATCCCGCGCGTTAATAAATGGCGGGCGATATAGATATATCGGAAATACAGATCACAGCATTTTTTTATGCGATTTTTCAATGCTGGCCGTGACTGTGCGCTGATCATAAGGCACGCCACCTTTGCATCGGAAGTCGGAATTTTCTATAGCAGACTTGAAAATTTTCCTGGGCATGTCACCGATTTGTATGGGGGCCATACGCGATTCGCATTTCGCCGGGATGACAGCCGTACCGATAACGCCATCCGCGCCGATTTGGCGATGGACGAATTGCCGAGGGGAATGGCGCCGGCCGGGATGCCGGGTTGCACCGGTCCGGACACCGGCGCTTGCCGATATGGGAAGGAAGGGCAGCGAAGGGAGAATCCGGCGAGCCGTCACCGGTGCACGGCAACGGCGGCGGCTCGTTGTGGCGAGACGGCTTGTGCTACGCGTTCAGGGCTTTCGCCATCGTCTGCCCCAGCTCCGCCGGCGAGCGCGCGACATGGATGCCGGCCGCGCGCATCGCCTCGATCTTCGCCTCCGCGGTACCGCTGCCGCCCGAGATGATGGCGCCGGCATGGCCCATGCGCCGGCCCGGCGGCGCGGTGGTGCCGGCGATGAAGCCGACCACTGGCTTGTCGCTGCCGGACTCGCGCAGGAACTGCGCGGCTTCCTCCTCCGCCGAGCCGCCGATCTCGCCGATCAGGATGATGCCCTCGGTGTCGTCGTCCGCGAGGAACAGCCGCAGGCAATCGATGAAGTTGGTGCCGTTGACGGGATCGCCGCCGATGCCGATGCAGGTCGATTGACCCAGCCCGGCCGCGCTGGTCTGGGCCACCGCTTCATAGGTCAGCGTGCCCGAACGCGACACCACGCCGATCCTGCCCGGCCGATGGATATGGCCCGGCATGATGCCGATCTTGCATTGTCCGGGCGTGATCACGCCCGGGCAGTTCGGCCCGACCAGCCGCGTGTGCGAGCCGGCCAGCGCGCGCTTGACGCGCACCATGTCGAGCACCGGAATACCCTCGGTAATGCAGACGACCAGCTCGAGGCCCGCGTCGACGGCTTCAAGGATTGCGTCGGCCGCGAAGGGCGGCGGCACGTAGATCACGGAGGCCTGCGCGCCGGTGCGCTCGGCCGCCTCGGCCACGGTATCGAATACCGGCAGGCCGAGATGCGATTCGCCGCCCTTGCCGGGCGTCACGCCGCCGACCATCTTCGTGCCATAGGCCAGCGCCTGCTCGGTATGGAAGCTGCCCTGCGCGCCGGTCAGGCCCTGGCACAGCACGCGCGTGTTGTTGTCGATCAGCACGGCCATGTCAATGTCCTCCCCGCTTGTTGTCCGCTGCGTTGCTTCGTGCGTTGCCCCGTGCGTTGCTCTGTACCGCGGCGACAACCTTGCTGGCCGCATCGGCCAGATCGTCCGCCGAGACGATCGGCAATCCCGAATCGCGCAGGATGGTCTTGCCCAGTTCGACGTTGGTGCCTTCGAGCCGCACCACCAGCGGCACGGTCAGGTCGACCTCGCGCGCGGCCGCGACCACGCCCTCGGCGATCACGTCGCAGCGCATGATGCCGCCGAAGATATTGACGAGGATGCCTTCGACATTGCGGTCGGCCAGGATCAGGCGGAACGCCGTCGCCACGCGCTCGCGCGTCGCGCCGCCGCCGACATCGAGGAAGTTGGCCGGCTTGCCGCCATGCAGCTGGATGATGTCCATCGTGGCCATCGCCAGGCCGGCGCCATTGACCATGCAGCCGATATTGCCGTCGAGCTTGACGTAGTTCAGCGCATGGCGCGCGGCCTCGGTCTCGGCCGGGTCTTCCTCCGCCTCGTCGCGCATCGCCTCGATATCGGGATGGCGGAACAGCGCGTTATCGTCGAAGTTGAACTTCGCGTCGAGCGCCATCACGTGGCCGCTGTGCGTGACGACCAGCGGATTGATCTCGACGATCGAGGCGTCCAGTTCGGTGAAGGCGCGATAGGCCGCCAGGAACAGCCGCGTGGCCTCGCCGACCTGCTTGCCGCGCAGGCCGAGCCCGAAAGCCAGGCGCCGCGCGTGGAAGGGCTGGATGCCGGTGGCCGGGTCGATCGCCAGCTTCAGGATCTTCTCCGGCGTGTGTGCGGCCACCTCCTCGATGTCCATGCCGCCTTCGGTCGATGCCATCAGCGTGATGCGCGAGGTGGCGCGGTCGATCAGCATGCCGAAATAGAGTTCGCGCGCGATGTCGCAGCCTTCCTCGACATAGAGGCGCCGCACCTCGCGCCCGGCCGCGCCGGTCTGCCTGGTGACCAGCACCGCGCCGAGCATCTTGCCGGCTTCCTCGCGCACCGCCTCGAGCGAGCGCGCCACGCGCACGCCGCCCTTGCCGCCGGGATCGTTCTGGAAGCGTCCGGCGCCGCGGCCGCCGGCATGGATCTGCGATTTGACGACCCAGAGCGGGCCCCCCAGCGTGCGCGCCGCGTTGGCTGCCTCGTCCGGCGTGAACGCAACCGCGCCCCGCGGCACGGCGACGTCGTAGCGCCGCAGCAGCTCCTTGGCCTGATATTCGTGAATGTTCACTGTCTCCTCACTGGTTTGGATACGTCGTTGTGGTGGCTGACAGGATGGGGCGGCATTGCGCCGGGCGCCTGTGTGAATATGGTATGTAGTATATCAACGCACAACAAGGCGAAATATCGGCACTTGCGGGACCCCGGTCAAGGGTCGGCCGCGATTGATGCCGATCGCCACTAAGCGACCGTCTTTATAGAAGTTGGCCGAATTTATCGGCATGAAAATGGCTGTTTTGCTGCGATGCGTCGTCGAAAGTCGGCGCCTTTCCCACATTTTGTCCTTGCCGACCTTTGATATATCACATACGGTATGTCATCAAGATCGCCCGAAACGATCGATTCGCGTCGCAAGCCGGCAGCCCTGCCGAAGAAGAAGGTGAAGCGGTGCGTGCCCACACAACAGGGCCGCCCGCAGTCCAACGAGGAGACCAACACATGTCTGCAGTCGTATCGCTGCGGCCGGAATCGACGACGGCCGATGACACCCTGAAGCAGAAGAGCCGGGATGCCGGCATCGTGTCGGGCGGCCATCTGGTCGCGCGGGCGCTGAAGAACGAAGGGGTCGATACCATCTTCACGCTGTGCGGCGGCCACATCATCGACATCTACGATGGCTGCGTCGACGAGGGGATCCGCATCATCGACGTGCGTCACGAACAGGTCGCCGCGCATGCGGCCGACGGCTATGCCCGCCAGACCGGCAAGCTCGGCTGCGTGGTGACGACTGCCGGGCCGGGCTGCACCAATGCCGTCACCGGCATCGCGACCGCCTTCCGCTCCGAAAGCCCGGTGCTGCATATCGGCGGGCAGGGCGCGCTGACGCAGCACAAGATGGGCTCGCTGCAGGATCTGCCGCACGTCGACATGATGGCGCCGATCACCAAGTTCGCCGCCACCGTGCCGAGCACCGAGCGCGTCGCCGACATGATCTCGATGGCCGCGCGCGAATGCTTCAACGGCGCGCCCGGGCCGGCCTATCTGGAGATTCCGCGCGACGTGCTGGACCGCGAGGTCGACGTCGCCCGCGCGGTGGTACCGCGCCCGGGCCACTATCGCGCCTCGACCAAGTCGATCGGCGATCCGCGCGACATCGAGAAGCTGGCCGACATTCTGGTCAACGCAGAGCGGCCCGCCATCCTGTTCGGCCAGCAGGTGTGGACCGCGCGCGGTCATGAGGAAGCGATCGCGCTGCTGCGCGGCCTCGATATTCCGGGCTATTTCAATGGCGCGAGCCGCGGGCTGCTGCCGCCGGGCGATCCGCATCATTTCGACCGTACCCGTTCGCAGGCCTTTGCCAACGCCGATGTGCTGGTGATCGTCGGCACGCCGTTCGACTTCCGCATGGGATACGGCAAGCGCATCAGCAAGGAGCTGACGCTGGTGCAGATCGACATGGACTACCGCACCGTCGGCAAGAACCGCGAGATCGACCTGGGTCTGGTCGGCGACCCCGGCGCGATCCTTGGCGCGGTGCTGCAGGCCGCCAGCGGCCGCATCAAGCAGGACAAGCGCCAGGCGCGCCGCAAGTGGATGGCGGACCTGACCGAGGCCGAAGGCGTGGCCACGCAGAAGCTGATGCCGCTGTTCCTGTCGGACAGCACGCCGATTCATCCGTATCGCGTCGCCCATGAGCTGAACGCCTTCCTCGGCGAGGACACCATCTATATCGGCGATGGCGGCGACGTGGTCACGATTTCCGCGCAGGCGGTACGGCCGCGCAATCCCGGCCAGTGGATGGACCCGGGTGCGCTGGGCTCGCTCGGCGTCGGCACCGGCTTTGCCATCGCGGCGGGCCTGGCCAATCCCGGCAAGGAGGTGCTGTGCTACTACGGCGACGGCTCCTTCGGCATGACGGCCTTCGACATGGAGAGCGCCAACCGCTTCGGCGTGCCGTATCTGGCGGTGATCGGCAACAACTCGGCGATGAACCAGATCCGCTACGGGCAGCTGGCCAAGTATGGCGAATCGCGCGGCAACGTCGGCAACCTGCTGTCGGACGTGCCGTTCAGCCAGTTCGCGCAGATGCTGGGCGGCTACGGCGAGGAGGTGCGGGACCCAGCCCAGATCGCCGGCGCGCTGCAGCGCGGGCGCGAGTCGATCGCGCGTACCGGCAAGTCCGCGGTGATCAATATCTGGGTCGATCCGCGCGAGTACGCCCCGGGCACCAAGAACCAGACCATGTACAAGTAGCCGGCTGCCGGCCGGCGGCGCGATCGCGGCGAGCGACACCGGATGGCCAGGGCCCGTACAGGACCCTGGCATCCGGCGGGCGAAGCACGCCCTTGCACGCCCGCGCACACCCGCACACCGGCCGCGCCGACCGGCTCCTGTCCAACCCACGATCACACCATAGAGGCGAGGAGACGACGCCATGAGCAAGGCATTGGAAGGAGTACGCATCCTGGACATGACGCACGTGCAGGCGGGGCCGTCGGCCACGCAGCTGATGGCGTGGCTGGGGGCGGACGTGATCAAGGTGGAGCTGCCCGGCCGGGGCGACATTACGCGCAGCCAGCTGCGCGATGTGCCCAACGCGGACAGCCTCTATTTCACGATGCTGAACTCCAACAAGCGCAGCCTGACGCTGAACATGAAGACGCCGGAAGGCAAGGCGCTGCTGGAGGACCTGGTCGAGCGCTGCGACGTGCTGGTCGAGAACTTCGGGCCGGGCGTGCTCGATCGCGCCGGTTTCGACTGGGACCGGCTGCGCGCGCTCAATCCGCGGCTGATCTACGCCTCGATCAAGGGCTTCGGCCCCGGCCCGTACGCCGACTGCAAGGCCTACGAGAACGTTGCGCAGTGCATGGGGGGCTCGGCCTCGACCACCGGCTTCGAGGAAGGGCCGCCGACCGTGACCGGCGCGCAGATCGGCGATTCGGGCACCGGCGTGCATTGCGTGATCGGCATCCTGGCTGCGCTGCTGCAGCGCGAGCAGACCGGCAAGGGCCAGCGCGTCGAGGTCGCGATGCAGGACGCGGTGCTGAACCTGTGCCGCGTCAAGCTGCGCGACCAGCAGCGCCTGGCGGCCGGCGCGCTGCGCGAATACCCGAACAAGGAATTCGGCGACTACGTGCCGCGCGCGGGCAATGCCTCCGGCGGCGGGCAGCCGGGCGCGGCGCTGCGCTGCGCGCCGGGCGGGGCCAACGACTACGTCTACGTGATCGTGCAACCGCAGGGCTGGGAACCGCTGATGCGGCTGTGCGGGCGCGAGGACCTGATCTCGCATCCGCAGTTCGCCACGCCGGAGGCGCGCCTCAAATGCCTGCCCGAATGCTTCTCGATCATCGAGAAATGGACGCGCACGCGCACCAAGTTCGAGGTGATGGAAGCGCTCAACGAGGTCGACGTGCCATGCGGCCCGATCCTGTCGATGAAGGACCTGATCGAGGACCGCTCGCTGTACGAGCGCGGCTATCTGGTCGAAGTCGATCACCCGCAGCGCGGCCGCTATGTGCAACTGGGCTGTCCGATCAACCTGTCGGAATCGCCGGTCCAGGTCGATCGCTCGCCGCTGCTGGGCGAGCACACCACCGAGATCCTCGAATGGCTGGGCCGCACGCCCGCGCAGATCGAGGCGCTGCGCGCGGCCGGCGCGGTCTGACGCCGCCTTGCCCGGGCGGCCCGGCGCCGCCCTTCGTTCGCAAACTCCGCTGCAACCATGACCCGATGGAGGTCTGACATGGCGTATGACAAGGACGCGGTGCGCAATATTCTCGCCACCGCCAAGGAACAGGGACGCACCGCGCTGACCGCGCCCGAAGGCAAGCTGGTCTGCGATGCCTATGGCATTGCGGTGCCGGGCGAAGGGCTGGCGACGTCGCCGGCCGAGGCGGTCGAGCTTGCCGGCCGCATCGGCTTTCCGGTGGTGATGAAGATCGTGTCGCCGGACATCCTGCACAAGACCGAGGCCGGCGGCGTGCTGGTCGGGCTGGACGACGCGCGGAAGGTCGAGCAGGGCTACCAGACCATCCTGGACAACGCGAAGCGCTACAACGCCAAGGCGAAGATCGTCGGCGTGCAGGTGCAGAAGATGATCGGCGGCGGGCAGGAGGTCATCATCGGCGCAGTCACCGATCCGTCGTTCGGCAAGCTGGTGGCGTTCGGCCTGGGCGGCGTGCTGGTCGAGGTGCTCAAGGACATCACCTTCCGCATGGCGCCGGCGAGCGAGCAGGACGCGCTTGGCATGCTCGACGGCATTGCCGCCGCGCAGGTGCTCAAGGGCGTGCGCGGCGCCGAGCCGGTCGATCGCGCCGCGCTGGCCAGCATGATCCAGCGCGTGTCGCAGCTGGTGACCGACTTCCCCGAGATTGCCGAGCTGGACCTGAACCCGGTCTTTGCGAGCCCGGGCGGCGCGATCGCGGCCGACGTGCGGATCGTGCTGGACCACGCGCCGCAGCCGCAGCGCTATCGCCCCACGCAGCAGCAGATCGTCGCGCAGATGAACCGCATCATGCGGCCCGATACCGTCGCGGTGATCGGCGCCTCGGCCGAGGACGGCAAGATCGGCAATTCCGTGATGAAGAACCTGATCAACGGCGGCTACCAGGGCAAGATCTATCCGATCCATCCGAAGGCCGAAGAGATCATGGGCATGACCGCCTACAAGAGCGTGCTCGATGTACCGGGCGAGATCGACGTGGCGGTGTTTGCGATCCCCGCCAAGCTGGTGGCGCAGGCGCTGGAGGAAGTCGGCAAGAAGGGCATCCCCGGCGCGGTACTGATTCCTTCCGGCTTTGCCGAGACCGGAAACGTCGAAGGCCAGGAAGAAATTGTCGCGATCGCGCGCAAGTACGACATCCGCTTGATGGGGCCGAACATCTACGGCTTCTATTACACGCCGAAGAATCTGTGCGCCACGTTTTGCACGCCTTATGACGTCAAGGGCAAGGCCGCACTGTCCTCGCAATCGGGTGGCATCGGCATGGCCATCATCGGGTTCTCGCGCTCGGCCAAGATGGGCGTGTCCGCCATCGTGGGCCTGGGCAACAAGTCGGATATCGACGAAGACGATCTGCTGACCTTCTTCGAGCAGGACGACGAGACCGAGATCATCGCGCAGCATTGCGAGGATCTGAAGGACGGGCGCGCGTTCGCCGAGGCGGCGCGCCGCGTCTCGAAGGTCAAGCCGGTGGTGGTGCTCAAGGCGGGCCGCACGAGCCTTGGGGCCCGCGCCGCCAGCTCGCACACCGGCGCGCTGGCCGGCGACGACCGCATTTACGAGGATGTCTTCAAGCAATGCGGCGTGATTCGCGCCCGCTCGCTGCGCGACCTGCTCGAATTCGCGCGGGGCATTCCGAAGCTGCCGACGCCGAAGGGCGAGAACGTGGTGATCATCACCGGCGCGGGCGGCTCGGGCGTGCTGCTCTCCGATGCCTGCGTCGACAACGGGCTGTCGCTGATGACGATGCCGGAGGACCTGGACGCGGCCTTCCGCAAGTTCATCCCGCCGTTCGGCGCGGCCGGCAATCCGGTCGACATCACCGGCGGCGAGCCGCCGACCACCTATCGGAACACGATCAAGCTGGGGCTGGAGGACCCGCGCATCCACGCGATCATCCTCGGCTACTGGCACACGATCATCACGCCGCCGATGGTGTTCGCCAAGCTGGTGGTCGAGGTGAAGGAGGAGATGGCGGCCAAGGGCATCGAGAAGCCGATCGTCGCCTCGCTGGCCGGCGACGTGCAGGTCGAGGAAGCGGCCGAATACCTGTACCAGCATGGGGTACCGGCCTACGCGTACTCGACCGAGATCCCGGTCGCGGTGCTCGGTGCGAAGTACAAGTGGGCGCGGGGCGCGGGCAAGATCTGAGCGCGCGCAACCTGGGGGAGGGCGGCGGCGTTGGGAGGCGCTGCCTGCCCTCCCCCCGCCCCCTCTCTCGCCGTGCGGGAGAGGGGGGCTCGGTACGCGGGCGACGAGAGTCTTGCTCAAGCCCGCGGTTTTCTCCCCTCTCCCGCTTGCGGGAGAGGGGCCGGGGGAGAGGGCAGCGCCCCGACGCCGCCACACCTTGACCACCCACACCCGCCACAGGAGACCCCATGCAAACCTGGATTCGCTTCGACGCCGGCGATGGCCGGCCACGGATGGGCCGGCTCGATGGCGAGCGGGTGTTCGAATACGACGGCCCGGGCTACGCCTCGCCCAAGCCCACCGGCGTCTCGTTCCCGCGTAACGAGGTGCGGCTGCTTGCGCCGTGCGAGCCGTCCAAGATCGTCGCGCTGTGGAACAACTTCCGCGCGCTGGCCCAGAAGCTGGGCAAGCCCGAGCCGGCGCATCCGCTGTTCCTGATCAAGCCGGGCACCTCGTTGGCCGGCCCGGGCGACACCATCGCGCGGCCGGTCGGCTATGGCGGCAAGATCGTGTTCGAGGGCGAACTGGGCATCGTGATCGGACGCGTCTGCCGCGATGTGCCGGTCGCCGACGCGGCGGCGCATATCTTCGGCTATACGGTCGTCAACGACGTCACCGCCGCCGACCTGATTGCCGAAGACCCGAATTTCCCGCAGTGGTGCCGTGCCAAGGGCTTCGACACCTTCGGCTGCCTGGGCCCGGCCATCGTCACGGGCTTCGACTGGCGCGATGCCAGCGTGGTCACGCGGCTCGATGGCGCCGAGCGCCAGCGCTATCCGCTGGACGACATGATCTTCACGCCGGAGCAGGTGGTCAGCCGGCTCTCGCGCGACATGACCCTGATGCCGGGCGACGTGATCGCCTGCGGCACCTCGCTTGGCGTGGGCTCGATGAAGGCCGGCGCGGTCGTCGAAGTGCGCATCGAAGGCATCGGTGCGCTGATCAATCCGGTCGGCGGCTAGCCCGCGCGGCAACGCGCCGCCGGCCTCGCTCGCGATGGAGGCCTGCCATGATGGATCCGGAAGAGCTGGCGTATCTGCTCGCCGGCGCGTCGATGGTGGCCGGCCTGGCCGGCTACGGCCACGCCGGCGCATTCGCGCTGCATGCAGGTTGTCTCGGCGGGCTGGGCCTGGCCATGTCGACCGCCTGGTGGTCCGGCGGCCATGGTCCGTGGGTCGTGCTGGCGGGATTGGCGCTCGCCGCGGTCGCGGCAGCGGGGATCGCGATCGGCGCGCGGGCCGGTGTGCGCGGCGCGCGGTCGTCGGGGGCGAAGTAGGTCAGGGGCGAAGTGGGGCGACACAAGACAGTAGGGCGATACAAGACAGTAGGGCGATACAAGGCCCGTCGCCCCCGCCAAGGCCCGCCGTCCCCGCCAAGGCCCGCCGTCCCCGCCAAGGCCCGCCGTCCCCGCCAAGGTCCGCCGTCCCCGCCAGAGCCCGTCGTCCCCGCCAGAACCCGTCGTCCCCGCCAGAACCCGTCGTCCCCGCGCAGGCGGGGATCCAGTGGCTTTCGAAGAAGCTGTTTCGAAGACGCTGGGTTCCCGCCTGCGCGGGAACGACGTGACAGCGCTCAGCTCACCCGCCGCCCCATCGCTTCCAGATACGCGTTCTTCTTCTCCAGGATCAGCTGGCTCAGGAACGGCGCGTCGTACGCCGTCAGCAGATGCGCGTGGTAGGTCTCGATGTAGTGCGCGATGCGGGTGCGCTCGCACTCGACCACGCCGCACAGCCAGCCATACATGGCCTCATCCCAGCGGAACCGCAGCCCCAGCTCGACGAAAGCCGAGTTGTAGGCGGCCAGCTGCTGCTGTACCGACGGCTGCTGCTGTACCGTGGCCGCGGTGGGAATGTCGTTCTGCCGTTCGATCTGCGCTTGTTCCATGGTCGCTCTCCTTTGCCGGTGCGGTGGGACATGCAGGCAGCATAGGGGCCACGAACGATTAACAACAATTGAAGTTGATCGGCAAAACCATAAGCCATCGTTTATGGATCGATCGCGCGCTAGGAGCCGGCGGCGGTGCCCTTGCCGCGAATCAGGCCGTCGACCGCGGTGATGCGATCGATCTGCGCCGCCCCTTCGCTCAGCAGGAAATGCTTGAACGCCAGCGCGACCGGCGGCAGCCGCTTGTTCTTGCGGTGAACCACATACCAATTGAGCATGACCGGGAAGCCTTCCACGTCGAGGACGGCGAGATGGCCCGTGCGCAGTTCCAGCGCGACCGTATGGGCCGACAGGAAGGCGATGCCCATATTGGCGATGACGGCCTGCTTGATGGTCTCCGTGCTCTTGATCTCCATCGTGATGCGCAGGTTCTGCAGCCGGGCTGCGAAGCCTTCCTGCATCGAGTTCCAGGTGTCCGAGCCCTTCTCGCGGCAGATGAAGGCCTCGTCGGTCAGCGCGGACAGCGGCACGTTGCGCTTGCCGACCAGGGGATGGTCGGGCGCGGCGACGATGACATAGGGGTGGGGCGCAAAGGAGTCGTTGACGGTATCCATGCCGGCCGGCGGCCGCACCATCACGGCCAGATCGGTCAGGTTGCCGGCCAGCTGGTGCAGCAGCTCTTCGCGGTTGTGCACGGCCAGGTTCAGCGTCACGCCGGGGTGGCGCCGCATGAATTCGGCGATCACGCGCGGGAAGAAGTAGTCGCCCGCGCTGATCACCGCGATATTGAGCCGGCCTCCCGCGATGCCGCTCAGCTGCGCCATGGCGTCCTCGGCCTCGCGGAACTGCTCGATGATGCTGCGGCTGTAGTGCAGCATCTCGGTGCCCGCGGGAGTCAGGTAGATCTTCTTGCCCAGCTGCTCGAACAGCGGCAGGCCGACGTGGTGCTCGAGCTGGCGGACCTGCGTGGAGACGGCGGGCTGCGTCAGGTGCAATTCCTCGGCCGCGCGCGAAAAACTCAGGTGACGGGCCACCGTTTCGAAGACCTTGAGCTGGCGCAGCGTGGCGTTTTTCATGGCGGCCTCATTCGGTCGGCGCGGCGCTTGCTGCGGCGCGAGATCCGGCACGTTTCGCTGCAGGGCATCTCGACATGGTTGCCGCAGCGCTGTCCATCCATAGACGGTCGTCAATGATCTTAATAAAAAAGTTAAGGCGTCGTGGATAGTCGTTTGCACTAGCATCGAAGAACCCATCGGCGCCGGCGCAGCCCTGCCGGACGACCGTGGCGACATAAAAAAGCACAGCGCTGCCCCGCCGGCCCATGCCGGCGGCACCGGCAGCGGCCGCGCGCCCACGAGGCTCGCGGTGCCAGAGGAGACCACGATGAATGTCTCGCTTCCGCAGTTGAAGGCCTTCGCCGCCGTCGCGCGGCATCGCAGTTTCACCCGTGCCGCCGCCGAACTGGGACTGACGCAATCGGCCGTCAGCCGCAGCGTGCGCGAACTGGAAGAGGAGATCGACCTGCGCCTGTTCGACCGCACCACGCGGCAGGTCGAGCTGACCGAGGCCGGCACGCTGCTGTCCGAACGCATCTGCCATCTGATCGACGAGGTCGAACAGACCCTGCACGAAACACACTCCAGCGCGCGGCCGGCGCAAGGTCGCGTGCAGCTGGCGGTGGGGCCGATGCTGTCCTCCATGCTGGCGCCGGCCTGGCTGCAGGCATGCCAGAGCGCCTGGCCCGACATCGATATCGTGCTGCGCGATGTCGGCCCCGAGGCGGCGCTGCATGCGGTGCGCGGCGGCGAAGTCGATTTCGCGGTGGTCGGCGATCCGGAGCCTTGCGCCGAGCTGCAGTTCGAGCCGCTGTACGAGGAGACCTTCCACGCGGTGCTGCCGACTGGCCATCCGCTGGCGTCGCGCGAGGCGCTGGGATGGGGCGACCTGAACGATGCGCAACTGTTCGGGCTCGACCGGCAATCGGGCATGCTGGCGGCCATCGAGCGCGCCATGGCCGCCTACCACGTGCGGCCGCGGGTCTATCGGCCCCTGGGCCACTTCTGCGCGGTGCTCGGCATGGTGGCGCGGCGGCAAGGGCTCGGCGTGGTGCCATCGCGCGCCCGCGCCGCGGGCGTCCCGCCCGGCGTGGTCCTGCTGCCGCTGCGGCCGCACGCCGCGATGCAGGTGGTGCTGGTGCGCCGCAAAGGACGATCGCTGAAGCCGAATGCCGCGGCCATCTGGCGCGTCATCGCCGAACAGGAGGGTCCCGATGTGGCGTTGAAGACCGGATAAGCGAGGTCTGTGGCACGAGAACGACAGAGTTGGGTGCTTATTGATATATCACATACAGAATATTTACTTCTGGTGCGTTGCACCATATACTGGGCATTCCTTGATTGATGTCTTATCGGAGTGTCCTGATGCAAACCACCCTGTTGACCCTGCTGTCGCTTGGCCTGTTCTCCTTGGGCGTGTCCGCCACCGTGCTGCTGGCCACCTGCCTGCCCGCGCCGACGCTGCTTCGCGCCCAGGCGCACGGCCGCTTCGCCGGCCTCGGTAGCGCCCCGCGTAACGACGACGCCGGCGACGCGTCGCACCAGGCCGCCGGCCAGTTCGTGCTGACCCATGCCTGAGCCAGTTCGCTGGCCGCGCATGCCGCTCCGATCGCGGAGCCGGCGGCGTGGCCAGTGAATTCATTCTGCTTCCCGCTTTTCTGTCCGGCATCCCTGCCATCGCGGCGTGTTCTCGCCGTGTTTTCCCTCGGATCCCCGTCGTTACCAAGAATGGGCAAAGCGTGCGCACCGCATCGCTTCAGTCCAGCGTCACGCCGGAATCGTGGATCACCTTGCGCCAACGTTCGATCTCCGCGGCCAGATAGCTGCCGTAGCCTTCCGGCGTGGAGCCGCGCGGTTCGGCGCCCTGGGCCGCCAGGCTCGCGCGCACTTCGGGCGCGGCCAACGCCTTCATGGTGGCGGCGTTGAGCTTTCGCACGATCTCCGGCGGAGTCTTCGCCGGGACCAGCATGCC
Source organism: Cupriavidus sp. (assembly GCA_031180665.1). Taxonomy (GTDB): domain Bacteria; phylum Pseudomonadota; class Gammaproteobacteria; order Burkholderiales; family Burkholderiaceae; genus Cupriavidus. Next base: position 269,040 of record JAPSLP010000002.1, on the reverse strand, counting down.
CTGCCACGCGGCCACTTCGAAGCCCGGCATCACGGTCTCTGCCACCGTCGGCACATCGGGCAACTGGCCATTGCGCTTCAGGCTGGTGACGGCCAGCGCGCGCAGCTTCCTGTCGCGGATAAAGGGCAGCGACGAGTTGATGGTGTCGGCCATGAATTGCACCTGCCCGCCCGCCAGGTCGGTCAACGCGGGCGCGCTGCCCTTGTACGGCGCGTGTACCGCGCGGATGCCGTTGGCCTGCAGGAACAGGAAGGCGGCCAGATGCGTGACATTGCCATTGCCCGCCGAGCCGTAGGTCAGCTTGTCCGGCTGGGCCTTCGCATACTGGATGAACTCCTGCAGGTTGCCCACGGGCAGCTGCGCGTTGACCTCGATCACCAGCGGCACCGCGGCGGTCAGCGCCACCGGCGCGAAATCGCGGCGGCCGTCGTAGTTCAGCTTGCGGTAGAGCGTCGCGCTCAGGGCGATCGATGAGGTGTTGTAGAGCACCGTATAGCCGTCGGCCGGCGCCTTGGCGACCAGCTCCGCGCCAATATTGCCGTTGGCGCCGGGCCGGTTGTCGACCAGCACCTGCTGGCCGAGCTCGTCGGACATCTGTTTGGCGATCACGCGCGCCACCAGGTCGGTCGGGCCACCCGGCGGAAACGGCACCACCAGCCTGATCGGCCGCGAGGGAAAGCCGGGGGCGTTGTTGTTCGCATTGTCGGCCGCGTGCGCGGCGGTCGGGATGACGGTGGACGCGATGGCCGCGATCATCGTCGCCATGGCGGCGAGGGACTTGGCATGCATGATGGTCTCCTGCGCGCGGCATCGTGCCGCGTCGGTGTTCCTCTTGTGGGGGTGGATCAGCGTCCGGCCAGCAGGCGCCGGGCGGTATAGGTCATCACGTTCTCGTTGCGCTGGTTGTAGACCTCGATCAGCGAATCGACGACGGCGCGCCCGCTCTTCGAGGTGGGCCGGATGCCGGTGACCTTGACCGTCGCCCAGATCGTGTCGCCGACCACGACCGGGCCGTGGATCTTCTGCGTCAGCTCCAGCATCGCGAGGCCGGTGCCCTGGATCATCGTCTGCAAGATGAAGCCCTCGACCAGGGCATAGGTCAGCGCGCCGGGCACGGGCCGCCCGCGAATCGCGCCGGCGTCGTAGCCGTCCTCGATAAAGATCGCTTCGAGCATGCCGGTGACGCCGATGAAATTGACGAGGTCGGTTTCGGTGACGGTACGGCGGAAGGTGCGGAAGGTCTGTCCTTCCTCGAGGTCCTGCCAATGGAAGCCCTGGCCGAGCCGGGGCAGGCTGTCGTGATTCATTGGGTCTCCTGATGGGGGATCTCGTTACCTGGAATCGCCGCGGCATCGCCGGCGGGGTGCATCGCCACGCAGCGGGTCGCGCCGCTTGCCAACATCGCATCCAGTTCGGCGGCCGTGATACCGGCGCGGGTCAGTACCGCGGCCGTGTGCTCGCCCAACCTCGGCGGCATGCCGATCGGCGCGCGCTCTCCGTCGAAGCGCACTGGCGCGCCGGGAAAGCGCAGCGTGCCCATCCCGGGATCGTGCAGCGAGGTGAAAAACCCGGTGGCCTGCAGATGCGGATCGTGCGGCAGCTCGGACAACGTATTCACCTTCGCCACCGGAATCTGCAGCGATTCGCAGACCTCGAGCCAATGCGCGGTGGTCTGCTGTTGCACGATCTCGCCGGTGATGTCATACAGCGCCTCGATATGCGTCGTGCGCGCGGCGATGCCGGCAAAGCGGGGATCGGCGGCCAGGTCGGGCCTTTGCGCTGCCGTGAAGAAGTCGCGCCAGTGCCCGTCGGTGTACGGCATCATGCAGACGTGGCCGTCGGCGGTGCGATACGGCCGTCGCAGTGGCGCCAGCACGCGCGGATAGCCGGCCCGGCCGCGCGGCGGATCGAAATGCAGGCCGTACAGATGCTCGACCAGATTGAAGGCAGCCATCGATTCGAACATCGGCACCTCGACCAGCGTGCCGCGCCGCTCGCGGTGGCCGCGCTGGCCGCGTCCCGCCAGCGCGGCGCAGACCGACAACGCCGCTATCAGGCCGCAGGTCTTGTCCGCGGCGATGGTCGGGAAATACCGGGCATCGCCGGTCTGCTCGGCCATCAGCGCCGCGTTGCCGGCCAGGCCCTGGATGATGTCGTCGTAGGCAGGCTTGCCGCCGTAGGGGCCGTCCTCGCCGAAACCGAGCAGGCTGGTATAGATCAGGGCCGGATGGCGCGCCATCACGTCCGCCGGCGCCAGGCCCAGCGCCGCCAGCTTCTGCGGCCGCATGCTGTGCATCAGCACGTCCGCGGTGGCGAGCAGCCTTTCCATCGCGGCCTGCGCCGCCGGCTGTTTCAGGTCCAGGACGACGCTGCGCTTGCCGCGATTGACGCCCAGGAAGATCGCGGCCATGCCGTCCTCGGCGGCCGGTCCGGTGTGCCGGGTCGAATCGCCGTCCGGCGTCTCGATCTTGATCACTTCCGCGCCCAGGTCGGCCAGCCACTGGCTTGCGTACGGGCCCATCACCACGGTGGAAAGGTCCACTACGCGGATGCCTGCGAGAGGCAGCATGCCCTGTCTCCGTCTCGTTGTTTTGCCGGCAGAGTAGGGCAGCGCGCAGGGCCGGTCTAATATTAGTTTTTTGAGAAGCGATATCGAGGAGATATCACGATGGATCTGCGTCAACTGCAGCAGTTCGTGGTGCTGGCCGAGACCGGCAATTTCCATCGCGCCGCCGAGCAGCTGCATATGGCGCAGCCGCCGTTGTCGATCTCGATCCGCAAGCTCGAGGCGGACATGGGCACGGCGCTGTTCGAGCGCACCTCCCGCGGGGTGCGGCTGACGCAGGCCGGCGAGGCCGCGCTGCACGATGCGCGCCGCTCGCTGTTGCATGCCGCGCAGGCGCGCGCCGCTGCCGCGGCGGCGGCCAACGGCGAACGCGGCGCGCTGCGCATCGGCTTCATCGGCTCGGCCACCTATGCGCTGCTGCCGAAGCTGATCCCGGCGTTTCGCGCCGCGCATCCCGGCATCGAACTGGTGCTGCACGAATCGACGACCGCGGCGATTCTGCAGCGGCTGGAGAACCGCCAGCTCGACGCGGGCCTGGTGCGCTTTCCCGTGCTGAGCACCGGCGATTTCGTGCTGACGCCGCTGGAGAACGATGGCTTCGTGGCGGCGGTGCCGGCCGACGGCCCGCATGCACGCGCGCGTTCCATTGCCTTGCACGCGCTCGCCGGCGAGCGCTTCATCATGTTTTCCGGCGCCGAGGTGCCGAGCCTGCGCGCCGTTGCAATGCTGCTGTGCCAGCAGGCCGGCTTCGTGCCGCGCGTCGCGCAGGAGGCCGTGCAGGTGCAGACCATCGTCAGCCTGGTCGAGAGCGGGCTGGGCGTGGCGCTGGTGCCCGGCGTGACCGCGCGCCATACCAATCGGCGCGTGCGCTTTCTCAATCTGTCGAGCCCGAAGCCGGCCGCGCGTATCGGCATCGCGCTGGCAACGCGTGCGGATGCGGAGGACCGCCAGGTGCAGCGGCTGTTGCGCGTGGCGCGGGCCGCGGTGCGGTAGGGGTTTTCCCGTGGCGTCGGCGTGGACGGGACCCATGCCGCGCGGCAGCGGCCATCAACCGCCGCTCGCCGTGCCGGCACGCCATTGATGCCGGGACGCCTGCTAACTCACTGATTTCCACACGCTATTCAGTTGGACCGCGGCGCGCTTGATGCGCGTATCGCATCAATCCGCGCGTGTGTGCCGGACAGCGCTGCCAAAGCGCCTCACGGTCTACCGCGCACCGACAACGGGCAAGGTCACCGGACCCGGCAGGCCACGGCAAAAACACCTTGACTCGCCTGATATACCACATACTGTATAGCACTAGACGGCGGCTGCGCATGCCCCTTACCCCCGCCGTATGAGAGGCGCCATCAGGCCCCCATTCCCAATCGATGCGGTTCCCCACCGCCGAAAGGAGACACCATGGAACAACCGCAAGACGCGCCGCGCTCGCCCTTTGCTTCACCGTGGGTACAGCTCGCCTTCGGCGTCATCTGCATGGCGATGATCGCCAACATGCAGTACGGATGGACGCTGTTCGTCAATCCGATCGACGAGAAATACCAATGGGGGCGCACCGCGATCCAGGTCGCGTTCACGATCTTCGTGGTGACCGAGACCTGGCTCGTGCCGATCGAGGGCTATCTGGTCGACAAGTACGGCCCGCGCCCGGTAGTCGTCGGCGGCGGGCTGCTGTGCGCTGTAGCGTGGGTGCTGAACTCGATGGCCGAGTCGCTGCCGATGCTGTATTTCGCCGCGGCGGTCGGCGGTATCGGCGCCGGCGCGGTCTATGGCACCTGCGTCGGCAATGCGCTGAAGTGGTTCCCGAACCGGCGCGGGCTCGCCGCGGGCATCACCGCGGCGGGGTTCGGCGCGGGGTCGGCGCTGACCGTGGTGCCGATCGCCTACGTGATCAGGAACAGCGGCTACGAGGCGGCCTTCCTGTGGTTCGGCCTCGCGCAGGGGCTGGTGGTGTTCTTCCTCGGCATGGCGCTGTATCCGCCGTCCGCGAAGATCCTCGACGAGGTCAAGAGCACGCTGAAGGCGGCGGCGACCTACAACGCCTCGCCGCGCCAGGTGCTGGCCTCGCCGATCTTCTGGGTCATGTACGCGATGTTCGTGATGATGGCCGCCGGCGGACTGATGGCCACCGCCCAACTTGGCCCGATCGCGAAGGACTTCGGCCTGGACAACACGCCGGTGTCGATCCTTGGCCTGACGCTGCCGGCGCTGACCTTCGCGCTGACCATCGACCGTGTGCTGAACGGCCTCACGCGTCCGTTCTTCGGCTGGGTTTCCGACAATATCGGCCGCGAGAACACCATGTTCATCGCCTTCGCGGTCGAGGCGGTCGGCATCCTGCTGCTGTCGAAGTATGGTCATCATCCGGTCGCCTTCGTGGTGCTGACCGGTGTGGTGTTCTTTGCCTGGGGCGAGATCTACAGCCTGTTCCCCGCCACCTGCGGCGACACGTTCGGGCCGAAGTTCGCCGCCACCAATGCCGGACTGCTGTACACGGCCAAGGGCACGGCCGCCTTGCTGGTGCCGTTCAGCAGCGTGATCACGGCAGCCACCGGCGACTGGCATGCGGTCTTCATGCTGGCCTCGGGCATGGCGGCGTTCTCGGCCTTGCTGGCGGTGTTCGTGCTCAAGCCGATGCGCGAGGCGCATATCCGCAAGCACGTGCATGCCAGCCCCCTGCACCCGATGGGGTTGCAGCCGGTGCCGGACGATCTGACGTAGCGGGGTTTGCAGCACGGGCGGGGCGCGCTCACCGTGATGCCGGTGGGCGCACGAATCAGCGGCGGCGGCAGGGCGCCGGGCCGATGGCGCTATCATCGAACCGGCGGCGGTCCCCCGCGCCGCTTCCCCGAAGGCATCCAGGACAACGAACAGAGATGGCCATGAACCAGGTCGTGATCCCCATTCCGGTCGAGAGCATCGGCCGGCAGCGCAAGCGCCGCCAGCCCAAGGGGCGGCAAGTCGACCCTGCCGCGCTCGCCGAGGTGCGCGCGCTGCTCGGCGATGCGCCGCGCCGGCGCGATCTGCTGATCGAACATCTGCACGCGATCAACGATCGCTACGGGCAGCTCGCCGCGCCGCATCTGGCGGCGCTGGCCGCCGAGATGAAGATGTCGCAGGCCGAAGTCTACGAGGTCGCGACCTTCTATCACCACTTCGACGTTGTGCGCGAGGATGCCGACGGGGCGATCGCCCCGCCGCCTGCGCTGACCGTGCGCGTCTGCGAGGGCATCGCCTGCGAGATGGCCGGCGCGCAATCGCTGCTCGACAAACTGCCGGCACTGCTCGGCGCGGACGTGCGCGTGGTCGCCGCGCCCTGCATCGGCCGCTGCGAGCGCGCGCCGACGGCGCTGGTCGGCCAGAATCCGGTCGACGTGGCCAGCGCGGAAGCGATCGTCGAGCGCGTGGCCGCGGGCGCGGTGCGCCATGAGCCCGAGCCGTACGTCGACTATCCGGCGTACCGCGAGCAGGGCGGCTACCGGATCTTGCGCGCGGTGGCCGAAGGCGCGTTGTCCGCCGACGATGCCATCGCCACCATGGAGCATGCGGGACTGCGCGGGCTGGGCGGCGCCGGTTTTCCGGCCGGACGCAAATGGCGGATCGTGCGGGCCGAGGCCGGCCCCCGGCTGATGGCCGTCAATATCGACGAAGGCGAACCCGGTACCTTCAAGGACCGTTTTTATCTGGAGCGCGATCCGCATCGCTTCATCGAAGGCATGTTGATCGCCGCGAAAGTCGTGCAGGTCGATGCGATCTATATCTACCTGCGTGACGAGTACGCGGGCTGCCGCGCGCTGCTGACCGAGGAACTGCGGCGGCTGCGCGAGGACCCGCCGTGCGCCGATCTGCCGCCGATCGAATTGCGGCGCGGCGCCGGCGCCTATATCTGCGGCGAAGAGTCCGCGATGATCGAATCGATCGAAGGCAAGCGCGGCTGGCCGCGGCTGCGCCCGCCCTATGTCGCGCAGGTCGGCCTGTTCGGCCGGCCGACGCTGGAGCACAACTTCGAGACGCTGTACTGGGTGCGCGACATCCTCGAGCGCGGACCGGAGTGGTTTGCCGGACAGGGCCGGCATGGACGCAAGGGGCTGCGCTCGTTCTCGGTGTCGGGCCGCGTCAACAAGCCCGGCGTGCACCTGGCGCCGGCCGGCATCACGATCCAGGAACTGATCGACGAGTATTGCGGCGGCATGCTCGATGGCCACCGTTTCTACGGCTATCTGCCGGGCGGCGCGTCGGGCGGCATCCTGCCCGCGTCGATGGGCGATATTCCGCTGGACTTCGACACGCTGCAGCCGCATGGCTGCTTCATCGGCTCGGCGGCGGTGGTGGTGCTGTCGGACCGCGACCGCGCCGTCGACGTCGCGCGCAACCTGATGCATTTCTTCGCGCACGAGTCCTGCGGCCAATGCACGCCGTGCCGCGTCGGCACGGCCAAGGCCGTGCAGCTGATCGCGCAGCCGCAGTGGGACCGCGAAGCGCTGGCCGACCTGTCCGCGGTGATGCGCGATGCGTCGATCTGCGGGCTGGGCCAGGCCGCGCCCAACCCGATCGACTGCGTGATCCGCTATTTCCCGCACGAGCTGGCCTGAGCCGATCGAAGCCGTACGACAGATCCACGAGACCGACATGAATGCACTGACCCGCGCCGAACGCGCCCTCGTCCAAGCCTCCGATCCGGCATCGGTCGCCTTCCATCTGAACGGCCGCGAAGTGGTGGCCGCGCCCGGCGAAACGCTGCTGCAGGTGGCCAAGCGCGAGGGCTACGAGATTCCGCACCTGTGCTACAAGGACGGGCTGGAGCCGGCCGGTAACTGCCGCGCCTGCATGGTCGAGATCGACGGCGAGCGGGTGCTGGCGCCGTCGTGCTGCCGGCAGCCTGCGAACGGCATGAAGGTGCAGACCGATTCGCCGCGCGCGCGCAAGGCGCAGAGCATGGTGCTGGAGCTGCTGCAGTCGGACATGCCCGAGACCGCGTACACGCGCGACAGCGAGCTGGACCAGTGGTCCGCCCGGCTCGAGATCGGCAAGCCGCGCTTCGCACCGCGCGCGCCCGTGGCCCCCGATCTGTCGCATCCGGCCATCGCGGTCAATCTCGATGCCTGCATCCAGTGCACGCGCTGCCTGCGCGCCTGCCGCGACGAGCAGGCCAACGACGTGATCGGCATCGCGCTGCGCGGCGCCGACGCGAAGATCGTGTTCGACATGGACGACCCGATGGGCACGTCGACCTGCGTGGCCTGCGGCGAATGCGTGCAGGCCTGCCCGACCGGCGCGCTGATGCCCGCGCGCGCCGCCGCGCTGGCGGTGCCGGACAAGCAGGTGCAATCGGTCTGCCCGTACTGCGGCGTGGGCTGCCAGCTGACCTATCACGTCAAGGACAACCGCATCCAATACGTGGAAGGGCGCGATGGCCCGGCCAATCATGCGCGGCTCTGCGTCAAGGGCCGCTACGGTTTCGACTACGCCGCGCATCCGCATCGGCTGACGGTGCCGCTGGTGCGCCGCGAGGGCGTGCCCAAGCGCGGCGATGCGGTGATGGACCCGGAGCGCGCGATGGAGGTGTTTCGCGAGGCGACGTGGGAAGAGGCGCTGGCCCTCGCCGGCGGCGGCCTCGCGCGCATTCGCGATACCCACGGCAAGCGCGCGCTGGCCGGCTTCGGCTCGGCCAAGGGCAGTAACGAGGAAGCCTATCTGTTCCAGAAGCTGGTGCGGACCGGCTTCGGCAGCAACAACGTCGACCATTGCACGCGTCTGTGCCATGCCTCGTCGGTGGCGGCGTTGCTCGAAGGGATCGGCTCCGGCGCGGTGTCCAACCCGGTGATCGATGTCGGCAAGGCCGAGGTCGTGATCCTGATCGGCGCCAATCCGACCGTCAACCATCCGGTTGCCGCCAGCTGGATCAAGAATGCGGTGCGCAACGGTACCAAGCTGATCGTCGCCGACCCGCGCCGCTCGGATCTGGCGCGCTTTGCCTATCGCTTCCTGCAGTTCCAGCCGGATACCGATGTCGCGCTGCTCAACGCGATGATGCATGTGATCGTCACCGAAGGGCTGGTCGATCGCGATTTCATCGAGAGCCGCACCATCGGCTACGACGAACTCGAACGCAATGTCGCCGCCTACAGCCCCGAGACCATGGCACCGATCTGCGGCATCGATGCGGAAACCATTCGCCATGTGGCCCGGCTCTACGCGACCGCGGGCAGCGCGATGATCCTGTGGGGCATGGGCGTGTCGCAGCACGTGCACGGCACCGACAACGCGCGCTGCCTGATCGCGCTGGCGCTGATGACGGGGCAGATCGGCCGGCCCGGCACCGGCTTGCATCCGCTGCGCGGCCAGAACAATGTGCAGGGCGCCTCGGACGCCGGGCTGATTCCGATGATGTATCCGGACTACCGTCGCGTCGACGATGCCGACGCCGCGGCGCGATTCGAAGCGCTGTGGGGCACGCCGCTCGATCGCACCCCGGGATTGACGGTGGTCGAGGTGATGCAGGCCATCGAGCGCGGCGAGGTGCGGGGCATGTACATCATGGGCGAGAACCCCGCGATGTCGGATCCCGATGCGCAGCATGCGCGCGAGGCGCTGGCCGCGCTCGATCATCTGGTGGTGCAGGACATCTTCCTGACCGAGACCGCCTATCTTGCCGACGTGGTGCTGCCCGCCTCGGCCTTCCCGGAGAAGACCGGCACCTTCACCAATACCGACCGCATCGTGCAGCTGGGCCGGCAGGCCGTCGACCCGCCGGGACAGGCGCGCCAGGACCTGTGGATCATCCAGCAGATGGCCGCGCAACTCGGCCTGGACTGGCGCTACGGCGACGTGGCCGACGTGTTCGACGAAATGCGGCGGGCGATGCCGAGCATCGCGGGTATCACGTGGGAGCGGCTGCAGCGCGAACACGCGGTGACCTACCCGTGCCGCGCCGAAGGCGATGCCGGCGAGCCGGTGATCTTCACCGACGACTTCCCCACGCCGACCGGCCGCGCGCGCTTCGTGCCGGCCGACATCGTGCCGGCGGCCGAGCGTCCGGACCAGGACTATCCGTTCGTGCTGATCACCGGGCGCCAGCTCGAACACTGGCACACCGGCAGCATGACGCGAAGAGCGGGGGTGCTCGACGCGCTCGAGCCCGACCCGACCGCGCTGGTCCATCCGCTCGATCTGGCGCAGTGGGGCGGCAAGCCCGGCGACATCATCACGCTGGCCTCGCGCCGCGGAGAGGTCGCGCTGTATGCGCGCGCCGACGAGGGGACGCCGCGCGGCGCGGTGTTCGTGCCGTTCTGCTATTACGAGGCGGCGATCAACAAGCTGACCAATCCGGCGCTCGATCCGTTCGGCAAGATCCCCGAGTTCAAGTACTGCGCGATCCGGGTGACGCTGGGTGGAGCACCACCGGTGCAGTCGAGCTATGGGGGTGGGCAGATTCTTCGTGACGCCCATATCGATGCTGCCGTTTGAGGCGGGTCGATGGTGGTGACCATCGTCTTCGGCAGGTCTGGCGCTTACACTCGTCGCAGCACCGCAACCGAAACGACGAGAAACCGCCATGGACACGATGGACCGACAGCTGCGCTACTTTCTATGCATCGCCGAATGCGGATCGCTGTCGCGGGCGGCCGAGGTGTTGGATCAGACCCAGTCCGGGCTCAGCAAGCAGCTGGCCATGCTCGAATCCAACATCGGCCAATCGCTGTTCATGCGAACCGGCCGCGGCCTCTCGCTGACTGCTGCGGGGGCGAGCCTGTACGAGACCACGTGCCCGGCCTACCGTGATATCGACCGCGCGGTCGATCACATTCGTCAGCAAGGGGTGACGCACGGGACCGTGCGGCTGGCGACGGTGCACACGCTGAGCTACTACTTCATGGCGGACGTTGTCGCCCGCTTCGTCAGCACGCATCCCGAGGTCAATTTATCGCTGCTCGGGCGCAGCTCGCCGGACGTCGTCGCTCTGGTCGAGCGCGGCAAGGCCGATATGGGGCTTGTCTATGATTCCGCGGTCGATTCCGGCGCGCTGACGTCCATCCCGCTTTTTGACGATGACATGGCGCTGATCGTGCCAATGAACCATCAATGGGACGGCGCGCAGGACCTGACCAGCATGCCGCTTCGCCTCGTCGGCTTTCCACCGGAATACGCGCTTCGCAGGATGCTTCACAGCGCCCGTCTCGAAATCGAAGTCGTCACGGAAGTCGAAACGATCGACGCCATGCTCAAGCTGGTGTCTGCCGGCGTCGGATATTGCATCTTGCCGTCTCGTATTCCGGAAAAGCTGCTGGCAGATTATCGACTTCGCAAGCTGCCGATTGCGCGACCGTTGTTGCGTCGCAAGGTCGTGCTGGTGATGCGGGCAGAAAAGCCGGTGGGACGGCTGGTTGCGCAATTGCAGCAATGCGCGGCGGAAGTCGCAAGGGGCCTTGACGAGGGCTAGTTGGAATAGCTGCTATGAACCGCGGTTCATGGCTGTCTTCGATATGGATCACGACAATGCAAGGCAGGTCTGGCCGGGAGCCAGATCTCCACTGCATAGCGGAGACAGCCCACATGAACGCGCCCCTCAGAAGCAAGTCCCATTTTGATCAACGTGCGACGCAGGACATGGCCAGGCACCTTCGGCCTGTCCAACGCAGCAAGCAGGAAACCATGGCCTATGCCTGCCGGATTCTGGCCATGACGGAGCAGGAGGCCGGCCTGGCCGGGCAGATCAGTGTCCGATCCGACCGCCCTGGCGCCTATTGGACCTTGCGCTTCGGGTTGGGCTTCGACGAGGCGACACCGCTGGATTTCATCGAGGTGGATCGCGACCTCAATACGCTGACAGGCGAGGGCATGGCCAACCCGGCTACGCGCTTCCACCTGTGGGTGTATGACGCACGCCCGGACGTCAATTCGATCATCCACACGCACTCGCCCTGGGCCTCGGCACTGGCAGCGGCCCGTCAGCCGTTGATCATCACGCAGATGGACATGACGCCGTTGCACAACGACTGTGCGTTCCTCGCAGACTGGCCGGGCGTTCCCATTGCAGACGACGAGGGGGTCATCATCTCGGAAGCCCTGGGTACCAAGCGGGCCATCATCCTGGCCCACCATGGGTACCTGACAGCCGGTGCCTCTTGTGAGGAGGCCACCTATCTGTCGGTCTATCTGGAGCGGGCGGCACGGATGCAGATCCGGGCCCAGGCCTTCGGACCGCTGCAACCGGTCGACGACCGGCTCGCGGCCGAGGCCCACGACTATCTGCTCAAGCCGTCGATCGTACGTGCGACGTTCGACTACTGGGCACGCCAGACCCACGGCATTGCGCCGCTGGCCATGGCTTGAGTTCCCGACTTTCTGACATGAACTGCAAAGGAAGTCGCCATGAACTCAATATCGCCTCAGGCGGTACGCTCGCGCCGCCAGTACGTCACCGCGGGCCTGGCCAGCATGATGGGAACCACCATCGAGTGGTACGACTTTTTCCTGTATGGCACCGCCGCGGCCCTGATCTTCAACAAGATCTTCTTTCCCTCGTTTGACCCTCTGACCGGAACGCTGGCCGCCTTCGCGACGTATTCGGTCGGCTTTTTCGCGCGCCCGCTCGGAGGCGTGATCTTCGGGCATTTCGGTGACCGTGTCGGTCGCAAGTCGATGCTGCTCATCACGCTGTTCCTGATGGGGATTCCGACCATCCTGATCGGCCTGATCCCTTCGTACGACACGATCGGCCATTGGGCCGCGGTGTTGCTGGTACTGCTGCGATTCCTTCAAGGGGTGGCCGTCGGCGGCGAATGGGGTGGCGCCGTGCTGATGGCAGTGGAGCATGCGCCGGAAGGAAAGAAAGGATTCTTCGGCAGCCTGCCGCAGACCGGTGTAGCACCTGGCCTGATCCTGTCGTCGCTGGCCATGGGCGCCGTTTCCACGCTGCCGGAGGCCGACATGCTGTCATGGGGTTGGCGGCTGCCGTTCCTGTCCAGCGTTCTGTTGCTGCTGGTGGGATGGTTTATCCGGCTGAAGGTCGCGGAATCGCCCGACTTCGAGCACATGCAGCGCAAGGGCGACAAGGTGGAGGTGCCGGCGATGGCGGTGCTGCGGCACTATCCCAAGGAGGTTCTCGTGGTCGTTGGAGGACGCCTTGCGGAAGTGACCTGGTTCTACACCGTGGTGACCTTCGCTCTGGCCTATGCCACCGGCACGCTCGGGATCTCCCGCACGGTGATGCTTGACGCGACGATCTGGGGCGCACTGGTGGCGCTGTTCACGATGCCGATCTTTGGCATGCTCGGCGATCGGCTCGGCTTCAAATGGGTCTTCATGGCCGGGGCAATCGGTATCGTGGTGTTCTCATCGACGTTCTTCTCGATGCTGCAAACCCTCGACCCCGGTACGGTCAAGATCGCTGTCGCGGTTGCCATTGGCATCGTCTACGCAGCGCTATATGGCCCGCAAGGGGGGCTGTTCTCGGTCCAGTTTCCTCCCGAGGTGCGTTATAGCGGCATCTCCATCGCGGTGCAGGTCTCTGGCGCCATCGGAGGCGGGCTTGCGCCGATCGTCGCTACGTCGCTGCTCGCGTATGGAGACGGCGATCCGCGCTATATCGGGTGGTACCTGAGCGCGCTCGGCGTTGTCGCGGTGGTCAGCGCCACCTTGATGCACGGGCCGGCGCGGTTCGGGCTGGCAACCAAGCCGCTCGGTGGAGTCAGGTGATGACGGACATTCACTACTATTTCTGGATGAATTCGGACTGGGCTTACCTGGGTGCGGACCGGCTGGAGGCCATTGCCAGGCGTCACGGCATCGGCATCCAATACCGGCCAGTCGATCTTCCTTCGGTGTACTCCCGCACTGGCGGCGTGCTTCTTGGCCAGCGTGCTGCCGAGCGGCAGGCCTATCGGATCGCGGAGCTCAAGCGCTGGTGCAGGAAACTCGGCATCCATGTGAACCTCGAACCGGCATACATGTGTCCTGACGCGAGCCTCGCCTCCTGCATCGTGATCGCGGCAGACAGGATGGGCGCCGAGGTATATCCGCTGTGCAAGGCGATCTTGCGGGCGGAATGGAGCGAGGAGCGCGATATCTCTTCGGTGGAAACGCTGCATGCCATTCTGGCCGAACAGCAATTGGACGGATCGCAGCTGATTGCGCTGGCGCAAGAGCCGGAGATTGCGCAGGCATACCGTCGATATACCGAGGAGGCGATAGGGCACGGCGTGTTCGGGTCTCCCTCTTATCTCTATCACGGAGAGTTGTTCTGGGGACAGGATCGGCTCGAGATGCTGGAAGAGGCGATCGTCGCATCCCGCTGATCCGCTGCTTGTCCAGGTGACCGCAGGTGTTGTGGAAATGGGGCGCAGTCTGGCGCCCCGTTTCCGTATGGGCGCGTCGAAGCATTTCCGTGCCACTCAGATCAGGATCGAAGAACGGTGTTAACGGCGATCGCCCTCAGCAACAGCAGGCAGAATCCGGCCAGCGCGTATGGAAGCAGTCGCAGGTAGACGATGCGTTCTTCATTCCGGCCATGGGCTGCGGTGGCTGCGATCGACATTCGAGTGCGAACTACAACACGACAAATGATAGTATTGCGCTGTCACATATTGTTACAGCAGCGATGATTTCCGCTGAGCAGGCAGCCCGTGCTGGACGCAATGCGGACTGCGCCGCGAGCCCTCTGGCAACAATACCTGTGCTTGCTTTGCGACGGTGTCACTTTGCTCGCCGAATCGAACAAGGTAGGGACCCCATCCCGTGTTCACCTTTTCCCAATCGAATAACAATAACCGCGACTACCATGTTTCGGATCGATCATACCTCCAACCGTATCGTGAAGCTGAAGGAAGTCCGCTTCTCTGACATTGGATTCACGGAACGACACCATCTCCAAGAATGGCTTGCCAACCAGCCAGACGCACTGGGCGAGGATTTGCTAATCATTCAAAAAGAGTTCGACGGATTCAATGAGACACGGGAGAGACTCGATCTGTTGGCGATCGACAAGAAAGGCGATCTCGTCGTCATCGAGAACAAGCTCGATGACTCAGGCAAAGACGTGGTATGGCAGGCATTGAAGTATGCTTCATACTGTTCCACGCTGTCGAAATCGCAGATTGCGGAGATCTTCCAGAAATATCTCGACAAGACCAGCCCGGGTCATGATGCTAAAACGCAGATTTGCGAATTCTTGGGGGAGGAAGAATTCGCCGACGTGGTTCTTAACTCTGGCAATGATCAGCGACTCATTTTGGTCGCAGCACAGTTTCGGAAAGAAGTGACTTCCACTGTATTGTGGCTGTTGAAGCACCGCGTTTTTGTTAAATGTTTTAGGGCCACGCCTTTTAAGGACGGTACCGATCTTTTTCTTACCGTGGAACAAGTCATCCCGCTCCCGGAGGCGGAGGAGTTGATGATCGGGATTTCGGAGAAAGAGGATGAAGAACAATCTTCGGAACGCGGGCAGGCCACTCGGCATCAGTTGCGGACGGAATTCTGGCACGCAGCGCTGGAGGCGCTCGACAAGGCAGGGGTGGCACTGTTCTCCAACGTAAGCCCAAGCCGTGATCACTGGCTGAGCGCGGGATCGGGAGCGAGCGGCATCCACTATTCGATGATCTTCAATAGAGATGAGGCACGAGTCGACTTTGTGTTGGGTACGCGATCGAGAGAGGCAAACAAGGCACTGTTTGACTATCTATACGCCAGGCGTCAGCAACTGGAGGCAACCTTCGGGGGACCGCTGACCTGGCGGCGCATGGACGACCGGAAAGTATCAATGGTGCAATGTGTTTCCTCATTCGATGGCCACAACCGGGAGTCATGGCCGTCTATGATCAGCTGGCTCGTCGAGCACGTCCAAAGAATGGAAATGGCCTTCGACCAGGAGGTGCCGGCGCTCCGGAACCTGGCGCGTACGCACTTTTCAAAGGAAGCCGCCGCAGATGATGCGGAAGCTTGAGGTCGCCGCGATATGCGACCTTTACGACAACGAGTCGAACGCCGTCCTGTTGTAGGCAGCGCGAATGATGGAGTCGTCCGGACGCTGCGGAGCAGATCGGTTCAGGATGCGGTTCCCTCCATCGAGTCCTGAAACGGTCTGGGCGCGCGCGATCCTCGGCGGCCAAGCTTTTCAACGAATGGTTCGGCGCGGGCCGCTTTCGACGCTGGCCCGATATGCCTCCACCGCCTGCCCGACCACCGCTTCGGCGGCGATCTCATCGAGAAAGGATGCGCTGTGCCCGCAATGGCGATCGATCGCGCGCGCGCCGCATACCGGGCAATGGACCCGGTACGACACCGCCACGCGATGCCATCGCGCCGACAGCGGGCCATAGCTGGGCAGATTGCCGATCCAGTACAGCGTGACGGTCGGCACGTCCAGCGCGCGGGCCAGATGGGCGGGGCCGGTATCGTTGGACACCACGAGGCAGGCGCGCGCCAGTAATGCGCACAGTGCGCCGAGCGACAGCGTGCCGGGCAGCGCCACCGCACGATGCCGCATCGCCGCGGCGACCCGATGCACCAACTCCGCTTCGGCGGGATCGCCGTTGATTGCGACGACCGCACCTTGCGCGGCAAGCGCATCGCCCACCTCGGCAAAGCGCTCCGCGTGCCAGCGGCGCCGTGGGTCGGTCGCGCCCGGTTGCAGTACCACAAGCGGTTCGGCTCTCGCATGCAAGGCCGGCAAGGCGCTCGACAACTCGGCATGGTCGCGCTCGCGCAACGACAGCCGCGGCTCGATGAAGGTGGCGCGGGCGCCGACCAGTCCCACGCATTCGTGCAGCAGCAGGGCGCGCGGATGCAGGTCGATGGCGGGCGCGAGGTAAGGGAAATTGCGATCGAGCGCGCTGGCGCCCGGTGCGCAGAATCCAGCCGTCACCGTGGCGCCGAGCGAGCGCACCAGCGGATTGCTGTACTGGCCGCCGCCATGCAGCTGCAGCGCCAGATCGAATCGGCGGCGCTGCATATGGGCGAGGAATTCGCGCAGGGCGGCGTCGTCATCCGCGGCCGGCGCCGCCGTATCCGTCGGCGCCGTGACGCCCGGAACGGCGGGCAGGCAGACGACCTCGTCGACCGGTCCCGGCCTGCCATGCAGAAATTCCGCGTGCCAGCGTTTGCCCAGCAGGGTCAGCGATGCTTCGGGATAGGCGGCCTTCAACGCCTCGAGCGCGGGCAGCGTCAGCACGTAGTCGCCGACCGCGTTGGCGCGCAGCACGGCGATGCGGCGCACGCCGGGGACGGCGGCCCCGGCGTGCTCGTCAACGCCGCCGGTCCTCATGGAAGGCTTCCGGCATTACGCCTGCCGCGTGCCTGCCGCGCGCGGCCTGCGCCATCGGACGACGCGGCGGTGCCATGCAGGAAGGGATTCAGCGCGGGATCGTTGTACATCTTGAATGGATGGTGCGCCCGATAGGTGCAACGGCCGGCCAGCATGCCGGACCACAGCTGGCGCAGGCAGCGGCCGAGGTGATCGCGTTGCTCGCGAAGTACCGCGAGCCTCGCCGTGCAGCGCTGGCGGTGCGCGTCGTCGGCGTCGCCGCGGTCGGCCTGCAGCGCCATGTGGTGGACCTTCAGCGTGCCGATCGACATGCGGTCGATCAGCGAGCCGGCGGTCTCGCTGTTGACCCAGGCATCGGGTGCCGGGGCGATGCGCTCGGCGGCGAGGGCTTCGAGAATGGCGGCGTCCATCGCCTCGATCGCATCGTTGCGCTGCTGGTTGTAGCGGTCGATGGCGCGCTTGTTGGCCACGATGGCGCTGTCGGGCACGTCGGTGCGGCGGGCCTGGTCTTCCTGCTCCCACAGCAGCGCGTTGCAGCGGTGATTGTCCAGGACGTGGGCCAGCAGCGGGTGGCGGGCGGACAGCGTCGGCGCCGCGGGCCATGCCGGCATCGTCAAGGCGGCCAGATGCAGCGCTTCGATCGCGGCGACATCGCACAATACGGTCGCTGCATCGCACGGTAAAAGCGTGAGCGTCGTCATGCCGGCTGCCTCCATCAGCTTGGGCGCGGCGCGGGTCCGCGAACCGGTTGCGGGCAGAGCGCATGCGAGCAATCCGCATGCCGAGGCGGCGGCCGCGGCCTGGCGGGCATCGCGGCGGCGATGGCGAGGGGCTGGCGACGCGCGCGCAGCGCAAGGGTGGATCGGCCGGCCGGTAAGAATTACCGGACCATGCCGAGATCTGCCACCCGCACAGCCGGGCTTGCCGTCCGCTCGGCATGCTGCGGCGGCACCGCGGCAGAGGGGGCGCCGCGCCAGGACAGGCGCTGCGCGAGGAATGTCACGACCTGATCGATCACGCCGGCATCGCGCAGGATGCGCCGATGGCCCAGCCCCTCGGTGGTCAGCAGCGTCGCGCCGGGCCAGGAGCCGGCAATCGCGGCGCCATCCTCCCAGCGTACCTCCTTGTCGTGGCGGTCATGGACGACCAGCGTTGGCGGCACCGGCCGGCAGCGGCCGATGTCGGGCACGTTGAACGCGCCCCATGGCATGCCGAGCCACTGCTCGCTGTTGCGCTGCACGCGCGCCAGTACCGCCGGCGCGACGCCCAGTTGCCAGGCCAGCGTGGCCGAGGCGTTGCGCATGTCGGCGGGCGCGGCGATCAGCACGGCGGCAGCGGCGGGCAGCCCTTCGCGAAGCGCCAGCGCCGCCGCGGCGGAGCCGAGCGAATGCGCGACCACCGCCTGGATCGGCCCGGCGTGCCAGGCGGCGGCCAGCAGCGCGCGCGACATCTCGATCAGCGAGCTTTGGCCGGGACCGAGCGCACCGGCATCGGAAGCGCCGTGCGACAGCGCGTCGAAGGCGACCACGCGATGGCCGGCGGCGAGCAGCGCGGGCACCAGCGCCTGCCAGTGCGCGGCATTGCCGCCCCAGCCATGCGCCAGCAACACCGCAGGGCCTTCGCCGTGCCAGCGGTAGACGCGGACGCGGCGCGTCGCGCCGCCGCCGGTCACCAGCGCCCAATCGGCGCGCGCCCCGGCAAGGAAGGCTTGCCCGCCGGCATCGACGTTCGCCTCCGGCACACCGAACCACGCCCGTTCGAAGGCGCGCGCGGTCTGCTCGGGAAACAGCGCCGACGCGGTCTGCCAGCGCAGGCGCCGCCATGCCACACCGGCCTGCGCGAGCCGCGCGGAAATCTGGCCCGGCGCGGCTTGGCCGGGGCGGTGGGGAGACAGGGCCTGTGTCACGATATTCACTCCGTTTGCGGTTCCATCCCAAGCCCGTCGACCTCGTGGCGTGGCCCCCTCATGTTTCCCTCGGGCCTCGATAAGACCGACCGGTCGTGCTATTTATCGGCGAAAACATTGCCGAGGGAAAACGTTGCCTCGTGGACTGGCGCAAGCGTTCGGCGCCGGCGGCCGATACGGCATACGCGGCTTATGCGGCTTATGCGGCCGCCCGTTTGCCGCGCGTGACCAGCGAATGGAAAGCGCGACGCGCCATCGCCTGCGCGTCGGCGCGCCCGAGCATCTTCAACGATTGCTGGAAGGCCATCACGATGCCGGCCATCTCGAACGCGAGCTGGCGCGGTTCCTCGTCCGCGCCGAGGCTGCCATCCTGGATGGCGTCCGCCGCCACGCGGACGACGATGCCGTTCCAGTCCTTCAGCGCGCGGACCAGCATGTCCCGGATCACGCCGGGCCGGTCGCGATATTCCTGGCCCAGCGCCATGAACAGGCAGCGGCCACCGGAGTCGGTGCTGCCGATCCATTCGAGCTGTCCTTCGAACAACGCGCGCAGGCGCGGTATGCCGCGCGGCTGGCGCAGCGCGGGCTGCACCACCATGGCCGTGAAGCGCTCGATCGCCAGTTCCAACACTGCC
Organism: Cupriavidus sp.; assembly: GCA_031180665.1. Lineage (GTDB taxonomy): Bacteria > Pseudomonadota > Gammaproteobacteria > Burkholderiales > Burkholderiaceae > Cupriavidus. Next base: position 249,673 of record JAPSLP010000002.1, on the reverse strand, counting down.
TGCTGCAAGGCCTCCTTTGACTTGAAGTGCGCGTACAGGCCGCTCTTGGACATGTCCGTGCTCGCGGCCAATTCGGCGAGCGACAGCTGCTCGAATCCGATCCGCGTGGCGGTATCGAATGCCTGAGCGATGATCGCGCTGCGCGTCAGATGGCCTTTTTGCATGCACGGAAGAATAGCACGACCGGTCGGTCTGTCAAACCGAACTTGGCGCTAACGAGGCGTATTCGCTATTGTGGAAGCACGGGCACTTCAAAGGGCCCGATATCGAGATGGCAGGGGCTGGAGGAAAGCTGACCGGCACAAATCGTGAAATCTGTAAAAGTGTTTCCCTGATTACATACGGAACGCGACGTGTGCTCTATACTCGAATGCACGTCCGCGCACTTTCTTTTTTGGTGACTGGAGACCGATATGAACAGTACAGCCGTGCCACGAGGCGCTAGCGAACCGTTCCGGCAACTGCGGGCGTTGCGCCGAGCGCGCAAGCTCAAGCAGGAGGACGTCGCCCGCAAGGCCGGGATTTCCCGGGAGGCGTATCTGCGCGCGGAGTCGGGCCAGGCCGATCCGCGTATGTCCACCTTCCTGGCCGCCTGCGAGGCGCTCGGTCTGGAGGTGGTGCTTGCCCCCCAGCATCTGGCGCAGGACGTCAACGCCTTCATCGCCAGCCGCAACGGCGGCGTGACCGCGGCCTCGATGGCCGGTCCGGCCGGCGGCGCATCGGCGTCCTCGGCTTCGTCCGCCTCCTCGGGCGGCGGCACGTCCGGCGCGGGTGGCATGGGCACCCCGCAGGGCGAAGGCCAGAAGCCGGTCTGATCCTGTCATCTTTTCCCTTGCGGCCGGCGTTCGTCCGGCCGCTGGTTTTCGCACCGCGCTTTCCCCGACCGCGCCCGGCGTGATCGGGTGCGTTCGTCCCGGTTCTCGCGTTCCGTTCTTCGCTGTTTCCCCCGCTTTCGATCTGTGGCTGCCGCCGCCGCGCGCACATCACCGTGCCGCCGCGGGACGTGCACATCCCTTTTCTCCCCGCGTCCGGCGTTGAGGCCGGGTTGAGGCAGGATTGAGGCCGAATCTGGATTGACACCCTTCGTGTCGCTGATTACGATTCGGTAAATTCGTTTCTCAATACGTAATTTTCAAGGGAAGGGCCGCGATCGCCACGCCGGGCGGCCTATGCTGAGACATCCCTGCCGGCAAGCACCAGCCCGTGCGGAACTCAGCGGCGCCAAAACCGAAGCCAACAGAACGGAGACAAGCCCCATGTCCAAAGCCTTTGCCTCGCAAGCGGACCTCGAAGCGAAGCCGGTCACCTTCACCCGGCTGTCCGAGAACGCCTACGCCTATACCGCCGAGGGCGATCCGAATTCCGGCGTGGTGATCGGCGACGACAGCGTGCTGATCGTCGACACCACCGCCACGCCGGCGATGGCCCAGGACCTGATCGCGCGCATCCGCACCGTGACCGACAAGCCGATCAAGCACGTGGTGCTGTCCCACTACCACGCGGTGCGCGTCCTGGGCGCCTCGGCCTATTTCCGCGAAGGCGCGCAGAACGTGATCGCCAGCCGCGGCACCTACGAGATGATCGTCGAGCGCGGCGAGGCGGACATGAAGTCCGAGATCGAGCGGTTCCCGCGGCTGTTCGCCGGCGTGGAAACCGTGCCGGGCCTGACGTGGCCGAACCTGGTGTTCGAGCGCGAACTGACGCTGTTTCTCGGCAAGCTCGAGGTCAAGATCCTGCATCTCGGTCCCGGCCACACCAAGGGCGACACCGTGGTGTGGATTCCATCGCAGAAGATCCTGTTCTCCGGCGACCTGGTCGAGTACGACGCGGCCTGCTATTGCGGCGACGCGCAGCTGGAGGAATGGCCGGCGACGCTGGACGCGCTGCGTGCGCTGCAGCCGCGGGCGCTGGTGCCGGGACGCGGCCCGGCGCTGACCACGCCCGAGCAGGTCGACAACGGCCTCGCCTACACGCGCGATTTCGTCAGCACGCTGCTGCAGCGCGGCCGCGAGGCGGTGGCGCAGAAGCTGGATCTGAAGGGCGCGATGGCGCATACCCGCGCGGCGATGGACCCGAAGTTCGGCCACGTCTTCATCTACGAGCATTGCCTGCCGTTCGACGTGGCGCGCGCCTATGACGAGGCGAGCGGCATCAAGCATCCGCGCATCTGGACCGCCGAGCGCGACAAGGAAATGTGGGCCGCGCTGCAGGACTGAACCCCGGTGGCACGCTGGCCGCCGCAGTCCGCGGGACAGCGGGCGCGGCGGCGGGATGGAGACGATATGGAAACCCCAGCTCAGGCAAGCGAGAACGACGCAGCCCGCACTTTCGCCTACCGGCGCTGCGCCGAGCAGCAGCCGGATGTGCAGACGGGCGGGCAATCCGGCGGGCAATCGGACGTGCAGGCTACGCCGCGGCCCGTGGTCGTGATCGGCGCCGGTCCGGTGGGCCTCGCCACCGCGATCGACCTGGCGCAGCAGCAGGTGCCGGTGGTGCTGCTCGATGACGATTGCACGCTGGCCAGCGGTTCGCGTGCAATCTGCTTTGCCAAGCGCACGCTGGAAATCTTCGATCGGCTGGGCTGCGGCGAGCGGCTGGTCGACAAGGGCGTGCGCTGGCACGTTGGCCGCGTGTTCTTCGACCGGGAGCAGGTCTACAGCTTCGATCTGTTGCCCGAGAGCGGTCATCATCGTCCCGCCTTCATCAATCTCCAGCAGTACTACGTCGAGGGCTACCTGGTCGATCGCGCCGGCGAGCTGCCCGGTCTTGAGCTGCGCTGGCGGCATCGCGTCAGCGGCCTGCGGCAGCAGGCCGACCAGGTCGTGCTGACGGTGTCGACGCCCGACGGCGACTACGCGCTGGCGGCGCGCTACGTGGTGGTGGCCGACGGCGCGCGCAGTCCCGTGCGCCAGCTGATGGGGCTGCAGAGCCAGGGCCGGACCTTCCGCGACCGCTTCCTGATCGCCGACGTGCGGATGGCCGCCGGTTTCCCGGCCGAGCGCTGGTTCTGGTTCGATCCGCCGTTCAACCGCAACCAGTCGGTGCTGCTGCACCGGCAGCCCGACAATATCTGGCGCATCGATTTCCAGCTGGGCTGGGACGCCGATCCCGAGCAGGAACGCCAGCCCGAACGGGTGCTGCCCCGCCTGCGCGCGCTGCTCGGGCCCGATGCGCAGTTCGAGCTCGTATGGGTCAGCGTCTACACCTTCTCGTGCCAGCGCATGGAGCGCTTCCGCCACGGCCGCGTGCTGTTCGCCGGCGACGCCGCCCACCGCGTGTCGCCGTTCGGCGCGCGCGGCGCCAACAGCGGCGTGCAGGACGCGGAGAACCTGGCGTGGAAACTGCGGCTGGTGCTGGCAGGACTGGCGCCCGACGCGCTGCTCGACACCTATGCCAGCGAGCGCGAATACGCGGCCGACGAGAACATCCTGCATTCGACGCGCTCGACCGACTTCATCACGCCCAAGAGCGCCACCAGCCGCGTGTTTCGCGACGCGGTGCTGCGGCTCGCACGCCAGCATCCGTTCGCGCGCCAGCTGGTCAACAGCGGCCGGCTGTCGACGCCCACCGTGCTGGCGCCGTCGCCGCTGAATACGCCCGATACGGCGCCGTTCGCCGGCGCGATGGTGCCCGGTGCCGTGTGCGCCGATGCGCCGGTGCGCGTCGTCGGCAGTAAAGCGCAGGGCGAGGAGGGCTGGCTGCTGCCGCATCTGGGCAACGGCTTCACCGCGCTGGTGTTCGCCGATGCGCGGGGGCTGTCGCCCGCGGCGTGCACGGCGCTGGAACGACTGGGCGCGGCGCCGGTGCCGGTCAAGGTGGTCTGCTTGATATCACCCGCGCCACCCGAGTCACCCGCGTCCCCGATGCCCTGCGCTCCGACGCTGCCGCGCGGCTCGGTCGTGCTCGAAGACATCGACGGACTTGCGGCGCGTCGCTACGACGGCCAGCCCGGCACCTGCTATCTGCTGCGCCCGGACCAGCATGTCTGCGCACGCTGGCGCCAGGTCGAGCACGACGCGCTGCTGACCGCGCTGCGCCGCGCGCTCGGCATGATCGATGTGCAGTGGCGTGCGGCGCCCGGCGAGCCGCAGCGCCAGGCCGCGCAGCTTGTCACCGACCCCAACCTCGCGCAGCCGGACGACGTCTACGCGTCGCTGCTCGAGATGCATCGCGATCTGAGCGATGCGCAAAGCCAGGCCGCCAACGCGCAGCTGATCCTGCTGCTGGCCAACCATATCGGCGACACCGCGGTACTGCGCCAGGCGATGGCGCTGGCGCGCGCCGCCGTGCCGCCCGCAGTCGCCGACCCGCAAGCGGACGCCGCCGTGCCGATTCCCGTGCCGGCCTGAGCCGAACCTTTTTTCCGAGAACCCTTCCAGAACGTCTGTCAGGACCACCATGACCCAAGCACTACGCCAAGACACCGACGCCGGCGCGCTGCGCTACCAGTCCGGCTTCGCCAACGAGTTCGCCACCGAAGCCCTGCCGGGCGCGCTGCCGGTCGGACAGAATTCGCCGCAGCGCGCGCCGTACGGCCTGTACGCGGAGCAGCTGTCCGGCACCGCCTTCACCGCGCCGCGCGCGCACAACCGCCGTTCGTGGCTGTACCGGATCCGCCCGGCGGCGATGCACGAGTCCTTCGTCAAGATCGAGCAATCGCGCATCGTCAGCCGCTTCGACGAGGTGGCGCCGTCGCCGAACCAGATGCGCTGGAGCCCGCTGCCGATGCCCGACGCGCCGACCGACTTCATCGACGGCATCGTCACGATGGGCGGCAACGGCGGTCCCGAGGCGATGGTCGGCTGCGGCATCCACCTGTACCTGGCCAACCGCTCGATGCAGGGCCGCTTCTTCTACAACGCCGACGGCGAAATGCTGATCGTGCCGCAGCAGGGGCGGCTGCGCCTGGCTACCGAACTGGGCGTGCTCGAGGTCGAGCCGCAGGAGATCGTGGTGGTGCCGCGCGGCGTGCGCTTTCGCGTCGAACTGCTCGACGGCGAGGCGCGCGGCTATATCTGCGAGAACTACGGCGCGCTGCTCAAGCTGCCCGACCTCGGCGTGATCGGCTCGAACGGCCTGGCCAACCCGCGCGACTTCCAGACCCCGGTGGCCTGGTACGAGGACGTCGAGGGCGATTTCGAACTGGTGGCCAAGTTCCAGGGCAATCTGTGGCGCGCGAAGATCGACCATTCGCCGCTGGACGTGGTGGCCTGGCATGGCAACTACGCGCCGTACAAATACGATCTGCGCCGCTTCAACACGATCGGCTCGATCAGCTTCGACCATCCGGACCCGTCGATCTTCCTGGTGCTGCACAGTCCGTCCGATACCGAGGGCGTCGACAACATCGACTTCGTGATCTTCGGCCCGCGCTGGCTGGCGATGGAACACTCGTTCCGCCCGCCCTGGTTCCACCGCAATATCGCCAGCGAGTTCATGGGGCTGATCGAAGGCGTCTACGACGCCAAGGCCGAAGGCTTCGCCCCGGGCGGCGCGAGTCTGCACAACTGCATGAGCGGCCACGGCCCGGACGCCGAGACCTTTGCGCGCGCCACCGAGGCGGACACCACCAAGCCGCATCGCATCGCCGACACGATGGCCTTCATGTTCGAGACGCCGACGGTGATCCGGCCCACGCGCTACGCCGCCGAATCCGCCGCGCTGCAGTCCGACTACCAGCACTGCTGGCAAGGGCTGAAGAAGCATTTCAATCCGAACGTGCGCTGATGGGGCGCGGGCCGCGCATCGAACCACGCATCGCAACGTACCGAACGAATCGAAACCCATTCCACAGATTGCATCCATGACCCAAGCCCAATCCTCCCGCAGCTGGATCGAATCGGCCAACGACGCCGCCAGCCATTTCCCGCTGCAGAATCTGCCCTACGGCGTGTTCTCCCACGGCTCCCAGGCGCCTCGCGTCGGCGTCGCGATCGGCGAGCGCATCGTCGACCTGTCCGTGCTGGACGAAGCCGGTCTGCTGCCGGCCGCGGCGCGCGGCACCTTCGCCGCGCCGGTGCTCAACCGCTTCATCGCGCTGGGCCGTCCGGTCTGGCGCGAGACGCGCCAGCGCATTGCCGAGCTGCTGGGGGAGGATACGCCGACGCTGCGCGACGACGCCGCGCTGCGCGAGCGCGCGGTGGTGCCGATGGCCGGCGCCAGGCTGCACCTGCCGGTCGAGATTCCCGGCTACACCGACTTCTATTCGTCGAAGGAGCACGCCACCAACGTCGGCCGCATGTTCCGCGACCCGGACAACGCGCTGCTGCCGAACTGGCTCGAAATCCCGATCGGCTACAACGGCCGCGCCAGCTCGGTGGTGGTCAGCGGCACGCCGATCCGCCGCCCGAACGGCCAGATCAAGCTGCCGAACGAGGCGCGCCCGATCTTCGGTGCCTGCCGCAAGCTCGACTACGAACTGGAGATGGGCTTCATCGTCGGCAAGGACTCGGCCCTGGGCGAGCCGGTGCGCGTCGACCAGGCCGACGACTATCTGTTCGGCATGGTGCTGCTCAACGACTGGAGCGCGCGCGATATCCAGCAATGGGAATACGTGCCGCTGGGGCCGTTCAATGCCAAGACCTTCGGCACCTCGATCTCGCCGTGGGTCGTCACCATGGACGCACTCGAGCCGTTCCGGCGCGAGAACCCCGAGCAGTCGCCCGAGCCGCTGCCGTATCTGCGCCAGTCGGCGCGCAACGCCTACGACATCGAGCTCGAGGTCGCGCTGCGGCCGCAGGGCGCCGAGCGTGCCGAGCGGATCAGCCGCACCAATTTCCGCGCGATGTACTGGACGATGGCGCAGCAGCTGGCCCACCACACGGTGTCCGGCTGCAACGTGCGCGTCGGCGACCTGATGGGCTCGGGCACCATCAGCGGCACCACGCCGGACTCGTACGGCAGCCTGCTGGAACTGACCCGCAACGGCAACGAGCCGCTGAAGCTGGCGGGCGGCGTGGAGCGCGGCTTCCTGCAGGATGGCGATGAAGTGGTGATGAGCGGCTGGTGCCAGGGCGATGGCTATCGCATCGGCTTCGGCCAGGTCAGCGGCGAGGTGTTGCCGGCGCCGAAGGTCGCAACCGAGGGCTGAGCGCCCCAGCCGCGGCAAACGCAAGCCGCTGGGCCCCCGCCTGAGCGGGGGCGACGACGATAAAGGTGCCGGCACCGATGTCGTCCCCGCGAAAGCGGGAACCCAGCGTCTTCGGCGTGGCCTCCGAGAAGCCTGTACCGATGTCGTCCCCGTGAAAGCGGGGACCCAGCGTCTTCAGCCCGGCCTCTGGCCGCGCTGAGCCACGCGGAAAGACGATTCAACCGGCCGGCGTGGCGTCCAGCACCACCGCCGCGCGCCCCGCCAGCAGCACGGCGCCGCCGGCGCGCAGCGCGAATTCGTAGAGCACCTGGCGTTCGTCGCCGCCGATGCGCTCGGCCTCGATCGTCAGCGGCCCTGCAACGGTATCGAGCCGCTCGACATGGATCTCGACCTTGCGCACGCTGGCCAGATAGCCCAGGCGCGGCGTGGTCGCGGCGCCCGTCTGCAGCAGCGCGCCATGCACGGCCATCGCCTGTGCGGCATATTCGATGCCGCACAGCGCGGCCAGCCGTCCTTCGGCGCGCAAGGGGTGAACGGGCGACGCATGGTTGCTCGCCTCGCAGCGGATGCGCTGCGCATTCCAGTCGACCACCTCGTCGAGCAGACACATCGCGCCGCGATGCGGGATATGCGCGGCGATCCAGTCGCGCCCGACCGGCGTGCCGGGCGGCATGTCCGCCGCCGACGCAGCGACGTCGCGCGCGTCGTTCACCGCCATGGCGCGACCTCGACGCGCAGCCGCAGCGGATCCAGATAATCGAGCACCGCCGTGGTTTCGTCCCCGCATGCCAGCGCGCGCAGCAAGGGCAGGGCGCGCGCGGCCGGGATGGCGGCGCGCAGCGCTTCCAGCGCGGCATCGGCCATCGTCGTCGCGGCTTCGCCTTCGATCGCCAGCGAGGGCCGCAGGCTTGCCAGCGTCGCCGCACCCGGCTCGGCCGTCAGCACCAGCGCCAGTCCGAACGCATCCGGAATCGGCCGCGCACTGCGCAGCGGCGCGGGATAGTCGGTGTCGTAGGCGATCAGCACGCAGGGTGCGCCGCTCGCCAGTACCTGGCTGTAGGCATCGAGCAGGCCCGCGGCAAAGCTGCCGTCGTGCGCGCACATCGCGTTGGACGGCGCCATCGCGCCGGTGGCGATGCTCCAATAGCCGGCCGGCGCGTTGTGCACCGAGTTGTGGAAGCGGGTCGGCGAGATCAGCGGATCCTCGCCGGCCAGCGATTCGCAGATCGCGTGGTAGTTGTGGCCGTCCGCGCCCGAGGCGCTGAACACCGTCGCCAGCGTGGCGGCATCGCGTCCGCTGGCGGCGATCGCCTGCCGGCCGACCGCCAGCGCGAGTTTGACCGCCGGGCCGGTGCGCCGGCGCTCGGCCGAGGGCAGGCCTTCGGGCGCAGGCAGCGCGGTGGCGGCGTGCGAATAGGGCGCCTGCCCGCGCAGCATCTCGGCCCCTTGCTGCCAGTCCGCCAGCCCCGGGCCGAGCAGGCCGACTCCTTCGATGAACACCGGCGCCGTCATGACCGTTCGCCCTGCGCATACGCGTCAGCGCGGCCGAACAGCAGGCTGCAATTGGAGCCGCCGAAGCCAAAGGCATTGCTCAGCGCGTAGCGTGGGCGATGGCCCGGATCGGCCGTCGCGGTACGCAGCAGATAGCCCACCGGCAGTGCGGGATCGAGCTCGGTATCGGCGTTGCCGGCCGGCAGCCAGCCCTCGCGCAGCGCCAGCGCGGTGATCACCGCCTCGATCGCGCCGGCCGCGCCCAGCGTATGGCCGGTCGCGCCTTTGGTCGAGCTGCAGGGCGTGGTGCCGAACAGCGCCAGCACGGCCTTGCCCTCGGCGGCGTCGTTGCTTGGCGTCGCGGTGCCATGCAGATTGATGTAGTCGATGTCGGCCGGCGTCAGCCCGGCGTCGGCCAGTGCCTGCTCCATCGCCAGGCGCGCGCCCAGTCCTTCCGGATGGGGACTCGACATGTGATGCGCGTCGCTGGACTCGCCGACGCCGCACAGCAGGACCGCATCGTCGGGCAGCGCTGCCGCGCCACAATCAGGCAGGGATTCGGGCAGACGTTCGAGTAGCCCGAACGCGCCGCCTTCGCCGATCGAGATGCCATTGCGCCGCGCATCGTAGGGTCGGCAGGGCTCGGCCGAGACCAGCTCCAACGAATGGAAGCCGTACAGCGTGGTATGGCACAGCGAATCGACGCCGCCCACCAGCGCCGCGTCGATCAGCCCGGCCTCGATCATCCGGCGCGCCGAGGCGAATACCTTGGCGCCCGACGAACAGGCCGAGGAGATCGCGGCCGCGGGACCGGTCAGCCCGAGGTACGCGCGCACGAAGGCCGGCAGCGAGAACGGGCTGTGCCGGTGCGCGTAGTCGAAGTCGGGCGGCAGCGCGCCGGTCGCCGGATCGCGCCGCCGGTAGGCCTGTTCGGTCTCGAGGATGCCGCCGGTGCTGGTACCGAGAAACACCCCGATGCGGTGGGCGCCATGGCGAGCGATCGCCTCGCGCACCCGCTGGGCGAAGCCGTCCTGCTCGAGCGCCAGCCGCGCCAGCCGATTGTTGCGGCAATCGAAGCTGGCGAATTCGGCCGGCAACGCGGCGTCGTCGACGCCGGCGACCTCGCCGACATGGGTGCGCAGCCGCACGTCGCCGAAGCGGCAGGGCGCGAGGCCGCTGCGCTGGGCGCGCAAGGCTGCGGAGGTTGCGGCCAGGCCATGGCCCAGGCAGCTGGTGACGGTGAAATGGGAGAACTGCAGCGCGGACACGGACGGGGACGGCGGACGATCGGAGTGCGAGGCGGCGCGGCGCGGGCTGGCGCCGTCATGGCCGGGGTCGCCGGCGGCGCCGGCGTTGCGGTCGGCGGCGGGCACCGATGGGCGGCGCGATTGTATCAAAGCGGCTCCAGTGCGCCGGCGCAGGCGACGGTGCCGTGCCCGGCCTGGGGGGCCTGCCTGTCCACCGTCTCCAGCGCATCGGGCGTATCCAGCGTGCCGACCATCAGCACATTGGCACCATGCGCATCGCGCGGCAGCGGCACCTCGCGCAGCGTCATGCCCATGCCGCGCATCAGCGCGCGCCACTCGTCGGCGGGCCGGCACGTCAGCGGGCTGGTGCGGCCCGCGCGCAGCCACTGCACCACGCGGTCGACCGCGCGGCTGTAGCGGGCGCGCCAGCCCGCACTGGCGTCGCCCACGCGCATCAGCAGCCGGCCTCCCGGCGCCAGGCAGCGCAGCGCGTCGCGCAGCAGCGCCTCCTGTGCGGGGCGGTCGATGTAATGCAGCACGTCGAGCAGCACCACCAGGTCGCATGCCGCGGCGACCTCGGTCACCGCCGCGCGGGCATCGGCCTGGCGGATTTCGGCGGGCCACGGACCGGGCTGCGCCAGCGCCGCGCGGGCGCGTTCGGCGTCGGCCGGCGTCAGTTCGATGCCGAAGTAGGCGCGCGGCACCGGCGGCGCCGGCCAGCCCTGCGGCCAGCTCTGGCGATGGCATTGCTGCGCCGCCAGCAGCCAGCTCGCCAGCAGGCCCTGGCCGCAGCCGATATCGAGAATGCGCGCGCCGTCCGGGATCAGGCCCTGGGCCAGCGCGATCGCGAAGACCGGATCGTTGCGCAGCTTGAAGCGGGCGAAATGGACGGCGAAAGGGTCGGCCGCGCGGTAGCGGGCGCTGGCCTGCGCGATCAGCGCCTCGCCGGCCGGGCCCGCGGCATCGGTCCACCGCGTCATGCCGGCACCGCCTCGCGCAGCGTCACGTAGCGCAGCCCCGCCTCGTCGATGGCGCGCAGCACCCGCGGCAGCACCACCAGGATCATCGGCGTGCCGGCGCGGTCGGTGCCCGGGTTGCCGTCATGCATCAGCAGGATGTCGCGCGCGGCCAGGTCCTTCAGCAGCCGCGCCTGGACCTTGTCGGGGTCGCCGCCGCGGAAGGTATCGAAGCCGCGCCGCGTCCAGCTGGCGAGCCGCAGCCCATGCCGGCACAGCGCCGGCTCCAGCAGCGGATTGCGCAGGCCGGCGGGCGCGCGGAAGAAGCGCGGCACCTGCCCGGTCAGTTCGGTCAGCAAACGCTGCGCTTCCCCCACCTCGCGCGTGATGCGGCCCGGGCCGAACGTCGAGAAGTGCAGCCAGTGGTGCTGGGTATGGTTCTCGATGGCGTGGCCGCGGCGCACGATGTCGGCCACCAGGTCGGGATGGCGCAGGGCGCGTTCGCCGATGCAGAAGAAGGTGGCGCGGGCGCCGTGCGCATCGAGCAGGTCGAGCACGGCCGGCGTGACCTCGGGATTGGGGCCGTCGTCGAAGGTCAGCGCGATGCTGTGGCCGGCGCTGGGCGGCAGCCGCAGCAGGTTCGGCCCCAGCAGCGTGCTGCGCGGCCACAGCCCGGCGCCGGCCAGCAGCAGATTGGCCGCCACTACCGAGCCGGCTGCCCAGGGCAGCGTCGCCGGCTGCGCCAGTACCGCGGCCACCGCGCCCAGATGGACCGCGGCCGCGCCGCCGATCAGCGCCGACGGCCGCCAGCTGCGGACCGTGCCCGGCGCGGCGCTCGAGTGCGGCCCGGGATAGGAATTGCGCATGCGCGTCATGGTCTTGCCTCCTGATCGTGACCGGCCGCGGTCGGGCGGGGCGTGGCGCCCAGCATGGCCGCCGGCGCGAACACCGCCGAGAACAGCAGCGCCAGCACCGCGCCCGGACCGACCGTCTGGCCGAAGGCCTGCAACAGCGGCAGATGTGATAAGCCTAGCAGACCGAACGCCGCGACCGTGGTGAGGTTGGCCAGCAGCAGCGAGACCAGCGTGCGCGGCGCAATCGCTGCCGGCTCGTTCGTTCCGGCGGTCCCGGCCGACCCCGCTGCCCCCGCTGCCCCTGCTGCCCCGTTGAAGAACAGCGCGTAGTTCGAGCCCACCGCGACCAGCAGCAGCATGCCGACCAGATGCAGCAGCGATAGCGTCTTGCCGGCGAGCGCCAGCGCCGCGATCACGACCAGCGCGGCGGCTGCCAGCGGCAGCAAGGTGGCCAGCACGCGGCGCGGCGAACGCAGCGCCACCAGCAACAGGATGGCGATGGCGGCGGCCCCGCCCAGCGACAACTGCAGCGCCTCGCGCAGATAGCCGGCGTAGAGCCGGTCCGATTCGCCCTTCAGGTCGACGAACAGCGCATCGGCGACGCCGGCCCTGGCGATCGCCGCGCGGATGGCCGTGGGCACCATGACAGCGGCCGATTCCTGGCGCGCCGCCGACTGTGCCTCTGCATTGGCGTGCGCATCGGCGTCGGCGGGACGGGCCTGCGCCGGCGCGCGCAGCGGCAGCGTCGCGGTCCAGCGGCCGTCGCGCTCGGCCAGCAGCGCATCGACCGCCAGCGCCATCGACGTGCCGCGCAGATCGGCCCGCGTCAGCGGCGGCATCTCCCGCACGCGTGCGACCTCGTCGAGGAAGGGCGCGAACAGCGCCGGCTTGACCGGCAGCTCCGCCACCGCGGCCTGCAGCCGTCCAGCCAGTTCGTCGCGCGGCGGCAGCGCGGCCTGCCGCGCGCGCTGCGTGACCTCGCTCGGCAGGAAGCGCGCCGGACTGTCGAAGCCGCCGATCACGCCTTGTGCGACCAGCGGCGCCAATTGCGCACCGACACGCTCGGCGCCTTGCAGCGCGCCCTGTTCGGTGGACGCGGACACGGTGATCAGGTAGCGCACGTCCGGGGCGCCGAGATCGGCGCGCAGGCCCGCATCGAGCGCCTGCGCGTCGGCGGGCACCGGGCTCAGCGACGTCAGTTCCTGGCTCCACAACGGCGTGCGCTGCACGGCGACGAGCCAGGCCAGCGCCAGCACGGCGGCCAGCACCAGTGCCAGCGCCGGCCAACGCAGGCGCGGCGCCCGGGTTGCGATGCGGGCCAGCCGGTTGCCGAGCGGGCGCAGGTCGCGCATGCGCCAGCGCGCCGGGATCAGCCGCGGCAGCACGAAGCGCGTGACCAGCGCCGCGGTGGCCAGGCCAGCGATCGAGAACAGGCCGAGCTGCGCCAGGCCCGGAAAGCCCGACAGCAGCAGCGAGGCGAAGCCGCAGACCGAGGTCAGCACGCCGAGGCGCACCGTGGGCCAGAAGGCGCGCGTCCAGCGCTCGCGTGCAGCCGCCGCGGCAGTCGTATCAGTCGGCGCATCGTCATCCCGGTCCTGTGCGGTCTGCGCGAACAAATAGATCGCATAGTCGACCGACTCGCCGATCAGCGTGGTGCCGAACCCGAGCGTCAGGCCATGGACCATGCCGAAGCCCAGGCTGACCGCGGCGATGCCCGCCAGCACGCCGGACAGCACCGGCACCAGGCCGAGCGCCAGCGCGGTCGGCGAGCGGTAGACGAACCACAGCAGCGCGACGATCACCGCGATGCCGATGGTCGAGAGCCGCTCGACCTCGGCGCGGATGGTGTCGCGCGTCTGCACGCCGATCGCACCCGGGCCGGACATCACCAGGCGGAACTCGCCGGCCTTGGCCCCGGACTCGGATACCGCCGCGGCAAACGCTGCGCGGATCGCCGCCATCGCCTGCGCCTGCGCGTCCAGGTCCGAGCCCGGCGCGGCGGTCTGCGCCAGCAGCACCGCGCGGCGGCCGTCGCGCGAGGCCCAGACGCCGTCGCGCATCGCCGCGCCGTGGCTGGGATCGAGATCGGCCAGCAGGGTTGCGATCTCGCCGGTCGGATCGCGCGGCAGCAGCGGCTTGATCATCAGCCCGGCGGACGAGCCGAGCAGGTCGATGGTGTCGCCGATCGCGGCGCGCAAGCCAGCTTCGGTGAAGCGCTCGGGCGTGACGGCGGGACTGAGCAGATAGCGGTGCGCATACAGATAGCGCTGGTCGCGCTCGCGGTTGACCGGCTCGCCGTTGTCGATCGCGGCAAAGCGCGGATCGCCGCGCAGCTTGCCGGCCACCACCTTGGACAGCGCGGCGCGGCGAGCGCCGTCCTGTGTGCCGTCGTGCATGCCGCCCCCTTCGATGCCGATCAGCAGCAGCCGCGAGACCAGGCCATCGCGCAGCTGATCGACCAGCAGTTGCTGTTCGGCGCTAGGCGCGCGCGGCAGGAAGGCCGACAGGTCGGCGGTGAACGTGGTGCGCGCGGCGATGGTGACGCAGGCCAGCACGAAGGCCAGCCAGATGGCTACCGCCAGCCGCGCCGGCAGGGTCCTTGGGGACAAGCGCTGGCCCGCTGCGCTCATCGGGCGCCGGTCGGCACGATGGTCATCACCGAGCGGTCGCCGTCGGCCTGGCGGATCTCGACGCGTTCGAGCCGCTCGCCGGCGCCGTCGATGCGGATGTTGGCAATGGCCGCGGCCATGCGGCTGTCGGACGGCGTCAGTGTCAGCGTCCACCGTCTGGCGGTGCCCTCCAGCGCGAGCCGGTAATACTGCTCCAGCGCCTGCCGGTTGCCGGCCAGCGTGCCGCGCAGGCTTTCGATGAAGCCGGCGAGCTCCGGATGGTTGCCGAGCGGAATCGTGGTCTTGCGGCCCGCCCGCTCGACCGTCAGCATGTCGCCCTGCACCAGCAGCGTCTCGGGCTTGGGCGCCAGCGTGCGCTTCTCCAGGCGGTCGGGCGCGACGAAGCGCAGTTCGCCGCTCGATTCAAGCGGGCGCTCCAGCATTGCCATGTACTTCTTCTCAACGAAGCGCGCGCTGCCCGCTGGCTGCCGCGCCAGCGTCGCCATCAGCCGGTCCACGCTCCAGGCCGCGTCGGCCCGGGCGGGGGCCGGCACGGCGGACGCGGTGGCGGCGGCCGCGGTGCCGGCCAGCGGCAACAGGCAGGCCAGGGCCAGGCAGCACGCCGCGCTCGCACGAAGGGCGAGACGCAGGACAGGCAAGCGAAGGCGTTCGACTTTGCTGGTGATCGGCATCATGTGTTTGCAGGCGTGCGCGCCGGCGCCTGCCAGAAATCGTAGAAGTTGAACCAGTTGTACGGCGCCGCCCGGCAATGCCGCTCCAGCAGTTCGACATAGCGGCGCAGCGCGGCCTCGATGGCGGCCTCGCGCTCGGCGGCCGGCGTCGCCGAGAAGTCGGCAATCGTGTCGAAATGGATGTCGTAGCGGTTGCCGCCGCGATACAGGCCGGTCATGAACAGTACCGGCCGGCGCAGCATCGCCGCCATCCGCAGCGGCCCGGTGGCGAAGGGCGCCGGCGCGCCCAGGAATTCGCAGTGCCGCGGCGGATCGGTGGCGAGCCGGGTCAGCGTGCGGTCGGCCAGCAGGCCGAGCAGGTAGCCGCGCTCCAGATAGTCGCGCGCCTGCAGCATCGCGTCGAGCCGGCCCAGCGCGATCACGTCCTGCCGCACCGCGGGATTGATCGCCGCCAGCACCTCGTTGAGGCGGCTGGCATTGTCCTGGTACATCATCACGGCCAGCTGCAATGCCGGATAGCGCAGGCCGACGGCGCGCACCGCCTCGAAGCTGCCGAGATGGGCGCCGAACAGAAAGGCGCCGTCGCCGCGCGCGATGGCCTGCTGCATCGCCGGTTCGCCGTGGACGCGGATATCGAACAGGTCCAGGCGGCCGTTCAGCAGATAGACGCGGTCGTGGATGGTCGAGGCGAAGGCGAAGCCCTGGCGCATCACGTCGGCCAGGCCAGCCGGGCGTCCGAGGGCGCGCGACAGGTACTGGCGCGACGTGCGGCGCGCGCCCGGCGAGATCAGCAGATAGACCGCGACCACCGGCCACAGCAGCGTGCGGCTGGCGCGCCGCCCCAGACGCAGCGACAGCCAGCGCATCGCGCGCAGCAGGCGCAAATGGCTGCGCTCGGGCTGGCTGCTCCAGTCGTCGGCCGGCGCCGCGTGGCTCTTGTCCGGTGCCGTCATACCGCCGCGTCGGTCGGCCCGGCCAGGCCCGGCAGCGTCAGCATGCCGCTGGCGACGGTGCGGCCCGCGCCTTCGAGCTCGAAGCGGACGGTGTGATCGGCGTTGCCGGCGGCGATGTCGCTGGCCTGGTCGCCGGCCTGGTCCTGAGCGACGCTGGCATAGCGGACCGCGACCGGCTCGTTCGGCGCCACCGTCGCCAGGAACTTCACCGAGGCAAGGCGAGAGGGCTGGGCCGCGCGCCCCAGTGCGGCGGCGATGCGCAGCACCGCATGGTCGAGCAGCACCACGCCGGGCACGATCGGCTGGCCGGGGAAGTGCCCCGGCAGCGCCGGGTGGCCGGCCTCGATGGTGAAGACGCCGGCGCTGTTCATGCCGATCCGAGCACGGTGGTGGGGGCACGATCGCCCTGGCGAGCCGGCTGGCCGCCTTGCAGCCGCGCCACCAGTGGCTCGAGCAGGTCGCGCGGCAGCTTGCCGGTGGCGTTGCGCGGCAGCGTGTCGACGAAGAACACGCGCCGTGGCAGGAACACCGGATCGATGCGCGCGCGCAGCGCCTGCACGATATCGGCCGCGTTCAGACCCGGCGCAACCACCAGCGCGGTCAGGCGCGCCTCCTTGCCCAGCCCGCCGGCGGGCTCGCCGCGCGGCATATGGAAGACGCCGTCGACCACGCCCGGAATTGCGTTCAGATGATGGTTCAGATAGGCCAGCGAGGTGCGCTTGCCGGCGATCTTGATCAGGTCGGCCTTGCGGCCGTGCAGCAGGAAGCGATGGGCGTCGAGCAATTCGATCGCGTCGTTCAGCGCCACCGGCTGGGCCAGATGGGCGCCGCTGGCCAGCCAGACCGGACCGTCGTCGCCATCGTTGCCGTCGTCGCCATCGGCAAGGGGCGCGCCCGGTGCGGCGTCGCCCGGGGCGCGCTCGAGTTGCAGCGCCACGCCGGGCAGCAGCTGCCAGGCGGCATCGTGGGCGGTGCGGCGCGTGGCGATATGGCCGGTCTCGGTGCTGCCGTAGATTTCCAGCAGCGGCGCGCCGGTGCGCGCCTCGATGTCACGCGCCAGCCGCGGCGCCAGCGGCGCGGTCGCGGACAGCAGCCGCGCCAGCGGCGGCAGCTCGACCGGAGAGAGCTGCAGGGTGCGCAGATGCACCGGCGAGGCCACCAGCACGCGCGGCGACGGCACCGCCGCCAGCGCGGCGGCGACGTCGTAGGGGTAGAAGGGATGCGCCGCGCTCAGGGCCACGCCACCGTGCAGCGCGAGCATCACGGTGCATTCGAGCCCGTACATGTGCTGCGCCGGCACGGTGCCGACCAGCGTCGCGCCGCAGAGCCCATCGATGCCCAGCCGGGCCGCTGCCGCGCGCGCATTGCGTACCATCGCGCCCCAGCTCTTGCGATGTGGCATCGGCAGGCCGGTCGAGCCCGAAGTGAACAGATAGGCGAGCGTGCGATCGGCCGGGATCCGGGGGATCGTCACGGCAAGGGCCTCGTCGGATCGATCCGCGGACGCGGCTGGCAGGGTCACGCGCATGCCGGGCAGCCCGGCGCCGCTGGCGTCACCCGCGCTGCAATGGCAGCGGGGACCGTCGTGCAGGCAGAAGGTGTCGGGCGCGAACGTGGCCAGTTCCCGGACCATCTCCGGGGTGTGCGCCGGCGGCAGCAGGCTGATCTTGTCAGCGAGCAGGCTGGCGCATAGACCCACGGTGAAGAGGTAGCGGTCCGCGCACATATTGAAGACGTGGCGGCCGGCGGGCAGCCGGGATGCCACGTCGCGCACGTCGGCCAGAAAGCGCGCCACGGTGACCGGGGCGCCGTCCCGGTAGGCGACGATCTGGTCGCCGCGGGTATGCGCGACCAGCGGCAGGGTCCCGGCGGACGGGTTCGCCTTGGCACCGCCGGCAGGGCGGGCGGCGAAATTCTGTGGGCGCGATCGGCGCGGAATGCGGGACACTGGCATGGCGGCGCGGTCGGCGCTTCGGCTGGCATCGGGAGGCAGCTTGGCACTCCCGCGCCGGCGGCGAAGCGATCCGGTCATCGATCTTTGGGGACTATGGCTGGAAGACCCGAAGTGTGGGGGTTCCGTTTCTCGCCGTGGCGGCGAGGTTGTTACCAAATTTCACCCGTGTGGAGCGAACCCGGAGGGCTTGGTAGCATTGCGCCCGAAGGCGGTGCCGCAGTATACCCCACGGCTTTGCAAGACCCCCGGGCCGGCCCCGGCCGCCGCCGCGACGACATAACTTACATTTAGCGACAATGACCGATCTCGAAATCGAACTGGCCCGGATGATTCTCGGCGAACTGGACATTACCGAGCTGACGCTGGACCAGGTCACGGCCGATACGCCGCTGTACGGCGAAGGCTTCGGCCTCGATTCGATCGACGTGCTGGAAATTGCACTCCTGATCTCCAAGAAGTACGGATTCGAGTTGCGCTCGGACAATCCGGACAACAAAACCATTTTCGCCACGCTGGGCAGCCTGGCGGCCTACACCGCCGCCAACCGTACCCGCTGATGCCCCACCCGCCCAGAACGCCCCGGACGGCGCCCGCGCCCGCCCGCAAGCTGGCTCTGGTCACCGGCGGCAGCGGCGCGCTCGGACAGGCCATCTGCCAGAGCCTGGCCGCCGGCGGCTGCCGCGTCTGGGTCCATGCCAACCGGCGCCTGGACGAGGCGCAGCAGGTGGCCGAACGCATCCGTGCCGCGGGCGGCGAGGCCGAGGCGATCGCCTTCGACGTGACCGATGCCGGCGCCACGGAGCAGGCCCTGCAGCGCATCCTCGCCGAGGGCCCGGTGCAGGTGCTGGTCAACAACGCCGGCATCCACGACGACGCGCCGATGGTCGGCATGACCCGCGAGCAATGGCGCCGCGTCATCGATGTCTCGCTGCATGGCTTCTTCAACGTGACCCAGCCGCTGCTGATGCCGATGATGCGGACCCGCTGGGGACGCATCGTCAATATCGCATCGGTGGCAGGCCTGATCGGCAATCGCGGTCAGGTGAACTATGCTGCAGCTAAGGCGGGCGTGATCGCGGCCACGCGTTCGCTGGCGATCGAAATGGCTTCGCGCGGCGTCACGGTCAACGCGGTGGCCCCGGGCATCGTCGATTCGCCGATGGCGCAGCCGGCCTTTCCGCCCGAGCGGATCCGCGAGCTGGTGCCGATGGGCCGCGCGGGCCAGCCGGAAGAGGTGGCGGCGATGGTGGCCTATCTGGTCTCCGAGGCCGCCGGCTATGTCACCGGGCAGGTGCTGTCGATCAACGGCGGCATGGCGACCGGGTAGCGCGCAAAGGAACGAACCGGAGAACGAACCCGGGAACGAACCGAGGAACCAACCGTACGGCACAAGCGTCGAGGAGAAAGGAGCAGTGCGCAGGCAGGGGCCGACGGACGCGGAGCGCGCCACGCCGGCCAGGGACAACACATTGATGGAGCACGGCCGCATGACCGAACGTTCGACCACGCATCTGGTGATCATCCCGAGCTACAACCCTGGCCCCAAGGTGCGCGAGGTCGTGCGCGAGGCGCGAGACCAATGGAACCCGGTCTGGGTCGTCGTCGACGGCAGTACCGATGGCAGCACCGAATGGCTGCAGCAGCAGGCCGAGGCCGATCCCGGCCTGCGCGTGCTGGTGCTGCCGAAGAACCGCGGCAAGGGCGCCGCCGTGCTGCACGGGCTGGAACAGGCCGCCGCCGAGGGCTATACGCACGCGCTGACGATGGATTCCGATGGCCAGCATCCGGCCGCGATGATCGGCAAGATGCTGGAGCTGTCGCGCCGCAATCCGGACGCGATGGTGCTGGGCAAGCCGGTGTTCGACGAGAGCGCGCCGCGCGCACGCGTTTACGGACGGCGCCTGAGCAATGTCTTCGCCGACCTCGAGACGCTGTGGGCCGGCATCGGCGATTCGCTGTACGGCTTTCGCGTCTATCCGATCGCGCCGCTGTGCGCGGTGATGCGGGGCAACCGCTGGATGCGGCGCATGGACTTCGACCCCGAGGTCGCGATCCGGCTGTGCTGGCGCGGCGTGCGTCCCATCAACATCGATACCCCGGTGCGGTATTTCCGCGAGGACGAGGGCGGCGTGTCGCACTTCCACTACGTGCGCGACAACATCCTGCTGACCTCGATGCATATCCGGCTGGTGATCGGCTTCCTGCTGCGGCTGCCGATGCTGGCGTTGCGGCGCCTGGGCGAGCGCGGCAGCGCGGGAACGAAGCCCGCGGCCTGAGCGCACCGGGTCCGCCTCGGTTTGCTCTCCTCTCCCGCGGTGCGCGAGAGGGGCCGGGGGAGAGGGCAACCGGCTCGCGCCATCCACCGCAGCATACCGGCGCACCAATCAGACCAATAAGAAAAGGCGGTCTCTCGACCGCCTTTTCACCTTCCCGTCGCCCCCTGTCCCCAAACAAGGCGGCGGGCAGGCCTACCGGTACCGCTGCGGCGGGCGCCGCAACGCGCTACAACCTGCCCATGACAACCAGCGCGATCACGATCAGCAGGATCAGGCCGAGCCCGCCGCTGGGCCAGTAGCCCCAGCCGCTGCTGTAGGGCCACGAAGGCAGTGCGCCAATCAACAGGATGATCAGCACGATCAGGAGAATGGTGCCTAGAGTCATGGGAGGCTCCTTTGCCGAGGGCTAGCCTGGCGGGTTTGTTCGTTGGTCTTGAGTACCGTGCCACCCTTTGGCGCTGTCCGGCCGCCTCGGGGTCCGCTCCCGGTTGCTTCAACGATAGACCCGCGCCAACGGCCTCCCACCCGGTCCGGCGCTGAAAGCCATGTAGGAATCGGACGACGCGCCATCGCGTCGGACCACGGCGCGCGTGCCGATCCCGGGCCGACCGTTATCGGCGCAGGCGCCGGATCAGCGACGAGGTATCGTCGCGGCCGCCTCCGTCGCGCTGCAGTTCGGCGTAGAACTGGTCGACCAGCGCGGTGACCGGCAGCGTGGCGCCGTTGCGGCGGGCCTCGTCCAGGCACAGGCCCAGGTCCTTGCGCATCCAGTCGACCGCGAAACCGAAGTCGAACTTGCCTTCGACCATGGTCGGCCCGCGGTTCTCGAGCTGCCACGAACCGGCGGCGCCCTTGCTGATCACCGACAGCACCAGCGGCATGTCGAGCCCGGCGCGCTGGCCGAAGGCGATCGCCTCGGACAGCCCTTCGAGCAGGCCGGCGATCGCGATCTGGTTGACCATCTTGGCGAGCTGCCCGGCGCCCGGGCCGCCGATCCGCGTGACCGCGCGGGCGAAGGCGGAGATCACCGGCTCGGCGCGCGCGAATACCGCCTCGTCGCCGCCGCACATCACCGTCAGCACGCCATTCTGCGCGCCGGACTCGCCCCCGGACACCGGCGCATCGATGAAATGCAGGTCGCGCGCGCCGGCCTGCTCGTACAGTTCCCGCGCGACGTTGGCGCTGGCCGTGGTGTGGTCGACGAAGATGCAGCCAGCCGGCGCCGCGTCGAAGGCCCCGTCGGGACCGGTCAGCACCGCGCGCAGGTCGTCGTCGTTGCCGACGCAGCTGCAGACCAGCTCGGCATCGCGCGCGGCCAGCGCGGGCGTGGCCGCCGACTGGCCGCCGAAGAGCTCGACCCAGGCCTGGGCCTTGCTCGCGGTGCGGTTGTAGACCGTGACCTGATGCCCCTTGGCGGCCAGATGACCCGCCATATGGAAGCCCATGACGCCAAGGCCGAGGAATGCGACACGCATGACTGCTACTCCGTGTTGTTATCGAAGATGGAAGGAAAGATCGGTGAGACGCGCTGTGCCGCGCGTTGGGGTCGGGCGCCGGATCGGGGGATGCGCGGCGCGCCAGGGTCATGAGTATACGGGGCGGGGTTGCCCTCTCCCCCAGTCCCTTTCCCGCCCCGGCGGGAGATGGGTTGGAGCAGAGCGCTCGGCGAAGCCTACCGCCCGTCGATGGGCGATGAACCCGCATCGCCGTCCAGATCGGCCGCCGCGACCTCTCCCGGCGCGCGCGGCGTCGGCACCGTGGCGGGCGGCGCTCGCGTGCGCGCGCCATCGCCGAAGCTGCCCCGCAACGGCGGCCGCGCCAGGTTCGCCTCCCACGCCTGCCGGATGGCCCGCGCGATCTGGTTGTAGGCCTCGCGCGAGATCACGTTCTCCTCGCGCATCGCCTGCAGTTCGTGCTGGCCCTTGCGCAGCGCGAACAGCATCAGCATCCGTTTTTCCAGCGCGACGGTGTAGCTGCCGAACTCCTCGCGCATTTGCTGCAGCGCCTGTTCGGCGGCGTGGAAGCGGTCCTCGAGCACGCCGTCGAGCACGCTCGCCATGCGCGCGCCGAACACCGGCGAGAGCATCGCGCGGTTGTATTGCCGCAGCCGCTGCAGCACGGTCTGGCGCACGATCATCAGCTCGAAGCGGTCGGCCAGCACCCGCGCCAGCGGCCGGTCGATCGACAGGCGCCGATGCAGGAACAGCGCGATGCGAAAGCTCTTCTGGTAGTCGAGGATGTGGCGCGCGGCGCGGTTGTAGCCGATGCGGCCCTGTTCGCGCGCGGCGTCGATCATCTGCGCGGTGTTGCGCATCATCGCGTCGAGATTGGCGACCGACACCACGCCGTTGCCGTACTCGGGAATCAGCTCGCTCTCGCGCGTGGCCAGCGTGACCAGGCCGATCGAGAGCCGCGCGCGTTCGGACAGCGCGCTGTCGAAATCGAAATCGGCCGAGCCCAGTTCGATGTCGCGCCGGTAATGGGCGGCGACCTCGCGCGCGGCCGACGGCGGCAGGCCAAAGCTGTCGGCCAGGCGATCGAGCGCGCTCTCGACCTCCTCGGTCGACAGCCGGATCGCCTGGCGCTGCAGCGCCAGTTCCTGCGGCGACAGCGTGTCCAGTTCCAGCCGGCGGATCAGCCAGCGCAGCGTGGTGCCGTTGACCAGCAGGCTGACCAGCACGAACCCGGTTGCGAGGATCGCGACGAAATGGCGCGTTTCCAGCGGCAGCGCGCGGTTCTCGGCGATGCCCAGCGCCAGCACCAGCGTGACCGCGCCGCGCAGCCCGCCCCAGGCGATCGCCAGCTTGTACGCCGAATCGATCGGCGCGGAAAGCCGCAGCCAGGTCAGCACCGGCAGCAGGCCGAACAGCGTCGCCAGGCGGGCCAGCAGCGCGGCCGCGACCAGTGCCAGCAACAGCCAGCCGTGATGCGGCGTGACGCCCTGCAGCAACGCCGGCACCCGCACCGCGGCCAACAGGAAGACCACCGCGCCCGCGATGCCGGCGAACTGTTCCCAGATCATGCGCAGGTGCCGCCAGTTCGGCGGATTCAGCCGGGTCGGGCCGAGCGCGCCGAGCGTGAGCCCGGCGCAGACCACCGCGACCACGCCCGACACATGCAGCAGCTGTTCGGCCAGCAGATAGAGCGGATAGGGCAGCGCCAGTGTCAGCGCGGCCTCGGCCACCGCGAGGCCGGCCAGCGCGGGCAGCAGCTCGGCCAGCAGCCGGCCTGCGATCAGCCCGCACACCATGCCGCCGCCGAAGGCCCAGGCCAGCTCGGTCAGGCCTGCGGCGAGCGTCGCTTCGGCACCGTGGCCGGTCAGCATCGCGATCAGCACGCCGACCAGCGCGATCGCGGCGGCGTCGTTGAGCAGGCTCTCGCCCTCGACCAGCCGGATCAGCCGCGCCGGCGCGCCGACATCGCGAAAGATCGCGATCACCGCGGCCGGGTCGGTGGTCGCCACCACCGCGCCGAGCAGCAGGCAGACCACGAGGTTCATGCCGCTGGCCGCCGCGGTGACCACGCCGATCACGCCGGTGGCGACAACCACCGCCACCACGGCCAGCAGCAGGATCGGTGCCGCGTCCGGCAGCATGCTGCGTACATCGGCGGTCAGGGCCGCATGAAACAGCAGCGGCGGCAGGAAGATCCACAGATAGGCTTCCGGCGCCAGCGACGGATCGATCAGCGGGTGCAGGAAATGCTCGGCGAACTCGGGCAGCGTGGCGTCGATGGCCACGTAGCCGGCACCGATGGCGATGCCGATGGCCGACAGCAGCGTCGATTCGGGAAGCCGCAGCCTGGCCGCGGCGACCTGCACCACTGCCACGATGGCCAGCAGCGCGCCGAGCAGGATCAGTACGTCGACGATGATGTTCACGGGCGGGCGCTCCAGGCGCGCGCAGCATGCCGTCGGCGGGCAGGTGGGAAAGGGAGCGGCGAAAACACGGAGGGGTCCTGGCTTGCGGCGAAAGAGAGGCTCGACCTTAGCGCGAAGGCGTGGCGCAATTCAAGGTTTTGCCGCGGCGGCGGGGCGTACCGGCGCCGAGCCTGTAGAATCGCGGTGTTCGACCGGCACCGCCGGGTCCTTCTGTTGTCCTCCTAGCCTGTCGGCCGCACCGGGTCGACAGCGTGCACGAAAACGCCATGTCCGAGTTCGATGAAGCCCGACTAGCCGCGGCCGCCTGGGTGCGCGCGCAGATGGATCGCTACGGCCTGTCGCTGGACGATCTGGTCGCGGCCGGATGTTTCTCCGGCAGCAGCCGGACCAGACGCGGCCGCGCCGCGGCCGACGCGCCGGCATCGGGCCCCGCGTCCGCCGATCTGCCGGCCTCGGCGACCCCATCCACAACCCCATCGGCAATCCGCCCCACACCCTCGAGCGCAGCCGCGACCGCAGTTTCGGACGCGAACGAATCCGCGCCGCCTCAGCGTGCCGGCGTGCTCTATCGCAATGCCTTGGGCCAGTGCTGGGATGGCACCGGCGAGATGCCCGACTGGCTGCAGCGCGCCGTCAATGCGGGCCAGACGCCCGAGTTCTATCGGGTCAGCTGAATCGCGCGAAATCCAGGCCGCGGCCACCCGGACCGCGGGCCCCGCGCGGCGCTCAGCAGCGAGCCGGGCTGGACGGAAACAGCGCGTCGGGCGCGGCGCCTGCCAGCGTGCCCAGCGGCGAGCGCGGCGGCATGTGGCGATACTGGCTCAGTTCCAGCCCCGGCAGCACCGCGGCGATCGGGCACATGGCTGCGGCACCGGGATGCCGCGCGTGGCGCTCTTCGCTCTGGGCGGCATCGTCGTCGGCGTCCCGCTCCTTGTCCGCCCTCTTGCAGCCAGCCTGGTCGTGCCCCAGCAGTTCCGCTTCGGCCTGCAGCTTCAGCGCCGCATGCCGGCTCATCAGCGGCGTGGCGGCAGTGGTCTGCACCGCGCCGCAGGTCGGCTTTGCCGTGCCGGCGATTGCGCCGATGCCCGCGATCCCCGGCAGCGGCAGGGCGAGCATGGCGACAGACAGCAGGAGGCGTTGCGGCAGACGGTTCACGAGCGGATCGGCGAGTGGAGAACAGGTTGGAAGAGCGGGAAGGTCCGTGTCGAAGGTGCGCGGCAGGCACGGCGGCGGCTGCCACGCTGACGGTCAGGCCGCATTGTAACCGCAGGTCCTCGGACACGACCCTGACGGCAACATGACAAAGCTGCAAGGCAGCGGGTCGCAGCGGTGCCGCGGCGCATAATGACTGCGCCCTTGCGGTACCGCCGCGGGCCCGCGCCGGCGCGATTGCTCCGGCGCCGCCATCCCATTCATCGACACGATCGACCCAGGAGACGGACATGCAGATACAGCCTTATCTCTATTTCGGTGGGCGTTGCGAGGAGGCGCTGGCCTTCTACGGCAAGGCGCTCGGCGCCAAGGTCAACATGATGATGCGCTTCAACGAGATGCCGGCCGAGGACGGCGAGGCCGGCGACGGCCAGCCGCCGCTGCCCGCGGGCTGGGATGACAAGGTCATGCATGCGAGCGTGACGGTCGGCCAGAGCGAGATCCTGGCGTCCGACGGCATGCCGGGCGCGCCGCCCGAGGCCTTCGCCGGCTTCAGCCTGTCGATCGTCGCGCCTTCGCTGGACCAGGCGCGCCAGTGGTTCGACGCGCTGTCCGAGGGGGGCCGCGTGATGATGCCGATGCAGAAGACCTTCTGGTCCGAGGGCTTCGGCATGCTGCAGGACCGCTTCGGGCTGAGCTGGATGGTCAACGTGACGCATTGAGCCGAGGGCATTGAGCGGAAGGACTGCCGGCGCGGGAAGGCGCGCCACGAAGCACGGCATGAGGCGCCGACTTGCGGAATTGACCGCGCCGGGGGTAGGGTGGCTTGACCCTGTAGCGGCTACAGGCTGTTCAATGCGACCCATGCCACTGCCCACGGAACCGTCGATGGCCAGACTCTCGCCGCAAGACCCGTCCTCCACCCCTGCCTCCTGCTGCGACGCGAAAGCCGGCAGTTGCTGCGAGCCCGCGCGTGAGGGTGGCCAGGCCCCCGGCCACCCCCCCGGCCACACCCACGGCCACACCCACGGCCACACCCACGGCCACGATCACGATCACGGTCACGGTCACGGCCACGGCCACGGCCACGATCACGATCACGATCACGATCACGGTCACGGTCACGGTCACGGTCACGGTCACGGTCACGGTCACGGTCACGGTCACGATCACGATCACGAAGGCGGCCGCGATGATCGCCCCGCGGACTGCTGCCAAGCCGCGCCCGCCGCGTCTCCCACCCCGCCTTCCGCATGCTGCGGCAGCGCCTGCGGCACCCTGGCGATGCCGTACCCGCCGAGCGAAACCGCGGCGCCGGCCGGCGCCCGCACCGCGCGCTTTCGCATCGAGGCCATGGACTGCCCGACCGAGGAGGCGCTGCTGCGCGGCAAGCTGGGCGGCATGCCGGGCGTGGCGGGACTGCAATTCAACCTGATGCAGCGGATCCTCACCGTGCATCACACACTCGATTCCGAGCAGCCGCTGGTGGCGGCGATCGCCAGCGTCGGCATGCAGGCCGAGACCCTGGCGGTCGAAGGGGACGCCTCGCCGTCCACGGCACAGGCCGCGCCGGCGCCGGCCACGCCGTGGTGGCCGCTGGCGCTGGGCGGTGTCGCCGCGCTGGCCGCCGAGCTGGCGGAATGGTTCTCGGTGGCGACGCCATGGCTGCCCGCCGCCTGCGCGCTGGCCGCCATCGCGCTGGCGGGCCTGGGTACCTATCGCAAGGGCTGGATCGCGCTGCGCAATCGCAATCTGAATATCAACGCGCTGATGAGCATCGCGGTGACCGGCGCGCTGCTGATCGGTCATTGGCCCGAGGCGGCCATGGTGATGGTGCTGTTCGCGCTGGCCGAGCGGATCGAGGCGGCCTCGCTGGACCGCGCCCGCAACGCCATCCGCGGCCTGATGGCGATGGCACCGGAGCAGGCCACCGTGCTGCAGGCCGACGGCGTCTGGTCGACGGTCCCGGCAGGCAGCGTGGCGCCCGGCGCGGTGGCGCGTCTGCGGCCGGGCGAGCGGGTCGCGCTCGATGGCCGGGTGCTGCGCGGGCAGTCGGCGCTGGACCAGGCGCCGATCACCGGCGAAAGCGTGCCGGTCGACAAGCAGGCCGGCGATCCGCTGTTTGCCGGCTCGATCAACCAGACCGGCGAGCTCGAGTACGAAGTCACCGCGCCGGCCTCGGATTCGACGCTGGCGCGCATCATCCATGCGGTCGAGGCGGCGCAGGCCAGCCGCGCGCCGACGCAGCGCTTCGTCGACCGCTTCGCGCGCATCTACACGCCTGCGATCTTCGTCATCGCGCTGCTGGTCGCCGTGCTGCCGCCCCTGCTGGCCGGCGGGGCCTGGCTCGACTGGATCTACAAGGCGCTGGTGCTGCTGGTGATCGCCTGCCCCTGCGCGCTGGTGATTTCGACGCCGGTGACGATCGTCAGTGCGCTGGCCGCTGCCGCGCGCCACGGCATCCTGATCAAGGGCGGCGTCTATCTGGAGCAGGGCAAGTCGCTGCGCTGGCTGGCGCTGGACAAGACCGGCACCATCACGCACGGCCGTCCGCAGCAGATCGACTACGCGCTGCTGCCCGGCGCGCCGGAGGGCGCCCGCGCGATCGCGGCCAGCCTGGCGGCGCGTTCGGATCATCCGGTCTCGGGCGCCGTCGTCGCGGCGGCGCGGCGCGATGGCATCGATACGCTGGCGGTGCAGGACTTCGAGGCGCTGCCCGGCCGCGGCGTCGCGGGCAAGGTCGCCGGCCAGCCGTACTGGCTCGGCAACCATCGGCTGATCCACGACATGGGGCTATGTTCGCCGGCGCTGGAGGCGCGGCTGGAGGCGATCGAGCGCCAGGGCCGGACCGTGGTGCTGCTGGCCGGTGGCAATGCGGACGCGGACGGTCCGTTCGTGCAGGCGCTGTTCTCCGTCGCCGACACCGTCAAGCAGAGCAGCCGCGATGCCATCGCCGAGCTGCACGCGCTCGGTGTCGGCACCATGATGCTGTCCGGCGACAACCCGCATACGGCGCAGGCCATCGCGGCGGAGGTCGGCATCGACCAGGCGCGCGGCAATCAGCTGCCGCAGGACAAGGCCGAGGCCGTGGCGGCGCTGACCGCGCAGACGGCAGCGCAGCGGGGCGCGAAGCAGGGCCGCGTCGGCATGGTCGGCGACGGCATCAACGACGCGCCGGCGCTCGCGCGCGCCGACATCGGCTTCGCGATGGGCGTGGCCGGCACCGACACCGCGATCGAGACCGCGGATGTCGCGCTGATGGACGACGACCTGCGCAAGATTCCTGCCTTTATCCGGCTGTCGCGCCGCACCGGCACGGTGCTGACGCAGAACATCGCGCTGGCGCTCGGCATCAAGGCGCTATTCCTGGCCCTGACCGTGGCGGGACTGGGCACCATGTGGATGGCAGTGTTCGCCGATATGGGGGCGAGCCTGCTGGTGGTGTTCAATGGGCTGCGGCTGGCGGGGCGCCTGCGCTGAGCGCCGGCCCCGGGAGACCGCGACTTCAGCGACTTGAGCGCTGCACGATCAGTTCGCCGCTGCGTCCGGGCACCGTGCCCCAGGCCAGCGGCAAGTGCGGCAGGCGCTTGCGATCCAACTGCTCGTACAGCGCCGCCAGCGGCGCCAGCCGATGTCCCTGCCGGCGCCAGCCCTGCAACAGGCGCTCGAATACCGGCGCCAGCTTGCCGCCCTCGAGTTCCGCATGCAGCGTGAAGACATGGTCGCGGCCGTCTTCGGTGCGCGCGAGCAGCGCCTCGTGGACATTGCCCTCGTCGATGCCGTCGGCGCCGATCAGTTCGTCCAGCGTCGCAAGCGTGGTCGGCAGCTGCACGTGACGGCAGGGCGTGCCCTCGAGCACCGGCACATAGGGCTCGGCGCCGCGGCCATCCGACGCATAGCGCAGGCCCCAATCGTCGAGCTGCCGGAACGCTTCCGCATTCATCTGCCAGCCGGCGGCGCCATGCGTCGACGGCGGCGTGCCGAACACCGCCTCGAAGCGTTGCCACGCACGCCGCATCTGCGCGCGCGTCCAGCCGCCATCGCGGGTGCGCACGTGGTCCTGCCAATAGACGTGGTCCCAGGTGTGGATGCCGCATTCATGGCCGGCATCGCGCGCCGCGCGCATCGCGTCGGCCGCGCGCAGGCCGATATCCGGGCCCGGCAGCAGCACGCCATACATCAGCGTGCGCAGGCCGTAGTGCGATACCACCGAGGTGCGCGACACCTTGCGCAGAAAACCCGGCCGGAACACGCGCCGCAGCGCCCAGCCGGTATGGTCCGGGCCGAGGCTGAACAGGAAGGTGGCGCGGGCCTCGTGGGCGCGCAGCAGGGCGATCAGCTTCGGCACGCCTGCGCGCGTGCCGCGCAGCGTGTCGACGTCGACCTTCAGGGCAATCGTGGCCATCCGATGTCGACCTAGTTGCCCGAATCCACCAGCGTACGGGCCTCGACTACCTTCTCGCGATAGGCCTCGAAGATCCGCCGCAGCGATTCGGCCATCGTGACCGTCGGCTGCCAGCCGAGCTCCTGCATCGTGTTGTCGATCTTCGGCACACGGTGCTGCACGTCCTGGTAGCCCTTGCCGTAGAACTCGCCCGACGAGGTTTCCAGGATGCGGCTATGGCGCGCGCTTTCCGCGTACTCGGGATAGTCGGCGGCCATCCGCAGCATCATCTGCGCGAGCTCGCGCACCGAGTGGACGTTGCCCGGGTTGCCGATATTGAAGATCTTGCCGCTGGCGATGCCGCCGGGATTCTCGATGATCCGCATCAGCGCGCCGATGCCGTCGGAGATATCGGCAAAAGCGCGTTGCTGGGCGCCGCCGTCGACCAGCCGGATCGGTTCGCCGCGCACGATATGGCCGAGGAACTGCGTGACCACGCGCGAGCTGCCTTCCTTCGACTCGAAGATCGAGTCCAGTCCCGGCCCGATCCAGTTGAACGGGCGGAACAGCGTGTAGTTCAGGCCCTGCTCGATGCCGTAGGCGTGGATCACGCGGTCCATCAACTGCTTGGAGCAGGCGTAGATCCAGCGCGGCTTGTTGATCGGCCCGTAGACCAGCGGCGAGGACTCCGGGTCGAAGGCCTCGTCGCCGCACATGCCGTAGACCTCCGAGGTCGACGGGAACACCAGGTGCTTGCGGTATTTGACTGCTGCGCGGACGATCGGCAGGTTGGCCTCGAAGTCCAGTTCGAACACCCGCAGCGGCTGGCGCACGTAGGTCGCCGGCGTGGCGATCGCCACCAGGGGCAGCACGACATCGCACTTGCGGATGTTGTACTCGATCCATTCCTTGTTGATGGTGATGTCGCCCTCGAAGAAGTGCATGCGCGGATGGTTGACCAGCTCGCCGAGGCGGGCCGTCGACATGTCCATGCCATAGACCTCCCACGACGTGGTTTCGAGAATGCGTCGCGTCAGGTGGTGGCCGATGAAACCGTTGACGCCGAGGATCAGGACTTTCTTCATGGACTTCAGGCTCGAGGAGAAGACTGCAGCAGTGAGGCGAGGGCGGCCGGGGACAGCGGCGCGTTGCCATCGGAGAGGGCGTGGATCAGCACCAGCCCGCCGTCGCCGCACAGGCCGACGATGCGGCCGTCGACCACATGCAGGCCCGGCGTGAAGCCGGCGAGCACCTGCGTGGCGGGCATCTCGGCGGGCAAGGGGCGGCGCGCGCGCTCGACCACCAGACGGCGGCCCTTGAGCTCGGTAAAGGCCCCGGGATAGGGCGGCGCAACCGCGCGGATCAGGTTGTAGACCGCGGCTGCCGGCTGCTGCCAGTCGATGCGGCCGTCCTCGGGGCGGCGCCCCGAGAAGTAGCTGCCTTCGGCGAGCACATTGGGGCGGCGCGGCGTGTTGCCGGCCAGCATTGCCGGCAACACCCGCCACAGCGTCTGCTCGGCCGCCACGGTGACCTTGTCGAAGACCTGCTGCGCGGTATCGTCGGGCAGGATCGGCACCGCGGTCTGCGCGACGATATCGCCGGCGTCCGGCCGGGCCTGCATCGCGTGCAGGGTCGCGCCGGTTTCGGTCTCGCCATGCAGCACGGCCCAGTTGACCGGCACCCGGCCGCGGTACTTCGGCAGCAGCGAGCCATGCATATTGAAGGCGCCGCGCGGGGCCAGCGCCAGCACCGCCGGCGGAATCAGCGCGCGGTAGTAGAACGAGAACAGCATGTCGGGCCGCGCGGCCTTGACCGCGGCGGCCAGCGCGGGGTCGTTCGGATCTTCGCCATAGAGCACCGGCAGCCCCAGTTCCGCGGCGGTGTCGGCCACGCGGCGGAACCAGATCGTTTCATCGGGACGGTCGCGGTGCGTGACCACCAGCGCCACCTCGACGCCGCGCGCGTGCAGCACGCGCAGGCAGCGGTCGCCGACGTTGTGGTAGGCAAAGACTACGGCGCGCATGGCGGCTTCCGGTCGTGATCGGGATCGCGAGGATCGCGCTCCTCGAGGTCGTCGCGCTGGTCCAATTCCTCCAGTGGCGCCGGGCGCCTGCCCTGGCCGCGCGCCGCATCGGCCTGCGACGCATCGAGAATCGCCTTGATCCGATAACGCGGCCGGTCGCGCACCTGCTGATAGATGCGGCCCACGTATTCGCCCAGCAGGCCGATGCCGAACAGCATGATGCCGACCAGGAAGAAGTTGAAGGCGAACAGCGTAAACAGGCCCTGCACCTCGGAGCCGAGCAGGAAACGCCGTACCAGCAGCACCACGAACAGGCCGCCCGACAGCAGCGACAGGATCGTGCCGATCATCGAGAACCATTGCAACGGCACGATCGAGAAGCCGGTGACCAGGTCGAAGTTAAGGCGCACCAGCTGGTACAGCGAGTACTTCGATTCGCCCGCATGCCGCTCCTCGTGGCCGACCACGATCTCGACCGGATTCGACGAGAACGTATAGGCCAGCGCGGGGATGAAGGTATTGACCTCGCGGCAGGCGTTGATGGTATCGACCACGCTGCGGTCGTAGGCGCGCAGCATGCAGCCCTGGTCGGTCATCCGGATATGCGTGATGCGTTCGCGCAGCCGGTTCATCGCGAATGAGGCGACGCGGCGGAACGCGCTGTCATGGCGCTGCCGGCGGATCGTTCCGACATAGTCATGGCCGGCGCGAATCGCTTCCACCAGCCGCGGGATTTCCTCGGGCGGATTCTGCAGGTCCGCGTCGAGCGTGATCACCATGCGGCCGCGCGCATGCTCGAAACCCGCAAGAATCGCCATGTGCTGGCCGAAATTGCCGTTGAACATCACCACGCGCGTGACTTCGGGCCGCTGGCGGAATTGCCGCGCCAGGATCTGGGCCGAGCGGTCTGTGCTGCCGTCGTTGACGAAGACGATCTCATAGCTGGTGGCCAGGCCGTCGAGCGCGGGATAGAGCCGGTCGAACAGCGCCTGCAGGCCGGCCTCCTCGTTGTAGACGGGGATCACCACCGAGACCTCGATCGGCCTGGCGCGCGGCGGCGAAGACTGGCCCGGCAGCGGGGCGGTCTCGTCGTCGCGCACGTTGTTGTCGCGAATACGCGTGGGCTGGCCCGGCAGCGGATGCGGCATCGCGCAGGCGAGCAGTTCGGAAGTTACGGAAGCAGACGTTTGCATGTTTCGTTCAGCGTGGCGCAGACGCGCTCGACATCGGCCTCTTGCATGGCCGGGAAGAGCGGCAGCGTGAGAATGCCCCGCCCGATGCGCTCGGCGTGCGGCAGCATGCCTTCGCGCCAGCCCAGCGAGCGGTAATACGTAAACAGATGCAGCGCGGGGTAGTGCACGCCGGTACCGATGCCGGCCTCGCGCAGGGCCTGCATGACCGCCGCGCGTCCGCCTTGCAGGTGCTCCGCGGGCAGTACCACTTGAAACATATGCCAGTTCGACTGCGCCGTCGCGCAGTCGCCCGCGACCGGCAGTTCGATGCCCAGTTCGGCCAGCCCGTGCCGCGCGGCGGCGTCCAGGTAGGCGCGGGCCAGCGCCGTGCGGCGCGCGGTGATCGTCTCGAGCCGCGGCAGCTGCGCCAGCCCGATCGCGGCATTGACATCGGTCAGGTTGAACTTGCCGCCCGGCACTTCGACGTCCATGCCGTCCAGGCCGCTGCGGATCACGCCCTGCAGAAGCAGGCGTTCGGCGCGCAGCGCCTCGTCCTCGTCGTTCATCACCAGGCAGCCGCCTTCGACCGTGGTGATGTTCTTGTTGGCCTGGAAGCTGAAGCTGACCAGATCGCCGAAGCTGCCGATGCGCCGGCCGTGCCAGCGCGAATCGATCGCCTGTGCGGCGTCCTCGATCACGCGCAGGCCGTGCTTGCTGGCGATCGTGTAGAGGCGGTCCATGTCGACCGGCAAGCCGGCCAGATAGACCGGCAGGATCGCGCGGGTGCGGGACGTGATCGCGGCCTCGACCGCGTCGAGGTCCAGGTTGCGCGTGCGCGGATCGATGTCGACGAAGACGGGCCGCGCGCCGACCGCGACGATCACGTTGGCGGTCGCGACCCAGGTAATCGCGGTGGTGATCACCTCGTCGCCGGGACCGATGCCGGCGATCCGCAGCGCGATCTCCATCGTCGCCGAGCCATTGGCGAACGTGCGCACCGGCCGTCCGTCGAACAGCGCCGACAGCGCAGCCTCGAAGGCCTGCATCTTCGGGCCGGAGGTGATCCAGCCGGAGGCCAGCACCTCGCCGACCGCGGCGATCGCGTCGGCGTCGATGTCGGGCCGGACGAAGGGCAGGAAGGGTTCGGCGGGTCGGGCGGAAGCGGGCATCGGGGAAGTCGGCAGGATGTCAGCGGCAACAGAGGTCGGCAACGCCGGGATAAGGAACGCGGGGCAAGGAACGCGCGGTCAGGAACACGGTCACGAACGCGCGATCAGGAACACGCCGGCCAGGATCAGCAGGATGCCGGCCATCCTCAATGGTCCGATCATCTCACCGAACAGCCACCATGCGGCCACCGCGTTGACCACATAGCCGAGCGACAGCATCGGGTAGGCCATCGATACATCCACGCGTGACAGACCGACGATCCACACCGCGACGCTGGCGACGTAGAGGCTCAGGCCGGCCAGCACCGGCCATTGGGCCAGCACGCGCAGCACGGTATCGAACAGCGTGGTCCGGTCCAGCGCGATCGCGCCGACCGCGTTGACGCCGGCCTTGAGCAGCAGTTGCGCGCAGGCGTTCAGCAGCACGCCGGTCAGGATGAAAGCGAAGGTGGTGATGGTCATGGGTGGGAAGGGGAAGCGGGCGTGGCGGCCGCCGGCGGCGGAGCGAAATTGGTGACCACGACGCGGCGCACGTCTTCGGCGACCCGATACATGGGCAACGCCTGAGCCTGCAATCTGGTGTACATCTCCGGCGACATGATGGCCACGGCATGCCGGCCACTGCGCCAGGCCTGCGCGAAGCCCTCCAGCGTCGGAATCCACTTGTCCGGCTCCTGCTGCAGGCCGAACTGCAGTTCGTCCGGATGCCAGACCAGCGTCAGCGGATGGCGCAGGTAGAACGGCAGCGTGTGGTCGAGCATGCCGACGCCATAGAACGGCATGTCGTCCTTCAGCACCCGCTGAATTGCCGGCACCAGATCGATGCCGGAGGTGCGCCGGCCCATCACTTCATGGCCGAGCAGCGCGACCGTGAAGCTGGTGTACATCGCCAGGCCATAGATCACGATGCTCGCCAGCCTGCCGTTGCGCCGCGCCAGCCAGTGGGCCAGCAGCACGCCCGCGAACATGACGACGAAGGCGGCGCCGACCCACAGCGCGAAGACCCGGTAATAGGCGTTGGGCGTGTTGTCGGAATCCAGCGTGGCCACCACCGGCGTCGCGGCCAGGCCGAGCACCGATACGGCGAGCATCAGCAGCAGCAGGCGCCGCCAGCCGGTGTCGTCGATGCGGTCCAGCGCCACGCCGGCCAGCATGCCCAGCGCCGGGAAGACCGGCACGATATAGCCCGGCAGCTTGGAGTTCGACAGGCTGAAGAAGACGAAGATGGCGCCGGCCCAGACCAGCATCAGCAGGGCGGGGCGCAGCGGGGCCGCGCTTGCCGCCTGCGCGACCTCGATCCGCTCCCGTCGCACCGCGCGCCAGATTCCCGGCACCAGCGCCAGCCACGGCAGGAAGCCGGCCAGCAGCAAGGGCACGAAGTACCACACCGGGCCCTGGCGATGATGGACGCTGGTCGTATAGCGCTGCCAGTGCTCGTGGATGAAGAAAAAGCGCAGGAATTCCGGGTTGCGCTGCGCAATCAACCAGAACCACGGCACGGTGATCGCCAGCAGCACCGCGCAGCCCCACAGCAGATGCAGGCGGCGCCACAGGCCGAAGTCGCGCGTGATGGCGGTGTAGACGACCAGCACCAGTCCAGGCAACGCCAGTCCGATCAGGCCCTTGGTCAGGATGGCGACGCCCATCGCCGCCCAGCAGCCCAGCATCCAGCCGCGCCGCGCGGCCGGGGTGGTGTCCGGATGCTGCGCCAGCAGCATGCAGGCCAGCACGCAGGCCAGCGCGCCGGCGAGTGTCATGTCCAGCGAATTGAAGTGCGCGGCGACGCTCCACATCGGCGCCGCGGCCAGCGCCAGGCCGGTCAGCCAGCCGGCGCGCGCGCCGAACCAGCGGCCGGCCGCCCACATCGACGCCAGCAGGCCGATGAAGCCGGACAGCGCGACGCACAGCCGCGCCTGCCATTCGCCGAGCCCGAAGGCGGTATAGGACAGCGCCGTCACCCACAGGTGAAAGGGCGGCTTCTCGAAATACTTGACGCCGTTGTAGCGGATCGTGACCCAGTCGCCGCTGGCGAACATCTCGCGGGCGATCTCGGCATAGCGGCCCTCGTCGGAGCGCAACAGATGGCGGGCGTCCAGCGTCCCGAACCACAGCAGGACGATATAGAGGACGACCAGGGCGGTCACCGCCGCGGACAAACCGGCGGCGCGCGTGGTCGGGAAACGGCGCATGAAACTCCTGAAACGGTGCTGCGCGGCCGCGGCCGCTTGCTGACAACCCGCGACGGAGCGTTGCGCTCCGTGTGGTGCATACGACGCCTACGTCAACGGCGAAGTTCGCATTTTGTGCGAAAGCTATGACGCCTGATACCGAAAAATGTCCTACATCGGCCGTTCGGACGGGCTTTGGGCCGCATGGGACATATGTCCTGTGCTACGGATGGCACTTTTCCGGACGTCTTGGCACGCGCCCGGCCGGTGATTCGCCGGACGGGGACGCAAAAAAACCCGCACGCAGCGGGTTTGGGAATTTCGCGATCGGGACGGGCCGCCCGCGGGCTGCCCGTCGATTCGAACCCGGTCTGGCCGTTCAGTTGGCCGGCTTGGCGGGCTTCGCCTTCTTCGCCTTGTGGCCGTTCTTCTTGCCTTCGTCCTGGCCCGGTGCGAGGTCGGCACGCGTGCTCTGGTTCGTGCCTTGGGTGTAGGGGTCGAACTTGTCGCCGGCTTTCGCCCCCTGGCTGTAGGGGTCGAACTTCTCGCCCGCCTTGGCGCCTTGCGAGTACGGGTCGAACTGCTTCTTGCCGCCGGTGTTCTGGGCGTGCACCGCCAGCGAGGCGGTGCCGATACACAGCGCGATGGCCGTCGCGACGAACTTGCTCATGGTGTCTCCTCGAAAGTTGCCGTCCACGGATGGGCGGCTGACGATGGGCAGGCGCCGACGCGCCGCCCGCGCCAGTGTCTCCAACCTGTCTCGCGGCTGTCAAGCCAGTCACACCGGGCGTCGCCGGGGCATCGGGCTCATGGAAAGCCACGATTGCCCGGGGCCACCGGTTTGGCTTGCGTCTATTCCGTCACGGCGTCGGACGGGTGCTTCCACGCCTCGCGGACCTCGGCCGACGGGGCCAGCGCCAGGTTGATGCCGCGTCCGCCGATCGGCTTCTGGAACCAGCGCTGCTGCAGCGTCTCGATCTGCGGGCCGCGATAGACGCCGGCCAGGGTCTCGTCGACCAGCTGCTTCCATGCCGGGTCCGCCTTCGACAGCATCAGCGCGTTCTGCTCGACCGACAGCGCGGGACCGACGATCACATATTGGGACGGGTCCTTGGCGCGGGCGCGCAGGCCGGCCAGCAGCACGTCGTCCATCACGAACGCCTGGGCGCGGCCTGACTCGAGCAGCAGGAACGATTCGCCATGGTCCTTGGCATAGACGTCGCGATAGCCATACTGGCCCTTGAGCCGGCGCACGTGACGGTCGCCGGTCGAGCCGGCGCTGGTCACCACGGTCTTGCCGCGCAGGTCGTCCAGGGAATCGATGCCCGCATCGGCGCGCACCAGCATCCGCACCGTCGACACATAGTGCGAGACGCTGAAGGCGACCTGCTTCTGGCGCTCCAGCGTATTGGTGTTCGGCGCGCAGTCGAGGTCGACCAGGCCGTTGGTGACGGCGGGGATGCGGTTCTGCGGGGTCAGCGGCATCCAGCGCACCTTCAGGTCCTTCAGGCCCAGCGCCTGACGCGCGCCCTCGGCGGCGCGCAAGCACAGGTCGACCGCGTAGCCGGCCGGCTGGCCCTTGTCGTCGGCGAACGAGAACGGCAGCGCCGACTCGCGGTAGCCGAGCACGATGGTGCCGCTGGAGCGGATCTTGTCGAGGACGGGACCGTGCAGCGCTTGCGCACCGGCGGCATGGGCGCTCGCGGTGCCAAGCAGAGCGGCCGCCAGCAGGACCGGGCGGAACGAACGAAGAGAGCGACGGAAAGAGCGCAGGGGAGGCAGCATGGCAAGGCGATAGAAAACAGCAAAGACCAAAGGGTAGCGATAGGGTTGTCCAAGGGGAAGAACAACTTCGTTATAAGTAAATACCCTGATCGGTGTGACGGTTTGGGCTCTTCAAGCCGGCCGGACATGTCGGAGCCTGCACCTTCTCACGGGTACAATCCCGGGCCACGCGGTCCGGTGCCGCGTCGCGCACGGGCGCGTCGGGGCCGGGCGGCGATTGCCAATCGGTTCCCGTTCTGTCACCCATGTCTTCGCAACCCGCGCGCCTGGCCGGCATCGATGCGCTCAAGGCCATCGGCTCGCAACTGATCGTGCTGCACCATCTGGCCTTCTACGGGCCGATGTCCGATGCGGCCCATTCCCTCGCCCCCACCCTGATCGACTGGCTCGCCGACTACGCGCGCATCGCCGTCCAGCTGTTCCTGGTGATCGGCGGCTTCCTGGCGGCGCGCAGCCTGGCGCCAGACGGCCTGCTGCGCACGTCGCGGCCGCTGGCGGCGCTGCTGCGGCGCTATCGGAAGCTGGCCGTGCCGTTCGCCGCGGCCATCGGCCTGGCCATCGTCGCGGCCGCGCTCGCGCGCCAGGGCATGGTCCATCCCTCGATTCCGGCGCCGCCGCAGTGGGGCCAGTTGCTGGCGCATCTGCTGCTGCTGCACGACGTGCTCGATATCGACGCGCTGTCGGCAGGCGTCTGGTATGTCGCCATCGATTTCCAGCTGTTCGGGCTGCTGTTGCTGACGCTATGGCTGGCGCGGCGCTTGCCCACGGGCTGGCCAGTCCGCGCGGGGAGCGCGCTGGTGGTGGCGCTCGGGCTGGCTTCGCTGTTCTGGTTCAACCGGGACGCGGACTGGGACATGTGGGCCGTCTATTTCTTCGGCGCCTACGGGCTAGGGGTGCTCGGCTACTGGGCGTCCAATCCCGGACGCTCCGGCTGGTGGCTGGCGGCGCTCGCCGCGGTCGGCATCGCCGCGCTGATGGTTGATATGCGCTCGCGCATCGCGCTGGCGCTGGTCGTCGCGCTGTGGCTGGCGCTCGGACGGCGCGGCGGCTGGCTGGCGGCGTGGCCGCGCGGCCGGGTCTTCGCCACCTTCGGCGCGATCTCGTACTCGGTGTTCCTGGTGCATTTCCCGATCTGCCTGCTGGTCAACAGCCTGATGTCCACGCTCGCGCCCGGCATGCCGTGGCTCAACGCGGCCGGCATGCTGGGCGCGTGGCTGGCGAGCAACGCCGCCGGTGCGCTTTTTTACCGATATGTCGAATCGCGCGACCCGCTGGCGTTGCTGGGCAAGTTGTTCTTGCGCAACCGCACGGGACTCGCCGGCTAGCGGACGTTGCCTGGCCGCA
Source organism: Cupriavidus sp. (assembly GCA_031180665.1). Lineage (GTDB taxonomy): Bacteria > Pseudomonadota > Gammaproteobacteria > Burkholderiales > Burkholderiaceae > Cupriavidus. The sequence continues at coordinate 210,474 of JAPSLP010000002.1, read as the reverse complement.
ACATCGGAGACGCTGCACGATACGTGGGCGCCGCATGAACCGTTGTTGTGCCCCGATGGGTGAGCCGGCGTACTCAAAAGGGGAAAACGCCCATACGCGCTTGGCATGGCGATTGCCTACCATCAAGGTAAACCTGACCGTTTGGTCAGGATTCACGCCTCGAGGGCCGCCATGTCCGATCACATCGTCCTGACCTCGCACGCACGCCGCGACAAGCCGGCCGAGCCGATCCACTGGGGCGCGCCGACTGCGGCCGAGCGCGGCCCCGTGATCGCGACGCTGACCAATCCGGCGCACCGCAACGTGATCGGGACGCATGCCGGTGCCTACGCGGTCTATCGCGCGCTGGCGGTGGCTTCGGGCACGCTGCAGCGCGACCATCGGCCCGACCTGACCGACACCGCGCCGGCCGAGCCGATCGGCCCGCATCCGCAATGGGGCGATCCCGACAAGATCGTGTCACTGGACCCGTGGGGACATCTGGTGTCGACCGTCTTCGCCGATCGCCTCGCGGCCGGCGTCGACATCCGGCCGACCATCGCCGTCACGCGGGCCCATATCAACATGCCGGAACTGGTGGCGGCGATTGCCGCCGGCCGGCTGGTTCCCGACGGCAGGATCCTGTTTGCCAACGGCGATGTGCGGGTCACCAAGGCCGCGGTCGATCCGGTCTGGTACCTGCCCGGCATGGCGCGCCGCTTCGGCATCAAGGAAAGCGCGCTGCGCCGCAGCCTGTTCGAGCAGACCAGCGGCATGTTCCCCGAGCTGGTGACGCGGCCCGACCTGAAGGTCTTCCTGCCGCCCATCGGCGGCATGACGCTGTATTTCTTCGGCGATGTCAGCCAGCTGGGCAAGCCGCAGACCCCTGTCGCCTGCCGCGTGCACGACGAATGCAACGGTTCGGACGTCTTCGGGTCGGATATCTGTACGTGCCGACCATACCTGGCGCACGGCATCGAGGTGTGCATCGAGATGGCCCAGCAGGGCGGGGTCGGACTGGTGGTCTACAACCGCAAGGAAGGCCGCGCGCTGGGCGAGGTCACCAAATTCCTGGTCTACAACGCACGCAAGCGGCAGGTCGGCGGCGACCGTGCCGAAACCTATTTCGCGCGGACCGAATGCGTGGCCGGCGTGCAGGACATGCGCTTCCAGGAACTGATGCCCGATGTCTTCCATTGGCTGGGCATCCGTCGCATTGACCGCTGGGCCTCGATGAGCAATATGAAACACGGCGCGCTGATCGCGCAGGGAATCGAAGTGGTCGAGCAGGTGCCGATTCCCGATGCGCTGATTCCGGCCGACGCGAGGGTGGAGATCGACGCCAAGGTGGCGGCGGGCTACTTCACCCGTTACACGCCTCCGGACGCCACCGAACTGACGGTGGCCAAGGGCAGGGGATTGGACGAATGACAGAACGAAACGATGCAGCATCGAGAGGCGCTGTCGGGCAATCGGACGGGCAGGCCCTGGCTTCGCGCGAGGGCTGGCAAAGCTGGGTGGAACCCGATCATCCGGCGTCGGCGTTGTTGACGGCGCAGGCGGTCCGGGCCCGCTGCGCCGCGGTGACGGCCGCGGTGGCGGCGGGCGACTCGCAGTGGTTCAGCTGGCATCCGGAGCGGATCGCGGCGATCGCCGACTATGTGGCAACCACCATCCGCTCGCGCTACCGCGATCTGCAAGTGCCTTACCACAGCCGCTGGCGCCATTTCGAGAGCGGTGGACCCGGCGAGCTGCGCGACCGCTGGGGCATCCTGTGCGAACGCGCGGCGCTGACCGGCGACGATCATCGCGAAGAGCGCGCGCGCATCGGCATCGACCTGGTGATTCCGAGCGTGCTGCTCGACGCGGGCGCGGGCGCCGACTGGCGCTACCGCGACCCGGCCAGCGATCTGAGCCTGAGCCGCTCCGAAGGGCTTGGCGTGGCCAGCTTCGATCTGTTCGCCCGCGGCGGTTTTTCGGCGACGCCGGACGAGCCGCTGCGCTCGGATGCCGGGCGGCTGGCGCAGATCGATGCCTCGACGCTCGCGACCGCCTTCCAGGTCGCGCAGCACAATCCGCTGGTCGGTCTGGACGGCCGCGCCGGGCTGGTGCGCCGGCTCGGCAAGGTCGCACAGGCGACCCCGGCCGTGTTCGGCGAGCCGGCCCGGCTGGGCAACCTGTTCGACTACCTGAAGGCGCATGCGAGCGACCGGCGCATCGACGCCGCTTTCGTGCTGCGCACGCTGCTGGTCGCGCTCGGGCCGGTCTGGCCGGGACGGCTGCAGCTCGAAGGCGTCTCGCTGGGCGATTGCTGGCGCCATCCGGCCAGCCCCGACGGCCTCGTGCCCTTCCACAAGCTGACGCAGTGGCTGACCTACTCGCTGCTGGAGCCGCTGGAGGACGGCGGCCTGACGGTGACCGGGCTCGATGCGCTGACCGGCCTGCCGGAATACCGCAACGGCGGCCTGCTGTACGACTTCGAGCTGATGGTACCGCGCGATGCCGGCTTTGCCGAGGCGGTGCACCGGGTCGACGAGCCCGCCATCGTCGAATGGCGCGCGTTGACGGTGACCGGGCTCGATCTGGTCGCCGACGCGGTACGGCAGGCGCTGGGTATCTCTGCCGAGGCCTTCCCGCTGGCGCGCGTGCTGGAGGGCGGTACCTGGGCCGCCGGCCGGCGCATCGCCGCCAAGCGTAGGCCGGGCGGCCCGCCGCCGTTCGCAATCGATAGCGACGGCACCGTGTTCTGAGTTCCCAGTCCGTGCAAGGCGCGGGCCGCCGAACGCTCCGCGCCTGCACGCCGTCGTTTCGTCCCGGCCGCACCCGGCCACGGCTGCATCGAGGAGTGCCATCATGACCGCCCTGTCTGCCGATCTGTCCGTCGATCCGTCCGTCGATCCGTCCGTGGCGGTGTCCACGGGACTGCCCGCCGGGCTGCCGCCCGTCGCGCCGGCGGCCGCGTCGGTGATGGTGGTCGATCACCCGCTGGTCCAGCACAAGGTCACGCTGGTGCGCAGCGAGGACACCACCACCGATAACTTCCGGCGCCTGGTGCGCGAGATCGCGCAGTTGCTGACCTACGAGGCCACGCGGGATCTGGCGATGGAGACCGTGGCGATCAGGACGCCGATCGCGCCGATGCAGTCGCCGATGCTCTCCGGCAAGAAGCTGTGCCTGGTGTCGATCCTGCGCGCGGGCAACGGTTTCCTCGATGGCATGCTGGACCTGCTGCCGGCCGCGCGGGTCGGCCATATCGGCCTGTACCGCGACCCGGAAACGCTCGAACCGATCGAGTACTACTTCAAGATGCCGGACGACATCCAGGAGCGGCAGGTGATCGTGGTGGACCCGATGCTGGCGACCGGCAATTCCGCCATCGCCGCGCTGAACCGCCTCAAGGAGGCCGGCGTCACCGCGCTCAAATACGTCTGCCTGATCGCCTCGCGCCCGGGTTTGCGGGCCTTGCAGGCGGCGCATCCCGACGTGGCCATCGTCACCGCCGCGATCGACGAGCAGTTGAACGAGCACGGTTATATCGTGCCCGGACTTGGCGATGCGGGCGACCGGCTCTACGGCACGCGCTGACGCTGTGGCTGTGGCCGCGGCTGTGGCGACGCTGGCGTGGCTGCAGCCACACCGAACCTGGCCATGGACGCGCTAGCCCCCGCCGCCCGCCTGCAGGCGCTGGCCGGCCGCGACGGCAACGCCGGCCGGATCCGCCAGCGCAACGAGGCGCGCATCCTGCGCGCGGCCGAAGGGGTGTTCGCGCGCGCCGGCTTCGCGGGCGCCACCATGGCGGAAATCGCCACGCGCGCGGGCGTGCCGAAGTCGAACCTGCATTACTACTTCCGCACCAAGCAGGCGCTCTATCGCGCGGTGCTCGCCAACACGCTGCGGCTGTGGCTGTCGCAGGCCGACATCATCAGTGCCAAGCGCTCGCCCGAGGCTGCGCTCGAGCAATACATCCGCGCCAAGATGCGGCTGTCCGCGCGCTATCCCGATGCCTCGCGCGTGTTCGCCAACGAGTTGCTGCATGGCGCGCCCGAGATCGGCGACGTGTTGCGCGACGCGCTGCGCAGCCTGGTGGGCCGCAAGTCGGTGGTGATCCACGGCTGGATCGCCGCGGGGCGGATGGCGCAGATCGATCCGAGCCATCTATTTTTTACGATCTGGGCCGCGACGCAGACCTATGCCGACTTCGAGGCCCAGATCTGCGCGGTGCTGGGCGTGCAGCGCCTGGAGCGGCGCGATTACGAACGGGCCACCGAGCATCTGGTGGCGTTGGTGCTGCGCGGCTGCGGTCTGACGCCGCCCGCGCCGGCCCGCGCAAACCGGCGTGCGCGCACCGCTGCGGCACCCGGTGCGCCGACCGTGGCCCGTGAACGCGGCGCGCCACGGTCCGGCGCATTCCAGGGCAATGCCGATCCCTTGCCATAAGCGCGCAGGCAGTCGCGCGAATATCGCCAACACCCCCCCCGGAGCCCCCGACATGCTCGACCTGATCGTCCGCCACTGCAGTCTGCCCGACGGCCGCACCGGCATCGACATCGGCATTGCCGACGGCCGCATCGTCGCGGTCGAACCGGCGCTGCCCGCGCAGGCGGCCGAGCAGATCGATGCGGCGGGCCAGCTGGTGTCGCCGCCATTCGTCGATGCGCATTTCCATATGGACTCGACGCTCTCGCATGGGCTGCCGCGCGTGAACCAGTCGGGCACCTTGCTCGAGGGCATCGCGCTGTGGGGCGAGCTCAAGCCGCTGCTGACGCAGCAGGCGCTGGTCGAGCGCGCGCTGGCGTATTGCGACTGGGCCGTGGCGCGTGGCCTGCTGGCGATCCGCTCGCATGTCGATGTCTGCGACCGGCGGCTGCTGGCGGTCGAGGCGCTGCTGCACGTGCGCGAGCAAGTCAAGCCTTACCTGGACCTGCAATTGGTGGCCTTTCCGCAGGACGGGGTGCTGCGCAGCCCCGGGGCGCTCGAGAACCTGAAGCGCGCGCTCGACATGGGCGTGCAGGTGGTCGGCGGCATTCCGCATTTCGAGCGGACCATGGCGGACGGCGCGGCCTCGGTGCGGCTGCTGTGCGAGCTGGCCGCCGAGCGCGGCCTGCCCGTCGACATGCATTGCGATGAGACCGATGACCCGATGTCGCGCCACGTCGAGACGCTGGCCGCCGAAACGGTGCGGCTGGGCCTGCAGGGCAGGGTGGCCGGCTCGCACCTGACGTCGATGCACTCGATGGACAACTACTACGTATCCAAGCTGCTGCCGCTGATGCGCGAGGCGGGCATGGCGGCGATCGCCAACCCGCTGATCAACATCACGCTGCAGGGCCGGCACGACAGCTATCCGAAGCGGCGCGGCATGACGCGCGTGCCCGAGCTGATGGCCGCCGGCGTGCCGGTGGCATTCGGCCACGACTGCGTGATGGACCCCTGGTATGGGCTGGGATCGGGTGACATGCTCGAGGTCGCGCATATGGGCCTGCATGTCGCGCAGATGACCGGACAGCAGGCGATGCGCGCGTGCTTCGACGCGGTCACCGAAACCCCGGCACGGATCCTCGGTTTGACGGACTACGGGATCGCGCCCGGTCGCCGCGCCGATCTGGTGCTGCTGCAGGCCGCCGATCCCGTCGAGGCGCTGCGCCTGCGCGCGACCCGGCTGCTGGTGCTGCGCGCGGGCAAGATCATCGCCAGCACGCCGGCGGCCACGGCGACGCTGCGCTTGCCCGGCAGGCCGGAGCGGGTCGACTTCCGCGTCGGCGGCGCGGCGGCGCAGCCGTCGACAACGAGGTAAATATTTTTTGTGCGAGGGTGTTGACGACCTTCGATTCGATCTGCATAATTGCGGTCTTCGCATCGCAGCAAACGTGACGCAAAACACGGAAGCGGCGAACGAAGCCCAGGTGGCGGAATTGGTAGACGCACTAGGTTCAGGTCCTAGCGGTGGCAACACTGTGGAGGTTCGAGTCCTCTCCTGGGCACCAAAATCCTGAAGAGAAGGCCGTTGCAAATCGCAACGGCCTTTTTTTTCATTCGTGTTTTCCTTGCGCGCTTTGGTGGCGCGTCCCCGCGCGCATCCCGCTCGCGCTGTCCCCGCATTCCCTGCTGACGACTTCCTGTCTCGCCGTCGATTCCATATCGCGGCGCGCCGTTTCAGTGCGTGCGCGTGGCCGCTGTCGCAGTGCGCGGGGGCCGGCATTCATCGCGTTGACGCCCCTAACGATTGCCTTGCCTTTGACCTATGCTCAGATCAAATCGGGCACGCTGACATCAGCCCGAAGGTGGTCGCCATGGACATGGTCTTGTTGTCGAGAGAGAGAAAGACCGGCGTTGCCGCTGGCCGGGCTTGCGTTGGCACCAACGATCCAAGGACCCGCCGCTGTCGCCGATGGCGCTACGGTTCCTGCGTCGCGCTCTTGCTGACCGCGATGGCCCAGGCCGAGAGCGGCCCGCCCGGCAGCGAAGCCGTGCTCGGCTGGCAGCCACTGGGCGAAGACGAGGCCGCCGCGTTGTTGGCCGCGCTTGATCCCGCTTCGATATCGCCACCGCCTGACCCCTTCAGGCCCACGGCCTCCACCGCGAACGCCTCCGTTCCACCGCCATCCCTTCCCGATTCCCCGACGCCATCGTCCGAGCCGGTATTGCTCGCCTCGTTGCCGTCAACATCCGCCTCCGCGTCGCCACCGCCACCGTCTTCCGCTCCACGATCCGCGCTGGCACAGGTCGCAGCAGAATCCGAGAGCGCGATTCGCGCAGCCCTTGCCGCCGATGCACGCGATGGCCCGCGTCGGCCCGGCTGGCTGCTGCACGCCGACGATGCGGCTTCCGCCAGCGGTTTCGTCGATACGCGCGTGCGCACGTTGTCGCTGGCGCTCGACGCGGTGCTGCCGCGCAGCGGTGTCACGATCCAGCCGCGCGTCCAGCTCGCCTACCAGCCGCGCGACGATGGCCTGCCCAACCCCGCGCTGGCCGCGATGCCGGCGGACGATCGGGCCACCGGACTGGCTGTGCGCCTCTACGGCGCGCAGCCGACCCGGCTGGCCGGCGTCTATCCCTTCGTCGAGGCCGACCTGTGGCAGGACAGCCGCCGCAAGACCATCAATATCAACGGCACCCGTATCGACACCGATCTGCTGCGCGGCCTGTTCTCGTTCAATATCGGCGCGCATGGCAGCACGCGCGGCGGCGTCAAGATCTGGGTCAAGGTCAAGACCGGCCGCAATGCGGGCGGCATCATCGGTGCCCGCTATCGATGGTGACCATCGGCGCTGACTATCGATGAGGTTGCTGCCGCTGAGGACACGGCCGGAGGAGCGGCGCGAAAAAAGCGCTTGCGTTCCCGCGCCACTGCGATACAATTGCGCCCTCGCGTGCGGCTGTAGCTCAGTTGGATAGAGTACTTGGCTACGAACCAAGGGGTCGTGGGTTCGAATCCTGCCAGCCGCGCCACCTATATGAAGGGCTTCCAGTGATGGAAGCCCTTTTTCTTTGCGCCGGCTCCGTGCGTTCACGGCGCATATATCGAAGCGCCATCGCCGCCGATTCCGGCGCGCGCGCAATGCGGCCGCTACCGCAGGTGACAGCCGTTACAGCACGGCTCGACACGGTGCTTCCGGCATTCCCTACACTGCCGCCATACCGATTCCTGCCATGCCGTTCTGCCGGCATCCCCATTGCCATGACGCCATCGACGCTGCGGTTCTTCCAACTGGCCTGCCTGGTCGTGCTTTGCGCCAACACCGATAGCCACGCCGCCAATGACGACGATGCGGCCAGGGTCGCGGCGATCGTCGATGCCGCCGTCAAGCCGGCGATCGAGCAGCACCGCCTTCCGGGCATGGCGGTGGGCGTGACGGTCGACGGCAAACGCTACTTCTACAACTACGGGCAGACCGCGCGGCAAGGCGGCCGGCCCGTGACCAAGGAAACGCTGTTCGAAATCGGCTCGGTCAGCAAGACCTTTGCCGCCACGCTGGCCGCCTACGCCGAGGCGAGCGGCAAGCTGTCGCTGCAGGATCCGGTCAGCCGCCATTTGCCGGCGCTGCGCGGTGGCACGTTCGACAAGGTCACGCTGCTCCAGCTCGGGACGCATACCTCCGGCTTGCCGCTCGCGGTGCCGCAGCGGATCGACAGCGAGCGCGGCATGGTCGAGTACTTGTCGACATGGCGGCCTCCTTATCCGGTCGGCACGCATCGCGTGTACTCGAACAACGGCATCGGCCTGCTCGGCGCGATTGCGGCCAACCGTCTGGGCGGGCGGTACGGTGAGCTGATCCGCACGATCGTGTTCGAGCCGCTCGGCATGAAGCACAGCCACTTCAAGGTTCCCGCCGACAGGCAGGCCGACTATGCGCAGGGCTATACCGCGGCCGATGCGCCGATCCGGATGAAGGAGGGCTATCTGTGGGAGCCGGCCTACGGCATCCGCTCATCGTCCGGCGATCTGGTGGCCTTCCTCGAAGCCAATATGCCCGGGGCCCGCATCGACGACACGCTGCGGCAGGCGATTGCGCGCACGCACGTGCCGCGCTTGCGTGCGGGGCCCATCACGCAGGGCCTGGTCTGGGAACAGTATCGCTATCCTGCGACCTTGCAGCAGCTGGTGGCCGGCAACGCGGCGATTCTTCGCGCCGAGCCCGCGAGGCCGGTCGACGCCGCGCAGTCGCAGCAGCCGGCGTATCTGCACAAGACCGGATCGACCAACGGCTATTCGGCCTATGTCGCGTTCGTGCCGGACAAGCGGATCGGCGTCGTGCTGCTGGCGAACAAGGCGTATCCGGTCGACCAGCGGGTCACCATCGGTTACGGGATCCTGTCGCGCGTGGCCGAGCGGGCCAAGCCGTAACACCCGGCCAGTCCGCTGGCACCCTCATCCCTTCGTCAATGGAAACCGCACGCGTGCCACCACTCCGGATGGCACGTCGTCACGGTTGCCGATGCTGGCGTCGCCACCGTATCGCTCGGCGATTGCCTTGACGATCGCCAGTCCCAGACCGCTGCCCTCGGTGCCGTGGGCGTCGGCGCGGAAGAAGCGGTCGAACACGCGGGGCAGCGCCTCCGGCGCGACGCCGTTGCCGGTGTCGCGTACTTCGATGCAGCCGAGCCCCTCGTCGCGATAGGCGCGCAAATCGATGGTGCCGCCGTCGGGCGTGTACTTGAGGGCGTTGTCGACCAGGTTGCTCAGTGCCGTGCGCACGTCCGCGAGGTTGGCGCGCACCTGCAGATCGTCCAGCTGCTCGACGCCGAGGTCGATGCCGTGCGCGGCCGCGCGGGGCAGATGCATCTCGATGACGTCCGGCACCACATCGCGAATGGCTACCGGCTGCGACGACGCCCGCTCGAGCGGGGCGTCCGCCCGCGCCAGCCGCAGCAACTGCGAGATCATGCGCGTGCTGCGTCCGATCACGTGCTGCAGCGCGTTGTACTCGCGCAGGCTATCCGGGTCCGACAGCGTGCGGCCGAGATTGTCGGCCTGGATCTGCAGCGAAGTCAGCGGACTGCGCAACTCGTGCGCGGCATCGGCGATGAACTTCTTCTCGACCTGCAGCGACTGCGACAGCCGCGTGATCATCAGGTTGATCGACTGGACCAACGGCAGCAGTTCGCGCGGCACCTTGTCGGTCGGCAGCGGCTCCAGGCGGCCGATGTCGAGCCGCGCGGCGCGCTCGCCCAGCACCCCGACACGCCGCAAGGCGCGCCTGACGGTCAGGAAGATCGCCAGCCATGCCAGGGGAATCATCGCCAACGCCGGCGTGGCGCTGGCGATCGCGGCGTCTTCGGCAATGCGCTTGCGCGAGGCTTCGCGCTGCGCGACGTTGATGGTCCATTCTGGCCGGTGCTCCGAGTACACGCGCCACCGTTCCTCGTCGATCGTCTGCGTCGAAAAGCCCGCCGGTGCGTCGCGGCCGATGGTGATCCGGTCGCTGTCAGGGTGGAGCGTAGGCTCCGGCGCCCCGAGCCAGATCTGGATCACGATGCCATCGGACGCGTCGCGATAGAGGGAGAGCGGACTTATCGCCCGCGTCATGTCGTCGCTGACGCGGGCCGCAACTTCCTGCAGGCGACGGTCCAGCAGTTCGTGAACCTCGGAGGTGGCGAGCGTATAGGTCCAAGCCGTATGCAGCAAGGCGAAGATCGCGATCACGGTGCTGAGCGCCAGGCTCAGCATCAGGCTCAAGGAGCGGTTGCGCGATGGCGCGGCGTGCTGGGCCGGCGGCGGTGCACGATGCGGTGTGCAGGGCGGTGCTCGGTGCGGCTTTGTGCGGGCGGGCATGTGGACCTGGCCAGTTGCGCGCCGGACTGCCGGGCGCGGCGTTCAGCTTGGTAGATCGTCTGCAGGGGCGCGCGGCGGATCGCTCGCGGTGTCGCTATCCGGTGTCGCGGATCCGGGCGTGGCGGAGGCCGTACTCCCTTTGAGCTTGTCGCCGCCCAGCAGAACGGTCCAGCCGAGGCCGCGCACATTGCGGATCGCCGATGCGCCGAATTTCTTGCGCACCGAGTAGATCAGCACGTCCACCGCATTGCTTTCGACTTCCTGCCCCCAGCCATAGATCTTTTGCTCGAGTTGATTACGCGAGAGGATCGTGCCGGGGCGTTCGAGCAGGGCCAGCATCAACGCGAACTCGCGTGCCGACAGCGTTTCGGTATGGTCGTCCACCGTCAGGCTGCGTGTATCGAGATTGAGCCGGATGGTGTCGTCGCCCAGGCTCGAGGTCGCATAACCGGCCTTGCGCCGAAGCACCGCGCGCATGCGCGCCAGCAGTTCGGGAACCTCGAAGGGCTTCAGGACGAAATCGTCGGCGCCGGCGTCCAGTCCCTGCACGCGCGTGTCCAGATCGTCATGGGCCGTCAGGATCAACAGCGGCGTCTGATTGCCTCGGGCCCGCAGCCTCTGCAGCAGATCGAGGCCGCCCATGCGTGGCAGGCCGAGGTCGAGCAGGATGATGGCGTAGGAGCCATGCTCGACCGCTTGCTGGCCCGCGATGCCGTCGCGCACCCAATCCACGCTGCACTGCATGTTTTCCTTCAGCGCCCGCATCAGGCTGGTGCCGATCTGCAGGTCGTCCTCGATCAGAAGAATGCGCATGGTTTCCGCTCGATACGCTGTGGAAAAGATAAGCAGGAGCGACATCGACACGGTGCCGCTCCGCAGCGCGTGGACAGCGTCGCGCTGCGGCTTCACTTATACCGCCGCGGACACCGCAGTGGAAGGGGCGCTTGTCGCCAATGGGTGTGACGTCGATGCTGTCGGCGGCGCAGTGGCCGGATCTCGGCGTGCCTTTCAATCTTCGAGGATCGAAAATCGCGCGCGGTTTTCTGATGTGTCGGCAGCGATGGACGACGACACTTCGCGCCGGTCGGACTCGTTTCCGGCCTCCCCGCCTCTGCTTTGTCCGCCTGTGAAAGGCGGATTTTTTTTGCCGCCATCATTCCGGCATCGTTTCCGACATCGAGTCGAAACGCAAAGCGCGTGATCGCATGAGTCAGCTGTCCGCACCCGCGATCGGAAGGTCATGGACCGTGCGTTCGCCCACGCAAACCGCCGTACGCGTCTCACATTTCGAGTTGCGAGAAAGAAGTTATAAGAAATCGATCAAGACTTTCTCTAAACGATTCGAGTAGACCCTCAAATTCTCAAAGTTCATTCGATAAATGGTTTGATGTCGATGCGCTGTCCGGCGCCGTCCAACGCATCGAATCGAACGCATCGAAACGACGCTCAACGACGCCGGACAGCGACGTCTTTCAGGTCATCACCGGATCGGTATCCGGGTTCGGCGATGGAATGATGCAGCCACTGAGCACGAGTGTTCGAGGGAAAGATGGGGGCAGTCAAGCTAATGATCTTCAGCCGGTCCGGGCGGATCGAGTGCAACGGCGAGACGTACGAAGTGCCGGCATGCAGCCTGGTTTTCACCAACGGCAATGCAACGGCGATTCCGGCGCGCGATGGCATCGATACCTATGTCTTCCACTCGGGGGACTTCCAGGATATCTACCGCGAGCTGCATGAGCTGGCGAGCCGCTATCGACGAGGCACGCAGTTCTGGCGGGAACCGGTCAAACGTATCACGGTGCCGGAGGAAACGATCAACGTGATCCGGCATCTCGGTGCCGCCGAACCGCGCGCGATGCTGCGCTTCGCCTATGTCTACTGCATGGGCACGGAGCCGGAGTATTTCTCCCGACTCCTGCATCACCTGATCGACAGCAGCCGCGACTTCTTCGAGTTCATCGAGGAGAACAGCATGAGCGCGTGGCCGGTCACGCAGTACGCCAAGGCGCTCGGCATTCCGGTGCGCAAGCTGAACGTGATGTTCTACGAGAAGTTCGGCGTATCGGCCAAGAACTGGCTGCTGGAGCGCCGACTGCAGCGGGCGAGGGAACTGCTGTTGCTGACGTCGATGAAGGTCACCGATATCGCCCAGGAATGCGGCTTCAACAGTCACGCGCACTTCAGCGTCAGCTTCCGCCGCCGCTACGAGGCAAGTCCTCGGCTGCTCAGGCAGCACCACCAGAGTATCAACGACGCAGCGAACGAGGAGTAGAAGGACATGAATCTGAACGCATTGATCGATGGCATGGACGGCCCGGTCTCTTCCGCGAGCTTCAACATGGCGGAGGCCCTGCAGCGTGCGGTGACCACCGGCGAGACCGTCGACTTCATTCAGGCCCAGAAGATGACGGCTACCTTTACCAACATGATCGGGCTGCAAAGCTCGATCATCAAGACGATGCACGACGCCATCGCCGGCATCATCCAGAAGATCTAGCCATGCAACCCTTGTCACGCGAGGTCAGGCGTCTGCTGGTCGAGCTGGCGTTCGCCGCCGGCAACCAGCGCCTGCACGGGGAGATCCAGGTCTTTCTGGACACCATCGACCTGCTGGTCGATGACGAGCAGGATCGCGCGATCTGCCGCGCGCATCTGTACATGCAGAGCGGACGGCTTGTCGAGGCGCGCGCTTGCCTGGGCGAGCGCAACGATCCACCGGCACTGCTGCTGGCGATGCTGATCTCGGCCAGGCGCGATGCCACCACCGCACCCCGCGTGATATCTCCGTCGCCCCGGACGCGTCACTGAGTACCGAACCGAGTACCGAAGGTTTTCATCATGAATATCGATCCCACCACTGTCGCCGGCCAGATGACGGCTATCGCCACGAACAAGGAGCCCGCGGCAGCCGACATCCAGGCGTTCATGGATGCCATGTCCGCGCGCGCGCCCAAGCCCGAAGCGATCGCCACCGAGGCGGTGCGCAAGGCGGACGCCAAGGTGTCCGCGCGTGTCGAGACCGTCAGTGCGACCACCGTGCTCGATCCCGCCGCCATGACGCGGACCCAGCAGGCGCTGCTCGAGATGCGCACCGGCGTCGACCTGATCGCGAAGATCGCCGGAACGCTGTCCCAATCGATCAACAAGCTGACGACGATGCAATGAAGCGCTTTCGGACGATCGCCATGGCCGTGCTCGCCGCGGCGACCATGGCCGGCTGCAAGATGACGCTGTACTCGAATGTCGGCGAGGCCGAGGCCAATCAGATGCTGGCCTTGCTGATGCTGCGTCATATCCCCGCGGAGAAGGTGGTGGAGAAGGGCGGCACGGTAACGCTGCGCGTCGACAAGGAAGAGTTCATCAACGCCGTGGAGGTATTGCGGCAGAACGGCTTTCCCCATCACAAGCGGCTTGGCATGGAAGACTTGTTTCCGTCGAACCAGTTGGTGACATCGCCCGCGCAGGAGCGCGCCAAGATGCAGCTGCTCAAGGAGCAGCAGCTCGAAAGCATGATCTCGGCGATGGACGGCGTGATCGGCGCGAAGGTGTCGATCGCGCAGAAGGTCGATGAGAACGGCAAGCCGACCGGCGCACCGTCGGCAGCGGTATTCATCAAGTATTCGCCGCAATTCAACCTCGGCAATTACGAGGTGCAGATCCGCAGTCTGATCCGCGATGGCATTCCCGATATCGCGTCCGACCAGATCAGCGTGGTGATGCAGGCCGCCGACTATCGCTATCAGGCTCCGGCGGTCGAGCCGCCGCCGTCGCGTTGGCGGCAGTGGCTGCAGGCGCAGCCGGCGCAAGCCGCGGCCGCGGTGGCTGGGGGCGTGCTGGCCCTGTGCGCGATGGCCGGGCTGTCGCTGTGGATCGCCCGGCGCAAGGGGAGCGTCGATGTCTGATGCCGCCAACGCCGGAACGCGTGCGCAACAGAGCCTGTGCCCGGCGGTGCAGCGCCTGCACGCACTGGCGTGGAGACCCGGCGCGGTGATGCACCAGGGGTGGTGGGGCTATCTTGGGCTTGACGCCTGGCAAAACGACTATTGCCGCCACCCCGGCAGCCGTCGTGCGCTGGACGCGCTGATCGTGCAGCGCCGGGGATTCCCGGCCGCGCCGCTGCCCGCAGCGCTGTCCGACGAGCAGCGCCGCTTGCTGGCCATGGAGCCGCGCTTGCCGGTGCTGCTCGTCGCGCTGGGAGCGGTGGCCGCGCGTGCGCCTGAGCTGTTGCTGCTCGGCGACTACCGGCGGCAATTGCTGACGGTACTGGGCGACGATGGCTGCGACCAGCTCGCCGCGCTGGTGCCCGACGGGAAGGGCGTGCCCCTGAGCCGCCCACCCGAACAGATCGTCGAATGGCTGCGTGATCTTGGCAGGCTGTGGCTGGACGAGACGCTGCACGGCAGCACCGTCTGGCAGGCACTGTCGATCTGCCTGCCGCCGCCGCCGGGCGCGATGCTGGCGACAGCGCCGACGGGTCTTGCCTTGCCGATGCTGTTTCGCCTGGAACGTCTGCTATGAATCCCTTTGGACTGACGATCACCGCGGTCCGCGGTGAGTTGCCCGTGGGCGGCATCGTGCCGGCGGCAACGCTGGATCAATATATCGATGCGGCCGCGGTGCTTCGCCGCAACCGCTCGCGTGCCGCTGCCGTGCTGGCGGCCAGCCGCCGCTGCCGGGCGCAGGCCCGCCTTCAGGCCGAGCAGATCCTGGCCGAGGCGCGTGCCGAGGGCGAGCGGCGCGCGCAGGCGGCGGCGCGGGCCGCCCACGACGCAATCTGCGAGGACGTGCTGCGCTGGCTGGTCCGCGAGAGCGAACTCGAAGCGGTCATTGCCGAGCGGCTCGAATTGCGCTGCCGGACCGTGGTCGCCGACGCCGTCGCGTGCTTCGCCGGCGAGGCCGAGCGCGCGGCACTGATCGCGCAGCGCGTGACGGCCCGGTGGCGCGAACTGTCGGCCCACGGCGCGTTCACGTTGCGTCTGTGTCCTGACGACGTCGCGGCGGTGACGGCCCGGTTGCCCGTGGAGCCGGGATTCGCCATCAGCGCCGAGCCGGCGCTGGCTTCCGGCCAGGCGCTGATCGACAGCCCCTATGTGCACTTGCGCATCGATCTGGACCGTCATCTGGCCGTCCTGTTGGCCGCCATTGGCGTCGAGCCGAGCGGCGCAAGCCCCTCGACGGAGGAGCCGGACGAGCCGGACGAGCTGGACGAGCTGGACGCGGTGGACGATCGCCGCGAACAGGACCCGGACGCCCTTGAGAACCATCTTGACGGTCTGATCGACGATCTGGACGACATGGCAAGAGGCCCGTTGTCGCCGCCGCGGCGCGAACCCGGTCTGCCCGATATCGATACGCCGGGATGGTCCGCATGAGCCCCAAGGTGGATGGTCCCAAGCCGGTCATTCCGACCGGTCCGGCCCCGGCTGTCCTCCCCGGGCAGGGCAGCGGTACACCGAGCCGCGGACCCCAGCAGGTCAGTCCCGCGCGCTCGGCGACGGACCTCGCGGCGCGCGCCTTGAATGCGTCGCGCCGCCTGCAGGAAGCCGGCCTCACCAATGTGCACTCGTCCAAGCTGCACGCTTTGCTGCGCGGCGACCGGCGCAACGACGCCCTGCTGGCGCGCGCCTTCGTCGGCAAGCTGGCCAAGGCGCTGCTGGCCAACAAGGATCCCCGCATCGAGCAGTTGCTGCAGCAGTTCGGCGACATCGACGACGTCGACAGCCTGTTCGCCGCGATCGAGCGCAGTCAGTTGCATCCCGCGGCGTTGGCATTGGTGCTCGCCGCGATGGCCGAGCAACATCGGCCGGGGCGCAAGCGTACCCGCTCGGAGGAGGCGCTGGAGCGGCGGCTCGGCGCCAGTGGCGATTGGGAGCTG
Source organism: Cupriavidus sp. (assembly GCA_031180665.1). Lineage (GTDB taxonomy): Bacteria > Pseudomonadota > Gammaproteobacteria > Burkholderiales > Burkholderiaceae > Cupriavidus. The sequence goes on along the minus strand of JAPSLP010000002.1, from coordinate 194,344 downwards.
GCCATGCTGGGCTGGCTCGAGTTCGGCGCGATGACGCCGGAACTGATGTCGCAGTTGAAGTCGCTGTATCAGCGCGCCGATGTGGTGCAGCAGGGCATCGCGGCGTTTCTGGACCAGTTGACCGGCCTCGGCGAGCGCCGCCGCAAGGTCAAGGTGCTGATCCGTGCGCTCGGTGCCGAACTGAGCGGCATCGACGACGACGCCGCCGAGGGCATCAAGCTCGCCGCGGTGGTGCGCGACCTGAAACGCCTGCTGATCTTCCTCGGATGCGAGGAGCAGTGCGGCCGGATCGCGCGAGGCCTGGGCGAGCCGCCGGTCGAGCCGGATACGGTCTTGCGGCTGCTGATCCGCATGGTCGACCAGCCCTGGCTTTACCACGACTGGATCCGCGGCGAAATCGACGGCTTGCAGCTGGGCCGCGAACGCGGCTTCAAGCTGGTTCGCGACATGACCCGCCTGACCAAGCTGCTGCCAGAGCCGTGCTTTCGCGACGAGGACCACCGGCAGCAGGTGCTGGCCGTACTGAACGAGTTCAACGACCGCGCCGAGAACGAGGATCCTGCCGCGGGCGAGGCCACGGGCTGACGCCCCTTCAGGTATCCGCCCGATGCCGCGTGCCGCGACTGCCGCGCACGATGGCAACACCGCATGCAACGAGGACAGCAAGCGCGCCCGGCGGCTTCCGCCGGATCGTGCCTGGATCACCGATGGATATTGGAACGCTTCGCAATCTGGAAAAGTTGTTTCGGCTGATGGATGTCAAGCCGATCACGATCGAGCCCCGCGTCGAAATACACGATGGCGAGATCCAGGTGTTCATGGAGGTGCGCGACCGCCGTGTGTTGCTGTCCACCATGCGGCCGGTCGATCCCTACGTGGCCGACGCGGCGCTGCGCACTTTGCTGACGCGCTGGTCGCCCGCCTGCATGGCAGGCGTGCCGCTGCGGGTATTCCGCGTCGACGACTGCCTGTTCGTGTCGGGCGCGATGCCCGCGGGCAGCGGCGCGGAGCTGTGGTACCGGACGGTCCGGGCACAACGCAGGCTGCTCGAAGCCTGCATGAAGGAGCAAGCATGAGGTTCGTCCTTGCGGCGTTGCTGTTGCCGCTGGCGCTGGTGTGGAGCACCGCGATCGTGGCACTGGCCCTGGCGCTGGTGCTCGGCGCGGTAGCGGCCGGCCTCGTTTGCCGGACCGCCGCTGCGCTGGGCGACGTGTTCAGGCGCATCGCGCGAGCACGGCACGGAGCGCGACCATGATCAAGCGCCTCAGTTCCTGGCTTGCCACCGTCGGCGGCCGGCAGGACGTCGTGCTGGCCATCATGCTGATGGTGGCGGTCTTCATGATGATCCTGCCGCTGCCGACCATCCTGGTCGACCTGCTGATCGCCATCAACCTGGGCCTCGCGCTGCTGTTGCTGATGACGGCGATCTATGTGCGCGACCCGCTGGACCTGTCCGCGCTGCCGTCGCTGCTGTTGATCACCACGCTGTTCCGCCTCGCGCTGACGGTCAGCACCAGCCGCCTGATCCTGCTGCAGCACGACGCGGGCGAGATCGTGACCGCCTTCGGCAACTTCGTCGTCGGCGGCAATCTCGCGGTCGGCATCATCGTGTTCTCGATCATCACGGTAGTGCAGTTCATCGTGATCACCAAAGGCGCGGAGCGTGTGGCTGAAGTCGGCGCCCGCTTCTCGCTCGACGCGATGCCCGGCAAGCAGATGAGTATCGACGGCGACCTGCGCGCCGGCACCATCGACGCCAACGAGGCCAAGCGCCAGCGCCAGCTGGTGCAGAAGGAGAGCCAGCTGTACGGTGCGATGGACGGCTCGATGAAGTTCGTCAAGGGCGATGCGATCGCCGGCATCATCGTGATCCTCGTCAACATCGTCGGCGGGATCGCGGTCGGCACGATGCAGCACGATATGGGTGTCGGCAAGGCGCTCGAGGTCTATTCCGTGCTGTCGATCGGCGACGGCCTGATCGCGCAGATCCCGGCGCTGATCATCTCGATCGCCGCCGGCATCGTGGTGACGCGTGTGCCCGGCGAGAAGCGCGAGAACCTGGCGCAGGATCTGGTCAACCAGTTCTCGCGCCAGCCGAACGCGCTGATGATTGCCGCCGGCGTGTTGCTGCTGTTCGCGCTGGTGCCGGGCTTTCCCGCGCTGATCTTCATGCCGCTGGGGATGATGCTGGGACTGGTCGGGTTCTATGCGCGTCGCCGCACCAGGGCGCTCGCCGCCAATACGTCCGATCAGGGCGGTGCGGCAGGCGACGGAGACGGCGAGGTGCGCATGACGCCGGGCGCGGAGCCGCTATCGCTGAAGCTCGCCAAGGATGTGGCGGCGCTGCCCGGCCTGGGCGAGGCGCTCGAGGCGCTGCGCTGGCAGAAGTTCGAGCAGCTGGGCATCGCGCTGCCGAAGATCGAGCTGGCCACCGAGGCCGGCTTGCCCGCCGGCAGCTTCAGCGTGCGGCTGTACAACGAACCCGTACTGAAGGTAGCGATGCCGGCAGGCCGGTGGCTGCTGGCTCGCCAGGCCGGCGCCATGCCGATCGCCGAGCGCGTCGACAACCTGCCGTTCGGCGGGCTGACGCTGCAATGGATTGCGCCGGAGCACCAGGCCTCGCTGGCACAGTCCGGCCTGTCGCTCCTGGCCGGTTCGCAGGCCGTGTCGTACGCCACCGCGCTGGCCGTCGACCGCTTCGCCGACGAATTCATCGGCGTGCAGGAGACTCGCTATCTGATGGACGCGATGGAGCCCCGCTACGGCGAGCTGGTCAAGGAGCTGCAGCGTCAATTGCCGATCAGCAAGGTCTCGGAGGTATTGCAGCGGCTGGTGGCCGAGGGCATCTCGATTCGCGACCTGCGCACCATCTTCGAGGCGTTGATCGAATGGTCGCCGAAGGAAAAGGAGACCGTGATGCTGACCGAATACGTCCGCGTCGCGCTGCGCCGCCAGATCGTCGGGCGCCATGCGCGCGGCGATGGGCGGATCAACGTCTGGCTGATCGGCGACGGCATCGAGAACATGATCCGCGACTCGGTGCGCCAGACCGCCGCCGGCGCCTACTCGACCTTGCAGGGCGACCAGATCGAAGCGATCGTGGCCCGCATCAAGGCCGGCATTGCCGGGCGCGAGGACATGGACGGCACGCTGGTCACCGCCATCGACGTGCGCCGCTTCCTGCGCAAGTTCCTCGAGCGGGAGCTGTTCAGCGTGCCGGTGTTGTCGTACCAGGAGTTGGGCGACGACGTGCAACTGCACGTGCTCGGCAATATCGACATGATCGGGGAGTACGACGATGCGTATGCCTGATGCCGACGCGATCGTTTCCCGCGTGGCCGGTCGCCTGACGCTGCCGGCGCTGGCCGATGGCGTGGAGCGCTTCGGTCGTGTGGTCGAAATCGGACCGACGCTGATCAAGGCCAGCCTGCCCGACGCGGCGCTGGCCGAACTTTGCATGATCGGCGGCGATATGCAGGCCGAAGTGGTCGGCCTGCAACGCGAGATCGCGCTGCTGTCGCCGTTCTCGGAGCCGATCGGCATGAGCTGCGGCGCGCTGGTGCGCCCGCTTGGTACCGAGCATCGCATTCCGGTCGGACCGCATCTGATCGGCTCGGTGGTCGACGGCCTGGGCCGCCGGATGAGCGGTGCGCCGGTGCCGCCGGCGTGCGAGACGCGCGCGCTGGAGGCGGCGGTGCCCGATCCGCTGACGCGCACGTTGATCGATCAGGCGCTGCCGCTGGGCGTGCGCGCGATCGACGGCATGCTGACCTGCGGGCGCGGGCAGCGGATCGGCATCTTCGCTGCCGCGGGCGGGGGCAAGAGCACGCTGCTCGGCATGATCTGCGACGGCAGCCTGGCCGATGTGGTGGTACTCGCGCTGGTGGGCGAGCGCGGGCGCGAAGTCCGCGAGTTTCTCGACCAGACGCTGACCGCCGAGGCGCGCGAGCGGTCGGTGGTGGTGGTGTCGACCTCCGACCGCCCGGCGCTGGAGCGCCTGAAGGCCGTCTACACCGCGACCACCATCGCCGAGTATTTCCGCGATCAGGGCCTGAACGTGCTGCTGATGGTCGATTCGCTGACGCGCTTTGCCCGCGCCGGCCGGGAGATCGGCCTGGCCGCCGGCGAGCTGCCGGCCGCCGGCAGTTTTCCGCCCAGCGTGTTCGCGCGCCTGCCGCGGCTGCTGGAACGGGCCGGCTGCGCCGCCAGCGGCAGCATCACCGGCATCTATACGGTCCTGGTCGAGGGCGACGATATGACCGAGCCGATCGCCGACGAGGTTCGCTCGATTCTCGACGGCCACATCGTGCTGTCGCGCGAGCTGGCTGAAAAGAACCACTATCCGGCCATCGATATCCCGGCCAGCATCAGCCGCGTGATGCACCAGGTCACCAGCGAGCAGCATCGGCAGTGGGCGGGCAAGGCGCGCCGGCTGCTGGCCCAGTACAAGGAAATCGAGCTGCTGGTGCGGGTCGGCGAATACGAGCGCGGCCACGACGCCGAGGCGGACGACGCACTGGACCGGCGCGCCGGGCTCGAGGCCTTCCTGTGCCAGGGCACGGGCGATCGCGCCGATTACCAGAGCACGCTGCACCAGCTGCGGCAGGTCGTGGAGGGATGATGGCCAGACTCACCACCGCCCGGATGCTCGACCAGTTGCGCACCATCAAGACGTGCCGCGAAGGCGCGCTGCGCCATCGCGCCCGCCGCATCGAGGCGGACATGCGCGAATGCCGGCAGCAGGCCGATACCCGCAGGGCCGAGCAGGCCGATCTGCGCGCCCAGTGGCGCGCTGCCAACCAGACGGAGCACGCGGTCGACCCGCGCGAATTCCACAAGCTCAAGCGCCAGTTCGCCGAGTTCTATCAACGCGAACAGCACCTGCAGGCCGGGCTGCGCAAGCTTGCCGAGCAGATCGCGGATTGCCAGGAACAGGCTGCACGGACTGCGCGGGCACTGAAGGAGAACCTGCGCGGCCAGGAGAAGCTGGCCGCGCTGATCGAGGAGCAGCGATGAGTGTGTCTCCGGTAGGCGGCGCCCTGCCCAAGGGCGGCCGCGATCGCGACGAGCGTCGCAAGGTGGAACCGCAGCAGACGGCGCAGTTCGACGCGGCGATGCGCAAGCGCAGGCGCGCTCGCGAGCGGGGCGCCGACGAGGCGCAGCCGGTTGTGCCGCCGCCACCCATGCCGGCGGCATGGTGGTCGATGCTTGGCGCTGCGCGTCCCGAGCCGACCGCGACGGCTGCCGGCGGCGGGCCCGACGCGGGCCGCGCCGAGGCAACCGCACCCGGCGACCTCGAAGCGGATCGCTTCGCGCCGGGCACGCAGACGCGCCTGAGCGGCAACGGGCTGCATGTCCGCTTCACACAGGGCACATGGGCCGGCATGGAACTGCAGGCGTCGCTGCATGCCGGGCAGATCGTCGTCACGCTGCGGCCGTTGAACCGGCAGCAGCACAAGCGCCTGGTGGAAGCGAAGTCGTCGCTGAGCGACGAGGTGGCCAGACAGACCGGTGAAGTGATTCGATTGGAGGTGGCCGATGCTACTCGATGAATGGAGCGATCAGGACCTGGAACTGGCGCGGGCGATCGGCCCGGGCCGGTCCGGCGCCGCAGCCGGCGGCCGGCGTGTCGGCGCCGACCGCAGCGCCCACGGTGAAGGACTGGACGCGCTGCAGGCGCTGGATCGCCTCGATGTCGCCGATCCGCTGATCGATCCGCTGGCAGATCCGCTGGCAGATCCGACGATGGATCCGATGCGGCGGCTCGATGCCTTCGACGGCGATCCGCTGGCCGAGGTCCGCGCAGGCGATCGCGACGGCGGCCAATACCACGGCATCGGCGACATCGCCGACACCGATGCGCACGCCGAAGGCGGCGCCATTGCGCTCGACCTGAAGCCCTGCGGAGGCGACGGCGTGGTGCTGTCGGTGGCGATCGACGGGCAGCGCGCCCGCGCCTGGGTCGACGCCGACGCCTGGTGCGAATGGCTGGCGCCGCGCCTGGCGGTACAACGCTTCCAGCAGATTCCGCCGGATCTGCTGGGGCTGCTCGGCCAATGGACCTTGTTGCCGCTGCAGCACCATGCCGACCAGGCCGGCCTCGGCGTGCCGCGCTTCTGCGCCGCCGAACCGGGCAGCTGCGTGCGTGCGATCGCGCCCACGCTGACGCTGTGCCGCGCCGATGCCGAACTCGACCTGCGCCTGCTCGACTGGCCCGAGCCCTGGATCGCCGCACTGGCGCAAACCATGGAGGACCGCCGGCCGCCGCTGACCATTCCACCGATCCCGGTCGCGCTGGCCGCCGGATGGGCGCGCCTGACACGCGCGCGGCTCGCCGCGCTCAAGCCCGGCGACGGCGTCGTGCTCGAGCGGCCCGCCGCGATCGAGCACGGCCACGCCTGGCTGGTCGCCGAACGCCCGCTGGGGCTGGCGCGCTTCGCGCACGACGCCTGGCATATCGAACACACATGCAATGAGGAACCCGGCATGGAACAAGGAACCGAGGCCACGCTGCGCGGCAGCCAACTCGACGACGACAACATCGTGCTGACCGCGGTGGCCGAAGTGGGGCGCCTGTCGTTGTCGCTCGATACCCTGCGTGAGCTGCAGACGGGGCAGATGCTGGAGCTGGCCCATGCCAGCCACGGCCGGGTCACGCTGACGGTGTCGGGGCAGGCGATCGCCAGCGGCACGCTGCTGCGCGTGGGCGACAAGCTGGTGATGCGGATCGAGTGAGAGCCGGCGATCTCAGGCATGGGCCCGATGCCGGCGTGGGCGGGGCATGCCGAGAATGATCGCTCACTCACGGACCAGATCATGTCGCTTGCCGATCATCCTCTGCAGCTGATCCTGCTGCTGTTCGCCCTGTCGTTGCTGCCGCTCTTCATCGTGATGGGCACCGCCTTCCTGAAGATCTCGATCGTGCTGTCCACGCTGCGCAACGCGCTGGGCATCCAGCAGATACCGCCGAACATGGCGATCTACGGGCTGTCGCTGGTGCTGACGCTGTTCATCATGGCGCCGGTGGGCATGGCGATCAGCGACAACCTGAAGGCCAATCCGATCAAGATGGAGGCGCCGGATCTGTTCGGCCAGGTCGAAACCCGGGTGCTGGAGCCTTACCGCGAGTTCATCAAGGGCAAGGCGAGCCCGCAGCAGGTCCGCTTCTTCCTCGACATCGGCGAGAAGATGTGGCCCGAGCCCTATCGCCAGCGCATTCCGGACGATTCGCTGGTGGTGCTGATTCCCGCCTTCACCGTCAGCGAACTGGTCGAGGCCTTCAAGATCGGCCTGCTGCTGTACCTGCCCTTCGTCGCCATCGACCTGATCGTCTCCAACGTGCTGCTGGCGATGGGGATGATGATGGTGTCTCCCGTAACGATCTCGCTGCCGATCAAGCTGCTGGTGTTCGTGCTGATCGGCGGATGGGAAAAGTTGCTCGGCCAGTTGATCCAGTCCTATCTATGAGCAACGAAATCATTGCGCAGCTGGCGTCCAACCTGCTGTGGCTGGTGCTGATCCTGTCGCTGCCGGTCGTCGTCGTGGCCTCGGTGGTCGGTGTGCTGGTCAGCCTGGTGCAGGCGCTGACGCAGGTCCAGGACCAGACCATCCAGTTCCTGCTGAAGCTGATCGCGGTCTGCATCACGCTGGTGATGACCTATCACTGGATGGGTGCCACGCTGATCGGCTATACGAACATGGCGTTCGAGCAGATTTCCGTGATGGGGAAATAGGTGGACGGCTGGCAGCATATCGTTCCGACGCTCGCACTGACGATGCTGCGGCCCCTCGGCATGCTGGTGCTGATGCCGATGTTCTCGGCACGCGCGCTCGGCGGCGGCCTGATCCGCAATGCGCTGGTGCTGGTGATGGCGCTGCCCGCGCTGCCGATGCAGCTGGCGCACGCCGCCCAGTTCGCCGAGCTGTCGCTGCCGTCCCTCGCCGTGCTGGTGATGCAGGAGTTTGCGATCGGAATGCTGATGGGCTTCTGCGCAACCATCCCGTTCTGGGCCATCGACATGGCCAGCACCGTGATCGATACCGTACGAGGCACTTCGATGGCATCGGTGCTGAACCCGATGCTGGAAGAACAGTCGTCGGTGTTCGGCGTCCTGTTCACGCAGGTCCTTGCCGTGCTGTTTCTGGTTGGCGGCGGCTTCAACGCGATGCTGACGGCGCTCTATGCCTCCTATCAGAGCATGCCGCTGCTCGGCGGCTGGCATCTTTCGGCGAGCTTCCCTGGCTTTATCTCGCATCAATGGCAGCTGATGATGGAGCTGTGCATCGGCTTCGCGCTGCCGGCGCTGGTGGTGATGGTGCTGATCGATGCCGCGCTGGGCCTGGTCAACCGTTCGGCGCAGCAATTGAACGTGTTCTTTGTCGCGATGCCGATCAAGAGCGCGCTGGCGCTGTTCGTGCTGGCGATCGGCATGAGCTACGCGCTCGGCGCCTTCCAGCAGCGCTTCGATGCGTTCGGCGGCGTGGTGGCCACTCTGCTCGGGACCATGCGATGAGCGAGAAGACCGAGCAGCCGACACCGAAGAAGATCCGCGACGCACGCCAGGAAGGCCAGATCGCCAAGAGCGTGGAGATTGCCACCGGCATCCAGCTGGCCGTGCTGCTCGGCTACTTCTGGGTACGGGGCGAGGAATTCATCGATGCCTTCCAGAACATCATCGAGGTCGCGATTGCCAGCATCGGTGAGCCGCTGCGGGTGGCGATGTGGCGCGTGATGACGGTGACCGGCGCGCTGATGCTGCATCTGCTGGCGCCGGTTGGCATCGTGCTCGTTCTGGCGACCGTCGGCGTGGTGATGGCGCAGATCGGGCCGCTGTTCGCGCCCAAGTTCATCAAGCCAAAAGGCGAGCGCATCAGTCCGCTGACCAACGCGAAGCAGCTGTTCTCGCTGCGCTCGCTCTTCGAGTTCGGCAAGTCGCTGCTCAAGGTATCGATCCTGAGCATTGCCTTCTATCTGCTGATCAAGCGCTACCTCTACTCCTTCCAGTTCCTGCCGCTGTGCGGCACCGAATGCGGGTTGCGGGTCACCGGTGTGCTGATCGGCTGGCTGTGGGGAATCCTGGTGCTGTTCTACGTGGTGTTCGCCATCGCGGATCTGGCGTTCCAGAAGCGCAGCCTGACCAAGCAGTTGATGATGAGCCGCGACGAGATCCAGAAGGAGTTCAAGAACACCGAGGGCGACCCGCATATCAAGCACAAGCGCAAGGAGATCCATCGCGATATCCAGAGCGGCAGCATGGCGGCGAACGTCAAGCGATCGACCGCGGTGGTGCGCAATCCCACCCATGTCGCGGTCTGCCTGTATTTCGTCGCCGGCGAGACGCCTCTGCCCCAGGTCATCGAGAAGGGCCTCGATGCCCGTGCACAGCAGATGATCGCGATCGCCGAGGAGGCGGGGGTGCCGATGGTCGAGGAGGTCCATGTCGCGCGGCGGCTGTATGCGCGCACCGAGGTAGGGGACTACATCCCCGCCGAGCTGTTCGAGCCGGTGGCCGAGATCCTGAGTCTGGTCAGCGAGATGAGGCAGGCGGAGGAGGGCGTCGAGGACGATGACCTCGACGAGGACGCGGACGACGATCCGGACGCCAAGGATACCGAGAGCGACGGCGACATCGACGCTGGCACAGAAAGCGAGATCGAGTGCGAGTCCGACAGCGAGTCCGACAGCGAGATCGACTGCGACACCGACAGCGATACCGACCGCGATATCAACACCGACACCGACACCGACGCCGCCAGCCCGAAGCCGGGCACCGGCGGCGGCGTCGATCCACGCGGCGATTGCCGCCCCGATCCACGATCCGATCCCCGCCGCCCGGCCGATGGCTAGGCCGGTACCAGGGACGGTTCCCTCAATTGGAGAGCGTTTCGTGATGAGGACGATAACGGCGGTCCCGGTGATCGCCCTGGTTGGCGGCCTGGCGGCAGGCGTCGCCCACGCCGACGACCCCCCACCGCCGGCGACATGGACCGCGACCCCGGCAGAGCCGCGGGCGCAGACCGCAGCGGCCGGGGAAAACGAAGTCCAGGCGGTGCGCGAGCAGGCGGTGATGTTGCTCGCGCAGCGTTCGGCCGATGATATGGGCTTGCCACGCGCGACGGGAAAGGGAGATGGCCAGGGCAATGGCGGGCCGACCGGCGCAGTTGGCAATGTCTGGGGCGTGCTGAGCGCTGCGGAGCGGGAGGCCAGGGCCATCGTGGATAGCGAGCGGGGCATCTCGTCCAAGGCGTCCACCGCGTCCATGTCGTCCACCGCAATCCCGCAAGTGCCTGCCGAGCCGGCCGCTTCGGCGCCCGGGTCGCACACGATGCCGCCGACTCCAGTCGGCAGCGAACTCGCTGCGCCGCAGGACGGCCAGCCCGCCCGCACCGACCGGACCGATCCCGCGCCTGCGATCGCGCCTGCGATCCGGCAGCCTCGCGCTGGGCATGGCGCCGGTGGGGGTCGCGTCGATGTCGGCCAGTTGGCGCTCAGCACGCTGGCGCGGCATGCGGCCCGCGCGATGGGCCAGGACAACGCACGCGTGCTGGGTCTCGATGCCATCGCGCCGACCGTCGAACCCGCGGTGGCCTTCGCCAATGCGCGACCGCCGTGGCCCGCCGCACCACGCTCACGCACCGTCGCCTTCCAGCCCGATCCGGTGCGTGATGGTGGCTTGGCCGACGAGGTCCCATCCGGCGCGCGCGCGGCGACGCGGCCGCGTCACGCGCAACTGGCCCTGGCGCCGCCGAATGCGCGCCTGGCATCGGCCTACGACGATCTGATCGACGAAGTCGCGCGTCGGCACGATGTCGCCCCGCATCTGATCCGGGCCGTGATCAAGGTCGAATCCAATTTCCAGCCGCACGCCCGCTCGCCGAAAGGCGCGCTCGGCCTGATGCAGGTGATGCCCGCGACGGGGCGACGCTTCGGCGCGGTGGATCTGCGCGATCCGCGCAGCAATCTGAGCGCCGGTACGCAGTATCTGCGCTGGCTGCTGAACCGCTTCGACGAGGACCTGACGCTCGCGCTGGCGGCCTACAACGCCGGCGAGGGCGCGGTCGAGAAGTATGGCCGGCGCATTCCGCCCTTTGCGGAAACGCAGGGCTACGTCAGCAAGGTGCTGGCGCACCTCGGCCTGACGCCCGCAACAGGTGCAACGGCTTCGCCCGCCAGCCCGACGTCGGGCGGCGATGCCCGCGGCAGCGTCACGGCCGATGCCGGGCCCACCAGCACGATCCCGAGCCGGGCCGATGACGGCAGCGGCCCGAAGGCGGGCCGTCCGGCCAGGCTCGGCGGCAATGCAAACGCGGCGCGCCAGCAGGCCGATGCGACGCTGCGGACCGTGTCGAACTGGATCGGCGCGCTGTTGACGTCGAGCTCGCAGCCGCAGCCGCAGACCCGTGCGGCAACCAATGGGGCTGCCGCCAAGGCACCGGCCATGGCGACCGACCCGGCGGTCGATGCGTCGAGCTGGGCGCCGTTGCCGGCTTCGCAGCCGGTACGCACGGGACCGGTCTGATGACGGTGCCGCCCACCATGCGGCCGTCGCCGCGCTGCGCCGGTGCACGGCTTTCAGGTCATGACCGGATCACGCGGTCGCGGCCACTGCCAGATGATGAGTCGATGAATCCACCGTCAATTCCCGGCCAGCGTGGCGCCAACACCTGGCTGCGCAAGCTGATGGATTGTCCCTGCGTCGCGGTGATCGCCGCCAATGGGCCGACTGCGCAGATCGAGGTCGGCGGTGTGCCGGCCTGCGCGTGGTGCCTCGAGGCGGGACTGTGCATCGGGCTGCGGCTGGAGGTCGGGATCGAGGCCCCGGAAGGCTGGCTCGACGACGCGACGCTGTCGCTGGCGGCAACCCCGGCAGCGACCGACGACGCATTGGCAATCGACGGCGAGGCGTGGCTGCTGTGGCACCGCTACGACCACGACATCGAAGCCAGGCAACTGGAAGAACGGCTTGCGCTGCAACTGGCGCTGGCCCGCCGGCTGGCGCAAAGCGCGCAGTCGGCCGCGACCGGACCGGGTTCGGACATTGGAAAATTGATATGAATGCATTGCAGCTGGGCAAGCTGTCGTTTCTTACCGCCGCCCTCGCGTTCGCCCTCGGGGCGCGGGCGGCATCGGGCCCGCTGGGCCTGTCGGGCCCGGAGTTCTCCGTGTCTTCGCGCGGCATGAAGGTCGCCGCGCTGCTGCGCGACCTGGGCGCCAACTATGGCGTGCCGGTGATCGTCAGCCCCGAGGTCAACGATACCTTCGTCGGCACGCTCGAAGGCCGCCAGCCGGAACGCCTGCTCGACCAGCTGGCGCAGCTGTACAACCTGGCCTGGTATTTCGACGGCCGCGTGCTCTATGCCTACAAGGCGGGCGAGGTCAGGACGGAAGTTCTGACGCCGTCGTATCTCGATGCGAGCGAGCTGGCGCAGTATCTGCGCGAGGCCGGCGTGTTCAAGGGCGGTACCTGCTCGGTGAGGCCGGTCAGCAATTTCAATGCGGTCGAGGTCTTCGGCGTGCCGGTCTGCGTGCAGCGCATCGGCAAGCTGGCCAAGGACCTCGACGAGAAGACGCTGAACCAGACCCAGAACAAGGAGGTCGTGCAGGTCTTTCCGCTGCGCTATGCCTCCGCGGTCGACGGCGCGTACACCTACCGCGACCAGCAGGTGGTGATTCCCGGCGTGGTCACCGAGCTGCGCGAAATGGTGCGCAGCCGTGCGATCCCCGCGCCGACCGAAAGCGGGCAGGTGGTGCCGCCCGCCGGCACGCAGCCGACCTTCTCGGCCGACGCGCGCAACAACGCGGTGATCGTGCGCGACCGCAAGGCCAATATCCCGCTCTACGCCGAGCTGATCAAGCAGCTGGACCAGCGGCCGCGGCAGATCGAGATCTCGGTGGCGATCATCGATGTGGACGCCGCCGACATGCGCGAGCTCGGTCTCGATATCGGCGGCAGCGTTGGCCTGGGCAAGTCGCGCATCAGCTTCAACGCCGGCAACGCCGCGGCCACCGATGGCACGTTTTCGACGGTGCTGAGCAACACCGCCGACTTCTTCGTCCGCATCAATGCGCTGGAGCAGAACTCCAAGGCCAAGGTGCTGTCGCGCCCGTCGGTGGTGACGCTGAACAACGTGCAGGCGGTGCTCGACCGCAATATCACCTTCTACACCAAGCTGCAGGGCAACAAGGTCGCCGAGCTGGCCTCGGTCGCGGCCGGCTCGCTGCTGCGCGTGACCCCGCGTCTTATCGACTTGCATGGGGAGCAGGAAGTCATGCTGACGCTTGATATCCAGGACGGCCGGCAGGAGCCGCCGGCCAACAACATCGAGCAGCTGCCGCAGGTGCGCAACTCCGGCATCGCCACGCAGGCGATCCTGCGGCCGGGTCAGAGCCTGCTGCTGGGCGGCTTCGTCGAAGAGAAGCAGCGCCAGGGCCAACGCAAGATTCCGCTGCTGGGCGACTTGCCGCTGGTCGGCAGCCTGTTCCGCAACGAGACCCGGGAGAACCTGAGCGTGGTGCGGTTGTTCCTGATCAAGGCCGAACCGCACGCCCTGAACTGAAGTGGTCATGAAATACCGATACCAGATCAAGATCCTCAGCGGGCCGCTGTCCGGACGCCGGCTGCGCTTGCCCGAGGGCGAATTCACCATCGGCGGCGCCGATCCCGATCTCGACGCGATCCTCGAAGGCGGTGGCCGCGCAGTGCTCGACTGCACCGGGCAGGGGGTGCTGCTGCGCACGGAGGTGCCAGTATGGATAGAGGGTGTGCCTGCCAAGCCGGGGGACACGCCGTTGCCGCTGGAGAAGGTCGTCGACATCGGCGGGCTCGCGCTGCTGGTCGGCGATGCCGATCGAACCTTGCCCGACCGCAAGGTACCGCCGCGGCGCGATGGGCGCCGGGGCATGGTGTCCACCGTGCTGGCGTACGCCGGTCTGGTGCTGCTGATGTCGGGCAGCGCGGGCGCCGCGATCTGGGGCTACGGGCTGCTGCAGCCGGACAGTGCGGTGGTCGATCGCGACGAATGGCTTGCCGAATGGCGCAAGCGCGCGCGCCAGCAGGGCATCGACGTTGCCATCCAGCAGGACGGTCTGATGGCGCTCGGCGGCAGCTGTCTGGATTCGAATGCGCGCAACGCGCTCGTCGACAAGCTGCGCGAGCACGGCAAGCCCTATCGCGACAACACCTTGTGCCAGGACGAGCTGGTGCGCAACGTGCAGGCCGTGCTGAATCTGCATGGCTTCGGCGAGGCGCGCGTGCGGCCCGGTCCTGCGGTCGGCACGGTCATCATTCAGGGCACCGTTCACGCCGACGCGCGCTGGCGGCGCGCGGTGTCGATGCTGTCGTCGATGCACGGGCTGCAGCGGTGGTCGGTCGAGGACCCGGTCGGCAACAGCGTCAAGACGCTGATCGGCATGCTGCGCGACGCGGGACTGCTCGGCCGACTCAGCGTCGCGCGCGAGAAGGACCTGATCCTGGTCACCGGCGTGCTCGACGAGGGCGGACAGCGCAGCCTGTCAGCCGTCACGCATGCATTCGCGGGCGCGCATCCGGACGCGCCCAAGGTCATCTTCCAGAACATCCCGACCCGGTCGATCCAGACCGGCATCTTCCCCGCGCCGGTGGTCAGTTTCGGCGGCAGCGGGGAACTGGCCTTTCTCGATCTTGCCAACGGCACGCGGCTGAAGACCGGCAGCCGCCTGCCGGCCGGCCACGTGATCGTGCATCTGGACCGCAACGGCATCGACCTCGAGCGCGAGGGCGAGCTGATGCATCTACCGCTGGAGCTTTGATGGAATCCACCCCTAGCCCCGCCATGTATGGCACCAGGATCGAAGGCCGCCTGGCCGAGGACCGCGACGGCGTGCTGCGCAAGCAGTTGCGCGCCGAACTGGCGCGCGCGCGCCGAGGCATCGAGGCCCAGCTGCGCGAGCCGCAGACGCCGGAAGCCTTCGCCAGGTTGAGCGCGTTGCGCGAGCTCTGTGGCGCGGGTACGCGCACGGTGGACAAGGTATGGCGGCGCCTGGCCGGCAAGCGTGCATGAGCATGCCGAGCGGCGGACCGCGCCTCATACCTGAACAGTAGCTAAATGCTTTAGCGCACCGGTTTTTTTAATAGATTCGTGAAGCCCTGATCCGTAGAGTGAGGTTCACGGGCTTCCAACGGAGTCAAACCAAATGGAACACGGCAAAGAGCAAGAGAACGGCCAAAACCAGGAGCACGAGCACGAGAAAGTGTGGAAGGAGGCCTGGGAAAACCTCGATCGGCTGCGCGTGATGCTGCACAAGGAGATGAGCGACTGGGCCGCGATTCAGCGGCGTATCGACGATCTCTATATGCAGGCCAGCAAGGACCCGAAGGCGGCGCAGGCGGTCGTTTCACTGGAGGCCAGCCTGGCGGAGTGCCGCGGCGATATCGAAGATGCCGAGCGCCGTATGCAGCAACTGCAGGCACTGGTCAAGGAGATGAATCTGCGCTCCGCGCAGGACCGCCGCGAAATGCAGCGCTACAAGGAGAAAGCGTCTGGCCTGCGCGGCGATGAAGAGAACGAGAAGCCCGTCCCGGCGACGCCTCGCGCCGAGGACACGGCGGTCACGCCAAAGAAAAAGCGCGTGCGCCGTTTTGCATGACGCGGCAGATTCAAATTAATCAATGGAGTAGAACATGTCTGGAGTAGGCGCATTCCCCCTTCCCCCCATGGTGGGCCAGCAAGGCGATGCATTGATCAGTCCGCCGCCGCCACCCCCGGCCGTACCGGTGGACGAACCCATCACCGTGGCCAAGGCGCCCTTGGTCACCCGCAACTACACGCCGGTTGCAGCAACCGACGCCGCGAACTTTCAGGCCATGTTCATGGCGATCGAGAGTCAGCGCCAGGAGGTGGGTGCTCGCATGGAGGACTACCGGTACAACAACGAAATGGCCCGGGCCATCGAGAAGCTGAAGAACGCGATCCGCGTGTTGCTCGACCAGATACGAGCGGGCGACGACCCAAAGAAGAAGTTGCAGATCGATCAGCAGCTCGCCTGGTACATCTGGAGCAATAACCTCGAGGTCAAAGGCTACAAGCCATGGGAGAAGTTCGAGAACTTCACGCAGTTCGCCAGTGAAGAGTACTCGGCCGATGAGCTGAACACGGTGATCAGCTCATTGGACATCGACAAGAGCAAATATACCGATGCGAACAGCCAATACATGCAGCAGATGCAGCTGGCCCTTGGCCTGCTGCAGGTGTTCCAGCAACTGCTGACTGCGCTGATCGAGGCGTGCAAGCGCATCAAGGAAGCCGTTGTCTCGAAGCTTTGATGCTTGCGCGGAAGGGAGAGAACGGTGAAACGTGTTTCGAGGTCGCAAGGCCATTCGCCATCGAACGAGATGGCTCAGCTCTCCGCCACGATCGCCAGTGCAGTGGATGACGGCACGTGGCTCGAGCAGGGAAGTCCCGACCCGACGCAGGTAACGATCGAGCGGTACTTTGCGGAAGGCGGCACCCTGCGCGGCCTGTTCGGACTCGACGCAGTCGCGCTCGAGACGCTGTATGGGTACGCCTGCGAGCGGTACGAGGCCAGCGATCACGAGGGCGCCCGGCAGATCTTCTTCGCGCTGACGGCGATCGATCCGCATTGCTATGACTATTGGCTTTCGCTGGGCCTGTGCCTGCAGAAGCTGCATCGGCACGACGAGGCGATCTACTGCTTCGTTCGCAGCGCGGGCCTGCGAATGTGGGAACCCCAACCCCCATATCTGTCCGCAGTGAGCCTGCAGCTTTGCGGTGAGTACGGCAAGGCGGCCGAGGCGTACGAAGCCACCATCAAGTGGTGCGGGCAACAAACGGAATATCAGGAACTGCGCGGCCTCGCCGAGCAAGCATTGCGATCGCTGCTGTCGTTGATTTCGGCCGCACCGGGGCAGAGCGAAGCCGCGCCAAACGAAGGAGGAATGGAATGAGCGGAGCAATGAACGGTGCAACCGCACTGCTGCAGCAGTCCGGAGTCATCGGGGGCATCGGTGGCTGGGTAGCCGGCGACGCCTCCCCCGAGGCGATCGAAGCGAAGAAGCGCACTCAATCGGTCGGTGCGGCGCAGCCATGCATCAGCGTGCCGGTTGCCGGCGAGATCCAGGCGCCGGTACAGACGTCATCGGTGCTGAAGCCGCCCCCATCCGCGCTGCGGGCGGTGGACGCGCGTGCGGCAGGCAAGGCGTGGGACAGCATCATCGGCATCCTTTCGGGGGCCCTTCGCGTGGCTGGGGCGGCAACCAAGGGAGACGGAAAAGGTACGGACCTGGCGCTGAACGATCTGGGCAAGGCCACGGAATCTCTGCAGGTGTTTTACCAACGGGCGCTGAATCCGGAGGCGGTGCTGCTCCAGATCCAGCTCGAGTCCACCCGGTTTACGGCCGATATGACCCGGGCCAATCTGGAACATTCTGTCGATCTGCGCAAAGAGCAGTTGGCCGCGATCCGGGAGAAGCAGCGCAACGAAAAGGAAGCCGCCGAGAAGCAGCAGGATCTGGCGCGCAAGGTGGGCAAGGGTGAGATCGTGGCGCTGGCAATGGGTTGGGCCACCTCGCTGGCCCAGGTCGCGGCCGGTGCGCTGAAGGTCGTCACGGGCCAGCCGCAAGGCGCGCTGGACCTGACCGCGGGAATGCTCGGCATCGCCAAATGCACCCTGCAGAGTGTTCAGGCGGCGCATCCGGAACTGTCCGGCAAGCTCGGCTCCCATATCAAGGAGCTGGCAAAGTGGGAGGCCGGGTTCAGCGTGGCGGCAAGCCTGACGAGCGTGATCTCGGTCACCAGAATGACGAGGGCGGCCAACGGGATTCTTGGCAAGGCGGTCAGCAATCTGCTGGAAAACGGGGCGCAGGCGGGCACAAGCACGGTTGGGGTGACGCTGGTACGCGCCTTCGACAAAGGCGGCGAAGCGGCCCAGGCGGCGACGCAACTGATCAAGGACATCGCCAAAACGGTGGTCGATGATGTCGCAGATCAGGTGCGCAATTCGCTGCGGTGGTTCGGCGGCAGTCAGAAGGTGGTGGACAAGCTTGCCAGGGCGTTCTCGAACGAGGCGATGGAGAAGATGGTGGAGAACGCGCTGCGGCAGGCGGCGAAGCAGATGAGCGGCATGACGACCGAGGCCGTGCAGAACGGTTTCATCTCCGAAGTGAGGAAGCAATTGCTGCGTGCTTTGGCGCGCGCGGCAGCCAATGTGATCGCCACGCTGGACGCGGTGATGTCGACAGCCAGGATTGTCGCGCCCGCCACCCAGACCATTACCCATTTTGCGCTGAACATCGAGGCGGGGAAGATGAAGGAGGAGATCGACCGCATGATGATTCGCGCCATGATGCTGCAGTTCGTGATCGAGCTGATCGGCCGGCAGGTGAAGGAAAACAAAAAGGCGCTGGAACGCGTCACGCAGGACCAGGTAGAGACGACCGAAAAGATCAGCAACGCCCTGGGCGAGATTCGCGACGTCGCCCTGGATGCAGTCAGCGCTGGCATTTGACGCTGGCGTCGGGGTCTACATCAACAATCGAACCGGAAGCCTTTCCCATACGCTTTGGATTCCGGTTCAGCAATCTTTCGATAGGAGTAGCAACAATGGAAGCCGTTCAAGGTAATGCCGTGCGGTCGATGTTCCCCGATGGGGACGCGAAGACGACGTACGGCGCCATGTCGATCCGAGCGATGATCCTGGAAATGCAGCACATCATGAAAAAGATGTACGACATGTACGTAGAGTGCCAGGGACAACTGGAGCAGAACGCGACGCAGCTGCAGTTGCTCGCCTACGATAAGGCGATCGAAGCCAAGGACCAACGCCTGCGAGCGGAAATCATTTCGGGCGCCCTTGGCATCGTCTCCGGCGTTGTCGGTCTGGGCGTCGGCGGCGGGTTCGGACTTTACTACAGGAACACTGACGTTGGCTTCACTACGGGCCTGGACATCGGATCGCACCTCAGTACGCCGGCCACCGGCATCTTCAACAGCGCTGGGCAGATGTGGGCGGGCGCCGAGCGCAGCAAGGCAGAGGATGATCAGATCCACTCGGATCTTGCGCGCAACGTGTCGGACTCTGCGGAGCGCGACGCTTCCAAGGTGGGGGATAGCGCCGGTCAGCACCATCAGCAGTATCTGCAGGACGCAAGCCAGCTGACCCAGGAAGCGGTTGCGCTATTGAAGGCAACCGTCATTCCCCGCTGATGGAACCACTGCGCATGGCGTCGTTAGATGAGGTGGAGATGGATCCCGTCACGCGCTTTCTGCAAGCACGCGGCCTGAGAACGGAAACCGCCTGCCTTGGGCAGTCGGAATTCGAACTTGGGCGGCGCGTGCAGATCGCAACGCTGGAGCTGATCTATCGCTTCGAGCGGGGAGTGCTGTGGATCTGCGACATGACCGCCATCGATGCACCGGCGGATTCCGGCGGCGCCATGCGCGTGCTGGTGTCACTGATTCATGCCGTCGAGCGGTCCGTGCCCGAGGTATCCGTCGTGGAAGGGCTGGTGCCGCGCGAAGGGAGCGATGACGACGACGAAGGGGGCGAAGGGGATCCGGGTCGCCGCCTGCTGGCGGTCTACCGCAAGCTCGGCGCGCAATGCGACCCGGAGCAGGTGCCCGGCATGGTCCATGTCAGGTACACGATGCGAGGCGGCGCGCAGCGGGCGCAGCAGGCGCCTGCATGAGGGCCGCCGCGATGTCAAACGTCGATCAGCCCAAGCCGTCGCGCCCATTTGGACAGATCGGCGACATTGTGGGCGTCGAGCTTGCGCATCAGGTTCATCCGATGCGTTTCGACGGTCTTCAGGCTGATCGACAGGCGCTCGGCGACACGCCGGTTGGTATGCCCCTCTGCCACCAGCTTCAGTATTTGCCGCTCGCGCGGCGTCAGTCCGGCGGCGGCCACGTGGCCGCCGTCGTCCCCCTCGGTGCGGCGCATCGCATCGACCTGATCGAGGTCGATGTCAGGATCGAGATAGGCCAGGTCCTGCCGCACCGCGTGCAGCGCCGCCAACAGCTTTTCCAGGTTGCTGCGCTTGAGGACATAGGCATGCGCCCCGGCACGCAGCGCGGCGGCCGCGCGGTTCTCGGAATGCAGGCCGGCCAGGACCACGACCCGGATGCGCGGCCATCTGCGGCGAATTGTCGCAATGGCATCGACACCGTCGAGCGAGCGCAATTGCAGGTCCATCAGGATCAGATCGGGATGGAGCTGCAGGCAGGCATGGACGGCCCCGTGTCCGTCCGACGCCTCGCCGACGATATCGACGGTCGGATCGGCCTTGGTCAGCAGCGACTTCAGGCCCTCGCGCATCACGGCGTGATCGTCGACCAGCACCATGCGGGTGGCGGGCAGGTGAGCGGTGATGGGGCGGCGTGCCGATTGGACCAGGCGAGGCAGTACGGCAAGGCTGTTCAACGTTTGGATAGTCATGTGTTGCTCCGAAGACTATGCCGGAATCCGAGTTGCGTTCGATGCCAGGTGTTGGCTCGATGGCCCTCGGTTCAGGATGGCGCCAGTCTAGGTAGCGACAATGAGCAATAAATGATGGAACGATGAGATGGAAATGAGGGCCGACGACCGGCAGCATCGGCACGCGGCATCGCGGTCGACCGATGCCATGGATCGAGGTGTGAACGAACGCGACTGGAGCGCGATATGAACAGACTGGATGGCTTTGACCGCCTGCTGGCGGAGTTCGGCGAATCGATCGGGATTCCGGAGATGGCGTTCGACGAGGATGGCCTGTGCCATATCCGCGTCGACGACGAGTACCCGATCACCTTCCGCCGCGACGACGATAACCACAACCTGGTGCTGGTGGGATTGATCGCAGAGGAACTGCCGGAGCGGCTCGACCGTGAAACGGTCCGGGACATGCTGGCCACCGGGGTGGAACCCCTGCGCGACCATGGCGCGGCGCTCGGACTGGAGCCGCAGTCGGGCACGCTGATCCTGCATCAGACCATACCGCTGGCCAAGATCGACCGCACGGCGCTGGAGACGCTGCTGGGCAACTTCATTCTGATGCAGAAGGATTGGTCGGCGCGGATCGCCGGTGCAGGTGCGCAGGGCGCGGAGCCCGACCAGCCCGGGACGAGGGCAGGGCACGATCTGCCCGCCGGACCGTCGGGGGGCCGGCCGGCCAGTTCGGGCAGCGCCGCCAGCCCTGCCGGCCCGAAGCCCGGCGCGCCGGGCGCCGCTCAGCCCGGTCCCAAGGCCCCGGCCAAGCCGGCCGCGACCGAACCGCGCTACCACCCGCATCTGCATCATCGCTGAGCGTTGGCCGCTGCCGGCGGCGCGGTTCGATCGCAGGGTGCGAAGATCGACCAGCAGCGGCGGCCGGGCGCCACACTGTCGATTGACAATCCTGGCACAGGCTATCCATCATTCTGGTCGGAAAAGAAGGCACCCCGGATCGGCATGCGCCGCCGGGGACAGCCGCACAAGAAGGAACGGGAAATGATGCAGTGGATACGCCTAGTGGCGGGCGCGGCGGGAGTCGCCGCGCTGTTGGCCGGGTGCGCGGCGGTGCCGCCCGACGAGTCGCCGATGCGGGCGGCAGTACAACCGACGCGGGACGATGCCCGCGTGCTGGCGGTCGAAGTCTATACCTACGCCTATCCGCTCGTGCTGACCGATGTCACGCGCGAGGTGATGGCGGCGCGGGCGTCGGCCGGCGCGGCGGGGCAGACCGCCGTCAATACCTTTGTCCACCAGCGCGGCGCGCCGCGCCCCGGGGCTTCCGACATGGCCAGCCCGGACGCTGACACGCTGACCTCGATCGCCTGGCTCGATCTGTCGCGCGGGCCGGTGGTGCTGAGCGTGCCGGACACCCAGGGCCGCTACTACACGATGCAGGTGCTGGACGGCTGGTCCAACGTCTTCTCGGCGCTGGGCAAGCGGACCACCGGGACCCAACGCGGCAACTATGCGATCGTCGGGCCGGACTGGACCGGTGCCTTGCCGGCCGGCGTGCGCGAAATCCGCTCCCCGACCGCGATGGCGTGGGCGGTGCTCCATATTCAGGTTGTCGGCAAGCACGATCTGCCGGCCGCCCAGCGGCTGCAGGGCGGCTATCGGCTGACGCCGCTGGCGGCTTGGCCGAACGGCCGCCGCGCCTTGCCCGCGGTGCCGACGATCCCGCCCGCGGCGGTGGACCTGGAGACGCCTCCGGTAGAGCAGGTCGCGGCGATGGACGCGCAGGCGTTCTTCAACCGCTTTGCTGCACTGCTGCCGGCCAACCCGCCCGCCGCCGCGGACGAGGGCATGATGCAGAAGGTGCGGGCGCTGGGCATCGAGCCCGGCGCACCGTATTCGACCACCGTGCTGGAACCGGAAACGGCGCGCGCGCTGCAGGACGGCGCGACACGGGCGCTGGCCCGGATCGTCGCGCTGGCGCGTGGCGGCGAGGGCGCGGCGTCGGGCGCCTGGCTCTCACGCAAGGACGCGGGCCGCTATGGCACCGACTACGACCGCCGCGCCGCCACGGCCTGGCTGGCGCTGGGGTCGAGCCTTGGCGAGGACACCATGGTGTTCCGCGCCAATGCCGACGCCACCGGCCAGCCGCTGCACGGTCGAAATCGCTACGTGATCCGCTTTGAAAAGAGCGCGCTGCCACCGGCCAAGGCGTTCTGGTCGCTGTCGCTATACGACCAGGCCCAGGACGTCGTCGCCAATCCGTCGAACCGCTATGCGATCGGCAGCCGCGACCGCCTGCGTCGCAATCGCGACGGCTCGATCGAGATCGTGGTCCAGCACGCCCGGCCGCCGCGGGCGCAGGCGGGCAACTGGCTGCCGGCTCCCGACGGTCCGTTCAACCTGATGCTGCGGCTGTATTGGCCGCAGCCGACCGCGCTGGACGGCAACTGGAGCGCGCCGCCGGTGCGGAAAGTCGGCGCGGACTGAGCGCGAACCGAGCTCCATCCGAGCTCCATCCGAGCACCACCGCCATCCGAGCACCACCGCGCGCCGGCCGAGCGTCAACGGTAAAAGAAAAAGGGGCGGCCTGCAGCCGCCCCTTTCTCATTGCCCGCTTGTCATCACGCCATCCTTATCGCGCGATCCTTATCGCGCGCTTCCGACCGCGCACTTCTCACCGCGCACGCGGATCGCGCCCTGCAGCCCGCTCAATGCGTCGCGCAGTCGCACTGTCCCACCGCATGGGCCGCACGCTCCAGCGCCACCGGCTGTCCTCGCAGACCCGCCGCACCTTCCGCTGCCAGCCGCTCGCGCAACTGCCTGGCCGCCGCCACCATATTGCGCAGCGCCGCCTCGGTCTCCAGCCAGCCGCGCGTCTTCAGGCCGCAATCGGGATTGACCCACAGCCGTTCGGGCGGGATCACCTGGCAGGCGCGCGTCAGCAACTGGCCGATCGCCTCGACGCTGGGGACGCGCGGCGAGTGGATGTCGTAGACGCCGGGGCCGATCTCGTTCGGATAGTCGAATGCGGCAAAGCCGTCGAGCAGTTCCATCGCCGAGCGCGAGGTCTCGATCGTGATCACGTCGGCATCGAGCGCGGCGATCGCCGGCAGGATGTCGTTGAACTCGGCGTAGCACATATGGGTGTGGATCTGCGTATCGTCGCGGACCACGGCGGCGGCAATGCGGAAGGCGCGCACCGCCCATTGCAGATAGCCGTCCCAATCGGCGCGCCGCAGCGGCAGGCCCTCGCGCAGCGCCGGCTCGTCGATCTGGATCACGCGGATGCCGGCCTGTTCGAGGTCGGCCACCTCGTCGCGGATCGCCAGCGCCAGCTGCAGCGCGGTATCGGCGCGCGCTTGGTCGTCTCGCACGAACGACCATTGCAGCATCGTGATCGGGCCGGTCAGCATGCCCTTCATCGGCCGGTCGGTCAGCGCCTGCGCATAGCGGGCGGTATCGACGGTGATCGGCTCGGGCCGGTAGACGTCGCCATAGATCAGCGGCGGCTTGACGCAACGCGACCCGTAGCTTTGCACCCAGCCGAATTCGGTGAAGGCATAGCCGCACAGCTGCTCGCCGAAGTACTCGACCATGTCGTTGCGCTCGGCCTCGCCATGCACCAGCACGTCCAGTCCCAGCGCCTCCTGTCGGCGCACCGCGTCCTCGATCTCGGCGCGGATGCGCTGCAGGTAGGCCAGCGCGCCGAGTTCGCCGCGCTTGAAGGCGGCGCGGGTCTGGCGGATCTCGGCGGTCTGCGGGAACGAGCCGATGGTGGTCGTCGGCAGCGGCGGCAGCTGCAGCGCGGCGCGCTGATCGGCAATGCGCTGCGCGAAGGGGCTGCGGCGGTCCGCCATCTCGGGCGTTACCGCGGCGACGCGCTGGCGCACTTGGGCGTTGACCACGCGGCGGGATGCGCGGCGGCCAGCCTGGGCGGCATCGGAGGCTGCCAGCGCGTCGGCCACCGCGGCCTCGCCCTCGTTCAACGCGGTCGCAAGCACCTTCAGTTCGTCCAGCTTCTCGGTGGCAAATGCCAGCCAGCCGCGGATTTCAGGGTCGAGCCGGGTTTCCGGCGCCAGCGACACCGGCACATGCAGCAGCGAGCAGGATGGCGCCAGCCACAGGCGGTCGCCGAGTTCGGCGTGCAGCGGCGCCAGTCGCGCGAGGATCGCGCGCAGGTCGGCGCGCCAGATATTGCGGCCGTCGATCACGCCGGCCGACAGCACGGCACCGTCCGGCAGCACCTTGCGCCAGGCCTGCCATTGCTGCGGCGCGCGCACCAGGTCCAGGTGGAAACCGTGCACCGGCAACGCGGCGGCGCGCGCGGCATGATCGGCCGCCGAATCGAAGTAGGTGGCCAGCAGCAGCTTGACGCCGCAGTCGGCCAGCGCGGCATAGGCAGTGTCATAGGCGTCCAGCCACGCGCCGTCGAGCTCCAGGCACAGCGCGGGTTCGTCGAGCTGAACCCATTCGATGCCGCGCGCATGCAGCCGCTGCAGGATGTCGCGATAGGCGGCGGCCAGCCGCGGCAGCAGTGTCAGGCGATCGAATCCGGCGACGTGGGTCTTGGACAGCCACAGCCAGGTGACCGGCCCCACCAGCACCGGCTTGACGCGATGGCCGAGCGCCAATGCCTCGTCGATTTCGTCGAACAGCCAGTCGACCCCGCCGTCGAAGCGCGTGTCGGGGCCCAGTTCCGGCACCAGATAGTGGTAGTTGGTATCGAACCACTTGGTCATTTCCATTGCCGGCTGCGCCGCATTGCCACGCGCCAGTTCGAAATACTGGGCGAGCGTCAGCGTGCGGGGATCGAAGCCGAAGCGCGCCGGCAGGGCACCAAGCAGCGCGCTGGTGCCAAGCATCTGGTCGTAATAGGCGAAGTCCCCGGCGGCGACCAGGTCCAGGCCGGCGTCGGCCTGCAGGCGCCAGTGGGTCGTGCGCAGGCCCACGGCGCACTCGCGCAGCGCGGCCTCGCTCGACTCGCCGCGCCAGAACGCCTCCTGGGCGAATTTCAGTTCCCGTTTCGCGCCGATGCGCGGGAATCCCGGAATATGCGTGCGTGCCATCTCTCGCTCCCAAACAAAGTGGCGCTCAGTGTCCGGCGGCAGCTAGAATGAATCAAGTGATATGTTTTAAACAAAGTATGAATGTATTTCATATCAGGCGCCGGTGTGCGGCTGCCTCGGGCGCCAGCGTCCGGGCGGTTTCATTGAGCGCTCCCAACCGGATACGGACGAAACCATGATCGAAGTTCGCCATTTCCGCTCGCTGGTCGCCATCGCCGAATCCGGCAAGCTGGCCACGGCGGCCGAGCGCGTCCATGTCAGCCAGTCCGCGCTGTCGCATCAGATCAAGGCGATCGAATCGCACTACGGCCTGTCGCTGTTCGACCGCACCCGGGGCGGCCTGCGGTTTACGCCGGCCGGGGAGCGCCTGCTGGCACTGTCGCGCGAGGTGCTGGCGTCGATCAGCGCGGCGGAACGCGACCTGGAGCGGCTCAAAGGCGATACGCGCGGGGAGCTGCGGATCGTGCTGGAGTGCCACACCTGCTTCGACTGGCTGATGCCGGTGATGGACGAGTTCCGTACCCGCTGGCCCGAGGTCGAGGTCGACCTGGTGGCGGGCTTCCATGCGGACCCGCTGGCGCTGTTGGCCGAGGGCCGGGCCGACATGGTGATCGGCTCGCTGCCGCCAACGCGGCGCGGCTTGGCCGTGGTGCCGCTGTTCCGCTTCGAGATCCTGGCGGTGATCGCCAACGAGCACCGGCTGCGCAACCGGCGGCGGATCGAGGCCGCCGATCTGGAGGGCGAGACGCTGATCACCTACCCGGTGCCGGAGCCGCGCATCGATCTGATCCGCGAGGTGCTGGAGCCGGCCGGCATCCGGCTGCAGCGGCGCACCGCCGAGCTGACGGTGGCGATCCTGCAACTGGTCGCCAGCCGCCGCGGTGTTGCGGCGCTGCCGAACTGGGGCGTCAAGAACTACGTCGACCACGACTATGTGCTGGCCAAGCGCATCGGCGCGGGCGGGCTGTGGAGCGAGCTGTATGCGGCGATGCCGGCCGCGCTGGCCGAACGGCCGTTCGCGCGCGATTTCGTCGCGATCGTGCGCGAGACCTGCGCGCGAGACCTCGACGGCATCGAGCTGTTGCCGGACGATGCGGCGCAGGGGCGAGGCGTCAAGGAGAGCAGGGCGGGGGGCTGAACGGGGTCGCCCCGCCTTGATTCCTCACAGTTCGAGCACGATGCGCCCGCACTTGGCGCGCGAGCAGCAGCTCATCATCTTGCCGTTCGCCTCCCGCTCGGCGCGCGTCAGCACCACGTCGCGATGGTCGATCTCGCCCGCCAGCACGCGCACTTCGCAGGAGCCGCACAGCCCTTCCTCGCAATCGCTCTGCACGTCGATATTGGCGGCGCGCAGCGCGGCGAGCAGGGTCTGGTCCGCCCGCACCGTGACGACGATGCCGGAGTCCTTGAGCTCGGCCTCGAAGGCCTGCTCCTTGCTCGGGTCGAGCGCGCCCAGCGTCGAGGTGAAATGCTCGACGCGCAGCGCGTCCTCCGGCCAGGTGGCGCAAGAGGCGGACAGCGCGTCGAGCATGCGCGCCGGACCGCAGGCATAGATCTGCGTCGCGGAATCGGGCTGGCCGAGCAGGGCGCTCAGGTCGGCGCGCGCGCCTTCGTCCCGGGCGTAGACATGCAGCCGCTCGCCATGCAGCGCCGCCAGCTCGTCGAGTAGCGCCATCGAGGCACGGCCGCGGCCGCAGTAGTGCAGTTGGTAGTCGATGCCGAGCGCCTTCGCGCGCCGCGCCATCGCGCTGATCGGCGTGATGCCGATGCCGCCGGCAATCAGAATCAGCCGGCGCGCGCTTTCGTCGAGCCGGAAGTGATTGCGGGGACCGCGGATGCGCAGCCGGTCGCCCGCCTTCAGTTGCCCGTGGATCCAGGCCGAGCCGCCGCGGCTCTCGGCCTCGCGCAGCACCGCGATTTCGAAGGCATGGGTATCGGCCGGATCGCCGCACAGCGAATACTGGCGCGAGAGCCCCGTATCGCCGCATTCGACATCGATATGCGAACCGGGCGACCAGCGCGGCAGCGGCTTGCCGTCCGGTGACACCAGCCGCAGCCGCACGATGTCTTCGGCCACGCGCGTCACGCGCTCCACCACCACGGTCCGGTTGATCGCATGGCTGGACGGCTCGCCGATCCGCACCGGTGTCCGCACCTGCAGCAGCGAGCGGTCGCGCCGTTCGGGGTTTTGGCTCGGGTCCCACTCGACCCACAGATGCTCCGGTCCGCGGAACGAGGTGTTGGGCACGTAGGTGAACGTCTGCGCCGACAGCTTCATATGCGGCAGCCGGCGAGTGAATTCCTCGAGGAAGATCTGCATTTCCATCCGCGCGAGGTTCTTGCCCATGCACTGATGCGCGCCGTAGCCGAACGTCAGCTGGTCGCTGGCATTGGCGCGGCGGATGTCGAACAGGTCCGCGTCGGCGAAGTGGCGCTCGTCGTGATTGGCCGACGAGGTCACGATCAACAGCTTGGCGCCGGCCGGAATGTCGACGCCGCCGATCTGCACGTCGCGCGTGGCCAGCCGCCGCCAGGCCGCGACCGAGCCGTTGTGCCGCAGGCATTCCTCGACGGCGTTGGGGATCAGGCTCGGATCCTCGCACAGCTCGCGCCAGGCGTCGGGATGCTGCAGCAGCAGCTTGATCGCGTTGGCGCTGGCGTTGGCGGTGGTTTCATGCGCGGCGACGATGCCGGCCATCATCATCGAATGCAGATAGGAGTCGGTGACGACGTCGGGATATTCCTTCTGCTTGCGGATGCCGTACTGCATCCAGCCCGGGCCCGACGGATCCTGCCGCATCTTGTCGAGGATGCGCCCGGCGAGCTGCCAGAAATTGCCGACCGCGTGCGCGACCTCGACCTGCTCCTCCGGTCTGGGGCGGCCCCAGGTGTTGACGGTATGGGCGATCGAATACTTGCGCAGCAGGTCCATGTCCTCCTCGGGCACGCCGAGGAAATGCAGCGCGACGGTCAGCGGCACCTCCCACAAGATCTGATCGACCAGGTCGGCCTTGCCGTCGTCGATGAAGCGGTCGACGTATTCGCGCGTCAGCCGCCGAACCATCGGCTCGTGGTGCTGCAGCTGTTCGGGCGTGAACGGCTCCATCAGCACGCGGCGGCGCGGCATGTGCGCGGGCTCGTCCTCGTTGACCAGCGTGCGGTTCATCGCATAGCCGTAGGAGGCCAGCACCGCGTTGGCCTCGTCGCCGGTCGGCGTGATCTTCTCCAGGGCGATCGAGGGGCTGAAGGTCAGGTTGTCGCGGAAGATCGCCTTGATGTCGTCGTAGCGCGTGACGACCCAATAGCCGAGCTTGGGGCTGTAGAACACCGGCTCCTGCTCGCGCGCCCAGCGCACATAGTCGGGCGGATCCTGCTGGTAGCCGTCCTCGAACGGGTCGAAATCCGCGGCGCGCGCGCTGACGGGGCAGCCGGTGGGACTCAGCGGCCGGGGGGCGGCATCGTTGCCGGCATGCGCCTGGGCATCCGTTTGGCGATGAAACGGGCATCCCTGCGCGCGGGCAGGTTCGGTGCGTTCGCTCATGGTGAGTCCTCCAGGCAACGAAGCGGCCGCGGAATACGGCCCGGCCGCCACGCTGTTGACGTCATCTCAACGATCGCTATGTCATTCCCGCGAAAGCGGGAACCCAGCGTCTTTGAAAGCCATTGGGTCCCCGCTTTCGCGGGGACGACAGCGTTTGCGAGCGGACCGGGTGGGTCCGCCCGCCGGGCTCATTCGAGCGTGATATTCAGGTCGCGGATCAGCTTGTGCCACAGCGCGGTCTCGCTGCGCAGCAGCGCGGCGAATTGCTCCGGCGTGCTGCCGACCGGCTCGACGCCGAAGTCGACCAGCTTGCGGTTGACCTCGGGCTGCCTGATCGCCGCCGCGACGCTGGTCTGCAGTTTGGCGATCACGTCGGGCGGCGTGCCGGCCGGCGCCACCATGCCGACCAGCGCGGCGGCCTCGACGCCCTGCAGGCCGATCTCGGCGAAGGTCGGCACGTTGGGCAGCTGCGGCAGCCGGGTGGCGTTGGCCACCGCCAGCGGACGCAGCTTGCCCGCCTTCAGGAAGGCCGCGCCCGCGGCCAGGTCGGTCATCATCGCGGGCACCTGGCCGCCGACCACGTCGAGCAGCGCGGGCGCGGCGCCGCGATAGCCGATATGCACCATGCGCAGGCCGGCGCGTTCCTTCAACAGCTCCATTGCCAGATGGTGCGGGCTGCCGGCGCCGGCCGAGGCATAGCTGACCTTGCCAGGCGCCGCCTTGACCTTGGCAAGGAAGTCGCGCGCGTCCTTGAATTCGGCGTTGGCGCCGACCACCAGGATCATCGGGAACTTGCCCAGCAGCGAGACCGGCGCCAGATCGCGCGTCGGGTTGTAGCTCAGCGTCTTGTACAACGCGGGGTTGAAGACCAGCGTGCCGTTGTCGGCCGACATCACCGTATAGCCGTCGTGCGCCGAGCGTGCCGTCTCGGCCGCGGCGATCGCGGTGTTGGCGCCGGGTTTGTTTTCGACCACGATCGGCTGGCCGATCTGGGTGGACAGCTGCTGGCCGATGGTGCGGGCCAGGAAGTCCGAGCCGCCGCCGGCGGCATAGGGCACGATCCAGCGGATCGGCTTGCTGGGAAAGCTCTGTGCGGCGGCTTGCGGCGCCAGCGCCAGGGCGGTCAGCATCGTGCCGGCGAGCGCCAGCATCGACGAGATCTTTCTCATTGTTTGTCTCCTCTGCGGGGATGGGCGGCGCGCCGCCGAAGCGTAATGGACGGTGGGCCGTCTTCTGGTTGCCGCCTTCGCCCGTCGTCGATCGATGGAATTACGTCAGGCGTAATGCGGTTATGCCAAAAGTAATTGGCGGCCGATCGACTGTCAAGGGAAAATTACGCTGTGCGTGCTAGCATTACGCCATACGTAATTTCAAACATGCCAAGCCATCACGCGGGATCCAGGGAAATGGCCAATCAGCAAACCGAATCGGAGACGCGGGACGGCAACGGCGAGCGGAGCGGCGCGGGCGTGCAGGCGCTCGAAACCGGGCTGTCGGTGCTGGACGCCCTGCTGGGCTCGCTCCATCCGATGCCGCTGAAAGCCGTGGCGATGGCCGCCGGCATGCACCCGGCCAAGGCGCACCGCTACCTGGCCAGCTTCGTCAAATGCGGCTATGTCGAGCAGGACGACGCCGGCCGCTACAGCCTGGGCCGCCATGCGCTGCGGATGGGGCTGGCCTGCCTCGCCCAGCTCGATCCGCTGCGGCTGGTGACGCCGGTGCTCGACGATCTCTGCGCATCGACCGGCGAAACGGTGCTGGCGGCGGTATGGGGCAACCACGGGCCCACCGTGGTGCAGTGGCGCGACTCGCTGCGGCCCGTTACGGTCAATGTGCGGCCCGGTTCGGTGATGCCGCTGCTGTCGTCGGCAACCGGCCGCGTATTCACCGCCTTTCTCGATCCGGCCGTGACGGCGCCGCTGGTCGAGGCCGAACTGAAGGCACGTGAGACGTTGCAGCCGCCACGCTTTCCGCGCGACGCGGCCGAACTGACGCAGTTGCGGGACCAGGTGCGGGCCAGCGGGATCGGCAGCGTCCATGGCGATCTGCTGGCCGGCGTCGATTCGGTCAGCACGCCGGTATTCGATCGGGACGGCCGCATCGTGCTGGCGATCACGGCGCTGGGCAATGCGGCCACCTTCGATGGGCGGCTCGACGGGCCGGTCGCGACGGCCATCAAGGCGGCGGCAGCCGATTTGTCGCAGCGGCTCGGCCACGGCCTGCTGGCCGAGTCAGCCGGAAAGCAGGCTTAAAGTCGGGGAATGAAGGCCATCAGTGGACCGGCGCGGCGGCCGGCGAGGCCGCGGGCGCGGTATCGCGGCGCCGGGCGGCCGTCGCCTCCGGCTGGCCCGCGGTTTCCTCGACGACCGCGACTTCGCGCACATCGACTCCGTTCTCCAGGCGCTTGACCAGCAGCGGGAACAACGCCGGTTCTTCCGCCGTGACCGACAGCCGCAGCCATTGACCGGCGCCCGGCAGGGCGCTCGGCACCAGCGTCATCCCGGCCAGTCCGAGGCCGGTGCGGCGCGCCGTCGCCAGCGTCCACTCGATCGCGCCGATCAGGTCGTGCTGGTCGAGCAGCAGCGCGAGTTGCAGGGCGGGGGTGGAGGCTTGGGCGGACATGGCGGCAATCGGTAGCAGTGATGATGTAGTGAATTTAGCAGCCACCGGGCAAAATGTGCTTCTTAATGTTCTGCTGAGCTGGTCTGTATCAGAATGGATCGGCTAGTATTTGTCGGTCACGAAGAGAAATATTCTTTTCCGACCGTTTTGACCCGTTCGCTCTGAGCGATTCGACTTGACCGCTCCCCATGGCCGATCCCACCAGCAGTGCCACGACTCATCCCCCTGTCCGGCCGGCAACCAGACCCAAGCTGGACGAAACCGACCGCCGCATCCTGCGCGCACTGCGCCGCGATGGCCGGCTGTCCAACCTGAAGCTGGCCGAACAGGTCGGACTCTCGCCCACGCCATGCTGGAACCGTGTGCGCGCGTTGGAGGAGGCCGGTGTGATCCAGGGCTATACCGCCTTGCTGAACCAGAAGGCGCTGGGCCTGCCCGACACCGTGCTGATCGAGGTCACGCTGGAGCGGCACGACGACGACATGCTCGACCGCTTCGGCCGCGCGCTGGCGCAACTGCCCGAGGTCATGGAGGCGTACCTGCTGACCGGCGAGTATGACTATCTGATCAAGGTGGCGGTGGCGGGCACCGAAGGCTACGAGGAGTTCCTGCGCCACAAGCTGTACAAGTTGCCCGGGCTGCGGCACAGCCGCTCGACGTTCGTGCTGCGCTGCATGAAGCGGGAGCCGTCGGTCGAGCCCTGAGGCGCCGTGTGGCGGGGCGTCTGCGCGTCCCGCTTATTCCACCACTTCCAACTGGAATTCGCCGGTCGGGCCGTCGTAGCCGATTCGCAACCGCGCGCCGTGATCGCGGCACGACTTGGCCACGCTGCGCAGTTCCGCCTGGCGTTCGCCGCGGCGCAGGCGCGAGCGCGCCTTGGTGCTGATCTCGCTGGGACCGCAATCGTCATTGCGGCATTGATAGCGCATCCATTGCCCATAGGAGCGGGGGCGGGCCGATGCTTCCGTGATGGTTGTGCACAGCGGACAACGTTGCAAGGCTTCCTTCATTGCCATTCCCATTCGGTGTCGTTTGCGCGGCCATCGTGCGAGCGTTGGACAAAAGCGTCGCCAAGCTCACTGCGATGAGCACAAGCGATTTACGCAAAGTGATTTAACGCAAGAAAGTGATGCCGGAGGAAAGCAGATTATCGGCACAGAGACAGGGCTTGGCTACCCCCAAATCGGTATCCCCTCGACAGGAGGGCCGGCACCGCGCGATCGCGAGGATCGCCGCGGTGCCGTGATGCAGCCCTCGAACGAGGGCATGGCAGCAGGGTCGGCGGCGCTCAGGCGGCCTTGGCGACGGCGCCGGTGGCCGGCTTGGTCTTTGCAGCGGCCTTCGGTGCCGCCTTCTTCGCAGCCTTGGCGGCCGGCTTCGCGGCCTTCGGCGCGGCAGCCTTCTTCGGCGCGGCGGTCTTGGCGCCGGCCGGCTTCTTCGCCGACTTGGCGGCCTTCGCTGCCTTGGCCTTTTCCTTCTGCGCGGCCAGCTTGTCCTTGGCGGCTTGCTTCTCGGCCTGCAGTGCCAGCTTGGCGGCGGCGACGGCCTGAGCGACTTCGCGCTTGGCGGCGTCGATCGCCTTCTTCGTGTCCGCGCGCAGCTTCAGCAGGCGCTTCTTCGCGGCTTGCGCTTCGCGCGCCAGCACGCTGGCCTTCTTGGTCGGCGCCGCCGGCTTGGCGGACTTCACTGCGCGCGGTGCGCTTTTCTTGTTGGCAACGGCCATTGTTTTATATACCCGAAATGTGGTTTATGGAGCGCGGAGTATAACCGGTCGCTGGTGTACGAAGAAACGTTCTCGTCGCATCGAGTGGCGCTTTTGCAGGCGGTGCGATCGTCTATGCTGCCTAGGGGATTTGCCGTGCGGTGCCGGCCATTCGCCGCGCGTGGCGATCCGGATTCAAATCGGTGATGGCAAAGCGATGATTTCGCCTCGATGATTTCGGCACCGAGGATTTTCGAACCGATGAGGCGGCGACGCCGCCGCACAAGGAGCGACAGAGATGACCGATACCACTTCCGGCGCCGCCCGCAGCGCGGGCAGTACTGCGATTCCGTGCCTGCGTTATCGCGATGCGCCGTCCGCCATTGCATGGCTGTGCGATACCTTCGGTTTCACGCGGCATCTGGTGGTCGAGAATGACGACGGCACCATCGCGCATGCGCAACTGAACTACGGCAAGGGCATGGTGATGCTCGGCTCGGTGCTCGATTCGCCGTATGGCAAGCTGATGCGCCAGCCCGACGAAGTCGGCGGCGGGCAGACGCAGAGCATCTATCTGGTGGTGCCCGATCCCGACGCGGTATTCGCGCGCGCCAAGGCCGCGGGCGCGCAGATCGTGCTCGATCTGAAGGACCAGGATTATGGCGGCCGCGATTTCAGCTGCTTCGATCTCGAAGGCCACCTATGGACGATCGGCAGTTACGATCCGTGGGCCGGCACGTCGTAGGCGCATGCCATTGATTTCCGCCCGATTCGGAATCGCCGGTTTCAAAACCCGTCCATACCCATCCGGAACCATTTCCAAAACCGATTCCAGCACGATTTCAATACCAGGAGACACCCCGATGGCGACCCAGATCTTCGTCAACCTTCCCGTCAAGGACCTCGACCGCTCGGTCGATTTTTTTACGCGGCTCGGCTATCGCTTCGATCCCAAATTCACCGACCGCAATGCCACCTGCATGATCGTGTCCGACCAGATCTACGTGATGCTGCTGGTCGAGGATTTTTTCAAGACCTTCACCGGCAAGGCGATCTGCGATACCGGCAGCAGCACCGAAGTGATTCTCGCGCTGTCGATGGACAGCCGTGCCGCGGTCGACGACATGGTGTCGAAGGCGGTCGCGGCCGGCGCGCGCACGCCGAACGAGCCGAAGGACTATGGCTTCATGTACCAGCACGGCTATGAGGACCTCGACGGTCATCTGTGGGAGGTGTTCTACATGCAGCCGGAAGCCGCGCAGCAGTCGTAAAGCAGACAGGCGCGGCAGTCTGGCGACTGCGCGGCCGGGATGTCTTTCGCCGCACTTCCAGTCCCCCGCCGGCCGGCGCCTCGGCTAGCGGTTAAAGTCTGGCGCAATTCTGCCGTCATTGCGTCTCAGCCCTGCTGAAAACGTGCCCCGTGCCGGGGCAGCCGTACGGGCACGGAGACGGAATGTTGCAGAACTGTTTGGGCTGGATGCGCCGATGCTTGCAAAGCCCGGCCCGGTATTTCCTGCCGGGCGCGGTCTTGGTGCTGGCGCTATGGGCAGCTCTCGGTGCTGCCATTGCCTGGGATGCCAACTCGGAGGTCGGGGCTGCTCAGCGTCATGCCGAAGCCCTGGGCGACGTGCTGGACGCGCATACCTTGCGCCTGGTGCGCGAGGCCGACCAGCTCAGCGCGATGGTGGCCTGGGAAGTCGCGCAGAGCAGCCAGGCGATCGAGCTGAACCGCTTCGTCCGTTCCAACCGCATCCACCTCGATGTTTTCCTGCAGGTGGCGGTTCTCGACGCCGACGGCATCCTGCGCGCCTCGACCGTTGCCGACTTCAAACCGATCGATCTTTCGGACCGCGAGCACTTCCGGGTGCATCTCGAGGGACCGCCGGGGCGCCTGTTCATCGGCAAACCGGTGATCGGCCGGGCCAGCGGCAAGCCGTCGATCCAGCTCTCGCGCCGCATTGAGGACGACAAGGGCCGCTTTCTCGGCGTGGTCGTGATCTCGATGGACCCTGCCTACCTGACCCGGCTCTACAACGAACTGCGCCTTGGCGAACACGGCGTGGTCGCGGTGGTGGGAGCCAACGACTTTGTGATTCGCGCGCGCCGTTCGGGGGTCAAGGATGCGGTCGGCATGACGGTGCCGCCCAATAGCGGCCTGCGTCAGGCCATGCGTCACGGGCCGTCCGGATCCTACGAATCGACCAGCACGGTGGACCACACCAACCGCATCGTGAGCTACCGTTCCATGCGCGACTACCCGCTGGTGGTGGTGGTCGGCTTCTCCAAGGACGAGTACCTGGGCGCCTACAGGGCGCGTCGCGACTTTCTGCTGGCGGTAGGTGGCCTGCTGACGCTGCTGATCCTGTTTGCCAGCGCGAGGCAGGCACGTTTGCTGCAGCGGATCACGGGCAGCGAGCGCGATCTCGATACCACGCTGCACGCAATCAGCGATGCGGTGATCGCCACCGGTGCCGACGGGCGCATCAAGCGGATGAATCCGATGGCGGCGAAGCTGACCGGCTGGCCCGTCGCCAGCGCACTGTCGCGCGATATCGGCGAAGTACTGCGCATCGCGGACGACAGCGGTGCCATCCGCCCCGTCGATCCGGCAAGACAGGTGCTGGACAGCGGCGAGCCTTGCTACCTGGACGAGCAGCGACTGGCGCCGCTGGCATGCGGCCGCTCGTGCAGCGTCACGATCAGCGCCGCGCCGATCCGCGACGATGACGCGGCGGTCACTGGTGCGGTGCTGGTATTGCGCGACGTGACGAGCGAACGTGCCAGCGCGCACGCCTTGCAGGCCAGCGAAGCGCGCTACCGCAACTTGATCGAACTGTTGCCGTATGCCGTATTCGTGCAGCGCGCCGGGCGCATCTGCTACGCCAATGCGATGGCCGTCGATATGTTGGCGGCGCGGTCGCAGCAATCGCTGCTTGGGCGAGAGGTTCTCGACTTCGTGCATCCCGACAGCCAGGCCTTCGTCCGCGGCCGGATCGAACTGACGCGACGGCACCGTCTTCCGGCTCCCACCGCCGAGCAGAAGTGGGTGCGCCTGGACGGCACGGTCCTGCAGTGCGAGGTCACTGCAGCGCCCTACGACTGGGATGGTGAGCCCTCGGCCCTGGTGCTGCTTCAGGATATCGGCGCACGCAAACTGGCCGAACGTCAGCGCGACCGCTTCTTCGAGCTGTCGGTGGATCTGCAGTGCATCGCCGGCATCGATGGCTATTTCAAGCGCGTCAATCCTGCCTTCCAGAAAATTCTCGGCTGGACATACGAGGAAATCCTGGCGCGCCCGTACATGGAATTCGTCCATCCGCACGATCGCGCCGCGACGCGCCGCGAAATCGAGTCTCACCGGACCGGTGTGCTGACCGAGCATTTCGAGAACCGGTACCGATGCAAGGACGGCTCCTTCCGCTGGCTGGCATGGAATGCCGTGCGCGAACCCGATGGACTGATCTACGCCGCGGCACGCGACGTCACCGAGAGCCGGGCCGCACGCCAGCAGTTGGTGCGTGCCAAGGCGGAAGCCGAATCGGCATCGCGCGCAAAGAGCGCGTTCCTTGCGACCATGAGCCACGAGATCCGTACGCCGATGAACGGCGTGATCGGCATGATCGAGGTGCTGGGCCAAAGCGAGTTGTCGCAGGACCAGTGGAACATCATTTCGACGATTCGCGAATCGGCGACATCGCTGCTGCGAATCATCGACGACATCCTCGACTTCTCGAAGATCGAGGCTGGCCGCATGGAGATCGAACAGGCGCCGGTGTCGCTGCGTGCGCTGCTGCATAGCTTGCAGGGGTCGCTGCAACCGGTGGCGGAGAAGGCGCGGGTCGAACTGTCCGCGCTCGTTTCGCCTGCCGTGCCCGATCGCGTGATGTCGGACGGCACGCGGCTGCGGCAACTGCTGAACAATCTCGTCGGCAATGCCATCAAGTTCTCCGCCGGCGCCGGTAGCACACCGGGTCGCGTCGAGATCCGGGTCGAACCGGTCAGCGAGGCGCCGCTTCAGGTCCGTTTCTCGGTGATCGACAATGGCATCGGCATTGCGCCGGAGACCTTGAAAACCCTGTTCATGCCGTTCACACAGGCGGAAGTGTCCACCACGCGTCGCTTCGGCGGTACCGGGCTCGGCCTGGCGATCTGCCGGCGCCTGGCCGATCTGATGGGGGGCGAGATTGCCGCCGAAAGCCAGCCTGGCGCCGGATCGACCTTTACCGTGACACTGCCCTTCCAGCCGGTGGCACAGGAGCCGGCGCTGCTGGAGAAGGGGCCGGATGTCGTCACGGTCCGCGATGTCGCTGCAGGGGCCCGCGGCGGCAACGCCGATGCGATCGCTTATGCCGTCACGCCGCCTGACGGCGGGATAGCCTCGCCGTGCGATCGTTCATCGTTCCGGATTCTGGTCGCCGAGGATGACGACATCAACCAGAAGGTCATTCTTCGGCAGCTTGGCTTGCTCGGCTACGCGTCGGAGATCGTGCCGGATGGCGAACAGGCGCTGCAACTATGGCGAAGTGGCCGGTTCGCGCTGATCCTGACCGACCTGCACATGCCCCGCATGGACGGCTATGCGCTCGCCCGGGCCGTGCGCAGGGAGGAGGGCGACGGCCCGCGCACGCCCATCCTGGCCTTGACCGCCAATGCCTTGCAAGGCGAGATGAAGCGGGCCACGGAGGCGGGCATGGATGGCTATCTGACCAAACCGCTGCATCTGAAGGTGCTGCAGCACGAGTTGGCGCGTCGCTTGCCGGATCCGGTCGCCTGCGCTGCCCCGGGATCAGCGCCACCGGGGGCGGCAACTGCGCCGGATCAGCCTGCGCTGGTGCTGTCCGTGCTGACCGAACTGATTGGCGACGATCGCGAAAGCATACGTGGCTTGCTGGCCGACTACCGCACCTCGCTATTAAGCCTGACCGGCGAACTGGCCGAACACCGGCGCAATGCCAACGCGCGTCTGATCGGCGCGACCGCGCACAAGCTGAAGTCGTCGTCCCGCTCGGTGGGCGCACTGACCTTCGGAGATCTGTGCGCACTGCTCGAGAACGCTGGCAAGGCCGAGAAGCTCGACGAGATCGACCAACGGCTGGCGCAGGTCCAGGCCGAGGCCTTGCGCGTGCGCTCCAGTCTCGACGAGGTCCTGGCCCAATGAGCCCGCGTCGCGGCAGCGACCTCGTTGGCAAACCGCAACTGAGGAGGAATGAAAACAAGATGCAAGCAACAATCCCTGTCGGCCAGGCCCGGCGGTCCACCGAAGGAGTGCAGCGATGAGCGCGAATGCCCCCATCCTGGTGGCGACGCGTGCCGTGGCCGATGCCGAGCTGGTCGCGCAACTGCTGCGCGAGGAGTTCGACAACGTCCATCTGTCGACCAAGCCCGAGCAGGCGGTGCAGGATTTCGAGCAGACCCGGCCGGCGGTGCTGATCCTGGCCTTTGACCGGCTGGAGGAGGCGGAACGCTACTACCTGGGCCTGTATCGCTTCAGCGCCGCCGCGCCCGGCATCGCGCATCGTACGCTGATCCTTTGCAACAGCGGTGAGCTGTGGAAGGTCTACGAGCTTTGCAGGAAGTCGTACTTCGACGATTACGTGCTGTTCTGGCCGGCCACCAACGATGCGCCACGCCTGCGGATGGTGGTGCACCAGCTGCTGCGCCAGATCCGCGAAACGCCGGGCGAGACCGTCTCGGCGGGGCAATTCGCTGCTCAGGCCCGGCAACTGGTGGAGGGCGATACGGAACTGGAACGCCAGGCGGCTGCGGGCAACGGCCACGTCGAGCTGGCGACCGGCTCGCTGCAGCAGGCTCAACGGGGAATCGCCGCCGCGCTGGAGCAATTCGCCGACACCATGCGCCGCGCGAGCGACCCGGATCCAGCAGGGGGGGAGCGCATGGCGCAACTGGTTGCGGCGCTGGACGCGCTGAAGGCCGAGGCGCTGGACACGCATCTGGCGTCGGTCGATGCCAGCGTGCGGGGCATGCGCGACTGGCTTGGTGGATTGGCGCAGCAGGCGGCATCCCGCCACGCGGCCGCGCAAGCGCTGCAGGGCCTCGCCGAACGGTTCAAGCCGCTGATCCTGATGGTCGACGACGACGACTTGCAGCAGAAGCTGCTGCAGCGCGCTTTGGCGGACGTGCCGATGCGCCTGGTGTTCGCCAGCACCGGCATGCAGGCGCTGGCGATGCTGCGGCAGATGCGACCCGACCTGGTATTGATGGACATCGAACTGCCCGATATCAGCGGGGTCGAGACCACTCGCCGGCTCCGGCGTATTCCGTATCTGGCAAATGTGCCGGTGGTGATGATCACCGGTCATAGCGAACGCGGCATCGTGGTGGAGTGCCTGAGCGCGGGTGCCAACGACTTCGCGGTCAAACCGTTCCAGAAGGCCACGCTGGTTGCGAAGATCCACGCGGCGTTGGCGAAGGCCGGTGTTACGCAGTGAACGGCGAGCAAGGCAGCGATGCAGGGGACGGTGTGAGCGCGGCGGGCACAGCGATGGACCGCAGGAAGATACTGGTCGTGGACGACGACCCCTTCGTGCTGAAGCTGCTGACGCGGCAATTGATGCAGCTCGGCTTTCAGGACATTCTCGCCTTCGAGCGGGCCGGCGACGCGCTCGCCCTGCTCGAAGGGAGCCCCGATGCGATCGACCTGATTCTGAGCGATCTGCAGATGCCAGGCATGGACGGCATCGAATTTGTGCGCAACCTTGTCAACGCCCGCTATGCCGGCGGACTGCTGCTGGTCAGCGGCGAGGACCGGCGCGTGCTGCAAAGCGCGCGACGGCTCGCCGCCCTGCAAGGATTGCGCGTGATCGGCACGCTGCAGAAGCCGGCCTCGGCCAGTCAACTGCGCGAGCAGCTGCATGGCGGCGCCTGTGAACCCCAGCTTGTCGCCATCCGGCACGGCGGCTTGGGAGTCGGTGCAGACGCATTGCGCACGGCCATTGCCGGCGGCGAGGTGGCGGTGGCCTTCACGCCGAAGGTGACGCTGGCCGATGGTGCCGTGGCCGGCATGGAGGTCTCGCCGTGCTGGCTTCGGCCGCACATCGGGGCGCTACGGGCGGGCGAGCTGTTCTCCGCGGCGCAGGCGCATGGTTTGCTGGGCGAGCTCGGCGATGCAACGCTGCGCGCGGCGCTCGTCCAGGCGCGGAAGTGGCTCGATGCCGGCCGGGAGTGGGCGAT
This sequence comes from Cupriavidus sp., assembly GCA_031180665.1. Classification (GTDB taxonomy): domain Bacteria; phylum Pseudomonadota; class Gammaproteobacteria; order Burkholderiales; family Burkholderiaceae; genus Cupriavidus. Next base: position 153,803 of record JAPSLP010000002.1, on the reverse strand, counting down.
CTCGATCCATTTGCCGATGGCGGCGATGAATGCGCTGCCGCTTCCCGAGCGGTTCGAACGCATGGCTCACCAGGCAGGTGTGCCCTTGTCGAAGCTGGTGTTGGCGATCAGCGGTTTGCAGCGGCACGCCGAACCGGTGTCGACGCTGGACGTACTGACCCGGCTGCGGCTGAAGGGCGTCACGCTGTCGATTCACGATTTCGGCGTCGGCGATGCGTCGCTGGCCCAATTGAGGGACATCCCGTTCGAGGAATTGAAGCTGGGGCACGGTCTGGTTCATGGCGCCTGGAACGACAACGCGTCGCGGACGATGCTGGAGGCGACCATCGCCATGGCCCGGCAGCTTGGCGTTCGCTCCGTGGCGGCCGGCGTCGACAACGCGTGCGACTGGCGCTATCTGCGCGATATCGGCTGCGGTGCCGCGCAGGGGCGCTTCGTCGGCGAGCCGATGCCGGCGGCCGACGTGGTGCCATGGACCCATGCCTGGACGCAGCGCTACCGCAGCCTGGCTTGAACCGATCAAACGGTGCGCGTGACCCGCACGATGGCGCGACGTTACACGCCCGTTTGCTGCAGGGCCGTCACCAGCGCCATTAGCGGCCCGCTGTGCTGGGCGCGGCGCAGCCACATTGCCTCGACCGGCGGCAGGTCCCAGCGCAAGGTATGGGGCAGCAGCGCGGCGCCGCCGCCGTTGGCCAGTTCCACCGCGACCGCGCGCGGCACGATGGTAATCGTGCGCGGCTGGGTGCGCAGCAGCGTGGCGATGGTCTTGATCGAATAGGTTTCCACCAGCGGCAGCGGCGGGGCCACGCCCGCGGTCGCGAACATCGTATTGATGGTGCGGCGGGTCGGCGTCTGCGGTGGCGGCATGATCCAGTCCAGCGTCGCGAGCCGCGCCCAGTCGAGCGCGCCGCGCGAGAGCCGCGCCGCGGCGCGCGAGGGCACCACCAGCGTCGGCTCCTCGCGATACAGCGGCACCTGCACGATGTCTTCTCCGGCGGCATAGAAGGAGCGCGCGATCACGCAATCGACCTCGTGCGCGCGCAAGGCGCTGACCAGTTCGTCGGTGGTGCCCTCGCGCACGAGCACCGCGATCCGCGGCTGCTGGCTCAGCGCATGCGAGCAGGCGGCGTCCAGCAACGCCGGTGCAATGAACGGAATCACGCCGATGCGCAGCCGCCCGCCGAGCCCCGCATCGAGGACCGCCAGCTCGTCGCCGAGCGCACGCGCGTCCGCCAGGGCGAGCCTCGCATACGCGAGCACCGCGGCGCCGGTCTCGGTGGCCTCCAGTCCCGCGCGCGATCGGTGAAACAACGGCGCCAGGAAAATCTCCTCGATTTCGCGCAGCGCCTTGGTCACCGCCGGCTGGCTCAGATTGAGCTCGGCGGCCGTGCGCGACAGCGAGCGATGCCGCTCCAATACCAATAGCAACGACAACTGCTTCAGGCGCAGGCGGGATATCAGGTTGTGCTGCAGACGGTCGGCGAAGGTGGGCATGGCAACGCAGTGGAGGAAAGGACGAGGGGCGGTTTCCCGGCGTCGTATAACCAATCGGGAATGGAAGAATAATGCAATCGTGCGTTCTGGTTATTCGTTCTTCCTATACTTTCCCCATCGTTTGCCCCATCGCTTGCCCCTCCCGGCCCATCCAGACCGCATCCAGAGACCAGCATGTTCACCACCCGCCCCGAAATCGTCGGAACCTTCGGCGTCGTCTCGTCGACCCACTGGCTCGCCTCGCAGACCGCGATGGGCGTGCTCGAACGCGGCGGCAATGCCTTCGACGCGGCGGTGGCCGGCGGTTTCGTGCTGCAGGTCGTCGAGCCGCATCTGAACGGCCCCGGCGGCGAGGCGCCGATCCTGCTGTGGAGCGAACGCGAGCGCGCGGTGCGCTCGATCTGCGGCCAGGGCCCTGCGCCCGCACTGGCCGACCCGGCCGCGATGCGGGCGATGGGCCTGGAGCTGATGCCCGGCATCGGCCTGCTGCCCGCCACCGTGCCCGGCGCGTTCGGCGCGTGGCTGACCATGCTGCGCGACTACGGCACCTGGTCGCTGGCCGAGGTGCTGGCGCCCGCGATCGCCTATGCGCGCGACGGCTTTCCGCTGGTGCCGCGCATTTCGCAGGCGATTCTGGCGGTGCGCGAACTGTTCCAGCGGGAATGGCGCGATTCGGCCGACGTCTGGCTCGTCGATGGCCGCGTGCCGTCGCCAGGCTCGCTGCATGCCACGCCCGCGCTGGCGCGGACCTACCAGCGCATCGTCGAAGAGGCGCAGGCGGCCGGCGGCACCCGCGAGAAGCAGATCGATGCCGCGCTCGATTGCTGGTATCGCGGCTTCGTCGCGCGCGAGATCGATACCTATTGCCGCACGCAGCAAGTGCGCGACACCACCGGCGAGCGCCATCGCGGCCTGCTGCGCTACGAGGACATGGCGTGCTGGCAGCCCGAAGTCGAAGCGCCGCTGACGCTGGACTTCGGCCGCTATACCGTCGCCAAGTGCGGCGTCTGGAGCCAGGGCCCCGCCTTCCTGCAGCAGCTGGGCATGCTGCGGCACGCCGGGCTGGAGGCGCACGAGCCGACCTCGCCGGGCTTCGTCCACCGGATCGCCGAGGCGGCCAAGCTGGCGATGGCCGATCGCCTCGCCTGGTACGGCGATCCCCGCTTTGCCGATGTGCCGGCGCAGGGCCTGCTCGATGCGGACTATCTGCGGGAGCGCGCGCAATGGATCGGGGCGCAGGCATCGCGCGAGTTGCGTGCCGGCAGCATCGACGGCCGGGCGCCGCGCCTGCCCGATCTCGGCGCGGCCGAGCGCACGCTGGCCAGCGCCGATACGCGCTTCGGCGTGGGGGAACCGACCTTCGCCGCGCTGCCGCCGGTGCAGCAATGGGCCGAGCAGGAGATCTTCGTCGGCGACACCTGCCATCTCGACGTGATCGACCGCGACGGCAATATGGTCGCGGCGACGCCGTCCGGCGGGTGGCTGTCGTCGAGCCCTGCCATTCCGGCGCTGGGCTTCGCGCTCAATACGCGCCTGCAGATGACCTGGCTCGAGCCCGGCCTGCCCAATTCGCTGGCACCGGGCAAGCGGCCCTGCACCACGCTGTCGCCTTCGCTGGCCTTGCGCGACGGCGAGCCCTACATGGTGTTCGGCACGCCCGGCGGCGACCAGCAGGACCAATGGTCGCTGGCCTTCTTCATGCGGCACGCGGTGCACGGCATGAACCTGCAAGAGGCGATCGACGCGCCGGCCTGGCACATCGACCACTTCCCTGGCTCGTTCTGGCCGCGCCAGACCGTGCTGAACCGGCTCAGCATCGAATCGCGCTTTCCGCAGGCGACGCTGGACGCGCTGCGCGATGCCGGCCATGAACTGCGCATCGGCGAGCCGTGGTCGGAGGGAAGGATGTCGGCGTGTTCGCGCGAGCGCGACGGCAAGGGCCGGCTGGTGCTGCGCGCCGGCGCGAATCCGCGCGGCATGCAGGGCTATGCGGTTGGGCGTTAAGAACGCCGATGCGGCGACACGGCGGGGACACGCGCCAATATGTCACCGCAGGATGGAACGATAGAAAGATAGAACGACAGACCGGACGCACGGTGCGACCGGCATGACTAACGGGGGAAACCAACCATGAAGACGACGATGAGAAGCTGGCTGCGCGGGGTGGCCGCGCTGGCGCTGTGCTGCGCCGCGGGGGCCGCGGCGGCGCAGGACTATCCGAGCAAGCCCATCACGCTGGTGGTGCCGTGGGCGCCCGGCGGTTCGACCGATATCCTGGCGCGGGTGCTGTCCGAGCGGCTGACGCGCTCGCTGGGGCAGCCCGTCATCGTCGACAACAAGCCGGGTGCGTCGGGCAATATCGGCTCGGCGATGGTCGCGCGCGCCAAGCCCGACGGCTATACGTTGCTGATCGGCTCGATGAGCACGCATGCGATGAACCCGGCGATGATGCCGAACATGCCCTTCCGCGGCGTCGAGGATTTCACGCCGCTGGGCCTGCTGGCCTACGTCACCAACACGATGGTGGTCCATCCCTCGGTGCCGGCCAACAACGTCAAGGAACTGATCGCCTATGCACGCGCCAATCCCGGCAAGCTCGCCTACGCCAGCGCCGGCCCGGGTTCGACCAACCATCTGAGCGCGGTGCTGTTCGAGAAGATGGCCGGTGTGGAGATGCTGCATGTGCCGTACAAGGGCGGGGCGCCTGCTGTGGTCGACACGGTCGCGGGCCAGACCCAGCTGCTGTTCTCGGCCGGCACGCAGACGCTGCCGCACGTCAAGTCCAACAAGCTCAAGCTGCTGGCCGTGACCGAGGCCAAGCGCTCGCCGCTGCTGCCCAACGTGCCGACCGTCGCGGAGACCGTGCCGGGCTACGAGCTGGCGGTCTGGTATGGCGCCTTCGGCCCGGCCGGCATGCCGCCGGCGCTGGTGACGCGCCTGAACGCCGAGATCAACAAGGTGATGCAGCAGCCCGAGGTCAAGGCCAAGATGGACGCGATCGGCGTGGAGACGACCACGTCGACGCCGCAGCAGTTCGGCCAGGTGCTGCGCCGCGATGCCGATCGCTACGGCAAGCTGATCCGCGACCTGAAGATCAGCGCGGAGTGAGCGTGAGCGAAACAGCGAATCCGCACGGTGCCGCGCTGGCGGCGTTGGCCGCGCTGCGGCCGCGCTTGTCCGGCGGGCAGGCGGCTGCGCTCGAGAACGCGCTCGAGAACGCGCTCGAGACCGCGCTTACGACCGCGCTTACGACCGCACCAGGCCAAACCGCCCACACCGCCGCCCTCTTCGACGCGGTCGGCGAGGCCACGCTGGCGCTGCTCGGCCCCGGGCTGCTGACGATCAACCTGTGGCGTCCGGACAGCCGCCAGGTGGTGCGCCAATGGTCCAGCGATCCCGCCGCCTATCCGGTCGGTGGCAGCAAGCGCAAGGGCGATACGCCGTGGACGCGCCAGCTGCTCGAGCGCGCCGAGGTCTTCGTCGGCGAGGGCGACGCGGCGCTGGCCGAGGTGTTCGACGATGTCGCGACGATCCGCGCGCTCGGGCTGAGGGCAGTGGTCAACGTACCGGTCGGCGAGCGGGGTCGCTGCATCGGCACGTTCAACTACCTCAGCCCGAGGTCGGCGTGGCAGCCCGATGAGGTCCAGACGCTGCGCCGGCTGGCCGATCTGGCCGCCCCGGCCGTGGCGCAATGCCATGCACGGCAGGCCGTGCTGGCGCGCGCCGCGGGCTAGGTCTCGATCGGCTCCGGCGCCGGCTGCTGGAAGCGCCGCGACAGCAGCGCCTCGCGCGGATGGTAGTAGCGCAAGGTCAGCGAGAAGCGCCCGGCCGGCGCCGGCAGCCAATTGGCCTCGCGCGCCGGCTCCGGGCGCGCATGCTGCAGCCACAGGTCGATGCTGCCATCGGCGTTGAGCTGCAATCCCGGTGTACGGTCGCCGATGGTATAGCGTCCGATCGGGTTTTCGGTGAAGAAGCGCCGGCCGTCCGGCGCGAACTCGTACATCGACAGCGACCAGAACGCATCGACCGGCATCGCCGCCGGGATATGCAGCCGATAGGCGCGTGCACCGTCCAGCCGTTGGCCGGCGGCATCGTTGACGCAGGTGGCGTAGATCGCCTCGGCGCGCTCCAGCGCACCCAGGCCGATCAGCGACACGTGCGCGCGGTAGGTGTAGTCCTTGCCGAAATTGCCCAGATGGTCCGGCCCCGATTGCCACGGACCCGACTCGCTGCCATTGCCGAAGCCCGGCGTGCGCGCCAGTTCCTTGCGCAGCGCCGGCAGCATCGCGCGCCAGGCCTGCTGCACCGGCATCGCCAGATCCGCGTAGGCATCGCGATGCCCGGGGCGGATGCCGACTTCGGCAAAGCACGCCACCAGCTCACGCTCATCTTCAGGCACCGGATTGCGGCCCAGGACTTCATTGACCAGATCGAGGTAGCGGGCCGGATCTGCCTCGTCGGGCACCGTCTGCAGCAGGCCGCTGTTGGCGGCGTCCGGCCGTCCCACCGGCTCGAGGCGGATCGCATCCTGCAACGCATGCACGGCCGGCAGGTCGTGCTCGCCATCGACCAGCAGCCGCCCCAGCAGCCAGACATCGTTGCTGGGACAACGGATCCGCTGCGCGCCGGCCGGCGCGTCGCCTGACCAGTCCGGTCCGGTCAGCAGGAATTCGGCCGCCTGGGTGCCGGTGGTGCGATTGCCGAGGCAGGCGAAGTTGTTGGTGAAGATGTCCAGCAGTGCGACGCTGTAGTAGCGCGCGCCCATGTCGGGCAGCCGCAGCAGCATCGGGCCGTCGTGCAGCGCGAGGTACGACAGCGAATACAGCGTGTCGTTGTTGGGCTGTGTGACGGTGCGGGCGCGGTGGTCCAGCAGCCGGCGGTAATGCAGCAGCCCGTTGACCGGAACGCGGTTGCGGTTCTGCGGGTTCTGCGTGATCTGCCAGCGGACCTGCGCGAGGTCGTGCACCGGAAAGGTATAGATAAACGCCTCGCGCACGCGCGCGGCGAGGGCGGGGTCGGTCGTGGTGTTGTCCATGGCTTGCATCGTGGCTCCTAGAAGATGGTGCGGATACCTAGCGAGACGCCGAGTTGTCCCTTGGCGTCGGGCCGCTTGTAATAGACCTGCGAGGTGGCCGGCGCGTAGCCGACCGATTGGCCGTTGGGCAGATAGCCGATGTTGTCCCAGTTCAACGAGGCATTGCGTGCGTACATCACGCCGGCAAACACATCGGTGCGCTTGGTCAGCCGATAGTCGGCCAGCGCCAGGTACTGCTGCGGATTGGCCGGGTTGACCGGGTTTGCGCTGCCGCCGATATCGGCGCGCTTGATGTCGTCGTAGTAGTAGGCCAGGCTCAGGCGCAGCGCCGGCGTGGTCTGCCAGTGCACCCCGGCCCAGTACATGTCGTCGCGGTGCGGCAGCAGCGTCGGCGTGCCCTCGCCGGGCGCCACCGAATTGCCCCAGCGATAGCCGGCGACGAACTTGAACGCCCCGACCTCGTAGCTGCCGGCCAGGAAGGCGCGCATGTCGCGGCCGTAGTCGCCCGAGGACGAGGCGCCGGAGACCTGCGCGGCATTGAGCGTCTTGACCTCGTCGTAGGCGGCGGCCACGCCGAAGCCGTTGGTGTAGTACGACACGCCGATGCCGTAGGCCGAGCCGGCCGCGAGGCTTCCGGTGCGCTCGCCGAACGACCAGTGCGTATGCAGCGACAAGGGCCCGAACTTGCCGTGGTACTGCACCATGTTGTTTTCGCGGAAGTTCGGCCCGGCCATGCCGACCACCGGCTCGAACTCGGGGGCGTACGCCACCGGCGTAAAGCTGCCCAGCGCCAGGAACGACGAGGTGTACTGCCGGCCGAAGGTGATGCGGCCCAGCTCGTTCTTCAGGCCGACGAAGGCCTGCCGGCCGAAGATCGCGTTCTGGCCCATCTGCCCGTTGTCGGTGTTGAACTGGTTCTCCAGCACGAACAGCGCCTGCACGCCGCCACCGAGCTCCTCGGTGCCGCGCAGGCCGAAGCGCGACTGCGCGATGCCCGACGAATTGAGCATGGTGCGCGAGCCGCTGCCCGGCGCCAGCACGCCGCCGCTGACGTTCTGCGAGTTGTTGACGTACTGCAGGCTGGCGGTGACCACGCCATACAAGGTCACCGACGATTGCGCATGCGCGCCCTGCGCCATCATGCCGGCGGCCGCCGCCGTGATCCACCATCCCTTCATGCTGTCTCCTCCGTCTTGCGGTGTTCTTCGTGACCCGTCACGTTTTAATACGCTGTATTACGCGGGTCCGGAACACCATAGCGCCGCATTTCGATTCGAAAATCTGGGGATTACCCCGAGGCGGCGTTGCCGCGAGGAAGGTGCCCGGTTTCTCGGGTTAATCCCTAGTATTAGAACGACGCGACGCGACTATGCTGACAGCGATCCTGCGACGGTCGCAGGGACATTGCGGATGGCACGCATGAAGCTCAAACAGATTCGCTCGGTGATCGGCGAGGACACCGAGACGGCGGGAAGGCGCAAGGTGGCCGCGCCGGCTGCCGAGGACGACGCCGGGGTGCCCGGCACCGCGGCCAGGATGCTGGAGATCGCCGAGCGCCTGTTCGCCGAGCACGGTGTCGAGCAGGTGCCGCTGCGGCAGATCGTGCTCGAGAGCGGCCAGCGCAACCGTTCGGCGCTGCACTACCACTTCGGCACGCGGGAGGCGCTGGTCAGCCATCTGCTGAACCGGCGGTTGCACCAGATCAACGTGATTCGCCATCGCTATCTGGACCGGCTGGTCGCCGAGGGCCGCGACACCGATCTGCACGCGGTGGTCGAGTCCACCATCCTGCCGCTGGCCGATGCGGTGCGCGATACCGACTGGGGCCGTCACTATCTGCAGGTGCTGGCGCAGACCACCTTCAGTCCCAACCTGCTGAAGAAGGGGCTGGTCGAACGCGACGCCGTCTCGGCGCTGGTGCGCGTGCGCAAGCTGGTGTTCGCGCTCTGTCCGCAGGTGCCGCGCGAGGTCATGAACCTGCGGCTCACCTGGTTCAACGACACCGTGGTGTATTCGCTGGCGCACTGGTATCGCGATCAGGGCCGCCGCGGCGGCGAGCCGCCGCTGGCCGAGTTGATCGACTGCTGCGCGGCCAGCCTGAGCGCGCCGGTCAGTTCGCGCGTCGGCCGGCGCTAGCCGGCTCTCTTTCCCTGGCGTTGCCCACGATGACGCTCCCCGGTGGAGCGGGGGCGGCGCTCGTCCTTCGTTCTGTCACAGGAGTCGTTGCATGCAGGAATTCGAAGCGCGCCCCGCCGCGCTGGCCACCGGCGACGGGGTCGAGACCGTCGCCCCGGGCGTCTGGAAGCTGCACGGCCAAGGCCAGTCCTTCGTCGCGCAGATTGCCACGCAGACCGCCACGCAGGCCGGTGCCGCCCATGGCGATGCGCTGCTGCTGGTCGATGCCGGCCCCGGCGGCGCCATCACGCGCGGGATGATCGACGCGCTGCGCAGCGTCACCTCGTTGCCGCTGGCGGCCATCGTCTTCAGCCACGGCCATCTCGGCTACAACAGCGGGTTGCCGCTGTGGCTTGCGCATTGCGCCGAACGCGGCGACCCTGCGCCGCGCGTGATCGCCCACGCCAATGTGCTGCCGCGCCAGGCCCGCTACCGCGCCACCATGCCGCTGCAGGAAGCGCTGGCCGAGGTGCAGTTCCGCCAGCCGCGCGGACGCCTGGCAGGCAAGCTGAGCCAACACCCCCCGACCGAGACCTTCGCGCAGGGCCTCACCGTCGGCACCGGCCCCCGCCGCGCCGAGCTGCTGTGGGCGCCGTCGGAAACCGACGACGCGGTTGCGGTCTGGCTGCCCGAATCGCGCATCCTGTACGGCGGTCCGGCCGTGATCGATTCGATCCCGAACATCGGCACGCCGCTGCGCACGCTGCGCGACGCCCCGCGCTGGGCGCGCACGCTGGAGAACCTTGCCGCGCTGGAGCCGGAGCGCGTGGTGCGCGAGTTCGGCGCCGACCTGTGCGGCGCGCAGGCGGTCCAGGTGCTGCGCCACACCGCAGGCGCGCTGCACTGGCTGCACGACGAGGTGATCCGGCTGATCAATCAAGGCATGGACGAGCGCGAGATGCTGGCCGCGCTGCGCTATCCCGAGGCGCTGTTCGGCAAGCCATGGATGCGGCCCAGCTACGGCGATCCCAGCTATATCGCGCGCGATATCTACCGCGCGGAAAACGGCTGGTGGGACCGCAACGCGACCTCGCTGCATCCCGCCCCGCCGGAGCAGGCCGCCGCGCAGATCGCGGAGGCGGTCAGCGATCACCAGGCACTGATCCGCCATGCGCAGGCACTCGCCGACAAAGGCGAGATTCAGCTCGCCTTGCACGTGATCGACGTGCTCGCCGGCGCGCCGGGCGACGCGCCGACGCTGCGGCAAGCGCGCGAATTGAAGGCCGGGTGGTTGCGCCAGCGGTCGCGCCAGGTCGCCAGCTATGTATCGCGCAGCCTCTATATGGCCTGCGCCGACAGCATCGAACGCGGTGAGCGTCACCCGTTCAGCCAACGATAGGAGGAACCCGACGATGTCGTTCGACACAAAGATCGCGGACGCGACGGCGCGACAAGGTAACCGGCGGCAAACGCTGCTGGCGCTGATGGCGCTGGTTGCCGCCCCGCTCGCCGCGGGGCCGGCATGGGCCAGCGATACGTGGCCGTCGCGGCCGATCCGGCTGGTGGTGGCCTCCTCTGCCGGCAGCGGCACCGACCTGTTCGCGCGGGTGCTCGCCGAACGGCTGGGCAAGCGGCTGGGCCAGACCGTGGTGGTGGACAACAAGCCCGGCGCGACCGGCATCATCGGCGTCGACGCCGTGGCCAAGGCCGCGCCCGATGGCTATACGCTGCTGTTCACCTATGCCGCGTCGATCGTCATCAACCATACATTGCAGCCCAAGCTGCCGTACGACGCGCTGCGCGATCTGGCGCCGGTGGCGCAGGTGGGGGAGGGCGGCAACTTTCTTGTGGTCACGCCGGATTTTCCGGCCCGCAACCTGCGCGAGTTCGTCGCCGCGGTGAAGGCCAGGCCCGATGCCTACGACTACGGCTCCTGGGGCATCGGCTCGGGCGGGCACCTGACCATGGAGGCGCTGAAGATGCAGGCCGGACTGCGCATGCGCCATGTCCCGTACAAGGCGGTGGGACAGGTGCTGAACGATCTGCAGGGCGGCATGATCAAGGTGGCCTTCGTCGATACCTCGTCGTCGCTGCCGCTGATCCGCTCCGGCAAGATCCGCGCGCTGGCGATCAGCGGCAGCCGTCGCGGCTCGGTATCGCCCGAGGTGCCGACCATGCGCGAACAGGGCTATCCGTTCGACACCAACAGCTGGTACGGCCTGTTCGTGCCCGCCGGCACGCCGGCGCCGATCGTCAAGCGGCTCAATGCCGAGATCAACGGCATGCTGGGCGAGCCGCAGATCCGCGAGCGCTTTGCGCTGATGAACATGGCCAATCCCCCGGCCAAGAGCAGCGAGGCGTTCGCGGCGACCATCCGCGAGGACATCAAGGTATGGGGCGAGATCATCCGGGCCAATGGGGTGACGGTGGACTGAAGCCACGCGGCCGGGCGGGTATGTGTCTTGCGTCGGCAATGGGAGAGGCTGCGGCGCCGCGCTACTGCGGCATGCCGCAGCGCCCGACCTGCCACCCATTGCAAACGGAGATGCGCATGAAAGACAAATCTTCAGGGATTCCGAACCCCGTGGCGTCGCAGTCCGTGGAGTCGCTCAAGCCGGAAAAAGGTTCGCTGTCGCAGGAACGCGGGCAGAACCCGGCCGCCGAAGCCGATACGCTGCCGTCCGAAAGCAGCCCGGCCGATAGCGCCACGCAGGCAAGACAGGGCAAGCCAGGTCAGCAGGGCCAGCAGCAGGGCGGGAAGCCCGGCGAAAAATCCAGTGAAAAGCCCGGCGTCACGCCGAACGAGGTGATGAACGAGCAGGTATCGCCGCAGGACGAACAGGGCGACCGGATGCAGTCGGATCGGCCGCATATCGGGGGGTGAGGCCGTGCCCTTGGTACAGCCAGGCCTGGCGGCACGCTTCTGCCGCCAGGCCAGCGATGCGCAATGGATCGAGAAACGCCCGTCAGGATGAGCAGTAAAGTAGGATAGTCCGAAAATATCCTACTTTGCTGCTCATTTTTTTGACACCCGCTGAGCAATAAAGTATGATTTTTCGAAAATATACTAGTTTAGTACCATGCGATCATTGCCTGACATCGCCGCGCTGCTTCGCAATCGTATGAAGGCGCTTTCGCTGACGCAGAGCGAACTGGGCGCGCGGACCGGTCTGTCGCGTCGCACTGTCACCTCCATGCTGAGCGGTGAAGGTGACTATAAAGTCACGACTTTGCTCGCTGTGCTGGATCGCCTTGGGTACGAACTGGCCATCGTGCCGAAGGGGGCGGCAGCCGGTCTGGCACAGGAAGGGTCCTTCACACCCACGGTGCCCGCGGTCAAGACCCGTGTACAGGCGGCTCGGGAGCGTCTTGCAGCGCGCAAGGCGGAAGCTGACAAGTCCTAGGCAGGCAATTCATGAACGTCAAAGCAGTCGGTATCTTCATCGGCAAGGTTCGGGCGGGCGTGCTGTTCCAGTACGCGCTCGGCGATGCCCAGGTGGTCAATCGCTTCGTGGCCGACGAGGCGTTTGCCGCCGTGCGCGATGCGCCGGTGATGTCGCTCTCGATGCTGGCCCGCAATCGCGAAGCTCAGCGGGCGCTGTGGGCGGACGTCGGCTCGACGTTGTTCAACGGACGCTTCAGCCCTTCCAATGGTTGGCTGCTGCCAGCCTTCTTTCAGAACATGCTGCCCGAAGGCGTTTTCCGGGATCATGTTGCCGCGCAGCGTGGCTGCGACCCGAAAGACCATTTCGAAATGCTGGCCGCCTGCGGCAAGGATTTGCCGGGCGACATCCATGCCCGGCCTCTTGAGCTGACGCGCGACGAACTGGCTCACTATGTCACGCAGGATGCCGATTCGGTCGAAATGTCGGTGACCGCCGACCCGATGGACGACGGCGTCTCGCTGTCGGGGGTGCAGCCGAAGGTTGGCGTCATCCGACAGGGCGGGCGATATGTAGGCCGGACCAAGATGCAGGACACCCACATCATTGCCAAGCTGCCCGTGGTCGGGCAGCCGCTATTGCCCGAGCTGGAAGAGCTGTCGCTGCGTCTTGCCGGCGCCGCCGGAGTCAACGTCACCGAAGCGCACTTGGCCCCGTTGGAAGCGCTGGCGGTGGAGCATGGCTACGATCTTGGCGATGCCGGCAGCCGCACCAATTTCCTCGCGGTGATTCGCTATGACCGCACGCCGCAGGGGCGGATTCATTGCGAAGACTTCGCGCAGATTCTCGAAGTCATGCCCGAGCAGAAGTACCTCGGCGCGAGCTATCTCGATGTGGCGGGCGTGATGATGGAATTTCCGTCGCTCGGAGAGCCTGCAGTGCATGAATTGCTTCGGCGCATCGTCGTCAACGAGATGCTGGGCAACCCCGACATGCATTTGAAGAACATCGGGATCTACTATCCGGACGGTCGCACTCCGGAATTGCCGCCGGCCTATGACATCGTCGGATACTCGGCGTACAACCGCCGTACCGGGCATGCGTTGCACATCCTGCCTCCCACTCTGAACGAGAAGCCGCGCATGTCGGTCAGCGACGCGCGGCAGGGCAAGGCAGCCAAGCCAGGCATCGGGCCGGCCGTTCTCCGGCGATTCTGCGCCGAGCTCGGCATCCCGGAAAAACCGGCAGGGGCGGCGATCCGTCATACCGTTGCAGCGGCAGCGGCTCGCTGGCCGGCGATGATCCGGGATTCGCTGCTGACGGATCCGCAGAAGACAAGACTGCTGGAACATTTCCAGGACCACCCGCTGGTCCAGTCCCTGATGCGGCGGCACGCGCCATCGTAAGTTTGATCCGCCGTACCGCCGCACGCCCGCCGCGGGCCCCGCTCAAACCGCGGTATGCCCCCCATCGGCCATCACCAGCGCACCGGTGACGAAGCTCGCCTTGTCCGACGCCAGGAAGGCGATCACCTCGGCGATTTCCTCCGGCTGCGCGGCGCGGCCCAGCAGGTTGTTCTTGCCGTGCTCGGCCAGGAACTCGCGGCCGTTCGGCATCTGGTCGTCGAGAATGCCCGTCACGATATCGCCCGGTCCTACCGCATTGACGCGGATGCCATGCTGGCCGTTCTCGACGGCAAGCACGCGCGTCAGCTGCGCCACCGCGCCCTTGGAGGCGGCATAGGCGCCGATGGTCGGCAGCGCCACCACGCACGCATAGGAGCCGACGTTGACGATGGCCCCGCGCCCGGCGGGCACCATCGCGCGCAACGCTTCGCGGGCATGCACGAACATGCCGCGCGCGTTGATCGCCAGGATCTGGTCCCATTCCTCGACGGTCGTCTCGGCGACCGTGCGGTTGATGATGCGAGCCGCATTGTTAACCAGGATGTCGAGCCGTCCGAAGCGCGCCATCGCCGTGTCCACGGCGGCGCGGGCGGTTGCCTCCTGCGAGACGTCGCCCGTGATGGCGACGATCTCGCCGTCGATCTCCAGTTCGGCGACCGTGTCCTTGATGTCCTCGGCCACCACGCGCGCGCCGCGACGGTGGAGCAGTTCCACGGTCGCGCGTCCGACACCGCCGGCCGCGCCGGTCACGATGGCGACCCGGCCTTCCAGGTCGCGCTGGCTTGGTTGTGCATTCATGATTTGAACTCCATACAGTGAGAGTGGAAGGGTCGCGACGGCGGCCGTTCGATGCGGCGTTCCCCGGGGGAAACGTCACCCGATGGTCGATGCCATCGCTTGCCGTCACTGTACGGAGCCAGCGCGTGCAAGCCCATGCCGAATACTCCGGCGGGCTTGCCCGATTCTCTGGACCGGCCGCGCGGCCCTGAGCTACGCGCCGACGCTGGCGCCCGCTCAGGCTGCGCGCGCCCAGTCCACGCGCGTACGCAGGGCCATCGCTTCCTTCATCACGCGGGCCTCGTCGATGGGACTGCGGCCGAAGAACCGCTTGAATTCCCGGCTGAATTGCGACGGGCTTTCGTAGCCGACGCGGCTGGCCGCCACCGAGGCATTCATGCCCTGCTGGATCATCAGCATGCGGGCCTTGTGCAGCCGCGTGGCCTTGATGTACTGCAGCGGCGAGGTGCCGGTGACCGCCTTGAACGCGGCGTGGAAGGCCGCCACGCTCATCGCCGCGGCGCTGGCCAGCATGTCGACCGACAGCGGCTGCTCGTAGCCGGCATGGATCATTCGCAGCGCCTTGCCGATGCGGCCGAAATTGCTCTGATAGGCGAGCGACGCGCGCAAGGCGGCGCCCTGCGGGCCGCACAGCACCCGGAAATAGATTTCGCGCAGGATGGCCGGCCCCAGCACCGCGGCCTCCATGTCGGAGGTCAGCGCTTCGAGCAGGCGTACCACGGCGTCGCCCAGCCTGTCGTCGAGCGGTGTCGACTGGATGCCCGACACCTCCGCCGGCCTCGCGTCCTCGGGGTCCGATGCCGATGCCGATGCCGATGCCGATGCGATCGACGATGGCGGCACCGACAGCGCCAGCTCGGCCAGCACGCCGAGGTCGACGCGAATCGAGATCGCCAGCATCGGCTCGTCCGGCGAGGCCTCGGTCTGCGATTCGAACGGGATCGGCAGCGACAGCACCAGGAAATGCTGGGCGTCGTAGACGAACTCGCGCCCCGCGAAGAATCCGCGCTTGCGGCCGCTGCACAGCACGATGATGCAGGGGTCGTAGAGCACCGGCGTGCGCGGCAGCGGGCCGTTGGCGCGCAGGAACTTGACCGCGTCGAGCGCCGACATCGTGTATCCCTCCGCCGGCGCGAGGCGGCCGATCAGTGCTGCCATGCGTGCTTCACGCTGGCGGGGAACCTGCTGGGGCTCGGATAGCGATGGCGGCGTTGGCACCGGATCGACGGGGACGGACATGGTCGGCAGAGACGATGGCGAGGGACTTGCGAGATCGAGGCCGCGAATCGAGGCCGCGAATCGGGGACGGGAATCGTGGCCAAAAAACGGGGTAAGCCCGGTATGCGCGCAAGTGTAGCGCGCAGTCACGGCGCCGCGGCAGGGCGGACGGCGCAAACGCCCGGCTCTGGAGAATCAGGCAAGCGCCGCCGAGTTTTGGTCTAACGGCCGTGAAGAAGCGATGCCTACCATGGCAGCCATCGATCCACACTTCGGGGGTGCAGCATGAGCAAGACCTGGCTCATTACCGGCGCGGCCCGCGGCATTGGCGCCTGCATCGCCAGGGCGGCACTGGATGCCGGTGAGAACGTCGTCGCCACCGGACGCGATGCGCTGCGCATCGAGCGGGCATTGCCGGGTTACGGCGAGCGCCTGCTGGTATTGCGCCTGGACGTCACCGACCCGGCGCAGGCGCGCGACGCGGTCGACCGCGCCGTGGCGACCTTCGGACGCATCGACGTGCTGGTCAATAACGCCGGCTACGGTCAGCTCGGCATGTTCGAGGAGAACAGTGCCGACGATGTGCGCAAGCAGTTCGACACCAACGTCCACGGCACCTTGCACGTGACCCGCGCCGTGCTGCCCGTGATGCGGCGCCAGCGTGCCGGCCGCATCTTCAATCTGTCGTCGATCGGCGGCATGGTCGGCTTCGAGGGGGCGTCGATCTATTGCGCGGCCAAGTTCGCGGTGGAGGGCTTCTCCGAGTCGCTGGCGTTGGAGGTGGCGCGCTTCGGCATTCAGGTCACCATCGTGCAGCCGGGTTTTTTCCGCACCGATTTCCTCGATGGCTCGTCGGTGCGCTACGGGGCCGAGGCCATTCCCGACTATGCGCCGGCATCGGCGGCGCTGCGCGGCGGTTACGACGACTACAGCCACAGGCAACCGGGCGACCCGGACAAGCTGGGACGGGCCATCGTCGAACTGGCCGGCGTGCCGCAGGCCCCGTTGCGTTTCGCGGCCGGCAGCGATGCACTGGACTACATCGCCGGCAAGCTCGACGCCGCGCGCGCCGAACTCGCGCAATGGAAGGACTTGTCGGCCTCGACCGATCATGCGGCCCAGCCGGCTTAGCGATGCGGGGGGGCGCGGCACGGCCGCGTCCCCCGCGTCCCGATAGCAGCGATCGCGGCCGCACCGCGTCACGCGCGCGGGCCACGAACGAACGCCCCTCTCCCGCCAGCAGGAGAGGAGCCGAGGAGAGGGGGGAAGGGTTGCCGGCGGATGCGCCAGCGTTCGAGGCTTGCTGCGGAACTTACTGCGGTGCGCTCGCGCCGGTGCGCGTATCGGTGCTGCCGCCCGAACCCGCGGCTGCGCCGGTGCCCGTGCCAGTGCCCGTCGAGCCGGCGGTGCCGGTGCCCGTGGTACCGGTGGCCCCGGTGGTGCCCGAGCCGGTGGTGCCGGTCGTGGTGTCGGTCGAGCCCGTGGTGCCTGTGGTGCCTGTGGTGCCTGTGGTGCCTGTGGTGCCAGTGGTGCCGCTCGTGCCGGTGCCGGTCGAACCGGTGGTGCCCGTGGTGCCGGTACCAGTGCCCGCGCTGCCCGTGGTGTCGCTCGGGACCGGGCCCATCGGCGCGCTAGCCGCGCTGCTGTCGGTGGTGGCGGCATCGTCGCCGCCGCGGTTACAGCCGGCCACCAGGCCGCCCAGCATGGCGACGCTCAAGGTGGCAACGGAAATCCAGTTTCGCTTCGTCATGGTATGGCTCCTATAGTCGTCCCCCATCGGATGAAGGCAACGGCCGTACCAGGGGCACGAATACGCCATGTCAAGTGATCCCGGCGTGGCCTTGCCACGCTTCTTGCATCGGGTGCGGTTTTTCCAGGAGCGCAGCGATGACGAAACCCTTCACGCCCATGCGGCGCACGCTTTTGAAAGCCCTCGGGGCCGGATTGCCGGCCGGAGCCGCGGCAACGGGACTGGTCGGCGATAGTGCGCTGGCGGCTCAGCCGGGCCAGGCCGGCGCGGCGGCCCCCAATTCCGGTGGTGTGTCCCATTTTTTCAATGCACGCGAAAGAATTACCGTGGACGCCATCGTCGCCAGGCTGATTCCGAACGACGAATTGGGGCCGGGCGCGCGCGAGGTGGGCGTGACCGATTTCCTTGACCGGCAACTGGCCGGCGCATGGGGCAGTGGGGACCATTTCTATCGTCATGGGCCCTTTCAGGCCGGCACACCCGAGCAGGGCTACCAGCTCGCGCTGACCCCGGCACAGGCCTTTCGCGCGGGATTGGCCGCGGTCGACGAGGTCAGCACGAAGCGGCATGGCGGCAAGACGTTTGCGCAATTGCAGCCCCGCGAACAGGATGCGTTGCTGGCGGCGCTGGAGAAGGGCGAGGTCGAGCTGGGGGCACTGCCCGGCAAGGTCTTCTTCCAGATGCTGCTCGATGGCACCATGGAAGGCTTCTTCGGCGATCCGATCCATGGCGGCAATCGCAATTTGGCGGGGTGGAAGCTGGTCGGCTTCCCCGGGGTCTACGCCAGCTACTCCAACGATATCGAGCGCCATGGCGTGGCCTACGTGCGCCCGCCGATGTCGATTGCGATGGCGCGCGCGGCGGGGCATGGCAGCATGCATGGAACCGGCCATGGCGCGCCCCGCGCCGCCTCGCAAGGCGCTTCCCCGGCCAGGGCCGCATCCGCGCCCAAGGGGGGACGGCCATGAGCAAGACCCTCGATCGTGTCGATGCGGTGATCGTCGGCGGCGGCTGGACGGGTTCGATCATCGGCAAGGAGCTCGCCGCCGCCGGGCATCGCGTGGTGATGCTCGAACGCGGCGAGCCGCGCTGGCCCTCGCCGGACTTCCAGGCCCCGGCGGTCCATGACGAGCTGCGCTATACGCGCCGGCACGCGCTGCATCAGAACACCGCCACCGAGACCTTCACCTTCCGCAACAACACCAGCCAGACGGCCTTGCCGATGCGGCGCTGGCAGTTCGCCTATCCGGGCACGCATCTGGGCGGCTCGGGCAATCACTGGTCCGGCGCCTACTATCGCTTCGATCCGACCGACTTCAAGCTGCGCAGCCACTACGAACGCCGCTACGGCAAGGGCATCTTCGCGGCGGACCTGACCGCGCAGGACTGGCCGCTGAGCTACGACGAGCTCGAGCCGTACTACGACCGCTTCGACCATCTGATCGGCGCCTCGGGCTATGCCGGCAACCTGAAGGGCAAGATCCAGCCCGGCGGCAATCCGTTCGAGCCGTGGCGCTCGCGGCCGTATCCGAATCCGCCGATGAAGGTCGCGCACGCCTCGGCGCTGTTCGGCGAGGCCGCCGCCAAGCTCGGCTATCACCCCTATATCCAGCCGTCGGCGCTGTCCACGCGCCCCTATACCAATACCGAAGGGCTGCCGATGAGCGCCTGCGTCTACTGCGGCTTCTGCTCGAACTTCGGCTGCGAGCATTTCGCCAAGGCCTCGCCGCAGGTCTGCATCCTGCCGGCGGCCATGAAGCTCGATACCTTCGCGCTGCGCACCGGCGCGCAGGTGCTGCGGGTCGAGCTCGACAAGGACCGCAAGCTCGCGCGCGGCGTCACCTATGTCGATGGCAGCGGGCAGGAGTTCTTCCAGCCCGCCGACATGGTGTTCCTGTGCGCGTTCAGCGTGCATAACGTGCGCTTGCTGTTGCTCTCGGGCATCGGCAAGCCCTACGACCCGGCCACCGGCCAGGGCGTGGTGGGGCGCAACTACACGCACCAGACCACTTCGGGCGTCAATCTGTTCTTCGACGAGCGCACCCATATCAATCCCTTCATGGGCGCCGGCGCGGCGGCCGTGACGATCGACGATTTCAGTGCCGACAACTTCGATCACGGGCCGCTCGGCTTCGTCGGCGGCGGCTATATCCAGATCCAGGTGGTCAGCGGCGCGCCGATCGGCTACCACCCGACGCCCAAGGGCACGCCGGCCTGGGGCAGCGAATGGAAGAAGGCGGTGCGCCGCTACTACAACCATTCAGCCTCGATCACCATCACGGGCTCGGCGATGCCCACGCGCGGCGGCTACCTGTCACTGGATCCGACCTATCGCGATGCCTGGGGCCAGCCGCTGCTGCGCATCACCTACGACCTGCCGGAGAACGACATCAAGCTGTCGGCCTTCCTGACCGAGAAGGGCGACCGGATCGGCAAGGCGATGCGCGGGGTGGTCGCCACCGAGCCCGGACCGCGCAAGCGGCCGTTTACCGCGACCAGCTACCAGTCGACGCACCTGAACGGCGGGGCGGCGATGGGCGGCGATCCTGCCAACAGCGTGGTCAACCGCTTCGGCCAATGCTGGGACGTGCCCAATGTGTTCGTCACCGGGGCCTGCCTGTTTCCGCAGAACTCGAACTTCAACCCGACCGGCACGGTCGGCGCCACCGCGTACTGGATCGTCGACGCGGTCAAGCGCCACTATGTCAAGACACCAGGGAAGCTGATCGCATGAACACGCCAAACGAAGCGCAAGCCGGGCGCCGGCGCACGACCTGGTGGGTGGGCGGCCTGGTGCTCGGCATCGGGGCGTTTCCCCTGTATGCGCTGCTGTTCCAGGTCTGGCCCGATCTGTTTGCGCCCGTGCCGGCGCCGCGCCAGGCGTCGCCGTCGGTCGGCGCAGCAGGCCAGGCCTCGGCGCCCGCCACGGCGTCGGCTCCAACGGCCCCCGCCGCTGCGGCAAGCGAGGCGGCGGTACGGCGCGCGACGGATTTCCTGCCGAAGGAACCGGCGTGGTCGCAGGCGTTGCGCGCCGCCGGCGAGGACGCAGGCAAGAACGCCGGCAATAACGCCGGCAATAGCGCCGACAAGCGCGGCGCGACCATCGCCGCCAGCGGCAATGGCGCCGGCGCAATGGCTTGCGTGTCGTGCCATGCGATTGGTGGATCGCCGGAAGCGGCGGGCACCGCGGCGCCCGCTGGCGCCTTTCCGTCGCTGGTCGGCATGCCCGCCGAGTATCTGGCCAAGCAGTTGTTCGACTATCGCGATGACCGTCGCGTCGATCCGGTGATGGCGCCGATCGCCAAGGCACTCAAGGATGACGAGGTGGCGGCGGTGGCGCGCTACTACGCGGGCCAGCCCGCGCCATCGTTGACGCTGGCGGACAACGGCCAATCGGCCGCCCTGACGTTGCATGCCGCAGGCGACAACGGACGGGCGTTGCCCGCCTGCGCCAATTGCCATGGCGTCGAGGGCGAGGGGCAGGGGTTCTTGCTGCCGCGCCTGACCGGGCAGCCGGCCGATTATCTGGCCAAGCAGCTCGATGCCTTTCGCACCGGCAGCCGCCACAACGACGACGATGGTGCGATGCGCGGCATCGCCCAGCGGCTGGGCGAGGCGGACGCCCGCGCGCTGGCGAGCTTTTACGCGCAGGGCGGGGCGCGCTAGAGCGCCGCGTTCAGCCGCTGATCGACACGCCGCAGGCCACTCGCCACGCCGCCGGTTCGGCGGTCTCGTTGGCGGCCTTCGTTGCGGTCGCGGCGGAAACGCCGACGGCGTTGGCGGCGTTGGCCGCCGGGTTGGCGGCAGTACCGGCGCCTGCGCCGGCCCGGATCACGCGGTTGCGGCCTTCGCGCTTGGCCCGATAGAGCGCACGGTCGGCCGCGGCGAACAGCCGTTCCCAGCTGCGGCGTGCATCGCCGGCGTCCTCGGCCAGCGCGATGCCGATGCTGACGCTGGCATGCCCGCCGACTTCTTCCGGCAGCGCGATGGCGGCGATGCGGGCGCGAATGCGTTCGGCCAGCAGCACGGCTTCCTCTTCGCCGGTGTTCGGGCACAGCAGGCAGAATTCCTCGCCGCCGAAGCGCGCCGCCACGTCCGTGGCGCGGCAGGCGCGCCGCAGCGTCTCGGCGATCCGCATCAACACCTGGTCGCCCGCCTGATGGCCGGCGCGGTCATTGACCTGCTTGAAGCGATCGACGTCGATCACCAGGCAGGACAGGGGCTTGCCGGTACGCTCTGCCTCCGCCGCCAGCGTCATCGCGGCGTCGTCGAGCGCGCCGCGATGGAACAGTCCGGTCAGCGAGTCGAGGCGGGCGCGCGCACGCTGTTCGGCCAGTTGCCGCTCCGCGCTCAGCAGCGTGAAACCCACCACGCCGGAGAGCACCGCGATCAGCATCAGCAGCAGCGGCGCCTGGGCCAGCATGCCGGGCTCGTCGGGCCGCAGCGGGCTCCAGGCACCGGCGCCGCCAGCGGCCAGCGCGAGTGCCAGGCACAGGCCCTGCGCTGCCAGTTGCGCGCAGCAGGCGACCCATACCAGCGTATGGGCGATCGTATGGGAGCGGCGCTCCCGGTTGAGCAGCCGCAGCGCCTGCCAGACCACCAGCCCGGTGACCGCATGGCCTAACGTGCGGATTGCGCGCTCGGCCATCACGGCATCCTGCACCGTGGCGATCAGCGCCAGCAGTACCACCGAGGCGATGCCCCCGGCGACCATCGCGCGCAGATGATGCGGGGCCATCGCCATGCCGCTTGCGGCCAGGCCGCGCACCAGCATCAGTTGGGCGCCCAGGCACAGCGCCTGCGCCAGCACGGCCCACAGCGGCGCGGGCGCGATCGCGCCGAGCGCCAGTGCCATGCCGCCGAGCGAGGCGAAGGCATGGGCGTCGGTCCAGCGCGCACGGTGGCCCGCCTGGGCGGCGCCGTAGCGCAGGCCGATCGAGATGCCCAGCGTGCTGGCGAACAGCACCAGCAAGGTCAGATAGGCGGTGGGCAAATCCGGTGACATGCAATCGTCTCCCTGTTGGCGCGCGATCGGATCGCGGCGCCATTGGTGTAAGGCAGTGCGTACGCCGGCCATGGCCGGTGCAGCGCGAATTCTTGTCAGAGAGCTCGACCCGGATGACGCCGTCGACATTCCCGAAGCTGCGGTCCCTGGTGTGGCTCTGTGTTGCCGGCACGCCGATTGGCACAGCCTGATCCCAGATGCAATCGCGATCGCCATAGCGATCCCGCAGCGAGGCCGCGCATCGAGGCACGGCTTGTGGCTTTTTTGTTAATGGTGATTCTACTGATTGCGTCGAACTGCGCGTGTGCGGCATGCCACGTTTGACAATTGTTGACATTCCCTTTTTGTGCCGTTCGCTAGCATTTGGCTCGTAGTTACAAATTCATATCCGGGCCGGGGAGCGACGACGCCGCGTCGTCGAGGCAATCAATCGGGGAAACCATGGAGAAGCAAGACGCGGCACGCATGAGGCCGTCAAGGTCCAGCGCTGCCGCCGGCGCGACGCCTGCCGCCGGCGCGACGCCTGCGGCGGGCGCGCTGCATCCCGCGCGCGGGAATCGCGCCGCGGCCGCCGCTGCGCCGCGCGAACGCCTGCTGCCTCCTGCGTTCGCCGCCGCCATCGCCGCGGCGTTGGCGATCTGCCTCGCGCTGATATTCCCGCGCGAGCCGCTGCGCGAGCGCCTGCTCGGGCAAGGGCTGCATGCGGGCCGCACGCTGGGCGAGCCAACGCTTGCCTATCTGGAGGCCTGGCTGCGCGTCTCGCCGCCCGATGCCGCGCTGGTGGCGGAACTGGCCGAGCAACTGGCGCGCGAGGGGCGGCTGGACGAAGCGGAAACGCTGCTGGCGCGCACGCGCGCTGCGGCCACCGCCGAGGCCGCGCTGCCGATGCTGCGCGCGCGGCTCGATATTGCGCGCCAGCGGGCCAATGCTGCCGCTTCCGACCTGCCGGCCCGCGAGCGGTATCGCGCCGAGCAGCGCAGGCTGCTGCGGCGGGCCGCGGGTATGCCGGCTCCCCCTTCGGACCTGATCGCCTTCGCGTCGCAGGCGCGCGCGCTGCACGCCGACGAACTGGAAATCGCCTTCTATCGCGCACTGGCCTGCCCGCAGCCGGCGCATGCCCTCCATGCCGGACACCGTCAGCCGTTGGCGCCGATGCGCTCCGAGTGGCGCGAGGCGCGGCAGCGCCCGCGGCGGGTGCGCGCCTGATGCGGCCGAACCTGGCAGCCGGGCACGAGCTCGATCTGGAGAGGCGAATGCGTGCAACGGCAATGGGCGAGTGGCGCGCGGGCACGCCCGCCCCGGTCCGGCGGACCGACGATGTTCGTGCGGCCTGGCTGGCGCCGGCGATTGGGGTGGCCAACGTCCGCACCGCCATGCTGGAACTGACCGTGCTGATGACCGCGGCGATGGCGCTCGGCTATGCGGCGATGCCGGGCAATCCCTTGCTGCTTGACCTGGGCTTTCCGTGGGCCTGGCTGCTGCCGCTGGTGCTGGCGCTGCGCCACGGCACGCTCGCCGGCATCGGCGCCGCGTCGATGCTGCTCGGCGGCTGGTTCCTGTTCCACCAAGTCGGCGCCCAGCCGGGGCCCTTTCCGCGTCCGTTTTTCGTCGGCGGCACGCTGCTGGTGCTGTTGGCCGGGCAGTTCGGCGACGTTTGCGCCGGGCGGCTGGCACGCGAACGTTCGGTCCACCGCTACCTCGACGAACGGCTGGCGGCGCTGACCAAGCACCACTACCTGCTGCGGATCTCGCATGCGCGCCTCGAAAGCGATCTACTGGCCAGGCCGACCACGCTGCGCGATACGCTGGCCCGGCTGCGCGCGGCGACCGCCGAGCAGGCCGGTGCGGACGAGGCCCGCGCCGAGGCGCCTGCGGGAGCGGCGAACCGCGGCAAGC
Source organism: Cupriavidus sp. (assembly GCA_031180665.1). Taxonomy (GTDB): domain Bacteria; phylum Pseudomonadota; class Gammaproteobacteria; order Burkholderiales; family Burkholderiaceae; genus Cupriavidus. Next base: position 129,700 of record JAPSLP010000002.1, on the reverse strand, counting down.
GCCTGCCGGTCCCGCGCCTGGCCGCGGCGGCGCCGATGATGCAGCTTGCCGCGCAGGCTTGCCAGCTCGAGGCTGCGGCACTCTATCCCTGCGATGGCGACCGGGTGCTGCCGGTGGCCGCCGCGACCGTCGGACCGGGCTGTGGGCTCGATGCCGGCGATCCGCTGCTGCGGCGCTGCCTGCAGACCCGGCAACTGGCGCATCGCCGCGGCGACGGGGGCGATGGCGTAAACAGCCGCTACCTCGCCGTGGCGCCGGTACTGTCCGGCCCCGATCGACTGATCGGCGTGCTGGTGATCGAGCGCATGCCCTTCCTGGCGCTGCATCACGACAATCTTGAATTGCTGCTGGTGCTGCTCGGCTACTACGCCGACGGCCTGGAGCATGCCGTGGCGGCGCGGGAGATCGAACGCGCGCTGCCCGGCTGTCCGCAGGATTTCGCACTCGAGTATGCGCGGCTGGCACGCCTGAGGCGCGAGGCCGGCATCGCCAGCACCGTGGTCGCGTTGGCCTTCGGCGCCGACGAGCACAGCGCCGACTGGTTCGAGCAGACCGTGCGCAGCCACCGCACGCTGGACCTGGCGTGGGCGCGCGACGGCGGTCGCGAGCGCCTGCTGCTGACGCTGATGCCGCTGGCCGATAGCGAGGCCGCTTCGGGTTACCTGCTGCGGATCGAACGGATGCTGCAGGCGCAGTTCGGCATCGACTTCGAACAGGGGCGGATCGGCATCCATACCCTGCCGGTGCCCGCCGATGCCGATCCCCAACCGCTGCGCCGCCTGCTGCAGCGCTGCGAGGGCGCGGCCGCACGCGGCCCCTGCGGGAGCGGCCACGATGCTTGACGGCGTGCTTGTCTTGGCCGGTGCCGCCCTCCAACTGGCCGCGCTGGCAGCGCTGCTGCAGAGCGACGCAGCGACCGGTGCGACCGGTGCGGCCGGTGCGACCGGCGCGCTGCTGGCGTATCTGGGCGTGCAGGCGCTGGCGGCGGCGCTGCTGGCGATGCCGCTGCGGCGGCAGCTGTCGCGGCACGTCCGCACGCCGTTGCGCGCGACCTTGGCCTATCTGTTCGCTGCTGGTGCGTTGGTGCCGATGGGCGGCCTGCTGGTCGTGCTGCTCGGCACCACGGCCACACCTCGGCCTCGTGCGCTTGCTATGCGCGGCATGGCCTGCGTGGCGCTGCCAGAGTTCGTCTGCGCGTGGCAGACCGGCGTCGCGCGCGGCCCGCAGGACGGTGGCGACGATCGTGATCGTCTCGCTGGCCGTCTGCGGCCGGAGGCCGTCAACGCAGCCGCAGCCGACACGCGTCGCTTGACCGCACTGGCCGCATTGGACGCGATGCCCGCGCGCAGTACCAGTCCGCTGCTGCTTGCGCTGCTGGAGGACAGCGTCGAGGACGTCAGGCTGCTGGCCTACGGCATGCTCGATGCCGCCGAGCAGCGGCTGGCGCGCCAGATCCTGCAGGCGCAGCACCGCCTGCACGCCTTGGCCGAGGACGATCGGGCCACCCGCGCCGCCGCGCACGCACATCTGGCGCAGCTGCATTGGGAACTGGTCTATCAAAACCTTGCCCAGGGCGACGTGCGCGGCTTCACGATCGAACAGGCCGACCGCCATGCGCAGGCCGCGCTGCAGGCGCTGTCGGACGCGCCGGGAGCGACCACGCTGTACGTGCGCGCCGCCGATGGCTCCGGCGTGGCGAGCCCGGCGGCGGGGCTGTGGCAGTTGCGCGGCCGGCTAGCGCTGGCACGCCGCGATCCCGGCGCCGCCCGTGCGGCGCTGCAGCGTGCCACGGCGCTGGGTTTTCCGCGCGAACGCGCGCTGCCGCTGTTGGCCGAAGCCGCCTATCTGGACGGCGATTTCGCGGCGGCCAGAGTCGCGATGCAGAGCCTGCGCCAGGCGGCTTCGCCGACCGTGCTGCCGCAGCTTGAGCCCGTGCTGCGCTACTGGACCTCATGAACCCGACCACGCCGAACCCCGCCTTCGCTGGCCCCACATCGACCGTTCGCGCCGCCTCTTCCGGTGCGGGCGTGGCAGGGGTCGACATTGCGCTGCTGCTCGAGGGCAGCCAGCCCTTCGCGCCGGCAGGCATCCCCGGGTGGGCCGAGCGGATGATCCGGGCGCTTCCGCAGACCACCTTCGCGGTCGTCGTGCTGATCGACGATCGGCGCCGGGACTGCACGGCGACGGCGAATGCGCTGCCGGACAACGCGCTGCCGGACAACGTGCTGCACCTGGAGACGCATTTCCTGCACGACGACGAGCCGGCCGCCACGGCGCGGCGCCAGCGGGCCGACGCACCGGCCTTCGCCGAGGCGGCGCGGCTGCATGAGCTGCTGCGCCAGCGCGGTCCCGGCGGCAACAGCGGGTACGCAGGTGCCGGCGCCGCGATGCGCGAGCTGATGGGCCTGCTGATCGGCCAGCCGTTGGGCCAGCCGTTGGGCCAACCGAGGGACGATCGCGGTGACGAGGGCCCGCTGTCGGAGCACGCCTTCCTGCATAGCCGGCAGGCCTGGGACACCATCGTCGAGCAGTATCGCCGCTACTGCTCCGACCTCTCGTTTACCGACTACTTCTGGACCGTGCGGACGATGCACCGGCCGCTGTGGCGGCTGGCGCGGATCGCGGCGACGCTGATGCCGGCGCGGGTCTACCACGCGGCATCGACGGGCTACGCGGGCTTTCTGGGGGCGATGCTGCGCTACCGGCATGACCGCCCGTTGCTGGTGTCGCAGCACGCGATCCACACGCGGCAGCACGGCATCGATCTGTTCGAGTCACGCTGGCAGCGCGAGAACGCCTATCGCAACGAAGGACCTCGGCGCGGCGACGCCTTCGCGCTCGATGTGTCGCAACTGCGGTGTTGCCGCGACCTGTGGCTGCGCTTCTTCGAATCGCTCGGCCGCGTCTGCTACGAGGCCGCCGACGAGATCGTCGCGCTCTACGAGGGAAATCGCCTTGGGCAGGTGCAGGACGGCGCGCCGGCCAGCCGTACGCGCACCATCCCGAACGGCATCGATCTGCCCGCACTGGCGCCGCGGCGCGCGCAGCGGCCGGCGCGCGTACCGCCCGTGCTGTGCCTGGCGGGCCCAGTGGTGCCGCGCAAGGACGTGAAGACCTTCATCCGCGCGATGCTGACCGTGGCCAGGCAGTGTCCGGATGCGCAGGGCTGGATCGCCGGATCCGAGGACGAGGACCCGGACTACGCACGCGAATGCCGCGGCCTGGTGCAAAACCTGGGACTGACCGGCAACGTCCACTTTCTCGGCCCGCGGCGCAGCGACGAGCTGCTGCCGCAGGTCGGCGTACTGGTCCTGAGCTCGATCAGCGAGGCGCTGCCACGGGCAGTGCTGGAGGCGTTCGCCGCTGGCGTGCCGTGCGTGGTCACCGATGTCGGGGCCTGCCGCGAGCTGATCGAAGGCGTCGGCGACGAGGACATGGCGCTCGGCGCGGCCGGCGCGGTGGTGCGCATCGCCGATGCCGGCGCATTGGCGCGCGAAGCGGTCGCGCTGCTTGGCGATGGCGAGCGTTGGCGCGCCGCGCAGCGCGCCGCCATCGTACGCGCCGAGCGCTACTACACCGAGCATGCAACGGTGGCGAGCTACCGGCAGCTGTACCGGCATTTGGCCGCGAAGCCCCACGCCGATGCCGGCGCACGCGGCGGCGTCGGGCGCCCGGCGTTGCCTGCCACATCGGCAACGATGCCGACGCCGGCCGGCGAACGGCTGTCGTCCGGCCGTTGCCCCTTCGCGGGAGCGCCATGATGGTGGACCTGACTGTCTTTCTGCGCGGCAGGCGGGATCGCAACCGCGTCGGCGGCACGCTGCACGCCTACGGCTTTGCCGGCGTGCTCTCTTGCGGCGCCTGGGTGCTGGCGATCGCGGGCGTTCTGCTGATCGGCGTGCTGCGACTGCCGACCGGATTGCCCAGCGCGCTGGCCACGCAGTTCCAGGTATCCGCAACATGTCTGATTGCCGTCAGCCTGATCCTCACGGGTCCGCTGCAGCTTCATCTGATCCGCTTCGCCGCGGACCGTCTCGCCGAAGGCCGGGGCGAGGCGGTACTGCCGGGCCTGCATGCGGTGGGGCTGGTCGTCACGGTGCTGGCCGGCCTGTTCGGCCTGGCGTGCGCGCTGTGGGCCTTCCCGCAGCAATCGGCGCTGTATCGCGCGCTGATGCTGGCGGGCTTCGTGCTGATGTGCCATGTCTGGATCGCGGTGACCCTGCTGTCCGGCATGCGGCAGTACGGCAGCATCGTCTGCGCCTTCGTGGGCGGCTATGTGGCGGCGGCGGTCGCGGCGGTGGCACTGCGCGGCTTCGGTCTGGAGGGGCTGCTGGGCGGCTTCGTGATCGGCGCGCTGGTGCTGCTCGCCGGCACGACGCTGCAGATCCTGTGCGCCCACAGCGCCCACCGCGGCGACCGCACCGCGCGCTTGCTGTCGTTCGAGGTGTTTGCGCGGCGCCATCGCTATCCAAGCCTGATGGCGATCGGCCTGCTGTACCCGCTGGGGATCTGGGCCGACAAGCTGCAGTTCTGGTACCACGCCGGCACGGGGCAGCGCGTCATCGGTCCGCTGCATGCGTCGGCGATCTACGACGTTCCGGTGTTTCTCGCCTATCTGGCCATCGTGCCCGCGATGGCGGTGTTCATGCTGCGTATCGAGCGGGATGTCGTTGCCCACTACGATGCCTTTGCCGATGCGGTGCGCGGCGGCGGCTCGCTGCAGCGGATCGAGGAGGCGCGCAACGCTCTGGTGCGCGCCGTGCGGCTGGGCCTGTACGAAATCGTCAAGTGGCTGGCGCTCGCCGCGCTGCCGCTGTTCGTGCTGGGGCGGCCGCTGCTGGCGCTGTTCGGCATGGCCGAGCTGCAGCTGCCGCTGCTGCATGTCGACGTGGTTGGCGCGGGCCTGTACGTGGTACTGCTGGCCACGCTGAGCCTCTATTTCCATCTGGACCGGCGCCGCGAGATATTGCTGCTCGGCGCAGCCTTCGTGGCGCTGAATGTGGGGCTCACGCAGATGACACTGGTACTCGGGCCGGCCTGGTATGGCTACGGTTTTGCGTTCGCCGTGCTGATCGTGGTGGCGATCGCGCTGGTGTTGCTGGATCGCCGGCTGGAGCGCCTGGAATACGAAACCTATATGTTGCAGTAATGCGAATCGGGCGGCAAAGCCGCGCGGATGGCCCGCCGGTACGGTGACCGACGCAGTTACAATTCGTCACACCATACCGATGAATCCATGAAATCACGCTGCCCGCGCCGCCGTGCCGGGCAGGACGCGAACCGACCTGTAATCGAGAAGAATATGAATATCGCATCGGTCGAAGACGATCCGAGCCAGGCCGAACTGATCCAGCAGATCCTGGTCAGCGCCGGACATACCTGCGACAGTTTTTCGGGCGGCAAGGCCTTTTTGCGCGCGATGCGCGAGCGCTCCTACGATCTGCTGGTAATGGACTGGCAGTTGCCCGATATCAGCGGCTATGACGTGGTGACCCACGTGCGGCTGCATTCGGGGCAGTATCCGCCGATCCTGTTCCTGACCAGCCGGTCGCTGGAAGAGGACATCGTCATGGGATTGGCCGGGGGCGCCGACGACTACATGATCAAGCCGGTGCGAAGGGGCGAGCTGCTGGCGCGCGTGGGGGCGCTGCTGCGCCGCACGTATCCGTCGGCCCCGGCCAACGACGCCATCGTGGTGGGCGCCTATCGGCTGGACCCGGTGGCGCGCACGGCGAGCCTGAACGGCGTCGAGGTCGATATCGCGCCGCGCGAGTTCGATCTCGCGCTCTATCTGTTCCGCAACATGGACCGGCTGCTGTCGCGCGAGGTCGTCGAGCAGGCGGTCTGGGGCCGCTCGCTCGGCGCCAGCTCGCGCACGCTGGACACGCATCTGTCGCGGCTTCGCATCAAGCTCGGGCTGCGGCCGGAGAACGGTGTGCGGCTGGCCTCGGTGTATTCCTACGGCTATCGTTTCGAGCGCTGCACGGGGCAGGCCGATGGCGCGTAAGGGTGGGGTGGTGACGGCCACCACGGTGGTCAGGGCCGCCGTGGCCGCATGGTCGCTGCTGGCGCTCGCGCCGGCACAGGCGGGCCCGGCCGGGGCCGACGGCGAATATTTCCTGCATCAGGTCGAACCGGGCGACACGCTGTTCTGGGTCGCCCAGCGCTATACCGGCCGCGCCGACGTCTGGCGCGAGCTCAAGGCGCTGAACCGCGTCGCCGATCCGTATCGGCTGCCGATCGGCACTCAGGTCCGGATACCGCTCGCCCGCATTCCGGTGACGGCCGCGAGCGCACGCGTGGTCTCGGTGGTCGGCCAGGCCGACGCCAATGGCGCGGCGATGCGGCCCGGCATGCGCGTCGACGAGGCGGCCTGGCTGCAAACCGGCGCCGATGGCCTGGTCACCTTCGAGCTGCCCGATGGCACCCGCGTCGCGATGCCGCCGAACACGCGGCTGCAGGTCAAGCGCCTGCGCGTGTTCGCCGGCACGGGTCTGGGCGATACCGTGATGACGGTCGATCGTGGCGGCATCGAGTCGCGCGTCGCTCCGGGCGGGACCGGCGTGGGCCGCTTCGAGGTCCGCACGCCGATGATGGTCACGGGGGTGCGCGGCACCCGCTACGCGGTCGATGCCGGCCAGCCCGACGAGCCGGGCCGGCGCGCCAACCGCAGCGCGGTACTGGAGGGGACCGTGGCGGTGCGCGCGCAGCGCGCCAAGCGCACCGTCACGGCGGGACACGGCATCGCCGTCGGCAGCGCGGGCGACGCGGTGGTGCACACCTTGCTGGCGGCGCCTACGCTCAGCGCGGTGCCGGCCGAGCCGATCTACGCCAGCCATGCCGAAGTGGGCTGGCAGCCGGTCAAGGGTGCCATCGGCTACCTGGTCCGGGTCACGCGCGATGCCCAGCGTACCGAAGCGGTCTTCGCCGATACCGTCACGCCGCCGGCCGCGGCGCTGACCGGACTGCCCGATGGCCCCGCCTATCTCGAGGTGCGCGCCATCGATCGGAACCGCATTCCGGGCAATGCCGCGATCGCGCCGCTGACGGTGCGGCTCAATCCGCCCGCGCCCTATACGGTCGAACCGGCGCCGCGCAGCACGGTGCACGGCACCGGGGCCGAACTGCAATGGGCGGCGGTCGACAGCGCCGCCGATTACCGCTTCGAGATCGCCTCCGACGCGAATTTCGGCACGCTGGCCGCGCACGGCAGCACCCGCGAGGCAGGCACGCAGCAGACGCTGGCGCCGGGCGACTGGTGGTGGCGAGTGCGCTCGATCGATGCCAAGGGGCAGGCCGGCCCGTGGAGCGCCCCGGTGGCGTTCCGCCTGCTGCCGCCGGCGCCGGGCGTCGCCCGGGTCGAGGACAACGGCGGCGCGCTGCGCCTGCACTGGGGCGCAGCCGGACAACCGGCGGCGTTTGCACCGCTGGCCTATCGCGTGCAGCTGGCCGACGAACCCGGCTTTGCCTGGCCCGTGCAGGATCAGCGCATCGAGTCGGACACCGCGGCGCTGCCGCGTCCGCCGGCCGGCGTCTATTACGTGCGGGTCGCACGCATCGAGCGCGATGGCAGCGAGTCGCCGTTCTCGGCGCCGCAACGCATCGAGGTCCACGAGCATCTGCGCGACGGCACGGGCGCTCCGATCGGCACTGCCAGCGGCAGTGTGCGCCGTGGCGGATAGCCGCTTCCGCCTGCCCCAGTTGCGCACGGCCGCGGGCAGCGGCCTGATCGCCGGCTTTCATCGGCGCACGCTGATCGAATGGCTGGCGCTGACCATGCTGGTGATGGTGGTCGCCGCGGTGCGCGCGGATTTCGGCGCGAGCCAGCGGCTGGACCTGGCGGTCTACGACATCGGCATCGCCGCGCAGCAGCACGCGCCGCGCGACGACATCCTGATCGTCTCGATCGACGATGAATCGCTGTCCGCGGTGGGCCGCTGGCCATGGCGGCGCTCACTGCTGGCCGGGCTGGTCGATCGGCTCGCCGATGGCGGGGCGCGCGTGATCGGGCTGGACGTGTTGCTGGTCGAGCCGGACTGGCGCCATCCCGAGGACGACGAGGCGCTGGCGGTCAGCATGGCGCGCGCGGGCAACGTGATCGTCCCCGCGCTGGCAGAGCCGGTGCGCGACGGTTATCGCCTGAGCTATCCGCTGCCGGCGCTCGGTGCCGATGTGGGCCATATCAATATCGCGACCGACGTCGACGGACTGGCCCGTCATATCTATCTGCAGGAGGGCGTGCCGGGCCAGATGCTGGACCATTTCGTCGTGCGCCTGGTGCAGTTCGGGCAGCCGCAACGGCCGCTGGCGAGCTACCGCCAGGTGCCGGTCGACGAGACGCTGGCCGGCGAATGGCATCGCCGCCATCGCCTGGGCATTCCGTTCGCCGGACCGATCGGCACCTTCCGCACGGTGTCGGCAATCGACGTGCTGAGCGGCGCCATTCCGCCCGAGCTGTTCCGCGACAAGCTGGTGCTGGTCGGCGCCGGCGCGACGGGACTTGGCGACATGTTCTCCGCGCCGCTGTCGAAGAACGGTGCCGGCATCAGCGGCGTCGAGCTGCTGGCCAACGCCGCGCAGGCGCTGCTCGACAACAGTGGCATCGTGCCGGTGCAGCGCGCCTGGTACTGGCCGCTGACGCTGTTGCCGGTGCTGCTCGCCTGCCTGGCGGCGCTGCTGATGTCCCCCCGCGATGCGCTGCTGGTCAGCGCCGCGGTGATCGTGGGGCTGTTCGGCGCCAGCGTGGCGCTGATGCATTTCGAGCGGCTGTGGTTCTCGCCGGTGCCGGCGATCGTGGCCTGCCTGGTGTTCTATCCGCTGTGGAGCTGGCGCCGGCAGGAATCGGCGCTGGCCTTCCTGTCCGCCGAGGTCGCGCGGTTGGAGCGCGAGCCGGCGCTGCCGGGCGGCAAGAGCCCGCCGCCGCTGGCCGGGGGCACGCTCGATACGCGCATGAGCGCGCTGTACCGGATGATCACGCGGCAGCGCGACCTGCGCCGCCTGCTGTCCGACGGGCTGGAGAACCTGCCCGATGCCACCGTGATCTGCGATGCCGACGGCAGCATCCTGCTGGCCAATGCCGGCGCGGTGGCCCTGTCGCCGCGACTGTTGTCTTCGCTCACCACCGAAGGTGGGGCGCGTCCCTTGCTCGATACGCTGATCGCCGACATCTTCGCACCGCCGCAGGGCGGGCTCGACTATTGGGATCGGCTCAAGCGCGCCGCCGACAACGGCGCGGCGCCCTCGCGCGGAGAGCGCGCCGGGGTCGAGCTGCAGACCCACGACCAGCGCGCGATGCTGCTGCGCGGTGCGCCGCTGCGCGGCAACGCGGGCGAGGTCGCCGGCTTCAGCATCAGCTTCATCGACATCACGCAGGTGCGGCTGGCCGAGCGCCAGCGCGAGGAAACGCTGCGCTTCATTTCGCACGACATGCGCTCGCCGCAGGCGTCGATCCTGGCGCTGGTCGAGCTGCAGGCCGACCCGGCGCGCGCGCTGGAACCGCCGCTGCTGCTCGAACGCATCCGCCACCACGCCGGCCGCACGCTGGCGCTGGCCGACGATTTCATCCAGCTGGCGCGGGCCGAGTCGCAGCACCTGCGCTTTGCCGAGATCGACCTGACCACGGTGCTGATGGACGCCGCCGATTCGCTGTGGGCGCTGGCGCAGGCGCGCCGCGTGACCGTGGCGGTGCAGACCGGCAACGAGGAGATGATGCTGTATGGCGAAGCGGCGCTGCTGATGCGCGCCGTCTCCAATCTGATCGACAACGCGGTCAAGTACAGCCCGCCGGACGGCACCGTCACCGTGCGCGCCGGCCGCGTGTGGCACGAGGACGGCAGCGATGGCGGCCTGGTGGTGTCGGTCTCCGACCAGGGACCCGGCATCGCGCCCGAGGAGCAGGCACGCCTGTTCCAGCCGTTCAGCCGGCTGCAGGAAGAGGGCCGTCCGGTGCGCGAAGGCAGCGGACTGGGGCTGCTGTTCGTCAAGACGGTGATCGAGCGGCACGGCGGCCATGTCGGCGTCGACAGCGCGCCGGGACGCGGCACGACGTTTACGATTGCGCTGCCGGGCTGAGTCCGGGACCTGCCGACGCGCTTGGCGCTCGCGATACCCCGCTCCCTCTCCCGCTTGCGGGAGAGGGGGAAAACAGCCGGTAGCGCTGGTTCCCTGGCCCCTGCGCAAGCCACTTGAAACTTCTTCCCCCACATGTAACTTTCGCGCCCGCCCACGCCACCGAAGGGCGACTTATCGAGGCGCGATGCCTTGCCATCCTCGTGGAACAGCGCTTGCATTCCCGCCCCATGCGGCGCGACTGGCGTGCCGCTCTTCCCTGGGAGCCCGCGATGAAAGCCCTTTGCTGGCACGGCAAGCACGATATCCGCTACGACACCGTTCCCGATCCCGTGATCGAACACCCGCGCGACGCCATCGTTCGCGTCAGCAGTTGCGCGATCTGTGGCTCGGACCTGCATCTGTATGACGGCTTCGTGCCCGGCATGGAGCACGGCGACATCATGGGCCACGAATTCATGGGCGAGGTCGTCGAGGTCGGCGCGGAAAACCGCCGGCTGCGCGTCGGCGACCGCGTGGTGGTGCCGTTCACCATCATCTGCGGCGAATGCGATCAATGCCGGCGCGGCAATTTCTCGGTGTGCGAGCGCACGAACCGCAACAAGGACGCCGCCGACAAGATGTTCGGCCATACCACCGCCGGGCTGTTTGGCTACACCCATCTGACCGGCGGCTATGCGGGCGGGCAGGCCGAGTACGTACGCGTGCCCTATGCCGACGTGGCGCCGGTCAAGGTGCCCGCCGAACTGAGCGACGAACAGGTGCTGTTTCTCGGCGACATCCTGCCGACCGGCTGGCAGGCCGCGGCGCAATGCGAGATCCAGCCCGACGACATCGTCGCGATCTGGGGCGCGGGACCGGTCGGGCAGTTCTGCATCCTGTCGGCGTTGCTGATGGGGGCGAAGCAGGTGGTGGTGATCGACCGCGTGCCCGAACGCCTGCGCATGGCGCAGCAGCTCGGTCCCGACCGTGTGACGCCGATCGATTTCGAGAACCGGAGCGTGCTCGAGGCGCTCAACGAGATCACGCATGGCAAGGGCCCGGACAAGTGCATCGACGCGGTCGGCCTGGAAGCGCATGCGACTCGCTCGCTCGACTCGATCTACGATCGCGTCAAGCAGGCCGTGATGCTGGAGACCGACCGTCCGCATGTGCTGCGCGAAATGATCTATGTCTGCCGGCCCGGCGGCATCGTGTCGATTCCGGGCGTCTATGGCGGATTGGTCGACAAGATCCCGATGGGCGCGCTGATGAACAAGGGCCTGACGATCCGTACCGGCCAGACCCATGTCAACCGCTGGACCGACGATCTGCTCCAGCGCATCGTCGACGGGCAGATCGATCCGACCTTCGTGATCTCGCATCGCGTCACGCTGGCCGACGGCCCCTCGATGTACGAGACCTTCCGCGACAAGCATGACGGCTGCATCAAGGTGGTGATGACGCCGGCCTGACTTTGCGCCCGGCCTTGCGCCTGACGTTGCGCTTGATGTCGTCCTTGATGTCGGCCTTGATGTCGTCCTTGATGTCGTCCTTGATGTCGTCCATCAGGTCCCGCCTCCGAGTCCCTGCCCAGCCCGCGCCGCCCGGCGCGGCGCCGTCGCCGAACACCTCGCGGTGCCAGGTCCGCGTAACGTCCTCCAGCAGCGCGAGAAAGCGCTCCAGCGCGGGCAGCGCATGTTCGCGCCGCACCGTCGCATGCAGGTCGGCGTCCAGCCCGCGCGCGCCCAGCGGCACGTAGCTGACGTCGTCGCGGCGGGTGGCCGACAGCGAGGCCGGCAGCACGCTGACGCCGACCCCCGCGCCTACCAGTCCCAGCACCGTCTCCGGGTCGATCGACTCGTGCATCACGCGCGGTTCGACCCCTTCGCGCAGGCAGGCGGCCAGCACATTGCGAATCATCGGACTTTGCATGTTCAGCAGCACGAAGGCATCGCCGGACAGCTGCCGCAGCGAGACGCGCGGCGCGCCCGCCAGCGGATGGTCGGCCGCCATCGCCACCACCAGCGGCTGCGCATAGACCAGGATCGAGCGCAGATCGCTGCGCGCCGCCGCGCTGCAGGAAAACCCCACGTCGATGCGCCCCCGCGCCAGTGCCTCGTACTGCTGGTCGGGCAGCAGTTCGTGCAGCGTCCATTCGACGCCCGGATTGTGCAGCTGGAACTGGCGCAGCGTCAGCGGCAGCGGGCCGTACATCACCGAATTGATGATGCCGATGCGCAGATAGCCCTCCAGCCCTTCCGCGACCCGCCGCACCTGATGTTCCACCGAGTCGCAGTCGTCGACGATGCGGCGCGCCCGCGTCAGCAGCGCCTCGCCCGCACGCGTGAGCCGCGCGCCATGCCGGCCGCGCTCAAACAGCGTGACCCGCAGCGCGCCTTCGAGCGACTTGATCTGCTGGCTCAGCGGCGGCTGCGAGATATGCAGCCGCTCGGCGGCGCGGCTGTAGTTACCTTCCTCGGCGACCGCGATGAAGTAGCGCAGCTGGCGGAGATCCATATGAGATCCGTATGGATTGGATTCCGAAATCATATTTCACATATGGTTGTGCGACACCTAGGCTTTCCCTGATCCGTCCACGCCAGAGGGGCGGCCGAGGAGACCACGATGACCACCAAGCTCGATGTCAATGGCGCCCGCCGTCGGGTGGACGCCCCCGCGGATACGCCGCTGCTGTGGGTATTGCGCGACCAGCTGGACCTGACCGGCACCAAGTACGGCTGCGGCATGGGGCTGTGCGGCGCGTGCACCGTCCATGTCGACGGGCAGGCCGTGCGCGCCTGCCAGACCCCGTTGTCCAGCGTCGCCGGCAAGCGCGTGACGACCATCGAGGGGCTGGGCAAGCCGGATGCGCTGCACGTGCTGCAGCGCGCGTGGCAGGCCGAGGACGTGCCGCAATGCGGCTACTGCCAGTCGGGGCAGCTGATGTCGGCCGCCGCGTTGCTGGCGCAAAAGCCAAAGCCCAGCGACAGCGATATCGATGCGGCGATGGCGGGCAATATCTGCCGCTGCGGCACCTATGACCGGATCCGGCGCGCGGTCCATCGCGCCGCGGCCGAACTGCGCAGCGGGAGGCCGGCATGAAGCGGCGCGACTTTCTGAAGAGCGGGGCGGCGCTGGCCGGCGGCCTGATGCTGGAGCTGAGCGCCAGCGGCGTACGGGCGGCGGGCACATCCGCCGGGGCATCGTCCGCGGGCGCCACCGCCGATGGCGTGGCCTTCGCCCCCAATGCCTGGGTCCGCATCACGCCGCGAGGCGAGGTCCTGCTGGTCGTGCACAAGTTCGACAGCGGCACCGGCGTCAAGAACGCGCTCGGGCTGATGCTGGCCGAGGAGCTCGATGCCGACTGGTCGCGCGTGCGCGTGGTGCAGCCCGACGATCCGCTGGCGCAGGTCTATATCCATCCGCTGTGGGGCATGCACGCGACCGGCGGCAGCACCAGCGTGCCGCTCGAATGGAATACGCTGCGGCGCGCCGGCGCCACCGCGCGCGCGATGCTGGTCGCAGAGGCCGCGCAGCGCTGGCGGGTCGATCCGGCCAGTTGCCGCACGAGCAACGGCGTGGTGATCGATGCCGCCGGCTCGCGGCGGCTCGGCTACGGCGATCTGGCCGAAGGCGCGGCGCGCCAGCCCGTGCCCAGCGACGTCGCCCTCAAGCGCCCGGCGGACTTCGTGCTGATCGGCAAAGAGCGCAGCAGCTATCGTGTCGCCGACAAGCTGACCGGCCGCGCGCAATACGCGGTCGATATCAAGCTGCCCGGCATGCTGACCGCGATCGTGGTGCATCCGCCGGTGATCAATGCCCCCGTGGTGTCGTTCAACGCGGCCGAGGTCAAGGCGATGCCGGGCGTGCGCGATGTGTTCGCCACCGAGATCCCGGCGGCGATCGCGCATTTCCGTCCCGGCATGGGCCCGGCGGTGCCGGACAACGGCGCCTGCCAGCCCGGCGTGGCCATCGTCGCCGACCACTTCTGGGCCGCGCAGCGCGCACGCCAGGCGTTGAAGGTCCAATGGGGTGATAGCGACATGGCGGACTTCAGCGCCGAGGGTGCGCTGCGCGAGCTGGCGCGGCATGTCGACGATCCCGGTGCCAAGAGCAAGGTCAAGGGCGATGCGGCGGCGGCGTTCGCTCGTGCCGACAAGGTGGTCGAAGGCGTCTACACGATGCCTTACAAGGCCCACGCGCAGATGGAACCGCTCAGCGTGGTGGCCTGGGTGCACGACGGCATCGTCGAATACTGGGGTGGCATCCAGGTGCCGTCGCGCTGCGCGCAGGCGGCGCAGACCATCGCCGGCGTGCCGGCCGACAAGGTCAGGATCCATCTGACCGAGGCCGGCGGCAGCTTCGGCGCGCGCGAGGGCATGCATCAGATTCTCGAGGCCACCTACATCTCGCGCCGCGTCGGCAAGCCCGTCAAGCTGATCTACAGCCGCGAGGACGATATGCGCGGCCTGTTCTACCAGACCGCCAGCGTGCACAAGGCGCGCGCCGCGCTCGATCGCGACGGCGTCATCGCGGCATTCAGCCTGCGCGCGGTGACGCCGTCGATCAAGGAGCCCGACGATCCCGGCTTCCTGGCCAAGGTGCCGGTCGATCCGAGCTGCACCGAGGCGATGCGCGACGACTTCTACTACGACATCGGCACGCTGGACCTGGCGTGGGTGCGGGTCGAACCGAAGTTGCCGATCTGGTGGTGGCGCGCGGTCAGCTACGTGCCGAACGTCTTTGCGATCGAAAGCCTGATCGACGAGGCCGCGCATGCGGCGGGGCAGGACCCGCTGGCCTATCGCCGCCGCCTGCTGCGCGAGCGGCCCGAGCATCTGGCGGTGCTCGAGCGTGCCGCCGCGCTGGCAGGCTGGCCGCGGGCTTCGGCGCCCGGGCGCGGGCTCGGCATCGCGACCTATCAGGGCTACAAGAGCTATATCGCGGTGGTCGCGGAAGTCGAGGTCAAGGAGCGCGCGATCGCCGTGCACAGGCTCAGCTGCGTGGTCGATTGCGGGCTGGCCGTCGATCCCAGCTCGGTGCGCCAGCAGCTTGCCGGGGGGCTGTACTGGGGCGTGTCGACGGCGATGATGAACGAGGTGCCGATCGACCACGGCACCGTGCGCATCAGCAATTACCACGACTATCCGGTAGTGCGGATCACCGATGCGCCGCAGCTGGACATCGAACTGATGCCCCCGTCGGGCAGGGCGCCCAGCGGGGTGGGCGAACTGTCCAATCCGCCGGTGGTACCGGCGATCGGCAACGCGATCTTCGCGGCGACCGGCAAGCGCCTGCGCGCGACGCCGTTCCGCTTGGCCTGACGCCGCGGTGTCCACGGTGGCGGCGGCGTCGTTTCGATGGCCCGCCGCCACCGTACCTCAGTGCCTCGCAATGCGGCATCCCACGCTATGCCGGCACCGGCGCCGCCGGACCGCGCGCGCAAGACCATTACAACGACCACAACGAGATCCGGAAGGAGACACCCCCATGAAAGCGCAACCCAACGCGGCGCGCGACACCGCGCCGCCCGCCCGCGCACCGGTCGATGCGGTACCGCCCACCGGGCCGCTGCTGATGCTCGGCTTCCAGCATGTGCTGGTGATGTATGTCGGCGCGATTGCGGTACCGATGATCATCGCTACCGCGCTGAAACTGCCGAAGGAAGCGGTGGCCGTGCTGATCAACGCCGACCTGTTCACCTGCGGCATCGCCACCATCCTGCAGTCGGCCGGCTTCTGGCGCATCGGCGTGCGGATGCCGGTGATGCAGGGCGTCGCCTTCAGCGCGATACCGCCGATCCTGGTGATCGCCACCAATCCGGGGCTCGGGCTGCCGGCCGTGATCGGCGCGGTGATGGCGGGCGGTCTGATGACGATGCTGATATCGCCGGTATTCGGCCGGCTGGTGCGCTTCTTTCCGCCGATCGTCGGCGGTTCCATCGTGATGGTGGTCGGGCTGTCGCTGTTCCCGGTCGGCGTCAACTGGATCGGCGGCGGCAAGGGTGCGCCGGACTTCGGCGCGCCGCACAACCTGGCGCTGGCCGGCTTCGTCTTTGCGCTGATCCTCGTGATCAACCGCTGGCTCAAGGGCTTCTGGACCAATGTCTCGGTGCTGCTCGCACTGGCGGCCGGCATGCTGGTGGCGGTCCCCTTCGGCATGGTGGACTTCGCCGGTGTTGCCGAGGCGCCGATGGTGGACGTGATCCGGCCCTTCTACTTCGGCTGGCCGGTGTTCGACCCGCTCGCGATTGCCACCATCGTGGTCGTGATGGTGATCATCATGATCGAGTCGATGGGCCTGTTCCTGGCGACGGGCGACGTGGTCGGCAAGACCCTGACGCCGCGCGAGATGACCGACGGCCTGCGCGCCAACGGTCTGGCCAGCGTGATCGGCGGCGCGCTGAACGGCTTTCCGTACACGATCTACAGCCAGAACATCGGGCTGCTGGTGGTCACTGGCGTCAAGAGCCGCTGGGTGGTGGTGGCGGCCGGCGCGATCCTGTGCGTGCTGGGGCTGTTTCCCAAGATGGCGACGGTGGTCGCCTCGGTGCCGCTGCCTGCGCTGGGCGGGGCGGCGCTGTTCATGTTCGGCGTAGTCACCGCGGCGGGCGTGCGCACGCTCAGCCGGGTCGATTTCGAATCGCACCGGCACAACGTCTATATCGTCGCGGCGACGCTGGCGATCTCGCTGCTGCCGACCTTCGCGCCCACGCTGTTCCACCATCTGCCCAAGTGGCTGCAGCCGCTGATGCACAGCAGTATCCTGCTGGCCTGCGTGCTGTCGGTGCTGCTGAACCTGCTGTTCAACGGTGTGCCGCGCAGCGACCCGCATGCGGTGGTGCAGGGAAACGACGAGGCGTTGCAGCCCAGCCGCTGAGCAGTGAAGGCGGCTGTATCGGTCGTCCCCGCGCACGCGGGGGACCCAGTGACGTTACGGCTTTACGTGAAGGCGACGGAAGTTGCTGGGTGCCCGCGTGCGCGGGGACGACGGAGGCACGGGGGAGGGCGCTCAATCCCAGGCGGGGGCGATGCCTTCCGGATTGGCCAGCCGCTCGCCGCGATCGAGCGTGGCGATCTTCGCCATTTCGTCGTCGGTCAGGCGCAGCTGCTGCGCATGCAGATTGCTGGCGAGGTTCTCGCGCCTGGTCGACGACGGGATCACCGCGAAGCCCTGCTGCAGCGCCCAGGCCAGCGCCACCTGGGCCGGCGTGGCGCCATGGGCCTGCGCAATGGCCTGCACGACCGGGTCCTGCACCACCTTGCCATAGGCCAGCGTCATGTACGAGGTCAGATGGATGCCCTGGCCGCGCGCGTAGTCGACCAGCTTGCGGTTCTGCAGATACGGATGGATCTCGATCTGGTTCGTCGCGATCTCGCCCGCGCCGACCGCGGCGATGGCCTGGCCCAGCAGCGACACGGTGAAGTTCGACACGCCGATCAGCCGCGTCAGCCCCTGTGCCTTGGCCTCGGCCAGCGCGGCCATGTATTCGGGCAGCGGCACCGCCCCATTCGGCGACGGCCAGTGGATCAGCGTCAGGTCGACCTGCTCGGTGCGCAGCTTCGCCAGGCTGTCCTTCAGGCTCGCGATCAGCTTGTCGCCGGCCAGGTTGTCGGTCCAGATCTTGGTCGTGATGAACAGATCCTTGCGCGCGACGCCGCTTTGCGCGGTCGCCTGGCCGATCTCGGCCTCGTTGCCGTAGATCTGCGCGGTATCGATCAGGCGATAGCCGAGCGACAGCGCGTTCTTGACCGAATCGATCACGGTCTGGCCGGTCAGGCGGAAGGTGCCGAGGCCGAAGGCGGGAATCGTTTGCGTCATGGTGTGCTCCAGGAATTCGGGGTGAGGGATTGGATTCGGGGCATTGTGCTGCCGAATGCCGGAAGGAAACAGCCCCGGACCGTCAAATGACTGTTGCCTGGTGCTCAAGGGTTGGAGCGCGGGCACACGCCGCGCCCTCTCTCCCGGCCCCGCTCCCGCAAGCGGGAGAGGGGAGGAAACAGCCGGCGCGCGAAACGGGCTTGCACGCAGCGACGGCGACCGTACTGGCGACGCACCGTTCCCTGTCCCGCTTGCCGGAAAGGAGCCAAACCGCGGCGCGCGAAACGGGCTTGCACGCAGCGACGGCGACCGTACTGGCGACGCGCCGTTCCCTCTCCCGCTTGCCGGAGAGGGCTGGGAAGAGGGCAAGGGGCCGCTCCATCGCCTCAGCGGCATGCAAGCGCCGCCTCGTCACACCCGCACGTCTTCATGGTCCGTCGACACCGCCAGCGCCCGCCATGCGGACAGTTCCGCTTCGACCTTGCGGTGCTTCTGCGCAATCCGTGCCACCGTGTCCGAGCCCAGCGGCAGCCGCACCGGCGGCGTCTCGCTGTCGGCCAGCGCCAGCAGCGCGGCGGCCAGCTTGACCGGGTCGCCCGGCTGCTGGTGGTTGGCGGACGCCATGTGGCCCCGCATCGCGCCAACGGTGTCGGCGTAGGCGGCGATCTCCGAGCGCACGCGCACCAGCGAGCTGTCGTCGAGGAAGTCGGTGCGGAAGAAGCCCGGCTCGACCACGGTGGCGCGGATGCCCAGCGGCGCCAGTTCCGCGTCCAGCGCCTCGGTCAGCCCCTCCACCGCGAACTTGGTCGCGCCGTAGACGCCCCAGCCGGGATAGGCCGCATAGCCGCCGATCGACGAGATATTGATCACGTGGCCGCTGCGCTGGCGGCGCATCTGCGGCAGCACCGCGCGGGTCACGGCCAGCACGCCGAACACATTGGTGGCGAACTGCTGCTCGACCTCCTTCGCCGAGGCCTCTTCCACCGCGCCGAGCAGGCCGTAGCCGGCGTTGTTGACCAGCACGTCGATGCGGCCGAAGCGGGCCACCGCGGCGTCGGCCGCGGCGATGGCCTGCGCTTCGCTGGTGACGTCCAGCGCCACGCTCAGCAGGTTCGCGTGCTCTCCCAGCGCGGCAGCGGTCGTCTCGGGACGGCGCGCGGTGGCGACCACGCGATCGCCGCGGGCCAGTGCGGCACGCGTCAGCGCCAGGCCGAAGCCGCGCGAGGCGCCGGTGATGAACCAGACTTTGCTGTCGTTGGTGGTGATGGTGGCGGACATGGTGACTCTCCTTCGAGGATGCTGCGTTAGTTGAAATGCGTGATGGCGGGTGCCATGCAGAGCAATGTAGGTTCGTCGAGCACGCAACACAATGCGGTGCAATGGAGCATCAGTAACAACCGATAGTTGTCTATCTGCCAATGGCATTTCGATTGAGCAAACCTCAACCGTATGGCAGACTCGCCGCCATGGACAAACTGCCACCACTGAACGCGCTGCGCGCCTTCGAGGCCGCGGGCCGGCATCTGAGCATCACGGCGGCCGCCGAGGAGCTGCATGTCACGCCCGGTGCGGTGAGCCGCCAGATCCGCGGACTGGAGGAAGGGCTTGGCGTGCAGCTGCTGCATCGGGGACATCGGCAGATTTCGCTGACCAGCGCCGGGGAGGACTACTACCGCGCCGTCACGCGCGCGATGGATGACCTGCGCGAGGCCACCACCCGTTTGGGCAAGCGCGCGCGGCGCAAGCAGTTGAAGGTCCGGGCCTACACCACCTTCGCGATGCGTTGGCTGATTCCCCGGCTGTCGAGCTTTCATGCGGCCAACCGGGGCATCGAGGTGCTGCTGACGGCGTCGCTCGATCCGGTGGACTTCCGCAAGGAGGACATCGACGGCGCGATCCGTCTTGGCGATGGCAAGTGGAGCGGGGCGAACGCCTACCGGCTGGTGTCGAACATCCTGGTGCCGGTCTGCAGTCCCGGGCTGCTCGCGCAGGGGCCGAAGGTGAAGAAGCCCGCCGACCTGCGGCACCACACCTTGCTGCATTCGATCGCCCGGCCCGACGACTGGGCACACTGGCTGCGATCCGTGCGCGCGGAGCGGGATGTCGATGCGCGCAGCGGCATGACATACCAGAGTTCGGCAATGGCATACGCGGCGGCCATCGAAGGCCAGGGCTTTGCGATCGCGCAGCGCTTCCTGGTGGCGGCCGACCTCGAGGCCGGCCGGCTGGTGGCGCCGTTCCGGCAGACGGTGGACATGGGCGATTTCACCTACTACCTGCTGACCCCGGCCGACCGCAAGGAGAGCGCGAGCATGGCGGTGTTCCGGCAGTGGCTGCTGGCACAGTTCGCGGCGCAGCAGTGAGTGGGCGCGATATTGCGGCGACTCGTTGCCAGATTACGCCGTCGCCACGGTGGCGGGCGGTGGGGCAACAGGATCGGCGCAACGGATCGCGCCGCTTGCCCGCAGCGTGGCGATCTCGTCCGCGCCGTAGCCCAGTTCGCGTAGCACCGCCTCGGTATGCTCGCCGCACCCCGGCGCCGGCAGGGCGGATCGTGCGTTCTCGCGCACGCTGTTGATCGGGAACCCCGGCATGCGGATGTCGCCCAGCGTGGGATGCGCAATGCGCTGCATCATGCCGTTCGCGGCCAGCTGCGGATGCGCCATGACGTCGTCGTAGGTCGCGACGGGGGCGCACAGGATGTCGGCCTGCTGCAGCAGCGCCAGCCACGTCTCGGTGGAGCGCGTGCCGAACACCTCGTTCAGCGCCTGCGTCATCGCCGCGCGATTGGCCACCCGCAGCGGCGAGGTGGCAAAGCGCGGATCGTCGGCGAGCGCCTGCAGGCCCAGCACGTCGCACAGGCGCCGCCAGCGCTCGGGCATGTAGGCGGCCACCATGATCCAGCCGTCTGCGGTGCGGAAGGCCTGGTTCGGCGCCGAGTACGGCGCCGCGCTGCCCGCGCGCTGGGGCAACTGGCCGTCGGCGCAATAGCTGGTCAGCGACGACTGTTGCAGCGCGAGCGCCGCGTTGAACAGGTTGACGTCCAGATGGCCGCCCTGGCCGTCGCGGGACCGCTGTGCCAGCTTGGCGAGAATGCCCAGGCAGGCGACATAGCCGGTCATCACGTCGACCACGGGTGCCTGCACCTTGCACGGTTCGCCGTCGGGCAGGCCGATCAGGCTCATCAGCCCGGAATCGGCCTGCATGATGCCATCGACCCCGGCCCGGTCTGCGTACGGCCCCTGCTGCCCATAGGCGGAGATCGAGCAATAGATCAGGCCCGGATGCGGCTCGGCCCATTGCGCGTGGCCAAGTCCCAGCCGATCCATCACGCCGGGACGCATGCTTTCCACGACGATGTCGGCGCCGGCGATCAACCGGCGTGCGACCGCGACGCCGTCGCTGCATTTCAATTCCAGTGCCACGCCGAGCTTGTTGCGGTTGAAGCCATGGAACAGCGCGGCATCGTCGCCGATCCAGCCCGGGCCCAGCCCGCGTCCCAGTTCGCCGCCGGTCGGTTCCACCTTGATGACACGCGCTCCCATGTCGGCCAGCAGCATGGTGCAGGTCGGCCCCGCGCCGATCTGCGTGAAGTCGATCACGGTCAGGCCGTGCAGTGCGTCGCGCAACATGTCATGCCTCCGGAGCGGAGCGGGCACGCTTGAAGGTGCCCTGTGCGGTGGCAATCAGCACGCCGGCATCGGACGTCAATTGCGCCGAGGCGAAGTAGAGGCTGTTGCCGGCACGCGTTACCGTGGCGCAGGCGCGCAGGCGCCCGCTGCTTGCCTTGCTGAGGTAGCTGATCGACAGCATGGCGGTGACGGCGTGGCCGAGTGCGCCATCGGGCCCCACGGGCAGGCCGGCATAGCCGCAGGCGGCATCCAGCATGGTGGCGACCACGCCGCCCTGCACGCTGCCCTGGCGGTTCAGATGGCGCGGCGCGAGGTCCAGTTCGAACACGCAGCGGCCCTCGCCCACGCTGGCGAGCCGGATGCCGAGATAATCGAGCAGCGGGTTGGCGGTCGGCGGCACCGGGGCGGCCGACGCGTGGATGGCACGATCGCTCATAGCCCCACCTTGATGCCGTTTTCCTGGATCAGCCGCTGCCAGCGCGCCATGTCCTTGCCCAGCTGCGCCTTCAGTTCGGCCGGCGACGACGCCTGCGGCTCGAAGCCTTGCCTTGCCATCTGCGCGGAGACCTCCGGCGATTTGAGCGCGGCCAGCAGCGCGGCATTGATCCTGTCGACCACCGGCCCGGGCGTCTTCGCCGGCGCCAGCAGGCTGTACCACAGCTCGGCGTCGTAGCCCTTGATGCCCGCTTCGGCGAAGGTCGGCAGGTCCGGCATCAACGGCGTGCGCCTGGTCCCCGCAATCCCCAGCGCGCGCAGCCTCCCGGCCCGCACATACTCGATGGCCGAGGCGAAGGTCGCAAATGAGAGCTGCACCTGCCCGCCCATCAGGTCGGTGATCGAAGGGCCGGTGCCGCGATAGGGCACGTGCAGCAGTTCGGTCTTGTTCAGCTTGGCAAAGACCTCGCCGGCAAGATGCTGCGGGGTGCCGTTGCCGGGGCTGCTGTAGCTGAGCTTGCCCGGATTGGCGCGGCTGTACTGGATGAAGTCCTGCAGCGTGCGGAACGGCTGCTGGTTGTTGGCGACCAGCATGATCGGCACCGAGGCGATCCGTCCCACCGGTTCGAAATCCGCTTCGATCCTGAACGGCACCTTGATGCCGAGAAACGGGTTCATCGTGACCTGGCTCGAGGCGATCACCAGCGTGTAGCCGTCCGGCGCGGCGTGGGCCACGTAGTCGGCCCCGAGATTGCCACCGGCGCCCGGCTTGTTCTCGATCACGATGGTCTGCCCCAGCGCCTGGCCCATCTTCGGCGCGATCAGGCGCGCCAGGATATCGTTGCCGCCGCCTGGCGCGAACGGCACCACGAGCGTGATGGGCTTCTGCGTGGGAAAGGGCGCCTGCGCTGCCGCATCGAGCGCGGCGATCGCCAGCATGCCGGCCAGTGCGGTGCGCGCGAATCGTGTGAGGGTTGCCATGGTTGTCTCCTGTCGCTTTGTCGCTTTGTTGGTTTGTCGGTTTGTTCGTGACCGATGCCGCAGTGCCGTCAGCGGCCCGTGTAGTGCGGCTGGCGCTTCTCGGTAAAGGCCTGGCGGCCCTCGATCCGGTCCGCGGTATCGCGCAGCACGCCCCAGTAGAGCTCGGTCAGCTGCTGCGCATCGGCTTCGCTCAGATGGCTGGTCTGCCGGGACAGTTTCTTGACCGCTTGCACCGCCAGCGGCGCGTTGGCAGCGATGCGCGCCGCAATGGCCAGCGCGCGGTCCAGCAGTGCGGCCGATGCCAGCGTCTCGCTGACCAGGCCGATGCGCATCGCCTGCGCGGCGTCGATGCGCTCGCCGGTCAGTACCATCTGCATCGCATGGGCGGCCGGCACCGCCTTGAGCAGCCGATGCAGGCCCGAGACGGCGGGTATCGAGCCGACCGCGGTTTCCGGCAGGCCAAAGCTCGCCGACTCGGCCGCGATGCGGACATCGCATTGCAGCGCGATCTCGAGCCCGGCGCCGAGGCAGTGCCCGTTGACCGCGGCGATCAGCGGCTTGTGCAGGGCAAGGTCGCTCAGGTCCATCAGCCGGATATAGAGCCCCAGATCGGCCGCCTGCTCCGGCGCGCGAAACAGCGCTTCCGGATAGGTGGCGGGCGAAGCCCGGGTGCCCTTGAGATCGGCGCCCGCACAGAAGGCCCGGGTGCCGGCGCCGGTCAGCACCGCCACGCGCAGGTCGTCGCGGTCGCGCACCGCCGCCAGGTGCGCGCGCAGCGCGCGCAGCGCCGGCACGTCGAGCGCGTTGAGCGCCTCGGGGCGGTCGATGGTGATGACGGCCACCGCGCCGTGGATGTCGAGTCGTACGGTCATGGCGGCCTCCCTATACGCTCGGCGACGACAGGCTGCGGCCGCCGCACACATACAGCACCTGCCCGGTTACGTACGACGATTGCGGATCGAGGAAGAATGCCACCGCGTTGGCGATGTCCTCTGCGGTGCCGATCCGCTGCACCGGCACGGATTGCCGCAGCCGCGCCTGCACGTCCGGCGCAAAGCCCTGGAACAGCGGGGTATCGACGATGCCCGGAGCCACCGCATTGACGGTGATGCCCTTGCTTGCGAATTCGATGGCGAGCGAGCGGGTCAGACTGACCACGCCACCCTTGGCGGCCGAGTAGTTGGCCTGCCCGAAGCCACCCAGCCACGCGCGCGACGAGATATTGACGACGCGGCCGTGGCCGCGCTCGACCATGCCCGGCAGCGCGGCGCGGCAGCACAGGAATTGCGAACGCAGGTTCGTTTCGATGACCAGGTCCCAATCCGCGTCACTCATCTTCAGGAAGCGCATATCGCGCACGGCGCCGGCATTGTTGACCAGATAGTCGACCCGGCCGGCGCGTGCCTGCACCTGCGCAAAGGCCGCGTTGACCGCGGCGGAATCGGTCAGGTCCACGCTGGCGCCGAAGACCTTGCATCCCTGCGCGGACAGCGCGCCGACGGCGCCGTCGAGCGCGGTGGCGTCGCGGTCGAGCAGGGCCACGGTCAGGCCATGGCGGGCCAGCTGGGTGGCGATGCCCAGGCCGATGCCGCGGGCGGCGCCGGTGACCACCGCGACGTGGGAGGGATCGAAGCGCGGGTTGGTGATATCGGTTGCCATGTCAGACTCCGAGGATGTGCACCGAGGAAGCGGCGTGATCCACGCCCGCGATGCCGCCGCCGGTGCATTGCGTCAGGCCGACGCGGGCGTCCGCTACCTGCCGTTCGCCGGCGCGGCCCTGCAGCTGCCACAGGATCTCGACCATCTGCGCCACACCGGTGGCGCCGAGCGGATGGCCCTTGGCCAGCAGCCCGCCGCTCGGATTGACCGGCACGCGGCCGCCCAGGCGGGTAGCGCCCGATCGCAGCAGCGGCACGGCCTCGCCGCGCGGGGCCAGCCCCAGCGCTTCGTAGTAGAGCAGTTCGGCGATGGTGAAGGCGTCGTGCAGTTCGACGACGTCGACGTCCTCGGGGGCCAGGCCCGCCTGCTGGTACGCCAGCCGCGCCGCGCGCGCGGTGATCTCCGCATCGAGAATGTCGTCGTCGGCCCCCTCCCGCATGCCCGACACCACCACCGAGGACAGCAGCCTGACCGGCCGCGGATGTCCCGGCCGCGTCGTACCGAGCACCAGTGCTGCCGCGCCATCGACTTGCGAAGGGCAGCACTGCAGCAGCGTCAGGGGATCGGCGATCATGCGCGAGCCGAGCACTTCGTCGACCGTCGTCGTGCTGCGCTGCTGGGCGTACGGATTGAGCGAGCCGTGATAGCGGTTCTTGACCGCGACCTGCGCCAGATCCGCCGGCGAGGCATCGCGCTCGTGCAGGAAGCGCGTGCCGCGCATCGCATAGACCGCCGGCAGCACCATGCCGGCTTTGGCATACCACTCGGTCTTGTGGTCGTTGCGCTGCAGCGGGATGGTGCCGCCGCCGAGCGCAGTCAGCTGCTCGATGCCCACGACCAGCACGGTGTCGTACTGGCCGGCCAGCAGCGCGTGCCGTGCCAGATGAACGCCGGTCGCGCCGCTGGCGCACGCGTTCTCGACGTTATAGACCGGGATGCCGTTGAGTCCGAGATCGCGCACGATCAACTGCCCAAGGATCATGCCGCCCAGCACGTTGGCGCAGTAGACGGCCTGGATACGGCCGGCTGGCACGTCGGCATCGGCCAGTGCCTTCAGGATTGCCTGCTGCGCCAGTTCGGGCGCGAACACGCCGGGATGGCGGCCGAACGGCGTCATCGCGCCGCCATGGAGATAGATGTCCTGCATCTTGCTTGCCCTTTCGGTTGCGGTTGGCTCTTGCCGGCGGGTCAGTGCCTGACGGCCTCGAAGACGTAGCCGAGTTCGGCGTCGCGGCGTGGCACATAACGGTCGCCGATGGCCGGACGGGGGCTCCCGGTGAGCCGTCCGAACAGCCGCACCGGGCCGGTGAAGTCGACATAGCCGACCGCATAGGGCGCCAGCCCTGTCTTGGGCGCCGGATGGATGATCGTGAAGCTGTAGACCACGCCGGTGCCGGCGATCGCAACCGTGTCGTGGCCGGCGGCGAGCGGCGAGTGGTCCGGCAGCGCCGGGAAGATCCATTCGCCGGTGGCGCGCTCGCGCGAGGCGAGCAGATGGGGGATGGGTTCCGTACTCCAGAGCGGGTCTGACACGGTCGTCTCCTGTGGTGGTTGGCCTTGGCGTAATGGTTGTCGCCGGCGAGCGGCGCGACAAACGATATTTCCGGCGTTTTCGCTTGAGAAAATGTCAAGCGAAAACGCCGGGGCCGGGGTGCGTTGCCGTTGCTGTCGCTGCTCTCCGTGTGGGTGGCGCGTTACACCCGGGCCGGTACGCCGGTCAGGGCCGCACCGCGTGCGCGGGGATCGCCGTCGACGGTGCGGGCGCCGTCGGAGTACGGGTGGAACTGCCGGGCCGGCGAAGCCGACACGCCGCCGCGGTCCATGCCCGCTACCAGCGCGCTCTCGGCCGCGCCACGCGCGCCCTCGGAGTACGGGTCGAAGCGGCCATCGCGCAGTCCCTGGGTAAAGACGTCATGGGCGCGTGCTGCGACGATGCCCGCGCGGCCATTGCCGTGGGCGCCTTCCGAGTACGGGTTGAACGATCCCTGGCGCAGTCCTTCCGAGAACACGTCGTGGCTGCGTGCCGCCGTGCTGGCCGGGGTGCGCTCGATCGGCGCGGCGTTCGCGCTTTGCAGGGACAGGCCGACCACCAGCGAAACGGCGGCGGGAACGAAGATGCGGGTGAATTGGGCAATCATGATGTCGCTCCTGAAGAATGGTCTCGAACGGTTCCGATGAAGGACGGTGGCTGCGGCGCGTTCCCGGTGTTGTTCGGGGTTTCGCGATGCGGCCGCCGTTGAGACCAATCTAGATGGGGAGCGACTGTGGCACTAGGGCGAGCAATGCCGACTCAGAAGCAACCGGCAGTTGTCAATCATCGCTTGCCGGTCGTCAGGTACCAGTGCGCGGCCCCGGCTTCAGGACACCAGCCCGACCAGCCTCGACAGCGACTGTTCCGCGCCCCGGCTGGCCTCCACCACGAAGTCGATGAAGCGGCGGACGCGCGTGGGCATTTGCGTGCGATGG
The DNA here is from genome assembly GCA_031180665.1 of Cupriavidus sp. Taxonomy (GTDB): domain Bacteria; phylum Pseudomonadota; class Gammaproteobacteria; order Burkholderiales; family Burkholderiaceae; genus Cupriavidus. Next base: position 102,656 of record JAPSLP010000002.1, on the reverse strand, counting down.
GGAAAATACATGTACAGGCCGATATTGCTCGCGGTGTAGTCGGTCAGCACGGGCTTGAGCCGACCGCTGAGCAGGTCGCCGTGGATCATGTACGCCGCCAGCTGGCCGATGCCCATGCCGGCGCGCACCGCCTCGACCTCGGCTTCGAGGTCATTGAAGCTCGCCACCGCGGGCACTTCCTGGTAGACGAGGTTGCCGTCGATCTGCAGCTCCCACGGCACCATGCGGCCGGTCGACGGGCGGCGAAAGCCCGTGCACTGGTGCCGCAGCAGGTCGTCGGGGGTGTCGGGCTCGCCGTGCCGGGCCAGGTAGTCCGGCGCCGCGCAGATGACCATGGGCACATCGCACAGCCGCCGCGCCACCAGGTTCTGGCCCGGACTGGTGCCGACGCGAAAGCCCACATCGATCCTCGCTTCGACCAGATCCGTGAACAGATCGCTCAGCACCACGTCGAAGACGATGCCCGGATACTGCGCGCGAAAGCCATGCACCAGCGGCACCAGCACGCGGCTGCCCAGCGAGGGCGGCGCGGTCAGCCGAATCATGCCGTCGTCCTCGCTGCGGCTGCTGCGGATCTGCTCCAGCGCTTCGTCGAGCTGCCGCATGCCGGGCGCGGCCAGTTCGAACAGCCGCGCGCCTTCGGTGGTCAGGCTGAGCTTGCGCGTGGTCCGGTGCAGCAGGCGGACGCCGAGGTCGGCTTCCAGCGTGCGCACGGCCTTGCTGACCGCCTGCGGCGTGACGCCGGCCTCGACCGCCGCGCGACGGAAGCTGCCGGCGCGCACCACGCCGATAAAGAGGGTGAGGACGCGGGCCTTGTCCATGATCGGCAACCGAAGGTTGAGAATGACGCCATCATAGCGCCGATCGGTTCCGCCTCACGCGCGGGGGCGTGCCGCTCGCTGCCACCCTCAGCTCGGCATCAAGGGCGGATCACGTCCATCCCGACTCCGCATCGAGGCCTGCTCAACCATGGTCGATCATGTGCTCGATCCGGATCGGCAGCTCCCGTATCCGCTTGCCGGTGGCATGAAAGACCGCGTTCGCCACCGCGGGCGCGACGCCAACCAGCGCGATCTCGCCCAGCCCCTTGACCCCGAGCGCATTGACGTGGGGATCGACCTCGTTGACGAAGTGCGTTTCCAGATGGCCGATGTCGAGGTTGACCGGCACCAGATAGTCGCCCATGTGCGCGTTGACGGGCCGTCCATCGCGCGGATCCAGCGCGGTGCGTTCCATCAGCGCCATGCCGATGCCACCCACCATGCCGCCGGTACATTGGCTCGCCGCCAGGCGCGGATTGACGATGCGGCCGGCGCCGTAGGCACCGACGACCCGGGGCACGCGAATGGTCCCCACATCGGGGTCGATCGCCACCTCGACGAACACCGCGCCGAACGCATGCATCGAGAAGCGTTGCCTGGCTTGGCCATCGGGGCCGGCCGTCGCGCTCGCTTCCAGGACGCCATCGAAGCGGCCCCCGTGCTTCGCCAGCTGGTCGCGTACCGCCAGGCAGGCCTCGCGCACCGCGGAGCCGACCGAGGCCAGCGTCATCGACCCGCCATGCGGGGGCGTCGGCGGGAAGTCCGACTGGCCCAGCCGGAAGCGCACCGCCTGCATCGGCAGCCCCAGCGCCTCGGCCGCGATCTGCGTGATCGAGGTATAGGTGCCGGGGCCCATGTCGCTCGCCGCGGCCTCGATCTGCGCGGTGCCATCGGCCAGCAGCCGCACGCGCGCGTTCGCCTCGCCGTGGAACACCGGGTAGGTAGCGCACGCCATGCCCCAGCCGATACGCAGTCGCCCGTCGCGCATCGAACCCGGCGCATGCGAGCGCCGGGCCCAGCCGAACGCACTGGCGCCGCGTTCGTAGCAGGCCAGCATGGATCGGGTCGAGAATGGCAACTGCCGGCCCTCGTCGATCTCGGGCTCGTTGCGGCGGCGCAGCGCCAGGGGGTCCATGTCCAGCGCATGCGCGAGCTCGTCGATGGCGCATTCCAGCGCGAACACGCCGGTGGCCTCGCCGGGCCCGCGCATATAGGTGGGCGTGCCAATGTCCATCGGTGCGATCCGGTAGCGGGTGCGCACGTTTGGACAGCTGTACAGGAACGGTGTCACCGCGGTCAGCGCCTCGACGTACTGCTCGTAGCGGCTGGTTTCGGCCGTGCCCTCGTGGACGATGCCGGTCAGCCTGCCGTCGGCCGTGGCGGACAGCGCCACCCGCTGCAGCGTACGCGGCCGGTGTCCGGTCGTATGGAACGTCTGGCGCCGCGACAGCACGAGTTTGACCGGCCGGCCGACTTCGCGCGCGGCCACCGCGGCCAGCGTGACATGGGGCCAGGTGCGCAGGCTGGTGCCGAACGCGCCGCCGATGAAGGGGCAAACGACGCGTACGTTCGCGGCCGGAATGCCCAGGATCGCCGCCATCTCGGCCTGCTCGTTGACGACGAACTGGCTCTTGCTCCAGAGCGTCAGCTGATCGCCGTCCCAGGCCGCGATCGTTGCGTTCGGTTCGATCGGCACGTGGTTCTGGCGCGGGCAGTCGTACGCCGCATCGATCGACACCGGGGCCGCGGCCAGCGCGGCGTCGGGATCGCCGCGTACCTGGTCGGCGGCATGCGGGCCGGGCTCGCGTCCCTCCTGGGGCACGATGGCTTCGGCGCGCGGGTCCAGCGGGTCGCAGACCGGTGTTTCGGATCGATAGCGAATTTGCACGAGGTGGGCGGCGTGCTCGGCGTGATCCTGCGTCTCGGCGACGACCAGCGCCACGGGCTGGCCGTAGAAGCGGACACGGTCGTCCTGCATGACATGCAGGCGTTCGCCGTAGGACGGGTCGATGAAGCCCTTGTGCGAGCCATAGGCGAGCTTGGGCATGTTCAGATGGGTCAGCACGGCAAGCACGCCGGGCAGTTGGCGCGCGGCACGGTCGTCGATCTCGACGATCCGCCCCAATCCCGTCGACGCGCCGACGATGACGGCGTACGTCTGGTCTGGCTGATTGAAATCCGCTGCATACCGCGCACCGCCGGTGACCTTGGCGCGCCCATCGACGCGGGGATGCGGCTGACCGATAGGGTTCTCGTTCATCTGGTTTCTCCTGCAAGTTCGAGGGCGCGCACGACCGTCCGCTGCAGCAGCGGGACCTTGAACCGATTGCCGGGCATCGGGGTCGCACCGGCGACGGTGGCCAGCGCCGCCGCTTCGTAGGTCGCGCGCGTGGCGGGCCGGCCTTGCAGCAACGCTTCGGCTTCCCGCATCCGCCATGGCCGGGTTCCGACGCCGCCGCAGGCCAGGCGGGCCTGGCGGATGACGCCGTCGCGCACATCGAGCGCTGCCGCGGCCGAAACCAGCGCGAACTCGTACGAGGCGCGGTCTCGAACCTTCAGGTAGCGGGCGGTTCCGCCGTACGGCAACGATGGCACGCGAACCTCAACGATCAGTTCGCCGGGCTGCAGCGTGTGTTCCAGATGCGGGGTATCGCCGGGGAGGCGGTAGAGGTCTTCCACGGGAAATTGCCGTTCGCCTTGCGGCCCACGCACGTGGACTGTTGCGTCCAGCGCGACCAGCGCCACCGCGAGATCGGAGGGATGCGTGGCGAAGCAGTGCGTGCTGGTGCCGAGGATGGCGTGGCCAGCGTGCATGCCGTCGATGGCGGCACAGCCGCTGTCCGGCGTTCGCTTGTTGCAGGCGGCGTCGAGCATGCGGAAGTAGGGGCAGCGCACGCGCTGCCGCAGGTTGCCGCCGATGCTCGCCATGTTGCGCAACTGCGGGGACGCGCCCTCGAGCAGCGATTCCGATATCACGGGATGCAACCTGCGCACGTCCGCGTGCGCCGCAACGTCGGACATGCGGGCCAGCGCGCCAATGACCAGTTCGTCGCCGTCCACGGCAATGTACTCGAGCGGCAGCGCGTTGATGTCGACCAGCCGTGTGGGCAATTCGACGTGCTCTCGCATCAGATCGACCAGGGTCGTGCCGCCGGCAATATAGCGGGCGCCTTGCGCCGCCACGGTGATGGCTTCTTGCGCCGAGCCGGCGTGCTGCAGTGTGAAGGGCATCATGGCAGCTTCCTCCCGCCGACTTCCGTGATGGCGGCGACCACCCCCGGATAGGCGCCGCAGCGGCAGATATTGCCGCTCATCCAGTGGCGCACGTCATCGGCCGAGCCCGCGTGCCCCTCGGCGATGCAGGCAACGCCGGACACGATCTGGCCCGCGGTGCAGAAGCCGCACTGAAAGCCCTCGTGGGCGATGAAGGCCGCTTGCAACGGGTGCAGTTCCCCATCCGGCGCGCTCAAGCCCTCGATCGTCGTCACCCGCGCGTCCTGGTACAACGCCGCCAGCGCGAGGCAGCTGTTGATGCGGCGTTCTCCAACCAGTACCGTGCAGGCGCCGCAGGCGCCCTGGTTGCATCCCTTCTTGGTACCGGTCAGGTCCAGTCTTTCGCGCAGCACATCGAGCAGCGACTCGCGCGGGTCGATCTCGAGGCTGTGCGGGGCGCCATTCACAACCAGACGCAGGAAGATTCGTGTGGGCGCGGTGGCGGCTGGCGGGGCCTCGGACGCACCCCCGGCGGCATCCAAAGCCAGGCCTCCTTGCGGGGCCAGCCCCTGCGTGCCGGGACCGCCGGAACGGACAGAACTTGACATGGTCGACATTCCTCCTTGCATAGCCCGCATCGACATGCGGCTGTGGGGACATGCATCAGCGTTGGCGCGCGGTGGCGTGCCAAGGCCGCGATCGGGCGGGTGCCACCAGACGGCATCCGCGAGAGGACGCTAACCGGCCCGCGGTCGGCCGCGATAGAACAATATTGCGGTGGCGTGGAAGGATTTTGTGACTGCGCCGTGATGGCGGCACTGGGTTGGTGCACCCGACGGCTGTCCGCGGGCAATGTCCGTACATTTACATCGGCACGCTTCCTTCCTATGATCCCTTGCGACAAGGGGTGGCCCGAGCCTTCCCCGGGCAGCCGCGGCAAGCCGATGCGGGGGAATCCAGCCATGCGATCGCCTATCCACCACGCCGTCATCGGCACCGAGTTGCCCATCCACCCCGATGTCGGCAGCGGCGGCGCAAGAACCTGGGCGGGCATGACGGTGCAGATCCATCATTGGCGCGCCGCCGGCTCGGCTTGCTCGCCGCAGCAGGATCACGACATCCTGGCGATGCGGCTGGCCCGGCATGCATGCCTGGAACAGCGCCGGCTCGGCAAGGTACATCGCAGTCTGGTGGTGCCGGGAAATCTGGGACTGCATCCGCGCGGCGTGGAGTCGCGATGGAGCTGGGACCGTCCGGGCTCCATCGTGATGGCCCGGATCCCGCAGCGCATGCTGGCCGAGGCGACGGAGGCGACGATCCGGCAGGCGCCCGCCGTCCATACGCTGTGCAACTGCTTCGGCGTGCGCGACGATTTTGCAGAGGCGATCATGTTCGCGCTGGCAGCCGAAGTCCAGGCTGCCTCGCACCCGGCGCAGGCGTTGATCGCCGAGTCGCTGTCGTGCGCGCTGGCCGCGCACCTGGCGGTTCGCTTCAATGCGCGTCTGGCCACGTCATCGGCGCCCGCCGGCGGACTTCACCCGCTGGCGCTGAGCCGCGTGCTCGACTATCTGCACGAGACCTCGGAGATGGTGACGCTGCAGCAGCTGGCCGACGTCGCCAACGTCAGCCGCTTCCACTTTGCTCGGATGTTCAAGCGCAGCATGGGCGAAACGCCAATGGCCTATTTCGAGCGCGTGCGTCTGTTGCGCGCACGCGAGATGCTGGTCTCGGGAGAATATCCGCTGGCGCTGATCGCATCGCTGGCGGGCTTCGCCGACCAATCGCATTTCACGCGGCGATTCAAGCGGCATTTCGGTTGTACGCCAGGCGCGTTCAGCAGGAATGGCAGCGCTCCCGTGGCGCGGCTCGAGCATTGATACTGCGGCTCGACGGGCGCCCGCCGTCGACACCATCGCGCCTTGCCGCGTCAGCGGCGACCCGTCGCCCGGGCGGCCGGCAACAGCGCCGGCACCAGCGTATGCAGTTCGGCCAGTACCAGCCGCGCCGCGCGCGACAGCGGATGATGGCGCGTCAGGCCGATCGCGATGGTGCGCGGCAGGGCCGGCTCGACGATCTCGATCACCGCCAGGCGGCCGTCGCGCACCTCCTCGTCGACGCCGAGCATCGGCAGGATCGTCATCGCATGCCCGCCCATCGCCACGTCCTTCATCGTGGCGAGCGACTCCACCTCCAGCACGATGTCCAGCGCGATGCCGAGCTGGCGTGCATGCTGGTCCAGGATCGAGCGCAGTCCGTTCGGGGCGGGCGGCAGCACCAGCGGCAGGCCCGCCAGCTCGCGCAGGGCGATGCGGCGCCGCCGCGCCAGCGGGTGTCCCGCGGCGCAGACCAGGTACGTGGTCACCTGGCCCATCACGTCTTCGTCCTGCCGCGCGGCAGGCCCATAACGGCTGATCACCGCGATGTCGAGGCGGCCCGAGGCGAGCTGCTCGTCGAGCTGTCCGCTGAAGCCCTCGGTGAAATGCAGCCGCACGCCCGGAGCGCGGGCCCGCAGCGATTCGAACAGGCGCGCCACCAGCTGGCGCGCCATCGATGACAGCACGCCGATCCTGACCACGCCCGAGGGCACGCCGGCACTGTCCTTGATCTCGTCCCTCAGGCGCGCCGACTGCGCCAGCAGCAATTCCACCTGCGGCATCACGCGCCGGCCGAACTCGGACAGCACCACGCCGCGGCCGGTGCGCTCGAACAGCCGGTCGCCCCATTCGGCCTCGAGCTGGCCGATGCCGCGGCTGACCAGCGACTGCGCCACGCCCAGCGTGCGTGCGGCGCGCGACAGCGAGCCCAGCTCGGCGACCAGCGCCAGCGTTTCCAGTTGCTTCAGATTCATCGCCATGGTGTGTCCCGGGAAGGCCGCGGCGCCGGGCGCTGGCCCATGCAATCCGGTGATAACAGGTATAGCGGATTCTACGCTTATGCAAAGCCGCCCCAGTCCCTACACTGCCGTCATCCCCGCCAACCGAGCGAGGAATCGAACATCAGCAAGGAGACGACCCGTGATGACTTCCATTGCCCGGCGGCGACAGTGGCTGGCCGCCGCCCTGACCACGGCTCTGGGCCTGACCGCGCTGGCCGCGGTGCCAGCGGCGCAGGCCGCCGGCGCCTACCCGGACAAGCCGGTCCGCCTGGTGGTGCCGTTCCCCGCCGGCGGACCCACCGATGCGATGGCCAGGCTGATCGGCCAGCGGCTGTCCCAGCCATTGGGCCAGCCGGTGGTGATCGACAATCGCGGCGGCGCGGGCGGCACCATTGCCACCGAAGCAGCGGCGGCGGCCACGCCCGACGGCTACACGCTGTTTTTCTCGACCACCGGCACGATGGCGATCAATCCGTCGCTGTACCGGACGATGAAGGTCGATCCGCTGAAGGCGTTCGATGCGGTGGGCTCGGTGGCGGCGACCGAGAACGTGCTGGTGGTGCCGCCAACGCTCGCCGTGGGCAATCTGCAGGAGCTGATTGCGCTGGCGCGGCGCAAGCCCGGCAGCCTGACGTTCGGCTCGGCGGGCAACGGCAGTTCGAACCATCTGTCGGGCGAACTGTTCAAGTCGATGGCCGGCATCGACATCGTGCACGTGCCCTACAAGGGCTCCAGTGCGGCATTTACCGACCTGCTGGGTGGCCGCATTTCGATGATGTTCGACACGGTGTCGAGCCAGGTGCAATACCTGAACGCCGGCAAGGTGAAGGCGCTCGGCGTCACCGGTCCGGCGCGCTCGGAGGCGCTGCCGAAAGTCCCGACGATCGCCGAGTCGGGCCTGCCGGGCTTCGACGTGACGATCTGGTTCGGTCTGTCCGCGCCGAAGGGCACGCCGCCCGATGTGCTGGCCCGGCTCAACGGCGACCTGCAAAAGGTGCTGGCACAGCCCGAGGTGCGTGCGCAACTCGCCCAGCTCGGGGCCAGGCCCTTGCCCGGGACGCCGCAAGCGTTCACCGGCCTGATCCAGCGCGATACCGCGAAGTGGTCGGCGGTGATCAAGGCGTCCGGCGCGACCGTCGACTAGCACGCCGCGCGCCGGCCAATTCCCTCGATGCCAACTTTCTCTGCTGCCGTGAATGCTTCCCCCATCGACGCGCTGCTGCGTCCCCGCTCCGTCGCCGTGATCGGTGCATCGGACAATCCCAACAAGGTCGGCGGACGGCCGGTCCACTATCTGAATCGCTTCGGCTTTGCCGGATGCATCTATCCGATCAATCCCGGCCGCAACGAGATCCAGGGGCATCGCGCCTATCCGGGCCTGGACGCGCTGGACACGGTGCCCGACGCCGCGGTGATCGCCGTCGCCGGCGACGCGGCGCTCGAACAGGTGCGCCGGTGCGCCGCGGCCGGCGTGCGTGCCGCGGTGGTGATGGCCTCGGGCTTTGCCGAGACCGGAGCGCGCGGCCGCCGGCTGCAGCAGGAACTGGTGGCCGCCGCCCATGCGGGCGGCATGCGCATCGTCGGGCCTAATGCGCAGGGCACCGCCAACTTCGCCACCGGCGCGGTGCTCAATTTCAGCACCATGTTCATGGAGGTGGCGCCGGCCGACGGGCCGATCGCGATCGTCAGCCAGAGCGGTGCCGCCAGCGTGATGCCCTATGCCTTGCTGCGGCAGGCGGGACTTGGCGTGCGCTATCTGGTTGCCACCGGCAACGACGCCGACCTCGACGCCTGCGCGATGGCCGAGGCGGTGGCCGCCGACGAGGCGGTGAGGCTGGTTCTGGTCTATCTGGAATCGTTGTCCGATCCCGCCCGGCTTGCCGCGGCCGCGGCGAGCGCGCGCCGCCGCGGTGCGGCGGTGGTCGTGCTCAAGAGCGGCGGCAGCCAGCGCGGCGCCGCCGCGGCCGCCTCGCATACCGGCGCGATGGTCGGCAACGATGCCGCCATCGATGCGTTCCTGGCGCGCCACGGCATCTGGCGCGCCCCGGATATCGCGGCCTTCGTGCGCGCCGCACCGTTGTATCTGCAGGGACACGATCCTTGCCTTGGACGCACTGTCGTGATCAGCCACAGCGGCGCCGTCGGGGTGATGGCCGCCGATCTCGCCGAGCGGGCCGGCTTGCCGCTGACCGAACTCGCGTCCGCGACGCAGGACGCGCTTGCGCGCGTGCTGCCCGACTTCGGCACCGCGGCCAATCCGCTCGACATGACGGCCGCCCTGCTGGGACACGGCGACCTGTTTCCGCGCGCGCTCGACGCGCTGGGCGGCGATCCCGGTGCCGACATGGTGATGATCGGCATTCCGGTGGCGGGGCCCGGCTACGACGTCGAGGCGTTGGCCCGCGATGCCGCCGGCTTTGTCGACGCGCATGCCAGGCCGCTGGTGGTCAGCGCGCCGCAGGCGTCCGTGCGGGCCGCCTTCGACCGCCGCGGCGTGCCGACGTATGTCACCGAGGCGGATGCCATCGCCGCGCTGCATCAGTACGCGATGCACAAGCGCCTGATGGAGGCGGCAGCAAGGCGCGTGCGGACCGATGCCGGAACCGATGCCGGCACCGATGCCGGAACCGATGCGGACGAGCGCGCGGTCGACGCCGGCTGCGGCCTGCTCGACGAATACGCCAGCCTGTCGCTGCTCGGCCGGTACGGCGTCCCGGTGGTGCCGCAGCGCCTGTGCGAAACGCCGGAGCAGGCGGTGCAGGCCGCCGCGGCGCTGGCGGGCGACGCGCCCGTGGTCGTCAAGGGCTGTGCCGCCAGCGTGCCGCACAAGAGCGAGCACGGGCTGGTGCATCTGCGGCTTGCCGGGGCGGCGCAGGTACGGGCCGCGGCCACGGCGTGCCTTGGGAAGCTGGGCGAGCTTGGCATCGAAGCGCCCCGCGTGCTGGTCGCGCCGATGGCCAAGGGGATGCACGAGTTCGCGCTTGGCGTGACGGTCGACCCCCAACTCGGCCCGCTGGTGATGATCGGCGACGGCGGCACCTTGCTGGAGCTGCGACAGGACATCGTCACGCTGCTGGCCCCCTTCGATCGGGCGACCGCGCGCGAGGCATGCCGGCGATTGCGTGTGGCGCCGCTGTTCGACGGTTACCGCGACATGCCGCCGCTGGACCTGGACGCACTGGCGGACGCGGCGGTGGCGCTGGGCGAGTTCGCGCTGGCCTGCGGCGGCGCGCTGAAGGCAGTCGACATCAATCCGCTGATGGTGATGCCGGCGGGGCAGGGTGCGATGGCGGTGGACGCCGTCGTGGAGATGGGAGGACCGCAGCAATGACGGGACCCATGGAAGCGAGTCCGGCACGCAGCATGTGCCGCGCAGGAGGACCAGGATGGAAGTAACCGTGGCAGTGGAGGACGGCGTGGCGCTGGTGACGCTGAACCGTCCGCATCGGATGAATGCCGTCGACGACGCGCTGAGAACGCAGTTGATCGACGCGCTCGCGCGCTGCAATCGCGATCCGGCGGTGCGCGCCGTGGTGCTGACCGGCGCCGGCGCGCGCGCGTTCTGCGCCGGGCAGGATCTGGACGAGGCGGCGGCCGTGCAGTGGCAGCAGCTCGTGCCGTGGCTCGAGCGCCAGCGCGCGATGTACCAGGCGGTCCGCGATCTGGACAAGCCGTGCATCGCCGCGGTACGGGGCGTGGCTGCGGGCGCGGGGTTCCAGCTGGCGCTGTGCGCCGACTGGCGTATCGCGACGCCGCAAAGCCGCTGGGGCCAGCCCGAGGTCAAGGCCGGCCTCGCAAGCATCGTCGGTTCGTATCTGATGACGCTGCAGGTCGGCCATACCCACAACGCGCAGCTGTCGCTGTCGGGCGAGCTGATCAGCGGCGAGCGCGCCTTCGAGATCGGCCTGGTCACCGAGCTGCACGACGACGAGGTGCTGATGGCGCGGGCGATGGAGCGGGCGCGACAGCTTGCCGCCCTGCCGCCCACCGCGATGCGGTTGTCCAAGCAGCGGCTGCGCGCGCTGTCCCAGCCAGGATTCGACGACGCCTGTGTGGCGGGCATCCGCGCCCAACTCGAATGCTATGCCGATGGCGAGCCGCAGCGCGTGATGGCTGCCTTCCTGCGCAAGCGCGACGCCAGCAAGGCCAACACCGGCGGAGAGACATCATGAGACAGCTCGACGAGCACTACATCGATGGCGCACGCGTGCCGGTCACGCCGGCCGGTCGCGTCACCGTGCACGACTCGGCCACGGAGGCGGCGATCGCCACGGTCGTGCTGGGCGACGGCGCCGACGTACCAGCCGCGACGCAGGCGGCGCGGCGTGCCTTGCCCGCGTGGCGCGCCCTTGCGCCAGCGCAACGCGCAGGCTATCTGCGCGCGATCGCGGACGCGCTGGAGCAGCATGGCGCCGACCTGGCGCGCGAGATCTCGCGCGAGGTCGGCATGCCGCTGAAGCTGTCCCGGCGGATCCAGGTGGACGCTCCCGTCGCGGCCTGGCGCGCGACTGCGGCGCTGGCCGACAGCTTTGTCTTCGAGCATGCGATCGACCATTCGCGCATCGTGCTGGACCCGGTCGGCGTGGTCGCGGCGATCACGCCGTGGAACTATCCGCTGCACCAGATCACCGCCAAGCTGGCGCCAGCCTTGCTGGCGGGCTGCACGGTGGTGCTCAAGCCGTCGGAGCTGGCCCCGGCAACGACCGTCCGGCTGGTCGACGCGATCGAGCGGGCCGGCCTCCCCGCGGGCGTCGTCAATGTCGTGCTGGGCGGCGCGGCTGCCGGACAGGCGCTGGTGGGGGATGCCAACGTCGACATGGTGTCCTTCACCGGTTCGACCGCGGTGGGCCGCCGCATCGCCGCCATCGCCGCCGCCGACATGAAGCGGCTGTCGATGGAACTGGGCGGCAAGTCGGCCGCGGTGGTGCTGCCCGGCGCCGACCTGGCGCGGGCGGTCAAGGCAACGCTGGCCTCCTGCATGCTGAACGCGGGGCAGACCTGCAGCGCCACCACGCGCCTGATCGTGCCGCGCGAGGACTACGCGGCTTGCCGCGACCTGTTGGCCCGGCAACTCGCCGGCATGACGCTTGGCGACCCCGAACATGCCGAGACCCGCATCGGGCCGCTGCTGTCCGCCGCGCAACGCGAGCGGGTGCTGGCCTTCGTGACCGAAGCGGAGCAGGCGGGATTCGAGCTGATCGCCGGGGGCAGCGCCGCACCGGTGCCGCCGCGCGGGTACTTCGTCGCGCCGACCGTGTTCGGTCGCGTGCCGCCCGAGAGCCGGCTGGCCAATGAAGAAGTATTCGGTCCGGTGCTGGCGGTGCTGTGCCATGACGGTCCCGCCGATGCCGTGGCACTGGCCAATGGCACGGCTTACGGACTTGCCGCGACGGTGTGGGCGCCGAGCGACGCGGAAGGCGAGGCGGTCGCGCGGCGCTTGCGCGCCGGGCAGATCGACATCAACGGCGCCCGCTTCAATCCGCTGGCGCCCTTTGGCGGCTTCGGCCTGTCGGGCGTGGGGCGCGAAGGCGGCCGCTTCGGGCTCGAGGAATTCCTGGAACCCAAGGCCATTCAATTGCAGTGAAGGACAAGGACATCATGGCAACACAGATCGCACTGACGCGCGCCGGCGAAGGCGGGCATATCGCCGTGCTGACGCTGAACCGGCCCGAGCGGCTCAACGCGCTGACCAAGGTGATGGAGGCCGAGCTGCGCCAGGCCATCGAAGAGCTGGACCGCGACGACACCGTGCGGGTCGTGGTGCTGACCGGGGCGGGCCGCGGCTTCTGTGCCGGCATGGACATCGAAGAGCTGGAGGTGCTGCCACCGGGCGACATCCGCGCGGCGCAGTGGATGCGGCCGTTCGACATGAACCGCCGCGCCGACTATCAGACGCGCTACGGCTATTTCCCGGCAATGCGCAAGCCGATCATCGCGGCGATCAACGGTCCCGCTGCCGGGCTGGGGCTGGTCTTCGCGCTCTACAGCGATATGCGCTTTGCCAGCGAACAGGCCAGCTTCAGCACGGCTTTCGCGCGGCGCGGCCTGATTGCCGAGCATGGCATTGCGTGGATGCTGCCGCGCGTGGTGGGGCCGGGCCACGCCGCCGACCTGCTCTACTCGGCGCGCAAGGTGCCGGCCGCCGAAGCGCTGCGGATGGGGCTGGTCGATCGGCTCTACGATCCGGTGCGCCTCTTGCCCGAGACGCTGGCGTATGCCGACGACCTGGCGCGCAACGTGTCGCCACGCTCGATCGGCGTCATCAAGCAGCAGCTGTGGGCCGTGCCCTTCCAGGACCTGGCCGAGGCGACACGGGTGGCCAACGAGGCCATGTATGCCAGCATCCAGAGCGAGGACTTCAAGGAAGGCGTCGCGCATTTCATCGAGCGCCGGCCCGCCCGCTTCACCGGAAACTAGCGCGGAAAGCGGCGCTCAGATGCCGATGAACTCGGCGAATTCCTCCACCGGTGCCCGCTGCGCATCGAGGCGATTCGCAGGTGCGTCGGGATCGGCGTAGCCGATCGCCATGCCGGTAAACAGCATCCGCTCGGGCGGCGTGCCGAGGAAGCGGCGCATCGTCTCCGGATACATCGCCCAGCATTCCTGCGGGCAGCTGTCCAGGCCCGCTTCGCGCAGCAGCAGCATCACGTTCTGCAGATACATGCCCAGGTCCGACCATTGCGGCGGGCCCATGCGGCGGTCCACCGTGCAGAACAGCGCGAGCGGTGCGCCGAAGAACTGGAAGTTGCGGGCGAACTGCTGGCGCCGCGCCGCCTTGTCCTCGCGCGGGATGCCGAGATGGCCGTACAGGTCCTCGCCGACCTGGAAGCGCCGCTCGCGATAGGGCGACACGAGCTCGGGCGGGTAGATGTGGTACTCGGCCGGTTCGCCCTTCGGTTCCTCCACCACGCGCTGCCGCATGATGGCCTTGAGCTCGTCCAGTGGCGCGCCGCCCACCACCTGGATATGCCAGGGTTGCAGATTGCCACCGGACGGAGCGCGCGCGGCCTTCTCGACGATCTCGCGGATCAGCGCCGGCGGCACCGGTCTGTCCAGGAAGCCGCGGATCGAGCGGCGCGTGGCAATGGCTTCGCTGACGTTCATGGTCTCCTCTCGTGCGTGGCTGGCGCCGGGCCGGCCAGCCCATCGGCGCCCGGGACGCGCAGGGGCGCACGGTCGCGGCGCCGGGCGTTGCGTGGTAAGTTTGGCGTCCGACGATACCACGACAACGGGAGACAGGCATGGCGGGTCCGCTGCATGGACTGAAGGTGGTGGAGATGGTCGGCCTCGGGCCGGGGCCGTTCTGCGCGATGATGCTGGCCGATATGGGCGCCGAGGTGATCCGCGTCGACCGGCCCCATCGCGGCGCCGGGGTATTGCCCAAGGACGTCCGCTTCGACGTGACCGCGCGCGGCCGGCGCTCGCTGGCGATCGACCTGAAGCAGCCGGGCGCTGCCGACACGGTGCTGCGCCTGATCGAACAGGCCGACGTGCTGATCGAGGGCTTCCGGCCCGGCGTGATGGAGCGGCTGGGGCTGGGCCCGGACGTCTGCCTGGCGCGCAATGCGCAGCTGGTCTATGGACGCATGACCGGCTGGGGCCAGCACGGGCCGCTGGCGCAGGCGGCGGGCCACGATATCAACTACATCGCGATCACCGGCGCGCTGCATGCGATCGGACTACCCGACGAACCGCCGGTCGTGCCGCTGAACTACATCGGCGACTTCGGCGGCGGCGCAATGATGCTGGCCTTCGGCGTGGTCTGCGCGGTGCTGGAGAGCCGGCGCAGCGGCAAGGGGCAGGTGGTCGATGCCGCGATGACCGACGGCGCCGCGCTGCTGTCGGCCATGATGTACGGCTTCAAGGCGGCCGGACGCTGGAGCAACCGGCGCGGCGAGAACCTGCTCGACGGCGGCGCGCCGTACTACGGCACCTATGCCTGCGCCGATGGCAAGTATGTCGCGATCGGCGCGCTCGAGCCGCAGTTCTATCGCAAGCTGATCGAGCTGTGCGGCATCGAGGATCCCGCCTTCGCGACCCAGGGCGATCCGCGCGACTGGCCGCAACTCAAGCACCGGCTCGCCGAGGTGTTCCGCACGCGCACGCGCGATGAGTGGTGCGCGCTGATGGAAGGCAGCGATGCCTGTTTCGCGCCGGTGCTGGACTGGGACGAGGCGCCCGCGCACGCGCACAACCGCGCGCGCGACACGTTCATCGACGTCGACGGCGTGACCCATCCCGCGCCGGCGCCGCGCTTCTCGCGTACGGCGACCGACAAACCGGCGCCCGCGTCGCCGCCCGGTGCGGACACCGAGGCGGTGCTGCGCGACTGGGGATTTGCCGCGGACGAGATTGCTGCGCTCAAGGGCAATGGCGTGATCTGAGCCTGCATCGGCCCTGGGCTGCCGCAGGGCCTCTTGCTGGTCCTGCGGCAAGCTGGAGCCCGCGCGAACATCTATAGTGGTCTCGTGGCCCGGCAAACGCCATGCATCGCCCCGGCGACCTGCATGCCGCCGCGCCATGCCCCAGGAGACCGACATGCAGGTGCTGATTCGCGGGCTGCGCCGCGAGATCACCGAACAGCGTTTGCGCGACAAGTTCACACCCTATGCGCCCGTGCGCTCGGTGGAAATCATGCGCGATGGCGACCCGGAGCAGCCCTGGGCATGGGTGGATTTCGACATGGATCTCTTTACGGCTCTCGGACTGCTGCGCCAGTTCGACGGGCAATACTTCGACGGCGGCGTGATGCGGCTGCATCTGGTCGCGCACCAGAGCAGCGACTGAGCGTCGTGCGGCGGCGGTTGCGCGCGCCGGCCCAACGGCGCGGGCTTCTCAGCTGCGCGTCTTTCGTCGCGACGTCGCCGCGGCGTTCTTCTGCACCTGCGCCGCGGTCTTCTTCGTCGCGGGCTTAGGCCTGGCCGGCGCCGCGTTGGCCAGCCGCAGCGTGGCCTCCACCGCCTCGCGCGCCCACGGCTCCATCTCGCCTGGCGACTCGAGGCACTGGGCCGGCAGGCTTAGATAGTGGCGCATCACCACTTCCTTCTCGCCGCTCCGATAGCTGAACGGCTCGCAGCCTTGCGCCTCGTATCGGGGCAGCGTGACCGCATCGGCCTTCAGATAGCAGCGGCCATCGCTGACCAATCCGAACATCAGCCCGTCGTAGTACAAGCCATGCCCGCCGAACATGCGCTTCGCCGCGATCGGGCCAATGCGGGTGGCTAGCGGCGCCATCAGCTCCAGAAGGTGGTCGACGAAGGGGTCCGGACGGCGAGGGGAGGCGGGCATGGGCATGGCGGCTGGCAAGGGATCCGGCGATGTTAGCACCGCCGGCACCGGGCGCAAGGGGGATGCGCCGCCGCGCGAATGCTGCTAGCCTGACGCGGCCGGCGGCCGATGTTCCCCGCAGCGGTCCGCCGCGAGCAGGATGCACAGAACGAGCACAGAACACGAGCACAGAACAGGCATAGGAGACAGCAGCATGATGCTAGACCAGCAGGCGGCGATCCGCCGCGCGCATCGGCATGGCGTGGGAGACATCCTGCGGCGCTCGGCGCAGCGCACCCCCGAGAAGACCGCCATCGTCTGCGGCGACGTGCAGTGGAGCTACCGCGAATTCGACCAGATCTGCGACCGCCTGGTCGCCGCCCTGTCGCAACAGGGCATTGCCGCCGGCGACCGCGTCGCCATCCTGTCGCGCAATTCGCATGCCTTCGCGGCGATGCGCTTCGCGCTGGCCCGCATGGGTGCGGTGCTGGTGCCGATCAATTTCATGCTCAATGCCGGCGAGGTCGCCTACATCCTGCGCAGCTCCGGCGCGCGCACGCTGCTGGTGGGCGCAGGCTTCGAGGCGCTGGCCGTCGCCGCGGTCGAGCAGGGCGCGGCCGATGGCGTGCAGATCGGGCTGCAGATCTGGCTGCCCTCCGAAGACCGGGCCGACGGCGCGCCCGAAGGCATGCTGCGCTTCGACGATCTGCTGATGGCCAGCGCGCCAATGCCGGACATCGCGCCGGTCGACCCGCGCGCGCTGCTGCAGATCATCTACACCAGCGGCACCGAGTCCCTGCCCAAGGGTGCGATGCTCAGCCACGAGGCGGTGCTGTGGGAGTACGTGACCTGCATCGTCGAGGGCAATATGCAGGCGGACGACGTGGTGCTGCACGCGCTGCCGCTGTATCACTGCGCGCAGCTCGATGTGTTCCTCGGGCCCGCGGTATATCTCGGGGCGACCAACATCATCACGGGCCAGCCGCGGCCGGACGTGATCCTGCCCTTGATCGCACGCCATCGCGTCAATGCGTTCTTCGCACCGCCATCGATCTGGATCGCGCTGCTGCGCTCGCCGTTGTTCGAGGACGCCGACCTCGGTTCGCTTGCCAAGGGTTACTACGGGGCGTCGATCATGCCGGTCGAGGTGCTCAAGGAAATGCAGCGCCGCATGGCGGGCGTGCGGCTGTGGAACTTCTACGGCCAGACCGAGATCGCGCCGCTGGCCACCGTGCTGCATCCCGACGACCAGCTGCGCAAGGCCGGCTCGGCCGGGAAGCCCGCGCTCAATGTCGAGACCCGCATCGTCGACGACGAGATGCGCGATGTCGCGCCGGGCGAGATCGGCGAGGTCGTCCATCGCTCGCCGCAACTGCTGGACGGCTACTACAACGATCCGGAGCGCACCGCGGAGGCGTTCCGCGGCGGCTGGTTCCATAGCGGCGACCTGGCCCTGCGCGACGAGGAGGGCTATATCACCATCGTCGACCGCAAGAAGGACATGATCAAGAGCGGCGGCGAGAATGTCGCGAGCCGCGAAGTCGAGGAAATGATCTTCCGGATTCCCGAGGTGTCCGAGGTCGCGGTGATCGGCTTGCCCGATCCCTACTGGGTCGAGGCGGTGACCGCGGTGATCGTGCTCAAGGAAGGGCAATCGCTGTCCGAGCAACAGGTGATCGACTTCTGCAAGGCCGGCATGGCGCATTTCAAGGTGCCCAAGCGTGTGATCTTCGCCGATGCGCTGCCGAAGAACCCGAGCGGCAAGCTGCTCAAGCGCGAACTGCGCCGCCGGTACGAGGCGCAGGCATGAGCGCGGGGCAGCCGACGCCCGACGCCTACTTCGACGCCGTCTACGCCCGCGGCGACGATCCCTGGCATTACCGCACGCGCTGGTTCGAGGCGCGCAAGCGCGCGCTGCTGCTGGCGATGCTCGATCGGCCGCGCTATCGCTCGGCCTTCGAGCCGGGCTGCGCCAACGGTGAGATGACGGCCGCGCTGGCACCGCGCTGCGAGGCGCTGCTGGCGGCCGACCGGCACACGCGCGCGGTGCAGGCCGCGGCCGTACGCGCCCGTCACGTCCCGCACGTGCGCGTGGAAACCATCAAGGTGCCGACCGAATGGCCGCGGCAGCGCTTCGATCTGGTGGTGCTCAGCGAGTTCTGCTACTACCTCGGGCCGCACCAGGTCGCCGCGCTGGCGCGCCGTGTACGCGAGTCGATGGAGCCCGACGGACTGCTGCTGGCCTGCCACTGGCGGCATCCCTTCGACGAGCAGGCGTGCCCCGCGCCCGAAGTGCATCGCATCCTCGAGCACGAAACCGGTTACGTGCGCACGGCGAGTTACCGGGAAGACGATTTCATGATCGACGCGTGGGTCGCCGATGGGTTGAGCGCGAGCCGGCGCGAAGCGCAGGCAGGCCTGTGAACGGCGTAGCGTCGATGGCTCCGGCTTCGCTTGGCCATCTGCCGGGTCCGGCTCACCAGTCCGCATTGGCCGTGCGGGGTCGCTTGCATGTTTTCCACCGTCCTTGTAACGGTGGACCGCTCTTGAGGCAGGTCCGGAGCGAGCGCATGCGGTCGCGCCAGGATGCCGGATGACGGCGCCATGACGAGGCGGTTAGCCGACCAGCGCAGTTGTTGCGGATGCGCACGTTGCTGCGCCGATCAGCCGGCCATGACGCGCCCCTCACCGCCATACGATTGCCGTCCGCTCGAATAGCGCGAGACGGCGCTCAACGTTGGCCTGTACTTTGCTCCGGTGGAGTCGGCGCCCGATATCTGGCGTCGCCCGACTTAAGGAGTATTGCCATGCCACATGAAAGATTCAATGCGTGCATTGAGGCTTGCAACGCCTGTGCCGTCGCCTGCGACCATTGCGCGGCATCCTGCCTGCAAGAGTCGAACGTCCAGCAGATGGCCAACTGCATACGGTTCGACCTGGATTGCGCACAGGTCTGCCGCTTCGCTGCGGCAGTGATGTCACGAGGCAGCCAGTTCGCCGGCGACGTCTGCCAGCTTTGCGCTCGCATCTGCGAAGCGTGCGGTGCGGAATGTGCAAAGCACGCGCCGCAGCATTGCCAGGACTGCGCGAAGGCGTGCCAGCGCTGCGCGGAGGCCTGTCGCGCCATGGCTTGATCGCCCGCGAAGGCCTGAACACCGCCATGTTCCGGGGCGCGGTGTAGGCGCACGCGTCTTTCGCCCGACAAATCTCGGAACCGAGTCGATTCCGACAGTGCTGTTGATGCTCCCCATGCGCCCGCGGCACCCGTCCACGACGGGATTATCGAGGCCACGCTGCGCGGGCCCGTGTTGCAGGCGGCGCGCCGCCTGCAACGTCCTGTCCGCCCAGATGCATCGCCAGATAGTCGATCAGCACGCGCACCTTCGGCGGCAGCACGCGCTTGGGCGGATATAGCAGCCATACCGCGCCCTGGTAAGCGCGCGCATGGAAGTCCCAGTCCGGCAGCACCTGCACCAGCTTGCCCGCTTGCAGCGCGGCCTGCGCGGCGAAGTCGGGCAGCGCGGCAATGCCCTGGCCGCCCAGCGCGCCTTCGAGCCGTGCGCCGACATGGTTGGCGATATAGCGACCGTGCACCGCGACCGTCTGCGTTTGCGCGCCACGGCGAAAACGCCAGCGATTGTCGTCGGGGACCTCGCCCAGGAACAGGCAGTCGTGCCCGGCCAGTTCCCGCGGCTGCGCCGGTACGCCGCGCTTGCGCAGGTAGCGCGGCGACGCGCATAGCACCCAACGCACCGTGCCGAGCCTGCGGCCCGCCAGCCCCGGCGGCGGATCGTCGGTCAGCCGGATCACCAGATCGACCTCGTCGGCCAACGGGTCGACGCTCTGGTCTGAAAAGCGCAGATGCACGTCGATCTGCTCGTACTGCCGCAAGAACGCGGGAATCAGCGGGTGGATCACGGCCTTGGCGTAGGCCACCGGCGCGCTCAGCGTGACGCGGCCATGCGGCCGTCCGCCGAGCTGGCCGGCGGCATCCACCGCGCCCGCCGCGGCGGCCACCATGTCGCGGCAGAACCGCGCCACCTGCTCCCCTGCCTCGGTCACGCGGACCTTGCGCGTGGAGCGTTCCAGCAGCCGCGTTGCCAGCGCTTCCTCGAGCCGCTTGATCTGCCGGCTGACGGTCGACGGCGTGCTGCCGAGCTGGCGCGCCGCCAGCGAGAAGTTACCGGTTTCGACGACACGGGCGAAGACCGCCAGGTCGGGGAGCAGGGCGATCAGGGTGTTCTGGTGCATCGTGGCGGGTGCCGGGATTGATGAATCGGCGACATCAAAGATTTGCGGATGGAAAGGATTATCGCTGTGAACGCAATACCGGACAATGTTCGCACCGCTCTCCCTGTCCGTGTATCCGCCGAGTCCCCGATTCGATGACCGCCCAACAAGCCCGCCTGCTGATGCTGTCCGACCTGATGCTGCTCGGGGTCGCCGTGGTATGGGGCACGAGCTACGGCGTCGCCAAGCAGGCGCTGCAGCACTACCCGGTGCTGGGCCTGCTGGCGCTGCGCTTCGGGCTGACCTTCGTGCTGCTGTCTCCGACGCTGGCCGGGCTGCGCGGCATACCGGCGGCGTCCCTGGCGCGCGTGACCGGCGCGGGCGTGCTGCTGCTCGGCATCTTCCTGTGCGAGACCTTCGGCCTGTTGCTGACGCGCGCGGCCAATGCGGCGTTCCTGATCAGCCTGTGCGTGGTGCTGACACCGCTGATCGAATGGCTGCTGCTGTCGCGCCGGCCGAGCCGCCTGGAATGGGCGGCGGTGCTGCTGTCGCTGTGCGGGGCCTGGATATTGGCCGCGGATGGTGCCTGGTCGCTGACCTTTCATCCCGGCGATGCGCTGATCCTGCTGGCGGCCCTTCTGCGGGCCATCTATGTCTGCGCGATGAAGCACAGCATGGGTCGGCAGCCGCCGCCCGCGCTGGCGGTCACCGCGCTGCAGGCCGGCGTGGTGTCGATCGGCAGCGTGGCGGTCGCGTGGGCCGGTGGTGCCGCCACCTGGCCGCTGCCGTCGCTGCCCGGCCTCGGCACGCCGGGCGCCTTCTGGTGGTGCCTGCTTTATCTGGTCGGCGCCTGCACGCTGTTCGCGTTCTTCGCGCAGAACTATGCGATCAAGCGCAGCAGTCCGACGCGTGTCGCGCTGCTGATGGGCAGCGAGCCCGCGTTCGGGGCGCTGTTCGCGTGGCTGTGGCTGGGCGAGCGGATCGCGCTGTCAGGCTGGATCGGCGGCGGCCTGATCGTGATGGCCTCGCTGCTGGCGACCGTGCGATGGCAGCGTGCGATGGCGCCGGCGCCCGATGTGCCGAGGGCGGTGGAACGGACGTAACGCGCGGGTCCGAGGCCCATTCCGGTCAATGCGCGGCAGCTTCGCCGCGAAGTACGGGATATTGAGCCAGCTCGCGTCGTCGCGTGTCGCTACGGCCGCTCCGTGTCGCAACGGTCGCTATCAGGTACCGTGGTCGCGCGGTTCGGCGATGGCGTCGAGCATCGCCTGGCCGAGCGCGACGTCGCCTTGCTGCTTGAGCGCCTCGGCCGCGCTGAGCTTGTCCCGCCGCTCGCGATTCTGGCTCAGCTTGAACTTGCCGACCAGTTGCGTGATGTCGATCTCGATCCCGACGATGGCCTTGAGCATCGTATCGATGTAGTCCGCGGGCGCGTCGGTCATCTTCCACGGTTGCGGGCGGGAGGCCTCGTGTGCGCGGGTCAGGCGCGCCACGACACCCCTGACATACCGTTCCTCGTCGCGGATCGTGATCCTGCCGTGGGCGTGGACCACGCGGTAGTTCCACGTCGGCACCTGCTTGTGGGACTCATGCTTGCTCGGGAACCATGTCGGCGTGATGTAGGCATCCTCGGCCCGGAACACGACCATCACCTCGTCGCCGTCCCGCACGTCCTGCCACACCGGATTGGCCCGGGCCACATGGGCGCGCAACGTGCCGTTCCGGCCGGTGGACAGGTCGAGCTCGAAGGGCAGATGGTTGGCATCCAGGCCGTTCGCGCCATGGGTGACCAGCATCGCAAACGGGTGCTCCCGCATCAGGCGATGCAGCGCGTCGACGTCCTGCACTTCGAAATGGGATGGGATGTACATGGTCGCGAATACCGAAAGGGATTGACGTGGCGACGGTGGCGCCGGTGATGGCTCGATGAGGCGTCCGTAGCCGACCGGAAGAAAGCGCCATTTTGACAGTATTCGAGTGGACCGGTATTCGGCACCAACCGGTGGTGCCGCGCTGGGCAAATAGCGGCGATAGACGGCAACGTGGCGGCCTTTGCGGGCCGCCACGTCGTACTGCGATTGCGGACGGCTGGCTGTGCGTGCTGCTGGCCGGCTTATTTGCCCCTTGCTCGCCGCCTTACTCGCCGTCCGTCCACTCCACCTGCACGCCGAGGCTGCGCAGGTTCTCGACGAAGCGCGGATGCGCGCGCCGGATCGGCGCCGCGTTCCGGATCTCCGAGCGGCCCTCGATGCTCGCGGCGACCATGAACAGCGCGATGGCGACGCGGATGATGTAGGGGCTTTCCACCACGGCCGGCGTCAGCGCGTTGCCGCCGAAGGTGATGAGCCGGTGCGGGTCCGACGAGAACACATGCGCGCCGAACTTCGACAGCTCGCTGGTCCAGCCCAGCGCGCTGTCGTAGACCTTGTTCCAGAACATCGCATTGCCCTGCGCCCGCACGCCCAGCGCGATGAAGATCGGCAGCAGGTCGACCGGGAAATAGGGCCACGGCGCGGCCTCGACCTTGGTCAGCACATTGCTGGTGAAGGGCGTCTGCACCTGCAGCGGTCCCGAGCGCTCCGCGCGCGACCAGCCATCCTCGTGCACGATGCGCACGCCGAACTTCTCGAACGTGCGGTCGATCAGCGGGAAATTCGCCGGGGCGCCGTTGCGCACGACCACGTCGCCATTGGTGATCGCACCGAGGGCGAGGAAGGTCGTGATCTCGTGGAAGTCCTCGTCGAAGGTGAACTCGCCCCCGCCGAGCTTCTCGCCGCCATGCACGGTCACGCGCGAGGTGCCGATGCCGTCGATGCGCGCGCCCATCATCGTCATGAAGCGGCAGAACTCCTGCACATGCGGCTCCGACGCGGCGTTGGTCAGCGTCGACGTGCCGCTGGCCGCGGCCGCGCACATCACGAAGTTCTCGGTGGTGGTGACCGAGGCGTAGTCGAGCCAATGGTCGATCGGCCGCAGCGCGCCTTCGCTGTGCAGCAGCAGCGAGCCTTCCGCGCGTTCGACCTCGCCGCCGAAGCGGCGGAAGATCTCGACGTGCGGATCGATCTCGCGTACGCCCAGCGTGCAGCCCTTGACGTTGTCCTCGAGCCGCGCGACGCCGAACCGGCTCAGCAGCGGCGGCACCAGCATGATCGAGGAGCGCATCTCCTCGGGCAGATGGTGGCGCGCGGGATCGAACTCGGTATCGCGGTGATGCAGGTCCAGCGTGCCGCTGTCATGGTCCATGCGCACATCGCTGCCGAGCGTGCGGAAGATATCGAGGATCTTGCGCACGTCGGTGATGTCCGGCACGCCGTGCAAGCGCACCGGCTGGTCGGTCAGCAAGGTGGCGCACAGCACCGGCAGCACGGCGTTCTTGTTGGCGGAGGGTACGATGCGGCCACGCAGCGGCGTGCCGCCATGCACGATCAGATTTGACATGAGGAGAGCGTCCGTGCCGCGCCGGCAGGCGGCGCCGAACGGCGGTAAGCGGTGGAAACGGACGGCATTGTACTGCCCCCGCCGCCGGCGCGGAGGATCGCCGGCGCCGCTATAATGCCCCGGCCACGGGCGCGCCGCTGCCATGCGGCCTTTGCAGCGCCTGGGTTTTGGCCTGTCCTTTGCCCTGTCCTGCGCCGCCATTCTGCAACGCCAACGCGAACGCCAAGCCATCGCGCAACCCCCGCCTCGATCCGCGTCGACATGAACGCTCCCTTTCCGATCCGTAAGGAATGCCCGCCCGGGGCCTGCGTCTGCGGGCGCGAGCAACTGCTCGACGATCCGCAGGCGGACATCCGCGTATTGCGGCTGACCAAGGAGGAAGAGAAGCGGCTGATCGCGCGGCTGGAAGACGTGCAGACCCTCGAGGACCTGCGCCGCATGCAGGAGAAAATGCAGGCGCTGCTCGGCATCACGGTGACGATCGAGCCGAGCATTCACGGCGTGCGCACCGTGCGCGGCTTCAACATCGAGCTGGTCGAGCAGCCGGGGCTGTGCAAGAAGACCCGGCAAACCATTCCCGCAGCGATCCGGCGCTGCCTCGAACGCCATCCCGAGATCGCCTACGCGATTCTGGACGCGCAGGGGCTGCTGGGCGAAGGCTGAAGTATCCGCGCGGAGATCGCCCCCCGTCGTCCCCGCGCACGCCGGGACCCAGTGGCGTTCAGGCGCTTCGATTCCACCCAAGTCGCTGGGTCCCCGCCTTCGCGGGGGCGACGGTGAGGTCAATGTATCGGCGCGGAGATAGCCCCCGTCGTCCCCGCGCACGCCGGGACCCAGTGGCGTTCAGGCGCTTCGATTCCACCCAAGTCGCTGGGTCCCCGCCTTCGCGGGGACGACGGTGCGGTCAATTCCACGGCGCCCCGTCCGCCCATGCGCGATCGATCTCGTCGATCAGCCGCCGCACCTTCGGCGACAGATGACGCCGGTTCGGATAGACCGCACAGACCGGCGCGCCCGGCCCGGTAAACGCCTCCAGCACCGGCACCAGCGTGCCCGCCCGCAGATCCCCGCCGACCAGGAAGGCCGCGATCTGCACCAGGCCGGCATCGGCCAGCGCCAGGTCGCGCATCGCCTCGGTATTGTTCATGCGCCAGCGACCCTCGATCGCGAGCGTGCTGGCGCGGCCGTCGACCGTGTACCGCCACGGCGTCGCCATGCCCGCGTGCGTGTAGACGATGGTGTCGTGCCGCGCGATATCGTCCAGCGTGGCAGGCGTGCCGTGCATCGCCAGATAGCTCGGCGTGGCGCAGGTCACCAGCCGGTGCGGCGCCAGCACCCGGCGGATCAGCCCACTGTCGTGCTCGCCGCCGACGCGGATCGCCAGGTCGATGCCGTCGCGTACCAGATCGCTGTATTCGTCGGAGAAGGAAATCTCGGCGCGCAGCTCGGGCCATTGGGCCAGATAGCGGCGCAGGATCGGCACGATGTGCAGCCGCCCGAGCGTGACCGGCAGATCGATGCGCAGGCGGCCGCGCGGCACCTCGTTGCGCCAGGCCAGCGCGGCCTGCGCTTCGTCGACCTCGGCGAGGATGCGCACCGCATGCTCGTAGAACAGGCGGCCCTCGTCGGTCAGGCTGACGCTGCGGGTGGTCCGATGCAGCAGGCGCGCGGCCAGGCCGGCTTCCAGCCTGCCGATGCATTTGCCGACCGCCGAGCGCGAGATCCCCAGCCGCTGCGCGGCCAGCGTGAAGCTGCGCGCCTGCGCGACCTGCACGAAGGCGCGCACATCGCCCAGGTGATCGAGCGCGATGCCTTCCCCATTAGGCACGATTCGTCCCCAGTGTTGCGAAAGTTGGCTACTTTATCACCGCCTTGGCACTGATTACGCTTGCCGGACTCGCGGGCGGCCCAGCGAAAGGGGCGATCCGCCGCGATGGATGAAGCGAACGAACAAGGGAATGACGGAGCGATTGCCAATGACCCCACCCGATACATCACGACACGATGATCCCAACGCTGCGCCGCGGCACCGGGCTGCCAATGCAGCGCAACCCAATCGCTGGCCCGCGGTCGCCGCCGTCGGCCTGGCGACCTTCGGTGTCGTCACCACCGAGATGCTGCCGGTCGGCCTGCTGACGCCGATCGCGCAGGGCCTGCAGGTATCGGCCGGCAGTGCCGGCCTGATGCTGTCGGCGCCCGCACTGCTGGCCGCGCTGTTCGCCCCGCTGATCGTCGTCGGCGCAGGGTCGGTCGATCGCCGGCATCTGCTCGCCGCGCTGCTGCTGGCACTGGCCGGCGCCAATGTGCTGTGCGCGCTGGCGCCGACGCTGGCCTGGCTGCTGGCCGCGCGCGTGGTGGTGGGCTTGTGCATCGGCGGCATCTGGGCGGTGGCCGGCGGGCTGGCGCCGCGGCTGGTGGCGGCGCCATCGGTCGGCTGGGCCACGGCCATCATCTTCGGCGGGGTGTCGGTGGCCTCGGTGGTCGGCGTGCCGCTGGGCGCGTGGCTGGGCGAACTGGTCGGCTGGCGTGCGGCCTTCGGCGCGATGGCGGTCTGCAGCGGCCTGATCTTCGTGCTGAACATCGCCACGCTGCCGTCGCTGCCGGCGGCGACGCGCGGCTCGCGGCAGGGGCTGCGAGGGCAATTCGGCAACCGCGGGGTGCGGCTCGGCCTGGCGGTGACGTTCTTCCTGGTGGCCGGCCACTTCATGGCCTACACCTTCGTCCGGCCCTTGCTGCAACAGGTATCGGGATTCGGCGCGGGCTGGATCGGCGTGCTGCTGTTCGGCTACGGCGTAGCCGGCATGGCCGCCAACTTCGCCGCGGGGCCGCTGGCCGGGCGGCATCCGGGACGCGCGCTGCTGGTCGTGGCGGTGGCGCTGAGCGCGACGCTGCTGCTGTTCGCGGCGCTCGGCGGCACCATGACGGGCGGTGCGGTGTTGCTGCTGTGCTGGGGCCTGTCGTACGGGGCGGTGTCGGTCTCGGTGCAGAGCTGGATGCTGCGCGCCGCCGACGGCATCGACGGCATCGAAGCCGCGACCGCGCTGCTGGTGTCGGTCTTCAACCTCGGAATCGCGCTGGGGTCGTTCTTCGGCGGCATCGCCGTCGACGCGGCCGGGCTGCACGCGACGCTGCTGATCGCCGGTGCGCTGACGCTGGCGGCGCTGGCCACCAGCTTGCGCATGCAAAGGGCGCCGGTGGCGTCCGCTGCCGCCCTGGCTCAATGCAGGCCGTAGCGCGCCAGCGTGTCCTGCAGTTCCAGCAGCTCGACCATGGTGGCGCCGCCCGCGAGCTGCTCGCGCATGCGCTGCTCCTTGCGTTCGCGCGCTTCGCTGGCGTCGATGACCTGTGCCACCTGCTCGCGCGCCACCACGACGAGGCCGTCGCGATCGCCGACCACGATATCGCCGGGGCGGATCGCGGCGCCGCCGACGATCAGCGGTACGCCGAGCTTGCCGGGCTGCTGCTTGTTGGTGCCGCGGATGCAGACGCCCCGGCAGAACACCGGGAATCCCATCTCGACGATGCTCGATGCGTCGCGCACCGCGCCGTCGATGACGAGCCCGGCAAGCCCGATGGTCTGCGCGGCGAAGGTCAGCACGTCGCCCCACGGGCCGGCCTCGGCGAAGCCCTTGGCGTCCACCACCAGCACGTCGCCGGGCCGCGCCTTGGTCAGCGCGTAGTGGATCATCAGGTTGTCGCCGGGCCGGATATCGACGGTCAGCGCCGGTCCGGCCAGCCGCATGCCGGGATCGAGTGCGGCGATGCGCGGATCGACGGCGCCTTGCTGGCCTTGTGCCTCGTGGATGGTGGCCGTGCCAAGCCGCTTCAGGCGGTCCAGCTGGGCGATGGTGATATCGGCGTGCGTCATGGAGAGCGGGGAGAAAGGATGAAAGCAGGGATGCGGTTCAGTCCACGGTGGCGCCGGAGCGCTTGACCAGGGATTCCCAGTACGGCATTTCCTTGGCGATGAAGGCACGGAACTGTGCAGTGGTGCCGCGCACGTCGGCCGAGCCCATGTCCGACAGCCTGCTGGCGATGTCGGACTGGCCCAGCACCGCGTTCAGCGCGGTATTGAGCCGCTGCACCAGCGGCGCCGGCGTGTCGGCGGGCACGAACATGCCGTACCAGTTCTCGATGACGAAACCCGGGAAACCGGCCTCCTGCATCGTCGGCAGCTCGGGCAGCGTGCGGGCGCGCCTGGCGCCCGTGGTGGCCAGCGGGCGCAGGCGTCCGGACTTCAGTTGCGGCGCGATCGCGGTGGTGGTCTCGAACGCGATCGGAACCTGGCCGGCAATCACGTCGCTGAGCGCCGGTCCCTGCCCGCGATAGGGGATATGGACGATATCGAGCTGGCGTTCGAGCTTGAGCATCTCGCCGGCCAGATGCTGCGGACTGCCGCTGCCGCCCGAGGCGTAGCTGTATTTGCCCGGCGCTGCCTTGGCCAGCGCGACCAGCTGCGCCACCGAGTTCACCGGCAGCGCGCTGTTGACGTACAACACCAGCGGCACCGATGCGACCTCGCCGACCGGCGCCAGTGCGCGGGTGGGATCGAGCTTGAGCTGGTAGAGATTGCGGTTGATCACGATGCCGGTGTTGTTGCCCAGCAGCGCGGTGCAGCCATCCCCCTTGGCGCGCGCGACGAACTCCGTGCCGATATTGCTGCTGGCGCCGCCGCGGTTGTCGACGATCACGGGAACGCCCAGCTGCTTCGACAGCCCCGGCGACACGATGCGCGCGAGGATGTCGGTGGTCCCGCCCGGCGGATAGGGCGACACGATGCGCAAGGTCGCGCACGGGTAGGGCTCGGGGGCCGCGGCGCGGGCGGCCGTGGCGGTCAGGCCGAGACTCGCCATCGCCGCCGCGGCGAGCAGCACGGTGGCGTGCCGGCGAGAAAGGCGGCGAACGTGGGTCGGTTCGATGGTCATGTTGTCTCCTGATGCATTCGGGGCGACGTGTGGGCCGTCGTCTGTGGATTGGGGGGCGATCGATGGCCTTCGATCAGCTTCAATGCGCCTAATGGCCGGCGCGCTGCAGCACGTGGTAGCCGAACTGGCGGCGGGCCTCGCCCAGCGCCATGCCGGCCAGCGCCGCGTCGAGAATCCGCTGTTCGACCTCGCGCGTGCGCAGCGCGCGCTCGATCACGCGCTGGGCATGCGAGCGCGGAATCACGACCACGCCGTCGGCA
Source organism: Cupriavidus sp. (assembly GCA_031180665.1). Taxonomy (GTDB): domain Bacteria; phylum Pseudomonadota; class Gammaproteobacteria; order Burkholderiales; family Burkholderiaceae; genus Cupriavidus. The sequence continues at coordinate 73,627 of JAPSLP010000002.1, read as the reverse complement.
TCGGCCAGGATGTAGTCGCCAGCCACCACGCGCACGTCCCCGAGGCTGACGGGCTGCCCGACTGCTGAAACCTGCACGCGATCCTTGCCGGTGCGCATGAAGCGTCCGCGGGCATAGAGCGGATAGCCGGCGGCGTCGGCTTCCGCGGTGTCCCGACAGACGCCGTGGATCACGGTGCCGGCGACGCCGCGATGCGCCGCCAGCCGGCTCATGATGCCGCCCCACACGGTGCAGTCCAGCCGGCCGCCGTTGTCGAGCACCGCCACCGCGCCGGCCGGGATGTCGTCGAGAAAATCGCCGACGGTGCCCGGAGATGCGACGTCCACCGGCACAAAGCTCACGGTGAAGGCCGGGCCGAACAGCGCCGGCGCGCCGGCGATCGGCTGGATGCCGAGCGCGCTGCCGGGCAGGCGGAAATAGTCCAGGGCGTCGGAAACCTCGGCGGTCGAGAGCTCGCGCACCCTGTGCAGCCAACCGTCTCCGCGCTCGTCTCCGTGTTGCATAGCATCCATGTCGATGTCCTCGTAAGCTTCAGGCGCAGTTTCAAGTAAAGTGGCAGCGGGATCAAACATCGAATATTGGACTCGGATTCAGAAAAAATGAACTTGCGACAGCTCAGCTATTTCTGCGCCGTGGTCGATGCGGGTAGCGCCGTCGAGGCCGCCAATCGGCTGTTCGTGGCGCCGACGGCGATCAGCATGCAGATCGCGCAGCTCGAGGGCCGGCTCGGCGCGCCCGTGTTCGACCGCTCGACGCGGCCCATGTCGCTGACCGCGACCGGACGCTTCCTGTATCCGCGCGCCAAGGACCTGCTGTCGCAGATGCGGCGCCTCGACGAGGAGGCGCGCGCGGTTGCCGCGGGCAATCTCGGGTGGCTCGGCATCGGCTTCACGCGCTCGGCGATCTTCTCGATCCTGCCAGCGGCGGTGCGCCGTTTCCGCAAGCGCTTTCCCGCTGTTCATCTCGACCTGGTCGAGCAGTTGTCCGAGCACCAGAGCGCGCTGCTGCGCCGCGGGCGCATCGATGTGGGCATCTCGCGCTATATCGGCGAATTCGAGCGGCCCGCCGACCTGGTGCATACGGTCCTGTTCGAGGAGCCCTTCGTGGCGGCGCTGCCGGCCAGCTCCGCACTGGCGCGGCGCAAGTCGCTGCGCGCGGCCGAGCTCGGCGCGATGGCGCTGATCCGGTATCCGAAGGACCCGCAGAGCGGCTTTGCCGACCTGATGTTGGCCGCGCTGCGCGAGGCGGGCGCCGACCCGCTGCCCGGCCATGAGGCAATCGAGATCCATACCGCGCTGGGGCTGGTGGCCGCGGGACTTGGCTTTACGCTGGTGGGCGCCTCGGTCGCCGAGGCGAACCGGCCCGATGTCGCCTTCGTGCCGATCGCGGATCTGGGCACTCGCGCGACCGTGGTCGCGGTGACGCGGGCCGATGCGTCGCCGCCGGCGGTGCAGGCCTTCGTCGCCGCGCTGCAGGAGGGGAGGGGCGGTGCCGACCGCCCCGCACCGCGACGAAGAGCCCGCGGGACGTAGCGCGGCGCCAGCGTGGCCCGAGCGTGGCGCCAACGGGGCGCGTCGGCGCCATTTCGCCTGCCATCGCCTAACATGAGGACTTGTCCCGCCTGCGGTTCCCTTGCGCGGGCTCTCGATGGCAGGAGGTCGCCATGGCTCTGTTCGCACATGCCACGATGGCGCAGGTTCGCGCGGTGACAACGGGCGCGGCACTGGCCCTCGCCGCGCTGGCGGGCTGCGGAGGGGGCGGGGGCGACGACGGCGCGACCGCGATCCCTCAGCCGGAGGTGGCCACCGCCCGGGACGGCACGCTGCGGATGACGCTGCGCCAGGCGCCCGCCACGATCACCGTGGCCGGCAAGACCTTCACCTCCAATGTCTTCAACGACACCTATGTGCCGCCGGTATTGAAGCTGCGGCGCGGCGAGCGGCTGGAACTGACACTGCGAAACCGCATCGGCAAGGCCGATGTGCAGATCGACGGTCCCGAAGAAACCAACCTCCACTATCACGGCATGTCGATTTCGCCGAAGGCACCGGCCGACGACATCTTCCTGCATATCGCCAATGGCGCGGACTACCAGTACAGCTGGGAGGTCCCGGCCACGCACCCGCAGGGCACGCACTGGTACCACCCCCATCCGCACGGCCTGGTCGAACCGCAGATATTGAGCGGCATGTCCGGCATGCTGGTGATCGACGGCGTGCTGGACCATTTCCCGGCCTTCGCACGTCTGCCGGAGCGCTACTTCCTGCTCAAGGACATGCAGCTGCCCGGTGCCGACGACAGCGCGCCGCTGACCAAGACCATCAACGGCGTGCTGGGCGGCGTGCTGCGCATGCGCCCCGGCGAGATGCAGGTCTGGCATCTGGGCAATGTGGGCGCCGACGCCTACTTCCATGTCGCGATCGACGGCGTGCCGCTGTGGGAACTGAGCCGCGACGGCAATCTGCGCGCCGCACCGGAGCGCAACGCGTCGCTGTTCCTGCCGCCCGGCGCCCGCTCGACCGCCGTGATCCAGGCGCCCGACGTGCCGGGGCGCTACGCGATCCGTACGCTGGCGGTCGATACCGGACCGCAGGGCGATCCCAATCCCGAGGTTCAACTGGCCACGCTGATCGTCGAGGGGCCGCGGCATGAGACCGCCGCGCTGCGCGGCGCGCTGGCCGACCCGGCGGTCGATGTCGATACGCTGACGCCGGCACAGGTCGCGGCCATGCCGATCACGCGCCGGCGCACGGTGGTCTTCTCCGAATCCGCGGACGGCAATACCTTCTTCATCGACGGCAAGCAGTACGACCCCGCCCGCGACGATGTCACGGTGAATCTGGGCGACGTGGAAGAGTGGACCCTGCAGAACGTCAGCGGCGAGCGCCACGTGTTCCATATTCACCAATTGGACTTCCTGGTGACCTCGATCAATCAGCAGGACATCGACGAGACGGGCCTGCGCGACGTCATCGACCTGCCATACCAGCAGAACGGCGTGCCGGGCGAGGTCAAGGTCGTGATTCCGTTCACCAACCCGCTGATGGTGGGCCGCTTCGTTTTCCACTGCCATATCGTGGGACACGAGGACGGCGGCATGATGGCCAACGTCGTGGTGCTGCCGCCGGGCCAGACCGTCGCGGCACCGGCCAGGATGCGCACGGTGACGCCGGCAAGCTCGGCAGGATCGGCAAAGGGGACTTTCCTGTCGCGCTGGCTGGGCTCGCCGGCCCCGGCGCGGACGCCGTGGGAGGACACGGTGTGCCGTTCGCCCCAGGCGCGCGCGGCCGTCGACGGCTGGGCGGCACGGCTGCGCTGAGACGGCCCACGTCGCCGCCGCGACGTGGCGGCTAGCCTTTGCCCTGCAGCGCGCATCCCACATGCGCTGAGCGCGTATCGAAATCCGAAACGCTTCGTTTGTCATGGCGGCCCGCCGGGCTATCGTCGGGGCTACTCCGATCCCCGCTCCATCAAGCCATGACGCTTTCGATCCTGAATCACGCGCTGCGACACCTGCGCGGCCTTCGCGGGCTGGCGGCGCTCGCCATTGCCTACGCTGCCTTGGCCGCTTCCGGTGCCGCGCTGGCCCAACCCGCCGCCGACACCTTGCGCATCGGGTATCAGAAGTCCGCGAGCCTGCTGGTGCTGATCAAATCGCAGCAGTCGCTCGAGCGCCGGCTGGCACCGCTGGGCGCCACGGTCAAATGGGTCGAGTTTCCGGCCGGCCCGCAATTGCTCGAGGGCCTGAACGTCGGCGCCATCGATGTCGGCTTCGTCGGCGAAGCGCCGCCGATCTTCGCGCAGGCCGCCGGGGCCGACTTCGTCTATATCGGCTTCGATCCCGCCGCGCCGCAGGCCGAGGCCATCGTGGTGCGCCGAGACTCGCCGCTGCGCTCGGTGTCCGATCTGAAGGGCCGCAAGGTCGCGCTGAACAAGGGCTCCAACGTCCATTACCTGCTGGTCAAGGCGCTGCAGAAGGCCGGGCTGAAGGTCACCGATATCCAGCCGGTGTATCTCGCGCCGGCCGATGCGCGCGCGGCCTTCGAACGCGGCGCCGTGGATGCCTGGGTCATCTGGGATCCGTTCCTGGCCGCGGCGGAAAAGCAGGTCGGCGCGCGCGTGCTGGCCGATGGCCGCGGCCTCGTCAACAACTACGCGTACTACCTCGCCGCGCGGCGCTTTGCCACGCACAAGCCGCGGATCGTCGAGGCGCTGTTCGATGAGCTGGCGCGCCAAGGCCAGCGCCTGAAGGCCGATACGCCCGCCGCAGCGGCGTTGATCGCCCCGCAGCAGGGCCTGGATGCCGACGTCGTCGAACGCACGCTGAACCGCAGCGAGTTCGGCGTCGCGCCGCTGACGCCGGCCGTGGCCGCACAACAGCAACAGATCGCCGATACCTTCCACGCGCTGAAGCTGATTCCCAGGCCGATCCGCATCGCCGATGCCTTGCCTGCCAAATGGGACGCCGTCGCACGGCGCGGTGTGCCCCATCCCGGAGATGCCCGATGAAAGTCCTGTGGTTCCTGCCCACGCATGGTGACGCCCGCTACCTGGGCACCGCGAAGGGCGCGCGCGCCGCGACCTTCGACTACTTCAAGCAGGTCGCGATCGCGGCCGACAGCCTCGGCTACGAAGGCGTGCTGCTGCCGACCGGCCGCTCCTGCGAGGACTCGTGGATCCTGGCCTCGAGCCTGATCGACGCGACGCGGCGGCTCAAGTTCCTGGTGGCGCTGCGCCCCGGCCTGATGCAGCCGTCGCAGACGGCGCGCATGGCGGCGACGCTGGACCGGCTGTCGGGCGGGCGGCTGCTGGTCAATCTGGTCACGGGAGGCGATCCGGAAGAACTGGAGGGCGATGGCCTGTTCCTGTCGCATCGCGACCGCTACGCGCTGTCGCGCGAATTCCTGACGATCTGGCGCGAGATCCTGGCGCGCAGCCACGACGGCGAGGCGTTCGACTTTGCCGGCGAACATCTGCGCGTCGAGGGCGCGAAGGCACTGTATCCGCCGGTCAGCCGGCCCTATCCGCCGCTGTTCTTCGGCGGCTCGTCGCCCGAGGCCCACGATCTTGCCGCCGAACAGGTCGATACCTATCTGACCTGGGGCGAGCCGCCCGAGGCGGTGGCGGACAAGATCGCCGACGTGCGCGCGCGCGCCGCCGCGGTTGGCCGCAAGCTGCGTTTCGGCATCCGCCTGCACGTGATCGTGCGCGAAACCGAGCAAGAGGCGTGGCGCGCGGCGAGCGAACTGGTCTCGCATTTGGACGAGGACATCGTCGCCGCGGCCCAGCGCAAGTTCGCCGCGATGGATTCGGTGGGCCAGCGGCGCATGGCGCAGTTGCATGGCGGCCGCTTCAACCGGGACGACGTCCGCCAGGGCCTGGAGATCGCGCCGAACCTGTGGGCCGGCGTGGGGCTGGTGCGCGGCGGCGCCGGTACCGCGCTGGTCGGCAACCCCGAGCAGGTGGCTGCACGCATCAAGGAATACGCGCAGCTGGGACTCGAATATTTCATCCTGTCCGGCTACCCGCACCTGGAAGAAGCGCACCGCTTCGCCGAACTGGTGTTCCCGCTGCTGCCGCTGGCCCAGCGCGAGGCGGCGCAGGGCGTGCTGACCGGACCGTTCGGCGAGATCGTCGCCAATACCTTCGTGCCGTCGGCGGCCACGCAGGGCGCCAATCTGTCCGCGAGCTGAGCGCCATGTCGAACCCATCGGAAAGCGGTGCCGCGCTGGCGGCCGAGTTTGCTGCGGCGCCGGCGCGCGCGCTGCTGCCCAAGGGCTGGGCGGCTCGCGTGCTGCGGCGCGGCCTGCCGTGGCTCGTACCGGCCCTGATCCTGCTGCTGTGGGAACTGGCCTCGCGCAGCGGCTGGCTGTCGAGCCGCGTCCTGCCCGAGCCGCTGGCCGTCGTCGCGGCGTTCCGCACACTGGCGCTGTCCGGCGAGCTGTGGCAGCACACCGCCGTCAGCGCGTGGCGCGCCCTGGCGGGACTGGCCATCGGCGGCGGACTCGGGTTGCTGCTGGGGCTGCTGAACGGCACCTTCCGCACCGCCGAGACGCTGCTCGATTCGAGCTTGCAGATGGTGCGCAATATCCCGGCGCTGGCGCTGATTCCGCTGGTGATCCTGTGGTTCGGCATCGACGAGGCCGCCAAGCTGTTCCTGGTCGCGGTGGGCGTGTTCTTCCCGATCTACCTGAACACCTTCCACGGCATCCGCTCGGTCGACCAGGGCTTGATCGAGATGGCGCGCAGCTACGGGCTGTCGGGCTGGGCGCTGTACTGGCAGGTGATTCTGCCCGGCGCGCTGCCGTCGATCCTGGTCGGGCTGCGCTTCTCGCTGGGCCTGATGTGGGTGCTGCTGATCGTTGCGGAAACGATCTCCGCGCAGGCCGGTATCGGCTACCTGACGATGAACGCACGCGAGTTCCTGCAGACCGACGTGGTGCTGGTCGGCATCCTGCTCTACGCGCTGCTGGGCAAGCTGGCGGACCTGCTGGCCAAGGGGCTGGAGCGGTGGTGGTTGCGGTGGCATCCGGGCTATCAGAGCGCGGCGAAGGGCTGATCCCATCGGCCTATCCCATCGGCCTGTTCAATCGACCTGATCGCGATCGACCCCTACCGGAGTTCATCCAATGCATGCCATGCAACAACATCTGCCGCTGCGGCGCGCGGGCAGGGAGCCCGTCGAGCCCGGCGAGCCCAGCGATCTGACCGCGCGGGCCGCGGCGCGCACCGCCGAGGGCAATACCGACGCCACCCACGCCACCCGTCGCCCCCGCGGCACCGAGGTCGCGGTCAGCGGCCTGCACAAGGCCTATGGCGACCGCACCGTACTGGACCACATCGACCTGCGCATCGCGCCGGGCGAATTCGTCGCCATCGTCGGCCGCAGCGGCTGCGGCAAGAGCACGCTGCTGAGACTGGTGGCGGGGCTCGAGCGGCCCAGCGCGGGACGCATCGCGCTCGATGGCCGGCCGCGGGACGGCCATGACGACGGCACGCGCATCATGTTCCAGGACGCACGGCTGCTGCCGTGGAAGCGCGTGCTCGAGAACATCGCGCTGGGCCTTCCGGGCCGGGAAGGGCGCGAACGCGCGCGCGAGGCGCTGGCGCAAGTCGGGCTGGCCGAGCGCGCCAACGACTGGCCCGCGGTGCTGTCCGGCGGGCAGCGCCAGCGCGTCGCGCTGGCCCGCGCGCTGGTGCATCGGCCGCGTCTGCTGCTGCTCGACGAGCCGCTGGGCGCGCTCGATGCGCTGACCCGCATCGAGATGCAGCAGCTGATCGAGCGCCTGTGGCTCGCGCACGGCTTCACCGCGCTGCTGGTCACGCACGATGTGGCCGAGGCCGTCGCGCTGGCCGATCGCGTGGTGCTGATCGAAGACCACCGTATCGCCTTCGACGAACGCGTGCCGTTGCCGCGCCCGCGCAGCCACGGCGCTCCCGCGTTCGCGGCGATCGAGGAGCGCGTGCTCCGGCGGGTGCTGCGGCAGCCGGCCATCGAAACCCCTGACAACGACGCGCAGACCCGCGCATTGGCACCTCTCTGATGAACATCGTCGGCATTCTCGGCAGTCCTTCCACGCCTTCGCGTTCGGCCTACCTGCTGGAGCTCGCGCTCTCGCGGCTGGACGCCTTCACGTCCTCGTACCGATCGATCCGGCCGCGCGACCTGCCCGCGCAGGCGCTGACGCAGGCCGATTTCGGCGACGCCCGCCTGCAGGAGGCGGTACGCGCGGTCGGCGAATCGCAGCTGGTGATCGTCGCCACGCCGATCTACAAGGCTTCGTACAGCGGCGTGCTCAAGGCCTTCCTCGATCTGCTGCCGCAGGACGGGCTGCGCGACAAGACCGTGCTGCCGCTGGCCACCGGCGGCAGTCCCGCGCATCTGCTGGCGCTGGACTATGCGCTCAAGCCGGTGTTGTCGGCGCTCGGCGCCCGCGACATCCTCGATGGCATCTACGCGACCGACCAGCAGCTGCCGTCGCGGCCCGAGGGCGGGTACAGCGCGGCAGGCGACATCGTCGAACGGCTCGACCGTTCGGTGCAGCGCGTCGCGGCCCGCGCGCGCGAGCTGCGGGAGCGACAGGCCGAGCTGGCACGCGCCGCGTCCTTGTCGGCGCACAGCGAGCCGTGGCCGACCGAGCGCGTGCGCTGGTCGGTCTGAGCGCCCATCGCTGAGCAATTTCAACCAGGAAACCGTCATGACGATTCATGCCATCAACGTGCGCAACCAGTTCCGCGGCAAGATCCGCGAAATCATCGAAGGACCGGTGGTGTCCGAGATCGACGTAGAGACTCCGGGGGGGCTGGTGGTGACCTCGGTCATCACCACCCGCTCGGTCAAGGAGCTGGAGCTCGCGGTCGGCAAGGAGGTGATCGCGCTGGTCAAGTCGACCGAAGTGTCGATCGCCACGCTATGAGGCAAGGGGAGGGCAGCATGCAACAGAAGCGGCGGGAGCTGCTGCGGGCCGGGGTCGGCATCGCGGCATGGGCGCTGGCCGGGGCGGCACGCGCACAGGGGGGCGGCAAGCCGGAAACCGTGCGGATCGGCTATCAGAAGTCGTCGACGCTGATGATCCTGCTGAAGTCGCGCGGCGCGCTGGAGAAGGCGCTGGCGCCGCAGGGCGTCTCGGTATCGTGGCACGAATTCACCTCGGGCCTGCCGCTGCTCGAGGCGCTCAATGTCGGCGGGCTGGACCTCAGTGCCGACGTCGCCGACGCGGTGCCGCCGTTCGCACTCGCCGCCGGGGCGAAGCTGACCTACTACGCAATCGAGACGCCGTCGCCAACGGCCCAGGCCATCGTCGTCCCGCGCGACTCGCCCTTGACCTCGATCGCGCAATTGAAGGGCCACAGGGTCGCCTTCGCCAAGGGCGCCGGCGCGCATTACCTGCTGCTGGAGGCGCTGGCGCGCAACGGCCTGTCGATGCGCGATATCGAGCCGGCGTATCTGACGCCCGCGGACGCACGCGCCGCGTTCGAGCGCGGCAATGTGTCGGCCTGGGTCATCTGGGACCCATTCCTCGCCGCCGCGCAGCGCCAGGCGCAGGCGCGCGTGCTGGCCGACGGCACCGGCCTGGCGAGTTATCGCCGGTTCTATCTGGCGGCCAGCGACTTTGCCCGCCGCCGCGCCGACGTGCTGGCCACGGTGTTCGATGCCCTCGCCCAGGCGGGGGAGTGGGTCAAGGCCAATCCGGCCGCGGCGGCCGAATGGCACGCGCCGCTGATCGGCCTGGACGCGGCTACCGTCGAGATTGCCAACCGCCGGCGCAGTTACCGGCTGCAGGCAGTCGACGCGCCGGCGCTCGACGAGCAGCAGCGCATCGCCGATGCCTTCCACGCGCAGCAGATCATTCCGCGCAAGGTGGTGGTGAGCGCTTCGCCGGTCTGGCGGCGGCAGGCCTGAACAGCGGGCGCACACCGCTTGCACACCGGCGCCGATCGAAGGCTTGGCATTCGGTCAACCGGTGTACTAACCTCGTTCTACGTTGCGGTGAACCGGGTTTACCCCGGGCCGGAACGGCGCCGTCGCAGGCGCGCACGCAGGGCAGGTGCCCTGGCTCTTTGCAGTCCACTTCGCAATCCTCATGTGGCCATGCCCGGCAGGAGATGATCCGCGCTGGCCAACACAGACTCGAACGATGACTGGGACCGTCCAGGTCCCGCGTCATCCTTCACGAGCGCGCATGGCGCAGCATGCCGATGCCGCCTTTGTCCGCGACCTGTCCTTGTGGTCGCGTGGGGACTTCCCCGGCAAGACGCTGGCTTCGGATGACCTGCACCCGAGAGGCGCGCTCGAGTCCGCATGGCGCGGCTTCGCGCGGCCCGCGCGGCTCCACGCAGCTCCACGCGGTTTCACGCGGCTCACGTATCCGCCGGACAGACCGCCCCTTCTTGCATCTGTCCGATTCCGCCCAGCGTCGTGATCCTGTTGGCGCTTCCGTGTCCGTCCCCGCGACGGCATCGGAGACGCTCGTCTCTTCGACGCCGAGGTGATCATGACCAACGTTTCTCTTCGCATCCCGGGAGGCATCGGCAGATGCCTGCTGGCCGTGGGCACCGCATCGGTGCCCTTGCTGCTGGCGGTTGCGCCGGCCCGCGCCCAGACCGCGCCCGCCGCGCCCGCGCCGACGCCCCATACGCAGGAAGCCAAGGACCCGACCAGCAACTTCACCGCCCGATGGACGCGCGCCGATGCGCGCCAGATCATGGCGATGTCCTCGCCCAACGTGCCCCCCGGGCAGAACTCGCTGCCGCAGCATCTGACGATGCCGGACATACCGGCCAACTTCCCGCAGACCAACGATCGTGTGTGGGTCTGGGACACGTGGCCGCTGACCGATGCGAAGGCCAACCAGTACAGCTACAAGGGCTGGGAGATCATCTTCTCGCTGACCGCCGATCGCAATGCGGGCTATACGTTCGACGACCGGCATATCCACGCGCGCATCGGCTACTTCTATCGCCGCGCCGGCATTCCGGCTTCCCGGCGACCGGCGAACGGCGGCTGGATCTATGGCGGGCATCTGTTCCCGGACGGGTCCAGCGTGCAGATCTTCGGCGGCGCGCCGATGACCCACAACGCCGAGTGGTCCGGCTCGACGCGCATCATGCCGGATGGCCGCATCGTGGTGTTCTATACCGCGACGTCGTTCAATCGATCGAGCCCGTCGGGCGGCAATATCACGCCGCCGATCGCGATCATCGCGAAGGCGGAGGGACGCGTGGAGGCCGATCACAACGGCGTGCGGCTGACCGGTTTCAACGAGCATATGAAGCTGCTGGAGCCGGATGGCACGTGGTACCAGACAGGCCAGCAGAACGAATTCTTCTCGTTCCGCGATCCCTTCACCTTCGAGGATCCCGCGAATCCCGGCGTCACGTTCATGGTGTTCGAGGGCAACACCGCCGGCCCGCGCGGCGCGCGCACCTGCACCGAGCAGGACCTGGGTTACGCGCCGAACGACCCCCATCGCGAGGATCTGAATGCGGTGATGGACTCCGGCGCGGTCTTCCAGAAGGCCAACGTGGGACTGGCGGTGGCGATCAACAGGCAACTGAGCCGCTGGGTGTTCCTGCCGCCGATCCTGTCGGCCAATTGCGTCAACGACCAGACCGAGCGTCCGCAGATCTATATCAAGGACGGCAAGTACTACCTGTTCACCATCAGCCATCGTTCCACCTACGCCGCCGGCGTCGACGGCCCGGACGGCGTCTACGGCTTCGTCGGCAACGGCGTACGCAGCGACTATCAGCCGTTGAACAGCGGCAGCGGGCTGGTGCTGGGCAATCCGACCGACATGAACCGTCCGCGCGGCGAGCCCTTCGCGCTGGATCCGACGCAGAATCCGCGCACCTTCCAGTCGTACTCGCACTACGTGATGCCGGGCGGGCTGGTCGAATCCTTCATCGATGCCATCGGCGCGCGGCGCGGCGGATCGCTGGCGCCGACGGTGCGCATCGATATCCAGGGTGCGAACACGGCGGTCGATCGCAGCTACGGCGTCAATGGGCTCGGCGGCTATGGCGACATACCGGCCAATCGCGAAGCGTTGTTCAGCTTGCGCGGCGTGCTGATCGGCGACCTCGTGCGCCGACTGTTCGACTGAGGGAGGCTGCGATGAAAAGGATCGCTCTTTTGCATGGCATGCCGCCGGCCGCCGCGCCGCTGCGGGCGCTGCCGCTGCTGCTGCTGTTGACGGCATGCGGTGGCGGCTCGCCGGACGATGGCGCGCGGCTGAGCGAGGCGGCGCAGCGCGCGCTCGCCGATGCTCCCGCTACCGCGCCGCCGAACACCGCAGCGGTCGCCGGAGCGGACCCGATAGCGTCCGCGGCAGCCGAAGGCGTGGTCGAGGGCGAGGCCCCCGAATCGGCCGGCACGCCGCCGGTCGCACCGCATCCGACCCGGCTGGTGATACTGGAAGACGGACTCTACGCCCGCGACGCCGGCGACCGCTGGAAGAAGTACGAGAACGGGCACTGGGTATCGGTGCACGCGCCGCAACTGCCGTCGGGCATGCAATAGCGTGCCGCGCTGTCCAGGCCTCGTGGGAACGTGCGTCGGTCAAGCCAAAAGCTCGCCGGGGGGAGCACACCGAGGTGCCCCGCCGGCTTTCGGGCTGCGTATCGGGGAACGGCCGGCGAGCGGGGATGTCGATCACCCTATGGCACCGCCTTGGCGACTGTCGAGATGACCGTCGTCATGCTGCATGGGTAGTCGAGCATATGGAGGCCGACATGACACATCTGGACCGCGAACAGCTCGCGGCGCTCGGCGAGCGCCTGGACCGGCGCGAGCGCGAACTCGATCCGCTCTATCAGCAGGGGCGCGATCGCCCCTCGCCCAACCCGCTCAGGGAGCCGCAGGACCTGGCCGATACCGCCGAGGGCGTCAACGAGGAGCGCGATCGCGCCGCGCTGCAGCAGCACTATCGCGGCGAGCTCGACGACATCGCGCGGGCGCGCGAGCGCATGGCGTCCGGCGAGTACGGCGTATGCGACGACTGCGGACTCGAGATCCCGTACGAGCGCCTGCTCGCCAACCCGACCGCGACGCGCTGCGCGCCGTGCCAGGCGCGGCACGAGCGCACCTTTGCCGTGTAGGTGGCGTGCGCGTTTTCGCCCGCGCACGCGAGCGGGAGCGCCCGTGGACGGCCGCCGCCGCTCAGGCCACCGCAGGCAGCGCTTGCCGCGCCTGCAGCTCAGCGGGCTTGATCTCGCCGAACGGCGACAGCAGCGCGGGGTCAAACGGACGCGGCGCCATGCCCTTGGCCACGCGCCGCGGCCAGTCCGGATTGGCCAGCGCACCGCGGCCCAGCGCGACCAGGTCCGCGCCCTCGGCCAGTGCGTCGTGCGCGCGCGCCGGCTCGTGCAGGCTGCCGTTGGCAATCACGGTCAGGTGCGGCGCGGCAAGCTGCGCATGCCGGACCAGCGTCCGCGCGTCGCCGGGGAAGGCTGGCTGCCAGGCCTCGAACTCCGTCACGTGCAGGAAGTCGATGCCCGTTGCGGCCAGCCGTCCAAAGACGATCGCCGCGCCCTCGGCTCCCTCCGCCCATTTGTGCGTGAAGTCGTTGACCTTGCCCTGCGAAATGCGCACACCCACCGGAAAGCCGTCGCCGACCGCGCCGCGCACCGCGTGCGCGGTCTGCTCGGCGAGCCGGATGCGATGGCCGATCGGTCCGCCCCAGGCATCGTCGCGCCGGTTGGTGTAGTCGGTCAGGAACTGGTCGAGCAGATAGCCGTTGGCGCCGTGGATCTCGACGCCGTCGAAGCCGGCGACATCGCGGGCGAGCCGGGCCGCTTGGGCGAATCCGGCGATCGCCGCGTCGATCTCGTGCGGCTCGATCGCGCGCGGCGTGCGATAGGGCCCCTTGCCGCGATAGACGCCCATCTGCAGGCCCTTTGGCGCGATGGCCGACGGGCCGACGGTCTCGTCGCGGAAGCGGTTCGCCTGCGACAGCGCGCCCGCATGCATCAGTTGCACGAAGATGCGGCCGCCGGCCTCGTGCACCGCGTCGGTGACCGCGCGCCAGGCGCGCGCCTGCTCCATATCGGTCAGGCCCGGCTGTCCGGCATAGCCCTGCGCATACGCGCGGTCGGTGTAGCTGCCTTCGGTGACGATCAGCCCGAAGCCGCCGCGCGCAAAGCCCGCGTAGTAGTCCGCCATCGTCGGGGTGGGCACGCCCTCGGGCGTTGCGCTGATGCGCGTCATCGGCGCGACGACGAGCCGGTTGCGCAAGGCGATGCCGTTGACGTCGAGCGGATCGGACAGCGTTGGTCTTGCACGGGCGTTCATGCCGGCGCTCCTTCGGCGACGGCGATGGCCTCGATCTCGATCAGCGCCTCGGGCGAATACAGGCTGGAGATCTCGACGATGGTGTCGGCAGGGTACGGCGCCGAGAACCACTGGCGGCGCAGCGCGACGATCTTGCCGAAGTTGTCCATCGACTTCAGGAAGATCGTGACCTTGGCCACGCGGTCCAGGCTCGATCCCGCGGCTTCGAGCGCCCGTTGCAGATTGCGAAAGGCCTGCTCGGCCTGCTTGTCGAAGTCGCCGCGGCCGACGATGTTGCCGTCGTCGCCGATCGCGGCCTGTCCCGAGATAAAGACCAGATTGCCGACGCGGATGCCCTGCGACAGCAGGAACGGCGCGTACGGATCGGGATTGGTGCGGACTTGTTCGAGCAGCATGGGAAACTCCGGTGTAAAGTTGAAGGGATTTCATCCGTTATGGCGGCCATCGATCGGGCCGCTGCGGAAGGTGTAGCCAGTATCCTCAACACACACAGGCCCGACAAATGGTCAAATCTCAGGTGACGGATGAGTTGAACTCATCCGTCGAGTCGTCATGAGACGCCTCCCTCCACTGAGCGCGCTGCGCGCCTTCGAAGCGGCGGCACGGCGCCTGAGCTTCAAGCGTGCGGCCGACGAATTGAACGTCACCGCGACAGCGATCAGCCATCAGATCCGGCTGCTGGAGGAATGGCTTGGCGTCAGGCTGTTCGAGCGGGAGACACGCAAGGTCGATCTGACCGCGAGCGGGCGGCTGCTGTTTCCGGCGATCCGCGACGGGTTCGACGGCTTCGAGCGCGCGGTGGCGGCGGTGCAGCGGCAGCGCCCTGCCAATATCGCCACGCTGTCCTCGACGGTCGCCTTCGTCGCCAAGCGGCTGGCGCCGCGCGCGGGGTCGTTTCGCGCCGCGCATCCGGACTGGACGCTGCGGCTCGAGGCTTCGAACGTCGTGGTGGACCTGGACAACGATGCCGACGTGGCGATCCGCTATGGCGGTGGCCACTATCCGGGGCTGACGGTCGAGCCGCTGTTCCAGGACCGTTTCGCGCCGGTCTGCAGCCCGCATTTGAAGCTCTCGTCGCTGCCGGACCTGTGGCATGCGCCGCTGATCCATTTCGAGTGGGGCGCCGGCGTGCGGCAGGACTCGCGCGCCGCGGTGTGGCGGCACTGGCTGGAACGCGCCGGCGCCGGCGGGATCGATGCGTCCGCCGGGCTGTCCTTCACCGACGAGATTCACGCGATCCAGGCCACCGTCGCGGGGCAGGGCGTGGGGTTGCTGAGCCTGACGCTGGTCGCCGAAGAACTGGCCTCGGGCGTGCTGGTGCAGCCGTTCGAGCTGTCGCTCGAGAGCTTCCGCTACGACCTCGTCTACAGCCCGCGCACCGCCGCGCGGCCGGCCACGCGGCTGGTGCGGGACTGGGTCCGCGCCGAGTTCGACGAGGCCGCTACGCGATAAGGACGCAACCGCGGCGCATTGCACTCGAGCCGGGGGCCGTCAGTTGCCCCGTACACTTGGAGGTACCGCCGAGCAAGGCTGCATGCCTCTCTGCTATACGCGTTCAATTGGTTGGACAACTCGATGGAGAAGGCCATGCGAACGATCCACTTGTGTACTACGCCAATGATGACGGACTGGCCATCCTTGCCTGCCGTCTTCACTACGGCCACAAGTAAGCCTGCACCAAGCTCCGTGCAAAAAGACGCCATGTTGCGCTCCGGATTGGTCGATGGCGCCTGATGGAACCGTCCGCCCGGCGCCGTATTGAACAACACGGCTGCGGCAAGAAAAACGGGCTTCCGAAGAAGCCCGTGCAGGTTGCCGGCGCGTGCCGGCGGGTGAGGGGGCGGTCAGGCCGGGACCTGCGTGCCGGCTGCCGCGGTCTCCTTCGAGAACAGGCTCTTGGACGCCGCCACGTGTCCGGCCAGCACCGGTCGCAGCACCGTGAAGGCCAGGAACGCCGCGACCAGGTCCATCGTCGCCACGGTGTAGAGCACGGTGGACCAGGTGCCGGTCGCCTCCATCATCAGGTTGCCGATCGGCACGAACAGCGCGCCGATGCCCTTGGCGGTGTAGAGCACGCCGTAGATCTTGCCGATGTGCTTGGTGCCGAAGGCATCGCCGGCCAGCGCGGAGAACAGCGAGTAGACCTCACCCCAGGCCAGAAACACCACGCCCGACAGGATCAGGAAGGCGTACGGGTTGTCGCCGAAATACCCCAGCGCGATGATGCCCATGCCCTCCAGCGAGAACGCGATCACCATGGTCTTCTCGCGGCCGATATGGTCGGAGATCCAGCCGAACAGCGGCCGGGAGACGCCGTTCATGATCCGGTCCAGCATCAGCGCCAGCGGCAGGGCGGCCATCACGAAGAAGTGCAGGTCGACCTGGAAGTCCTTGACGCCGAGGTCCTTGGCGATGACGCCGAGCTGGGCCACGGCCATCATGCCGCCGGTGACCACCAGCACGAACATCACCAGCATCAGCCAGAACAGCTTGGTGCACATCGCTTCCTTCAGCGTGTAGTCGCGCGTGGCCTGCACCAGCTTCTGGGATGCCTTGACCTCGTGGGACCTCGGCGAGCGCAGGAACCATGCCGCCGCGAACGCCAGCGAGCCTTGCAGCACGCCGAAGAACAGGAAGGTGTGCTGGAAGCCGGACGACTCGATCATCGCGGCGATCGGCAGGATCGTGGCGGCCGAACCGGCGCCATAGCCGCCGGCCGTCAGGCCGACCGCGAGACCGCGGCGGTCGGGGAACCACTTGATCGCATTGTTGATGCAGGTCGCATAGATCGAACCGACACCCAGCCCGCCGACTGCGGCGCCGACATAGAAGCCCATCAGCGTGGTGGCCTGCGAATTGATGACCCAGGCCCCGCCCATCAGCACCGCGCCGAACGCGACCATCATGCGTGGGCCGAACCGGTCGATGAAGTAGCCTTCGATCGGCGCCAGCCAGGTCTGCACCAGCACGAAGACCGTGAAGGCGATCTGGATATTGGCGCGCGACCAGCCGTAGGTTTCCTGGATTTCCGGGACGAACAGCGTCCAGGCGTATTGGACGTTGGCGGTGGCGACCATGCAGATGACGCCAACGAGAAGCTGTATCCAACGCGTCTTTTCGGAGACCTCGGGATTGGGGCGGAATGCCGCCGTCGACGAATTATTCATGGCGCACTCCTTCAATCGTTTGATTCTTCCTGTCCGAATGTGCGGTGCCGCACCTCGGCTGGGATATCGTCGCTAGCATTTGAATGTCTCCTGTATCGTTGGCTTCTATGTCCGTTACACATCCGCTCCTGAAACAAAAAAACCCTACGCTATTGCCCTGCCGGGGGCGACAGGCGCGATCGGAACTGAAGGATGGGGCGAAGCGGGCTTGCTTAAACTGATCTGGCGGCGATGGACGACCCGGTCGAATCGTTTTCCATGCATTCCTCCTTGCCGTTGTTGTCCCTCTGTTGGGGTGCCGGTTGCCATCACGGTCATCGCCCCGCTCGCATTGGGTGTGGCGATGGGTTACAAGGTATGTGATATATCAATTAAGTCAAGTGAAAGGGATGGCAGGGTTTTCACCAGCAGGGATTCATTCCGGGAATCACTATGCTGCGCCGCTTCAGGTGGTTATCGAATGATTAAGAAAAATAAAAAAAGCGCGCCAATAAAATGACGGGCGACGCGTATTGCGTGACGTCCTGGTGCAATACGCGATGTGGTCGGACGGAATATCGCGGGATTAATAAATGGCGGAGCGGCTTGTCTGCCGGTTATTTTGTGCCGGTTATTCCCGGTCATTATGTATTGGCGCCGTGCAGAACCCATGAATATCCGAGATCGATGCCGGCCGCGCATCGCCGGCTTGCCGGTATCGCGGTAGATTGACGGTTTCGATGGCGTGGGCCGGCGCCCTGTGCAAGGCGCCGCCGGGCCCAAGCCTGTCTGCGCAAAGGAGGGCGATCATGAATCCATCGACATCCCCGACCGGCACCGTGCAATCCGTCGACGTGCAACTGGTGTCGTGGTCCTGGCAGACCCGGATGGGTCTGGACGTGGCCGCGGTGACCCGCACCCCCGATCGTGTATGGGTCCAGGGGCGGGTGCAGGTGCAGTGGGACGACGGTCCGCTGGAGCTGGCCTATCGGCTCGAATGCGAGGCGGACTGGCGCTTTCTCCGGCTCGACGCCCGTACCGTGTACGGGGGCGACACGCGAGCCCTGGAACTCGCGTGGGATGGCAGGCAGTGGACCGATGGGCAGGGTCCGCGCGACGACCTCGCCGACGCCGCCTACATCGACATCATGGCCACGCCGATCACCAACACGCTGCCGGTGTGCCACGCCACCTGGGAGCCAGGCGCCAGCCAGGTCTTCACGATGGCCTATGTCCGCCTGCCCGAGCTGACCGTCGAGCCGGTCCAGCAGCGCTACACCTTGCTGGCCACGGAAGCGGACGGGCGCCGCCGCTTCCGCTATGAAACGCTGGGTCCGGCAGCGCAGCGCCAGGGGCAGGGCACGGGCCTGAGCGGCTACCACGGCCAGGACTCGTCATTCACCGCCGAGCTGACCCTCGACGCCGGCGGTCTGGTGATCGGCTATCCCCCGTATTGGGGCCGGATGGAGGCGGCACGGGCGCTGGCGCAGAACGGCGCCTGACGGCTCGGCCGGTAGCGCTGTCACAAACGGCCCTCGCCGGACGTCTTGGGTTTGACTGGCTGCTACAGTGCCACGCCGGCACGGTGGCCGCACCGCGGTTACGCCACGGTGATGCCATGGCATTGACCCTTGACGATAGAGACCACGCGATGACCCGCTCACCCGATCGCCGCGATCGGCCGGATCCGGCTGCCAAGGCTGCTGCTGCTGCGGCGGCCGCTACGGCCGCGCTCGCCGATCCCGCCACGCTGACCTTCGCCCGTCTGCGGCCGCGCCTGCACGGCATCGCCTACCGGATGCTGGGCACGGTCGCGGAAGCCGAGGACGTGGTGCAGGACGCCTGGCTGCGTTGGCATGAGGCCGACCGCGGCAGCATCGACAACGCCGAGGCCTGGCTGGTCACCGTCACCACGCGGCTGTCGATCGACCGGCTGCGCATGGCCAAGGTCCAGCGCGAGCACTACGCCGGCATCTGGCTGCCCGAACCCGAATTGACGGATTCGCCCGCCACGCCCGAGCAGCTTACCGAGCGGGCCGACGATCTGTCGGTGGCATTCCTGCTGCTGCTGGAACGGCTGACGCCGCAGGCGCGCGCGGCCTTCCTGCTGCGCGAGGTCTTCGACGCCGACTATGCGGACGTCGCCCGGGCGATCGGCAAGAGCGAAGCCGCCTGCCGCCAGCTGGTCAGCCGCGCGAAGGTCCAGCTGCGCGACGAGCGGCCGCGCTTCCATGTCCCGCCCGAAACACACTTGCGGCTGCTGCAGGGGTTTGCCCAGGCGATGGAGCGCGGCGACATGGCGGCATTGCAGTCGATGCTCGCGGAGGACGCCGAACTGATCGGCGATGGCGGCGGCAAGGTGCCGAGCTTCCCCAAGCCGCTGGTGGGCGGCTGGCGCATCGCCAAGGTGTTTGCGGTCGCGTCGCGGCGCCATGGGCAGACGGTACGCGCCGAACTGGCGCTGCTCAATGGCGACTGGGCCGTGCTGCGCTTCGTCGACGGACAGTTGGAGTCGGCGCAGTGCTACGAAACCGACGGCGAGCGCATCGTCCGCATCCACGCCCAGCGCAACCCGGACAAGCTGCTGCGCATCGCGCTGGCCCGTGGCGCCTGCTGAGCGCCCGGAGATTCGATGTTTCGAGGCGTGCGGCCAGCTGCCGCCGCCGTGATGACCCGTGCGCGCGGAACGGTGCGCAGCCATTTCGACCAGGAGAAAGCGATGACCCAACGACTGAACTACATCCAGCAATCGCCCGAGCTGTTCAAGGCCTATCTGAACTTCAGCAACGCGATCGACGGCGGTGCGATCGAACGATCGCTGCTCGATCTGGTGTCGATCCGTGCCTCGCAGCTCAATGGGTGCGGCTTCTGCCTGGACATGCATGTCAAGGAGGCCAAGCTGCACGGCGAGCGCGAACTGCGCGTCTACCATGTCGCCATCTGGCGCGAGTCGACGCTGTTCTCGCCGCGCGAGCGCGCGGTGCTGGAATGGACCGAGACGCTGACGCACCTGCCGCCGCACGGCGTGCCGGACGACGTCTTCGAGCGCGTGCGCGCCCAGTTGTCGGAGAAGGAGCTGTCCGACCTGACTTTCGCGGTGATGGCCATCAACGGCTGGAACCGCGCCAACATCGCGTTTCGCACGGTGCCGGGTTCGGCGGACAAGGCGTTCGGGCTGGACAAGGCCGGGCTGGAATAACGCTCCTCGACGACTCTCGTCAATCGATCTGTCGTCCCCGCGAATGCAGGGACCCAGGGACTTTGGAAGACGCTGGGTTCCCGCGTTCGCGGAACGACAAGATGGGGTCTTCGGGCCAGGCGGAATAGCCCCACCGCCCATGGCCTGCGTGTGTGGCCGGGAGTGTCTGAACCTGAAGGTCGCCCTTAGCCGCCGTCTGCGTCCACGCCCGCCCGCGTCCCCGCCGCCGGGTGCTCCGGATAGTGCTGCAGCAGCATCGCCACCACGCCATTGGTCCAGCCGAATCCATCCTGCAGCGGATATTCCCCGCCGCCGCCGCCAATCGCATGGCGCCCCTTGCGGCGCAGCCGGTATTTCTCGACCAGCTTGTATTCGCGCCGATAGAGGCCGGCGACGGTGGACAACCAACGGTCGGCGATCGCGTGCGCCAGCGCCTCGTCGCCATGGCGGCGCAGGCCCTGGATCGCCAGCCACTGCAACGGTGCCCAGCCGTTCGGCTGGTCCCACTGCTCGCCCGAGCGCACGCACGTCGTGGCCAGTCCCCCTTCGGCGAGCAGCCGCGCGCGCAGCGTGGCACCGATATCGGCAGCCTGCGCGTCCGATGCCAGCCCGACGAACAGCGGCATCACGGTGGCCGCGGTCAGGCACTGCCGCCGGGCGCCGCGATGCCAGTCGTAGTCGACGAAGGCGCCAAGTTCCGGATGCCATAGATGCCGCTCGATGGCCTCGCGCCTTGCGTGCGCCATCGCGGCATAGCGGGCCGCGCCATCGGTATCGCCCGCGCGTTCGCTCAGCGCGGCCAGGCGCGTCTCGGCATGCCACAACAGCGCGTTCAGATCGATCGGCACGATCGCGGTGGTCCGGATCGTCGACAGCGACGCCGGCGTACCGGAGGTTGACTCGTCGAGCCAGCGCGAGCTGAAGTCCCAGCCCGATTCCGCGGCCGCGCGCAGGTCGCGGAACACCAGATGGGCAGGCCGGTCGCTGCGGTGCGCGGTGACGACATCCTCCAGAAACGATTCCTCGCGCGGCCGCGCATGATCGTCCCAGTAGCGG
Source organism: Cupriavidus sp. (assembly GCA_031180665.1). Lineage (GTDB taxonomy): Bacteria > Pseudomonadota > Gammaproteobacteria > Burkholderiales > Burkholderiaceae > Cupriavidus. The sequence continues at coordinate 52,434 of JAPSLP010000002.1, read as the reverse complement.
TTCAGCAGGCTGCCGTCCGGCAGCCGCACCACGCGCCGATGCGCGGTGCCCGGGCTCAATCGCTGCGCGCCGTCCATCCAGAACGCGTGTTCGGTGCGCAGGTGCGGCAGGTAGGCGAGCGCTTCGACCACGCCCTGCCCCTCGAAGAGCTCGGTCATCAGCGTAAAGACCGGCGGTTGCGATCGGCTCAGGTAGTAGCTGCGCGTGCCGTTGGGCACCAGCCCGTAGGTGCCGAGCAGATAGGCGAAGTTGTCGGCCATCGCCCGCACCAGATCGAGGCGGCCGCTGGCGGCCAGGCCCAGCATCGTGAAATAGGAATCCCAGTAGTACAGCTCGCCGAAACGGCCGCCGGGCACGACATAGGGGTGAGGCAGCGGCAGCAGCGAGCACCAGGGCGGATGGTCGATCGGGTCGCGCGTCAGCACCGGCCACAGGCTGTCGATATGTTCGCGCAGCGACTGGTCCCGGTCGGAGACGTAGTGGCTGTCCGGCACGGTGCTGCGCGCGAAATGCTCGGCGACGAAGGCCTCCAGCGCGAAGCCGGGACGGTCGCGTTGCCGGCGGTAGCGCGCCAGGATGTCTTCGGGCGCGGTGAGCGGCAGGCAATCGGGAAACGTCTTGCTGTCCGCGAAGATGCCGCTGGCCTGTACGTGCACGAACAGCTCGCCGTAGCGTTCCGCTGGGGACAGGACATCGGGATGCGCGCATCCCTCGAGCCGGTGCGGTGGCGGACAGGGCAGCCGGGTGACTGTCGGCTCGCCGGTGGCGGCTGCCGCCGCGGGATGGACACCCTCGGCCAGAGCCTGCGCATTGGGGCCGTCGGGCGCGGCCGGCGTGACCGGCGGAACGGCATGGGCGGTCCCCGAGGGACTGTCCCGCGCCGCGCGGATCGCGTCTCTATTGCTCCGCATAGTTCCACAGCAGCCCGCCGTCGATCACCAGCGTGGCGCCCGTGATGTAGTCCGCGTCGGCGCTGCACAGGAAGGCCGCCAGTCCTGCCACGTCGCCGGGTTCGCCCAGCCGGCCCAGCGGGATATTGGCCAGCAGCGCGCGCAGCTGGTCGGGGCGTTGCTGCAAGCCTTTATTGATCGGGGTCTGGATCGCCCCGGGGGCGATGTTGTTGACGGTGATGCCGAGCGGCGCCAGTTCGATCGCCAGATTGCGCATCAGCATACGAAGCCCGCCCTTGCTGACGCAGTAGCTGGTGAAATTGGGGAAGGGCAGGTCCTCGTGCACCGAGCTGATATTGACGATCTTGCCGCCGCGGCCCTGCTTCCTGCAGTGCTGCACGAATTGCTGCGACAGGAAGAACGGACCCTTCAGGTTGACGTTCAGCACGCGGTCGTAGTCTTCCTCGGTGACCTCGCCGAACGGTGCACGGGTCTCGATGCCGGCGTTGTTGATCAGCGCGTCGATCGATCCGGCGGCATCGGTGGCCTCGCGGAACAGCCGTTCGACCTCGCCCACGCCGCCGACATCGCCTTGCACCGGCCATGCCTGCGCGCCGGCCTCGCGGATCTGCTTGCACACCTGCTCGGACCGTTCGTCCAGCCGATGCACCGCGACCACCACGTTGGCGCCTTCGCTCGCCAGCCGCAGCGCGATGCCGCGGCCGATGCCGGAAGCGGCACCGGTCACCAGGACAGTCTTGCCTTGCAGTCTCATCTGGACACCTCTTGACGGTGAGGCCGCCCAAGAGGAAGGCGGCCGATCCTGTCGGACAGGGGTATCCCGGTGTGAGTCGGCGCGCCGGCGTGAAGTTCCAGGCCGGCCCGGCGAGCATGCCTGCCGCTCGAGCGGCTATTTCCGGCCTGGCGCGGGGCTGCGGGTTTGCAGGAACAGCAGCAGGCCGAGGAGCGAGGCCGTTGCAATGACCATGCCCAGCAGGCGTGCCGGCGCATCGGAGGGTAGCGACGCCAGTGCGGTGCCCAGTGCCGCGCAGAACATCTGCAGGAAGCCCAGCAGCGCGGAGGCGGCACCCGCTTCGCGGCCGAAGGGCTGCAGCGTCATCGCGGTGGCCAGCGGATTGACCAGCCCCATGCCGAACAGGAATACCGCGATCCCGCCGACGAAGCCCGCCAGCGATGTCGCCGGCACGGCCATCAGCGCGGCGCCACCGGCGGCGGCAATCAGGATGCCGGACAAGGCCACCGGCCGAAGGCCATGGGACTTCGCCAGCCGCGGCGCCAGAAAGCCTGCGGCAAATACGACGAATACCGTGATGGCGAAGAACAGCCCGAGGGCCAGCGAAGACAAGCCGAGCTTGCCCATCAGTACGCGCGGCGCGGCAGCGAAGAAGGTGAAGGTGTTGCCGGTCATCAGGCCCACCGCGCCCGCCGACAGGATGAAGCGGCGGTCGGCCAGCAGCGCGAGATAGCCGCGCACGACCTTGCCCATCGACACGGCCTGGCGCCGGTCCGGGGCGTGCGTCTCGCCGGTGGAAAGCCGGTAATGCAGCGCCAATGCCGCGCCCGCGACAGCCAGCGCGACGAAGGCCGAACGCCAGCCGAGCCAGCTGTCGAGCGCGCTGCCGATGAGCGGCGAGAAGCCCGGCGCGGCGGCCATTGCCACCATGGTCAGGGCCAGTGCGCGCGCCAGCGCGGCGCCATCGAACAGGTCGCGGGCGATCGCGCGGGACAGTACCGACGCCGCGCAGACGCCGAAGGCCTGCACCACGCGGCCGGCGATCAGCATGCCCAGCGTATCGGCGGCGGCACAGATCAGGCTGCCCGCGATAAAGATGGCCAGACCGCCGAGCACCAGCGGTTGGCGACCCCAGCGGTCGGACAGCGGCCCCGCGACCAGCTGGCCGATCGCGAAGGCCAGGAAGAAGCTGCTGAGCGCCGCCCCGAGTTCGGCCACCGGCACGCCCAGGCTGGCGCCCATCGCGGGGAAGGCCGGCAGGATGATGTTGGTCGCCAGCGCGCCCAGCGCGGCCAGGCCGCCGAGCATCGCCAGCGTGCTGCCGCTGAGCGTGCGGGGGGCGGCGCTGGTGGTGGAACTGGTGGTGGAACTGGTGGTGAGACTGGCGGCGTCGGCAGCGTTGGCACCCGCGTCGGCTGGCATGTTCTGCATGCTGTTTCTCCCGGCACGCTGGTCAGCGGCATCGGCAAGTGGTTATGATGGTGATCGAAATCTAAATGTGTTTTAGATTTAGATCAACATCTATTTTGGGCGGACGCTGAAGCGGCGACCCCGCCATATGACAGGAGGACGAGATGCGGGTCAGTCGCGCACAGGCCGAAGAGAACCGCCGGCGGGTCGTCGAAACCTCGAGCCGGCTGTTTCGCGAGCATGGTTTCGACGGCATCGGCATTGCGGATCTGATGAAGGCGGCGGGTTTGACGCAGGGCGGCTTCTACAAGCAGTTCGCTTCGAAGGAGGAACTCGCGCGCGAGGCCAGCGAGCAGGCGCTGCAGGAGAACCTGGCGTTCTGGCAGCGGATGCGCGAGCAGGGCGGCGAGCAGGCCTTTACCGCCTTCGTCGAGCGCTATCTGTCGGCAACGCACCGTGACGCGGCGGACCGGGGCTGCCTGCTCGCGGCTTGCAGCGGCCATACCCGCCATCGCGCGCAGCCGGTGCGGGCCGTGTTCTCGAAGGCCGTCGAGAACTATGCGGACCTGCTGATCGAGATGAAGCGGCAGGTGGGCGTGGAGATGTCGCGGGCGGAGGCGCTGGCGGTGCTGTCGCAGATCGTCGGCGCGCTGATGTTGTCGCGCGCGGTCGACGAGCCGGCGCTGTCCGACGAGATTCTGCAGGCGGCGATGGCGGGGTTGACCGACGACCGGCGATAGATCCTGCTGCGCCGGCAACGCCGTTCAGTCATTCGCGGGGATGGCCCCCACCGGGGCGACCGCCGCGACCGCGGCAGTGGCGGCCTGCGCCATTCGCCGATAGCCCGCGTCGCCCGGATGCAGATGGTCGCCGCTGTCGTAGCGCGGCAGCATCGCATCGGGACGTGCCGGGTCGCGGACCGCGGCATCGAAGTCCGCCACGCCGTCGAACTCGCCGCTGTCGCGGATCCACGCATTGATGGCTTGCCGCAGCGCTTCTTTGCGCGGCGGCTGGTCGTAGCCGCGGATTGGCGTGCCTGCCAGCGCGCCGGCGAACGGGGTGATGGTGGCGCCGATCACCCGGATACCGCGTTCGTGCGCGCGCCGGATCAGTACGCGATAGCCCTCGATCATCGCCGCCGCCCGCGGTAGCGGCCTGCGCGGGGCGAAGGTCGAACCCGGCCAGCCGATGTCGTTGATGCCGATGGCGACGATGACCGCGCGCACTCCGGTTTGGCCGAGGACGTCGCGCTCGAAGCGCGCCAGCGTGGATTGGCCCATGCCGTCGCGTAACAACTGGCCACCCGAGATGCCGGCATTGAGCACCGCCAGGCCCTGCGGCGCCAGGCGTTCGGCGAGAGCGTCGGGCCAGCGGCGATTGGCGTCGACCGTCGAGCCATTGCCCTCGGTGATCGAATCGCCGATCGCGACCACGGCCCCTGCGGCAGGGCGCGCCTCCACCTCGATGGCGGTCAGCAACAGCCTGCCGCTGAAGGACGTTGCATGCGGCAGCTTGGCTTCGGCCGTGGCGTCGCCCGGCGCCAGCCAGGCGGTCTGCCGCCCATCCCAATGAAAGCCGCCGGGCCGGAACGGCTTCGGCAGATGCAGGCTGATCGCGAGTTCTCCAAGTGGTGGCAGTGTGAGCGCGATGGCGTCGCTCGTCACCGTGGCACCGGCGGGAATCGTGATCGAGGGACTGCCGCCGAAGGTCGCCGCGCGATCGGTCCTGGCATCGATGCCGTCGCGCCCGGTGGCAAGCGCCAGCCGCGCCGCGCCGATCGTGACCGGCTCGCGTCCATATCGGTTCGACAGCACCAGGCGCGCACGCGGGCCGCCGACGCTGATGCGTGCGATCTGGCGCAGCGTCTGATGGCCCGGCCGTGCCGGCACGCCGGTCGGCAGCGGCAGCTCGCCGGCCTGCCAGATCGGCTGCTCGCTGGCGGTCCAGGTCGGCAGCCACTGCACCGTCGGCGCGTCGCTGGCGAGCGCGGCAAACGCCGCGGTGCCGAGCGCGACGGCCGCGCAGGTGCGCAGCCAGCGCCGGTGCAAGGCCAGGGAAAATGAAGTCGGCATGGTTCGAATCGTCCTGTGAAAGCCCGGCCGCAAGCCGGTACAGGCACCAAGCTACGGTATGCCGATATCTTGCGGAAGATGGCAGAATGGCATGTCACTCATTCGATATCGGAATGAGGTATCCGAATAGGCCGTTGCGGCCCCATGCTCTGAGGAATCCTTCGTGGACACCATCCGCGCCATGCAGGCCTTCGTGCGGGCCGTCGAACTGGGCAGCCTGTCGGCCGTCGCGCGCGAACAGCGGGCATCGCAGCCGACCATCAGCAAGGTCGTGGCCGGGCTCGAGCGGCAATTGGGCGTACGGCTGCTCGAGCGCAGTACCACCAGCCTGTCGCCCACCGAGGCTGGGCGCCGCTTCTACGAGCGCGCGCGGCGCGTGCTGGAGGAGTTCGGCGAGGCCGTCGGCGACGCGCAGGGGCAGGCCGGGCGTCCTTCCGGACTGGTTCGCTTGAGCGCGCCGGTCAGCTTCGGCGTGCTGCGCCTGAACGCGCTGGTGCTGGCGTTCCAGCAGCGTTATCCCGAGGTGGAGGTCGAACTGCTGTTCGATGACCGCTATGTCGACCTGGTGGCAGAGGGCGTCGATCTGGCGCTGCGGCTGGGCGCGCAGTTGCCGCCCAATGCGGTGGCGCGGCGCATCGCCGTGTCGCCGCGCATGCTGGTGGCGAGCCCCGCACTGATGGCGCGACACAAGCGCGTGCGCCGTCCCGGGGACCTCGCTTGCTTGCCGATGCTGCGTTTCACATGGCTGGCGGGCGGCGACGCGATCGTGATGGAAGGGCCGGACGGCCCGGCGACGATCGACGCGCCGTGCCGCTATCGCGTCAACAACTCGCTGGCGATGCGCGAGGGCTTTATCGCCGGGGCAGGGTTCGGACTGACGCCGGCCTGGCTGGTGCAGGACCTGCTCGACGACGGCACGCTGGTGCACGTGCTGCCACGCTGGCATGGCACACCGCAGGAAGCCTTCCTCGTCTATCCGAGCCGCCGCTATCAGCCGGCCCGCGTGCGCGTGCTGATGGATTTCCTCGCCGAGCACATTCCCTTGCTGCCGGGTTTGCAGCCGGTGTAAGGCTGGCCGGGGGCGTGAACTACACGGACGCCACGATGGTGTCGCGCAGCCAGCGATGCGCGGGGTCGCGATGGGCGCGCTCATGCCACAGCATCGACATTTCGTAGCCCGGCATCTCGATCGGGGCTTCGACCGCTTGCAGGCCGGCGGCATCGCGCACCAGGCGCGACGGCAGCATCGCGACCAGATCGGTGCTGGCCAGCACGGACAGCACGAACAGGAAATGCGGAACCGACAGCACGACCCGGCGCGCCAGCCCGCGCGCGGCCAGCGCCTCGTCAGTCGGCCCGTAAAAGCCGCCGCCGTCGGGCGACACGATCACGTGTTCGAGCCTGCAGAACTGCGCCGGGGTCGGCTTGCGCTTCAGGCCCGGGTGCCCCGCGCGGCCGACCAGTACATAGCGCTCGGCAAACAGCGGGCGGCGATGCAGGCCTTGCGGTGCGCCGTCGGTCGTATGGAAGGCCAGATCTATCTCGCCCTGTTCCGCCTGCCTCGCCAGCAGCGAAGGGACCGCCTGCACGACCGCGAGCCGGGTGCCGGGCGCCATTGCGCGCAAGCCGTGCAGCACCGGCAGCACGATGGTCCATTCGGCATAGTCGAAGGCGGCGATGCGCCAGGTGCCGGTGGCCTGCGCCGGATCGAAGGGACCCTGCGGGGATACCGCGCGCTGCAGCGCCTCGAGCGCTTCGCGCAGGGGCTCGCGCAGCGCCTCGGCACGCGCGGTGGGCCGCATGCCGCGCGGACCCGGCAACAGCAGCGGGTCGCCGAGCGTCTCGCGCAGCTTGGCCAACTGCACGCTGACCGAGGGCTGCGACAGGTTCAGCCGTTCGGCTGCACGGGTGACATTGCGCTCCGCCAGCAGCACGTCGAGCGTGATCAGCAGATTCAGGTCCAGTCGGCCGAAATTGTTCATGGTAATACCTGGGATTTCAGAAATTCATTTCCAATATACCGGACGCGACCCTAAGCTGGCCTCCTCTTGCAATGGGCAATGGAGGCTCACGATGAATGTTCTTCTGGTTTATTCACATCCCGAACCGCGCTCGCTGAACGGCGCGATGCGCGACTTTGCCGTCGAGCGGCTCAGGCAGGCCGGTCACACGGTGCAGGTGTCCGATCTCTACGCGATGCAGTGGAAGGCCACCCTCGACGCCGCGGACAATCTGGATCATCGGGCCGGCGAGCGCTTCGATCCCTCGCTCGACTCCAGGCACGCCTTCGAACACGGCAGGCAAAGCGAGGACATCGCCGCCGAGCAGCGCAAGCTGCTGTGGGCCGATGCGGTGATCCTGCAGTTTCCGCTATGGTGGTTCTCGATGCCGGCGATTCTGAAAGGCTGGGTGGAGCGCGTCTATGCCTACGGGTTTGCCTATGGCGTCGGCGAACACTCGGATGCGCGCTGGGGCGACCGCTACGGCGAAGGCACGCTGGCCGGCAAGCGGGCGATGCTGATCGTCACCGCCGGCGGATGGCAGTCACACTACAGTCCGCGCGGCATCAATGGGCCGATCGACGACATCCTGTTTCCGATCCAGCACGGGATCCTGCATTACCCTGGCTTCGACGTGCTGCCGCCCTATGTGGTCTACCGGACAGGCCGGGTCGAGGCAGGGCGGTTTGCGCTCATCCGCGACGAACTCGGACAGCGGCTGGACCGGCTGGACACGACGCCGCCGATTCCATTTCGCCGCCAGAACGGCGGGGACTATGCGATTCCGCAGCTGACCCTGCGCGACGACCTGGCGCCAGGCTTGACCGGGTTCGGCGTGCATCTCGCGCCGGCACCGCCGCAGCAAGCGATCGAGTCGCGGTCGCTGCAGGCGGTCGGCTGAAAAAAAAACGGGCATGCGCCAGGCACGCCCGCTGGCCGCTGACAAGGCCCCGACGATCACCATGCCGTTCCCGCGAAAGCGGGAACCCGGCGTCTTCGAAAGCCAGCCACCGGGTCCCCGCGTTCGCGGGGACGACAAGGCCGGCACCTTACCGCGGCGTCAGTTCGATCCGCTTCTCCGCGGCCCGCTCGACGGCCTTGCGCGAATACAGCAGCGGGAAGGTCTGCCCCTTCGCCCATACCGGCGCCAGATCGCGATAGTGCGGATTGGCCGGGTCGCCCGATTGTCCCGGGGTATTGACCACGCGCCCCTGATCCCAGTTGCCGACGTCGAGCACCATGCGGAACGACGCGCCGGAGGTCAGGTGGTAGTCGCTGTTGCGGTAGCCGGTGTTCATCGGCGTGAATGCGGACCCGCCGATCCCGCCCGCATCGACGTTGTACCGGGCACGCGTCGCGTCGTCGACGATGTTGGCGAGCGGATGGCGGAAGATCGCGCGATGCAGCGCGCCCCAGTTCGCCAGTTGCTCCGGCGAGGGCGAACGCCGCTCGAGTTCGGCCATCGCGGCCTTCAGGGAGGTCAGCATGACTTCGTCGCGCCGCGCCGCCGGCATCCACGTGTCCGGCTGCTCCAGCACCGCCAGTACGCGCGCCGCATCGCCGGCCCCGACCAGCTTGGCCGCGTCCTCGGGCAGCGCGGCACGCACCACCGCGGGCCGCAGGTGGTTGCTGAACCAGATCTCGAACAGCGCGGCCGGTACGCTGTCTGCTCGTACATTGCCGTCCCAGCCGCGCAGCAGCGCAACGGCGCGCTGCACCTGCGGATCCTGCAGCAGCGATGCCGCGGCGCCGGCATTGCCGACGGTGCGCATCACGGCCAGCGTGCGCTGAGCCGGCAGCGACACGGTGTCGTTCTGCCAGGCGATCGAATCGCGCAGCGAGCTGACCGGCGCGGCGGCGACCAGGGTCTTGAGCCGGCGCGCCCGCGAGCTGTCGCTCCATTCGTAGCCGACGCCGAGCTTCGCGGCTGGATGATCCGGCGGAATATTGTTCTCGTTGGCCGTGACGATATGCCCGGCCGATGGGTTGTAGGCCCACGGCAGCTCGTCCATGTTGCGGTAGCCGGCCCACTCGTAGCGGCCGTCGCCCGGTACCGGGAACAGGCCGTCCCAGTTGGGCCGGATCACCGTCAGGCCGCCGGGAATCCAGCCGATATTGCCGTTGCGGTCGGCATAGACCTGGTTTTCGCCGGGCGCGCCCCAGCGGTTCATCGCCGCGCGGAACTGGTCCCAGTTGGTCGCTCGCATGTAGTCCATCGAGCCGAAGTAGGGGGCCATGCCGGTATCGAGCCAGGCCGCGCGCAGCGCCCAGGCGCGATGGCTGGCGTCGTCGGCGTGCAGCACCGGCCCGTGGCGCGTGAAGTCGACGGTCACCGTGCGCGGCTGCGCCTCGCCGCGGACCGCGATCTTCTCGGTGATGGTCTCCATCGGCTCCCAGCGTCCGCGATAGCGGTAGGACTTGGGCTGCGCGGGATCGGTCTCATAGACGTACAGGTCTTCCTGGTCCATGTAGAAGCGGGTCAGGCCGAAGGCGATGGTGCCGTTGTGGCCGATCGAGATGCCCGGCAGGAAGGGCTCGCCCGCGCCGATCACCGACAGGCCCGGCGCGTTCAGATGCGAGACATAACGCAGGCTCGGCGCACCGTGCGCCCGGTGCGGATCGTTGGCCAGGATGGGCCGGCCCGTCGAGGTGCGGCTGCCGGCGATCACCCAGTTGTTCGAGCCCAGGCTGCGGCCGGTGTCGCTGTTCGCGTCGACCGCGGCGTAGAGCTGGTCCACCGGCACCGCATCGGCGCTCGCGTTCTGCCAGGCTTCCTTGGGAAAGTTCGCCGCGGCGGTGGCCAGCGTATAGGCCTTCTTCAGCGCGGCGGCGGGCACGGCGCAGGGGTCCAGGCCCTCGGGCAGCGTCGGCGTGATCGGCGGATCGAGTTCGCGCCGCAGCCAGTCCGCGCGCACCGCCTGCGCCTTGGCCTGGCAGTACAGCGTCGCGCGGTCGACCTCGCCGGTGAAATTCAAGGTCAGGCCGTGGTGGCGGATGCGGACGATGTCCTCGGCGCGCCAGCGCGAGGGCTTGTAGCCGAGCTGCTTGAACTCGCGCGGCAGCAGTTCGGGCTGCGCCTCGGTCAGCGCCACGTAGGCGTTGACGCCGGCGACGAAGGCCTCGGCCACACGCTTGGCGTCCGAGCCGTAGGCCAGCCATTCGCGGTACATGTCGCCGCGGTACAGTACCGCCCGCGCCATGCGGTCGCCGTCGACATAGGCCGGGCCGAAGTCCTTGGCCATCTCGCCGAGCCCGCGCTTGCGCCACAGGTCGATCTGCCAGAGCCGGTCGCGCGCGGCGATGAAGCCTTGCGCGTAGAAGGCGTCGTACAGCGTGCCGGCGTAGATATGCGGCACGCCCCAGCGATCGATCAGGATGCTGGCCGGCTTTTCCAGTCCGGGCGCGGCATAACGGTCGGTGGGCGGCGCTGCCGATACCGTTCCTGCCAGCACGGGCAGGGTAGCGGCGACGAGGGCGATGTGGCGGAGCAGGGTGGCGGCGGGCCGCCGGCGGACGATGCGCATCGGGTCTCCTTGCTTTGTTGGTCTTGGTGGAGCGCGTGCCGGACGCTGGCTCAGCGGAACCGGCCACCGAAGCATAGCCGAGCGGGTGGCGGGATGGGGACGGTGTGCACGGTGATCGCACGGATCGCAGGCAAGGCGGCGATGCGCTTGTCAAAATTGCACGCGCCACGGCATGGCGCGCCGCAGCGAGCGGCGCTGTTGCACCCGGCACGATCCGTGCGTCAGCAGCAGGACTTCAAGCTCATCGAGTCACTGCCATGCCGAAAGAAGACGAGTACGGCACCAATGCCGAGGCCGCCCGCGCGTCGACCCGCGGCCGCCATCTGATCGCGCGCCCGATGCTGTGGGTGTTCATCGCGATCGTGCTGATCGCGCTGCTGGTGTTCTCGTATTGGTGAGGGATCAGCGCAGGCGTCAGTGCCTGCGTGGGCTTTGCCGGGTTCAGGAGCCTACCGGCACGTACTTGTCCCGGTGGGCTTCCAGCCATTGCGCCGAAGCGCTGGCGTCGTGGTCGGCCGGATGGAAATCGCGGCGGAAGTAGTCGCGCCACGCGCCGAAGGTCTGCCGGATCAGCCCTCGCTTGCCGAACAGGAATCGCATCGCGCCGGCCCAGGTACGCCATTGCCACAGCGTGCCGTCGCGGCGCAGGTTGTCGACGGTCTGGCGCAGCGCATCGCCCAGGAAGGTGATGCTGATGCGGCGGAACCAGGTGATGCGCCATGCGTGGGAGCCGCCCAGCGCCTGGTAAAGGTCGAAGGCGGTGTTGCGATGCTCGGTTTCCTCGGCGCTGTGCCACAGCCATAGCGTCGCCAGACGCGGATCCTGCTCGCCGAGCAGGTCCGCGTTGCGCAGCATCCAGTCGGCAAAGATCGCGGTGAAGTGTTCGAATGCCGCCGTGATCGCCAGCGGATGGCGCGGGTCGACTCCTTCCAGTTGCTTCAGTCGTTCCGTCGATCGGACCTCCCAGGCATTGACCAGCCCCTGCCTGCGCAGATGCTCGTTGTAGAGGCCGTGCAGGCGGCGGTGCGTGGCTTCCTGGCCGACGAAGCCCTGCACCTGGGCGCGGAACTCGTCCTGCCGCTCGGGCGGCAGCGCCTTCAGCCCATTGCGCACCGCATCGATAAAGAACTGCTCGCCGACCGGAAAGCTCATCGACAGCGCATTGAGGAACGCGGTGCGGAACGGATCGCCCGCGCACCAATGCCGGGGGATCGGCGCTTCCATATCGACGAGCAGGCGGCGAACGACGAGATGCGTCACGGTGGTCTCCCCGGGGTGCATGGGCTGGCTGGTACTGCGGAGTACCGATCATGATGGCGTGGCTCGGTACTGTCAAGTACCATGGCGGCGAATCACGAGCGACCCATGACGAGCCGCCCATGCACGCACCAGCCATCCTGACCGCCGGCACCGCGCCGGACCGCAGCGAACATCGACGCCGCCTGCTCGAAGGCATGGCCGGCGCCGTCGCGCGCAAAGGCTATGGCGAAGTCACCATTGCCGATATCGTCGCCGAGGCCAACGTCTCGCGCCGCACCTTCTACGAGCATTTCGATTCCAAGGCCGATTGCCTGATGGCGCTGTACGTCAGCGCCAGCCGGCATGCCCTGCAGGTGCTGCGCGACGCGATCGACCCGCGCCAGCCGTGGACCGCGCAGGTGGAAGGCGCCATGCGCGCCTATCTCGGCTATATGGCGGGCAACCCCGCGCTGCTGCGCACGCTGTTCATCGAGATTCTCAGCCTCGGCGGCCCCGGCCTGGCGGTGCGCCGGCAGATTCACCGCGAACTGGCCGAATTCATCCAACGCACCGTCGGCACCGACCAGCGGCGCCGACAGCGCCTTCCCTACGAGAGCGCACTGGCTCTGGTCGGCGCCGTGCACGAACTGGTGCTGGAGCGGATCGAGGGAGCGGGACCGGCCCGGCTGGAGACATTGGTGCCAACGGTATGCGATCTGGTGCAGCGGATCGTCGGGGAAGAGCGGCGCTCCACAACCTGATATCGTCCAGGGACGTCGTCATCCCCGGCCGACAGAACGGAGGCTCGCTCCATGCCCGTGTTTCGCAACCTGGATCAGGAATCCCTGGACAAGCAGTACAACAACCGGGCCGCGGTGCCGCAGCACCCGGCCATCCTCGCCCGCTGGGCGTCGGATGCCGCGGCCTTCCGCCAAGCCCATGCGGTCGACGAACACCTCGCCTATGGCAGCGATCCGAAGCAGACACTGGACTACTTCGCTGCCGGCGGGCCCGGCCGCTGCTGATCTTCATTCACGGCGGTTATTGGCAGGCACTGGACAAGTCCGATTCCAGCCATCTGGCCGCGCCGTATCTTGCGCGGGGCATCGATGTGGCGATGCTCAACTACCGGCTCGCACCGCAGGCGACGATGGCCGGGATCGTGCGCGACAACCGGAGTGCCGTGGTGTGGTTGCACCGGAACGCGAGAGTGCTGGGCTTCGATGCCAATCGCATCTTTGTATCCGGCCATTCGGCAGGTGGCCAGCTGGTCGGCATGCTGGCCGGCACCCAGTGGGAGGATCTGGGCCTGCCCGCCGACGTGCTCAAGGGCGGATGCTCGATCAGCGGGCTCTACGATCTGGAGCCGATCCGGCTGTGCTATCTCAATCGCGTGATCGGACTGACCGAGACGGATGTCGCCGCTTACAGTCCGATGCGCCATCCGCCGACGGCCACGCTGCCGATGATCCTCACCGTCGGTGGCGACGAATCGGCGGAGTATCACCGCCAGCAGGACGAGTATGCCGCGCTGCTTCGACAGCGCGGCGTGCCGGTCCGCATCGTCGTGCAGACTGGCGGGCACCATTTCGATGCGCTGGATCGGCTCGGCGATGCGCAAAGCGAGCTGGCGGCTGCCGTCTTGGCGATGATCGAAGCGACAGCGTAACGCCCGCTCAGGCAGCTTGGGCCGCCTGGGTCCGGTGCGGCGGATTGTCCAGGCAGAAGGCGGTCAGCTCGCCGAAATGGACTCCAGCGCTTCGCCCCGTGTCTCGATGCCGAACCGGTAGACGATCCACGCGGCCGCCAGAAAGCAGGCGGCGCCCAGCGCGAACACGCCGGACTGGCCCGCAAGCGGCAGTACCAGTCCAACCAGCGAGGGCCCGATCAGGGAGCCGACCCGGCCCACCGTGGAAGCCATGCCGCATCCTGTGGCGCGCGCCCTTGTCGGGTAAAGCTCGGGGGTGTAGGTGTAGAGCACCGCCCACATGCCGAACATGAAGAACTGCATCATGCCGCCGGATAGAAACAGCGCGGCCGGTTCCGCATGCATGCCCGCGACCCGGCCGTAGAGAAACGCGGCCACGGCGCCGCCCACCAGGGTCGCCACGCATGCCGGCTTCCTGCCCCATCGCTCGACCGCCCAGGCGGCGAACAGGAAGCCGGGAATGCCGCCGATGGAAATGTAGACGGTATAGAGCACCGACTTGGTGACGCCCATGCCGCTCTGCTGCAGCAGCGCCCCGATCCAGGTATTCAGCCCGTAGAAGCCCAGCAAGGCGAAGAACCATAGTCCCCACACCGTCATCGTCCGATTGCGGTACTCGGCAGACCACAGCACCTTTACGCCGAAGGTCTGCGCATCGGCGGTCGTCACCGTGGCGGTGGCTTCGGGCAGCGAAGTCAGCTTCAGGCGGCGCATCACCGTGGATTCGATGCCGTCGACAATGCGTGCCGCCTCCTCGTGTCGTCCCTTGGACTCCAGCCAGCGCGGCGATTCCGGTACGTAGCGACGGACCACGAAGAGAAATAGTGCGGGCACGGCGCCGAGCATGAACATGGTGCGCCAGTCGTATGCCGAGAGGACATAGTAGGACATCAGTCCTGCGCAGATGAAGGCGATCGGCCAGTTGCCATCCATCAGCGCCAGATACTTGCCGCGCTGGCGCGCCGGAATGAATTCCGACAACAGCGTCTGCGCCAGCGGCAGTTCCATGCCCATGCCAATGCCCAGCAGCAGCCGGTACAGGCCGAGGGTGACGGGGTCGTTTGCCGTCGAGCACAGAAAACTGCCCACGCCCCAGACAATCATGCTGACCTGGAAGACCGGCTTGCGCCCGAAGCGGTCCGCCAGCATGCCAGAGCCAAGGGCGCCGACTGCCATGCCGACAAAGCTGGCGCTGCCGAGCATCCCCGCCTGCGCGCTGGTCAGCCCAAACTCGGTGCGGATTGACCCCAGCAGATACGTCATCATGGCGAGATCGAGATTGTCGAAGAAGAACGCCATCGCAATGACGGCGAACAGACAGCGGTGGTAGCCGCAGATGGGCAAGCGTTCAAGGCGGTCGCCGACGCGCACGCGCATCAGCTCGATCGGTGTCACTCTCATGTTGTCTCCTGTCTTGTCGTGGCCGTCTCCGTGCGGAGCGGCGGTGTGCAACATGGCCGTGCGGCATGTCGTTCGCTACTGTCGCGCGGGATGGCAGGCGGGGCCCGCGTAGGGATGCCAAGGGCTGTCGCCATGGCGCCAACAGGTTCGGTCGGCGTGGCGAATGCGGCTGACCATCGCGCGATGGAGCGATGCGCGCAAACACAAGACACTGCGGAATACGTGGCCGCCAGGACATCGAGCAGGCTGGCCACGCCTGGCGGCCCATCGAAGCGGGCCAGGTGAGAGCGATCAGAGTGAGAAGGTGGCAGGCCTCAGCGGGAGAAGCGCTGCGGATCGAAGGCTTCCTCGGGCAGCGCCGACAGCGTCGCGCCGGCCGGAAACGGATAGCGCAAGTACGGCGCCCGGGGCTGGCCGGGCGGCGAATATTGTCCGTCCGCGAGAATCCGCTTCTTGGCCGACAGCGAGCGGACCTCACAGCAGTACGCCACGATCTGGTTTGCGGCCCCGTCCTCGATTGGCGTGTAGTCCTTCTCGGGCCGGAACTTGTCGAGCGCTACGTACTGATGCGCCCGTATTTCGTCGGTCCGGTCGCGCAAGGTGGCGACGCATCTCGCGATGACGCTGTAGTACTCGAGGCTGGTGTTCTGGCCTTTGGGTGCCTTGAGCAATGCCACCGGGCGGTCGACCTCGATGGTCACGTGAGGGTTGGCACGGATCGCCGAAGCCAGTTTGCCGTAGCGGGAGCTATGGATCAGGAAGGCATCGCCGGTGAAGGTGAAGCTCTGCGCCGTCACGTAAGGGAAGGGGGTGTCGTGGACGGCAACCCGGCAAATCAGTTCGTCCTTCAAGAAGGCTTCGATGGCGGGCCAGTCGGACCAGGCCAGGTCGGTTCTTCGCATGTCGTTGGTCAAGTAGGCGGGCGTCATGTTTGCACTCGGATCGAGAGGTTGGGGGAATTCAGTACAGAATGCGCAGCTGGTCGCGTGCCGGACCGAGGCCGATGCCAAGAAGGCGGCAAGCGACGGCGTCTTCCAGCCAATGCAGCAGCGCGTCGAGCTGCGGTGGCAGCGGGTCTTCACGGCCTTTGGGCAACGTGTCGAAACGAAACGCGGCAAACTCGCGGACGGCGGGCTCGGCTGTGCCATGAGGGGCACCATCGAACAGCGGGATGGCCTGGCGCGGTGTGTCGGCGAACCATGCCAGGCAGTCGCATTTGTTCAGGAACCACTCATCGATGCCATGCTGGCGCATGGTCATTCGCAGTTGTGCGACATCGAGCAGTCCAATGCGACGCGGCCGGCCGGTCACGGTGCCGTACTCGTCGGTCAGCACGCGCAGGGCGCTGCCGATGTCGAAGGCGTCGTCGCTGGCAAGCAGACGAGCCGGCTCATGGTGGGCGGCCTCGCGATCCCGGGCACCACGGTCCGCGGCCGCCGTCGCGCAGTATTGCGCCGAGCGCGTGCCGCCAAGCTCCGACGGGAACGGTCCGGCGCCAACGCGCGAGACGATGGCCTTGGCGACGCCGATGGTCTTGCGGTGGTATTTGCACGGCAGGTCGCCGCCGACATATGCATGGGCCGGCACGGTATGGCTGGAGGTCACCCACGGCTGTTCGCCGTGCGTCAAGTCGAGCAACACGGATTGGGCGCCCTCGAACAGCACGCGCGCACCGCCCTCGACGCGCCGGAGCAGGTGGTCCGGCTCGGCGGTGACGAAGCCGCGTACGGTCCGCCACGCTGCGCGCATACGTGCGATTGCCGAGGTATTGGTGACCATGCCGGCGTCCGTGCCGGCCCGGGTGTCCGGCTTGCTCAGTTGGCGGAACACCGCTTCGCTGTCCGCGACCAGGTCGCGCAGCTGGAATGCGACACGCATGCCGCCGCGCATGCGTGTGGCGTGGTCGGCGTAGCAAGGGCCGATGCCGTTCCCCGTGGTCCCGATGCCGCCGCCCTCGTCCCGATCGCGCGCCACATGTGCCGGTTGGACCAGCGGGCAGCGGTCGCTGACGATCAGGCGCCCGTGCAATGAGATGCCGCGCGAGGCCAGCATGGCGATCTCGTCGGCCAGGTCGGCCAGGCCGATCGCGCATCCCGATCCGATGTAGAGCGACAGCGACGGGTGCAGGACGCCGGAGGGAACCTGTCGCAGGCGAAGTGCGCCGCCGGGGGCATCGATCGTGTGGCCCGCATTGGCGCCGCCGTTGAAGCGCGCGATGACGTCATAGTCGCCGGCGAGATGGTCGACGATTCTTGCCTTTCCTTCGTCCCCGTATTGCAGGCCGACCAGCACGTCGGCATATCCGGTGCGGGATGCCATCGTCATGCATCGACGGCCAGCGCGAACGTGGCCTCGATCTCGACCGGAGCGCAAAATGGCAGGCTGGCGACACCGATCGCAATGCGCGCGTGCTTGCCCTTGTCGCCGAAGACGAAGTTGATCAGCTCCGACGCGGCGTTGACCACGGCAGGGGCATCGTGGAAGCCCGCTGAGGTAGCCACGAAGCCGCCTATGCGAAGCACGCGCTGAACCCGCTCCAGATCGCCGCCGGTGGCGGCCGCGACCCAGCCCAGTACGTTGGCCACGCAAAGCCGCGCGGCTTCGCGGGCTGTGTCGAGCGACACGTCGTCAGGGACACGGCCCGTCACAAATGCCTTGCCGCCAACCATTGGCAATTGGCCGGAGACCGTCAGGACCCCACGGTGCAGGGTATAGGGGACAAACAGCGCGGGTGGCACTTCGAGCGAGGGCAGGACGATTCCCGCCTCCCGGATGCGGTCGATGACTGGCATGAGCTTCCTCGTGAGCGATGGCGACGCGCTGCCGGCGCCTTGCACGGCAGTGTCGCCATCTCACTGTGCCTCGCGCGCCGGGACCCTGTCCCTTGCGGCGAGGCCATGCGTTGTCGCGCGGACGCCAGATTGCGCGCCTGTGCGCTGCTAACGCGGTGCCCTATCCTGAAAGTACTCGGTCGGCGTCATGCCCAGGGCGCGACGGAACATGGCGCTGAACGCGCTGGGGCTCTCGTATCCAAGTTCGAGCGCGATGTCGGTGATCGGCTTGCCTTCGGCCAGCAGCCGCACGGCGGCCATCAGCCTGGCCTGTTGTTTCCAGCGGCTGAAGGTGAGGCCAGTCTCCTCAGGAAACAACCGGATGATCGTGCGTTCGCTGGCGCCAACGGAGCGGCTCCATTCCTCGACCGACGTCTCGTCGGACGGCTCGGCGACGATGCGGGCGCAAATGCGGGCCAGGCGTGCATCGCGGGGCATCGGCAGATGGAGCGGCACGACCGAGAGCGGCCGCATTTCATGCAACAGCAGCCTGGCGACCAGACCGTCGCGGCCTTCCTCCCGATAATCGAGCGGCATGCTCACCGCCGCCGAGATCAACTCGCGCAGCAGCGGCGGCACCGCCACCACGCAACACGTCGTCAGCTCGGCGGGGACGGCGTCCTCCCGGACATAGACGGTACGCATTTCCACGTCGCCGCACGCCTTCATCGCATGCCGGACATTGCAGGGCACCCAGACCGCCCGCTGCGGGGGAACCACCCAGGATCCCAATTCCGTGGTCACCAGAATCGCCCCGGAATAGGCATAGATCAGCTGGCCCCGCGGGTGCGAGTGATAGTCGATGTAGAACCGATCGGGCAGCTCGCGAGCCATGCCGCCGAGCGGGCGGTCGATATGCTGGTAGTCGTCGCGATTCTCGCTCTTTCCGAACATGGCGTCTCCGAGATAGCGGATGTCATCTGGCGGGGCGCCGTTGGCGGCGCGGCCATTTATCTTGGGGTTCGACGTGAGTGCGTCGTATTTTTTTCCGGGATCGATGTCCGCATCGAACCAGAATGTTCGGAGCCAAATTTAATGTCAGTGTATCGAAACTTCAATCAGGAATCGCTTGATCGGCAGTACAACGTTCGCGGCGGCATTCCGCACTATCAGGCGATCTTCGACCGGTGGGCCAAGCAAAGCGCGGAGAGTCGCCACGTGCATGCCGTCAGCCAGGATCTCGCCTACGGCGTTGACGCGAAACAGACGCTCGATTTCTTTGCCGCCCGCAGTGCCGCCCGGCCATTGCTGATCTTCATTCACGGTGGATATTGGCAATCGCTGGACAAATCCGATTTCAGCTATCTGGCAATCCCGTATCTCAAGCGCGATATCAATGTCGCCGTGGTCAATTATCGGCTCGCACCGACCGTCGCCATGGCCGATATCGTGCGCGACAACCAGGATGCCGTGGTGTGGCTGTACCGGCAGGCGCAGAAGCTGGGCTTCGATGCGGATCGCATCTTCCTGTCCGGACATTCGGCCGGGGGGCATCTGACTGCGACGCTGGCCGGCACACACTGGCAGGACTTCGGGGTGCCGGCGGATGTGCTCAAGGGCGGGTGCGCAATCAGCGGCCTTTACGATCTGGAGCCGATCCGGCTCTGTTATCTCAACAAGGTGGTGGGACTGACCGAGGCGGACGTGGCCGCCTTCAGCCCGATGCGCCATCCGCCCTCGACCCGGCTGCCGATGATCCTCACCGTCGGCGGCGACGAGTCCGACGAATATCATCGCCTGCAGGCCGACTATGCGGCGCTGCTGCGCCAGCATGGCGTGCCTGTGGAGATCGTCGAGCAACCGCGTGGCCATCATTTCGACGCGGTCGACGCCCTCGGCGACGCACGCGGCGCGCTGGCCGCGGCCGTGCTGAGGATGATCGAGGCAGCGGCGTAACGACGCGGAGGCGTCAGGAGCGGGCCATCTGTGAATTCCTCGCCTTGGCCGGGAAGCAGAGGTCCGCCAGCAACGCCACCACGAGCAGCGCCGCGGCGATCAGAAACAGCAGCCGGTGCGATCCGCCGCTCGCGTTGAACAGCGCGGAATAGGCGTAACCCCCGACCGCCATCGCCGCGGCCGACAGGATGCTGGCGCGGCTCCACGCGATATTCTGCCGTGGCGAATGCTCCGGCACGAGTTCGTGCACGCGGGCGAGCGCCAACGGAACCATCCCGGGTGCGAAGGTGCCGATGACAACGGTCAATGCGCCGAGCACCAGCAGATTGTCGGTGGTGTAGACCGCGGCCAGCACGATCGCCAGGACCAGCGACACCAGTCGGATGCCGGGGCTGGCGCCGAGGCGATCGGCGAGCAAGCCGTACAGGGGCGGGCCCGCGATGGCGCCCAGTCCGTAGATCGCCCAGAACACCGAGCCCAGATGCGTGCCGGCGCCCAGGCCGCGCGCGACGAAGTCCACCAGGAACACCATCGGCACCACGGCCGCCGTGGCCATCAGCGCGTACTGCAGGTACAGCATCCATACGGCGCCGCCGAAATGCGGCGTGGCGGACGGCGCAGCCTTCGCCGGTGCCGTGTTGGGGCGATCCAGTTGCCGCGGCGGCCACGCGAACCAGCTGGCGGCGGTCAGCAGCGCCGAGAGGATGCCCAGGCCGATCCAGGTTTGCGCCAGGCCCAGTTCGAGCAACAGCGGAATGAGGGTGCCCGATCCCGCAATGCCGAGCCCCAGCCCGAGGAAGATGGCGCCGCCCGCGGCGCCTTTGCGCGCCGGTGGCACGTGCGGCAGGATGGTTCCGGCCACCAGCACCATCACGACCCCGCCCGCGATGCCGGACATGAAGCGCCACGAGAAGTACCAGCCGAACGACAGCGGCACGGCACAGGCGAGGAAGGCGGCGGTGATCCACACCATCATCAGCCGCAGCGTGCGTTCGTTGCCGAGCCGCGCGCCAACGGTACGGCCGAGCAGCGCGCCGCAGACATAGCCGGCCAGATTGGCGGCGCCCAGGTAGATCACGCTGGAAGCAGGGAACCAGTGCGCCTGGATCAGTTCGGGGATCAGCGGGGTGAAGGCGAAGCGCGCGAGCCCGATGCTGTCGAGGCTGGCGCACAGGCCTGCGAAGATATAGCGCCAGACCAGCGCACGATCCAGCTGTGCCGGCGTGAAATTGGGGGAGGACTTGTTCATTCGTTCGGGTTCCGAATGCGGAGGGGGGCCGTCGTCCAGCGCGCAGGCGCGACGGACGGTTCATGTTTGACATTCATGTCATCTTTGACAACATAGTCAAGATTGACGAGGGTGTCAATCTTGGGCTTAAATGGCAGCATGACTTCAAGGGGCTTCCAACGCCCCGGCATTCGGAGAAACAGATGGCTGGCGTTCGCCAATTCGATGAAAGCCTCGCGCTGGACAAGGCGCTGGCGCTGTTCTGGCAGAAGGGTTATGCCGCGACCTCGATGCAGGAGCTGGCCGAGGCCACGGGGGTGCAGCGCGGCTCGCTGTACAACGCCTATGGCGACAAGGAGACGCTGTTCCTGCGGGTGTTCGAGGTCTACCGCGAGCGCTTCGTCAGTCAGATGCGTGAGGCGCTGGACAAGCCCAGGCTGCGCGATGCGCTGCGCAGCTTCTTCGGCTGCGTCATTGGCTCGATGACCACGGGGATGCCGACTCGCGGCTGCCTCAGCACCAAGACCGCGGTCGGCACCGAAGATCTGGACGGGCCGCTGCGCACGGCCCTGAAGGCCTTGCTCGACGATATCGAGCAGGTGCTGTTCGATCGCCTGTCACGCGAAGGCGAGCAGGCGTCGCTCGCGCTGCCGCCGCGGCAGGCGGCCCGCCTGATCGTGACCTTCACGCGGGGGCTGGTGGTGGTCGAACGGGTCTATCAGGACGAGAAGCGGCTGCGCGCGGTCGCGGACAATCTGACCGCCGTGCTGCTTGGCGCCCAGTAGCGGGTGAGCCCAATAGTGCCCCGATAGTGCCCCGATAGTGCCCCGATAGTGCCCCGATAGTGCCCCGATAGTGCCCCGATAGTGCCCCGATAGTGCCCCGATAGTGCCCCGATAGTGCCCCGATCGCCGCGGCGGCATTGTTCAAGCCCTGCCAACAGTCCTGCCAATGCCGGGGCGATGATCTTTTCGCCGCCGCCGCGCATAGTTCTCCCGTGTCGCAACCATTCCCCTCTATCCGCGACCTTCCAACGGAGAACTGACATGAGCACCGACATTCGAACCCAAGACCAGGTTGCCATCGTGACCGGCGCCTCGCGCGGCATCGGCGCGGCGATCGCGCAGCGCCTGGCTCGCGACGGCTTCACCGTGGTCATCAACTATGCCGGCAGCGCCCGTGATGCAGAGGCACTGGCAACGCAGATCGAGCAGGCGGGCGGGCGCGCCATCACGGCGCAGGCGGACGTCAGCGACGGCGCCGCCGTCCGGCGCATGTTCGACGCGGCCGAGACCGCATTCGGCGGCATCGATGTGCTCGTCAATAACGCCGGCATCATGCGGCTCGCTACGCTGGCCGACAGCGACGACGCCTTGTTCGACAGCCAGATCGCGATCAATCTGAAAGGCACCTTCAACACGCTGCGCGAGGCCGCGCGGCGCCTGCGAAACGGCGGGCGGATCATCAATCTGTCCTCGAGCGTGGTCGGCCTGTATCAGCCCACCTACGGCGTCTATGCAGCCACCAAGGCCGGCGTCGAAGCGATGACGCACGTCCTGACCAAGGAATTGCGCGGCCGCAATATCACCGTCAACACGGTGGCGCCCGGTCCCACCGCCACCGCGCTGTTCCTCGACGGCAAGCCGCAGGAGGCGATCGAGCGGCTCGCCAAGCTGGCCCCGCTGGAGCGGCTTGGTCAGCCGGAGGACATCGCCAATGCGGTGGCCTTCCTCGCCGGTCCCGATGGCGCGTGGATCAACGGGCAGACGCTGCGCGCGAACGGCGGCGTCATCTGAGGCGCGGCCATCTCGCCGGCGCTAGCGGAAGCTGGCGCGATACTGCGCCGGCGAGATGCCCAGCCGCTGCTGGAACAGCACGCGCATGCGGTCCACCGTCACGAAGCCGCACTTGTAGGCGATCGACTTCAACGGCAGGGCGCTGCCCTCCAGCAGATTGCGCGCGATATCGATGCGTGCCCGCTCGATGAACGCATGCGGCGTCATGCCGGTATCGGCGACGAACAGGCGGACCAGATTGCGGCCGCTCATGCCGACCTCGGAGGCCAGCGCGTCGAGCGTCAGCCTGGCGCCGATATTCGCCATGACATAGGCCTGCACGCGCGCCACCGGTGAATCGGCCTGTCTGGGCGCCGCTGCCAGATACGGGCTGAACTGCGACTGGCCGCCCTGGCGCTGCGCCACCACGACCAGCCGCTTGGCCACCGCCAGCGCCACCGCGGCGCCGTGATCCTCCCGCACCAGTGCCAACGCCAGGTCGATCCCGGCGGTGACCCCGGCCGAGGTGACGAGCTTGCCGTCGCGCAGATAGATGCGGTCGTACTCGACCGTGGCCGCGGGAAAGCGCTCCGCGAGGTGGGCGGCATTCTGCCAGTGGGTCGTCACGTTGCGGCCGTCCAGCAGGCCGGCGTGGCCCAGCACGAACGCGCCGGTACAGACCGAACCATGCAACCGCGCGCGCGAGGCCGCGGTACGCAGCCACTTCGACACCACGGCATCGGCCGGCGCGGTCGGCAGACCCGGCCCACCGGCCACCAGCACGATATCGAAGCGGGGCGCTTCGTCGTCCAGCGACAGGTCCGGCATCAGCTGCATGCCGCTCGACGCGCGCAGCGGCTTGCGCGTCTTGCCCACCAGCACCGTTTCATAGCGGTCCTTGCGACCGATAAAGGCATTGGCCTCGGCGAAGACGTCGACCGGCCCGGCGACGTCCAGCGCCTGCACGCCGTCGAGCATCAGGATGGCTACTGTGGTCACGCTCATGTCGTTGGTTTCCCGGTCCTGTCCTCAAGCGCCGTCACGATGTCCGGATCTGACGGATCCGCGTTATTGTAGCCAAACACGCCGGGCACCAGAATGAAAGCGCGAGACCGGGACCATCGGGCCGACCGACAGCGAGCGACGACGGCGGCGGTCCCGGCTGGCAATTCCCTTTCCACTGTGGCGATGGCGAACGCATCGTGCTTCGTGCCGATGCCCGCCATGCCGATTTTTCAGGAGCAATCAGGATGGCCGAAATCATTGCCGGCATTCGCGTGCCCGACAGCGCGATGGCGCGCGCGGCGACTCAGCTGGTGCGCGACACCGAGGACGATCTGCTGTACCACCATAGCCGCCGCGTGTTTTTCTGGGGCGCGCTGACCGGCGAGCGCAAGGCGCTGGCCTACGACCCCGAGCTGCTCTATATCGGCGCGATGTTCCATGACATGGGATTGACGCAGCGCTATGCCAGCGACGATCTGCGCTTCGAGGTGGACGGTGCCAACGCGGCGCGCGACTTCCTGAAGGGCTATGGCATCGCCGAGCGGGATATCGACGATGTCTGGGCCGCGATCGCGCTGCATACCACGCCGGGCGTTCCCGAACACATGCGCCCGACGGTTGCGCTGGTCACGGCCGGCGTCGAAATGGACGTGCTGGGGCTGTGCTATCACGACTTCACCGGCGAGCAGCGGGACCATGTCTGCCGGCATCACCCGCGCGAGCACAACTTCAAGGAAAGCATCATCGACCATTTCGCCGAGGGCACGCGGCGCAAGCCGCTGACGACCTTCGGCAACGTCAAGGCCGATGTGCTGGCGCTGAAGGATCCGAACTACCGGCGCATGAACTTCTGCAGCATCATCCTGGGATCGGCCTGGCCGACCTGAGCGAGGGCGTTGGGGCCAGGCGCGCCGCTGCTTCCTGGCGCCCTGGTCCCAACGTGGCTTGCGCTAGCGGACCGGACGCGATCCCTTGGTGGTGAACTCCGCGACGAGCGGTCCGTAGTCTTCCATCGCCGGGAACTGCGCGAAGCTGTGCACCGCGCCGGTCCTTGCCCAAGGCAGCGCTTCGCTCGTATAGGTTTCGACGTACGGCGCGAACCATGCGGCATCATCGAGCATGGAAGGGCGGACGTTGACAAAACCCATGCTGGGTTCCATCTCGGTAAATACCCAGCTCTTGCACCAATCGCAATGCCGGTGAAGAACCTGCTGGCCATGCATGCCACCGACGACGGGGTTGCCCTCCGTCACGCGAAAGCCGGCCTCGGGAATGGCCATCGACAGCGAAAAGGCGCTGGCGCTCATCTTCTGGCAGCCGGTGCAGTGACACGCCATCGTCAACAGCGGTGGGGCGGTGATCTCGAAGCGCAACCGTCCACATCGGCATCCGCCGGTCCAGGGCAAGTTCCAATCGTCCATCGCGATCTCGTCGTCGGTTTGAGAAGACGAAATTCTATGATGGATCGGAATTCCCTGGGGCCTTGCCGCCCATGCCGTGGCGCTGGCGGCGTCAATGACGACGGCACGCGGCCGGACTTTCATTGCAATGTCAGTCCGATCGCCTTGGTCGCAGCCTGGTAGGTTGGCCAGACGCGGCCGATGAACTGGCGCAGGGCATCGCCGGTCAACGGCGTGTCCTGGCTGCCGAGTTGTTGCCGCACCATCTTGACCTGCTCCGACTCGGCGATCGACCTGGTCACGAGCTCGGCCAGCCGAGCGGCGATCTCCGGGGGCATGCCGGCTGGGCCCAGCAGCATGTTGCATTCGGTCAGGTTGCGGAACACCGGGCTGGTGAAGCCCTCGTCGGCCCAGGTCGGGATACCGGGCAGCCGATCGCTGCGCGGGCCGGAGATGATCAGGATCGGCTTCAATCCGCCAGACTGCAGGCCGGCGGTCATGCCGAGCAGCGAGCCGGCGCCGACATCGATATGCCCCGCCAGCAGGTCGCCCATCATCGCGCCGGTGCCCTTGTAGTTGATGATGTCGAGTTGCGCACCGGTTTCCTTCTTCAGCTGGGCGACCATCAGCTGCCAGCCGGAGCCCACCCCGTAGTTGCCGACCGACACGGGGCGTTTGCGCGAGAGCGCCAGCACCTCCTTGAAGTTGTTGGCAGGCAGGTTCTTGTTGGCCACCATCACGCCGACGCCGGTGCTGACCGCGGCGATCGGCACCAGGTCGCGCGACGGATCGATCGGCGGCTTGCGCAGCAGCACCGGGGCCTGCGCGAGCTGGCTGTGCAGCGTGAACAGCAGCGTGTAGCCATCGGGCTCGCTGCGCGCCACGGTCTCGGCGGCGATCATGCCGACGCCGCCGGGCTTGTTCTCCACCACGACGGGCACCTTCAGCACGCTGGTGAAATAGTCGGCGAACGCGCGCGCCGTGCTGTCGTTGGACGAGCCGGGTGCCTGCGCGGCGATGATGCGGATCGGCCGGGCCGGCCAGCCGGCGGCGCGCGCGGATGCGAGGGGCCACGGCAGCACGGCCATCGCGGCGCCGGCGCGCAGCAGGCGACGGCGTCGGCCATCGACCAGCCATTGGGGTGGGTTGTCAGCCTTCATATCGTCTCCGTAT
Source organism: Cupriavidus sp. (assembly GCA_031180665.1). Classification (GTDB taxonomy): domain Bacteria; phylum Pseudomonadota; class Gammaproteobacteria; order Burkholderiales; family Burkholderiaceae; genus Cupriavidus. The sequence continues at coordinate 26,128 of JAPSLP010000002.1, read as the reverse complement.
CGTTGTGATCACTGCACGGCGGTTTGTCGCGGCCGCCGTCCGCGCCGTGGTGGGCGTTACATGCCGATCAGCGCGGCTCGCTCGACCAGATTGCGGACGATGCGGATCGATGCGATGTCGATCATCTTGCCGTCGTACTGGACGGCGCCCAGGCCCTGTGCCAGCGCGGCATCGTAGGCCCGCATCATGTCGCGGGCGCGAGCGACATCGTCGGGGGAGGGCGAAAACACCTGCTGCGCGAGTTCGACCTGCGACGGGTGGATCGCCCACTTGCCGACCATGCCGAGAATCATCGCGCGGCGCGCCTCCTGCACATAGACGTCCGGGTCGCGGAAGTCGGCGAAGGGGCCGTCGACTGCGTCGAGCCGGTTGGCACGCGCGGCGATCGTCAGCCGGTGCCGCTGGTAGTGCCAGATATCGCCCGGATAGCCGCCGCTGCCGCCGATATCCCGCACCGATACGCCCTGGCTGGCCGAATAGTCGCCCATGCCGAAGATCAGGCATTCGAGCCGCGGGCTGGCGGCCGCGATCGCTTCCACGTTCATCATGGCCTCGACCTCTTCGATCAGCACGTCGATGCCGATCCGATGCGGCAGCTTGAGCTTGGCCTCCATCATCGTCAGCAGCTTGTCGACGAACTGCACGTCGGCCGCGCTCATTGCCTTGGGCAGCATGATGACGTCCAGGTTGGCGCCCGCGCCCTCGACCACTTCGATGATGTCCTCGTAGGCGTACTCGGTGGTCAGGTCGTTGATGCGGACGCAGCGGGTGGTCCTGCCCCAGTCGAGTCCGTTCAGCGCATCGACGATCTTTGCCCGCGCGGGGCGCTTCTCGGCCGGCGCGACGGCATCCTCGAGATCGAGGAACACGAAGTCGACGTCCATCGCAGCGGCCTTGCTCATCATCTTCTCGCTCGAGCCCGGCACCGAAAGCTGGCAGCGGCGCAGCCGCCGCGGTCGTTGTTGTGCATCCCTTTGCATCACTGTCTTTGCTCCTTGGTGGTGTGCGCAGCCGCCATGCCGCGGCGTGGCGATCCGACTTGTCATGGCCGCAGCGCGGCGATCTCGGTCGCGGTGAAGCCGAACTCCGCCAGCGTCCGTTCGGTGTGCTCGCCGACTAACGGTGCACGGCGCCGCACCGAACCGGGTGTCGCGCTCATGCGCACCGGTGTTCCGGCCACCGTGAGCGGGCGTGACGCGCCCGGCTGCTCGATCTGGACCAGCATGTCCCGCGCGCGGAAGTGCGGGTCGGCGAAGATGTCGCGCGCATCGAACACCGGGCCGAACGGGATCTCGCCGCCCAGCTCGTGCGCCAGTTCCTGCCGGGTGAAGCGCCGCGTCCACGCGGAGACGATCTCGTCCACCTCGTCGCGATGGGCGACACGGGCGTCGTTGGTGGCAAAGCGCGAATCGTGCTGCAGTTCGGGCCGCTGCATGCGCGCGACCAGCAGGGCCCAGAAGCGCTCGTTCGGCACGCCCAGGCTGACGTAGCCATCGGCGGCGGGAAACAGGCCGAACGGGCACAGCAGCGGATGGCCGTTTCCCTCGGGTCCCGGCGCGTTGCCTGTCACGCCGTACTGGAACACCAGCCGCTCGCAGATGGCCAGCACCGCATCGACCATCGCGACGTCGACGAGCTGGCCCTGACCGGTACGCTGCGCGCGCCAGCAGGCCGCCGCGATGCCATAGGCAAGGAACATGGCGGGGACGATATCGCCGATGCCGGGACCGATCTTGGTCGGCGGGCCGCCGCGGCGCGCGCCCGTGATGCCCATGATGCCGCCCATGGCCTGCGCGACCGGGTCATAGGCCGGCCACTGTGCGTAGGGGCTCGCGCCGGTGCGCGGATCGCCGAAGCCGCGCAGCGTCGCGTAGACCAGCCGCGGATTGGCTGCGGCCAGCGTCTCGTAGTCCAGGCCCAGACGGTCCATGACGCCGACGCGATAGTTCTCGACGAGCACGTCGGCCTGGCGTACCAGCCGCAACAGCGCCTCGCGACCGGCGGGCTGCTTCAGGTCCAGCTCCACCGATTCCTTGTTGCGGTTGATCGAGCCGAAGTAGGCGCCGTATCCCCGCTGCTCCAGGCGCAATGCGCCATCCAGATGCGGACCGTTGCGGCGCGTCAGGTCTCCGCCCGGGGGCTCGATCTTGATCACCCGCGCGCCCTGGTCGGCCAGCATCATCGACGCATACGGGCCTGCCAGCATCTGCGTCAGGTCGAGCACGACCAGGCCCTCGAGCGAGCCGGCAGGACGTTCGTCCGTGCTCATCGCGCGCCCCAGTGGCTCTTGCGCTTGAGCAGCACCGTGCGTTCGGCCTGCACGCACAGCTTGTCGTCCTGGTTGATGCCGTAGTGGCGAAAGCGGACGAGGCCGGCGTCCGCACGGTCGGCTGCATCTTCGACCGCCAGCACCTCGGAGAAGGCGTACAGCGTGTCACCATGGAAGACGGGATGCGACAGCCGGATCCTGTCCAGTCCGATCTCGCGCAGGCATTGTTCCGCGGTGTCCTGCGCGGCCAGGCCCAACACCATCGACAGGTTGATGCCGCCGAACACCACGCGCTGCGAGAAGATGCCGTTGGCCGCGCGCCGCATCGCGTCCTCGTTGAAATGGCCCTCGGCGGTGTTCATCACCATATTGGTCAGCAGCACGTTGTCCATCTCGGTCACCGTCTTGCCGCGCGCATGGCGGATCAGCATGCCCGGCGCGAAATCCTCGAAGTAGCCGTCGTGGCTGGTCAGCGCATGCGTCTTCATGCCGTTGCCCTCCCGGCGCCCTGGCGCTGGTCGAAGGCGCGGCTGGCGATCATCGCCTCGACCTCCGAACGGCCCAGCAGGCTGCTGGCGATGATGCGCTGCTGGATTTCCGAGGTGCCCTCGAAGATCTTGGTCAGTCGCGCATCGCGCCAGTAGCGCTCGACCGGGAACAGCCTGGTATAGCCGGCGCCGCCGAAGATCTGCAGCGCGGTCGAGGTCACGCGCTCGGCCATCTCCGAGGCGAAGTACTTGACCATCGACGCTTCCTTGTCGCAACGGCGGCCGCTGTCGATCTCGTTGCAGACGTAGTACAGCAGCTGGCGCGCCGCCTCGATCTCGGTCGCCATCGTGGCGATCTTGAAGCGGATCGCCTGGTATTCGGCGATCGGCATGCCGAACTGCCGGCGCTCCAGCGAGTAGGCGATGGCATCCTCGAGCGCGCCCTGGGCCAGTCCGATCGCGCGCGCCGCGGTATGCGCGCGGGCGCCCTCCAGGCCCTTGGCCATCAGCAGGAAGGCCTTGCCCTCGCCGCCCATCAGGTTGCGGGCGGGGACGCGCACGCCATCGAGCGCCAGCTCGAACGTCTTCCAGCCGAAGTAACCGATCTTGGGAATCGGCGAGCCGGTCATGCCGGGGGGAAAGCTGCCACGCTCCTTCTCGATCATGAAGCAGGAAATGCCTTCCCAGCGTTTGTCGGGGCCGGGCGGCGGCGAGGTGCGGGCAAACAGGATCAGGTAGTCGGCACCGTCGGCGAAGGTGCACCAGTACTTGTTCCCGGTGAGCACCCACTCGTCGCCGTCACGCTCGGCCCGGCACGAGATCGAGGCCAGGTCCGAGCCGGTGTCGGGCTCCGACAGCGCGCTGGCGTTCAGGAACTCGCCGCGCACCACGCGCGGCAGATAGGCCTGGCGCATGTCCTCGGGCATCGCCTTCATGATCCAGCCGCCCTGGGCGCGCGCGACGATCGAAGCGACCGACATCCATCCGCGCGACAGCTGCTCGCAGATCAGGCAGTACTCGAAGATGCCAAGCCCGAGGCCGCCGTACTGCTCGGGAATCGTGATGCCGAAATAGCCCATCTCCGCCATCTTGTCGCGCAGATCCATCGGAATCTCAGCGTCGGGGCCATCGAGGGCGTTGGCGACGGGCAGCACCTCCTTCATGGTGAACTCGCGCGCCGCCTCGCGGATCATCTGGCGCTCCTCCGTCATGTAGCCCTTGCCGTCTGCCGATATGGTCATGCCCTGGTCCTCACAAGATTCGAACGTTTGAACTCGATTACCGCTTCGCCGCGCTGGTTGGTGCCGCGCGTGTGCCAGGTCACGATGCCGTAGCCGGGACGATTGCTGGCGAGCCGGCGCGCGACGACCTCCGAGCGCGCGTACAGTGTGTCGCCGGGGTAGACCGGCTGCCGGTAGCTCAGCTCGTCGACACCGAGGAACGGACCGCCGCCTTCCGACAGGTCCTCCACCGACAGGCCGAAGACGGTGTTGAACACCAGCAGCGGATTGACCGGAATGCGCGGATGGCCGGCGGCCTGCGCCATCTCCGCATTGGTGTATTGCGGGTTGTAGTGCAGCGTCAGCACCGAGAACAGCGTGTTGTCGGCCTGGCTGACGGTGCGGCCCCAGTGATGGGTGAACGCGCGGCCGGGCTCGAAGTCCTCGTAGCGGTTGCCGCGCACGCGCAGCGCGGCCTCGGCCTTGAGACGCGCCACGGTCGGGTCGACGCAAGCGGGGTCCTGGGATGTCATCGGATTGCCTCGAACAAGGGGTCAAGCGAAGGAAGCCGGTCGAGCGATAGCACCGCGTCGACCAGCCGGTGGAACCGCGCGCCGCCGAGCGTCGGGGTAACGATCGCCTCGGCCTTGGCAAGCAGCCGCTGCCACTGCCGATCGAGATCGGTGGCGGGCACCGCGACATTGGCGCTTTCGCGCAGCGTGCGGCCGTCGCGCGTGCGAATCTCGACGACGGCGGTGTTGCGGTCTCCGCCCTGATCGGTGCGCAGCGTGACGCGATCGCGAGCCCGCCCGAGGCGAACATCATTGGCCTGCCGGTCGGTGTAGTTGCCCAACGAGGCGGTGGACACGCCATCGAGCGCCATCACGGCAAGATGCTGGATCGCGAACTTGATTTCCAGGCCGGTGCGCGGCTGCGCGATGTCGCACACGCCGCGGTGGGGACCGGACACGAGAATGGCCATCGTTTCCATATCGTCCAGGCCGATGCCATGCTGGCGGCGCGCCTGGGCCACGGCCTCCAGCGTGGAGTGGGTCAGGTAGCAGGACGCGTGGTACTTGAACAACGTCTTTTCGATCGCCATGGTGTCGCGTGTCTCGAACCGCGTCGGCAAGGACTCGCCATCCGGCGCCTGCGTGGCGGCGAATCCCTGCGCGCATTCGAGCGCTGCGGTGTTGGCCGTGAAACCGCGCGCCGCCAGCCGGGCCGCCATCACGCCATGCATCGCCGCCTTGCCGGCATGCAGGGGCTTTGCCATGGTGCCGAACATGCATTTGAGGCCGGCCGCCTGCGTCGCCGCCAGGCCGAGCGCGTGCGCGCTGCGATCCGGGTCCAGGCGCATCAGCCGTGCGCACGCCGCCGCCGCGCCGATGGCGCCGGTGGTGCCGGTCGGATGCAGGCCGAAGCGGTACTGGGCATCGCCAAGCCGCTCGCCGATACGGGATTCGACCTCATGCCCGATGACCAGCGCGCGCAGCAGCTCGGGGCCGCCGGCACGCTGGAGCTCCGCGACCGCGAGCGCGGCCGGCGCGACCGGTACGGTGGGGTGCCCGCGCATTGCCGAGGCGACGTCGTCAAAGTCGAGCGCGTGGCCTGCCGCGCCATTGATCAGCGCCGCGTCGGCGACATGCGCGCGGCTGCCGCCCAGCAGAGTACACGGCGCGTTTGCGCCGCCGCTGTGTTCGGCGGTCAGCATCCTGACCAGCGGCTCCTCGTTCGCGGCGATGGCTACCGCCAGCCAGTCCAGCAGCGCGTGGCGGGCCCAGAGCAACGCCGCCGGCCCGATCGCCGTGTCGTCGACACTGCTGATCCAGCGCGCCATCGCGCCGGTAAACCCCGGTGCTGCCTGATCCGATCGTTCCATGTCCACCTGTTCGATACGCCCCCTTTTCGTGGGCGACGGTTGTTGCGGGTGGAAGCAGTATCGGTTGGCGTGGCTTCGGCTGGTATCACATATGTGATGGATGACGATGACCACGAACCATCACGTATGTGATGGCGGAACGCCGGACGGAACGGCAGACTGCATGTCGCGCGGTCGCGTACCGCGTGTCATCCAGCCAACTTCGATAGCGAGACCATGACCGACGATTCCATCCGCCTGCGCCGCTCGGTGCTCTATGTTCCTGCGGCCAACGCCCGTGCCATCGACAAGGCCGCCACGCTGCCATGCGACGCGATCGTGTTCGACCTCGAAGATGCCGTGTCGCCGGCGATGAAGGACACCGCGCGTGCACAGCTGGCCGAGGCGCTGTCCGCGCAGGCGTTCGGGACCCGGCAGATCGTGCTGCGCGTCAATGCACTGGGAACTGCGCCCTTCGAGCAGGACCTGATGCTGGCCGCACGCACGCGCGTCGACGCGGTGTTGCTGCCGAAGGTCGGCGACGACACCGATGTCGCGGCGTTCGGCTACGCCTGCGCGGCGCTGGCGTGGGACAAGCCGGCCGCGCTATGGGCGATGGTGGAGACCCCGCAGGCGATCCATCGGCTCGACGCGATCGTCGCGGCAGGGCGCGCGGCGACGCCACGCCTGGACTGCCTGGTGATCGGCACCAACGACCTTGCGAAGGACACCGGCGTGTTTCCCGGCGAGGGACGCCGGTATCTGTTGCCGTGGCTGATGCACGCCGTGCTGACGGCGAAACGCTACGGTGTCGAAATTCTCGACGGGGTCTGGAACGACTTCGGCGACCAGGACGGCTACGCCGCGGAACTGACGCAGTCCGTGCGGATGGCGTTCGACGGCAAGACGCTGATCCACCCGTCGCAGATCGACGCGGCCAACGCGGCGTTCGCCCCTTCGGCGCAGCAGGTCGCGGAAGCCCGACGGATCGCCGCCGCCTTCGCGGCGGACGAGCACAGGGGCGCCGGCGTCATCAATCTCGATGGCAAGATGGTCGAGCGGCTGCATCTGGAACAGGCGCTGCGTCTGCTGACGCGCCACGAGGCGATCTTGCAGGCGGAGCCGCGCAGAGGCAGGGGGACGGGCGCCTAACAGTTTCGCGCCACCGCCAGTACCGCAGGTAGCAGCTGCTTGCGGCGGGCATGCAGCCGCGCCACGGGTCCGCCGGTGCCGATGCCCAGCCATTGGCCCCGGATCGGCGTGGCCAGCAGCGTGGCCAATACGCCCGCGCCGGGGGTGGCGAGGTTGGCCGACTCGTAGTAACCCTGCTCGCGCGCCTGCCGTACGGACCGCATGGTGTCGGCCAGCCGCGCCGGCGGCCATGCCGGCTTGTGCTCGGCGTTATAGCGGCGCAGCAGGCGGCCCACCTCGTCGTCGCTCATGCGGCTCATCAACATGATGCCGATCGCCGTCAGATGCATCGGGCGCATGCCGCCGGATACGGCGGTCAGCCGCAGCGCGTGGGGCGATTCGATGACCGACAGGTACTGCAGCATGATGCCGTTCTGGCGGCCAAGCAGCACGGTTTCACCGGTCTCTTCCGACAGCCGCCGCATGGCGTCATGGACGGTGGCGCTGGCGCCGTGCTTGCGCGTGGTCCAGTCGCACAGGAATGACACGCGAACAGACGGGCAGAAGGTCCGCGCTTGCGCGTCGAATTCCATATAGCCTCGCGCCACCAGCGTGCGCACCAGCATCGAGGCGCTCGATTGCGGTATGCCAAGCTTCTCCACGATTTCGCTGACTCGCAGCGGCCGGCGCTCGCGCTCGAACAGTTCGAGCAAGTCGAACACGCGGTTCGCTGACTTCACCATGCCTGCTTCCATCGGCGTCTCCCATGCCGCGCGGCTTGTGCCGCGGGTCGTTTTCATGATGGTGCGTATGGTAATCCGGGCGCTACGTCGGCGATGAAGACGTGACGTGCCCGGTCGGCGCGCGTGAGACATTCCGATTCGGAATCAAATCGTGCTCGAATGATCGCTGTAGTTCATTTCTGGAATGGCATACATTGCTCCCACCCGGCCGCCTCAGATCGCCGATCTGCCGGCCGGCATCCTGCGCGAGAGCCATGAAAGCCAGTCAACTTCCTTCCTTGCCAAGCCGTGCCGTGGTCCGCGAGGTCGGCCTGCGCGACGGTCTACAGAGCGTGCAGACCATCGTGCCGACCGAACACAAGCGCGAATGGATCCGCGCCGCCTACGACGCCGGCCAGCGTGAAATCGAGATCGGTTCGTTCGTGCCGGCGCGGCTGCTGCCGCAACTGGCCGATACGGCCGAGCTGCTGGCCTTCGCCCGGACGCTGCCGGGGCTGTTCTGCTCGGTGCTGGTGCCGAACCTGCGCGGTGCCGAGCTGGCGCTGGCCCACGGCGCCGACCTGATGCTGGTGCCGCTGTCGGCCAGCCACGCGCACAGCCTGGCAAACCTGCGCAAGACCCCTGACGAAGTGGTCGCCGAGGTGGCCCGCATGCGCGCGGCGCGCGATGCTGCCGGTGCCAGTACGCTGATCGAAGGGGGCGTCGGCACGGCCTTCGGCTGCACGATCCAGGGCCATGTCGATGCCGACGAGGTATTGCGCCTGATGCAGGCGCTGCTCGATGCCGGCGCGGACCGCGTCAGTCTTGCCGATACGGTGGGCTATGCCGACCCGGCGCAGGTCGCCGTGCTGTTCGAGCGCGCCGTCGCGATCGCCGGCGACCGCTTTTGGTGTGGCCATTTCCACGATACCCGCGGTCTGGGCCTGGCCAACGTCTACGCGGCGATGCAAGCCGGCGTGAGCCGCTTCGATGCCTGCCTCGGCGGCATCGGCGGCTGCCCGCATGCGCCCGGAGCGAGCGGCAATGTCGCGTCCGAAGACCTGGCCTATATGCTGGGCAGCATGAGGATCGACACCGGCCTCGATATCGGCGCGCTGCTCAGGTTGCGCGAACGGGTAGCCGGCTGGCTCGCCGGCGAGACCCTGCACGGCACGCTGTGGCGCGCCGGCTTGCCCAGGACATTCCCCGGTGTTGCCGCTGGCGACGATGCCGGCCTTTGCGCGCCGCGCCGCTGTGGCACGCCCGCTTCCCCAATTCTTGAAGCCTGATCGACGCCGATCGGGTCATAACATGACGCAAAGCAACGAATCCCTCCCGCTCGCCGGCATCCGCGTGATCGAGTTCACCCATATGGTCATGGGCCCGACCTGCGGCATGATCCTGGCCGACCTTGGTGCCGAGGTCATCAAGGTGGAACCGCCCGGCGGCGACAAGACGCGCAATCTGCCGGGCCTGGGCATCGGCTTCTTCCGCGCCTTCAACCGCAACAAGAAGAGCGTGGTGCTGGACATCACCACCGACGAGGGCCGCGCCACCGCGGCGGAGCTCGCCGGCCAGTGCGACGTGCTGCTCGAGAACTTCCGTCCCGGCCTGATGCGCAAGCTCGGGCTGGACTACGACACGCTGTCGAAGTCCTGCCCGCGCCTGGTCTATGTCTCGCACAAGGGCTTCCTGCCGGGCCCGTACGAGAACCGGCTGGCGCTGGACGAGGTGGTGCAGATGATGGGCGGGCTGTCGTACATGACCGGGCCGAAGGGACGGCCCTTGCGCGCCGGGACTTCAGTCAACGACATCATGGGCGGCATGTTCGGCGCGATCGGCGTGCTGGCCGCGCTGCGCGAGCGCGATCGCACCGGCCGTGGCCAGGAGATCCAGAGCGCGCTGTTCGAGAACTGCGTGTTTCTCGCCTCGCAGCATATGCAGCAGTACGCGATGACGGGCGAGGCGCCGCCGCCGATGCCCTCGCGCGTGTCGGCCTGGAGCGTCTACGACGTCTTCACGCTGGCCGACGACGAGCAATTGTTCATCGGCGCGGTCAGCGACAAGCAGTTCGTCACACTGTGCAGGGTGCTGGAGCGGCCCGATCTGCTCGAGGTGCCCGAGTACGCCAGCAATGCCTCGCGCGTCGCGGTACGTCCCCAGCTGCTGGAGCAGCTCGGCGGCATCCTGATGCACCACCGCGTCGCCGAGCTGGCGCCGAGGCTCGAGGCGGCCGGCATTCCGTACGCACCGATCGTGCGTCCGGATCAGCTGCTCGACGACGTGCATCTGAAGGAGAGCGGGGGGCTGGTGCCGATGCAAGCCGAGGACGGCTCGACGGCGCCGGCGGTGCTGCTGCCGCTGTTGATGGGCGGTCGCCGCCCCGGTGTCCGCAGTCCTTTGCCAAAGCCCGGCGAGCACAACGACGAAATCCTGGCGCGGCTGGGCAAGGCGTCGCGCTGACTTCACCGGGCCGGCCCGGCGGGCGATGCGCGCCGGCCCAGCCCGAACAGCCAGAACAGGCCGCGGCACAGCGGCCAGACACGATCCATCGGAGACAACATCATGCATTCCTCCCGCGCACGTTCCCTCGCGCCCGCGCTGCCAAGCCGTCGCAACGTGATCAAACTTGCCGCAGCCGCCTTCGCGTACGGCATGCTGGGTGCGCCGGCGCTGTATCCCGATCGCGCCGCACAGGCGCAGCCGGCGTCCGGCAAGCCGCTCCGGCTGATCCTGCCGATCAGCGCGGGCTCCGGCGTCGATGCGATCGTGCGGACTGCCGCGCCGGCGCTGGGCAAGGCGCTCGGTCAGCCCGTCGTGATCGAGAACATGCCCGGCGCCGGCGGCATCACCGGTACGGCCGCGGTGGTCAAGGCAGCGCCGGACGGCACCACGCTGGGCATGGTGTCGAACAACCACGCGATCAATCCCAGCGTGTTCAAGTCGATGCCCTTCGATGCGATTAAGGACATCACGCCGATCAGCGTGCTGGGCGCGACCTCGCTGGTGCTGGTGGTCAACCCCAAGGTGCCGGCGCGCAACGTCAAGGAGCTGGTCGGACTGCTGAAGGCGAAGCCCGACGAATACAACTACGCGTCGTCGGGCAACGGCACCGTGATTCATCTGGCCGGCCAGATGTTCCTGGAGGAGGCGGGCGTCAAGGCGCGCCATATCCCGTACAAGGGCACCGGACCGATGGTCACCGATCTGCTGTCGGGGCAGGTCCAGATGGGCGTGGTCGCGCTGAACGCGGCGCTGCCGCATTTGAAGGCCGGCACGCTGCGCGCGATCGGCCTGTGCGGCGCGACCCGTTCGCAGGCGGCGCCCGATATCCCGACCATCGCGGAACAGGGCTTGCCCGCATACGACATCGAGGGCTGGTTCGCGCTGGTCGGCCCGGCCAACCTGCCGCCAGCCGAAGTCCAGCGCCTGCACGACGCCTTCGCCAAGGCCTTCACCAGCCCCGAGGTGGTCGAGGCCCTGAAGAAGCAGGCGACGGCCACGCGGCCGACCACGCCGGCGCAGGCGGCAAAGTTCTTCGCCAGCGAGGCGGCGCGCTATGCCACGCTGGTCAAGAAGGCCAACGTGTCGATCGAATAGATCGAGTAGATCGAATGGATCGAATGGATCGAATGGATCGAATGGATCGAGTAGCGGCACGCGCCCCGCAGCCCCTGCTTTCCCCACCAACGCATCATCGAACATGGCTCTATATCAGCTCGGCAACCTGACGCCGTCCATTTCCGACACCGCCTTCGTGGCGGACCAGGCCACCGTCATCGGCAACGCGCAGCTCGGCGAGCAGGTCACCGTCTGGCCCGGTGCGGTGATCCGCGCCGACAACGAGCCGATCGCGATCGGCGCTCGCAGCAACGTGCAGGAAGGCGCGGTGCTGCATACCGATCCGGGCTGCCCGCTACGCATCGGTACCGACGTCACCATCGGGCATCAGGCGATGCTGCACGGCTGCACCATCGGCGATGGCGCCTTGATCGGCATTCAGGCGGTGATCCTGAACAACGCGACCATCGGCAGCGAATCGCTGGTTGCGGCGGGCGCGCTGGTCACCGAAGGCAAGTCCTTCCCCCCGCGCTCGCTGATCCTCGGCTCGCCGGCCAAGGCCGTGCGCGAGCTCAGCGAAGAGGAAGTGCGCAATCTGCGCGCGAACGCCGCCGACTACGTGAAGCGCGGCGGCGACTACAGGAACCAGTTGAAGAAGCTGGTCTGACAGGGCATTTCCGGCCCGACATACAACAACAAGGAGGAGACATGAGATTGCCTGTGAAGGCAGGGCGGCGCATTGCCTGTTGCGGCCACCACAAGACCAATGCCGCGCTGGCGCTGGCCGCAGCGGCGACTGCGGTACTGGTCAGCAACGGCGCGCAGGCGCAGCAGGCGTCCAGCGTGGTGCTCTATGGCCTGCTCGATACCGGCATCGAGTACATCAGCCACGCCGGCCCGGACGGCGGTGTGCTGCGCATGTCCAGCGGCAACCTCGCCGGCTCGCGCTGGGGGCTGCGCGGCAAGGAGGATCTCGGCGGCGGACTCAGCGCGGTATTCGTGCTCGAAAGCGGCTACAACAGCGACAGCGGCACGTCGGGGCAGGGCGGCAGGCTGTTCGGCCGCCAGGCCTATGTCGGCCTGCAAGGCCACTGGGGCGGGATCACGCTGGGCCGGCAGAACAACACGCTGTACGACCTGTTCGTGCCGTTCGACCCGACCCGCTACGCCAGCTATGGCGTACTGCCGCAGGATCCGCACTTCGCCGGCCGTGCTGACAACGCCATCAAGTACACCGGCAAGTTCGGCGGGCTGACCGTGACCGGTCTCTACAGCAGCGGCTACGACGCGACCGTCGCCAATGGATCGGAGGTGCCGGGCTCGTTCCGCATCGGTCAGGAAATGGGCGCCGGTGCCAGCTATACGATCGGCAAGCTGAGCGCCGTGCTTGCCTACGATCAGCGCCGTGGCACCGCGTCCGCTACGCAAGGCAGGATCGAACGCCGTTATGCCGCCGGCATGCTGTGGTCGTCGGGCCCGTTCTCCGCGATGGCGGGCTACCGCTTTCTGCAGGGCACCATCGCGACGCCATCGCTGCGCGCGCATCTGTACTGGGTCGGCGCGGCGTACCAGTTCACGCCGGCGTTTGCGCTGCGCGGGGGCGTCTACCGGACCGATCGCCGCGACTCACCCGACGATGCGATCAGCTATGCCGTGTCCGCCGTGTACAACCTGTCCAAGCGCACCGAGCTCTACGCCAACGCGTCGTTCATGGACAACCGTGGCGCGTCGGTGCTCGGCGTGGCCAATGCCGGTCCCGGCGGCGGTGCCGGTGTGGATCAGACCGGGGTGGTGCTCGGCGTCCGGCACGTGTTCTGAGCGCAGAAGGGGACGGCCGGCCTGCATTGAGCGGCCCGGCCGGCTGTCCCCCCGGCATCGGCCCATTGCCACGGAGGGACGGGATCGACCCCCGCGCGATTTGATTTTTAATGATAATGCAATATCATTATCGTCCGATCGACACCAGGACGAAATCTTGCCCGCCGCTCCGCATCCACGACCCAACACGATCCGATGGCACCGGCGCGCCGCCGTGGCGTTGCTGGCGACGGCGCCAGGCATCTGCGCGGCGCAGCAGGGCGAGGCCGGGCCGGCCGCCGAGCTGGAGGCGGTGACCGTCACCGGCACGCGCGAGCGCGCTTACCGCGCGGTGGTCGCGCCCACCGCCAACAAGAGCGATACCGCGCTGAAGGAAACGCCGTTCTCGATCCAGACCGTGACGCGCGAGCTGATCGAGGACCGTGGCGTGTTCACGCTGGGCGAGGCGATCCGCACCGTCCCCGGTGTGACCGCGCAAGTCGGTTGGGGTGGCAGCAACGACCGCTTCCGGCTGCGCGGCTTCGCAACCTCGGCGAACCTGAAGAACGGCTTTCGCCGCAGCGTCTTTGCGCCGATCGACGAGATGGCCAACATCGAGCAGATCGAGGTGCTGAAGGGCCCGGCATCCGCGCTCTATGGCCGTTTCGAGCCGGGCGGCGTGGTCAATATCGTGACCCGCAAGCCGTTGGACAAGCCGCAGCACAGCGTCGAGCTGACCGGCGGCAGCCACGACTTTCGCCGTGCGACGGTCGACAGCACCGGGCCGATCAGCGACACGCTGAGCTATCGGATCACCGGCTCGTGGCAGGACAACCGCAGCTTCCGCGACTTCGTCGATGCGCAGACGCTGTTCGTCTCGCCGGTGCTGCAGTGGAAGCTGGCGCCGCAGACGCGCCTGACCGCGGAGTTCGAGTTCGGCCGCCGGCGCGGCGCCTTCGATCGCGGCTTTGGCAACAGCCCGCTGTTTCTGAACGTGCCGATCCACTACAACTATGGCGAGCGGGACGCGCGGCTGGACAACGACAGCGCGTTGGGCTCGCTGGTGCTCGATCATCGCTTCGACAGTGGCTGGGCATTGCGTGCCGGCGCGCTGCGCTCCTATGCGCGCACCGATGCGGTCTGGTACCCGTATGGATTCCCCGCGCTCAGCGGCGCTGACGGTCCCGACCCGCAGGTCAATCGCCGCAAGCAGCGCAATATCGACCGGCAAACCGATACCACGCTGATGGCAGAGGCCTCGCGCCGCTTCGATACCGGCGGCATCGGCCACCGCGTACTGATCGGCGCCGATTACAACTGGGACGAGTGGGACTTCAGCGCGCAGGCGAACCTCGGGCCGGGCGGCTTTCCCGTGAACCTGCCGATCGATCTTCACCACCCGGTGCATGGCGCCAGCGCCGGACCGCTGCTGCCGTACGACGGATCGCGCTACGCCAGCCGCAATCTCGGTCTGTACGCACAGGATGAGCTGCAGTTCGGACCGCATTGGCGCCTGCTGCTCGGGCTGCGCTACGACCGCTCGCGGACCAGCGCGCGCGCTCAGTATCTCCAGGCGGCAGGCACGCTGGTACGGCATGACGATGCGCTGTCGCCGCGCGTGGGCCTGACGTGGACGCCGCTCGAGCCGGTGTCGCTGTACGCCAGCTGGGCACGGTCCTTTCTGACCGAGGCGTCCGGCGGCATGCTGCGTGCCGGCACGCTGCCGGCGCCGTCGCGCGGCAAGCAGACCGAGGTCGGGGCCAAGTTCAGCCTGCTGGAAGGCCGGCTCGAGCCCACCATCGCGCTGTTCGACATCCGCCGCAGCCATGGCGTGGTCTCCGATCCGGAGGACTTCAACTATGTGATCCAGGTCGGCGAGCAGCGCAGCCGCGGCTGGGAGATCGACGTGCCGTTCAGCATCACGCCGCGCTGGCGCGTGCTGGCGAGCTACACCCAATACAAGGCCGAGATCGCCGCCGACAGCAATCCCGCGCTGGTCGGCAAGCTGCTGGCCAATGCGCCGCGCCGCACCGCCAGCATCTGGACCACCTACGATTTCGCCGGCGCCGCGTCGGGGCTGAGCGTCGGCATTGGCGCGACCTATGTGGGCGAACGGCAGGCCAATACGGACAACACGTTCGCCCTGCCGTCCTACACGCGCTGGGATGCCAATATCGCCTACCGCTTCGGCAAGGCCCGGCGCTACAAGCTGCAGCTGACGGTGCAGAACCTCGGCGATCGCCGCTACTACGATTCCGGCGGCGCCTTCGTGCCGACCTATCCGGGCGCGCCGCGCACCGTGTTCGCCAGCTTCGGAGCGACGCTGTGACGGTGCTGGCGACCGCGGGGTTGTTCGCTGGCCATGGGGGCCGTCCGCTGCTCGGGCCGCTCGAGCTGTCCATCCCGAGCGGGCGGTTCGTGTGCCTGCTGGGCGCGAACGGCGCCGGCAAATCGACGCTGATCCGCACGCTGTGCGCGATGCAGGCGCCGGTGGCGGGGCAGGTGCATCTGGACGGCAAACCGATTTACGCGATGCCCGCCGCGCAACGCGCGCGGCGTCTTGCCGTGGTGCTGACCGAGCGGGTCGATGGCACGCTGATGCGCGGCTACGAGCTGGCCAGCATGGGGCGCTATCCCTATCTGGGCTGGGCGGGGCGGCTCAGCCCGGACGATCATCGCATCGTGCACGAGGCGCTCGGAAGCGCCGGCGCGCTGTCGCTGGCGCAGCGGCTGGTCGCCGAGATGTCCGATGGCGAACGGCAGAAGATCATGATTGCGCGCGCCCTGGCACAGCAGCCGCGCCTGCTGGTGCTCGACGAAGCGACGGCGTTCCTGGACCTGCCGCGTCGCGTCGGCACCATGCAGCTGCTGCTGGATCTCGCACACCGGAGTGGCCTGGCGGTGCTGCTGTCCACGCACGACCTGGAGCTGGCGCTGCGCTACGCCGACGAGCTGTGGTTGATCGATGGCAATCGGCAGTTGCATGTCGGCGCACCGGAAGACCTGGCCATCGAGGGCGTGCTGGGGTCGAGCTTCGCCGCCGATGGACTGACCTTCGACCTCGAGCGCGCGGAGTTGCGCGTGGGACCGGCGGGAACGCGTTCGATCCGGCTCGAAGGCGGCGGCTTGCGCGCGAGCTGGGCCGCGCGGGCGCTGGAGCGGGCCGGCTATGTCCGCGATCCCGCCGCCGCGCTGACGCTGCGTGCCGATGCGGACGGATATACCGTCGCGGGGGAAGGCGGTGTGACAACCTGCTATCCGACGCTCGGCGCGCTGGTCGAAGCGCTGCGGCCTGCGTCGAACGGGACGGCCTTGGCGCCGGAGCTCCGGTGAGCAGACGCCGACCCGCGATGGGCACCGCGTCCGCCATCGCGTCTGCAACCGCGCTGGCCATGCTGCTGAGCAGCTGCACGCGCATCGAAGCGCCGCCGCGCGCCACATGGCCGAAACAGGCCGTCGGCGCGGCCGGGCCCACCGCCAATCTCGATGCCGCTTGCGTGGCCGACTATCGCGCCGGGGTCGATTATTTCCCGCACAAGACAACGTTTTTGCATGCCTCCCAGCTCGAGGTCCAGTACGGGCCGCACTACAAGCGCGTGCGCTTCACGCCCAGCGTGGGCACCGGCGAACGGCTTGAATATCTGCTGGTCCAGTGCGGTACCCCGGTCCCGCCGCATCGGGCCGATGTACCGGTGATCATGGTGCCGATCCAGCGCCTGGTCACCGGCAACGCGGCCATGCTCGGCGCGCTGGACGAACTGGGCCTGGTGGACCGGCTGTACGGCACGGAGAACGTGCGCAGCGTGACGGTGCCATCGGTGCGGGCCCGGATCGAGCGGGGGCAGGTCCACGATATGTGGGGCTACGGCCATGCCTCGATCGAACAGGCGATGTCGGTGCAGGCCGATGTCTACCTGAGCTTTTATTCGGCCTACCCGCAGGGCAATATGCATCCGCGCCTGTGGGAACTGGGGGTGCGCGCGATCGCGCAGGCAGATCATCACGAACCCCATCCGCTCGGGCGTGCGGAATGGCTCAAGCTGCTGGCGCTGCTGTCCAATCGCGAGCAGCGCGCCAACGACCGGTTCGCGGCGATCGAGGCGGCATACCGTCGGCTGGCCGCGTTGGCGGCGCGCGCGCCGGATCGCCCCGCGGTGATGTCCGGCTTCGCCGTGGGGCGCCAGAGCTTCGAAACCTTCGGCGCGGACAACCAGCGCGCGCGCCTGATCGCGGACGCCGGCGGGCGCTATGTGCTCGATGGCGGCGGCACCGGCAGTCTGGTTTATCTGCCGATCGAGCGGGTCTATGCGCGCGGCGTCGATGCGCCGGCCTGGCTCGGCACGGTGGGAGGGCGGCCAGATATCGAAGCGTGGATCGCTGCCAGTCCGCTGCACGGTCACTTTGCTGCGGCGGCCAGCCGCAACGTCCATGCATGGGACCGCGGCTATACCGGGGCCTGGGCGTATCCGTACCAGGACCAGAGCATGACGCAGCCGCATATCCAACTGGCCGAGGCCATCGCGGCGCTGCATCCCGAACTGGCGTCGGAGGCGGCCGAGATCCTCGCCACCGCGCCAGTGGCCGCACCGGCCTCCGGTCTCACCTCTCGATTCCTGCGCAAACTACCGTGACGACCCTGACTTCTGCCACGGCCTCGATGCCGTGGAGTTCCACGCGGCGCGGCCCGCTGATCTTCGCCGCCCTGGTGCTCGCCATCCTGTTGCTGCTGGTGACCGAGCTCACGCTGGGCGCGGTGGCTGTCCCGCTGCCCGCCGTGCTCCAGGCATTGACGGCGCAGCCGATGCAGGCCGAGGTCTGGCGCGATATCGTGCTGGGTTTTCGCCTGCCCCGGGCGATCAACGCGATGGCCAGCGGGGCCGCCCTCGGCGTGTCCGGCCTGCTGTTGCAGACGCTGTTCCGCAATCCGCTCGCCGATCCCTTCGTGCTCGGCATCGTGCACGGCGCGCGGCTGGGCACGGCGCTGCTGGTCACCATCGCGGGCGTCGCGGGCAATGCGTTCCTGCTGCGCTACGGACTGGTCGGCGACCTCGGCATGGCACTGGCATCGATCGCCGGTTCCACCGCCGTGCTGGCCTTGCTCGCGGTGCTGTCGCGCCGGGTCGGCACGGTGACGCTGCTGATCACCGGCCTGATGCTCGGCTATCTGGCGGTCGGCCTGATCAGCGCCTCGATGCACTTTATCGACGAAACGCAGGCGCGCGCGTTCAAGGCGTGGGACGACGCCAGCTTCGCCGGCGCCACGCGCCGGCAGCTCGAACTGCTGGTGCCGGGCGTGGCGATCGGCCTGCTCGGCAGCCTGCTGCTGGTCAAGCCGCTCAATGGCCTGCTGCTCGGCGAGCGCTACGCCGAGTCGATGGGGATTCCGGTGGCACGGGTCAAGCGTGCCGCGCTGCTGGCCACAGCATGGCTGACCGGTCTGGTGACCGCGTTCTGCGGACCGGTTGCCTTCCTCGGGCTGGTCTCCGCCCAGGTCGCCCGTGCGCTGTGGCGCTGCGCGGATCATCGCGTGCTGCTGCCGGGCGCGGCCCTGGTCGGCGCGGCGCTCGGGCTGGCCGCCGACCTGGTGGTGCATTTGCCGTGGAGCCGGCATGTGTTCCACCTGAACGCGGTGATCGGCCTGGTCGGCGCGCCGGTGGCGCTCTACATGCTGTACCGGACCAAGGCCTTGCATCGCGCCGAATAAGGATTGCCGATGCGGGGGGCAGTGCCGAAGAAGTGCAATTAACCGCCAAGACTTTCGCCCAACCCGTAAAGCCGGCCCGCAGCAAGGAGGGGCCTTCGGACCCTCGGTGGCGGACAACGCTAAAATCCCCGGCTTCCATCCCCTTGCTCTTGCCTCGGTATCCCGGTGCCGCATTCCTCTTCATATCACGGCATGATCCAAACCACGCTGGCGCTGCTGGCGTTGGCCCTCTGCGTGCCATCGGCCGAAGCGGGCGACGATCCGCACGCCGGCAAGGCGGCATTCGACCGCAAATGCGCGTCCTGCCATCAGGTCGGGCCCGCGGCGCGCAGCGGATTCGGACCGCAACTGAACGGCATCGTCGGGCGCAAGGCGGGCGCCGCCGACGACTACCGATATTCGAGCGCGATGCGCGGTTCCGGCATCGTGTGGTCGGACAAGACGCTGGCCGCCTTCCTGCGCGCGCCGGAGCGGGTGGTGCCGGGGAACAGGATGCGCTTCTGGGGGATCGGCAGCGCGCAACAGATCGACGATCTGCTGGCGTATCTGCGGCAATTCGATTAGCGTCGCTGACGACCGGCTCCCCGATCGGATCGAGCCCTGCCTTGGGTCATGGTCGCCCCCCCGCAGTCCATCGAAGAAGGATCTCACCATGTTCAGCCATATCACCGTCGGCGTTGCGGATCTCTCCCGCGCTGGCCGGTTCTACGATGCCTTGCTGTCCCCGCTCGGTCTGCGCCAGCGTCCCGTGGTGCCGGACGGCGGTCCGCCGGCGCTTTGCTGGATCCGGCCGGGCGAGGCGCTGCCGCGCTTCTACGCCTATTTCCCCTTCAACGGGGAGCCTGCCACGGCGGGCAACGGCAGCATGGTGTCGTTCCTGGCACCGTCGCCCGAGGCCGTCGAGCAGGCTTATGCGGCCGGTATCGCTGCCGGCGGCACGGACGAAGGCCCGCCCGGGCCGCGTCCGCACTATGGGGAAGGGTATTTCGGCGCCTATCTGCGCGATCCGGACGGCAACAAGGTCCAGGTGGTCCATCGCGGCGATCTGCCCGCGGCTTGCGCCTGACGGACGGCCACCGCCGGTTTCTCCCGCGGCAGCAGCGCAGGGCCGCGGTCAGCGCCGCATCGCCGATGCCGACAGGAAGGCGATCAGCGCGATGGCGGCCAGGCCGCTGCCCGTCATCACGACGCCATGCCATCCGGCCTGGGCGTACACGAAACTGGCCACAGCCGAACCCACCGCGCCGCCGATGAAGATCGCGGTCATGTACAGCGCGTTCAGGCGTGCCCGGCTGGCGGCATCGAGCGCATAGATCGCGCGCTGGCCCAGCACCATGTTCATCTGCACGGCGAAGTCGAGCACGATGCCGGTGGCGGCAAGCGCGTAGACCCCATGCGGGCCCGCCGCCATTCCGGGCACGAAGCTCAGTGCGGCAAGCGCCATCGCGGCGAGCGAGGCGATACGGGTATGTCCCGCATCGGCAAGCCGCCCGGCCACCGGTGCCGCGATCGCGCCCAGTGCCCCGACCAGCGCGAAGATGCCGATCTGCGCCTGCGACAGGCCGTGGCGGCTGGCCAGTTCGAGCGGCACCGCGGTCCAGAACAGGCTGAAGGCAGCGAACAGCAGGCCCTGGTACAGCGCACGCTGGCGCAGCAGCGGGAAGCGCATCAGCAAGTGCCACAGCGAAACCAGCAGCGGGCCATAGCGCGCACGATGTTCGGGCACGCGGCGCGGCAGCGTCAGCGCGATGATCGCCACGGTGGCGAGCGTCATCGCGGCCGCGGCGACAAAGACGGCCCGCCATCCCAGCGCCTCGGCCAGCAGGCTCGACAGCGGCCGTGCCAGCAGGATGCCGGACAGCAGGCCACCCATGATGGTGCCGACCGTGCGGCCGCGCGTGGCCTCCGGGGCCAGATGCGCCGCCAGCGGAATCAGGATTTGCACGCTGACCGAGCTTAGCCCCAGCAGCAGCGACACCAGCAGGAAGGGACCGGGCTGCGTCGAGAGCGCCGCGGCAATGAGGCTGGCGGTCGCCGCCGCGCCGCTCAATAGCAGCAGCCGGCGGTTCTCGTAGAGATCGGCCAGTGGCACCAGGAAGAACAGGCCGACCGCGTAGCCGATCTGGGTCAGCGACACGATCAGGCTGGCATGGCTGGCGGACAGGCCGATCTGCGGCCCGATGAGCTCGATCAGCGGCTGCGCGTAATACAGGTTGGCCACCAGCACGCCGGCGCAAAGGGAGAACAGTGCGACCAGCGTGGCCGGCATCGCCGGCGCGTGGGAAGCCGAAGGGGCGAGAGCGGAAGGGGCGGGCATGGTCATGGCCTCGGGCATGTCGGTTGGAATGCCGGAAGCTTAGGGGGAGGTGTCGTTGCGGTGAATGGCATGCCGGCGCAAATCAGTGTTGCGCCCATGGCAACGTGCTGTGTGCGGGCCGTCAGGAACGGTCTTGCGCCAGGGCCGGCAATCCCTGCAGAAAGGCGAGAAAGGCGGCGATGCGGCGCGAGCCACGCTGGTTCGGCAGATACAGCGCGGAAACGCCGTTGCTGACCTGATCCGGGTTGACGGTCCAGTCCTCGAACAGGGGCTGCAATCGTCCGCCAGCGATATCGCCATCGGTGATCCAGTCCGGCAGCAGGCCGATGCCGGCCCCCGCAAGCACGAGTTCGTGCAGCACGTCGATGTTGTTGCTGCGCAAAGGTCCCCGGGCCGGCACGACCTGCCGTTGCCCGTCCCGCTCGAACGTCCAGACCTGATCGCGGGCGCCGTAGCCGAAGCGAAAGCGCAGGCACGCATGTCCGACCAGATCGTCGGGAATCGAGGGCGCCCCATGTCGCTCGAGGTAGGCGGGGCTCGCCACCACACGGCGGCGGAACGTGCCGATCTGTCGCGCGATGACATTGTCGTAGGACGATGCGTTGCCGATTCGCACGGACAGGTCGATGCGGTCGCCCAGCAGGTCGACGATGTCGTCGGTCAACGTCACTTCCAGGTCCAGCTGCGGATACCGTTCGAGCAGGGCGCCGAGATGCGGGGCGATACAGCGGCGGCCGAACGCAACGGGAAGCGATACGCGCAATTGGCCGACCGGTACGTCGCCGCGGTCGGCGATCAGGGCATCGGCTTCCTCGACCGCGTCGAGGATCCGGCGCGCTTGCTCGTAGTAGGCAGCGCCCGCTTCGGTCACGGTGACCTGCCGCGTCGAGCGATTCAGCAGCACCGCGCCGAGCGATTGCTCGAGACCGTCCAGCGCGCGGGTCACCGACGAGGTAGCCACGTCCAGCCGCCGTGCCGCGGCCGAAAAGCCTTTGGCGTCGACGGTCTCGACGAACATCTTCAGGGCAAGCAGTTTGTCCATCGCGGTTCAGCGTCCGGCATTGTGGGTGTGGGTAAGGAGTATGCGGATCGCGGGCATGATACGTGCGATCCGGGGCGATACGACGGCCTAGTCGAGAAACAGGTCCGCAATCACCGAACGCAGCCAGCGATTGGCCGGGTCCTGATGGTAGCGCTCGTGCCAGTGCTGCTTGATCGAGAAGGTCGGCAGCGGGAAGGGCGGGGCCAGCGCCTTGACATTGGCGATGCCCATCAGCATCTGCGCCACGCGCTCCGGCACCGTGGCTACCAGGTCCGTATTGGCCAGCAGATTGCCAAGGCCCGGCAGCGTCGGCAGCGACAGCGCGACGTTCCGTTTGACGCGCCGCCGCTCCAGCTCGCGCTCGAGCAAGTCGTGCCCGGTGCCCGCCGCCGTGATGGCGACGTGCTTCTCGCGCTTGAACAGCGACACCGTCATGCGCCGGCCCACGCGGGGATGATCCTGTCGCACCACGCAGGCGAAGCCCTGGTGAAACAGCCGCTGCTGATAGAAGCCCGCCTCCAGCTCCGGCATGAAGCCGACGGCCAGATCGGCCGCGCCGCTTTCGAGCTGCTTTGGCGTGTCCGTGGAGATGCGCATCACCTCCACGCGAATGCCAGGCGCCAGCGCATGGAGGCGGTTCATCAGCCCCGGCAGGAACTGCAGGTGGCTGATGTCGGTCATGCTGATGCGGAAGGTGCGTTCCGAACGCGGCGGGTCGAATACCACCTGCTGTTGCGTGGCGGCGCGCAGGATCGCCAACGCCTGCCGGAACGGCTGGATCAGCGTCTCGGCATGCGGGGTCGGCTGCATGCCTTCGGCGGTCCTGACGAACAGCGGATCGCCGAACTGTTTACGCAGCCGGCCCAGGGCCAGGCTGACCGAGGTCTGCGGCAGGCCCAGGTGTTCACCCGCGCGCGACACGCTTCGCGTCTTGTAGACCTCGTCGAAGATCGCCAGCAGCTTCGTATCCATTATTAAGAAATCCGCTTGAGACTATGTCGGCCATTGCATGGACGCCATAGTGCCATTGCCCTAATCTTGCCGCAAGGCGCCACCGGATAGCGCGCCGGCATATCAACAAGACATCCTTGGAGACATCGCATGCAAACAGGCAAGCTGGGGAGATGGCTCGCTTGTACCGCGCTGGCCTTGCTGCCCGCGGTATCGACGCTTTCCCATGGGCAGGACTGGCCGGGCGGACCGGTGCGCGTGATCGTGCCGTTCGCGGCCGGTTCGACGCCCGATATCACCGCGCGGCTGATCGGCGAACGGCTGACGGCACGGCTGGGCCAGCCGATGGTGGTGGAGAACAAGACCGGCGCCGCCGGCAATATCGGCACCGATGCGATTGCCAAGGCGAGGCCGGATGGGCAAGTGATCGGGCTCAGCATCGCGGGGCCGCTGGCAGTCAATTCGCTGCTGTACGGAAATATGCCGTACGACCCGGCGCGCGACCTGCAGCCGGTGACCATCGCGACGAGCCAGCCCGCGGTGTTGGTCGTGGCCAACCGCGTGCCCGCGCGCAACGCCGCCGAACTGCTGGCGCTGCTGAGGAAGCGACCGAAGGCATTGAGCTACTCGTCGATGGGGGCCGGCACCATCTCGCATCTGGCGCTGGCGGCGCTGGCCGCGCGCAGCGAGGCCGATCCGGTCCATGTGCCGTATCCCGGCTCCGGCGCAGCGGTTACCGCGGTGATCGCCGGCGACGTCGACATGGCGATCCTGCCGGCCGCCACCGTGATGCCGCATGTCAAGAACGGCCGCATCAGGGCACTGGCCGTGGCCAGCGCGAAGCGTTCGCCGTCGCTGCCGGACCTGCCGACGCTCGCGGAAGCCGGTATTGCCGATGTGCAGGCGGACGCGTGGATCGGCTACGTGGTGCCGGCCGGCACGCCGGCGCCGATCGTCAAGCGGCTGCACGACGAGATCGTCGCGGTGCTGGCCGATCCGGCGCTGCGCGACAAGATGCGCCTCCAATATATGGACCCGGTCGGCAACACGCCCGACGCGTTCCGCCGCGTGATGGCGGAGGACGTCGCGCGCTGGAAGCCGGTCATCGAAAAACACAGGATTCGGCTGGACTAGCATGGCGACGACGATGGAAGGACTCTCTCGACTCTCTCGCGGGGACACGCTGACCGAGGCGGGGCGCGATGTTCCCGTGCTTGGCCCGTTCGATGTCGTCGTGCTGGGCGGCGGTCCCGCCGGCATCAGCGCGGCCGCGGCCGCCGCCTGCAACGGGGCGCGCGTGCTGCTGGCCGAGCGCTACGGTTTCCTCGGCGGCATGGGCACCGCGGCCGGTGTGACCAACTTCTGCGGCCTGCATGCCAACGTATTCGGCGAGATCCGCCAGGTCGTGCACGGCGTCGCCGACGATCTGTTGATGCGAATGCGCCGGCTCGACGGCCTGAACGAACCGCATCTCGTGCTGGGCAAGATCCACGCGCAGGCCTATGACATGTCCGCGTTCAAGTGCGCCGCAGATGCCCTGCTGGCCGACCACGGCGTTCATCTGCTGTTCCATGCGCTGGCCGCCGGCGTCGCGCGGCACGCCGATGGCGGTCTCGACGCGCTGCTGCTCGAGACCAAGTCCGGCCGCGTCGCGGTGCGCGCCCGCTGCTTCATCGATTGCTCCGGCGACGCCGATATCGCGCACTGGGCCGGTGTGCCAACCGAGAAGGGCGATGGGCACGGGCATATGCTGTACCCCACGCTGATGTTCCGCGTCGGCAACGTCGATGCGCAGCGCGCTGGCGAGGCCTGGAAGACGATCCCGGCCTTGATGGACGAGGCAGAGGCTGCCGGGGAATTCCGCTTCCCGCGGCGCGGCGCGGTGGTCCGCCCGCAGAAGCATCCCTACGAGTGGCGCGTCAACGTGACCCAGCTGTGCAAGCCAGACGGGTCGGCCGCCGACGGCACCGACGCCCATTCGCTGAGCGAAGGAGAGATCGAGGGCCGACGCCAGATCGTGGAATACCTGCGCTTTCTGCGCGCCAGGGTGCCCGGCTTCGAGCACGCCTACGCGCTCGACATCGCGCCGCAGCTCGGCATCCGCGAAACGCGCCGCCTGGTCGGCGAAGCCACGCTGAGCGCCGACGACGTGCTGAACTGCGCGGATTTCCCCGATGCGATCGGTGTCAACGGCTGGCCGCTGGAGAAGCATGTCGCGGGCGACGTGCAATGGGTGTGGGCGCCGATTCCGGATTCGCGCGGCTACAACCAACTGCCGTACCGGATGCTGCTGCCGCGGCGCGCCAGTGCCGGCGGCGTCGACAACCTGCTGGTGGCGGGCCGCTGCGCCTCGATGACGCATGACGGGCAATCGGCCGCGCGCGTGTCTGGCGCCTGCTTCGTGATGGGCCAGGCGGCCGGCACGGCCGCCGCGCTGGCGGTACGCGACGGCCGTTCACCGCACGACATCGACGTGTCGGAACTGCAGGCGTTGCTGGTCAAGCAGGGCGCCTTTCTCGGCGATGGGAAATAAGGGATAGGGCGCTTGAAGCGCGCTTAGCCCTGCACCGCGGGCATCGCGGCGCGTGCGGCCAGATGTCCGCGGCCCAGCACCAGCATCGTCAGGCCGGCCAACACCGCAGGAATGCCGACCAGCACGAACAACGCCGGCATGCCAAGGCCCAGCGACAGCATCGCGCCGCCCCCGACGGAGCCGACTACCGAGCCGATGCGCCCCACGCCGTTGGCCCAGCTGACGCCGGTCGCGCGGCAGTCGGTCGGGTAGTAGGCCGCCGACAGCGCGTTGGCCCCGACCTGGGAGCCGGACACGCAGAAGCCGGCCCAGAACACGGCGACGGCGGCCAGCATCGGGCTGGCGGTGACGTTGCCGATCAGCGCGGTGAAGAGGCCGGCCAGCGTGTAGCTCGCCGCCAGCACGTAGTGCGGGTTCAGCCGGTCCATCAGCCAGCCGAGCACGATGGCGCCCACCGTGCCGCCGACCTGGAACATCGTGGTCACCAGCGCGGCGTGCTTCAGCGAGATGCCGGTGCCGCGCAACACGGTCG
>JAPSLP010000030.1 GCA_031180665.1 Cupriavidus sp. | reverse complement strand
GCAACCAGAGGAAAAACACTATGTCTCGCCGACTCGTTCGCAATATGACCGTGGCCCTCGCCCTGGCGGCATCGACGACGCTGCCTGCATTCGCGAGCGACATGAATAACGCACTGGGTGGCGCCCTTGGCGGCGTCGCCGGTGCAGCCGTCGGAGGCGCGCTGGGCGGCTCCACCGGCGCCGTGATCGGCGGCGCGGTGGGCGGCGGCGCCGGCGGCGCGATCAGCTCGAATCGCCGCGAGCGTACCGGCGCCATCCTGGGCGGCGCGCTCGGCGGCGGTGCGGGTACCGCGGCGGGCAATGCGATGGGCGGCCGGACCGGCGGCCTGGTGGGCGCGGCCCTGGGCGGCGGCGCAGGCGCGGCGCTGGGCGGCAATATCTCGCGCAGCAACTCGTACGCGGACGACCGCGACCGCTACTACCGCGATCGCCACTACAAGAAGAGCAAGTACAAGAACAAGCACCGCCACCACCGCCGCGGCCATCGTGATTGGGACGATTGATCGCAGCGACAGCAAGTTCGACGGGCCGCGCAAGCGGCCCGTTTTGTTTTCGTGGCCGGCGAGTTGCCGTCGTCCCCGCAAAAGCGGGGACCCAGTGGCGTTCGGCACGACCGTAAGACGCTGGGCCCCCGCCTTCGCGCGGGGCGACCGGTTCGACCGGCGTAAACGAAGATGCCCGTGCGGGGAGCACGGGCATCGAAACATGGGCGGACCGCCGAAGCGGTCCGGCAGGCGGCGTGGTTACTTCGCGGCGCCTTCGGTGAAGACATCGAACTTGCCTTGGCGGGCGCCTTCCGTGAAGACGTCGAACTTGCCTTGGCGGGCACCCTCGGTGAACACGTCGAACTTGCCCTGGCGGGCGCCTTCGCTGAACACGTCGAATTGGCCGGCCTTGGCGCCGTCGGTGTACGGGTCGAACTTGCCGGCCTTGGCGAACGCGGGAGCGGCGGTCAGGGTGGCCACGAGGGCGGTGGCGGCAGCGGTCAGGGCAAAGCGGGAGATCGTCATGATGTGTCCTTTTTTCTGTTTGGGAGGACGTCCGTAGCGGCGTGGTTTCGCTGCAGTGCGGCATCCGATGACTGCATATTAGGCATTTCCCTTATATGAATAAACATTACCGCACACAATGATTAGTTCTATAAAGAACAACAAAACCCCCAAGCTGTGGAAAAATGGGGAAGAAAAAAGGGAGACTGTGCAATGGATCGGCTGCAATCGATGCGCGTGTTCGCCAAGGTCGTCGAGCTTGGCAGCTTCGCCCGTGCGGCGCAGCAACTGGAAATGTCCAACGCGGTGGTGACACGCTATGTCGCGGACCTGGAGAGCCATCTGGGCACGCGGCTGCTGAACCGGACCACGCGAAGCCTGTCGCTGACCGATGCCGGCGAGACGTATCTGCAGCGCTGCCAGCAGATCCTGGAGGACGTCGAGGAAGCCGAATCGGTGGTGACCGCGCGCAGCCAGTCGCTGTCAGGCACGCTGCGGATCGTCACGCCAGTGATGTTTGGGTTACATCTACTGCCCGACATGCTGGCGCGCTTCCAGCAGATGTATCCCGACGTGGTGTTCGATGTGCTGCTGTCGGACCGCAGCATCGATATCGTCGAGGAAGGCCGCGACGTCGGCATCGTGCTGTCCGACCTGGGTCTGGGCTCGCATCTGGTGGCGCGGCCACTGCTGTCCGCCGAAGTGATCCTGTGCGCCTCGCCCGGCTATCTGCGCGCCCACGCGCCGCTGCGCCATGCCCATGAGCTGACGCAGCATCGCTGCATCGCCATGCGCCTGGCCAATGCCGAGCACGCCTGGACGCTGTCCGGTCCGGAAGGCGAGGTGACCGTGCCGATCCGGCCCGGCATGGTCTGCAGCAATGCAGAACTGGCACACCAGGCGGCGCTGGCCAATCTCGGGATCGCGATGCTGTCGTCGTATCTGGCCCGGCCCAGTATCGAAGCCGGCCTGCTGGAGCACATCCTGCCGCAATACCAGTTGCCGCGCCGCGATATCAGCGTGGTCTATCCGAGCCGCAAGTTCCTGCCGACCAAGGCGCGGGCCTTTATCGACTTCCTGCTGGAAGAGGGGAAGAAGAAAAGCGCGGACGGCGCGGGTGGGGCGGGCACGGCGCCAGCGGACGCGGCTGCGGCGACCGGCGCCAGCAACCAGGCGGCGCACTGAGCGAACAACGCGCAAGGACCGAGGCCGGCCTGTGCCCGCCTCGGTCGTTCGGCCTTATTCGTTGGCGCTGGCCGCCGTCTTGGCGCGGGCGGTCTTCTTGGCGGGGGTCTTGCTCGCCGCCTTGGCCGCGACCTTGGTGGTCTTTGCCGCGGTCTTGGCTGCGGTCTTGACGGCAGCCGGCTTGCTGGCCGCCACGCCGGCCTCGGCCGCTTCGCCCGATGCCCCGGCCTTGGCGGCCGACTTGGCCGCCGACTTGGCCGCCGTCTTGGCGGCCGCGGTCTTGGCGCCCGGCTTGGGCTCGCGCACCTCGAACTCGAAGCCGATCTTGCCGTCCGGCTGCTTGACCAGATAGGCCTTGAAGTTGCGGCCGGTACGCGAGGACTTGAAGCCTGTCAGCAGATCCGTGCGGCCCTGGTCGAGCAGCTTGCCGATCTGCTCGCGCGAGATTTCCTGCTGCAGGATGATCTTGCCGGTGGTGAAGTCGCACGATTTGGGCGACCCGACCGCGTTCTCGCAGACGTACTTCAGGCCGTGCTCGAACACCGACCCGCCGCACTTCGGGCAGGTGCCGACCGGCTCCTGGCCGCTGAAGTCGACCGGCTCGCCGTCGTTCTCGTCCTCGTTCTGGCCGAAGTCGAATTCCATCTTGTAATTGCCGTCGTCGTCGCGCGCCAGCTTCAGGATCGCGGCGAAGGGACGGCCCATCTTGCTGCGGAAGCCCTGCAGCGGCCCGATCTCCTTGTCGCGCAGCAGCGTCTCGACCTCGTCGATCTCGAACTGCCGGCCGCCCGGGATCTTGCTGATCGAGAAGTCGCAGGCCGTGCAGGCGAAGCGGCGGTAGTTCTCCTTGACCTGGCCGCCGCACTGGGGACACGGCGTCTGCAGCGTCGCATAGTCGCCGGGGATGGTGTCGCTGTCGTATTCCTTGGCGCGCTTGACGATCTGCTGGGTCATCTGCGCGATCTCGCGCATGAATTCGTCGCGCTTGAGCCGGCCGCGCTCGATCTGCGCCAGCTTGTGTTCCCACTCGCCGGTCAGTTCGGCCTGCGTCAGTTCCTGGACGCCCAAGCCGCGCAGCAGCGTCATCAGCTGGAACGCCTTGGCGGTCGGGATCAGCTCGCGGCCCTCGCGCACCAGGTATTTCTCGGTCAGCAGCCCTTCGATGATGGCCGCGCGCGTGGCCGGCGTGCCCAGGCCCTTGCCGGCCATCGCCTCGCGCAGCGCGTCGTCGTCGACCAGCTTGCCCGCGCCTTCCATCGCCGACAGCAGCGTCGCTTCGTTGTAGCGCGCCGGCGGCTTGGTGGTGAGCCCGACCGGCTCGACCTTGTCGGTGCGGACCTTCTCGTCCTTGCCCACCGGTACCAGGTTGGCGTCGTCGCCCTGCGCCTCGCGGCCGTAGACCACCAGCCAGCCGGGGTTGACCAGCACCTTGCCTTCGGTCTTGAAGCGGTGGCCGGCAACCTCGGTGATGCGCGTGGTCACCTGATATTCGGCGGCCGGGAAGAACACCGACAGGAAGCGGCGCACCACCAGGTCGTACAGCTTCTGCTCGGGTTCGGACAGGTTCTTCGGCGCCTGCAGCGTCGGGATGATGGCGAAGTGATCGCTGATCTTGCTGTTGTCGAAGATCCGCTTGTTCGGCTTGATCCAGCCGCTGGCCAGGATCTTCTTGGCGTGCGGCAGATAGTTCGGCGAGCTGTCGGCCAGCATGTCCATCGTCTGCTGCACCGTGCCCATATAGTCCTCGGGCAGCGCGCGCGAATCGGTACGCGGGTAGGTCAGCACCTTGTGCTTTTCATACAGCGCCTGCGCCAGGCCGAGCGTGTTCTTGGCCGAGAAGCCGAAGCGCGAGTTGGCCTCGCGCTGCAGGCTGGTCAGGTCGAACAGCGCCGGCGAAAGCTGGGTCGAGGGCTTGGACTCCTCGGTGACGGTGCCCGGCTTGTCGCGGCACGCCGCGACGATGCTCTTGGCCTCGGCCTCGCTCCACAGCCGCGACTCGCGCGCCTCGGGATCGAACTCGTTCTTCTTGAACTTGGGGTCGAACCAGCGGCCCTCGTACAGCCCGGCCGCGGCGATGAATTCGGCGCGCACTTCCCAGTAGTCGCGCGGCACGAAGTGTTTGATCTTTTCCTCGCGCTCGACCACGATCGACAGCGTCGGCGTCTGCACCCGGCCCACCGTGGTCAGGAAGAAACCGCCGCCCTTGCTGTTGAAGGCCGTCATCGCACGGGTGCCGTTGATGCCGACCAGCCAGTCCGCCTCCGAACGGCAGCGCGCGGCATCGGCCAGCGGCAGCATCTCGGCGTCCTCGCGCAGGCTGGCGAAGCCGTCGCGGATCGCCTGCGGCGTCATCGATTGCAGCCACAGCCGCTGCACCGGCTGCTTGGCCTTGGCCTGCTGCACGATCAGGCGGAAGATCAGCTCACCCTCGCGCCCCGCGTCACAGGCGTTGATCAGGCGGGTGACATCCTTGCGTTTGATCAGCCGGTTCAGCACCTTCAACCGCGACTCGGTCTTGGCGATCGGACGCAGGTCGAAGTGCGGCGGGATCACCGGCAGGTTGGCGAAGCTCCACTTGCCGCGCTTGACCTCGTATTCGTCCGGCGCGGCGATTTCCACCAAGTGGCCGACTGCCGACGAGAGCACATAGTCGTCGCTCTCGTAATACTCGTCATGCTTGGTAAAGCCCCCGAGCGCACGGGCGATATCGGCCGCGACCGATGGCTTTTCCGCGATGATGAGAGCTTTGGACATGGGTGGGAATCCTTGCCGGCCGCCCCTTGGCGGACCGCGTTTGGCACAGCACTAATATGTAAACAGCACACTTGCGGCCCCCGGGGGGCCATGAGGCGCCAATAATAAGCGGGGTATTGACAACGGTGCAAGGCGAGTTCCATCCCCGCCGTCGCGCCTCATCCTTGGCCCGGACTGCGTCCAGACCCGCCGGCTGAGGGCTTCAACCGCCGCTTTCTCCCTGCTGTGACCGGCCGCACCCATCAGGATTCAACCAGCCGAGCAGGTCCGGCGGGCGCTCCCCGCCGGCCGGCATGGTCGCGCCGCGGCTCAGCAGCCGGGCCAGCGTGTCGGCGTGGGGCAGCAATGTGCCATAGAACTGCGGCGCACCGCCGCCGGCATCCTGCACCAGCACGGTCGGGAAGTTCTCGATGTCGATGTCGCCCAGCGCGTCGGCATGCGTCTCGATATCGATCCAGACGAAGCAATCGTCCGGATGGCGCGCCGCCTGCTCGCGCCAGACCGTCAGATAGTCGCGGCACGTGCCGCACCACTCGGCGCACAGGCATGCTACCAGGCGAGTTTCGGGGTGTGCCCGCAGCGCCGCCGCTATCGCGGCCGCATCGCGTTCGGGAAAGTAAACGGCCATCGGTCTTCCAAACATGAGCCTTGCGCGCTCGATCGAGCGCTTGACGAAGCGCCCGGCAGCGTCTGATCAGGCACGAGGAACGGCGATTGTAGCGACTCCAGCCGCCAACCGTGCCGCGAGGCGCTGGCGCCTAGGCCAGACGCCGGTACAGATTGCCCGGCATTCGCTCGACCGCACCGGCGAATTCCAGTTCCAGCAGCGCGGCGGTAACGGCTTGCGGCGGCAGCCCGGTCCGGGCGCACAGCGCGTCGGGACCGACCGGATCGTACGCCAGCGCGGTGCCCAGCGCATCGGCGCTGCCGGACAGCCTTGCCGACATCTGGTCCTGCGGCTTGCCGACGGCTGGCGGGCCCGCACTCAAACCCACTTCGTCGAACACATCTTGCGGGCACTCCACCAGCTTGGCACCCTGCTGGATCAGCCGATGGCAGCCCGCCGCCAGTGGCGCGTGGATCGATCCCGGCACCGCAAACACATCGCGGCCCAGCTCGGCCGCCAGCCGCGCGGTGATCAACGAGCCCGAACGCAGCGCCGCCTCGACCACCAGCACGCCGCGGGCCAGCGCCGCGATCAGGCGATTGCGCTGCGGGAAATGCTGGCTGCGCGCCGGCGTACCCAGCGGCAGTTCACTGAGCACCAGTCCTTCGGCGGCAATGCGCCGGGCCAGCGCCCGATGGCAGGCCGGATAGCAGCGGTCCAGCCCGGTCCCCACCACGGCAACGGTCCCGCCCGGGCCGTTCAGCCCACCGGCATGCGCCGACGCGTCGATACCTAGCGCAAGGCCGGACACCACCGTGATTCCGGCATTCGAAAACGCCGAGGCGAACCGCTCGGCGTCCCGCCCGCCCTGCACGGTGGCGCTGCGTGCGCCGACCACCGCCAGGGCCATGCCGTGCAGGCGTTCCAGCCGCCCGCAGGCGTACAGCAGCAGCGGCGGGTCGCTCAGGTCCAGCAAGGCGCGAGGGTAGGCCGGGTCCGCCAGCGTCAGCAGGTGGTGGCCGGGTTCGCGCAGCCACGCCACGGTGCGATCGATCCGGGACGACAGGGCCGCATCGGGCCGCGCCAGGACAGCCCGGGCCACGGGGGCCGGCAGCCACCGCGCCAGTTGCGCCTCGCCGGCTGCCTGCACCTGTTGCGGCAGGCCGAACTTGTCCAGCAGCAGCCGCGCGGCGCGGCGACCGAGGCCCGGCACCGCGTCCAGGCGCAGCCAGGCCGCGACCTCGTCCCGGTCGACAGCAGCGGCGCTGGCATCGGCGAAAGAGCGCGGTTCGGGCATGGAGCCACTTCAATATGCTGTCTATTTCACTTCGAGCCGCCCGGCCGGCAAGGGCGCCAGCAGGCTGCCGGGCGTCACCTCACGGACCGACGAGACGACGCTGACGACGGCGATACCCCCCGGCCCGGCAGGCCCCGACACCAGTTCGACCGTACCCAGGTTCTGCGTCAGCGCATCGGGCGGCAGCCGCGCCAGTGCTTCGCTGCCCTGCCGGTCTGTCGTTTTCGGGCCGGGTGGCGCATACAGCTGCCAACGGCTGCCCACGACGGCATCAAGAGGCATATCGAGCACATAAGCAAAATCGCCCGCGGCGCCGAACTGCCGGCCGTCGGGCAGCGCCACGATGGTGGGACCGGCGCTGGATGGCAGAGGGGCCATCAGCCCTGCCATGGCCAGCGCCAGCCGGCGCCACAGCCGCCATAGTTGCCGTAGCCGTCCTGGCCGCCATGGCGGCGTTGCCTGAGGTTCTTTGGTAAGATCGCGCACTTTGTTGAGCCGGTTGGATGTCCTGGCCGGATTGACGGTACCCGACAGCGGGTACCCCAACAGCGCGCAGCGACCGCCGGCGCGCCTTGATTTTTTCCATTCGCGCCCCGATTTTGCTGACATGGGCCCTGCCGCGACAATGCGACAACGGCCCATTCGAAAGCAGCGGCGGCAACGGCGTTGCGCACCAGCACCATGGCCAAACTCGACATCCTCACCTATCCGGATCCTCGCCTGCACATCGTGGCCAAGCCCGTCGCGCAGGTGGACGACCGCATCCGCCAACTGGTCAAGGACATGGCGGAAACCATGTACGAAGCCCCCGGCATCGGCCTGGCGGCGACCCAGGTCGACGTGCACGAGCAGGTCATCGTGATCGACATCTCGGAGACCCGCGACGAGCTGCGCGTGTTCATCAATCCCGAGATCGTCTGGGCCAGCGACAACCGCAAGGTCTGGGAAGAGGGCTGCCTGTCGGTGCCCGAGGTGTACGACCGCGTCGAGCGCCCCGACCGCGTGCGTGTGCGCGCCCTCGACGAGAACGGCGAGACGTTCGAACTCGAAGCCGACGATCTGCTGGCGGTCTGCATCCAGCATGAGATGGATCACCTGAAGGGCAAGGTCTTCGTCGAATACCTGTCGCCGCTGAAGCTGAACCGCATCAAGTCCAAGCTGCAGAAGCGCGCGCGCACCCGGATGTAAGCGGCCGCGCTGCGGCGGCGCAGTTTGCCGACAAAGCTGTCGTCCCCGCGAATGCGGAGACCCAGTGGCTTTTCGAGACGCTGGATTCCCGCTTTCGCGGGAACGACATGATGGTCGTTGGAACTTTGTCAGCACACTGCCCCGCGGCAGCAGGTTTGCTATGCTGATGCCTCCCTCGCAGTCCCCGCACCGGCCGCCCTCGCGGCCGGTGTTGCCTTTCAGAGCCCAACCGTTCAGCCGGAGCGTTCGATGACCAGCCCCGCCCCCTTGCGCGTCGCCTTTGCCGGCACGCCCGAATTCGCGCGTGTCGCGCTTGCGGCCATCGTGGAGGCCGGCTTTCCGGTCGTCGCGGTGCTGACGCAGCCGGACCGGCCCGCGGGACGCGGCATGCAGCTGCAGGCCAGTCCCGTCAAGCAGCATGCGCTGGCGCAGGGGCTCGGCCCGATCCTGCAGCCGCGCTCGCTGCGCCGCCAGGGCAAGTATCCCGAGGAAGCGGTCGCCGCCATCGACGCGCTGGCCGCGCAGGCGCCCGACGTGATGGTCGTCGCTGCCTACGGCCTGATCCTGCCGGGCGAGGTGCTGACGCTGCCGCGCCATGGCTGCCTGAACATCCACGCCTCGCTGCTGCCGCGCTGGCGCGGTGCGGCGCCGATTCACCGGGCCATCGAAGCGGGCGACGCGCAGACCGGCATCACGTTGATGCAGATGGACGAGGGCCTCGATACGGGCGCGATGATCGCGCGCGAAGCGGTGCCGATCGGCGCGGACACCACCACCGGCACGCTGCACGACACGCTGGCGGCGCTGGGCGGCCGCATGATCGTGCAGGCGCTGCAGCGGCTGGCGGCCGACGGCACGCTGGCGGCCGAGCCGCAGCCGGAGCAGGGCATCACCTATGCCGAGAAGATCGGCAAGGACGAGGCGAGGCTCGATCTGCGCCGCCCGGCGGCGGCACTGGACCGGCAGATCCGCGCCTTCAATCCCTTCCCCGGTGCGAGCGTGCAGGTCGGCGAGGCGGCGATCAAGTGCTGGCAGGCCGAGCCGCTGGCGCGCGCGCCAGAGCATGGCGACGCGGCACCGGGTACGGTGCTGGCCGCCGACGCGCACGGCGTGGTGATCGCCTGCGGCGAAGGCGCGCTGCGCGTCACGGAACTGCAGAAGGCCGGCGGCCGGCGCCTGCTCGCGCAGGCCTTCCTGCAGGGCACGCCGCTGCCGGCCGGCACGCGCTGCGCGCTGCCCGAGGGCGCGGCGTAACCGGGCATAGCGCCGCATAGCGCGACATAATTCGGGCGAACCATTTCCGCGAGGACCGACCATCATGCTGGGCATTGTCGACCTGCCGTTGTTCATCGGCGCCGTGTTTCTGCTGAACGTGACGCCCGGACCCGATACCGCCTACATCGTCGGGCGCAGCGTGGCACAGGGCCGCGCCGCGGGCGTGATGTCGTCACTCGGCGTCAGCGCCGGCTGCTGTGTGCATGCGCTGGCGACCGCGTTCGGGCTGACCGCGGTGCTGGCCGCCTCGCCGGTGGCCTTTACCGCGATCAAGTATGCGGGCGGCGCCTATCTGGCCTGGCTGGGCCTGCGGCTGCTGTGGGCGAGCTGGCGCACGCCGGCGCCTGGCGCCGGGGCTCCCGCTCGCGCCATCGCCACCGACCGCCGCAGCCTGCGCGCGCTGTTCATGCAGGGGTTTCTGACCAACGTGCTCAATCCGAAGGTGATCCTGTTCTTCGTGTCGTTCTTCCCGCAGTTCGTCGATCCGCGCGCCGGCCGGCAGGCGCTGGCCTTCCTTGCGCTGGGCGCGATCATGGTGGCGATGTCGACGGTCTGGAACTCGATGGTCGCGTGGATGGCCGGCACGCTGACGCGCCGGGCCAGCGAAGCGCCGCGCCTGAAGTGCTGGCTCGACCGCGTGATCGGCGCCGCCTTCATCGGCCTGGGCGCGCGCCTGGCGATGACGCAGCGCTAGCGCCGCGGCCGGCAAAAACCCTTGCCGGCATTGAATTTAGCGGCCCGGGCCCTATCTAACCGTCACCGCACGATCGCACGCGGGCGCCGGATGCGGCGGCAACACAGCGGCGCAAGCACGGCGCGCCAGGCGGGCGACGGCGTTACCACGGAGACCACGGCAATGTTCAACTGGGTCAAGACCTTCATGCTGATGGCGGCCATCACGGCGCTGTTCATCGTCATCGGGGGCATGATCGGCGGCCGCAGCGGCATGATGTTCGCGCTGCTGATGGCGCTCGGCATGAATTTCTTCTCGTACTGGTTCTCGGACAAGATGGTCCTGCGCATGTACAACGCGCGGGAAGTCGATGCGGCCAGTGCCCCGCAGTTCTACGGCATGGTGCAGGAACTGGCGCAGCGCGCCGGCTTGCCGATGCCGCGCGTCTACCTGATCGACGAGGACGCGCCCAACGCCTTTGCCACCGGCCGCAATCCCGAGAACGCCGCGGTCGCGGCGACCACCGGCATCCTGCGCGTGCTGAGCAACCGCGAACTGCGCGGCGTGATGGCGCACGAGCTTGCGCACGTCAAACATCGCGACATCCTGATCTCCACGATCGCGGCCACCATGGCCGGTGCGATCGCGGCGCTGGCCAACTTCGCGATGTTCTTCGGCGGACGCGACGAGGAAGGGCGCCCGGCCAACGCGATCGCCAGCATCGCGATGGCGATCCTGGCCCCGCTGGCCGCCTCGCTGATCCAGATGGCGATTTCGCGCGCCCGCGAATTCGAGGCCGATCGCGGCGGCGCCGAGATCAGCGGCGATCCGCAGGCGCTGGCGATGGCGCTGGACAAGATCGACCGCTACGCGCGCGGCATTCCGTTCCAGGCGGCCGAACAGCATCCGGCCACCGCGCAGATGATGATCCTGAACCCGCTGTCGGGCGGCGGCATCGCCAATCTGTTCTCGACGCACCCGTCCACCGAGGAGCGGGTCGCGCGGCTGATGCAGATGGCGCAGACCGGCACGTATCCGGTCTGAATGAAGCGCCGATCGACGGTTTGATTGGCGCCGCGCGCCCGCCGCCACCGCGGTCGCCTGGTGCCGACAGGGTAAACTGCCCGCCGTGCTCCCTGCGAGCCGGCGGGCTTTTTGATGCCCGCGCGATGCCCGCACGCGCTGCGCGATGTTCGTCCGCGGCGCGCTCCGACTGCATTACCGCGCGCTTTGACGCGTCTTCCTTGTTCGTTTCCTCACGGTGTCCGATCCATGCGTTTGCCTCCCGATTCCCTTGCCTTCCAGATGCTCGCCGCCGCGGCCGCGGTGCGCGGCGTCAACGAGGGCAGCGCGCTGCCGCAGGCCATCGATGCCGCCTGCGCGCAGTACCGGCTCGAGCGTACGCGTGACGCCAGCGCGCGCGGCGCGCTGCAGGACCTCGCCTATCGCACCATGCGCCAGTTCGGCACGGTGCGGGCGCTGGTCACGCGCATGGTGTCGCGCCCGCCGGGCGCGCTGGTCGATTCGCTGCTCGCGGTCGCGCTGACGCTGCTGATCGAGGGCGACAAGGAACAGGGACAAGACGGCGGGCAGGGCGGCTATGCGGCCTTCACCGTGGTGGACCAGGCCGTCAACGCCGCCGCTTCCGATCCGAAGTCGGCGCATGCGCGCGGCATGGTCAATGCGGTACTGCGGCGCTTCCTGCGCGAGCGCGAGGCCCTGCTGGCCGAAGTGCGCCGCGACGAGGAGGCACGCTGGAACCTGCCGGCATGGTGGCTGCGCCTGCTGCGCGAGGCCTATCCCGACCGCTGGCAGGCGCTCGCGGGCAGCGCCAGCGAGCGGCCGCCGATGACGCTGCGGGTCAATACCGCGCGCGTGTCGCTCGACGACTATCTGGCCCGGCTCGCCGCCGCCGGCATCGCCGCCGAACGCGTCGGCCCGCAGGCCGTGCGCCTGGCGCGCGCGCTGCCGGTGGCGCAGGTGCCCGGCTTCGACAATGGCGAGGTCTCCGTGCAGGACGCCGGCGCGCAGCTTGCCGCGCCGCTGCTCGAGATTGCCGATGGCCAGCGCGTGCTCGATGCCTGCGCCGCGCCCGGCGGCAAGACCGGCCATCTGCTCGAACTGGCCGATGTGGAGCTGACTGCGGTCGAGAGCGATGCCGCGCGCGCCCAGCGCATCGACGAGAATCTCGCGCGGCTGCAGCAGCGCGCGCAAGTCGTGATCGGCGATGCCAGCCGGCCGCAAGCCTGGTGGGACGGCAGGCAATACGACCGCATCCTTGCCGACGTTCCCTGCTCGGCCTCGGGGATCGTGCGCCGCCATCCCGATATCCGCTGGCTGCGCCGCGAAAGCGATCTGGGCAAGCTCGTCAACGAGCAGCGCCGCATCGTCTCGCAGCTGTGGCCGCTGCTCAAACCGGGCGGCATTCTGGTGTATGTGACTTGTTCTATTTTCCCAACGGAGGGCGAGGAGCAGGCGCGCTGGTTTGGTGCCCAGCTACCAGATGCGATACGATTGCAGGCGCCCGGCCAGCTGCTGCCCGGCAGCATCCCAAATGGCGTGGCTGATGGCGGGAACGGCAGCCACGATGGCCTGCCGTCGGACCACGACGGTTTCTTCTACGCCCGCTTCCAGAAACGCCTCTGATCCGATGCTCGCACCGCTTCGCTTGTCCGTCCTCCGTGCCCATGACGACAAGGCGTGCGGATCCGCAGCAGACCAGGCCGGTATCGGCGTGGCCGCGTTGCGCCGGCTCGCGTGGCTGCTTCTGATGGTGCTGGTCCTTTGCGCGGGCGCGTTATCGCCGCGCGTCGGGCAGGCACAGAACATCGAAATACGCGAGGCGCGCGTCGAATATCAGGACGGCGGCTTCGAGCTGAATGCCGGCTTCGACTTCGAATTGTCGCCGGCACTGGAGGACGCCTTGCACAAGGGCATCCCCTTGTATTTCGCGGTGGATTTCCAGCTGAGCCGCCCGCGCTGGTACTGGTTCGACGAAAAGCCGGTCAGCACCAGCCGCAGCGTCAGGCTGACCTTCCATCCGCTGACGCGGCAGTACCGGGTCTCGACCGGCGGACTGCAATTGCCCTTCATGCGCCTGAAAGGCGCGCTCGATTTCATCAAGCAGGTGCGTGGCTGGCGCGTGTTCGAGCGCGGCGACGTCAAGCTCGGCGTGCCATACCAGGCCGAGGTCCGCATGCGGCTGGACCTGTCGCAACTGCCCAAGCCATTCCAGATCAATGCGGTCAATACGCGCGACTGGAATCTGTCGTCCGACTGGCGCCGCTTCGCCTATACGCCGGTAGCCGAAGCTGCGCCGGCGCCGCCCCCCGCAGCGCCGGCGCCCGCTGCACCAGTTGCACCCGCCGCCCCGGCTTCGCCGCCCGCGCCAACGCCCGGACCGGCGAACGGACATGCCGCCTCGCCCGCGAACGCTTCGCCGGCCGCGGCCGCACCGGGACAGAGCCCGGCTCCGGCGTCGATGCCGCCGTCCGCCCCGGGCAGCGCTCCGGGTAGCGCACCTGCCCCTGCCTCCGCGCCCAATACCTCGCCTGCCTCCGCCCCGGGTATCGGCAACGCCCGTCCGCCATCGCCGGCCTTCGGGCGCCCGGTCGCCGGCATGCTGGCACCGATGTCGCTGTCGTCGCTGGTCGCCAAACCATGATCTCCCCGCTGAACAGCGTGCTCGACAGCCGGCTTCGCCGGGTACTGAGCCGCGTGGTCGCCGGCACCATCGTCTTCCTGGCGCTGGTGCTGGTGGTGCTGTTGGCGGCGGCCTCGGCCAACACCGAATTCTTCGACCGCTATTTCACACTGCTGTACAAGATCAATCTGGTGATCGGCGTGCTGATGGTGCTGATCATCGGCGCACTCGCGGTGGCGCTGTGGGTCCGCTATCGCCGCGGCAAGTTCGGCACGCGGCTGATGACCAAGCTGGCGCTGTTCTTCGGCATCGTCGGCGTGCTGCCCGGCGTGTTGATCTACCTGGTGTCGCTGCAATTCGTCTCGCGCAGCATCGAATCGTGGTTCGACGTGCGTGTCGAGACCGCGCTCGAGGCGGGCCTCAATCTGGGCCGCTCCACCATCGACAGCGCGCTGGCCGATCTGCAAGCCAAGGCGCGGCAGATGAGCGACCAGATCATCAGCGCCAGCGAACCCACCAACTCGCTGCAACTGAACCGGCTGCGCGAGCAATACGGCGTGCAGGAGGCCTCGATCTTCACCGGCGGCGGGCGCGTGATCGCCTCCGCGTCGAGCAATTACGCGATGCTGGTGCCGAGCCTGCCGTCCGGCGTGCTGGTCGAGCAGGCGCGGCTCGCGGGCGGCTATGCAGCGGTGGAGGGCGGCACCGATCCGGGCACGGACGGCGGCAGCGACGGTCATCCGCAAACCGAGCGCGCCGATGCCAATCACCTGTACCGGCTGCGCGTGATCATTCCGCTCGGCCCCGCGGCACCGGCCGACGAGTCGTCGCTGGGCGCGCCGCCACGTCCCGCGGGCAAGGACCGCTGGGCGGGCTCGGGCCTGTCGCTGGAGCGGCGCGCCGAGGACTATCCGTCGTCGGGCTTCGGGCTGATCGGCGATACGGTGCGCGAGGAACGCTATCTGCAGATCGTGCATCCGGTCCCCGCCGTGCTTGCACGCAATGCCGACGAAGTCCAGCGCGCCTATCAGGACTACCAGGAAAAGGCGCTGGGCCGCACCGGCCTGCGCAAGATGTATATCGGCACGCTGACGCTGACGCTGTTCCTCGCGGTGTTCATCGCCGTGATGCTGGCGCTGCTGCTGGGCGGCCAGCTGGCGCGGCCGTTGCTGATGCTGCTGCAGGGAACCAAGGAAGTCGCCGAAGGCGATCTGTCGCCTAAGCGCGAGCTCAAGAGCCGCGATGAACTGGGCATGCTGACCCAGCAGTTCAACATGATGACGCGCCAGCTGGCGGACGCGCGCCTGGCGGTCGAGCAGAATCGCGCGGCGCTCGAGCAATCCAAGGCCTTCCTCGAAAGCGTGCTGCAGAACCTGACCGCAGGGGTGCTGGTGATGGACCGGCGCTTCTCGCTGGTGACCGCCAATCCCGGTGCCGAACGCATCTTCGGGCAGCCGCTGGGGCCGACCATCGGCCATCCCGTCGAGGCCATTCCGGGCATGGCCGCGTTCGGCGAAATCGTGCGGCAGGCCTTCTCCGAGCAGAGCACCAGCGAGGTGCTCGGCGGCGCCGCGCACTGGCAGAAGCAGATCGAGCTGCCGCACGGCGACGAGGAGCAACCGCTGACACTGCTGGTGCGCGGCGCGCGGCTGCCGGGCGGCGACCATATCAGCGATCATGCCGAACCGGGCTACGTGGTCGTGTTCGACGATATTTCCGATGTGATTTCGGCTCAACGGTCGGTCGCATGGGGCGAAGTGGCCCGGCGCCTCGCGCACGAAATCAAGAACCCGCTGACGCCCATCCAGCTGTCGGCGGAGCGGCTGCAGATGAAGCTCGCGCCCAAGCTCGAAGGCAATGACGCCGACGTGCTAAAGCGCGGGGCCACCACGATCGTTAACCAGGTGGCGGCGATGAAGCGCATGGTCGACGATTTCCGCGACTACGCCCGCACGCCGCCGGCGATGCTGCAGACGCTGCAGCTCAATGCGCTGGTCGCCGAGGTCCTGCATCTGTACGGGATCGACGATCCCGGCCTGCACGAGCATCCCGTGATTCATCCGGCGCTGGCTGATGACCTGCCCGACATCAAGGGCGATCCGACCCAGCTTCGGCAGGTGATACACAATCTGCTGCAGAATGCGCAGGATGCGGTCGCGGAGAACGTGGCAGCGGGCCGTCCGGCGCCTTGTATCGCTCTGCACACCGAGACTGTAGAATACAAAGATCCTGCCGGCGAAAGCCGCCAGGCTGTCAAGCTGACCATCGCTGACAATGGTCCGGGGTTCGCCCCGCGCATCCTCAGCCGCGCGTTCGAGCCATACGTGACGACCAAGGCCAAGGGGACGGGTCTGGGTCTTGCGATGGTGAAGAAGATCATTGACGAACATGGGGCGCGCATCGAACTGCGCAACCGCATGGAGGGCACCGAAGTCGCCGGCGCCCAGATATCCATCCTGTTCGCCAAGCTGGCATAGTGATGCATGATGATGCGGTCCGACCCGGAACGCCGCGGAGGGGTTAAGAGGAAAGTATGGCAACCATCCTCGTAGTCGACGACGAAATGGGTATCCGTGAACTGCTCTCGGAAATCCTCAGCGACGAAGGCCATGTAGTCGAAGTAGCCGAAAACGCGCAACAAGCCCGTGAATACCGTGCCGGCAATACGCCCGACCTGGTGCTGCTCGATATCTGGATGCCGGACACCGACGGTGTGACGCTGCTCAAGGAATGGTCCTCGCAAGGCCAGCTGACGATGCCCGTGATCATGATGTCCGGGCACGCGACCATCGATACCGCGGTGGAAGCGACCAAGATCGGCGCACTCAATTTCCTGGAAAAACCGATCGCGCTGCAGAAGCTGCTGTCCGCCGTGGAGCAGGGCCTGGCACGCGGCCAGGAACGTCCGCGCGCCGCTGCTGCGCCGGCGACACCGGCTGCCGAGCCTGCGGTCCGTGCCGCCGAGACATCGCCGACGGAGGCCGCGGCCAACGGCACGCCGCAGCGCGTACCGGAAGCCGAAATGCAGTTCTCCTTCGACATGCCGCTGCGCGAGGCGCGCGACATGTTCGAGCGCGCCTACTTCGAATACCACCTGCTGCGCGAGCACGGCAGCATGACGCGCGTGGCCGAGAAGACCGGCCTGGAGCGTACCCACCTGTATCGCAAGCTCAAGCAGCTCGGCGTCGAGCTGAGCCGCAACAAGCCAGAGCCGGCCGAGCAGTAACGATGACGATTCGAGCCGGCAGGGGGTTGACCAGT
This sequence comes from Cupriavidus sp., assembly GCA_031180665.1. Lineage (GTDB taxonomy): Bacteria > Pseudomonadota > Gammaproteobacteria > Burkholderiales > Burkholderiaceae > Cupriavidus. Next base: position 47,595 of record JAPSLP010000030.1, on the reverse strand, counting down.
CCCATGCCCGCTGTTATAGTTTCGCTTCTTTGGCCCGGTAGCTCAGTCGGTAGAGCAGAGGATTGAAAATCCTTGTGTCGGCGGTTCGATTCCGTCCCAGGCCACCAGGTTGAAAGGAAAAACGGACGCTTCGGCGTCCGTTTTTCTTTGGCGCTTTGCTTCTACGTTTTCGGCAGGCCATGCAATGTGGCCGCGGCGTTCCCACATCAAGCTGCCTGCCCGCCGGCCACCATCCCGGCCGCACCGCTACGCCCAGGCTGCCGCTTCCTGCTCGCAACCAAGTGCATCGCGATTACCACGTCCGCTGGCAAAGCTTACAAGCCTTGGTATGTCTTACCCTGCCGGCATGGTTTGCTCCCGCGACAGCGGCAGACCCGTACCATCGCTGCGCTGGCAGCCGTGGATTGGAACGCCGATTGCATATTGACGGGCGGCCCCCAATCGCGGGGTTCATGTCAGCGCTACGGGGACTTAGCGCACCGCTGGAGGAAAACAATATGAAGACGATGGCATCTATCGCAGCCATGGCCGTTGCCATGGCATGCGGACTCGCTGGCTGTACCGCGGCCGGCAGCGGCACGGGGTCGGGGTCCGGCTCCGTTTCGGGCTCGGGCGCCGTAACGCCGACCGACAGCTCCCGGTCCGGCACCGGCACAAGCACCGGAACGAGCGGCAGCTCGTCCGGCACCTCGAGCGGATCGGCCACGGGCACGAGCGGCACCCGCTGAGCGCCGCTGTCCATCCGCGACTGCAAGTCGCTTCAAGCGGGCCTCATCGACCGATGTCGGTGCGGCCCGCTTGGCTTTGAGCAGCCACTGCTTCCGACTCGATTCGAAGGAGCGTTGCCATGCCGACCGCCCACGTCTCCCCCACCGATGCCGTCCATCCCCGCGCGTTCGAATGGGCCGGCTATACGCTCGGCTTCGCGATGAGCGGCTTCTTCGACGGCATCCTGCTGCATCAAGTCCTGCAGTGGCACCACCTGCTGTCCGGCATCGAACGCGGCGCGCTCGGCGACCTGCGCGTGCAGGTGATGGCCGATGGCTTGTTCCACGTGCTGATGTACGTGATTGCGGCAGTCGGGCTGTGGCTGCTGTATCGATCGCGCGAGACCTTCGCCGTCCCGCATGCGAATCGGCGTCTGCTGGCCAACTTCTGGATCGGCTTCGGCGTCTGGCACGTGGTCGACGCCGTGCTGTCGCACTGGATCACCGGCATCCACCGCATCCGCATGGACTCGCCCAATCCCTTGCTGTGGGATCTGCTGTGGCTGTTCCTGTTCGGCATCATCCCGCTGCTCGTCGGCATCCGGATGCGAAAGACGCTCACGGGAGTCGGGCCGAGCACTGGCGCAGGCCCACGCGGCCCCGGCATGGCGGCGAGCTGGGTCGCGGCCATGCTGGTCGGCGGCTCGCTGCTCGGCGCCGCGCTGAACCTGTTCCCGGTACGGGCGGCACCGATCGACGCCACCACCGTCGTGATGCGCCCCGGCGTCGCGCCTTCGCATCTGTTCACCGCGCTCGAAGGCACCGATGCCCGCATCGTCTGGACCGACCAGCGCGGCGGCGTCTGGGTGCTCAGCGACGCCGAGACGGTCGACCGCCTGCGCTTGTACCGGCATGGCGCGATGTACGTCAGCGGGACGGTCGCGCCTGCAGGGTGTTCGGCCTGGGTCCATTAGCGCCATCGGACCTCCAGTTGCGTCCGAAAGCCAGATGACAGTCCGGAAACCTATAGTCGCTTAAAACTTATAATCGACTTATAATGCAGGATACGAAGAATCGCGTGAATGAACGCGACCAACTGGACCTGCAAGGCGGCCAAACAGCTCCGCAAGATGGACAAGCCCTAGCAACGGGCCATTGTGGACGCGGTCGGCGAACTGCACGCGATGCCCCAATGCCAGAACGTCAAAGCACTGAACAATCATACGTACGGCTACAGACTGCGCGTGGGCAACTATCGCGTGCTATTCGATTGGGATGGTCGTATCAGGATCGTCGAGATTCAAGAAGTGAGGAAGCGCGATGAACGCACCTACTAGCATCCAGGTCCTGCTCAATCCCGATGGCAAGCCCGCGTTTGTCGTCATCCCCTATCAGGACTACATCGCCCGCCATGCCGAAGAGCGGGGTCTGATTCCGCATGCCGTCGTTCATCGCACCGTCGAGGGTGCGACACCTGTGCGAGCCTGGCGCGAACATCTTGGGCTGACCCAGGCTGAAGTCGCGGGCCGCCTCGGCATCTCTCAGTCGGCCTACGCACAGCAGGAGCGCAGCGAGGGTCTGCGCAAATCCACGCGTGCAAAGATCGCCGCGGCGCTTGGCATTCAGGCGCAGCAGCTGGACTTCTGAGCCTTCACCGACGCGACTTTCCGCACGCCACCCGCTCGGGCCCGTGCGGATTTCCATCCATGTCTGCCGTCATGCAGACATTGCCTCCGCGCAAAAACGCTTCTGTTTCAGAGGCTTAGTCTCCGCCGCCCCACCCCGCCCGCAATGGCACGCCCATTGCAACGCTGGCGCCTCGCAAGCTGCCGCGACAGATGGCAGACGCGCTGACCGCTCCCGCGCGGAGCGTGGAAAAGGCAATGCCGGCGACGCCGGCCAAACAGGAGACAACGATGCGGCAAACAGCAGCTCGGTGGAAGCGGCCGTCCTTGGGGACTGGCGCGATGGTGGCGGCATTGCTGGTCGCCGGATGCGGCGGCGGTGACGATGGCGGTGGGGGCAACCTGCAGCCGCAGAGCGCCGAGAACGCGCCCGGCCTGGGCCTGGGACACCGCGCGACGGTCGAGGCGACGGTGCTGTCGTCCGCGCCCGAGCGCGTGACGGGCGGCGATGCGCTGATCCGCCTGAGCGCCAGCGAACGCGCGCCAGGCAACAAGTTCAAGGTCAGCGTCAACGGCGTCGATGTCAGCGACGCCTTCACGCCGACCGCCGACGGCGAGGCGCTGGGCATCGTCAGCGGACTCAAGCTCGGCGAGAACACCATGGAGGTCAAGCATGGCCCCGCGCGCACCACGCTGACGCTGACCAACTATCCGATCACCGGCCCCGTCTTCTCCGGCCCGCACGAGCGTCCCTACATCTGCGCGACGCAGAACTTCACGCTGCCGGACGGCAGCAAGCTGGGCGCACCGCTCGACGAGAACTGCTCGGTCGAACGCCGCGTGCACTACGTCTACCGCTCGACCGCCAACAGCTTCAAGCCGTTGCCGACACCGGTGGCCGCCTATCCCGCGGACCTGGCCAGCACCACCAACAACGCCGGCGCGACCGTGCCCTACATCGTCCGCGTCGAGACCGGCACGATCAATCGCGCGATCTATCAGACCGCGATCCTGCACGATCCGTTGAAGGACGCCGAGCCGACGCCGCTGGCGCCGCCCTCGGGCTGGAACCGCAAGGTCATCTATCCGCTCGGCGGCGGCTGCCAGGGCGGCTGGTACATGCAGGGCACGCCGGTGGCGGTGCTGAACCACAACTATCTGCGCAAGGGCTACGCGGTGGCCAGCGCCTCGCTCAATACCTTCGGCAACAACTGCAACGACCTGCTGTCGTCCGAGACCATCGCGATGGTCAAGGAGCGGCTGATCGAAAACTACGGCACGCCGTTCTTCACGATCGGCACCGGCGGCTCCGGCGGCGCCTATCAGAGCCACCAGACCGGCGACAACTATCCGGGCCTGTTCGACGGCATCATCGTGACCTCGGTGTTCCCGGACGTCACCTCGTCGACGATCTTCAAGCTGCACGATTCGCGGCTGCTGCATCTGTACTTCACGCAGACCGCGCCGGGGCAATACAGCGATGCGCAGCGCTCGGCGATCTCGGGCTATCTGAAGCCGGGCAATATCGCCGCGATGAGCAGCAGCGCGGGCCGTCTCGATCCGGTGGTGTCGTTCCCTGCCGGCTTCCCGGCCGACCAGAAATACCATCCGGTCAACAACCCGACCGGCGTGCGCGCCACCGTTTACGACCACACCGTCAACGTCTACGGCAAGGATGCACGCGGCTTCGCCAAGCGGCCGATCGACAATGTCGGCGTGCAGTACGGCCTGAAGGCGCTGAACGACGGCATGATCACGCCGGACCAGTTCATCGACCTGAACGAGAAGATCGGCGGCGTCGACGTCGACTTCAAGCGCATCGCGCAGCGTACCGTGGGCGACCTCGACGCGATCGCACGCGCCTACCAGTCGGGCCGCATCACTTCGACCGGCGGGGGCCTGGCGACCACGCCGATCATCGACCAGCGCGACTACTTCGACGACCGCGTCAACGGCGACATCCACAACAAGATCCACAGCTATTCGGTGCGCGCGCGTCTGATCGCGGCGAACGGGCACGCGGACAACCAGGTCATCGTCGGACCGGGCACCATCCGCGACGACAACTTCGACCAGATGGACCGTTGGCTGACGGCGATGCTGCGCGACACCGGCCCGGGCAGCAAGGCCGAGAAGGTGGTGCGCAACAAACCGGCGGACCTCGTCGATGCGTGCTGGGATGCGGGCGGCAACAAGATCGTCGAGCCGCAGACCGCGCACGGTCCGGGCCAGTGCAACACCTTGTATCCGGCCGGCACCACGCCGCGCATGGTCGCCGGTGGCCCGCTGGCCGACGATGTCGTCAAGTGCCAGCTCAAGCCGATCGATCCCGCCGACTACAAGGTGATGATGACGCCCGCGCAGCTGGCGCGGCTGCAATCGATCTTCACGACCGGGGTCTGCGACTGGTCGCGGCCCGGCGTGGAGCAGCAGCCGTTGAAGGGCACCTGGCTGTCGTTCGGACCGTCGCCGGTCAACCTGCTGTTCGACGTGACCCGGCCTTGATCGGCATGGCCCTGGCCACCTGACGGGCCGGGCTGCCCCTTGACGGGACAGGCGCCGATGCATCGGATCGTCGATGCATCGGCGCCTGATGTTTACGCCGATTGACGCAGCGGGGCGCGGCTTTGCCTAATGGCCGGTCGTTGGCGCACGTCGCCGGTATTCCTTCCGCATCGATATGACGGACTCCTCCGCGACTTCTCCCGCGACGCAGGCGATGCCGCCCTCGGCATGGCCGCGTGGACGGGCGCGTCGCGCGGCCGTGATCGCGGCGGTCTGCGCGGTGATGGGGGCCGGTGTCTCCATCGCCTATCTGTGGGGCGAGCGCGTCGGCATCCGCGCGCAGCGCGATGGCACCGCGCACCGCATCGAGGCCTATATCGGCGGACTGCGCAGCGAGATGCGCCGCTACGAATATCTGCCCGCGGTCGTCGCGCTGAACCACGACGTGCAGCGCCTGCTGCGCGAACCGGCGACACCGGGCCTGCCGATGGCGGCCAACCGCTTCCTGGCCGAGGTCAACGCCGCGGCCAAGTCGACCGCAATCTATGTGATGGACGCCCACGGCCTGACGCTCGCCGCGAGCAACTGGAACGAGGCTGCCAGCTTCGTCGGCATCAACTTCTCGTACCGGCCGTATTTCCGTGACGCGATGCAGGGCAAGCCCGGCCGCTTCTATGGCATCGGCACCGTCAGCCGCGAACCGGGCTACTACTTCTCGCAGCCGATCGTGCGCGAGGGCGCGATGCTCGGCGTGGCCGCGGTCAAGGTCAATCTCGACAAGATCGACGAGCCCTGGCTCGCCAACGATGACCGCATCCTGGTGGTCGACGCCAACGGCATCGTGTTCCTCAGCTCGCAGCCCGACTGGCGCTTCAAGTCGCTGCGCGAGCTGCCCAGCGAGACGCGCTGGCAGCTCGCCTCGACGCGGCAGTACTCGACCGTCGATTCGCTCGACCCGATCGGCTTTCGCGAACAGCGCCGCTTCGCTGCCGACATCAGCGTGGTGCGGATGCCGGACGGCGACGAATTCCTGGCGCAGAGCCGGCGCATTCCCGATACCGACTGGCGGCTGATCGTGCTGTCCGACATGGAGCCGATCCGCACGCTGGCGCGCAACAGCGCGGTGATCGGCGCCTTCGCGCTCGGCTTTCTGCTGCTGCTGATCCTCTACGTGCTGCAGCGCCGCCGCGCCGCCGCGCAGAACCGTGCCGCCAAGGAGGCCCTGCAGCGCGCGCACGACGAGCTCGAACGCAAGGTCGCCATGCGCACGCAGGCGCTGTCGGGCTCGAACCTGAAGCTGCAGAAGGAGATCGCCGAGCGCAAGCGCGCCGAGCAGGTGCTGAAGGCGGCAATGGACGAGCTGGTGCAGGCGAGCAAGATGGCGGCGCTCGGCCAGATGTCGGCGGGCATCACGCACGAGCTGAACCAGCCGCTGGCGGCGCTGCGCACGCTCTCGGCCAACACCATCGTGTTCTTCCGCCGCGGCCAGACCGATGCGGTGGAGACCAACCTGAACGTGATCTGCCAGATGGTCGAACGGATGGGCAAGATCACCGCGCAGCTCAAGAAGTTCGCGCGCAAGACGCCGGTGCAGTCGGTGCCCACGCCGGTCGGCACAGTGATCGCCGACGCGCTGTTCCTGCTGGACTCGCGCATTCGCGCCGACGGCGCGGAGCTGGTGGTGTCGGTGCCTGAGCCGTCGCCGCTCGCGCTGTGCGAAGGCAACCGGCTCGAGCAGGTGCTGGTCAACCTGCTGTCGAACGCGCTCGACGCGATGAAGGAGGCGAACGCGGACGCAGCCGAGGATGCTACCGAGGACGCCACCGACGACGCCACGGCGCGTGTGCTCGAGATCCGCGTGCACGCCGACCCGCAGTGGGTCACGATCGAGGTGGCCGATCGCGGCTGCGGCATCGACGACGACGTGATGCCGCGGCTGTTCGAACCGTTCTTCACCACCAAGGAGCAGGGCGTGGGCCTTGGCCTCGGGCTGGCGATCTCCGCCGGCATCGTGCGCGAATTCGGCGGCACGCTGCGCGCGGAGAATCGCCGCACCCTCGATCCGTCGAGCGGCGCGGCCGGGCGCAACGAGAACGCCGGCGCGCGCTTCATCATCGATCTGCCCGCCGCACAGGAGACCCATGCCGATGCGAACTGATCTGTCGGTCCTCTATGTCGAAGACGATGCCGCGGTGCGGCTGGGCAGCACGCAGTCGCTGCAGATCGCCGGCCTGTCGGTGGAAGCGTTCGGCTCGGCCGAACAGGTGCTGCATCGACTCACGCCCGGCTTTGCCGGCGTGCTCGTCACCGATGTGCGCCTGCCCGGCATCAATGGCCTGGCGCTGCTCGACAAGGCGCTGGAAATCGATGCCGCGCTGCCGGTGATTCTCGTCACCGGCCACGGCGACATCTCGATGGCGGTGCAGGCGATGCGCCGCGGCGCCTACGATTTCATCGAGAAGCCGTATTCGCCCGGCGAGCTGACCGAGGTGGTGCAACGCGCGATGGAAAAGCGCGCGCTGACGCTCGAGGTCCAGGCGCTGCGCCGGCAGCTGGCCGACACGCAGGCGATCGAGGCAAAGGTCATCGGCCGCTCGGCGGCCGTCGAACGGCTGCGCAAGCTGATTCTGGATCTGGCCTGCACCGACGCCGATGTGCTGATCCTGGGCGAGACCGGCACCGGCAAGGAACTGGTGGCGCGCTGCCTGCACGAGTACGGTTCGCGCCGGCAGGGCAACTTTGCCGCGCTCAATTGCGGGGGCGTCCCCGAATCGCTGTTCGAGAGCGAAGTGTTCGGGCACGAGTCGGGCGCGTTTACCGGGGCCGCACGGCGGCGCGTCGGCAAGATCGAATACGCGCAGCGCGGCTCGCTGTTTCTGGACGAGATCGAGACCATGCCGATGTCGCTGCAGATCAAGCTGCTGCGCACGCTGCAGGAGCGGCAGTTCGAACGGTTGGGCTCGAACACGCTGCTGCCGATGGATTGCCGCGTGATCGCCGCCACCAAGGTCGATCTGCTGGCCCTGTCCGCGGAGCAGCGCTTCCGCGCCGATCTGTACTATCGCCTCAGCGTCGCGGTGATCGACATCCCGCCGCTGCGCGAACGGCGCGAGGACATTCCGCTGCTGTTCTCGCACTTCATGCTGCAGGCCGCGCTGCGCTACGAACGGCCGGTGCCCGATGTGTCGCCGCAGCATATGCGCGAGCTGATGATGCATCCGTGGCCGGGCAATGTGCGCGAGCTGCGCAATGCCGCCGATCGCTTCGTGCTGGGGCTGCCCGGTGGCAGCACGGGAGCGCCCGCTGGCAGCAGCAATGGCAACGGCAATGGCAGCGAGGCGCGTTCGCTCGACGAGCAGGTCGCGGTGTTCGAGAGGCATCTGATCGAGCAAGCGCTGCGCGCCGCGTCAGGGCGCACCGCCGCGGCGAGCGATCTGCTGCGCGTGCCGAAGAAAACGCTGTACGACAAGATCAAGCGGCTGGGCGTCAATCTCGAGGCATTCCGCTCCACCGCGGCGACCGACTGATACGCAGCATGGCCGGTCCGTGGCGATGCTGTCCACATCGGTGCTTTCCACATCGGTGCTTTCCACATCGGGCTGTACACATTGGCCTCGTCCACATCGATGGTGTCCACATCGATGGTGTCCACATCGGTGGTGTCCACATCCGCCCCGTCCACATATCGGCCCGCCTGTCGCCAGTTCGAGCCAGTCTTGCTAGACTGCGTGCGCGCATGGGTCGCGGGGATGGAAGGCTGAAAAGCCATGCGCACTTCGGCACCGGGCCTGGCTGTTTGCCGGCGCCGTCGCAGCGGTAACACGACGTGAAAAAAAGACAGGACTGCCAGGCGGCGTCTTTGTCGCGAGAGCGGCAAGGACGCCGGTCCTGACCGCGCTGTCCACATTCGATCGGGCCGCATTTTCCAGCATTCTTCCTTCTCGCGCAGCGCCGAGCGCCTACACTGTAGTGACCGTTTTTTGCGCTCCCCACCGTCGCTGCACCATGGCCCATATCACCTTCGCGCCGGCGATCCAGCGCCATGTCCCCACGCCGGACCGCCACCTTCCCGCCGCTTCGGTGCGCGCCGCGCTTGACGCGGTGTTCGCCGAGCAGCCCGAGTTGCGCGGCTACATCCTCGATGACCAGAACCAGTTGCGCCGCCATGTGACCGTCTTCATCGACGGCACCATGATCCGCGACCGGCAACGGCTCAGCGATGCATTGCGCGAGGACAGCAAGGTCTACGTGGTGCAGGCGCTGTCCGGCGGATAGCACGAGGGCGCGCGAGCACAAGGGCATCGACGCTTCACGCATCGACACTTGCCGCACCGACGCTTCGCGCTTCGACAGCCAACGCACCGACGGCCACGCGACCGGCGGCCGATCGATACCAGGAGACCCGAACGATGAACGACCGACTTCTCGTGGCAACACGCAAGGGCTTGTTCGAGATCGAACGCCAGCCCCAGGGACAGTGGCAGCAAACCCAGGCGCATTTTCTCGGCGAGCCGGTCAGCATGGTGCTGTCCGACCCGCGCGACGGCACCCTCTATGCCGCATTGAATCTGGGCCACTTCGGCGTCAAGCTGTGGCGCCGCGCGCGCGGCGAGGCCCAGTGGTCTGCCTGTGCGGTGCCGGTCTATCCGCCGCAGCCGCCAGAGCAGGCCGCCGCCGCCAGCGCCCCTGACAACCCCGACGCGCCCAAGCCTGCGCCCTGGTCGCTGCAGCAACTGTGGGTGCTCGAGGCCGGCGGCGCCGACGAGCCAGGCGTGCTGTGGGCCGGCACCATTCCCGGTGGCTTGTTCCGTTCCGGCGATGGCGGCGCGAGCTGGGCGCTGAACCGGCCGCTGTGGGACCGGCCCGAGCGCGCGGAGTGGTTCGGCGGCGGCTACGACTATCCCGGCATCCATTCGATCTGCGTCGATCCGCGCGACAGCCGCCATGTGTCGATTGCGATCTCTTGCGGCGGCGTCTGGCAGACCCGCAACGGCGGTGACAGCTGGGAGGCCACCACGCGCGGCATGAAGGCAGGCTATATGCCGCCCGAGCGCAGCGAGGATCCCAACATCCAGGACCCGCACTACATGGTGCAATGTCCGGCGCGGCCCGATGCGCTGTGGGTGCAGCATCACGACGGCGTCTTCCGTTCCGAGGATGGCGGTGCCAGCTGGCGGCGCGTCGAAGGCCGGCCGTCGAAGTTCGGCTTCGCGGTCGCGGTGCATCCGCGCGATCCCGAGACCGCGTGGTTCGCGCCGGCCACCAAGGACGAATGCCGCGTGCCGGTCGACGGCAAGCTGGTGGTGTCCCGCACGCGCGACGGCGGCCGCAGCTTCGAGGTGTTCGATGAAGGCCTGCCGGCGCCGCCGGCCTACGACCTGATCTATCGCCACGGCCTGGCGGTCGACGACAGCGGCGAACGGCTGGCGATGGGCTCGACCACCGGCGGGCTGTGGGTCTCGGAGAACGGCGGCGAACGGTGGACCTGCGTGTCGGCGCATCTGCCGCCGGTCTATTGCGTGCGCTTCGGCTAGCGCGTCCGCGGAACGCACCGCACAAGACGGCCGGCCGCGCATTCGATACCGCGAGTCAGGACACAACTGCGCCAGCGCGCATTGACGGCGGGCGGGTCGAACGGAACACTGCGCGCTCTGCGCCGGAGAGCACCGCGCCGCGCGCAGGTCCGTGTCCACCTTCGCTGCGCGTTCGATGTCCACCCGCCGTCCTGATGCCACGTCCCCGGCCGATGCCGCCGGCGTTGAAGCGTCCATCCAAGCCTCCATCCAGGCCTGCATCCAAGCGCCCGTCCCGCTCGCGCGCCGGCTCGTCGCCGAAGCGCTCGGCACGGCGCTGCTGATCGCGGTGGTGATCGGCTCCGGGCTGCGCGCCGAGCGGCTCGCCGCCGGCAATGTCGCGCTGGCCCTGCTGGCCAACTCGCTGGCGAGCGGCGCGGGCCTGGCCGCGCTGCTGCTGGCCTTCGGCGGTCTCTCGGGCGGCCATCTGAATCCGGCGGTGACGCTGTCGGCCTGGCTGCAGGGCATGCTGCCGGCGCGCGAGGCGCTGCGCTATGTCGTCGTGCAATGGCTGGGCGCGATTGCCGGCGTGGTCGCGGTCCACCTGATGTTCGGCGAGCCGCTGCTGGCCTGGTCGGCGCAGGCGCGCACCGGCGCGCCGCTGTGGTGGAGCGAATTCCTGGCGACCTTCGGCCTGATTGGCGTGGCGATGGGCACCGCGCACACCCGGCCCGCGCTGCTGCCGTTCGCGGTGGCGGGCTACATCGCCGCGGGCTACTGGTTCACCGCCTCGACCTCGTTCGCCAATCCGGCGCTGACGTTGGCGTGCGCGCTGACGGCGACCTTCACCGGTATCCGTGCGATCGACGTACCGGGCTTCGTGCTGGCCCAATGCGCCGGTGCGCTGACGGCGACGCTGGTGTTCCACTGGCTGCTGCGGCCGGTACCGCGCGGCAGCGCGGCCCGAACCAGCGGCTGCACTGCCGTTGGAAGCGCCCCTACCAGCGCCGATTGAGCTGGATCCCGAAGATCGAACCCGAGGCCTGCGAGGCCCAGGCGTCGGCCGGGGCCGCGAAGCTGATGCCGTCGACGTCGTTGGCGCGGCTGTAGGTGTAGAACGCCCGCAGATTGGCGTTGCCGGCGGCCTTGCCCAGCGTCAGCGTCGGCGCCACCGTCAGGGCGGTGCGCTGGCCGCTGACGCCGAAGCCCGACGAGATCTGGTCGTGGGCGACCTCGAAGCTCAGGCGGAAGCGCTCGGTGGGCGCATAGGCCGGGCGCACGCGCGCGGTCATCCATTGCAGCGTGCCCAGCGCCGAGCGGTCGTATTGCAGGCTCGATTCGACCGAGCCGATCAGGCCCGCGCGGCCCTTCCATTCCATCGATTCGGCGACCCGCACGCGCGAGAGCGTGGCGCCCATGCCGGTGTAGCCGGTCATCGCGGTACGGCTGCCGGTGCCGTACTGCAAGCCGAAGCGGTTGGTGCCGGCCAGCACGCCCTTCTGCTCGTGCATGGCCGACGCCCACCAGGCATTGCCGGCGTCGTCGGCCAGCGCATCGGCCTCGACGCGCGTGAAACCCAGCTGCAGCGTGCCCTTGTCGTTCACGCCGATCGGCGCGGTGCGGACCGAGTGATAGCTGGGCAGATGCTGCCCATTGGTGTCGTTGCGGGCGGTGTACTGGTAGCTCAACCCCACGCCGGCGAGCTTGGCGTCGTCGACGCCGAAGCGCAGCGCGCTGGAGGTCGGCGGCAGCAGGCCCGACGACATCAGGAACGGCGAGGTATCGCGCCGCCCGGCCCACATGGTGGCGCCGTCGAGCGCGGCCACGCCCTTGACCGCGGTATAGAACTGCGGAATCAGCTGATAGGGATCGACCGGGGCGGGGCGCCCGTCGATGGTGGTGGTGTTGGTGCCGCGCGCCTGCGCGACGACCTCGATCGCACCGCCACCGTCGAGCGTATACAACTGCTCGCGCAGCTTGACCTCGCCGCTGCTCTCGCATGCGACGCCATGGCCGATGCCGGTCGACAGGCTGCCCCCAGGACAGGCGCGCATCGCATGGGTGCTGTCCTCGTAGGCCGCGCGTCCGCTGTACGACAGGCTCCAGACGGTCTGCTCGGCCGGCTCGGTGCCCGGCAGGTTGGAGGCGAACACCGGCGGGGCATCGCCGGGCGCCGCGGCATCGCCGCCGGCCGCCAGCGCCTCGGGCATGAACTCGCCGAGCCGGTTGGGGAACAGCACCACCGGGGGTGGGGCAGGCGGCAGCGGCTCCGGCGGGCCCACCAGACCCGGGTCGAGCTCGGCCAGCGCGGTCTGTTCGGGGGTATCGGCGGGCGGCAGGTTCAGGGTTTCGGTGGCGGCATCGGCCGGGGCGGCGACCTGCGCGTCCCGCTGAATCAGGCCGGCAAGCGGATCCGCCTCAGCCGCCGGCTGCTGCGCCGGGGCACTTGCCGCCTCGGCAGCCGGTGCCGGCAGGCTCAGCGGTTGTCGATTCGACGGCCAACTGGAGAGCTGCGCGACCGCAGGCACCGGGGCGGCCGGCGCGAACACCGGCGGTGCGATCGGCTCCGGCGCCGGCGGCGTCTGCGCGCAGGCGGCGATGCCCCAGGCCGCCAGGCCGGCCAGGTACATGCAGCGCGGACGCGGCGGTACGGGCGCACGGACGGACGAACGGCGGGCGGTCCGGTTCAGCGAACGACGGCGAGAGAAGGGCGACGCGGACAACGGCATGCGGTGACAACAGGACAGCGACGAAGTGCAACGGCGAGCACGGGCCAGGCCGTGCCGGACCGACGGTTTTATCAGCCGGCCTGATTGGACAGCAAGAGAGGTTACAAAATCCATCGGCTGTGCCCTGTAGAGGACGAGCGCGTACGTTTGCCCACGGATACCGGCACGGTGGACCGCCCGGGACGGTGTCCGGGCGGCCGCGCATCGCTCCCCGCCAGGGCGCGTCATACCGCACTTTCCTAGCGAAAACCCGGACACAGGCGCGGCCCCGTGGCGAATTGGGCACCGCTATAATCGATCAGCCTGCTGGAACGGGTATGAGCGGGCAACCAAGGGGTGAATCCGGGCCTGTTATCGGCGCAAGCTGCCACGTCGGCGGGTGCGCCGGTAACAGGCCCGTTATTGCGCGCTGTCGTACCACGGCTTGCCGCGCGTTCCCGGCCAGCGCTGGAGTCGACGCACTCCCTCGCCCTCGGCCGGATCAAAATTCGAAAACGAGGAGAGTAGTCGATGGAACGTCGTTCCTTTCTGTTGAAAGCGTCGGCCGTGGCCGCCACCGGTGCCCTGGCCGCCTGCGGCAAGCAAGAGCAGGCCGCCGCCCCGGCCCCGGCCAGCGCGCCCGGAACGCCCGCCGCGCCGGCCGTGGTCGGCAGCAATCCGGCCGTCGAATGGCGCCTGGCGTCGAGCTTTCCGAAATCGCTCGACACCATCTACGGCGGCGCGGAGACACTGTCCAACCGCGTCAAGGAACTGACCGACGGCAAGTTCAACATCAAGGTGTTCGCCGCCGGCGAAATCGTGCCGGGCCTGCAGGTGCTCGACGCCGTGCAGAACAACACCGTGCAGATCGGCCACACCGCCGGCTACTACTACTTCGGCAAGAACCCGACGCTGTGCTTCGACACCACCATCCCGTTCGGCCTGACCGCGCGCCAGCAGACCGCGTGGATGGTGCAGGGCAACGGCATGAAGCTGATGCGCGAGTTCTTCAAGGAATACAACGTCGTCAACTTCCTCGGCGGCAACACCAACGCGCAGATGGGCGGCTGGTTCCGCAAGGAGATCCGCACCGTCGCCGACCTGCAGGGCCTGAAGTACCGCGTCGCCGGTTTTGCCGGCGTGGTGCTGTCGCGCCTGGGCGTGGTGCCGCAGCAGATCGCCGGTGGCGACATCTACCCGGCGCTGGAGAAGGGCACCATCGACGCCGCCGAATGGGTCGGCCCGTATGACGACGAGAAGCTGGGCTTCTTCAAGGTCGCGCCGTTCTACTACTACCCGGGCTGGTGGGAAGGCAGCGCGCAGCTGTCGTTCTACGCCTCGGCCAGCGAGTTCGAGAAGCTGCCGGCGCTGTACAAGCGCGCGCTGGAGACCGCGACCTTCGAAGCACACACCACGATGATGGCCAAGTACGACACCGTCAACCCGCAAGCGCTGGCGCGCCTGCTGGAGAACGGCGTCAAGCTGCGTCCGTTCTCGCGCGAGATCATGGAGGCATGCTTCAAGGCGACCCAGGACGCCTACGCCGAGGAGAACGGCAAGAATCCGTCGTTCAAGAAGATCTACGACGACTGGCGCGTGTTCCGCAACAACCAGGCCGCGTGGTTCAACGTCGCCGAGCAGGGCTTTGCGCAGTTCAGCTTCGCCCGCAAGCTGTAATCGAGGTTCCGCTGTCTTCGTCCTGGCTGGCGGGCGGCTTCACGCCGCCTGCAAGCCTCGGTCCGCACCGGTAGAATCCCCTGCTTCTGAGAGGATTCTCCGATGCAGACCGGCATACTCTACGCCCTGCTGGCGTACGTCATCTGGGGGCTGCTGCCCCTGTACATCAAAGCGCTCCACGGCATCGCGCCCCTCGAGATCCTGCTGCACCGGATGGTGTGGTCGCTGGTCTTCCTCGGCGCCATCCTGACCGTGCGCCGGCATTGGAGCTGGCTGCGCACGGTCTGGTCCGATCGCCGCCTGCTGCTGGGCTTCGTCGCCAGCGCGGCGCTGCTGTGCGGCAACTGGTTCCTCTATATCTGGGCCGTGTCCAACGACCGCGTGGTCGACGCGAGCCTGGGGTACTTCATCAATCCGCTGTTCAGCGTGCTGCTCGGCGTGGTGTTCCTGCGCGAACGGCTGCGGCCGGCGCAATGGGCCGCGATCGCGCTGGCGGCCGCCGGCGTGGTGTGGCTGACCTTCGCCGCCGGGCAGCTGCCATGGATTGCGCTGGCGCTGGCCGGCACCTTCGGCGGCTACGGCCTGCTGCGCAAGACCGCAGCACTGGGTGCGCTCGAGGGGCTGTCGCTGGAGACGTTGCTGCTGTTCCCCTTCGCCGCCGCCGCGCTGGCCTGGCTGTTCTCCACCGGCGAGGCCGGCTTCGCCCATGCGAGCCTGGGCGTGCAGTTGCTGGTCGCGATGGCGGGGCCCGTGACCGCGGTGCCGCTGCTGTTCTTCGCCGCGGCAGCGCGGCGCATCCCGCTGTCCCTGCTCGGGCTGCTGCAGTACACCGGCCCGACGCTGCAGCTGCTGCTGGGCGTCTGGCTCTATCGCGAGCCGTTCCCCGCCGACAAGCAGCTGGGCTACGCGATGATCTGGGTATCGCTGGCGCTGTATGCGCTGGAAGGATTCTGGATGTCGCGGCGCCGTCCGCCGGCAGTGGCGGTGGACTGAATCATCGGCGGTATCGATGAACTGCCTTTTCATCGGCGCGCGGCCATTCATCACCAGCATGATTTTGCCCACCGCGTGCGCGACAGTGGTGGGTGCCATGCAGCCGTGCCGGGTCGGTCATGGCGATTTCATCGATGCAATGGATGACACTGTGGTCGCATCTGCCGTGTTTGATTACTGGCAAGAATAATCGAACGCGGAACGCCATGTCGAGCACGCCGGTCCCGCCGCTGCGCAAGATCATCCATTGCGACTGCGACGCCTTCTACGCCTCGGTCGAGATGCGCGACGACCCGTCGCTGCGCGGCCGCCCGATGGCGGTCGGCGGCTCGCCGGACCGGCGCGGCGTGATCGCGACCTGCAACTACGAGGCGCGGGCCTATGGCGTGCGCTCGGCCATGTCGTCGGCACAGGCGGTCAAGCGCTGTCCCGAGCTGCTGATCCTGCGGCCGGCGATGGACAAGTACAAGGAAGCGTCGCGCCGGATCTTCGGCATCTACCGCGAATACACCGAACTGGTCGAGCCGCTGTCGCTGGACGAGGCCTATCTGGACGTCAGCGCATGCCGCCAGCACCAGGGCAGTGCGACACGCATCGCCGAGGAGATCCGCCGGCGCGTGCGCGAGGAGGTCGGCGTCACGGTCTCGGCCGGCGTCGGTCCCAGCAAGTTCATCGCCAAGATCGCCAGCGACTGGAACAAGCCCGACGGGCTGTTCGTGGTGCGGCCCGAAGCGGTCGACGCCTTCGTCGCCGCCTTGCCGGTCGAACGGATCCACGGTGTCGGCCGTGTCACCGCGGCCAAGCTCAACCGCCTCGGCGTGAAAACGTGCGGGGATCTGCGGGCCTGGACGCCGGACCTGTTTCATCGGCACTTCGGCAGCTTTGGCGGCCGGCTCTACAACCTGTGCCGCGGCATCGACGAGCGGCGGGTGTCGCCGCAGCGCGAGCGCAAGTCGATCAGCGTCGAGGAGACCTATGCCGACGATCTGCCCGACCTGCCGGCGTGCCTGGCCGAGCTCGAACCGCTGATCGCGCAACTGGAGGCGCGCATCGCGCGCGCCGGTGCCCAGCACGCGATCCACAAGCTCACGGTCAAGCTGCGCTTCTCGGATTTTCGCCAGACCACGGTCGAATGCCGCGGACAGATGCCGGACCGCGCGGTCTACGCGCGGCTGCTGGCCGAGGGCCATGCGCGGCGGCGGCTGCCGGTGCGGCTGCTGGGCGTCGGCGTGGCGACCAGCGATCCGGACACCGCGCAGCTGGACCTGTTCCGCGATCTGGCCGACGTGGACGACGGCCGGAGTGAGGACGACGGGGGTGAGGGCGACGGAGGTGAGGACGACGATTGGGACGAAGGCGCCTGACCCCCGCCGCCCCGATCCTTACGGCAACTGGTTGCGCATCAGCACCAGCCACGGCGCGTGCGAATTGGTGAAGCCGTCGACCAGCCCCGAATCGCCCAGCTCGACCAGCTCCATCGACACCGACTGCTGCAGATTGCCGCCGATGGTCTTGACCACGCGGGCGGTGGCATCGATCTCGACCACGATGTCGCAGTGCATCGGGGTGGTGCCGAAGCCGATCTCGTCGACCCCGGTCAGGTATTTGTCGCGGCCGCGGCCGGCGCACAGGATGTCGCCGGGGCGCGGCATGGCCGGCAACGGCTCGAGGCGGAAAGCGGGCGCCGGCAGGATGCCGTCGCGCGCGTCCACCACATACATCGAATGCGATTGGCCGGTCAGGAACTGGCGCTCGTTCAGCCCGGCCTGGCGCAGCACCCACGAAATGAACACCGCCGACCAGGCCCAACGTCCCTCGGTGATCTGCTGGCAATCGACTTCCTTGCCGACGATGGCCCAATAGCGCTGCGCCAGCGCGCAGCCCTGCGGGGTCGCCTCCATGCCGGTGCCATCCGGAAAACCGGCGCAGCCGGGCGCGGCGGTGGTACCGAAGCTCTCGTCGGTATCGGCCGACGAGGACTGCAGCGAGCCGTTCTGCAGGATCTCTTCCATGGTATCGGGCAGCACCAGCGGCGGCGGTGGCGGCGGCAGCGGACTGCTGACCACGCAGGCGGTGTCGTCGCGCCCGATGCGGATGGTCTGCCCGCCCCAGCGCTGCCATTCCTGCAGCGCGATCCGCACGATGCGCTGGCGCGGCGTCGCGCCCGGCATCGCCGCGGGCGCTTGTGCCTGGGCCAGCGGCAAGGGAACCGCCTGCGGCCGCGCGGTTGGCGGCGCGGGCGGCTGCGAGGGCGGCGCCGTCGTGCAGGCGGTCAGCAGGCAGGCGGTAACCGTGCCGGCGAGCGCCGCGAGACGGCTGCGCAGCGCGCTCATCGCACGCCCCGGTAAACCCGCTGGGCGCTGTGGAAAATCATGTGAGAAACGCTGTGAATAACGCTGTGGAAATCCGGGTGGCAAAGCGCGCATCGACATGATCCGAACACGGCGGGCCACGACGAGGGATTGGCGCGCAGTGGCGCTGGAAGGCCCGCCAGAGGCGGAAAATCGCGGGAAAGAACGCGGTACCGGCATGCCGCGCGAGGCTTTGCGACACCGCATCGGGCGCCGCACGGCCCAGGGGCCGATGCCGGTGGACAAACGGGGAAAAGCCTTGCGGCTACGTTGTGGATAACATTTCCCGCCCAGTGCCCCACGCTCGCCTTGCGGCGACAGGCGGCGGCACGGCGGGACCATGCAGAACCGGGCTGGTCGGTACCGCCCGACAGCTTACTGATTGACGGCGTCCTTGAACTTCTGGCCGGCCTTGAACTTGACCGTCTTGGCGGCTTCGACCTTGATTTCTTCGCCGGTACGCGGGTTACGGGCCATGCGCTCGCCACGCTCGCCCTGGCTGAACGTGCCAAAGCCGATCAGGCTCAGGGTATCGCCCTTGGCGACGGCGTCCATGATGGCGTTCAGGGTCACGTTCAGCGCCTGCTCAGCCTTGGCCTTGGTCAGACCATCCACACCCGCGGCGATCGCGTCGATCAGTTCGGTTTTCGTCATGCTTCACTCCGTATCGAGTTGAAAAAACACATTGCCTTCCGCCCACCCGGTGTGCCGGACGTGGCCCCGGAAAAGGCGCTGCGGGCCACATCATACCGTGTCGCGCCGGCCGGTCCCCGCGCGACATTGTTACAGCCAGCCTTGGCTGGACAAGGCCTGCGGGGGTTGGAGCGGGATCCGGGACGGTTTACGGACGGCCTGCGGACGGCGTACGGCCGGTATACGCGGCCGTATGGCCTCGTGGCGGCCTCAGGCTGGCAAGCACGTCCCATGTGCCGTCCAGGGCGTTAACGCGGCTCTGAGGGGCTCTGGTGCGCGCTGCGGCGTTCCACGCGTATACGCCGGTTTGTCCGCGGACAACTTCCAAGGTTCGGCCGTATACCGGACTGCGGCCATGGGCGTCCCCGAGGTATACGCGCCGGCGGTATACGCGAAGCGGATGGAAAGGACGTTTTGCAGGCATGGGCGACGCGTATACGCCGCGATGTCGGTAAACGCAGCCCGCGACGTTTACCTCGCTGTGCGGGTTTCGCTTCGCAGCCGACAGGGGGTCGTAGTCCCTTTGGTTTAGATAGTTCTTTTGATGTATACGGATAGTAGTAGTAGGTAAACCCGCCCCTTTTCTGTGGACAAGTCGGTAAACGCCAGGTGGATCAATGGTTTACCGAATGCAGAACCATCGGGACGAAATCCCGGGGCAGGTGGATGACTCAGCCGTTCGGTGGAGGACCCACCAACAGTACTAGGACTTATGCCTGAGGCATCCCCATGCCGGCCCCAGGCAGCCCACATCAAACCCGCTTGCTTATCCACAGAAGAAGGCGGGGTTGTCCACAGCGCGGCTCCACAACGCTGCCCTGGCCTGCGGTATACGTCGGCGCACGGCGTGCGTCCGATGGACCGCTTCTTGCAAGTTCTTGCGTTAACCGATTGCCCTCACTCGGCAGGGGTCGTCAGGCGCGGCGCAGGTATACGTCTCGCCACGCACCGTCACGCGGCGCGGGTATCATCCCGCATCGCCCGGCGGCAAGCGCCGACATCGGGCACACGACCAGCAGACAGACGGAACGACGGTAAACAGGATGGATATGGCCGAACAGTCGAAGCGCAAGCAGGACAGCAAGGGGGAAAAGAGCGACAAGGCGGGCAAAGACAGGAAGCCCAAGACCGCCAAGGACCGCATCGAGGTCCGCCAGTCCGGCGTGCACGGCAAGGGCGTCTATGCGATCGCGCCGATCGCGGCAGGGGAACGGATCATCGAATACAAGGGCGAGCGGATCTCGTGGGAGACCGCGCTGGAGCGCCACCCGCACGATCCGAACGACCCCAACCACACCTTCTATTTCAGCCTCGAGGGCGGCGACGTGCTCGATGCCAAGTTCGGCGGCAACCGTTCGCGCTGGATCAACCATGCCTGCGAACCGAACTGCGAGGCGCGCGAGAAGAAGGGCCGCGTGTTCATCCACGCGCTGCGCGATATCGAACCGGGCGAGGAGCTGTTCTACGACTACGGTCTGGTGATCGACGCCCGCTATACGAAGAAGCTGAAGAAGGAGTTCGAGTGCCGCTGCGGCAGCCCGAACTGCCGCGGCACCATGCTGGCGCCCAAGGGCCGGCGCTGACGTCTTGCCGCCGGGGCTGCCCGGGCTAGCCCGCGCCCGGCGCCTCGCACGGAATCCGGATCACGAAGCGCATGTTCGCGCGCGCCTGGCCATCGGGGCGCTGCGATTCGGGCGGCGATTCAACCTCAGGCACGTCCTCGATGCTGATGCTGCCGTGATGCAGGCTGATGATCTCGTGCACGATCGCCAGTCCCAGCCCGGCGCCGCCCGGCGTGGCCTCGGGACTGCGCCCGGGAACATGGTCGCCGCGGAAGAATCGCTTGAACACCTCCTCGCGCCGCGCCGGTGCAATGCCGGGCCCGTTGTCCTCGACCATCACCACCGCCATGCCGCGATGGCCGATCGCCTCGCCGCCGGCGCGCACGGTGATGCGGCCGCCGGCGGGCACGTACTTGACCGCGTTGTCGATCAGGTTGTTCAGCGCCTCGCGCAGCAGCAGCCGGTTGCCGCGCACCATCGATGGCGCGGCGCCGGTGAAGGTGGGCCCGGGCAGCGTTTCGAAGCCCAGGTCGATATGGCGCGCCAGCGCCTGCGGCACCCATTCGGCACCGGTCTCGAAGGCCAGCGTGGCCAGGTCGAAATGCTCGATCGGGCCGAGCCGCTCCAGCGACAGGCCGGGCTCGGCACGCGCCAGCGACAGCAGCTGGTTCGACAGCCGCACCGCGCGATCCGCCGCCGATTGCAGTTCGCGCAGCGCGTGCCGGGCCACCTCCGCGTTCTCGGCCTCGACCGCGCGGTCGGCATGCAGCTTGACCGCGGTCAGCGGCGTGCGCAGCTGATGGGCCGCGTCCGCGATGAACTTGCGCTGGGCGTCGAGCGCGTCGCGCAGCCGCGCCAACAGCGCATTGAGCGCGCGGATCAGCGGCTCGACCTCGGCCGGCACCTGCGTTTCGTCCAGCGAGGCCAGCGAGCGCGCCGTCTGCCGGTTCAGCTTGTCGGTCAGGATCTGCAGCGGCACCAGCTCTTCCTTGAGCACGTGCGACAGGATCAGGCTGCCGACCAGCAGCAGCAGGATCAGCGGCACCGACACCGACAGCAGGATTTCGTTGGCGGCCGTTTCGCGCCGGTCCAGCAGTTCGGCGACCTCCACGACGATGGGACCGCGCGACGGCGCGCCGGCGGCCTGCGGCACGCCAGCCGCGCCCGACGCCGCATCGGGCATGCCTTCCGCCGCGCCGCCAGTGATGTCCGCGGCGGCGTCGATGTCGCCATCGGCGGGCGTCGCCTGTACCGGATCGAGATGCACCGGCAGCCGCACCGCGCGTACCTGCCGCCCGCTGAACCAGGCGTAGAACAGCCGCGCGTCGTGCAGCGTGGTCTGGCCGGTGCCGTAGCCCAGCCAGGCGTCCATGCCGCCGATCAGGCCGTCGGGCCCGTGGATGCGCCAGTAGATGCGGTCACTGCCCTCGGCCTCGACCAGGGTCTGCGCGATCGCGGGGATATCGTGTTCGAGCCGGGGACCGGCGATGCGGATCTGCTGCGCGATATTGTTGGCGACGCCGTACAGCGCGCGGTCGAACACCTGCGTGGTGTAGTGGGCCGCCAGCCAGTAGGACAGCGAGCCGCTGGCCAGCACCAGCGCGAACAGCGGCGTGGCGAGCGCGCGCAGCAGATGGACGCGCAGGCTCTGCGTCGAGGCCAGGCGCACCTGCTGGGCGCCTGCACCGGCGCCGCCCTGGCCGCCGGATGGGCCCTCGCCGCCCGCGCCCCGCACAGGCGCCTGGAGCCGCCGCACGCCGGGCCTCGCGCTAAGCCTGGCCGCGGCTTTGCAGCAGGTAGCCGAAGCCGCGCACCGTCACGATCTCGACGTCGCTGTCCTCGAGCTTCTTGCGCACGCGATGGACGTAGACCTCGATCGCGGTGTCGCCAACCGTGTCGCCGCCGTCGCCGGCCGGATGGGCGAAGGTCGCCAGGTGGTCCTGCAGCTGGGCCTTGCTGACCACGCGTCCCTGCCGCTGCAGCAGCAGCTCGAGCACCGCGAACTCGCGCGGCGACAGGTCCAGCGGCTTGCCGTCCAGGAACATGCGGCGGTCGCTGCCCGAGAGCCGCAGCCGGCCCAGCCGCACGTCGCGGTCAGGCGCCGCCTCGCCATGCTGGCTGCGGCGCAGCAGCACGCGCACGCGCGCCTCCAGCTCGGGAAAGGCGAAGGGTTTGACCAGATAGTCGTCGGCGCCGGCGTTCAGGCCGGACAGCTTGTCCTCGAGTTCGTCGCGCGCGGTCAGGATCAGCACCGGGGTGGTGCGGTTGCGCGCGCGGTAGCGCGAGAGCAGCGTCATGCCGTCGATGCCGGGCAGGCCCAGGTCGAGGATCACCAGGTCGTGCTGCTCCTTGAGCAGATGCTCGGTGGCATAGACCCCGTCATGGACGACGCGCACCTGGTGGCCCGCCTGGAACAGGCCGGCTTCGACGCCGCTGGCGATCTGGCGGTCGTCTTCGATCAACAGGATGCGCATGGGCGAAAGGTTCGGCTGGGTTCGGCAGGGATGCTGGGGGCGCGCCGGAGGCAGCGCGCCTGGCGTCGCGCTTCGGGTGCCGGGCGCCCGCCTGGCCGCCGATTGTACCGCGCATGGCGCGGGCCTTCCTTTCGATTGGCTTGCGGTCGGGGGCCGCGGCCGACCCCCGATGTCATCGGTGTGCGCCGGGCGTTCAGCGCTTGGCCAGCGTGGCCGCGGCCTGCTCGATGAAGCGCGCCAGGTCGATATCGCGCTGGGTCAGGCCGTTGGCGTCGTGGGTCGACAGCGTGATGTCGACGCGGTTGTAAACGTTGAACCATTCGGGATGGTGGTCGGCCTTCTCGGCCTGCATCGCCACGCGGGTCATGAAGGCGAAGGCGGCGTTGAAGTCGGCGAAGGTGAAGCGCTTGTGGATCGCGTCGCGATCGGCGACCGGGGTCCAGCCCGGCAGCGACGCCAGCAGCGGCGCGCGTTCCTGTTCGGACAACGGGGACATAGTCGGAGACGTCATGGTGGCAGGGTCCAGAAGGGAGGGATCGGAACAGACCAGAGCCGGCCGCCCGGCCGTGGCGGGCGGGCATGCCGGCATTGTTTCATAAAGCGCGGATGGCAGCGGCCTCAGATATCGTCGCTGTCGCTCCAGCCCTCGCGATTGCCCACCTGCAGCACCAGGTCGCCATCGGCGACGTCGCCCGCGCCCAGCGTCGGCTGCTGGCGCAGCTGGGCATACAGCGGCGTGAAGTCCGGGCGGGTCGCGTCGAACAGCTGTTCGAAGCTGTCGATCACGAAATAGGTCTTCTGGAAGGTGTCGATCCGGTAGCGGGTGCGCATGATGCGGCGAACGTCGAAGCCGATCCGGTTCGGGCTGGCCGAGTCCAGGCTGTAGATCGATTCGCCCTGGCTCGAGACGATGCCGGCGCCGTAGATGCGCAGGCCCTCGGGCGTGCGGATCAGGCCGAATTCGACGGTGTACCAGTACAGCCGCGCCAGCATGTCCAGCGCGCCCATGCCGGCCGCCTTCAGGCCGCCCTGGCCGTAGGCCTGCATGTAGTCGGCGAAGACCGGGTTGATCAGCAGCGGCACATGGCCGAACACGTCGTGGAAGCAGTCCGGCTCCTGCAGGTAGTCGAGTTGCTCGGGCTTGCGCATCCACCAGCTGGCGGGGAAGCGCCGGTTGGCAAGATGCTCGAAGAAGACCTCGTCCGGCACCAGCCCCGGCACCGCCACCACCTGCCAGCCGGTGGCGGCCATCAGCTTGTCGTTCAGGCGGGCGAAGTCGGGCACGCGGTCGGCGTCCATGCCCAGCGTGTCCAGGCCGCGCAGGAACTCGTCGCAGACCCGGCCGCGCAACATCGAGGCCTGGCGCGCGTACAGCTGGCGCCAGACCGCGTGGTCGGCGTCGGTGTAGCGGTGCAGCGGCTGCGCAATGGTGAAGTCGGGGTTCAGGTCCGGGTCGGACAGCAGTCCGGCTTCGAACTGTTCCTTCAGCTTGTCGGTCAGCGTGCCGCTGAAGGCGGGGGCCGACGCGGCCTTTTGGTCTGGGGTCTGGTCGAGGATCGCTTCCATCTGGCTTGTCTCCGGCGATTCGGTGAGGGCGCTGCCTTGTGTCGTGGCCGCTGTCGTGTCCCCTCGGGTGGACCGGCGGCGCGGGCGGGCATCTGCGGGTTGGCCGCACGCGATGGGTGGCGCATGCGGGATTTCTGCAAAGTCTACCGAGGTGGCGCTGCAAACAGCCCGCAAAAACGGCTTGGATTGCCGTTCCGATGCGGGTAATCTGCATAAAACGCGCAACCGATGCAGGATCTTTGTATGCTCAGCCTCGACAACTTCGATCTGGCCTTGCTGGCCGCGCTGCAGGCCGACGGGCGCAGTACGCACCAGCAACTGGCCGAGCAGGTCCATCTGTCCCCCAGCCAGGTCGGGCGGCGCATCGCCCGGCTGGAGGCCGAGGGCGTCATCGCCGGCTACCGGGTGGTACTGTCGCCGCCGGCGCTGGGGCTGGGCGTGCTGGTCTTTACCAGCGTCAAGCTGGCCCACCATGGCGACACCGCGATCGAACGCTTTCGCGAGGAGATCCTGCTGCTGGAAGAAGTGCAGGAGTGCTTCTCGGTCGCCGGCGAGGCGGACTACCTGCTGCGCATCGTCGTCACCGACCTGCCGGCGCTGGCCGATTTCACCATGCGCAAGCTGATGCGCGTGCCCGGCGTCGAGAGCGTGCGTTCCAATATCGTGCTGACCGCGCTCAAGCGCGAGGGGGCGCTGCCGCTGTCGCATCTGCGCTGACACTGCGGCGTTGACACCGCGGCGCTGACACCGCGGCGCTGACACCGCGGCGCTGACACCGGCTCGATGCCCCTGCGGCGCCGGACCCGCCGGTTGGCTTGCGCGCGGACGCCTCGCATGTCACTCTCGCCAGGTGCCCGCTGATGCACCGAAGCGGAGCCGACCATGCAAAGAGGGATCAGATGCGAGACCGGGCCACGGGCGTTGGCGGGGAAGGCGAAATGGGCGCAGCGACGGACTTGGCGGCGGAGGTAGGGGCGGACGCGGCGGCGAAGGTGGCGGCGGAAGTGGCGGCGGAAGTGGCGGCGGAAGTGGCGGCAAAAGTGGCAAGCGTCGATGCCCGCAAGCCGGATCGCCGGCGCCTGTTCGCCCACGCCGTGGCGGCATGCGTGCTGGGGGTCACCGCCCATGCCGCGATGGCGACGCAACTGACGCGTATTTCGCCGGGAGGCCAGGTGTCCAAGGCCCGCCAGATCGCGCTGCGCTTCGACCAGCCGATGGTGCCGCTGGGCGACCTGCGCGCCGCCGCGCCGGCCGCCGTCCAATGTACCGGCGCCGCGCCGGCGGACCTGAGCGGCGAAGGCCGCTGGGTCGACGACCGCAACTGGGTGTTCGACTTCGTCCGCGACCTGCCGCCCGGCGTGTCGTGCACGGTCCGGCTGCGCGCGGGCCTGAAGAGCCAGGCCGGCCAGGACTATCGCGGCAAGTCCGAATACCGCTTCGAGACCGGCGGTCCGATCGTGGTGTCCAGCCGCCCCGCCGGCGGCGAGATCGAGGAGGATCAGGTCTTCGCGCTGCGCTTCAACGGTCCGGCCACGCCCGACTCGGTGCGCCAGCATGCCTGGTGCCAGGCGCAGGGCGTGGGCGAGAGGATTCCGGTGCGGCTGGTGACCGGCGCGGACCGCGAGGCGGTGCTCAAGGCGCTGGGCTGGAAGCCGCGTAGCGCCGACAGCGTGCATCTGCTGGCCTGCCAGCAGCGGCTGCCGGCCGGCGCCAGGATGGAGCTGCTGCTGACGCCGGGCATCGCGACGCCGTCGGGCCTGGCGAGCAAGGAAGGGCGCCGCTTCGAATATCGGGTGCGCGAGCCGTTTACCGCCAGCTTCAGCTGCGAGCGCGAGAACGCGCAGGCGCCCTGCACGCCGCTGCGGCCGATCGCGCTCGAGTTCTCGGCGCCGATCGCGCGCCGTGCGGCCGAATCGGTCGTGCTGCGCACGCCGTCGGGAGCGGTGGCGCCGAAGCTGGAGGCGAACCTGGCGGCAGATGCCACGGTCACCTCGCTGCGTTTCGAGCCGCCGTTCGCCGAGAACGCCAACCTGACACTCGAGTTGCCGTCCGGCCTGAAGGACGAAAGCGGCCGACCGCTGGGCAACGCGGATCTGTTTCCGCTGCGGGTGGCCACAGCGCCGATGCCGCCGCTGGCGAAGTTCGCCGCGGCGCCGTTCGGCGTGATCGAGCGCTTCGGCGAGGTGCCCGGAAGCCGGTCGGACAAGCCGGCCGACTATCCGCCGCTGCTGCCGGTCACGCTGCGCCATGTGGAGCGTGAACTGAAAGTGCTCGGCGTGCGCGCGGAGGCGGGCACGGTCAGCCGGGTACGGGTCGACGACGATGCCGCGGTGCTGCGCTGGCTGGGGCTGGTGCGACGCATGCACGAGACCAGCTGGACCCGCGCCGAACTCGACGCGATCCTGGCCGGCAAGCCGCCGTCGGCGGCCCGCATTCCCCGCCACGCGCCCCAGGTGGAGACGCGCGCCGTCCCGCTGCTGGCCGGCGTGCCCGGCGTGCGCAAGCTCGCGGTGCCGGCTTCGGTCGGGGAGGGCGCCAGCCGGCCGTTCGAGGTGGTCGGCATTCCGCTGCCGGAGACGGGCTTGCACGTGGTCGAGATTGCCTCGCCGAACCTGGGGGCGGCGCTGCTGGGCAAGCCGGCGCCGATGTATGTCCGCACCGCGGCGCTGGTCACCAATCTGGGCGTGCATTTCAAGGCCGGGCGCGACAACGCGATGGCTTGGGTCACCACGCTCGATGGCGGCAAGCCGGTGCGCGAGGCCAACGTCGCGGTGCGCGATTGCAGCGGCAGGCTGATCGCCACCGCCCGCACCGATGAAGCCGGCATCGCCCGCTTCGGCCGGCTTGGCGATGGCGCCGATGGTGGCAATGGCGCCAGCGGGTCCAGCCGCTATTGCGAGGACACCGGGCTGTCGGGCTACTTCGTCTCGGCGCGCATCGTTGCCGCGCATCCACAGGCGCGCGGCCAGGCCGACATGGCTTTCGTGATGTCGGACTGGAACCGCGGCATCGAGAGCTGGCGCTTGCATGTGCCGACCGATACCAGCCCCACGCCGACCGTGCGCGCGCATACCGTGTTCGATCGCACGCTGCTGTCCTCGGGCGAGACCGTCTCGATGAAGCACTACCTGCGCGTGGAAACCGCGAACGGCTTCGCGCTGCCACCGGCCGGCGCCGGCGAGTCCGGACAGTTCCCGGACAAGCTGGTGATCCGCCACGAGGGCAGCGGCCAGACCTACGAGCAGCCGCTGCAATGGCGCACCACCGCCTCGGGCGGGCGCAGCGCCGAGAGCCGCTTCGCGTTGCCGCCGGCCGCCAAGCTGGGCCGCTACACGGTGGAGTTGGCCGACGCCCGCCAACGCAGCTACGACAGCGGCGCCTTCCGCGTCGAGGCCTTCCGCCTGCCGGTGCTGACCGGCACGGTGCGCGCGGCGGCGGCGGGCGCTGCCCAGGCGCTGGTCGCGCCGAAGTCGCTGCCGCTCGATGTCGAGGTGCATTACGTGTCCGGCGGCGCGGCGGCGGGGTTGCCGGTACGGGTATCGGCCTTGCTGCGCGAGCGCCTGCCGCGCTTTGCCGATGCCGCCGGCTACAGCTTCGATGCGCCGCGCCCGGCGCAGGAGCAGCGCGAGGAGTCCGACGAGATCGAGGATCAGGACCCGGACCCGAACCGGTCACCGGCGCAGGACGGCCAGACGCTGATCGCCGACAAGCGCGCGCTGACGCTGGACGCCAACGGCGGCGGCCGCCTGACGCTCGACACGCTGCCGCCGGTCACCGCGCCGCGCGATCTGCTGGTCGAGGCGGCCTTCGCCGATCCCAATGGCGAGATCCAGACGCTGCGGCAGACGCTGCCGCTATGGCCGGCCGCGGTGGTGGCCGGCATTCGCGCCGACGACTGGGTCGCGGTCAAGCGGCAGGCCACGGTGCAGGGCATCGCGTTCGATCTCGACGGCAAGCCGCGCGCCGGCGTGCCGATGGAGGTGCATGCCCGTGCCCGCATCACGACCTCGGCGCGCAAGCGCGTGGTCGGCGGCTTCTATCGCTATGACAACCGCACCGAGGTGCGCGAGCTGGGCAAGGTCTGCGAGGCGAGGACCGATGCGCGCGGCCGCATGCAGTGCGCGGTGACGCTCGAGCAGGCCGGCGAAGTCGAACTGATCGCCCGTGCCCGCGACGATGCGGGCCGCGTGTCGGAAGCCGCCACCAGCGTCTGGGTGACCGGCCAGGGCGAGCTGTGGTTCGGCGGCGAGAACCACGACCGCATCGACCTGCTGCCCGAGCGGCCGGCCTATGCGCCCGGCGATACCGCGCGCTTCCAGGTACGGATGCCGTTCCGCCAGGCCACCGCGCTGGTGGCGGTCGAACGCGAGGGCATCCTCGAGACCAGCGTGGTGACGCTGGCCGGCAAGGACCCGACCGTCAGCGTCAAGGTCAAGCCCGAATGGGGGCCGAATGTCTACGTGTCGGTGCTGGCGCTGCGCGGACGCCTGCACGAGGTGCCCTGGTATTCCTTCTTTACCTGGGGCTGGCGCGAGCCGCGCGAATGGTGGCGCGCCTTTCGCAGCGAGGGCCGCGAGTACGTCGCGCCGACGCCGCTGGTCGATCTGTCCAAGCCGGCGTTCCGGCTCGGGCTGGCCGAGATCCGGGTCGGCAACGACGCGCACCGGCTCGACGTCAAGGTCGCCACCGACCGCGCCAGCTACCCGGTGCGCGGGCAGGCCAGGGTGACGGTGCAGGTCACGCTGCCGGACGGCAAGCCGGCCGCCAACGGCGAGGTGGCGCTGGCCGCGGTCGACGAGGCGCTGCTCGAACTGATGCCCAATACCAGCTGGAACCTGCTCGAGGCGATGCTGCAGCGGCGCAGCTACGGGGTCGAGACCGCGACCGCGCAGATGGAGATCGTCGGGCGGCGCCACTATGGCCGCAAGGCGGTGCCGGCCGGGGGCGGCGGCGGCAAGAACCCGACCCGCGAACTGTTCGACACGCTGCTGCTGTGGAACCCGCGCGTGCAGCTCGACGCGGCCGGCAAGGCCGCGTTGACGGTGCCGCTGAACGATTCGCTGACGCGCTTTCGCATCGTCGCGATCGCCGATCTGGGCGTCGCGCGCTTCGGCACCGGCAGCGCCACCGTGGCGGCGACGCAGGATCTGCAGCTGATCTCGGGTTTGCCGCCGCTGGTGCGCGAGGGCGATCGCTATCGCGCGATGTTTACGCTGCGCAATACCACGGCGCGCGCGATGACGGTGGAGGTCAGCGCGCGCAGCGTGCCGGCCGGCGCGGTCGGCGCTGTCGGCGCTGCCTCCGGCGCGGCGGCCCCCGGTCCGGCGGCGACGACCTTGCCCACGCAGACCGTGTCGGTGCCCGCGGGACAGGCGCGCGAGATCGGCTGGGATGTGGTCGCGCCGCTGATTGCGCAGGCGAGCGGACAGACCAGCGCCGTCGAGAGCGAAATGCAGTGGGAGATCGCGGCGACTGAAACCAGCAAAGGCGCGGGCAAGGGCGGCGGCACGGACAGCGACGGCGGTCCCGCATCGGACCGCATCCGCATCGGCCAGCGCCTCGCCGCGGCGGTACCGCTGACCGTGCAGCAGGGCACGCTGGCCCAGCTCGCACCGGGGCTTTCGGTGCCGGTCCGCGCGCCCGCGACCGCGCTGCGCGATGCCTCGGGCGCGGCGCGCGGCGGCCTGCAGATCGGCCTGCAATCTTCGCTGGCCGGTGGCCTGCCCGGCGTGCGCGACTGGTTCGCGCGCTATCCGTATACCTGTCTGGAGCAGCGCGCGTCGAAGGCCGTGGGCCTGGGCGACGCCGCCGGCTGGCAGGCGCTGATGGCGCAGTTGCCCGCCTATCAGGACGACGACGGGCTGGTGGCCTATTTCCCGATGCAGGGTGAGGCGGTGCGCGATGGCGGCAGCGAGGTGCTGACCGCCTATCTGCTGGCGCTGGCCGACGAGGCGCATCGCGCCGGACTGCCGCTGCAACTGCCGGCGCCGGCACGCGAGCGGATGGAGCAGGCGCTGGCCGCCTTCGTCGAGGGCCGGCTGCAGCGCCGCCCCTGGGCGCCGACCGCCGACCTGGAGATCCGCAAGCTGGCCGCGCTCGAGGCGCTGTCGCGCGGCGGCAAGGCGCAGGCCCGCATGCTCGGTTCGATCCAGATCGCGCCGCAGCAATGGCCGACCTCGGCGCTGCTGGACTGGACCGCGCTGCTGCAGCGGCTGCCCGATGTGCCGCAGCGCGAGGCGCGGCTGGCCGAGGCGCAGCGCCTGCTGCGCGCACGGCTGGACCTGCAAGGCACGCGGCTGGCGTTCTCCACCGAGCGCGACGACCACTGGTGGTGGCTGATGGCGGGCGGCGACATCAACGCCGCGCGGCTGCTGACGCTGGCGCTGGAACTGCCCCAGTGGCGCGAGGATGCGCCCCGGCTCGCCAGCGGCCTGCTGGGCCGCCAGAGCGCCGGCGCGTGGAGCACCACCAATGCCAATGCCTGGGGCGTGCTGGCGGTGCGCCGCTTCGCGCAGGTCTTCGAGCGCGAGCCGGTCGGCGGCGCGACGCGCGTGACACTGGGCGAGGCCTCGCGCAGCTTCGACTGGCGCTCGGCCGCGACGGGCAAGGATGGCGTGGCGGCAGGCGCGCTGATGCTGCCATGGCCCGCGCAGCCGCCACAGCCCGGTGCGTCCGCCGGCCCGGCCACGTTGCAGTTGCAGCACGACGGCGCGGGCCGGCCGTGGGCGACGGTACGCACGCTGGCCGCGGTGCCGCTGGCCGAACCGATCGCTGCCGGTTACCGCATCCGCCGCAGTGTCAGCGCGGTCGAGCAGGCCACGCCGGGACGCTGGTCGCGGGGCGACATCTATCGGGTCAAGCTGGAGATCGACGCGCAGGCCGACATGACCTGGGTGGTGGTCAGCGATCCGGTGCCGGGTGGCGCCACCATTCTCGGCAGCGGCCTGGGCCGCGACTCGCAGATCGCCACGCAGGGCGAGCGCCGCACCGGCGCCTGGCCGGCCTTCAGCGAGCGCACCCCGCAGGCCTATCGCGAGTACTACGCCCACCTGCCCAAGGGCACGGCCACCATCGAGTACACCGTGCGGCTGAACAATGCCGGCGAGTTCGCACTGCCGCCGACCCGGGTGGAGGCGATGTACGCGCCGGAGGTGTTCGGCGCCGCGCCCAATGCGCGCCTGACCGTGGGGCCGCGTTCGTGAGCGACGTCCTCGAACGGCGCGGCTGGACGATGCCGCCGCGGGTGCGCGAATGGTGGATGGCCGGCGCCGTCGCCGGCACCATCTACGGCGCGCTGCTGCTCAGCGCCGCGCTGGAGCTGCCGCCCGGCACGCCGCTGGCAGGCAGCTTCGCCTGGCAGCCGGCGTGGAAGACCGCGATGGCGCTGCTGCTGGCGCGCGCGGCGTGGTTCCATCCGTTGCGCCGCGAGCGCCGCTGGCTGCTCGCGGCGTTGCTGTTCTCCGCGCTGGGCGACCTGTTGCTGGCGTTGCCGTGGCTGCCGTTCTCCTTCGTTGGCGGACTGGGCTTCTTCCTGCTGGCGCATCTGGCCTATCTCGCGCTGCTGCTGCCGCTCTTCGGCGACGACCGCCCGCACCGCCTGCTCGCCTGCGGCGCGGTGATCGGCGCGGCCGGCACGCTGCTCGGACGCTTCTGGCCCAATCTCGGTGCGCTCCAGGTCGAGGTCTGCGCCTATGTCGTCGCGCTGACGGCGATGGCCTGCGCAGCGTTGCTGGCGCGGCTGCCGACCCCGCTGGCCGCGCTCGGCGCGCTGTGCTTCGTGGTGTCCGACGCGCTGATCGGCATCGCGCGCTTCCTGTCGCCGTTCGATCGCTTCGAACTGGGGATCTGGTGGAGCTATGCCGCGGCGCAGGTGCTGCTGGTCGCGGGCATCGTCGCGGGGCGGCGGCCATGAAGCGCGCCATGGGAGGGTCCGGCATCCCGCGTGCGGCGAGGGTCGCGGCCCTGCTGTGCGCGCTGCCGTGCATGCTGCTGTTCGCGATACCGTCCGCGCCGGCGTCCGCCGAGGCGCTGCCCGGCTTCGAACAAGTGCGCGAGCGCTACCGCAGCGCCGACGTGATCGTGCGCGATCGCCACGGCGAGCCGGTTGCCACGGTGCGGACCGATTTCAGCGCGCGGCGCGGGCAATGGGTGTCGCTCGACGAGATCTCGCCGGCGGTGCGCACCGCCATCGTGCTGTCGGAGGACCGGCGCTTCTACCGGCACAGTGGCGTCGACTGGCAGGGCGTGGCGGGCGCGGCCTGGGCCAATCTGTGGAACACGCGCACGCGCGGCGCGTCGACGCTGACGATGCAGCTGGCCGCCTTGCTCGACGACGAGTTGCGCCGCGGCGCGGGCGGACGCAGCGCGGCGCAGAAGATGAGCCAGGCCTGGCGCGCGGCCCGGCTCGAACACGGCTGGAGCAAGAGCCAGATCCTCGAGGCCTATCTGAACCTGGTGCCGCTGCGCGGCGAACTGGTCGGCCTGTCGGCGCTGTCGCAGGCGCTGTTTGGCAAGCTGCCGAGCGGGCTCGATGCGCGCGAGGCCGCGCTGGCGGTGGCGCTGGTGCGCGCCCCCAATGCCGCGCCGGCACGCGTGGCGCAGCGCGCCTGCCAGATCCTGCGCGAGATGGCGCAGCCCGAAGCCTGCAACGGTCTGGATGGCGTCACGCAACTGGCGCTCGCGCGCGCCACCATGCCCTCCACTGGACCGGGCCGCTCGCAACTGGCGCCGCACCTGGGCCGCCTGCTGGTCCAGCGCACCGTCCAGGGCGCGGGACGCACACCGCCGGCCGCGATCGACGCGACGCTGGACGCCGGCGTGCAGCGCCTGGCGATGGCCAGCCTGCAGCGGCACCTGCGCGAGCTGGCCGGACGGCATGTCGAGGACGGCGCGGTGGTGGTGCTCGAGAACGCCAGCGGCGACGTGCTCGCCTATGTGGGCTCGTCCGGCGCGCTGTCGGCCGCGGCGCAGGTCGATCACGCCGCCGCGCTGCGCCAGGCCGGCTCGACACTGAAACCTTTCCTGTATGCGCAGGCGCTGGAGGAGCGGCGCCTAACCGCGGCCTCGCTGCTGGACGACCGGCCCGTCAACCTGCCCACCGGCGGCGGCCTCTACATCCCGCGCAACTACGACGGCCGCTATGGCGGCTGGGTCAGCATGCGCGCGGCGCTGGCCGGTTCGCTCAATGTGCCGGCGGTGCGCACGCTGGTGATGGTGACCCCGCACCGCTTCCATCGGCGCCTGGTCGCGCTCGGGTTGCCGCTGACCGAGGCCGGCGACTACTACGGCTACAGCCTGGCGCTGGGCAGCGCCGACGTGTCGCTGCTGACGCTGACCAACGCCTACCGGACGCTGGCCAACCAGGGCCGGCAGGCGCCGGTGCGGATGCGGCTGGCCGAGCCGGCGCCCCGGCCGGTGGCCGTGATGTCGGCGGCCGCGACGCATGTCATCGGGGACGTGCTGTCCGACCGGCATGCGCGCGCGCGGACTTTCGGCCTCGACAGTCCGCTGACCACGCGCTTCTGGACCGCGGTCAAGACCGGCACCAGCAAGGACATGCGCGACAACTGGTGCATCGGCTGGTCGCAGCACTACACGGTCGGTGTCTGGGTCGGCAACGCCAGCGGCGCGGCGATGCGCGATGTGTCGGGCGTATCCGGCGCGGCGCCGGTCTGGCACGAGGTGATGGCCTTCCTGCATCGCGATCGCGCCAGCCGGCCGCCGGCCGCGCCTGCCGGCGTCGAACGCGTGCCGGTGCGCTTCGAAGGCGTACCCGAGCCTGCGCGCGACGAGGTGTTCCTGTCCGGCACCGCGGTGCCGGTCGTCGCCGTCGGCAGCCATCACCAGGGCATGCCGGTGGCGCGGAGCGCATCGCGAATGGACGCAGACCCCGGCCGCGGCGCGGCGATCGCCAGCCCGGCCGACGGCACCGTCTTCGCGCTCGATCCCGATATTCCGCCGCAGGCGCAACGCGTCTGGCTGCACGCCGACGACGTCGCCGGCCGTACCGCGCGGGCGGTGGCCTGGCGGCTCGACGGCAAGCGGCTCGGCCGCGGCGGCAAGCTGGCCTGGCTGCCCTGGCCCGGACGGCATCGGCTCGAGCTGGTCGATGCCGACGGCACGGTGCTCGATACGGTGCGCATCGAGGTGCGCGGCGCGACCGTGCGCGAGCACGGCAACCGTCCGCCGCCGGCGCAGGGCAGGGCGGCGGTGCGGCAGGGCACCACGGCCGAACGCGGATAATCGCTGTGTCGCTGTGTCGCTGTGTCGCTGTGTCGGTGTGTCGCTGCTTGGGTGCTTCACCGTTTCACCGTTTCACGGCCTCGCCGCCTCGCCGCCGCCGGCCGCTACTCTCAGCATGTTCAGCGTTCCCAGGAGCTTCGATCCCGTGCCTACCGAACCGCTTGCTTCCCCGCTTGCCTCGCCGATGCTGCTCGATGCCGCCCAGACCGCGGTGCGGCTGCCGTATCCCGAACTGGCCGTTGCCATTGCCGACATGCTCGGCGAACTGCGCGCCGGCACCGCGATGGCGCCGCCGCGGCTGGCGCTGCCGGTCGGCGACGTGGCCGCCGGCAGCCCCGAGGGCGAGGGGACGCTGCTGGTGATGCCGGCGCGCAATGCCGACCTGGTGATGACCAAGAACATCACGGTCCATCCCGGCAACCCCGCGCGCGGGCTGCCCAATATCCTGGGCGAAGTGGTGGTGGCCAACGCGCATACCGGCGTGCGGCTGGCGCTGCTCGACGGTCCCACGGTGACGGGACGCCGCACCGCCGCGGTGTCGCTGCTGGCGGCGCAGCGCTTCGCCGCGCGGCCCGACGGCGAATTGCTGATCGTCGGCGCCGGCGTGCAGGCCAGCACGCACCTCGAGGCCTTTGCCGCGGGGCTGCCGCTGCGGCGGGTCTGGTTGCATTCGCGCACGGCGGACAAGGCCCATGCGCTGGCCGCGCACGCGCGGGAGCACGGACTGGAGGCCGGGGTGCTCGAGTCCGCCGGCGAGGTCGAAGCGGTGCTCGCGCGCGTGTCGATGGTGGTCACCGTGACCTCGAGCCGCACGCCGGTGCTGCCGGATCTGGACGCCGGCTGCTGGCGCGACGACCACTTCATCGCCGCGGTGGGTGCGTTCCGGCCTGACATGTGCGAACTGCCGCCGGCGCTGTGCCGCGGCGCGGCGAAGGCGGGCCGGCTGCTGGCCGATACGCTGTTCGGCATCGAGGACGAGGCCGGCGACCTGTTGCAGGCCGGCATCGACTGGGCCGCGGTGCAGCCGTTCGAGACCGCGATCCTGGCCGCCGATGCGATCCGTGCGCGCACCGGCAGTCCGCTGGTGTTCAAGAGCGTGGGCTACGCGCTGTGGGATCTGGCCGCCTGCGCGCTGGCGGTGCGAAGCGCCGACGCTTGAGGCCGCCGCCTGGCGACGCCGCATGACGTCGGCGAACGATGTCGACGAATTCCGTCGGCGGACCGAGTCCGCGATTCAGGTCGGCGGACCGAGTCCGCGATTCAGGTCGGCGGTTCGGGTCCGCGATCCGGGTCGGCGATTCGGGTCGCGATTCGGGTCGGCGATTCGGGTCCGGATTCGGGTCGGCGATTCGGGTCGGCGATTCAGGTCGTTGAATGACGTCGGCGCCGGCATCGCTGGAGGCACCGGCGCCGGCGTCCAGCCACGCCCGGTGTCACATTCCTGAGACACTTCTGCCGCCTCTCTACCGGCTACGGTGCCGCTCCGGGTACCGCGGATGGCGGTAAACCCTCAATTTAGTGGCGCCCCTCTACAAAATGTATCTAGATTGAAACGATGCCGGCATCGGCAGCGGGATAATGCGGCCCTTGCAGTTGAAAACCACGAAGGAGAGAGGATGTTGCACAAGAAAATCCTGGTGGCTGTCGCGGCCATGGTAGTGGGCGGTGTCGCCCAGGCACAGTCGGCCGGCAGCACCGTCGTCAGCACGGGCTGGTTCCGCGTGATGCCGAACAGCTCGGCCGATCCGATGACGATCGACAGCGTCGGCGGACGCCCGGTGGGCACGCAGCGCCCCAATACCGGCGCCGATATCAAGGCGGCCAATACGCTGGGACTGTCGATCGACCATTTCATCACCGACAACATCTCGGCCGAGTTCGTGGTCGGCGTGCCGCCCAAGCACGAGGTCGAGGGCGACAAGGGCTACGGCAAGTACGGCAAGCTCGGTACGGTGCGCCAGTGGAGCCCGGCGGTGCTGGTCAAGTACCACTTCCTGGAACCGGCCTCGCGCTTGCGACCCTATGTCGGCCTGGGCCTGAACTACACCTGGTTCAGCGACGAGACGATTACCAACCAGCAGTTCGTGCGCCAGGAGTTCGGCCCGAACGCCACCATGACCGCCAGCGCCAAGTCGTCGTGGAATCCGGTCTTCAACATCGGCGCGAACTACAAGATCAACGACCGCTGGCATGTCGGCCTGTCGGTGTCCTATCTGCCGCTGGACACGACCGCGACCCTGGTCACGCGCAATAGCGCCCTGGGCGGCGCCACCGTGGTGTCGCACACCAAGATCAAGATCAACCCGATCGTGACCTTCCTGAACGTCGGCTACCGCTTCTGAGCGTCGCCGCCATGACGTCATTCCCGCGCACGCGGGAATCCAGCATCTTTCCAAGCCACTGGGTCCCCGCGTTCGCGGGGACGGCGGAATTCGAGGCCTTGGTCAGCCCTTGACCGGATAGCCGGCCGATTCGATGGCCTCGCGCACTTCCTGCGCATCGGCGTCCGATTCCACGCTGACCGCCTGCGCCGCGATATCGGCCGACACGCGCGCATCGGGATCGACCGCCTTCACCGCGCGCGTGATCGCGCCCACGCAGTGATTGCAGGACATGCCTTCCACTTGAAACTGCATCATCGTTGAACTCCTCGGTAGGGGTGAAATGGGGACCGGATATCCGTCGTTCCCGCGCGTGCGGGCACCCGGTGGCGTCGAAATAGCCTGGACTCCCGCCTGCGCGGGAACGGCCGGATGGCGTCCGGAACGATGGCATCATTGTGAACCTTCCCATCATGTCAAGCGCAAGGCCCTTTCCGGGGCACAAAAAACTGGCACGCCGGCCTTGACCTTCCTAGCATGGTAAGGTCCAGCATCCAGTGACAGGCAATGTCAACGAGGATGCCAACCGCCATGTCCACTTCTTCCATTCCGCTGTCCCCGGCCCCGGCCGGTACGAACGCCACCCCGGCCGCGCCCGAATGGCGCCTGCCGATCGAAGGGATGACCTGCGCCTCCTGCGTGCGCCGGGTCGAGAACGCGCTGGCCAAGGTGCCGGGCGTGCGCTCGGTCGCGGTCAATCTCGCCACCGAGGAAGCGACCGTGCAGGCCGACAGCGCCGCCGTGCTGCCCGCCGCGGCCGACGCCGTCGTCGCCGCCGGCTACGCGGTGCCGCGCACCGAGCTGGAGCTATTGGTGCGCGAGATGACCTGCGCCTCCTGCGTCGGCCGCGTCGAACGGGCGCTGCGCGCGGTGCCCGGCGTGGTCGGCGCCCAGGTCAACCTGGCCACCGAGCGGGCCCATGTGACGCTGGTCGGCGGCAGCGCGGCCGACATGCTGCCGGCGCTGACGGAAGCCGTGTCCCGCGCCGGCTATACCGCCGAACCGGTGTCCGAAGGGGTGGCCGAGGCCGCAGCGCCCGCAGGGGCCGCGCGCGCCGCCGACTTCTGGTCCGGACCCTGGTCCGTGGCGATCCCGGCCGCGCTGTCGCTGCCGCTGGCCGCGCCGATGGTGCTCGGCTGGTTCGGCATCGCGTGGAACGTGCCAGCGCTGTGGCAATGGCTGCTGGCGACGCCGGTGCAGTTCGTGTTCGGCTGGCGCTTCTATCGTGCCGGCTGGAAGGCGCTGCGGGCCGGCACCGGCAACATGGATCTGCTGGTGGCGCTCGGCACCTCGGCCGCCTACGGCCTGTCGCTGTGGTTGATCTGGCGCGGCGCCGCCGCCCATGGCGAGGGCCATCCGCACCTGTATTTCGAGAGCGCGGCGGTGGTGATCACGCTGGTGCGGCTCGGCAAATGGCTCGAGGTCCGGGCCAAGCGGCAGACCGCCGAGGCGATCCGCGCGCTGGCCGCGCTGCGGCCCGATACCGCGCGCGTGCGCCGCGACGGCGTCGACACGACAGTGCCGCTGGCGCAGGTACGGGTCGGCGACGAGGTGGTGGTGCTGCCGGGCGAGCGCATTCCGGTCGATGGCGTGGTGATCGACGGCGACAGCCATGCCGACGAATCGATGCTGACCGGCGAAAGCCTGCCGGTGCCCAAGCAGGTCGACGACCGCGTGACCGGCGGCGCCATCAACGGCGAAGGTCGCCTGGTGCTGCGCACCGCCGCGGTCGGTGCCGAAACGGTGCTGGCCCGCATCATCCGCATGGTCGAACACGCGCAGGCGGCCAAGGCGCCGATCCAGCGGCTGGTCGACCGCGTCAGCGCGGTGTTCGTGCCGGTGGTGCTGGCGATCGCGCTGCTCACGCTGCTGGGCTGGGGACTGGCGCTGGGCGACTGGCAGGCGGCGCTGCTCAACGCGGTGGCGGTGCTGGTGATCGCGTGCCCCTGTGCGCTGGGCCTGGCGACGCCGACCGCGATCATCGCCGGCACCGGTGCCGGCGCGCGGGCCGGCATCCTGGTCAAGGACGCCGAGGCGCTGGAGACCGCGCATCGCGTCAACGTGGTCGCGTTCGACAAGACCGGCACGCTGACCGTGGGGCAACCCGAGGTGGTGGCACTGCTGTCGGCGGAGGAAATGGCCGGCGGCAGCGAGCGGCGCGACGACGCCTCGTCGCTGCTGCTCGCGCGCCTGGCCGCACTGCAGGCCGGCAGCGAACATCCGCTGGCCCGCGCGGTGCTGCACGCCGCCGGGCAGGGGGGGCTGACCGTGCCCGCCGCGACCGAACTGCGCGCGCTGCCGGGCCGCGGCATCAGCGGGCGCATCGACGGCGTCGCATGGGCGCTCGGCAGCGAGCGCCTGCGCAAGGAACTGGGCGCATCGCTGGACCAGGGCTCGGCCCTGCAGCGCGAGGCCGAGGCGCTGCGCCAGGCCGGGCGCACGGTGTCGTGGCTGATCGCGATCGAAGCGCGCCGCGTGGAAGGACTGGTCGCGTTCGGCGATGCGATCAAGCCCGGCGCGCGCGAAGCGGTGGCGCGCCTGCATGCGGCCGGCGTGCGCACCGTGATGCTGTCCGGCGACAGCCACGGCGCCGCGGCCCAGGTTGCCGACGCGCTCGGCATCGACGACGTGCAGGCCGAGGTGCTGCCCGAGGACAAGGCGGCGCGCGTGGCCTCGCTCAAGCGCGGCGGCGCGGTGGTCGCCATGGTCGGCGACGGCGTCAACGATGCACCGGCGCTGGCGGCCGCGGACGTCGGCATCGCGATGTCCACCGGCACCGACGTGGCGATGCACGCGGCCGGCATCACGCTGATGCGCGGCGACCCGGGCCTGGTCGCCGATGCGCTGGCGATGTCGCACCGGACCGTGCGCAAGATCCGGCAGAACCTGTTCTGGGCTTTCGTCTACAACGTGATCGGCATCCCGCTGGCGGCGGCCGGCCTGCTCAGCCCGGTGGTGGCCGGCGCGGCGATGGCCTTCTCGAGCGTCAGCGTGGTCGGCAACGCGCTGCTGCTGCGCAGCTGGCGGCCGGCACCGCGCGACGGCGCCGTGCCGCGCTGAAACCTGGAGGAAGCAAGGCGATGAATATCGGCGAAGCGGCGGCCGCCTCGGGCGTGTCCGCCAAGATGATCCGGCACTACGAATCGATCGGGCTGCTACCGGAGCCGCCGCGCAGCGAAGGGGGCTATCGCCGCTACGACGAGCGCGCGCTGCATACCTTGCGCTTCGTGCGGCGCGCCCGTAATCTCGGGTTCTCGCTGGACGAGATCCGCAACCTGTTGCTGCTGTGGCAGGACCGCGGGCGCGCCAGCGCCGACGTCAAGGCATTGACGCTGCGCCATGTCGCCGAACTGGAAACGCGCATCGCGGAACTGGCGGCCATGCGCGACACGCTGCGCGCGCTGGCCGAGGCGTGCAGCGGCGACGAGCGGCCGGATTGCCCGATCCTCGCCGACTTCGCCGAGCCCGGGCGCGCGCCGCCCGTCGGGGAAACTCCCGACGACAATGCACCCGATGGCAATGCGCGCCACGCCTGCCACTCTTGAACGCTGACCGGCGTGCGGCCGTGCCGCGCGCCGACGAGGAGAGCGATCGCATGGATGCATCCCAGAGCGCCGCCATCGCGCCGGTCGAAAGCCGCCAGCGCATGCGCGACGGCACCGAGCTGCTGCTGCGCACCTGGCTGCCCGACCCGCAGCTGTGGCCCGAGCCGTCGGGCACGCTGCTGCTGGTACACGGGCTGGCCGAGCACTGCGGACGCTATGCGCATGTGGCCGCGCGGCTGCGCGCATTGGGCCTGCGCGTGCTGGCCTACGACCAGCGCGGCCACGGCGCCAGCGGCGGCGCGCGCATGGTGGCCGAGCGGCCCGATGTCTTCCTCGACGATCTGGTGGAGATCTACGACGGCGCGGTGCAGCGCTGGCCCGAACTGCCGATCGTGCTGGGCCACAGCATGGGCGGGCTGGTCGCGGCGCAGCTGGCGACTTCGCGCGTGCGGCCGGTGCGTGCACTGGTGCTGTCCTCGCCCGCGCTGGCGCTGCGCCTGACCGGCCCGATGCTGACGCTGCAGCGGATGTTGCTGACGCTGGCGCCGAACCTGCGCGTACCGAGCCCGATCCGTCCGACCGACCTCAGCCACGATCCCGCCGAAGTGGCCAGCTATCGCAGCGATCCGCTGGTGCAGCGCACGCTGACGGCCGGCATCCTGCAGAGCATGATGCTCGGCATCGAACGCGCGCAGGCCGATGCGCCGCTGCTCGAGGCGCCGACGCTGCTGCTGGTGGCGGGCGCCGACCGCGTGGTCGATCCGGCGGGCAGCCGTCGCTTCTGCGACAATGCGCCGACCGACCTGCA
The DNA here is from genome assembly GCA_031180665.1 of Cupriavidus sp. Taxonomy (GTDB): domain Bacteria; phylum Pseudomonadota; class Gammaproteobacteria; order Burkholderiales; family Burkholderiaceae; genus Cupriavidus. Next base: position 6,245 of record JAPSLP010000030.1, on the reverse strand, counting down.
CGAATGCATCTGGTTCGAGCACGCTTACCACGAGATCTTCAACGAGCAGCCAGCGCTGCGGGGCGAAGTGCTCGACGCGCTGAGCGACTGGCTGCGCCGCCATCTGCAGCCGGTGACGGATACGAACCGCTGAGACGCGCGCCGACGCGATTCCAAGGCATCGAGGCAACGCGCGACACCTGACACTGAACACCTGACGCCTCACGCTTGCCGGCCGTCCTCCCGCGGGACGACCGCAGCCCGATCGACTACCCAACCCAGAAGAAGAGCATGGAGACCTACGACTACATCATCGTCGGCGGCGGCACCGCGGGCTGCGTGCTGGCCAACCGGCTGACGCAGGACGCCGACGTCAGCGTGCTGCTGCTCGAGGCGGGCGGCAAGGACGACTACCACTGGATCCATATTCCGGTGGGCTATCTGTACTGCATCGGCAATCCGCGCACCGACTGGATGTACCGCACCGTGGCCGAGCCGGGACTGAACGGCCGCTCGCTGATCTATCCGCGCGGCCGCGTGCTGGGCGGCTGCTCGTCGATCAACGGCATGATCTACATGCGCGGGCAGCGCGAGGACTACGACGAGTGGGCGCGCATCACCGGCGACGACGGCTGGCGCTGGGACAACGTGCTGCCGCTGTTCAAACGCAGCGAGGACCATCATCGCGGCGCCAACGACTATCACGGCGCCGGCGGCGAATGGCGCGTCGAGCCGCAGCGTCTGCGCTGGGACATCCTCGAGCGCTTCATCGACGCGGCGGAGCAGACCGGCATTCCGCGCACCGACGACTTCAATCGCGGCGACAACTTCGGCGTCGGCTACTTCGAGGTCAACCAGCGCCGCGGCATTCGCTGGAACACCTCGAAGGCCTTCCTGCGGCGCGCCTCCGAACGGCCGAACCTGACCATCGTCACCGGCGCGCAGGTCAGCGAGCTGACCTTCGACGCACGCCGCTGCAGCGGCCTGCATTACATCGGCGGCGGCCAGCCGCACACGGTGGCGGCCCGGCGCGAGGTGATCCTCGCCGCGGGCGCGGTCAACACGCCGCAATTGCTGGAGCTCTCGGGCATCGGCCAGCCGGAACGGCTGCAGGCGCTCGGTATCCCGGTGCGGCAGGCGCTGCCCGGCGTCGGCGAGAACCTGCAGGATCATCTGCAGCTGCGCATGATCGTCAAGGTCGAGGGCGTGCGCACGCTCAACACGCGGGTCGGCAACTGGTGGGGCAAGCTCGGCATCGGGCTGCAGTACGCGTGGAACCAGAGCGGACCGATGAGCATGGCGCCGTCGCAGCTGGGCGCGTTCGCGCGCTCGGATCCGGACCAGGCGCGGCCCAATGTCGAGTACCACGTGCAACCGTTGTCGCTCGACAAGTTTGGCGAGCCGCTGCACACCTTCAACGCCTTCACCGCCAGCGTCTGCAATCTGCGGCCGACCTCGCGCGGCAGCGTCCACATCGACAGCCCTGACTTCCGCCAGGCGCCGGTGATCGCGCCCAACTACCTGTCCACCGACGAGGACCGCAAGGTCGCGGCGGACTCGCTTCGCCTGACCCGCCGCATCGTCGCCGCGCCGGCGCTGGCGCCGTACCGGCCGCAGGAATGGCTGCCGGGGCCGCATGTCCAGGACGACGAGTCGCTGGCGCGCGCGGCCGGCGATATCGGCACCACGATCTTCCATCCGGTCGGCACCTGCCGCATGGGCAAGGCCGACGATCCGCAGGCGGTGGTGGACCAGCGCCTGCGCGTGATCGGCGTGCAGGGCCTGCGCGTGGTCGATGCCTCGGTGATGCCGCTGATCACCTCTGGCAATACCAACTCGCCGACCATCATGATCGCCGAGCGCGCCAGCGACATGATCCGCGAGGACTGGCGCAGCGGCGCGCGCGGCTGAGGCGACAGACGCTCCGCCACGGTTTCAGCGCCACCGTCGGCGCCGCCCGCCCGCGGCGCAGCACCGCTCCCTGCGTCCCCGCAGCGTTGTGGCAGCTTCTCCGGAGCTTGCCCATGCCTTGCTTGCGGCTTTCCCGCAGGAAGCCCGCACACCGCCGCCGCACTGCCTGACAAACATGACAGCTGGTTCATGTTTCAGGCTCAGTGCAAACCCGGATGTTTTGCGACGCAACAGGTGCCCACAATAGACGCCGGACAGTCGTGATGCCGCGCTCACATCTGCGCATGCATCGGCGCTTGCATCCGACCGTGCCGCCGCTGCCACCCAGCGCGCTGCCATACAAATCAATAAGACATTGCAGACAAGGCGATCCCACCCGCGCTGATATTCGCGCAGCGCCGGCCGGGATCGCGGGTCGAATCCGGGCACGACGGGCCAGAAGCCAGCGTCGCGCCGAACGAGGACGGGCAGGAGACATGAACCAGCAGGAAACCATCCTGGAGACGCGCAACCTCACCAAGGAGTTCAAGGGGTTTACCGCGGTCAGCGACGTCAATCTGCGGGTCAGGCGCGGGTCCATCCACGCGCTGATCGGCCCGAACGGAGCGGGCAAGACCACCTGCTTCAATCTGCTGACGAAATTTCTGGTGCCGACCACCGGCACCATTCTGTTCAACGGCATCGACATCACCGGCGAGAAGCCCGCGCAGATCGCGCGCCGCGGCGTGATTCGCTCGTTCCAGATCTCGGCGGTGTTTCCGCACCTGACCGTGCGCGATAACGTACGGATCGGGCTGCAGCGCAAGCTCGGCACCGCCTTCCACTTCTGGCGCAGCGAACGCACGCTGTCGGTGCTCGACGACGAGGCGATGGCGCTGCTCGAACAGGTCGGCCTGACCGAGTTCGCCGACACCGTGACCGTCAATCTGCCTTACGGCCGCAAACGCGCGCTGGAGATCGCCACCACGCTGGCGATGGAACCCGAGCTGATGCTGCTCGACGAGCCGACCCAGGGCATGGGTCACGAGGACGTCGACCGCGTCACGCAGCTGATCAAGAAGGTATCGAGCGGCCGCACCATCCTGATGGTCGAACACAACATGAACGTGGTGTCGTCGATTGCGGACACCATCACCGTGCTGCAGCGGGGCGCGATCCTCGCCGAAGGGCCGTACGAGCAGGTCTCGAAGGATCCGCGCGTGATGGAAGCCTATATGGGCACGGTCGAGGCCGAGCTGCAGGGCGCGCACTGAAAGCAAGCGGAGCGACGACATGACGACTGATAACACGCCCGCCCTCGAGATCCGCGACCTGCAGGCCTGGTACGGCGAATCGCACATCCTGCACGGGGTCGACCTGACGGTGAACCGCGGCGAAGTGGTCACGCTGCTGGGCCGCAACGGCGCCGGCCGCACCACCACGCTGCGGGCCATCATGGGCCTGACCGGCACGCGCAAGGGCTCGATCAAGATCAACGGGCACGAGACGATCCATCTGCCGACGCACAAGATCGCGCACTACGGCATCGGCTACTGCCCCGAGGAACGCGGCATCTTCGCCAGCCTGTCGTGCGAGGAGAACCTGCTGCTGCCGCCGCAACTCAAGGGCGCCGGCGCCAAGCAGGGCATGAGCGAGGCCGATATCTACGAGATGTTCCCGAATCTGGCCGAACGCCGGCAGAGCCAGGGCACGCGCCTGTCGGGCGGTGAGCAACAGATGCTGGCGGTCGGGCGCATCCTGCGCACCGGCGCCAACCTGCTGCTGCTCGACGAGATTTCGGAAGGATTGGCACCGGTGATCGTGCAGGCGCTGGCCCGCATGATCCGGATGCTGAAGCAGAAGGGGTACACGGTAGTGATGGTGGAGCAGAACTTCCGCTTCGCCGCGCCGCTGGCGGACCGCTTCTATGTGATGGAGCACGGCACCATCGTCGAGCGCTTCGGCGCCGGCGAGCTCGAACAGAAGATGCCGGTGTTGCACGAACTGCTTGGGGTCTGATCCTTCGGGGTCGCAGGCATGGTCGAAGGTACGGTCGAAGGTACGGTGGTAGGAACGGGCGGCGCGAGGCCGCCGAAACACAGGAGACAAGCAATGAAGATCAAACGGCTCGCAGCCGCGATGGCGGCCTTGGTGACGGGCATGGCGGCCGGAGCGGCCTCCGCCCAGGTATCGGGTGACTCGGTCAAGATCGGCTTCATCACCGACATGTCCAGCTTGTACGCGGACATCGACGGCAAGTCGGGCGTCGAGGCGGTCAAGATGGCGATCGAGGACGCCGGCGGCAAGGTGCTCGGCAAGCCGATCGAGCTGCTGTCGGCCGACCACCAGAACAAGGCCGACATCGCCGCGTCGAAGGCGCGCGAATGGATGGACCAGCAGGGCCTGGACATGCTGCTGGGCGGCACCAACTCCGGTACCGCGCTGGCGATGAACAAGGTCGCGCAGGAAAAGAAGAAGGTCTACATCAACATCGGCGCCGGCACGGCCCGCCTGACCAACGAAGAGTGCTCGCCGTACACGGTGCACTACGCCTATGACACGGTGGCGCTGGCCAAGGGCACCGGCAGCGCGGTGGTCAAGCAGGGCGGCAAGTCGTGGTTCTTCCTGACCGCGGACTACGCCTTCGGCCATTCGCTGGAGAACGACACCTCGGCGGTGGTCAAGGCCAACGGCGGCACGGTGGTCGGCTCGGTGCGCCATCCGCTGTCGGCGTCGGACTTCTCGTCGTTCCTGCTGCAGGCGCAGTCCTCGAAGGCGCAGATCCTGGGCCTGGCCAACGCCGGTGGCGACACCATCAACTCGATCAAGGCGGCCAAGGAGTTCGGCATCACCAAGAACATGAAGATCGCCGGCCTGCTGATGTTCATCAACGATGTGCACAGCCTCGGGTTGAAGAACACCGAAGGCCTGCTGATGACCGACAGCTGGTACTGGGACATGAACGACGAGACCCGCAACTTCGCCAACCGCTTCTTCGCCAAGAACAAGAAGATGCCGAGCAGCCTGCAGGCGGCCGACTACTCCGCGGTGCGCACCTACCTGAAGGCGGTCGAGGCGGCCAAGACCGACGATCCGGACAAGGTGATGGCCGAGCTCAAGAAGGCGAAGATCGACGACTTCTACACCAAGGGCTACATCCGCGCCGACGGTCGCGCCATTCATGACATGTACCTGATGCAGGTCAAGAGCCCGGCCGAGTCGAAGAAGCCCTGGGACTACCTGAAGGTCGTGGCGACGATCCCGGGCGACCAGGCCTTCACCACGCCCGCCGAGTCGAAGTGCGCGCTGCTGAAGAAGTAAGCAATGGCGGCGCGGCGGTGCGCGCCTTGCGCATCGTCGCGGCCCGATGAACGACCGGCGCCGCGTGCGCGTTCGCTGCCGCCGGCCCATGCCTCCCTCGATGGATGGCGGGCCGGCGCGCAGCGCGCCCGCGGCGCCGCATAGCTGACGCCTGCGATGGACATCTTCGGTATTCCCTTGCCCGCCATGTTGTCCCAGCTGTTGCTCGGGCTGGTCAACGGGGCTTTCTATGCGATGTTGAGCCTTGGCCTGGCGGTGATCTTCGGCCTGCTCAACGTCATCAACTTCGCGCACGGCGCGCTCTTCATGCTCGGCGCGGTGCTGGCCTGGATGGGCATGGAGTACGCCGGGCTCAACTACTGGGTGATGCTGCTGCTCGCCCCGGTGGTGGTCGCCGTGATCGGCGTGGTCATCGAGAAGACCATGCTGCGCTGGATCTACAAGCTAGACCACATCTACGGCCTGCTGCTGACGCTGGGTATCACGCTGGTGATCGAGGGCGTGTTCCGCTCGATCTACGGCGTGTCGGGCCTGCCGTATTCGACGCCGGACCTGCTGGCGGGCGCGACCGACCTGGGCTTCATGATCCTGCCCAACTACCGCGCCTGGGTGGTGGTGGCCTCGCTGGTGGTGTGCCTGGCGACCTGGTACATGATCGAGAAGACCAAGCTCGGCGCCTATCTGCGCGCCGGCACCGAGAACCCCAAGCTGGTCGAGGCCTTCGGCGTCAACGTACCGCTGATGGTCACGCTGACCTACGGCTTCGGCGTCGCGCTGGCCGCCTTTGCCGGCGTGCTGGCCGCGCCGGTGATCCAGATCTCGCCGCTGATGGGCCAGAACCTGATCATCGTGGTGTTCGCGGTGGTGGTGATCGGCGGCATGGGCTCGATCCTGGGCTCGATCGTCACCGGCCTCGGGCTGGGCGTGATCGAGGGCCTGACCAAGGTGTTCTATCCGGAAGCGTCGTCGACCGTGGTGTTCCTGATCATGGTGATCGTATTGCTGCTGCGGCCGGCCGGGCTGTTCGGGAGGGAGAAGTGATGGACGGACAAAGC